>NZ_JAAGPD010000044.1 GCF_017104565.1 Paraburkholderia sp. Tr-20389 | reverse complement strand
GGGGCGGATTATTAAAAAAAAAAAAAAAAAAAAAAAAAATATATTATGTTTTATTAAGTGATATACATTGATCTTAACAGCGAAGCAGTCTGCATACATACATATGTATATTTCTGTATACACTACAATTTACTACTCTTCTTGTTTTGCCGTCTACTAGTGTTACTTTGCTCGCAGCGCTGAGAATAGTGTGTGAGTTGAGTACCCATCGATCAGTACTCTGTTGACTTACACAGTATTACTGTT
>NZ_JAAGPD010000043.1 GCF_017104565.1 Paraburkholderia sp. Tr-20389 | reverse complement strand
ACTGAGCGAAAACCCCCTGCGAAAGCGCGAACAGCATCGCCGCGGCAGGAATAGCCGCGAGCCGGACCCGCGGCCTTCCGCCTGTTGTTTCGGTCATCATTGTTTTCTTCCCCCGGTGAAACTGGCAGCGCCTGTTCGTTCTGAGTGCTGCCGCCTTTGGTACAACTTCTCCTCCTGGTGACACGGGTTGACGGGTGGCGGCCCGCCTTATCTCCTTGCATTCACCGCGTTTTGCAGGGCTTGTAGTACGCCTGCCTGGCGCAGCATCGCGGACGACATGGGTGCCGTCTGCAGCGAGAGCTGCAACTGGTTGGCGACTTGCTGGTTGTTGCCTGCAATCTGCAGCAGTTGTGCAATCGCGCCGGCCTGTTGCGCGTTGCCCGGTGCAATGGTTTGCGAAGCGATGCCGGCAGGCGTCTGCAGCGCGACGGTCACGCCGCCGTTGCCGAACGAGATGCCCGCCTTGACGTTGCCCGCGGTGTTCGATGCCGCCGCGCTCTGCGCATTCGTGCCGCCCGCCAGCAGTTGCGGATTGTTGTTGAAGTCGATCGTCGCCGTGTTGAATCCGGCGTTGCGATCGCCCGCCACCTGCGTGACCTGCGATACGCCGTTGACCGCGATGTGCTGTCCGCCGTCCGCCCGCGCATTCGGGTCTGCGCCCGGATTGCCGTGGCCGTCGGCGACGTGCGCGAGCGTATTGACGTGGGCCGTCAGCGCGTTCGCGGCATCGCGTGCAACGGAAAGGGAGCCTTGCGCGAGCGCATTCGCGCCGTTCGGCAACTGCCATTGCGAAAGTACGTTCAAAACGAAACCGGAGATCATTTGTCCGCCCGCGCCTTTTCCGGTCTGCTGGGCGAGCACGTCATCCCCGACGCTTTGCCACTGGATCGCCGCCGGCGCCACGTCGCGGAACGTCGAGACGTCCTGCGCGTGGGCGCCCGTTGCGAGGCCGCAAGTCGTGGCAATCACTGTCGCTAGACACGCGCGGCCGGGCTGTGAGAGGGAGTGCTTCATGGGTGGTCAGAACAGGTCTGCCTTGATCAAGCCGTATTCGACAAAAGGAGTCGCTGCCGTGCCGCTATTGAGCGCACGCTCGCGCAGCCGCAAGGCCAGCGACTCGTTGTCCTGCAACAGCGGGGAATCCTCCCTGAACGGTTTCCCGACGACTGCGAACACGAGCCCATTCCATGTCTTCGCGAAATCCTCCTCGAGCAGGATCCGGTTGCCGAGTGCGGGGTCCGCGATGAAGATGCGACCGTCCTGCGCGTGCTTGACGATCACGAAATGCTCATAGCCGTCGAGGTTCATCAGAACCATGACGGGAATCTGGAGGTGATACAGCGCGTCCGTGTTCACCCGGAACCCGCGGCCCCGCAGCCCGATCGTCTCGACGAACTTCTTCATGTCGAGCATCGAGAAGCCGTTCTTGACCACGACCTCCGGCGTCGAGAAAACCATCATCCGGCGGATCAGATCCGTCTCGGGGATGTCGATCCCGTAGCCGTACTTGAGGAGGGTCGCGAGCGCCGCCGCACCGCAGCTGTAGTCGAACTGCTGGCTGACGATATGGCGGTAACGCAGGTCCCTCATCGAGTGCACCGATTTAGTAAGCGGAATACCTGCGAGGGTAGACGTGTCGATGGTCGCCTGTGCGTGCACTTGCGCACACAATCCGCAAGTTGCGAGCACGGCGATGGATACGGCGCGTCGTAACGCCGGCAACGGGTCGAACCCGGACATGCTGGTCTCCTGCCAGATTGTGCCGGCGGCTGTATCGGCCGCCGGCACATCCCGTATGGCTGCTTCTGTTACCGCTGCCTCGTTTAGCGGCTGGTGTTCATCGAGGCGATGGCGAGGCCGTTGTGCTGCACGTTGCCCGCGCCGCCCGCGATGTTCACGCCGATGTTGCCTGTCGCGTGGCTGAGGGCGCCGGCGCCGAGCGACGCCGTGCCTTCGAACGATCCGCGGAAGTCCACGCCCGCCGATTGCGACGAGTCGTCCGTTGCCACCATTGCCGCGCTGCCGTGGTTGCGCGAGACCGTCGACGTCGAAGCAGCCATGCTGTTGTTCTGCACGTTGCTGATGCCCGACGCGACGTTCACGCCGACGTTGCCCGATGCGTACTGCAGCGAGCCGTCGCCGACCGACGCGTTGACATTGAAGTTGTTGATCTTCGCCTTGCCGCCCGAGCTTTGCGTGTTGAACACCTGGGCGTTGCCGAACACGTTGCCGGCATCGACGGAAGCGAGCGCCGCGTCGTTGCTTTGCGCGTTGTTCACGCCTTCGGCGATGTTGACGCCGATGTTGCCGCTCACGTTCGTCGCCGCGTTGGCGCCCGTCGTCGCCGTCAGCGTGCCCGCCTTCTGCGTGTTGATGTGCTGGGTGACCGAGCCGTACACCTCGACATCCGTCTTCGAGACCGACGAGCTGAAGCCCCACTGCGCGGACATGCTGTCATGCGTCTTCGACTTTTCGACGTCATAGCCGCTCGACTGCTCGCCATAGGCGACGTAGCCGGAGCCCTGCTTGGCCTGGTAGCCCCACACCTTGCCCTGACCGGAAGCTTCGACTGCGGCGAAGCCGCCCGACACGTGCTCGCTGTTGCTGTAGCTCGACTCCTTGTAGCCCGCCGACAGGCCGCCTTGCACGCTGGCATAGCCGGAGCCCTTCCACGGCGTGTTGTGCGACGCGTACTCGTAGCTGCCGCTCGCATGACCGCCTGCCGAGATGTGTCCGCCGGAATTCTGGCTCTCATGGCTGAAGCCGCCTTCGATGGCCGCGGCCTGGGCGCTGAACTCGAAGCCGCCGCCCTTGACCGAGCTGCTCTGCTCGCCGTACTTGTAGCCCGCCGAGGCCTGATAGCCCTGCGCGCTATACGATTCGGACGAGTGCGAGGTCGACAGCGAAGCCCAGGCCTTGCCGCCGCCGTCGATCGACTTGTAGCTGTTGTCGATCCGCGTCGTCACGGAACCGGACGTGTACGACTGGGCGTTCGGGCTGATCGACGCGTTGCCGTAGGCGTGCTGCGTGTTGTTGACGACGGCGCCCGCGGTGCTGGAGACGCCGACGCAGCCGAACAGCGTGACGAACCCTTCGATACCGACGGCTTCACCGACCAGCGTCGCATTGAAGATGAACGGGTTCTTCAGCGGGCTCGCGAAGACGCTCGACGAGGCGGCTGCGAGGACAGCGGCTGCAATGAGAGTGCGCTTCATGGTTTCGCTCCGATACTAGTTGTGGTCAGTTAGAAAAGAGTGCCCGCCGGGGGACGGAGCACAAAACTGTTCGCCGTGGCATTACCGGCTCCGGCAGTCTGGTTGATCTGCACGATTCCGTTGACGTTCCTGAAGGCGTCGCCGGAAATGCCGGCCTCGCGGACCTGCTGAACTGCGACCGCTCGGCCTTGACCGCCGTTGTTCGCGGCCGTCGCGGATAGCACGCCATCCGAGACGGTCTCGACCCCAGGCGCCGCAGTGCCGAGCTGCACGCTGTTGCGCTGGAGATTCCCTGCGCCCGCAGACTGGTTCACCATCACCGCTCCGGACGAATTCGAAAATGCGTTGCCTTCGATCGACGCGCGCGCGCTCGGCACCCGGGCCCGCGCGGTGGCGCTCTGGACGCTCGCGTTGTCGTTCGCGGCGGCGTCGCCGTTGCTGATCGTCAGCTGGTTGGCCTGTGCGTTGTTCAGACCCGCCGCCTGGTTCACCGTGATCGCGCCCGTCGCTCCGACGGCGGCGCCCGTGGCGATGCTCGCGTCGCCGTTCACGCGGGCCTGTTGGGCGAACGCCGGTTGCGCGGCGGCGAGTGCCAGGGCCGCGAGCGGCAGAAGCGGCCGCAGCGGCAGGATCGGGCGGAGTAGCGGGTTCATTTGCCGAGTCCTCCGAGCGCGCCGCCGAGCGCCGTCGACAGTGGGGCGAGCGCACCCGTGACCGACGAAGAGAGGGTCCCGCCGACGCCCGGCGCAGGCTGGCCGATGCCGCCCGAGTTGAGCGCCACGTTGTTGTTCGTGGTGTTGCCCGTGAGAATGCGCGTGACGGCCTGCAGGCCTGCGCCGCCCGCGGCGTTCCGGTCGAGGCCCGTCGAGCCGTGCGCGTTGGTCAGGTCGGCGTCCGACGCGAGTTGCGCCATCGTTGGATCGAAGGTGGTGGCGGGAAATGTCGAGACACGCGCGCTGATGGGGTCCTGATCCCTCGGCACGGGCGCATAGGCAATACGCGGCGTGATTTCGCGCTGGACGACGATGTCGCCCGGGTTCGCGGCCTGCGCGAAGGCCGCGCCCGCGAAGCCGGCGGCGAACAGGCCGGCGAGAGCGGCGAGCGTTTTCGCGCGGCTCGTGCGGCTGCACAGCGTCCCCAATGAAGCGATCATTTTACGTATCCCCGACTTGACCTGTCTGGAGTGCGAAATAGTTCACACTGAGTTCGCACTGGTCTGCGTACCTGTTTCTTCGATGCGTTCGATGCTGTGCTGCCTTGCTACTTCCGCTGATAGTTCGCGACGTTGCCTTGCGCGGCGCGTGCGGCGTCGATGGGCACGGGCAGCGGCGAGGGCGGAGCGATTTCGTCCCACAGCGTCACCGATGAGCCGTGCATCAGCTGCGGCGTCGCGGCGACCATCACCATCCCCGCCGCGCCGCCGCGCTGACGCGACAGCATCTGGTCGTCGAGCGCGATGTCGTTGGTCGCTGCGCCGTCCGCGGGCACGTTCAGCACCTGCGCACCCGTCGTATCGGTATCAGCGGCGATCTCTGCGGTATCCGGAATTGCCGCGACGTTCGATGTTTCATCCGCGGCGGGATCGGTGGCCTGTTGCGCGGCCGACACAGTCTGTGAGGCAGCGCTCATGGATTCCTGGGCGATCGCGCCGGCGGGCAGCGCCGACAGGGCAAAGGCCATACACACGGCGACGCCGGCGGGCAGCAGCGGAATCGGGTTCGAGTCGATGCGGAAAACGAGTCGCATGATGTCTCTCCTTGATGCGGGAGATTTAGCGAAACATGTGCCATCGGTCGCAATCCATTGCTGCAATTGGACGGACTGAAATGGATCGGCCGAGGTGCGATCCAAATCGTACGAAAACGTTTCAGGTCTGAAACCTCAGCCTGAAAACACGCAAATTTCAAATGGATGCGTTAAGTGCAACGCGAGCGTAGTACGTTGATAAAAAAGTATGGTGAATGCGCTTCCATCGAATAAATGGTCTGTCAATGAGCCTGCTCATCAGTCGCAAATCCTTGCTGCACAAGGCTGGACGATTTAATTCGCATATTTGTTTTCGCCGGCACGCGCGTATAGTAAGCTCTCATCCAAGCACACGATTTTAAAAAGCCCAGTACTGGGCCGTTTCAATACACGCGCCGTTTTTCGGGGATCAGCTGTCCGTACGGAATGGAATGGCCGTTCGGTTTTCGCTGTTTGCGAATCCCGTGCGAATAGGCGTGCCTGAAAGCTAAATCCAGATCAGCACATGCCGTCATCCTTAACGTTCGTTGACGAGAGGATCTGAATAATGGAATCCGCCACGCGGCAACTGATTTACGTATCAAGAGATCCCAGCGCTGAGTTGAACACGCGTTTTCATGAGCGCGGGTGGCATGTCGAAGTCGTCGGCTCCGCTCGCGACGCGCGCCGCGCCGTGCGCTCGG
Source organism: Paraburkholderia sp. Tr-20389 (assembly GCF_017104565.1). Taxonomy (GTDB): domain Bacteria; phylum Pseudomonadota; class Gammaproteobacteria; order Burkholderiales; family Burkholderiaceae; genus Paraburkholderia. The sequence goes on along the minus strand of NZ_JAAGPD010000043.1, from coordinate 90,947 downwards.
GGATGGCGGCGGGCGGTCTGCTCGATCTGTCGAGCTGTTTCCAGCAGCACGAAATCGCGGCCTTCGAGTCGTGCCTGACCATGCCCAATGTGGGCTGGGTCGCCACCACGATGGCCGGCCAGCTGCAGGACGCCGCCTTGCGCCGGCTCGTGCGCGATTACTGTTTCGATTACGTCACCGTGCCTTATTCGGGCGACCGGATCGTCGATTCCGTCGGTCATGCCTATGGCATGGTTTCGCTCGGCGAGCCCGCGTCGAACGACGCGTCGCAAGGCGGCTCGGAAGGCGAGATGGTCGGCTCGTGCGACGCGATGCTCGCGCTGTTCCGCTCCATCCGCAAAGTGGCGATGACCGACGCGCCCGTCTTCATCTCGGGCGAATCGGGCACGGGCAAGGAACTCACGGCTGTCGCCATTCACGAGCGTTCATCGCGCCGCAACGCGCCGTTCATCCCGATCAACTGCGGCGCGATTCCGCCGCATCTGCTGCAATCGGAGCTGTTCGGCTACGAACGCGGTGCCTTCACGGGCGCCAACCAGCGCAAGATCGGCCGCGTCGAAGCGGCGAACGGCGGCACGCTGTTCCTCGATGAAATCGGCGACCTGCCGCTCGAAAGCCAGGCGAGCCTGCTGCGCTTCCTGCAGGAGCGCAAGGTCGAGCGGCTGGGCGGACACGGCTCGATTGAAGTGGACGTGCGGATCATCTCCGCGACGCACGTCGACATGAATACGGCGATGATCGAAGGGCGCTTCCGTTCGGACCTGTATCACCGTCTGTGCGTGCTGCAGATCGACGAGCCGCCGCTGCGCGCGCGCGGCAAGGACATCGAGCTGCTCGCGCGGCATATGCTCGAACGTTTCAGAAAAGATGCGAGCCGCCGGCTGCGCGGTTTTGCGCCCGATGCGATCGCGGCGCTCCACAACTACAGCTGGCCGGGCAACGTGCGCGAACTGATTAACCGCGTGCGCCGCGCGATCGTGATGTCGGAAGGACGGGCCATCACCGCGCGCGATCTCGAACTCGCCGAGTATGTCGAAATCGTGCCGGTGTCGCTGGCGCAGGCGCGCGAGGCGGCCGAGCGGCAGGCCATCGAACTGGCTTTGCTGCGTCATCGCGGGCGTCTCGGCGACGCGGCACAGGAACTCGGCATTTCGCGCGTGACGCTGTACCGATTGTTGTGTTCGCACGGAATGCGGCATATGGAAAGCGAGCCGCTCGCGCAACACGCGGAAATGCCGTCGACGATGCCGCATCTCTAGGCGCTTTGAGGCGCCGCGCGCCTCGATGGCGCGTGACTGTTCCGCTCAGGAAGCCCGGCCGGCTGGCCGGGCTTTTTCGTTTCAGCAGCGTGGCAGCGCGAGCGGTTCGAGTTCGGGCGCGAAGCGTTTTGCCCGTCCGTTCAGCGCGCTCACCCGCGTTCGTGCGGCTTGCTAGAATCGGGGTTTTCCCAAAAACGGTCCGCTGCGCTCGCGCGCCACGCCGAAGGAACCCGCATGAAACAGTACCTCGACCTCGTCCGCACGATCCTCGATACCGGCAGCTGGCAGGAGAACCGCACCGGCATTCGCACGATCAGCATGCCCGGGGCGATGTTGCGTTTCGACCTTCAGCAGGGTTTCCCGGCCGTGACGACGAAGAAGCTCGCGTTCAAGTCGGCGATCGGCGAACTGATCGGTTTTCTGCGCGCGTCGCGCAGCGCCGCCGATTTCCGCGCGCTCGGCTGCAAGGTCTGGGATGCGAACGCGAACGAAAACGCGCAGTGGCTCGCCAATCCGTATCGCCAGGGGCCGGACGACCTCGGCGACGTCTACGGCGTGCAGTGGCGGCAGTGGCCGGCGTACAAGGTGCTCGACGCGACGGCGAGCGCGCAGCTGGAAGACGCGGTCTCGCGCGGCTACGCGCCCGTCACGGAGTTCGAAGAGGGCGGCGTGCGCAAGGTGCTGCTGTACAAGGCGATCGACCAGCTTCGCCAGTGCCTCGACGCGATCATGAACAACCCGTCCGACCGGCGGATTTTGTTTCATGCCTGGAATCCGGCCGTGCTCGAGGAAATCGCGCTGCCTGCGTGCCATCTGCTGTACCAGTTCCTGCCGAACGCCGCGAAGCGCGAGATTTCGCTGTGCCTGTACATCCGCAGCAACGACGTCGGCCTCGGCACGCCGTTCAACCTGACGGAAGGGGCTGCACTGCTGCATCTCGTCGGTCGGCTGACGGGCTATACGCCGCGCTGGTTCACGTATTTCATCGGTGATGCGCACATTTTTCCGGAACCTAAAAAAGTACCAACCTACCACTGAGTCTACGTTTCAGCCGGTTTTTCTCTGGTACTTCTCTCAAAAGTACCATCTCTAGTTCTCGCTTTACTCCCTTTCTGAATTGACCCCAAAAACGCTACTCGTCTTTCAAAAATGAAAGACTGCTACTCGACACCGTTGGTTTTTTCGAGCGTCACCTGACCACCACGGTAAATCTTGAGGAGGGGTGAGGCGCGAAAAGACGGTAAATACTTAAAACATCACGCACCTGACTTTCTACCTGACCGACCGCATGACGTCGTAACATCGAGCGACCGCTTGCACTTGGGAGAAGACGAATGGGAAGAGTGCCCCATGGAGACCTCGAGAAGCTAAGGAGCCTCGCTGCAGCGCAGGTAGTCTGCGCGTGCGCGAACCACGCGAAGCGTGACGTTACCTTTGAACCGACTACGGCGACCGAGACGGAACGCTGGCACGTGAATGCGGGTGGGCGGGAATTCGAACTTCTTTTGCAAGGCCCAAAGTTCTACGACACCCGCTCCAAGCAAGGCGGCGGTGGAGCAATAGATTTAGTTATGCATTTATATAGTCTAAATTTCATGGAAGCTGTCGCGCTGTTGAAGGAGGCTGGATTTGAATGAGGCGTATGGCGCCACGTCGTTGGAGTGCCACGGCTTCGACGTTGTCACAGGCTCGACCGAGAGCATTCGCGGGTTCTCAAGCTCGCAAGCAAACGGCTTGGCCTTCGCGTGGATTTCCTCACCGATTTGAATTTTCCGTGGCAGCCATCTACTCTTGACACTCCCAGCACGTAGGCTGCTGTTGAGAGATTTGCCGTCGAATCTAGGTTAAGAGCTAAGTGAGGTATGAGATGCGTGCCAATTGCAGCGACTTCGCAGAGCTGGTTGCCGAGCAACTCGGCCATTCCAGCCAGGTGACGACGAAATCCTACCTTGCCGACGTGCCGGAAATCTCGAAAGCCCGCATGCGCGAAACCGTAATGGGAATTTGCGGCTCGATGTCGCGGGAGCTAGGCTGGGAACCGCGCCCGTGCCTAACGACACCCATGGCGCGTTGGATGGCAGAACCTTGGGACTATTCCGACGACATGCGCAGAGCTGCGCAGTCATCGATTGCTTCCAACCTCGTTCGCTGCTGGAGCGACTTGGACCGGACGACCCAACTGAGCGTCTTCCTTGCTGCTCGAGACTGCTGACGAGGACCGCCCGGACTGCGTCGGTTACAGATGCGGGCAGGATTGTCGCGCGAGTGCGACAAACGTCCCGGTCACTCCGACTCGAGACGATGCAATCGCCCAACTCCCGCTCGGGCAGATTGTGCCGGCATGATGCTCCGGCTAACAATTGGGGTCCGTTGATGGTCTTGTGCCGAGCCGCTTCCGTACGTTAGGCCGACACCAATGGAGGCGTTTCCGCCGTCGGCCGTTACTGGGATGGCCTTGCAAGTAGCTGTCAAAGCTGACAACCCAGCGGGGCATCGCGAGCCTTTTTAAAGCCAAGCGCCAAATTTTGGCCGAATCAGAGCGCCTTCTTCCGGGAAGGTGGCTTCTTGGCAAGTCGCTCACACATTTCGCCAAACCACCTCCTGACCAAGATTTGGTCGTCAAGAGACAGTCGTTCGAGCAACGACACCACTTCCTGAGCGGTGTCACTCGACCGCGAGGACCCGCGCTGTAGAAGCTCGGCCGCTGGCACCGACAACACTTCAGCCAGCTCATATAAGCGGGGCAACGACGGAAGAACGGTACCCCGTTCAAACCGGCTAATGGTCTCGATGGTTACTTGGAGTCGCTCGGCCAGGACTTCTTGTGTGTATCCCCGCTCGGCACGGATACGAGCAAGCGCAGCCCCAAGTTGACTCGCCAAGTTCTGTTCATTTTTCGATGTCACTACTCAACATTCTGTGTCGTTGGTCGACACATATAGTCTCCTCATCTGGAAATAAACGTAACGGCATGTTATGTTGATATAAGACATGTTGTGTCTGGTAGTTAACTTAACAGCTAGCGGCTGTGCCCCAATTATTCGGTTTGTGCAATGCTATTTACTGACAGCAGTTGGGAAGAGCCACATCCCATAAAGAAGAGGCTCATGCAGCCACTTCTTGCGTGGCGCTGCGTTGGATGGACGGACCTCACGCCCAACTTCTTCGTCGTAGCCTCCTCTCGCGGTGTGGACTGCGCGAGCGCGGATGGTTGGGTGGTGGACGGTGCCGAGGCGCTGATTCAACTGGTACTGCAACTTGGCGATGTCAGCTTTTCGGTTCACCTGTTGGCTCGCAATGAAGCTGACGCTTCCGTTACGCTCTGTCGAGTAAATGGATTGTGGCAGGAGGTTCAGGCTAAAGATGCTGACGTCGTGAAGTATTGGTATTCAGCTAACGACGGGGAGCCGAGACCGTGTTCGCCTGTAGCGTCCGGTAATCGTGTTAAGAGACCACGGTTGGTACGCGTGATGAGCTTTGAAAACAGGTGAGAGCTTTCAGCAAATTTGCGTATCGCTGAATCGGCGAAGACAGGTTTTAGTCTCACTCAGGTAAAGGAATGACCATGCCGCGTTCTACGCGCGCGACAAAGCCCGAAACGTCGCCCCAAAACGAGTGGGTTGAACATATCATCCATCGCGCTGCGATTGCGGCCATCCTATTTGACCCGAGAGTCGCCGAAACGCTGCTCGAAATTCCTGACGCGGCGCTTGGCCGCATGTTCAAGAATCATCTTTGCAAGGCCGTTGGCCAAGCTATGGTCTATGGCATCGACTTCCCTGCGCTTAGCGAGGAGGAAGATAGACTTCGCGAGCGTGTGAAACCTGAATCGGAACGGACGCCAGAGAAAAAGCCTTCCCCCAGGTACCGTGATGCCAACACGAAGCGTTATCCGCTTGTGCTCCAAGGGAAAGTGCTTCGGAAGCACGACTTCTGCATCTCGGCTGGCCTCACAGAAAAGAAGCTGGCTAAGCTTGTTGAATCGCAGAGACTATTCCCCGTCTTCTTCGGTCCCGAAGCCTACTACCCAGCGTTTTTTCTCTCGACCACGATTTTTCGCGACGACTTCAGAAGGGTCATACGTGCTCTTGGCAAAACCAATTCCTGGACAATGTTCGACTTTTTCACGACGCCAATTGCGTCCTTGAACGGTGCTACGCCGCTTCAGAGGCTATCGGCTGGAGATGTCGGGCCGGTAGTCGAGGACGCTAAAAGCTTCGTGGAGCAATCCGCTAGGCTGTTTCCTACGGAACAAGACCTGAGTTCATAAGTATGTTGGCTATGAAAGCGCTCTTGACGTTCTCGCTCAACAACTACGCACTTCTGGTCATGATTGCAGCTAATGCCGTGCTTACTTTTGCCGTGCTGCGCATCAGTAGGAGATACGTGAATGAAGGAGTCTTGTTCCGACGGTTACCAACTCACGAGAGCGACCACCCAGCAGTGAAAGTCACCGAAGGAGATATGCGCTTGGACAACCATATCGACCTCGACATTGCGCTCCGCAAGCTACATCAAATCGGCTTGGACGACGGGGATTTGGGGTATGCCTACTGGCATGAAATCGGAAAGCCGCTGAAACAAGCGGCTGGCATGCAGTCGCGGATAGATGAGCTCAGCAAAGAATTACAACGATGTCGCGCGAGGCTCGGCGAAGCAGATTGATACGAAAGAGGCCCTAGACCCGCGGTGACAGCAACCGTCATGGAGCAAAGAATGATGGACCGACGTGTGCCAGATAATTTCCCTAGGGAGCCGGAATTAGGTTCCGTAGCCGGGGTTCAACCAAAACTTCTCGTTCTCGAGGTTGACGGGCGTTATCAAAGAGGTCTCTCGGAGGAGAAACTGTGGGTGCGCTATGACGCGTGTGAGGACCTTGCTGCCCAACTCACTGAGTACGCATCGCGAAAGATTTCGAGCTCTGGCATGTCCCGGGACACGGCGTTGAGCAGAGTCGAGAAAGGCGTGAGATTGAAGGTCGACTCGGGCGAGTGGGACCTTTCGCAAGCCGAGATGGCTTGGGTTATGAAGCGTACGCAGGAGTTGCTGCTAGAGAACACCGGTGAGATACCAGACAAATCGACACCGTAAGCGGGTCGCTCGACCAGAAGTCGATGCTGTGTCCATCGCTGACGCAGCGAAACTGCTATTCGTTTCTCGCCTGCATGTTGTGAAGCTGCTTGAGCAAGGAAAACTCAAGCTTCGGCGCAAAAGTGGGAACGACCTATTCATCACAAAGCTGTCCGTGCTGGCATATCAGGCGCAACAGCGAGCCGCTGCAAGAGCCTACCAAGCTTCGTCAGGTGACGACGAATAAGCCGAATACAGTGGACATAGCTGCCTCAGGTCAGAGTCAGCGAACGCGAGCCTGAGTACCAACCGCGCGCTCAGCAACTTCGGAACACGCTTGGAAGCGAAACTGAAATGAACGAACAATCGCGTATCGAAGAGCTGCTATCAAGGGCGTCAGACAGCCCATCCGAAGACTTTAGTCGAGGCTGGCAGATGAGGAAATCCCCAAACTGCGGAATCATTTCCTCCGGACCTACGACAGGCAAGTGGTGTGTCTTTGTTGCGTCATCCGATGTCGACTCGGCATGGAGCAAAATTAAAGGCGCCGTCGAAGATGACAAGCTCCTGTTCGCCAAGGTATCTACGGCTCTGCGCAGCATAGGACGCGATGGTCACGTGATTTGCGTTTACACGCGAGATTGGACAGACCAATCGGAACTCATGCGTGTGCGTAAAGTCCTGCGGTCGCTCGGCTTTGTGGAAGAACTCGGTTACAAGCGAGACGTCGATACCCTGAACAGGATTTACGGCCCTGGTGAGTGGTATATGCGTGCGTAGGCTGCGGTCGCGTTTAGATGGCGAGCGGATTTGACCAATCGGAAGTCGGAGAAGCTGGAGAAAGCTGCCCACCACTTGCGAGAAGCGGACGGCCTCCTATTCATCGGGGGCGCGGGTGTTCGCCTGCCTTGCGGCCCATCAACTCATTGTGCGTACTCTCGGTGCCTCCGCGTCGTCCGTATGGCTTGATACTCTGCACCTGGCCCGCTGAGGGACGCGAACCAGATGTCCATCATAATGATTCGATGCTCTCACTTGGTCACATCGGCGAGCTTACGCAGAGCAGGCAAGAGCTCTTCCGGGTCTGGCCGCGTCGTATAGTCGGGGTTCACCTCCGCGTAGACGATGCTGCCGTCTTGCCCGATGACGTAACGTGCCGGCATCGGCAGCGTCCAGGTTTGGTCCCCGTTGACAATTCCCAAGTCATTCTTGAACACGTTCTTGTAGAGGTCGACCAAGTAATCCGGCAGTGAGAATCGCAGTCCGAACGCGGCGGCGACTTCATTGCCCGGGTCAGAAAGAATCGGAAACTCGAGTTTGTTTTCACGGGCCGACCGACGGCTATTCGGTGTCGTCTGTGGGGAGATTGCAACGAGGTTGGCGCCGAGTTCACGGATGGTAGGCTGAGCTTCCTGTAGCGCCTGCAGCTCCATGTTGCAGTACGGGCACCACACTCCACGATAGAAGCTGATGACCAGCGGCCCCTTCGTGAGAATCTCGGTAGAGGAAACCTCGTTCCCATCGGCGTCCCGCAAATTGAATGTCGGCGCGACGTCATCGACTTTTTTCGCGTTGTTCGCGGCGCCAGTCTCGATGAGTTCGTTCGTTGCGCGGCGCATGGGCTCGTGAATCCATCCCGGAGCACTATAGGGCGGGCCGCCAGCTTCGAAGTTCTTCTTGAACGCGGCTAATTTAGCTTGCAGACTCATCTGATTTCTCCTGAAGGCAATACCTCGGAATGAGGCGCAAGAGAAAGATAGAATCTTGCCGTTTGGAATGGTAGAGGCGCGGATACAATAACGGTTATTCCATCGAGGAATGAAATGGACCGATTTCGCGCAATGGAGACCTTTGTTCGGGTCATAGACACAGGGTCTTTCTCATCTGCTGCCCGACAACTGGGCGTGGGCCAGCCGGCCATCTCGAAGGTGGTGGCGCAACTTGAAGAGTGGCTGAAAGTAAGCCTCCTGAGTCGCTCGACTCATGGGCTCACTCCTACTGAAGCCGGCCAGCGCTTTTACGAGCGCGCGCGAGCGGCGATAGCCGAAGCGAATGAAGCCGAACTCGCAGCGCGAGGTGCGGGTGTGGGCCTCTCAGGCGTGCTTCGTGTGTCGGCAACGACAACCTTCTCGAGAATCCACGTCGTGCCTCATCTGCCGAAATTTCTCGACAAGCACCCAGACCTATCAATCGACCTAGTCATGGACGACAGGGTCATCGACCTGGTCGCTGAGGGTATCGACGTTTCACTTCGAATCATGACCTCGCTGCCTGATTCGTCCGTTGTTGCTCGCAAGCTCGCGAGTGGCAGTCTTCTCGTGCTTGGTACGCCAGCCTATTTCGACCGCGTCGGGATGCCGCAAGCTCCCATTGACCTCGAACAGCATGAGGCGATTATCTATAGCCAACTGCCGTCTGCCTGGACGTTCACGCGCGACGGTGCGGAGGCGTCTGTGAGCATGCGAGGACGTGCGAGATTGAGTGCAGCCGAAGGCATACGTGAAGCTGTTCTTTCGGGTCTCGGGCTAACTGTTGCATCGAACTGGATGTTCACGCCAGAACTGGCCAGCGGCGCTGTTATATCCGTGTTACCCGAATGGAGCTTGCCCGCTGTGGATGCGTACGCTGTATTTCCAACGGGCAGGATGGCCACTGCTAAGGCGCGAACATTCGCCAGCTTCGTTGAGACGCTACTAAACTGACGTGCTTCACGCGGCGGCTCGTCCGGTATCTCAAGGCTATCCCACAGTACCGGCTGTCCCGCCACTGCTGCCGTTGATGTCCGACCAATCATGCGGCTGCACCACGGAACGGGCAGCACTATGTATACCGCGCAACAGGGGTGATGATTTCGCAACAAAGGAGTGCGTCAGCAGAGCTCTCGGCTCGCAGGGGAGATTTGTTTGCAAAAAATTCGGCGGATGAGGGATAAGCGGCGAGACGATGAAATTCGCAGTAGTTTGCTGCATCACAGGGAAGCAGAACCTCGATTCTTGCTTCCCTGCCAATTGTCACCGGCTTCCGCGAGGTGTCGCATTGCCGCGCCCGCCGCCGGACGGATTTCCAGTCGTACTCGGCCAATTACCACCTGAGGGGTTTCCCTCCGACCAGCCGCTGCTCCCTCTCGACTGTTCAGCCGTCAGAAAATGAAGCCCGTGTTGACGAACTTCGAATGATGATTCTTGACCATCGCATCAAGCAAAGCCTTGTTACCGTCCGTTTCCTTTGTGGCGACCATCGAGCGAATCGAGAATGCGCGCAGTGCATCGGTTACTGACAGAGTACCCTCCGCAGAATCCTTGCGGCCGGCAAACGGAAAGATGTCGGGTCCACGCTGGCATTGACAGTTGATGTTGACTCTGCAAACCTGATTGACCAACGGGTCAACGAGCGCACCCAACTGCGCGGCATCGTTGCCGAAAATGCTGACCTGCTGACCGTGGTCCGAAGTGATGACATACTCAAGCGCGGTTTCGACGTCGTCGAACGGCATGACAGGGACGAGCGGCCCAAACTGCTCCTCTCGATAGAGCATCATCCCTTCCTGGACCGGGTACACCACGGCCGGGTAGAAAAGCGTCTTGCAGAAGACGCCTCCACCTTCGTTTACGACGCGAGCACCTTTGGCTTTTGCGTCGTCAATCGCCTGGGTCATGTACGCTGTGCGATGCATGCCCGGCAGCGGTGTAATCGACACACCCTGTTCCCACGGCATCCCGACCTTGAGATTCTCAAGCGCGGCAGTAAAGCGTTCGAGAAACTCATCTGCGATTGACCGATGCACCATCAGCATCTTGAGCGCAGTGCATCGTTGACCGTTGAACGACAGCGCCCCGAGCAGGCATTCCTTCACAGCCAGGTTGATGTCGGCGTCTGGAAGCACTATCGCGGCGTTTTTGGCATCCAGACCAAGAACGGCGCGCAGCCGGTGTGATTTCGGATGCTGCTTCTTCAGGTAGTCGGCGACCTTGCTCGACCCAATGAGTGCCAGCACATTAATCTTTCCGGAAGCAAGCATGTGCGGAACCACTATGGCGCCCGGCGCGTAAATCGTGTTGATAACGCCCTTCGGGAACGCGGTGCGGAATGCCTCGACGAGCGGGTAAAACAGTAACGTTCCGTACTGCGGCGGTTTGAATACCACAGTATTGCCCATCAACAATGCCGGAATGAGCGTGGCGAACGTCTCGTTCAGCGGATAGTTGTATGGTCCCATGCAAAGCACGACGCCGAGAGGAGCACGGCGAATCTGACCGATGGTGCCTTCGACAATGGTAAAGCGGGAGTTGCTGTTGTCCAGCTCTTTCAAAGCCGAGATGGTGTCCTGCATGTAGGTGATGGTACGGTCAAATTCCTTCTGTGAGTCAGCGAGGCTCTTGCCGATTTCCCACATGATTAGCTTCACAATCTCCTGACGCTTCGCCGCCATGAGACGAATGAACTCTTGCATGCAGCCGATACGCTGCGCCACCGTCATAGTTGGCCACAAGCCACGGCCATGGTCATACGCCTGAACAGCGGCATCGAGCGCGGCATCACTTTCCGTCTCACCCATAACCGGATAACTGCCAATGACGACCTGTTCGATTTCGCCGGAATCCTGTCGAACACAGACCGGGGATAACACGGTCTTGCAGGCTCCGTCCCACGTTTTCAGCTCGCCGTCGACGAGAGAGACGCGTTGATGAATTGGCGCGTCCAGACGGGCGGCATCGGGAATATCGTCGAGGCCGGGGAAGCGCACCTGCAGTTTTCCGAAGTCAGCATTTTCCAAGTGTTGCTCCACGGTTCGTAAATGACGGTGTGTCCTGTTGGCGCAACGCGCCGCTTAGACGCGAGCGACACCACCGCGTTGAAGATGTGCCAACGTTGGCGAGGACGGGCTATAGAAGCGGCGCGTTACTGCAGCGCGCCGACGTACCCGCTGCCGCAGTGCGATTAGTACAAGCCTTTTCAGGTTGGAGCCGTTGTGCCACTACGCGCCAGTAATCGCCAGTTTCTACCGGATTTAATCCAGCACATGAGCACCTTGATATGGCTGGAATTTGTCTTCCCATCTCCCAGGTTGTTCAGCACGTCGTATGTATGCCGGACGATGCCCGTCTGTTTAACGACGGTGACAGTTTGCGCCGTGACAGAAATGGTCATATAACGCTTCTTTCCCGCTATATTTTCGAGCAGGTCGTGCTTTGTCCAGACACGACCATCCGAGTGGGAATAGGTCAGGTCGTCATGCGTCAGCGCAACCAGAGCATCTCCGTCACCGTCGACGAGAGCACGCCGTAATTCCTCAACGGCACCTGCCAAGTCGGCTGCATTTGTGTCGTCAGAATTCGCGGCAAGCGCTTTCGAAGCAAAGCCCACCACGGCGATGCCTGCTCCCACCGCAATCAGGGCATCTCGTCGCTTACAGCCGAGCTTTCTTTGGTCCATCGCCTTATCTCCTGTCCGTCGGTGAATGCAACGAGCCAGCTATCTGGGTGTCTTTCGCCGGGCTCGATACAGCAGAGCGATGCTCTTCAACCCTTCTTGCACAGTCCGCGGCCAACCAGATTTGGACAAATTCCGCAGCATCCAGAGAAGCGCCACCCACGAGGGCTCCGTCAATATCGGGCTGCCTAAACAGGTCCACTGCCGTTGAGGCCTTCACACTGCCACCATAAAGTATGCGTACCCCCGAGAGGCCCCTGACTCGTTCCCGAAGCGATGCGCGGATACACGCGTGAACCTCCTGTGCTTCGGCACCACTCGCCGACTTGCCTGTACCAATCGCCCACAACGGTTCGTATGCTATGACCAGATTCTCCGGCGAGGCATCGACCAGCAAATCGAGAATCTCAATGACCTGTGTAGTGACGACCGTCTCTGTTCGGCCGGCTTCTCGCTCCTCAAGAGTTTCTCCGACGCAGACAATGGGAATGAGGCCATGGTCTGTGGCTCGCGCTGCCTTTGCTGCAATCAACGAGGATGACTCGGCGTGATGCGACCGTCTCTCAGAGTGCCCGATAATTGCGTAACCACATCCGAAGTCGGCTGCCATCGCCGCGCTTACCTCGCCTGTGAAGGCGCCCGTCGACTGAGCCGAGATGTCCTGGACGCCCAGACCTACAGTGGAAGCGTGCAACGCCGCTTCCGCTTGAGCAAGATATGGAAACGGCACGCAGACAGCAGCACTGACGCGAGTGTTCGCCGGAAGATTGGCAGCCAGAAAACTCAAACGGGCTTCGTTTTCGACCTTGCGACCGTGCATTTTCCAGTTGCCAACAACAAGCATGGATTGAGGCTGAAGCTGTGTTTCCAAGATTTCACCTGTCAGGTCACAGGGCCGCCAGACATTGCCAGTCGCGCCCGAAATTTTCCGTGTGTCTTTGCTGAAATCGATGTACGCGTTGCGAATTGGCGAACTAATGGCTACCGTCTTTTCACGTATCTCAACAATTTTCATGATTAGGCATCCTTAGGATATGTCGCCACACTCGCAATAAAATCTTGAAAGAGCTAGCTGTGAACTATTGCCTGCGCAAAAACCTAAAGAGAAGCACCGCCACACATGACAATCTGCTGTCCTGTTATCGAACTGGCCCCTTCGCTCAACAGGAAACTCGTCAGGGCTGCGACTTCCTCGGGCGCGATAAATCGTCCAATCGGAGGTAGTTTCGGTGGTGTTGCGGCTCGCGCCGGGTCACGAAGAAACGGAGTGTCCGTCGCCCCAGGGGCCACAACATTTACGGTGATGCCTCTCGGAGCTAGCTCTGCTGCCCAGGACCTCGACAGGCCAACTAATGCCGACTTTGTGGCGGCATATTGGCTACGAGTCGCCGCGCCGTTGGCCGTCCGGCTACCGACAAGCACAATTCTGCCGCCCGCCCGCATCGTGGGTACTAGGCGGTCGGCGAGGAACTCCGCCGATTCGACGTGCAGGCGCCACATCGCGGCTCCGTCTTCGTGCGAGAGCTGGCCGAGCGGCGCAGTCCGCATGAAGCCGGCTGCATGTACCACTGCATCCACTGGTTCGAGTTCATCGCAGACATGTCCAAGCGCCTCGAAGTCAGTAACATCAACCCGGACAACCTTGAGCAACTTGTTCGTCGCTGCAAACTCTGAGCGACACAGCCCCGTAACCCGCCAGCCATCGGAGAGCAGGCGGTCGACAATTGCTCGTCCAATTCCTGAAGATACGCCCGTGACCACTGCATGACGCAAGCCTGGCTTTGACTGCTCCGATGTATCCACGATGTCTCCGACTGCTATTGGACCTGCGAAGACCCGTTAGCTGTAGTGGCGGCCTCTACGCTTGCCGTCCGGACAGTAATCCTTTCCTGCGCTTCAAAAGGCTCAAGTTGTTCCTGCTGGGCGCCATCGTCCGTGACAAGTGTCCAGGCGCGCTCGAGGGGAGCCCAGTGCTGCTGGCTGGCGTGTCCCAGCTTGTCCGCTGTGACAAGCACGAATACATCAGCTGCCTGGCGCATCACGCACTCCTTCAGGTACGACTGGTCGGCGCTCGCTTCGCACAAACCAAGCTCGGCCACTACACCGTCAGCGCCCAGAAAGGCCTTGTCGACGCTCAGGCGATTCAGGGCGATTTGCGCGAGCGGACCAAGCGTGCTCATGCTCGTCGACCTGACATCACCGCCGATGACCGTCACCTGAACGCCTGAAGACACGAGCCCGCTCACGACCAGCAGATTATTGGTGACAACGTGTACCAACGTCCGCCCTGAGAGGAGCCGGGCGAGCGCCGCAGTGGTCGTGCCGCCGTCCAGGAATATCGTGTCGCCGTCTTCGATGAACGTGCTTGCCAGTTGTGCTATGGCCTCTTTCTGCTCTCGTGAGCTGATTCGCCTTTCTTCAAGCGATGGCTCAGGCTCATGGGAACCGACCGCCGCGGCCCCGCCATAAGTCCGAAGAACCCGGTTGTCGCGCGCTAGGGCACGCAAGTCCCGGCGAACCGTTGCTTCCGACATGCCGAAGTGCTCGCACAGCGTTGCAACGTCTGTCATCCCGCCGAGTACCGCCTGCAGCATCGCCTCGCGGCGTCTGGTCACTTTCATGTGCGTAAATTCTTGGTCCAGTAGCGTTCGCGCCTTTTTCCGCGCGTCCAGGACACCAAGTTTATCCAATTGCCGCACTGACCGACCATTTGTCGGCGTCAGAGTCATCGCCCGCGCACCCACGATTCGTCAACGCACACGTATTTGATTTTCTGCCGGAACCACGTGAACGCCACATGCAACAGGCCATCAGCTGACTGCACGATGGACGGATAGGAATATTCCCGATTACGCTGGTCGGCCGAGTTGTTCGTCATGCAGTAGCCGTCACCGATTTCCAGATTGCGACGCCGGTTCCATGTTTTCCCGTCGTCCTCGGAAATCGCCAGAGACATCGGTGAACGCGGTGCGCCCCAGAAAGCTGAACCGCGCGCGGAGGCCTGCTGGTCACGCAGTTCCCCGCTGTCTTCCGAATCCTCGATGTCATCGTAGAGCGATGCGCGACGCTCTTTGCTATGCGAAGCGTCGCTTTCGTTGAATACCATCGCGAGATGGCCGTTCTTCAACACCGTGAACTGAATCGACGAATTGTTGTTCGGGACGTCGGTCGCCTGCGGCGCGCTCCACTCACGACCATCCGTCGAGCGACTCGAATAAACGAAGTCGGCCCAGCGACTGCGGTAGAGAGCGAGCAGCGAACCATCCTTGAGAACATGGACGTTCATATGCACGCAGCCGACGCTATCCGGGACCTCGTGCTGTGTCCACGTTGCGCCTTTGTCGTCCGACACCATGACCGCGCTGATGTCATTGTTGCCAACCCAGCGTTCGCCCGCTTCGGTCCGGCACAGGAACACCGGACAAATCCATGCTCCGCCTTGCAGAACGATAATCGGTTGACGAACAAACGTCCCCGGCCGGTCGAACAGCGTCTCGACGGCTCCCCACGTTTTTCCGTTGTCCGTCGAAATCCGTCGACGAACGATTGCGGTGTTCTGGTGACCGGACAGCTGCGCGGTGTAAATCAGCCAGAGCTGACCGTTCGGCGCCGTGAAAAGTACGGGGTTTTGCTCTGAGCGTGTCGGGTCGTCCGAGAGTTTCTCGGGTGCGGACCATTCGCCGGCTCCCGCCGCGAGGCGTGACATGTAGATGGAGACGTCAGGAATGCCTTCCTGGGTTCCACCAAACCAGACACACAACAGGTCGCCGTTCTGGAGCACGTGCAGATTTGCGGCATGGTTCTGGACGCAAGAGGTGGGAAGGAAAGCCTCTTTCCGTTCGGCATCTGCGTAGGCGGTGCGGACGCAGTTATCCGAGGTGGCGCCCGCCGCTTCAACGAAGTTCGTGTTCATGAAAATCTCTCTCTCTCTGATGGTTGGACAGGTCAGTGGGACTCGCGGTGAGTCAGTCCCTTGTCCTGAAGGTCCGAACCCGTGCCATGGAACAGCAGCTTGCTCACGACGAGGACAATCGCGGGGGTGACGAGCGCGATGTACATGTTGTCGATACCGAACGGGTTGCCGAGCAGGTACCACACCGTGGTTGCTAGTGTGGCGATGACGAGGCCCGAGACCGCCCCGCGCTTGCCACTGAAGAACGGGACATAGATGCCAATCAGCGCAATGACGGAAACGGAGAGGCGCAGCGCGCGGGTGAAGAAGGACAGCGCGAGAATCTGCGGCACGAACAGGACGAAAACAAGCGGAAGAAAGCCGACCACCAGAGAAATCCAGCGTGTCATCCGCAGTTCGACCTCCGGAGTCGGGTTGAACCGAGGCACGTAGAAATCTTTCACAACCAGCGAGGCGATGGCCAGAGCGACCGTGCAGACGCTCACAAAGATGGAGGCCACGAGTGATGTCGTGACGACACCTGCAAGGATGGGGTTCATGTGCTGCAGGAACACCGGCAGTGCATACAGGCTTTTGATGCCCGGATACAGGTACTTCGCCGACACCCCGATGAAGCCCAGCGCCAGGCCAATCGGTACGCACAGGAATGCTGCAATCAACGACGAAGCCCGCGCAGCCTCAGCGCTCTTGGTAGCCGAGATAGCCTGGATGATGAACTGCGTCGAAAAAATTGCACCGGCCGTACCGATAATCCACGCGCCAATCGTACCGCCAGACAGGGCACCCGACCACGTGAAGAAATGCTGGGGCATGCTTGCCGCCATCGGCTTGATTCCGCCCGTGAGCTTCCAGGCCATCCAGACAAGGATGCCAATTCCGATGAGCTTAACGGCACTGTGAACAATGGTCAGGTAGGCGACGCTTTTCAGACCGCCCCAGACGAAGTAGATGGTACTCACGATTGCGGTGATGAAGGCTGCTGTCGGCAGGTCGATTCGCATGACCGTCGAAATTGCCGCAGCCCCACTCACGTAGTTGCCCACGTTCACGAGGAACAGGGCGTAAATCATGATGGCAGACACGACAAGCTTGGCACCCTTTCCGTATTTCTTGGCGATGAAGCCGGAGATGGTGAACTCGCCCGATGCATAGAGTCGTTTGGCCATGAAAAGGCCAAAGAAGAGAAATCCGATTGCTGCCGCCACTACTGACCATGCAGCGGCCATCCCTGCGGTAAACGCTTCTTGCGACGTACCGACGGTCGACTTTGCGCCGATAAATTCGGACATCAGCAGGATGGCGACAACCACAGCAGGCATCGAACGCCCGGCCACCATGAACTGTTCAGAATTTTTACTGCGCAGGCGAATGCTGAGCAGACTGGTAACGATGATATAGGCTACGACCATCCCAATGATGATGGCAGTGTCCCAATAACTGAAGGTGGCCATGACGTTGTCTCCTGATGACCTTCGGTTGATGCGCGTTGAGCTGCATTAAGGTGCGTCGAGCTACCCGGCATGTGCCTGCCGGTATCGCTCGTTACTCAGTTGGTTGTTGCTAGCCCGAATGCTTAAGCGGCGTTCGTGGCAGTCGACGGTTCGTTGTGACGCGTCGCAAGGTCCAGTGCCTGCCGGAACGCCTCGAGCATGCTGCGTTCATCGGCGATGCCTTTGCCCGCGATGTCGAACGCCGTACCGTGGTCTACCGAAGTACGGATGACGGGTAAGCCGACAGTAACGTTCACTCCGGCTTCAAGACCCATAACCTTCACCGGACCGTGACCCTGGTCGTGATACATCGCGACCACAACATCGAAGTCGCCCCGGCCTGCGCGGAAGAACAGCGTATCGGCCGGCAGTGGGCCTTCAACATCCCATCCGCGCTCCTGAAGGAGCTTGACGGCGGGAACAATCTTTTCTTCCTCTTCCCCATAACCGAAGAGTCCGTTCTCGCCGGCATGCGGATTGATTCCGCAGACGCCGATACATGGATTGGCGATGCCGGCACGAACCAGCGTGTCATGGGCGCGTTCGATGGTGCGCTGAACGAGGCCCGGTTCAATCTTGCGAATCGCGTCGATAATACCGATATGGGTGGTGACGTGAATCACGCGCAGGTTGGGTGCCACCAGCATCATCGACACCTCTTCGATGCCCGTCAGATGCGCGAGCATTTCGGTGTGTCCGGGGAAAATATGGCCGCCAGCGTGCAACGCTTCCTTGTTGAGCGGTGCGGTGCAGATGGCGTCGAGCTCCCCGGCGGTCGTCAGTTCCACCGTACGGGCGATGTACTGATACGCAGCATCTCCTGCGATGGCGGAAAGCTTTCCATAGGGCAGGTCTTCAGGAATCAGCTTGAGGTCAATGCAATCGACTACGCCCTGGCGGAATTCGCCGTCGGCAGGCTTGCTGATGGTGCGAACTTCGAGACTGACACCGGCCCTGCGGCCCGCATCGCGCAAACGCGCTGCGTCGCCAATGACAACCGGCCGGCACTGGTCGTATACCGAGGCGTGCGCAAGGCTCTTCATGATGATTTCGGGACCAACGCCGGCGGCATCGCCCATGGTGATGCCAATAACGGGACGATAAGTCATAGCTTCCTCTTCGCTTGGTTGACGCGGCGCTTGCGCGTCCGCTGGCTGCATGGCAACGAGTCGCTGCCACGCGCGATACAGTGTCTCGGGCTGGCCAAAGCCGCCCGCCTTGGTTACGACGGGCAGAGTACGTCCGCCTTGTGTGGCCGCAAGTAACGGAACACCGCGTTCAATTTCTTCGATGACCTGGAGTGAGTCGATGCCCATTGTCGAAAGCAGCGCGCGGGCCGTCTCGCCTCCCGTTGCAATCAGGCCACCAGCATTTTTGGCGGCAGGCGCGAGTACCTCTGCGAGGCGTCGCGCGAGCAACGCACTGTCGCTGACGGGAATGCGTTCAGACTGGTTAAGCGCAACGACTGCGTGACGTCCATTTCTCAGCGTCTCAGTGACGCCAGCCGCGAGCGCAAGGGCCGTAGAACTGACCGTGTTGAGCAATGATTGCGCGTTGGCTTCATAAAAATCGACAGCATCGTGAGCATTCGACCGCAGTGTCGCGACCTGTTGATGCGAGACGCTGGACATGCTCCCGACGACGGCGAGGACACCACCGCGAATCGACAGCTCTTTCATCGAAGACTGGCTGGTTGCACACCCACCGATGGACGGTTGCGAAGCGGATTCAGCCAATACTTTGACCAACGGCGATGCGAGTCCGGCAGAGCCCACCCAGAACATGCCGCTCAGCGTGGCCGACGCAGCAGCCAGGGTTGTGAGGTCCTGGTCCGTTTCACTGTCGCAAACCACAGCCTGGAACTGCTCTCGCTGGCAGTCGACGAGTTTCGGAAGCAGCGTGGCCACGCCAGCGCGCACCGTATCCAATGTCACATGAGCGACGCGCAGACCCGCCTGTGTCAGCATCGCGCACAGGTTGGCAGTTCCTGTGATGTGTTCGTTCTTCCAGACTTCAGATGCTTCAACGGGTACGCCGAAAATGAGCTGTTGTCCGTTGCGTGTCGTCCGGCCAGCTTGAGGAAACGCTGGCGCAACTATGGCCATTCCTGCGACGGGTACGAGGGCGGCGACTTCTGCCGCGACGTTCCCGCGCAAGGTCGAGTCAATCTTCTTGTAGACGCGACGTCCTTCTGCAAAGACACGCCATGCCTGAACATTTGCCAGCATGGCTTCTGCAGGCTCGTGCCGGCGCGTGTCGGTATCGACGGCCATCACATCGACGTCACCCGCTGCATTGGTTGACCCGGTGCCAAGCGTGACGACGCTGCGAAGTCCATGATGGGTGCAGGTGACGGCGCAGTCAGCGGTGCCGGACAGGTCGTCACCGATGATGAGAAGCCGCGCGTCGCCGCGGATGGGGGCGTTCATGGCAGAAGACGGCTGTAAATAGCCTTGATGTCGTCGAGACTCAAAGGCTTGGGATTGTTGCCGAGCAGCCGCTTCACCTTGGAGGCTGCAACAGCGAGCGCGTCAAGATGGTCTACCGATACGCCGAAAACGCGCAGGTCCTGAGGGATGGCAATGGCTGCGGTCCATTCGTGAATGCGTGCGAGCAACTTGTCTGCCGCTGACTCGTCGCTGTCGTCGTGCTGGGCAATATCGAGGGCACGTGCGACATTGGCGAGGCGGTCGACGATTGCGTCCAGGTTGAAGGCCATGACGTGCGGCAGCAGCATGGAATTAGCGACGCCGTGCGTGATGTTGAACATGCCACCGAGCGGATAGGCCAGGGCATGCACAGCGGCAGTACCTGCTGCCGTCAGGGCCAGGCCGCCGTACATAGAGCCGAGCAGCATCGCTTCGCGGGCCTTGAGTGACTGCCCGTTTTCGTAAGCTTCAACGAGGTTTGCGCCAATCAACCGCATTGATTCCATCGCGAACATGTCGCTGATGGGATTCGCCTTGGTCGAGATGTACGATTCGAGCGAGTGGATAAAAGCATCCATACCTGTCGCCGCCGTAATCGACTTCGGCAGGTTGAGTGTCAGGGTCGCGTCCAGGATGATGAGTTGCGGCAGCAGGTGGCGGCTTACGATGCCAACCTTCAGCTCTTCATCGGGCAGCGTAACGATGGCGTTCGGGGTGACTTCTGAACCCGTACCCGCCGTCGTCGGCACCAGTACGAGCGGAACGCCGGGTGCCGGAATGAGGTCAATGCCCAGCCATTCGCGCAACGGTTGCTGGTTAGTGAGCCGGACAGCGAAAAGCTTTGCGGCGTCCAGCACGCTGCCCCCGCCAATGGAGAGCACGGCGTCGGGCGCGAACGGCTCAATCTGTTCGCGATAGACCGACTCGACATTTTCGATTGTCGGTTCCGGTTGCACGTCCCGGACAATCAGCGCTTCGATGTCTTTCGCCTTCAAGGCTGCGACGACACGACCCACCACGCCGTTTTCCTCCATGACCGGCTGCGTGATGAATGCAATGCGGCGGACCGGACGGTCAAGCAGGGCAAGCTTTTCCGGCAGGTGGTCCAGGCTGTTCGGCCCATGCACAATGTGCTTGACGCCCTGGAAGTGGTAAGTGGTGTTCATCTCAGCTCTCTATATCTTGTGAATCTGTGAATCGGTCAGTCAATTCAGGCCGGTGCTCGGTGCCGGTGCTCAGTCAGCGCGCGGATAAATCGCGATGGCTTTCGCGAGCCGCTCGCGAGCCGCATCGTCGAGTGGTTGCGCCGGGGAGCGCGCAGGACCTGCGGGCATACCCAGCATCATCGCGGCAGTTTTCAGGACGACGGGCATCGTGCCGAGCGCGAATGCATCGCGCAGCGCGCGCAGTGATTCCTGCGCCTGACGCGCGGATTTAATATCGCCTGCCTGGAAGCTGTTCCAGATAGACATGACGACGCTCGGGACAGCGTTTGTCGTGGCAGCTACTGCACCGTCGCCGCCGGCAATCAGCGTCCAGAGAATCATCGAATCGGTGCCGGTAAAGACGGCGAAGTCGTCGCGGCGCAGGTTAATCAGCTGCAGCAGGCGGTCGAAGTCGCCACCGCTGTCCTTGATGCCGCGGATATTCGGAATCTCCGAGAGCCGACGCACGGTGTCGACGTTGAGCGTGATACCCGCCTTGGCTGGAATCGTGTAGAGCATCACAGGCAGCGATGTGCCCCGTGCGATGCGCTCATAGTGCGTGAACAGTTCCTGCTGCGTCGCGCCGTTGAAATACGGCGTGATAACGGACACGGCATCGACGCCTGTGTCCTGCATCTTCGCATTCAGTTCTATGACGTTGCGCGTCGCGTAAGCGCCCGTGCCCGCGATAACGGGAACGCGGCCACGCGCCTGGTCGACAGCAATGGTGGCGATGCGAAGCTTCTCTGCTTCGGACAACCCGATGAATTCGCCGTTTGTGCCCAGAACAAAGAGGGCGTGCACGCCTGCGCCAATCAGACGTTCGATGAGTGTGCGCAGACCGGCTTCGTCGACCTCTTCGGCCGGCGTCATCGGAGTGATGAGGGCGGGAATGATTCCCTTGAAAGTGACTGACATGCTCGAATTCTCCACTTTGCTTCGGGCAGCGTTTGCTACCCGCATATCACCGGCCACGCAAGCGGCGCAGTCGTTTCGGTTAGAACCTGTGTCGCAAGCCCAGCGCCGCAACAATCTGGTGCGAATTGCTCGATGCCGTGACCGGCCACAGCGCGGCCACAGCCGCCTTGCCCGTGGAGTCGATGCCGCTCGCATGCTGGTAGGCTGCAGTCAGATAAACGTCGGTACGCTTCGACAGGAAATAATCTCCGCCGACGTTCGCCTGGTTGT
Organism: Paraburkholderia sp. Tr-20389; assembly: GCF_017104565.1. Lineage (GTDB taxonomy): Bacteria > Pseudomonadota > Gammaproteobacteria > Burkholderiales > Burkholderiaceae > Paraburkholderia. The sequence goes on along the minus strand of NZ_JAAGPD010000043.1, from coordinate 68,963 downwards.
AGTGCGCATCGCCCGCACCGCGTGTGTGGGTATAGTCGTAGGCTACGCCGAGTAGAAGTGCCGGCGTCACCTGATAGTTGAAGTTAGCTTCGTAGTTGTCGAACACGACTGTCGCCCCCTTGTATCGCGCGATGGGCGCGGAAGCGGCAGGCGAACCGAGGTCCCCGAAATTCGAGTTTGAATACGACAGACCAAATCTCGCGGACCCGAGTGTGTAGTTCGCTGCGACGGAAGCCACACTCAACGTGCGCGCTGACGCATATCCCGAGTAGATGGGAGTGTTGTTTGGAGAGATGGCAGCGGCACCCGCCGTGCCGTCCCACAGAGCCGTGTTGGGTTGAGCGGTTCTGATGTAAGAAGCGCCAAGAGCGAAGGGTCCACGGTTGTAGCCTGCGGCGACGCTCCAGATACGGTTATTGCTGAAGTTGCCTGCTGTACCGCCCAGGCTGAACAGGCCGCCGACGCGGAAGCCGCCGAAGTCCTGGCTCAGGTACTTGATGCTGTTGCTAATCCGCGAGTTGACGTAGAGGTTATCCGTGTCACCAGGATGCGCACCGATACCTCCCGCCCACTGATTTGATGCAACGAGGGGTCCGACGAAATCGGCAGACGGCTCGTTTTGACGGCCGGCCGTGAAACTTCCGAAGGTCTGGGAAGTGATGCCGACGAATGCAGCTCGTCCAAACATGCGACCGTTCTGGCCAAGCGTGCCTACGGTGCTGCTGAAACCGTTCTCCAGCTGGAAGATGGCTTTCAGGCCGCCGCCCAGGTCTTCCGCGCCTTTCATACCCCAGCGGCTCCCAGACTCGACGCCGCTTGACATCTGATAGTTCGTACCGCCTTTCTGGTTGTTCGTGTAGACCAGCGAGGTGTCTATCAGACCGTAGAGCGTTACGTTGCTTTGTGCATGCGCAGTGGCTGTAACGCCGAGGATGCCAAGTAGCGCGAAAGACCTTTTCATCGATTTGTCTCCAATTTTAGATTTTTTGACCGATTCGGTCACAAATCGGTCGATGGATGAGCTTCCAGCCTGCTGTCAGTGCTTTGTTTTGACCGTTGTGTGCATTCTAGGTAATCGAATCGCTCAGAAATATCAGGACAAACCCGATATTTTGATTGAACCGGGCATTTAAAAATGAGGGTATGGATGTGAAGAGGGTGTCACTTTGACTGATTCGGTCAAAATTTATCGACCAGTGCGTTGCGACGAAAGATGTACGAAATCGCGGACGCGACGAAACCGGCCGGTGCTACGACCAAGCCGCTGTGAGGCGGCCCGTATGCGTCATAGGTCTAACGTGGGGAGAACGGCTGGCGAACGGGAGAATCGAGCGGGACGCTCTCTGGAATCCGATACCGCAGCACATCGCGGCGCGGCGGTCAAATATTCGTCTACCGAGAAACACAACGGAGGAGACGTGATGTGCACGCTCACCCTGGTCGGGGTCGAACCTATCGATTTACCGATATGCCTCGTTCATGCGCGTGGAGGAGGTTGGCGCGTGATGCTGAAATGCAGCAACGAATGCTTCAAGCGGGGGAGCCTTCTGCAGCGGTACCAAACCTTCCGGTCAACCGTTGATGTCGACCCACTCACGAGCCCAGGCGAGGCCCGCGGCCATCGCGTCTTCTTCCGAGCGAAAGAATTCGAGAACGCCGCTGCTTCCGACAACCCTGCCATTCGATATGACGGTCCCGCTCGAGGCGAACACTTCTCCTTCGTCAATGGAATGACCGTAAATGACATATCCCTTATAGACTTCAGTTTCCATCGCGTGGTCGCAACAATGCAGTCAAAGTTGTATCTGTTCCATGTAGCGGCGCGCAACCGAAAGTTCAAGTGCGGCGTCGAGGTCGCCGTTGCGCCACGCGCGTCTATTACGGGTAACGCTTCATGGCGTCGAGCGGTGCCGGCGGCGATTCAGCCGAAACGCCGCCGTGGCGCGACCGTTCATCGTTGCGTAAGCGTTCAAGCGCGACCAGGTTAGAGCGAGTTTCGTAGCGCTAGGCCCTTTGAACCGCGCCACAGAGTCTGTCCATCTCGGCGACAAGGCTCCGCATCCGGACGACATCAACTATCACCGTCGGATACTCATTGCCCGTGCGTTTCAGACGCCATCCCTCAAGTCTCCGCGGACTCTCGCCGATAGAGCATTAACCTATAAAACGTTCCGAGGATTTCCGTGCATCTACAAAGATTGGCTATCGCAGCTCTGACTCTTGCCGCCTTGTCTGGTTGCTCAACGACTCAATCCGTGACCGGTGGGCCGCAGTCAGGCAAATCCCCCATGACTACCGCATGCTTCACAGCACATGGCGGTAGGTCGGCGGACATGGATGCGGCGATTCAGCGAAACCTCGAGAATCATGGTGTGTCGGTGGCCATTGCACCGGCTTGCGACAAGACAGACATGAACGTCTCGTACACAGACAGCTGGTTCTGGGACATCGTGATGTACCTGCGCTCAATGGACATCCGCTTTTACAAGGCACCGTCCGGCGGGCTGATTGCATCAGGTCACTGGAAAAACTCGGTGCTACACCAATTTCCAAATGCCGACGGCGTCGTGCAAGACCTGATGGACGAGATGTTCAGAAAAACCGGGGAGCCGACTGTTGTCCGGACGACCTCAGCAAGCCAATAGGCCGCCCACCCTTAACAACTACTGTTTGAGAAGGCTGGTGCCGACTCCGGCCATCTTCAACGTAGCGTCAATCATCTTCGGCTCCGGGCCGAAATCGAGCGCCCACTCCTCAACATCGCACCGCACGGTCATGCCGTTGTGCAACGAAATGAGATAGCGCGCCTTATACAAAGCGTCGTGGACCTCGCATCATTCGACGCCCTTCTGGACGACCGCCCCGGCCCAACTGCAGGCGTCGTCTCTCGGGGAGAGCGCACCAACCCCGTAACCCCTTGTTTCACCTTCCAACGTTTGAGCATTCTCTCTAGCGTGCATCTATAGTTTTTCTGAATGCCCCTTGGTGAAGTTGAGCCCCGCCTTATCCTGAGCGAGGCCTTCAGACACGTTCCCGGCATCGTGAGATGCCCCTCGGAGCCAGCGTCGCCCGTCAGCCGTTCGCCTCAGGGCGCTAACTTCGCCACCCTGTCCGGTATCTCAAGGCTATCCCACAATACCGGCTATCCCGCGACCGCTGCCATTGATGTCCGACCAGTCGCGCGGCTGCACCACGGAACGGGCAGCACTATGTATACCGCGCAACAGGGGTGATGATTTTGCAAAAAAAAGAGTGTGCGTCAGCAAAACGCACGGCCCGCAGCCGAGATTTATTTGCAAAAAATTTTGGCTGGCTAGGCAATAAGCGGTGAGAGGATGAAGTTCGCAGTAGTTTGCTGCTTCGCAGGGAAGCAGAACCTTATTTCTTGCTTCCCTGCAGTGCAGCAATCGGATTATGCAGCCGCTTTCAACCGGCTTCCCACTTACCGCGCCCCGCGTATCCTAGCCGCCGCGAATCGTCATCGACTTCCGCGCGGTGCCGCATTGCCACGCCCACCGCCTGACGGATTGCCAGTCGTACTCGGCCAATTACCACCTGTAGAGCCACCTCCCGACCGGCCACCGTTCCCACCCGACTTAGCCCCGCTGGATGAGCCCTTCGATGTACCGCCCGAACTACCGCGCGCGCCATTTTGAGCACCACCTGTTCCTTTGCTCATCGCCACCTCCATTGGACATGAAAGATTGCTACCCGCAGTGTTCGGTGAGTTGGATTGCGCAACTCAATCGAGACTGTCACACAACAATACTCCTAGAGAGTCACTCGAGCAGTTTCTTAACACGTGCGGAACCACTACGGCGCCTGGCGAGTAAATCCTGTTGATGACCCTCTTTGCGAAGGCGGTACAAAACGCCTTGATATGTAAATAACACATCGACGTTCCTTGCGGCGGTGGCTTGAACACCGGTGCGCAAGCGGTACACCTAGCCTCGTCACGAAGGCGAGCGAGTCGTTCTCCGCTTTGATACTATGAAATTGGCGCCCGCCGCGCTTATTTCTTCCAAGTGAAAAGAATGACACGATTCGAAAGCTTAAACATTGCTCCCGGGGAAACGCGAATCACGTTAAGGGAACGATTTGAACGGACCTTGGGCGTCAGTCGGCAGCAGCGTGCCCCAGCCCAATCCGAGCGAATGTTCGACGATGAGTTGGTGTTGAAACTCTTTCAAAACCTGGTCATTCTTAGCAACGATGTACCTGCACGCGCAAGGCAGATTTATCTGGAGGCCGCGCAGGGCATCGAAGGTCTTCCCACTCTGGATGACCTTATTGCCGAAGGATGGATAGCATCCGGCTGGCAATCCATGAGCGTACCGTTTGATGTTGCGCGCATTGCAACCGAGCCAAACAAAGACAGACTAGCTGCCTTTGTCGCATGGCTCAATGTCATTCATGACCTAAGTTTTCGATTCACAGTTCCGGCCGGTGCAAACGCCGAGCTCGTTGCACTCGGAGAGTCAGTCGTCAGCCGGGAAATTTCTCCGTCTCACATTGCCTGTTTGACGCCAACATGGGTAGCTGCCCGGTTGTGGGACCGCGATGAGCGGCACCACACAGGAGACGCAGAATTTTTGTTCGATTGGCTGCGTGTTTGGGAGAACCTCAATTATCCTAAACTCATACCGTCGGAAGTATGGGGTGAAGACGCGCGCAATCATTTCATCATGTCAGCGCTCGCGGTGCTCGAAAACGATGCGAAGCCCCTTTCATGGAACGAGTACCGGCAGAGAGCTGTTCTTCAAGTCGCTCATTCGCGTCAGGCAGAGAGCTCGGTTGTTTCCTCTTGGTTGCCTGAAATTCCAAAAGCACTCACCGCCAAGGCAGAGTGGCTGGTCGATAAGCAAATGGAGCGCATGCGCTATGAGAACGGCGCATGGAGCCATGCTGCCAATGTAGTTAGCCTACTCTTAGCTGAGGTTGCACATGCCGACAACGCCCCGGCACCACATCCGATTTCCAGCAGGCTGCTTCACTTGGCGCTGAAGCATCCGGAAGTCTTGTCAACGGTACTCTTTTGGGTCGAACAACGGCCGGCGCTTCTGGCAGATATGGTGCTTACTCCAGCCGCATCTTCGTTGGCATGTCTCCTAATATCAAAGTGGAGAGTAGCCACGGGAACGTGGGATAGGCGACTCACAACACGTGATAACGAATTCGCTCGAATTCAGGCCTTCACCGACGCTCTCTCAGTTACGTGTCAACATGCTAAATCGAAGATTGTTCCGCCTTGTGAACTAGCGGCGCTACTTCACGGGTTACACGCTAATGCTTCTTTGGAAAATGAAACAGGCCTGCCAACTGGCGAGATGCTTGCGGCCTGCCGCTCGGAGCTCAGTGGGCTTTCGAGCGACTATCTTCTGTCGATGTGCGACGCGCTTCTAAGTGGAGACTACGACACCAACGTTGGCTTGCCAGCCTTCTCCGCAGCACTTGACGTTATCGACGCTGGGCAGCTTGTATCGGACGTAGATTGTTTGCCGGTAGTGACGGCGTATATTGAGTCAATACGTGAAGACAATTATCGTCTGTCGACGACCCGCATCGGCCTAGACTCTGCAGCCACTCTCTTCGCTATGAGTCAACGCCTAGACGAGGAAAAGCAGCGCGAATTTCTATTTCCCATAAGCATCGAAAATCGACTCTCGTCGATTCAGCCCGACGAGAACCCATACACTGTCAAGGATAACCTCGCTCGCGCCCTTCGAGCACACTTGAGAATACTTGCTCGTGCAATCGGAGGACAAAGAAATGGGGTGCCAAGTGCACTGGTCGACGCAATGATTGAGGCGGTTTATTCTGGCGCCTTTGCAAATATTGAGCGAGGGCGAATTGAGGCATTTTCTGTTAGGTTCGAAAGAGCGCCGACTGGAGCAGCGAACGACAGTGGACTGGCAGCCGATTTCGGACATGCGCTGCGTCGCGTAGACGTGGTCGACGGTGCGCGGTTGTTGAAGGAAATCCTTGCTATCGACGAACCAGCGTTCTTGGCGCAGCTCTGCAGAGAAGTGCCAGATGCGATGCGGCCGCAGATACAGGAACGAATCAGAGACCTAGTGCCGCGGCGTGCTGGCACAGCGCGTTACCTCACAGATTTCCAATTTCGAATCGACGAACTGTTGGCCGCTGAGGAGTATGAGACTGCCAAAGCATACATAGATTCAATGCCCGTGCCTCGGCAACCGCTAGCTGGTCAGTTCGCCGTAGTTAGATTGCGTCATCGCTTGCAGCTCGCACTAGCAACGCAAGACTGGAGCACGTTGGAAAGCATTGACGTCCCGCCTGAGATTCCACAAGTGAACGCGGATGCTGCGCGCGACACAATACGTTTTTATCGAGCCGTGGCCCAATTCAACAAGGAAGGGGGCGACATCCAGTTGGCTAAGCAAGTATTTGCACAGTTGCATGCGCGAAATCGTGGAGTATCCGAATACGGGTTCAATCTTTTTGCTGCGAAGCTGGCTTGTCTCATCGAAAATGAACCCTTTCGTCAGCTTCAGGGAAAAGAGTTGGTGAACGCAAAGTCGCTCTTGGCGGAAGCGGAAGAGATGGAGTCTACCTTCGACCTTACGAAGGCGAATGCCGAGTCCTATCTGACGAACAAGGCCATACTTTTGTTGGTGATTGGCTATACGGGTCAGGCCGAGAGGGTCTTACGTAACTTATTCACGGAGCACATCACGGCCCCAGTAGCTGCATATTTATCGGTGGCGCTTGGCCGTCTTGGAAGAACGCGTGATGCCTTGTCGACGTTAGACCTTGCAACAGAATCGCTCGGTTCGTCCAATGTGATAGAAACTGCTAGAGCTCATTTGACTGAAGGACATGCAGCACCGGAGCTTTCTATCCAGATTTCAGCATCGGACAGTTTGGATGTCGTCGACCTTGAACGAGCCGTGTATCGCATATATTGCAGAGACGAAGATGTGATGAAGTACAGTGAAGGCTCCGGTTTCTTGATGAATGGCTTTGGGATTGTTACGTGTGACCACGTCGTTCAGCGACCGATGGAGGAGCACGACACTGAGCCGCAGGGATACTTCGGAGTGGACGGCGGGCGAATCTTCCTACAAGACAGATTGATGAAAGACATTTGTGAGTTGGAAATAATCTGGTCATCGGAAATTCCTGACATCGCGTTGTTGAGACCGATAACGCAACTTCCTGAAACGTCTTGGTATTTGGATGTCACCGAGACCACAATTGAGACTGGAGTACCGGTGAAGTTATGCGGGTTTCCGAACCACTCCGCGGGCAAGACGTTGTCGAAGTACGCTACCTCGATAGCGAATCAATATAACGAAAAGGCTTACTCGCACTACGAGATTGCTCAAAATATACGAAAGGGGAACAGTGGCGGCCCTGTGTTAGATGAGGCGAATCGTTTGGTTGGTATCGCGAAAGAAGGGTCTACTCAAGGCGGCGGGAACAATGCGGTGGTATCGATTACGGAAGTTTTTAAGCTACATCGCACCTTTTCTGAATCGCCTTGGCGCAAATGAACCATCAGGGTTATGGCTTGCTGCCACGGAGCTTTCGATGAGAAAGGGTTCCCACACGCGCACCCCGAATCCCATCCTGAGAGAAAAGTTGTTTCTTGCTCAGAAAAAATGAAGGGCATTGGCAGGATGCGTCGCAACCGGCTGGTTTGCAACAGGGCTGGTTTCGGTTGAACCAGGTCGATGTTGTCTGCTGAAGTCGATGTCGAAAAAAAGCCCGCTCTAAAAGCGGGCTTTTTAACAAGCGACGCGCGCTTATGCGGCGGCGTCCTTCAGCTTCTTCAGCGGGCGCACCTTCAAGCGCACGCTCGCAGGCTTGGCGTCAAACCAGCGCTCCTCACCCGTGAACGGGTCCTTGCCAAAGCGCTTTTTCTTGGCCGGCACTTGCTGCACGCCAATTTTGAGCAGGCCGGAGAGCGTGAACTCACCAGCACCCTTCTTGTGAACAGCGCCCAGAATAGTGTCTTCCAAGGCCGCGAGGATGGCTTTCGCTTGCTTCGGTTCGACACCGGCCTGCGTGGCTACGTGAGTAGCAAGCGACGCCTTAGTGAACGTATCTTTCATCGGCTTGAGCGCGGTAGGCGCGGTAGCCGCTTTCTTCGCCGGGGCTGCAGCCTTCTTCACTGACGTCTTGGTTGCAGCCTTCTTGGCTGCGGGTTTTGCCGTCTTCGTTACCATGGACATCCTCATTTTCAGATTTTGAGAATGCTTAAGACGAGGCACCCCAGAGGTAAAGCACTCGGCACATGCGCCGTCTTAAGCTGGAGGCAAGCGTAGCAACGGTTTGTAGTCAATGCAAGCAGAAAGCCCCTTATAAAAGGGTGTATTTCGCTTTTGCAGCTGAGCCTAGACCAGTTTTGTGACCTGCCGACGCTTGGTGGATGCTTCACACGGTAGTGCAGCAGGCAGCTTTCAGAGCAACTAGGGTTCGTCTTGAGGTAGTGATGTACGAGCCGCGGGTCGGGGGAGAGTTCCGCGCCGAGTTGGTAACATGAAGGGCAATCTGTCCGACCTACCGAACTATCAGGCGTCGTTGAATGGACATCTTTTATTACTGGCAAAAGCTCGAAACCAACCTCAAAAGCCGCGAGGTGGGGTACCTTGGCTCCAATAATTCGAAGCTCTCGGAGCTCGTGGGGCGCTTGCCGAAGCGCATCTGGGTGTTCAAAACCCCGAAGGGCATGAAAGGCTCAATCCAGCTTGTAGGCTCGCTGATGGTCTGCGACGAGCCGCGCGTCGCAGTCAAAACTGACTATCCGAGTGTGATTTACTATGACCCGTTCGCGCCCGAGTCTGTCATCTACACGGACTCCAATACACCTGAGCGAATAGCCGAAACCTCAGGGTACTTTCAGTACCGATTCCACACAGCGTTCAGCGCTAACTTCAACGGTGACGCAGGGATACAGCCGCTGGAAGCCAATGTGGTGCGAGGCCTGGAGGCAATGGTGGCGGACTGGTCAAAGGTCCAGATGCTCGAACGCGTCAATCAACCCGAGAAGGTATACCCCATCCACCCCTTCGCTCAGCAAAGCCGGTAGCTGCTAGCAGAAGTTTCGACTGACGGCGGTAAGCCTACCGAGCAAATGCGACATATCGACAAGTCGCTGGGCGACCAGGTGGCGGACCTCGCCCTCGCATTGCCACGTTCCGTACACTGCCAGCAGGGAAGCACCCAGTGCTTCCTGCCGGAACTTCTCTTGCAGCAACGGCCAGATGATGACGTTTAAGTTTCCGGTCTCATCCTCGATGGTCGCGAACATAACGCCCTTCGCCATCCCGGGTCGCTGACGTACCGTCACCAACCCACATCCACACGTGCCCTGCGTCCGACTACCACCATCGAAGTTGCGGTATGGATTCATTCAGCATAAGCACGGCCACTCGGCACTCTTCCGCAGTAGCTCCAAACAAGCCGGAAAGCACATACGGCGAGCGCCCACCAAGCTCGCCCAACGAGTTATTAATCCGAGCAGTTGCCAACTCTCGTCCAGTTCTGCGGTATCCGAAGGCGCCCGGTGGAAACCAATCTCCAAGCTGGCTCGAGGCACGACTTTGGCGGCAAGCGAGCGCCAGCACAATTTCGACCCAGTCGAAGTGCTCTTCGAATTCTGACCTTGATGCAAACTCAGCCCCGATGGAATTAAACAACGTCTCTTCCAACCAATTGTTGACGGGAGCTCGACGTCGGTCCATACCCTCCAAGAGCCGGCCCCACCCCTCAGGGTCTTCAAGAAAAGAAAATGGCGGCAATAGTTGAGCCAGTGGCGTCCCTTGATTAATCCCTCGTACCTCGTTCTCGAACATCTTCGAGACTGCATCCAAATTGTCGCCAAGAGACGCACCTAACATGACCGCGTAGCCTATGAGCGCCGAAGGGTAGCATTGATAGTTGACCCATACGCTCAGGCCGCCGTTTTGCTGGCGCGCGGCATAGATACGGTCCAGTACACGGCGCAACTGTCGTGTCGCATCGGCGTCGCCCCAGCGGCCGCAAGCCACAGCTACAGACACCAGCGTGCTCGTCATCGAGTCGTAGGTTTTCACTCGTTGCGTCACGCTTTCCCTACTGACCGGAGACCCGACATCCGCGAACGGCCCGTCTCGCAATGCTATCGCCAAGCTGCGACCGAGGTTATCGAGCAAGTCGGAGAGCCGGATACGATGGGCAGAGTCGCTTAGAAAGCGCTTCACGGATGCGACTGCAACCGCGGCGGATAATGGATGCGGCGCGTTGAACTCTTCAATGGACTCAATTTTCGATTGAAGCTCTTCGAAGAACTCATCCGCGCCCGAGATAGGAATTGGGTAACCTGCACGCAGGGTTAGCAACTTCTGGGCTGACGTACCTACGGTGCCTCTCGCGGCCCAATACATCGAATATCGCCGTGACGGTGCCCGCTCAATGCAAGCACGCAGCGCTGTATCCCAGTCTGCCGACCAACCGCAAGCCACGAGACCGAACTCATCGAATACGCGGTCGAGAAATCGATTCATCTCGGGCGCGTATGTTTCGAGTTCGGTCGGCGTATTTCTGATGCGCGTGTCGAGATAGTCGCCGTGGACTTTCACCACACAGCATCCCAAATGAGCGAAAGGCGGAAGGCCGCCCAGCTGGTCGGGCCCACTTACAACGATAGGTGCGATGCCTTCATCTTCGAGCGCGCGCTCGGTCAGACGGTCGAAGTTGGTCGTGACAATGAGACGAACGTAGCCACCACGCACGAGTTTTGCGATGGCCCTATGAGCTTTCGTCGGCATCTTGGCTCCGTCGTCCCGCTCTTCATCCGTCGGTTCGAAGTAGCCGCGCAAAAGTGCCTGTCGTTCATCTGGAGTTTTAGCTACTGCGTCGAGCAACTCGCCGTAATCAGGTTGCTTCTTGAACCGCTCGACATACCATGCCGCCGGGTCCGGTTCGCAATCTGCGCTTTCCAGCCGCGCGACTTTCCTTACGAGTTCGAGAACGATTTCCCAACCAGTCGGAATTCTCGATGACCGGGACACGCCTGAGCCGAGCAAAAGCGCATATACACCTCGATTGGACTGCATCGAAAACGCAAGCGAAATAGATGGGTCGAGCAAAACAGTTCCTTGACAGTAGCGGAAGAGCAATAGTCTACCGGGCTTCATCCGTTACTTACATTCACCGGTTTGACCGTCTCTATGGATGCTGCATCGATTCGAAGGCAAGCTCCCAGTCAGAATTTCGTCGCTGAATGCTAGGTTTCTTACATTGCGAACTCAGCAGAAGTTTCGACTGACCGCCGTAATCCCGCCGAGCAGATGCGACATATCGACTAGGCGTTGCGCGACCAGATGGCGGACCTCACCCTCGCATTGCCACGTCCCGTACACCGCAAGCAGCGACGCGCCAAGCGTCTCCTGCCGGAATCGCTCCTGGATTGACGGCCAGATGATGACGTTCACGTTGCCCGTCTCGTCCTCGATGGTCACAAACATCACGCCCTTTGCCGTCCCTGGCCGCTGGCGAACGGTCACCAGTCCACAGCCGCGCGCGAGTCGGCCATTGCGGTAAGTCATCAGCGTCGCCGCCGGCACGAGCCGCTGCTCGAGCAGCGCCGGCCGCAGCAGCGATAGCGGATGACGGCCGAGCGTGAGGCTCATCGAGTTGTAGTCGGCGACAATGTCTTCGCCCTCCGACGGCGCGCCAAGCACAGGCGTTTCATCATCCACTCGCGCATCAGCAAGAATGTCACGGTCGGGTACCGCGGCGACGGACGTCCAGAGGGCTTCACGCCGGTTTCCAGCGAGCGACGACAGCGAATTCGCGGCGGCCAGAACCTGAAGGTCCTTCCGGTCGAGCTGCGCGCGTTTGGCGAGGTCGCTGACGCTGGCAAACTGTCTCACGGCTCTCGCAGCTTCAATACGTTCGGCGGCGCCGTCCTTCATGCCCTTCAGCAGCGACAGGCCTAGGCGTACTGCCGGCCTTGATGCAGACGCATGGCTCTCGAGGACCGAATCCCAGTTGCTGATGGTGACATCAGCCGGCAGCACCTTCACACCGTGGCGTTGTGCATCCTGAATGAGCTGCGACGCAGAATAGAAGCCGAGCGGCATGCTGTTCAGCATCGCGGCGAGAAACGCTTCCGGCTCGTGACACTTCAGCCAACTGCTCGCGTAGACGAGCAGCGCAAAGCTCGCCGCGTGGCTCTCAGGGAAACCGTACTCGCCGAAGCCGTGAATCTGCTGGAAGATGGATTCGGCAAAGTCCTTCGTGTACCCGCGCTCCGTCATGCCGTTGACAATGCGGTCGTAGTATTTGTCGAGGCCGCCCTTGCGCTTCCATGCGGCCATCGCGCGACGCAACTGGTCGGCTTCGCCTGGTGTAAAACCGGCAGCCAGAATGGCGACCTGCATTACCTGCTCCTGGAAGATTGGTACGCCCAGCGTCCGCCCGAGCGCGACCTCCAGTGCTTCGCTTGGATAGGTTACTGGCTCCAGACCCTGGCGACGGCGCAGGTATGGATGCACAGCGCCGCCCTGAATCGGGCCGGGCCGCACGATGGCGACCTCGATGACGAGGTCGTAGAACTCACGCGGCTTCATCCGCGGCAACATGCTCATCTGAGCGCGCGACTCAATCTGGAACACACCCACCGTATCGGCGCGCGAAATCATTTCGTAGGTCGCCGCGTCTTCGGGCGGAATGTCCTGCATCTCGAAGCGCTCGCCGCGTTGCTCCGACACGATGTCGAGCGTGCGCCGAATTGCCGACAGCATTCCGAGCGCGAGTACGTCGATTTTCAGTAGCCCGAGCGCTTCCAGGTCGTCCTTATCCCACTGGATTGCGGAGCGGTCCGCCATCGCTGCGTTCTCGACGGGTACCAGGCGCGTGAGCTTGCCGCGGCTGATGACGAAGCCACCGGAGTGCTGCGACAGGTGGCGTGGGAAGTTGAGAATCTGCGCAGCCAGCTTCGCCCACAGACCGATGAGCGGATTTTCCGGGTCGAGTCCCGATTCCGCAAAGCGCTGGAGGAGGTCGGCCGAGTGGTCAAACCACTGATGCGACTTCGCGACCTTGTCCACAATCTGCGGGTCAACGCCGAGGGCCTTCCCGCTTTCACGCAGCGCGCCGCGCGGTCGGTATGTGGATACCGCCGCTGCAATGGCCGCCCGGTCACGCCCGTACTTCCGGTAGATGTACTGGATGACTTCCTCGCGACGCTGGTGCTCGAAGTCCACGTCTATGTCGGGCGGCTCGCCGCGTTCCTTGCTGATGAAGCGCTCGAACAGCATGTTGCCGCGCGCGGGGTCAACCTCCGTCACGCCGAGGCAGTAGCAGACCGCACTGTTTGCCGCCGACCCGCGCCCCTGACACAGGATATGCTGGCTGCGGGCGAAGCGTACGATGTCGTAGACCGTGAGGAAGTACGCCTCGTATTCCAGTTCGCGGATGAGCTGCAGCTCATGCTCAATCTGCTCCTGCACGTTGTGCGGAATGCCATTGGGATAGCGCCGGTGCGCGCCGATGTATGTCTCTTGGCGCAGATACGCTTCGTGCGTGAAGCCGCCCGGCACAAGCTCGTCCGGATATTCATACCGAAGCTCGTCGAGCGAGAACTGGCATCGCTCGAGAACGTTGAGCGTCTCGTACAGCGCGCGCGTCGGATACAGGTTGCCCAGCCGGAACCGCGAACGCAGATGCCCTTCGGCATTAGGCGCGAGGTCATAACCGCATTCGGCAACGGTCTTCCGAAGCCTGATTGCTGTCATCGTGTCCTGCAACGGCTTTCGCGAGCGGACGTGCATGACAACATTCCCTGTCGCCACGACCGGCACGCGATACTTGTCAGCCACATGTTCGACGATGCCTCGGTGGATGTCGTCCATCGCGCGCTGGTGCAGGGTGAGTCCCACCCATGCCCGACCTGCGAATACATCATTCATCCATTCGAGCTGGACGGCGAGCGCGGCCTCTTTCGCAGGGAAGTCCGGCACCAGTATGGCAAGGCAGTTCGGCATGCCGCGGAGATGTGTGTGGCCTTTCTCAGGCCTCGAGATGTCGTGCGGCGTGAGCAGGTATTCACCCTTCGTTGCACGCATGCGTCCCAGCGTGATGAGCTCGGAGAGATTGCCGTAGCCTTCGCGGTTTTGCGCCAGCAGGATGAGGCCGAATGCCGGCGTCCGGTCCGCATTCACGAGCTGGAAGTACGAACCGATGACCAACGGTAATTTCTCTTTCTTCGCCTCGACATGGGCGCGCACGACACCGGCGAGCGAACACTCGTCGGTTATCGCAAGTCCCGAGTATCCAAGCTGGGATGCACGTTGCACCAGCTCTTCCCCGTGCGACGCGCCATGGAGAAACGTAAAGTTGGTGAATGCGAACAGCTCCGCATAATCTGGAAGCATTGACGATTGAAAGTCCACGAGCGCACCGTCCTAACCGCTCAGCCAAACAGGCCGTGCAGGAACCAGCGGACTTCCTCGGTTTTCACGACGGGCCGTTCGCGAAAAATCCAGTAGCAGCTTTTGTCGGCAGCTTCAGCGACGTAGTAGTCGCGTGTAACTGCTTCACTGTCATGCCAACCTGCCTCGATGCGCTCGCCCATCGAGACAAGCCTGAGTGGCGAGCCGTAAAACGGTCGATGATTCTTAATCATGAGCTTGATGGGTTCCTCAAGCAGCCAGGTCGGTCGCGGGAGTTCAACGGGCAGCGCCTGCGCCTTCGCGTCGCTCTGGATGGGCACCCAGCGGTTCGCCATCTCCGGTCTATGGTCGGATGTTGGTGCCGCGCGCTCCACGTTCTCGGAGCCGAGCCGCGCGACCAGCAACTCAATGAGCCGGTTATGGTCTTCGGCCGACCCGCCCGGGTCAGGGAACAGCGAATCGCTCGGTGGCTCTGCGGGCTGCACGCTGGATGCTGTCAGGCGAACTGCGAGTACGGCGGCTGGGAGTTCCGTGCGACCAAGGCGCTCCTTCAGCAAGCGGACGAGATGCTCCTCATGCCATGTCGGTTCTGCGAGCGCGACTTCGAGGGTCGTCGGCTCGACGGCTTCGCGGCCACGCTCATGTTCGAGCGACACAGTGGCGTGAGTGAGCGCGAGTTGCTGCGCGCTCAACCAGCCACACATCTGGACGATGAGGCGCTTCGCCGAAAACAGGATGGCTTCGGCATGCTCGACACGGTCCGGGAGTTCGGTACGCGCGCTGAAGGTCGGTGGCATCTCGAGCCATTGATACAGTTCGGGCGAAAGGCCGTAGGCGCGGTCGAGCGCATCGAGTAAGCCTGCACCGCAGCGCTTCTTCAGCCCGGCGCGCGGCAAGCGGCGGACGTCAGCCAGCACCCGGCAGCCGAGTCCCTGGAACCAGTCAGCAAACGGACGCAGTTCCTGCACGACCGTGAACGGCAACGCGTTCAGGTTGCGCTCAAGCGATGGCATCTTGAGCACGCGGCAGCGGCCGCGCTTTGCGAGCAGCCACGCGCCCTGACCGGTTGGGGCGACGCTCATGCGCACCGTCACGCCGATGGACTTCACCACGTCGCGCATCAATTCGCAGACGCGGCGGATGCCACCGAAGAGACGCAGGCTGGCCGTGACGTCCATGACGATGGTTTCCTCGTCGCAGACCGCGACCTGCGGCGAGAAACGCAGCAAACCGAACGCGACCTCGCGTTGCATCCCGCGCTCGCGCTCGATGCTCCGGTCGTACATCAACGCATCGGGCGAAAGTGTCGTCACTCCGCCCCGTTTCATGCCGGGCAGTACGCCGGCTTCCCGCGCCATCGTATCTGCCACCACAACCTTGTCGCGCTCGAGTACGACGCACCCGTGCTCAGTGCGAGGCGACCACCTCGGACGGAACACCTCCAGCGAAAGCCGGGGAAGGAAGATGGCGACGAACACGGCCATATGGGCTGAGCAGAATCGGTGACGGTTGCAGGGTGATGGACAGCATTTCGCTTCGTATTGGGCCTCGTCGCTTGACGACGTCGACGACGAGGCCACCGTCAGCCGGTCTGACTCCCAGCCGCAGCGTGGCAGGCGAGGCGTCCTGTGCGCTGGCCAGCGGCCGGATGAGTACAAGCATCGTTTCCGACGCCTGCGCCGCCAGGTGTAATCGCCGCAGCGCCTCGGTCCGGATGTGCTGCTGCCATAGGATGAGCGCACCGCAGCTCGCAGCCTGCAACACGCGCTCCGCGCACCAGAGCGCATCTGCCGTCTTCGGCGCGCGCAACCTCATAAGACGTTCCACTGGTACGCCGAGATAGCTGAACGCTAGCGAATTGGGGACATGCGGCGGTTGCAGCAGCGCAATCGGCCGCGCGCTTAGCTCGGCGAGCGCCGGCTTCAGAAGCCGCATCTCGCCAATCCCTGGTTGCTGGACCAGCAGTTCCACCAGTGCGCCCAACGGCCAACCCCCGCCTGGTAGCTCGGCAGACAGGGCCGCATAGCCCGTATCCACCGTCCTGCCATGCACACGCGCGAGCTGCGCCCCGCGCCACAGCGCTGGGTGAATCGACTCGACGTGTTGGGGCAAGGCAGCCATTGTTGGAAAATGCTGTATGGATGTACAGTATCGTATATCAAAAACCTGCTTTGTGAAGTGTCCCTTTTTGGGCGCGATGGGAGACGATAATGGATATGCCTGTACGCAAGCACCCGATGCCGGAGATAGCAGCGTTCGTGGCCGAATTGCGTCATGCGTTCGGGGATGCGACTATTGACGAGGCAGTCGCACGCGGCAGAGCGGGCGAGCCAACATTTTTCGCAAGTGAGAACGACCGAACCGTGGGCACCAAGTCACTTGGCGCCGCGAACAGCTGGCGAGTCGACGGTAGCGTGCGCGACCGGCACTTCTGCAGCGGATGTGACGGGTCATGCATCGGCACCGACATACGATGCAGTCTACGGAGATGAAGCATGTGCTATTCGGCTCAAATCTTGGCGGACTATCGCCGGTATGTTCGGATGTTCGGCGCGCACATGGACATCGCCGAGTTTGCGCGTCTTTACTTCCTCCAGGCGGAAGGGCACACCGCGAAGACACCGAAGGCGCTCGACGATGCCTTCCGCGACCCGCAAAACGATGGTGAGCGTGAGATTTGGCATCTCATCGAAAAGACGCGCGCCGAGCAGAAGACGAAGCTCGAGCAGGACCTCTTCAAGCAGCGCACCCGCCTGACGGAAGCCGAGCGCAAGCTGAAATCGAAGGTGACGAAGGCTGCGACGGAAAGCCGGCGCATCGCCACCGATAAAATCGAGGCCGCGCTACGCCGCATCGAAGACATCAACCGGACCGAGTCGAAGCCACGGGACTCACGCATCTTCCCCGGCACCTACGCGCCGGTGCTCGTAATAGAGAACGGCGAATACGTGGTCAAGCCGATGCGATACCAGTGCCGGATTGCGGGCAAGCCAGCGAACTACGATGTGAAATACCCTGGCACCTATAACGCGCGCAGGGACAATCTTGAGGGTTTCTGGAAGCCGTGCTTCGGCCACACGCACGGTGTGATGCTCGTCGAGGTCTTCTACGAGAACGTGAAGAAGGCGAAGATGGAAGGCACGTTGCTGGAGACGCATGACAAAGACGAGAACGTCGTCCTTGAGTTTCGTCCCAGCAACGGTCAACTGATGCACGTCGCCTGCCTGTGGTCGCGATGGACCAAACCGGGCGAGCCAGACCTGCTGTCGTTCGCGGCCATCACCGATGAGCCGCCGCCCGAGATAGAAGCGGCCGGCCATGACCGCTGCATCATCCCTATTAAGCCCGAGAACATTGAAGCGTGGCTCAATCCGGGCGACTCTAGCCTGGACGCGATGTACGCCATTCTTGATGACAAAGACCGGCCTTACTACGAGCACAAGCTCGCGGCATGAGGCAACGTATCTCTGCTTCTAAAACGTCACGGTTTCCTGATACTGTGTTCTGAAAGATAATAATGTAATGCTGGCATCCGGCGAGGTCTGTGACAGGGCCGAGCGCAGCTTGCTCCAAGGCAAAATATAAATCGAGAGAAGAAGGTAAAAATGGGCGAAGGGGATTGGTTTTCTCAGTTTTGTGGTGCGCTTCGTATCAATGCGGATAAGCGCGGTTCGATTGGTTACCGAACCGGGCGTATCGTGGGTCAGTTGAACTATGACCTTCGGGACAAGCTGGACTCAAAATCTGCGTATCGTTTTTACGTCGGGTCGTATGGTCGGAGCACTGCCATTCCAAGTGTTAGTGACGTTGACCTGCTTTACGAGCTTCCTTACTCCCTTTATCTGCGCTTCCATGGGCACGCCGGGAACGGCCAGTCCGCATTGCTAGCTCTTGTCAGAAACTCAATCCGGAACACCTATAAAACCTCCGAGGTGTCTGGGGATGGCCAGGTAGTGGTCATCAATTTTGACGATGGCATACGGTTTGAGATTTTGCCCGCCTTCGTGAACGATAACGGGAGCTACACGTTTGCAGACTCGAACGGTGGCGGGTCATGGCGTGTTTGCAAGCCGAAACAAGAAATGAACGCCTTCGCTGTCAGGAACATGGCCTGCAACCAGAATCTGGTCGAGCTCAGCCGAATGGCACGAGCCTGGCGCGACACAAACAACGTGTCGATGAGCGGAATGCTAGTCGACACGCTCGCTTTTCAGTTCATTGCAAACTGGGAGTACCGGGACAAGTCCTATCTCTATTATGACTTTATGACCCGCGACTTCTTTCGGTACCTCGCAAACCTAGATACCTCACAGATATATTGGCTTGCACCGGGCAGCGGCTCCTATGTGTACCGAAGCGATGTGTTTCAGAATAAGGCGCGCTCCGCGGAACTGAGGGCCATTGAGGCGATTACACACATAGCGAACGGCGAGAACTGGTCGGCACGGCAAAAATTTCGGGCAATCTATGGAACAGCATTTCCAGACTAACAATTTACATGCACAACCGGCGACCTCACTCGAAGGGCAGTTGCGGGAGATGTATGCACGAGCGGCATACACCCACAAGACCCACGAGAAGATGGCCGACCGGT
Source organism: Paraburkholderia sp. Tr-20389 (assembly GCF_017104565.1). Classification (GTDB taxonomy): domain Bacteria; phylum Pseudomonadota; class Gammaproteobacteria; order Burkholderiales; family Burkholderiaceae; genus Paraburkholderia. Next base: position 49,961 of record NZ_JAAGPD010000043.1, on the reverse strand, counting down.
ATATCTCGCGTTACAAGCTCATCAAGAACGCGGAAATCTTCCTGTCGGCAGTGACGACGAGCAGCTTGTTGCTGGCCGTTCTCGGAGACACTCATCCATATACGCTTGTCGGCGCTATCCTATCGACAATCCTATTGGCCTTCACGCTGTACTTCAAGGAAGCCAGTTTGGGTGAGCAGGCCCAGAAGCACACTATCGTTGCGTCCAAGCTGTGGGGTATCCGAGAAGCACTCCTGTCACTTCTGGTCGACATGAACGATGGTCGCGCCGTCGATGAAATCCGCGCTGCCCGAGACCAGCTGAACGCGACACTCGAAGACATCTACAAGGCAGCTCCCCGTACTAACGGCCAAGCCTACGCAGATGCTCAAAAGGCACTCAAGCAGGCTGAGGAGCTTTTCTTCACTGACGACGAGCTGAATCGACTGCTGCCCAAAGAACTGCGCGCGAAACGCAGCGAGCCGTAGATGCATTGGCTACTTCGCCGGCCGTTCATCACTGTAAACGAGACGGAACGCATGACCTACGCCGAGGCGATTCGCCCAATCCGCAACCAGCTCCGGAAATTTTCCTACGGCAGCGTTTTGGCTGAACTGTCTCAGTTCATCAAGGCCGAATCCACAGCAGATGATGGGAAGCCACACGCGCCATGGCTCGCCGAGCGCGTAGCCGTCTGGGTGTTGCGCGATGAGCCGCGTATGTATGGTTTTGTTGACATCTCCCGGCAAGCATTAAGGCAGTGTATCGACCAAGCCTGGAAGCTTGCTGATTTGGCGTTTACTGGATTCGGCTCCGGTCGCTCGTTTCACCTTGCGCTTCGGTCGTGGATTCTCCCGCAAATTCCACACCAACGACAGCAAGAGTTGGGGCCCTTCGCGCGTCAGATTGACCTCATCAATCAGCTGCAACCGAACTCGCATCTCTATCGTCTGTTCGAAAGCGGCCTAGGCATGCCGCCGATGGACTTTCTCGGCATCGCGACTCTCTTTCGAAAGCATTCACTCGAAGATATTTCGACAGTCATTGCCCCGAGATACCGAGCTGGTCTCCAGGAAATATTTGGCCGAGTACCTGTCGAGCGGTTCTATCAGACCATGCTCATCCCCCGCGAGGTGACTGCGGAACAGTTCGACGAGGTCAGCACGGACGAATGGTTCCAACCGAACCTACTTTACCGGTCCCCCTTCACACGGCTCAGCAATGATGCTTGGTATTTTTGGGGGCGCTGTTGCCTTGACCGCAACCTGGGATACGCGTTAAGTGACATCGTTGGTCGCAGCGAGAATCCCGGGATTCGGCAGAGCTTCGAAAAGCTGTTCGAAGAGTACGTCGGGCGCAGCCTAAATCTTACTGGCCTCGAGATTTTGAGCGAAGAGCAAGTTCGGACCCGTTTTTCGGTCGGTGGTAAGTGCTGCGATTTCGCCGTCATAGATGGGGCTGATGTGGTGTTGCTCGAAGTCAAGAATAAGGCCTTGACTCATACACTTCCTGCTGCTGGCACGGCACGCGATTACGCATCAAAGCTCAGTGCAACCGTGAAGAAGGCGGATGAACAACTGAGGAACGTCGAGACTTTCGTACATAAGACCAACCCAAACGCAGCTGTGCACAAGGTCGTCGTCACCTACGGCGACCTTTTCGCGGCTGAGACGGACCAGCTATTCACTGCGGAGGCAGACCACTTCGCATCGAGTAACCCTGTCTACATTCTCAGCATCGACCATGTCGACAGGCTTATCGACGCTGTTCGCACGAAAAAGTGCGGATTCGCGATGTTTTTTGAAGACTACACGACGCGTCGAAGCATCCCGGAGAAGCGTCTTCTACTGCTGTCCGACCTTCTGAACGAGCCGCCTTACCGCAGCCCAGAGCTGCCGCCTCACCTTTTCGACGTCTACGCTCCGTTTTACGAAAGGTTAATGGAGCGAGCAAGGCCGAAGCAGATGGCGACAGCTTTCTGAGGCTAGCGCCGCCGATACGACTCGAAGTTCGCTACAATGCGCCGGCAGATTCACAACTTGGAGCTTATCGCGGGCAACACCGGGCATGTCGAGATGTTCTACTCTGGTTCGAGCATACTTTCTTCACTTCTAAAGGATTGGATGCCAGCTGTGCATTGCACCCTTGACGCGCGCGACATGTTTGCTTATTTCCGATTCCGACGCTTCGAAGCCTTTGCCATCTTCGCGCGGTTGCGTTTCCTCTTCTCTTGGCGCGCCTGCGCAAACTTAGCATCCTGAGCTGCTGTGTCAGCGCGTGTGATGAAGTCTGGATATTCTGAAGCGTGCATACGCTTGACCTCTAGGCCCTCCCTCACGATTCCAAGGTCACGGCGGTAGCGCTCAGCCTCGGCTCGGTCCTCATCGCTAAAATGCTCGCAATTGAACACAAACAAGTCTTCCGAGGAGCCACGGTAGTTCTTGTTTGGATGGTCGAAGGCCAAGCCTATGAAGGTTGTACCTTCAGGGAACCGAAGCTTGGCGCACTTGGTGTACGCATGGAGAACGGCAATTCGATGCCGCCGATAAGCCGCATAATCGTCTTCGTCATCCTTGGGCTGAATGAGGAAGACATATACGGTTGTTGGCTCTTGGTCTGTCGTGAAAAGTCTCGCATTGCGAGCATTCTTTGCACGGGCGGACCTCAACGCCCCGGCACAGGCGTCCGAAAGGATGCGTCGTCGAAAGCGCGACTCTCGAGCGAGGAGTCGAAGACCCTCTTCGAGGTCAGCGTTTTCCTGGTGGAAGTAGGGAACGAGTTCGTTCGGGTCGCCAAGACGAATGAAATTTTCTATCAACGCATCCCAGAAGTAGCTCGGTCTGTCGAGGCGCTTCTTCTCGACATATTGCGGATTCCCCATCAAGCCTTCGAACTGTCTTTCATCGAATAAGATGAGGCCGGGGTTCTCGTGTTGCTGGTTCGTTGGAAGAAAGCTGCGCCGCAGCTCGTCACCATTTCTCAGATACGCCGCTAAAAGTTGCTCTTCACCTGGGGCAATGACACCAGTTTCGGGCCGGTCGAGGAGAGCTCTCCTGTCACTGAGGTACGCAACGAAATCAGAGACGGTGTCGAGTTCGCGAAGAACAAATTCAAGCGATATTTCGTCAAAAACATGGACGAACTCCTTCCCCGGTGTGACCACGCCCACCGTGAACGGGAAATTCTCGTGCGCCGGCCCCTTGACCTCAGTGTTGATGACGAGGGTGCCACGGCTCCCGGCGAAGTGCGTCGCACATGCTTCCACGCTTCCCCGGGTGACCGCGACAAGGTGATACCGAGCCTGACTTGCGTCCGGAATGGATACAGGCAGCGGTCGCTGGCACGCGCTGTCAAGATAGACGCGATGTGGAAAGCGGCTTGCCCAACCCATTGCCCCATGTAGCTGTTTGGCTGAGGAGCTGACTGCACGCTTGTACCAGCGCTTCCACGCAACTGACAGCTCTTGGTCCTGCTGGAAGGCGACGTGCTTGTCGGAAAATATGACAACATCGTTCCCGAATACCACGAGCACATCGGCGAACTCCTTCGCGCTTCCGCGGCCGTCCCTCATGTCTTGGTCTGTATGCAGGTTGGCGAACGACCAGAGACTGAGAAAAGACCGACGGCAAAGTCGCATCAACAGCCTTTCGGACTCGTTTACGCCATCTGCGTCCGAAATATCGAAGATACCTTTGTAATTGTCCTGGGTATGCCCAACGCCTTTCGCCCCAGCCGTCTCGGTTGCGGTTCCGTTGTCGCTCATCACTCGGCTCCGATTGGTCGCGCTCTAATGGCTCACTTACCCACGGGAGCTTTCGGGTCGGCAGAGTCGATGTCCTTGGAGAGGAACGCGAAAGCATCTTGAAGCCGCGCAAACGACTTACCCTGTGGTTGAAGCTCGCTGTCTACTCGCCACGGACGCTCGCGGCCGGTAAGTGGCTTTTCTCGCACAGCTACCTCGCCGGTGTCAATGTCGAAAACGACTTCCTTCGAGCGGTCTACGAATGCTATTTGAATCGCCGCTTTCTTACGGGGCGCGCCGTTCTTCAAGAACCGAGAAATCCCGAATCTTTGTTCAACTGCGTCATGAATAACAAACCAGCCCCGCTCAAGATATTGCGACCTTAGCTTCACCACATATTCGTCGAATGTGCTGCAAGTTAGAATGCCCGGAGCGACAACTGGAGCCACCATTACGTTTTCAGCGGTTGCGCCGTCTGCATGCGTCACGCGGGAAATCTTGTTGAGATGGAAAGTTTTCTCCCGAGCTAACCCGGGCTCTCTGGCGAATACAGAGTTTTCTCGAATATCGATAGGAATAATCGGTCTTGGCTTCCCCGGGTGGCTTCCGCCGTTGTAAATGATGACGACTTCGCTCTTAGATTCAACGGCAGACATGAGTAGTTCTTCGACTGTGGTCATGCATAGCTCCTACGCATCGCTCAATGGTCATCATCAGGAGTCGAGCGAATGCTTATTTTTGATGGCGTTTGGTTATTATCGGCAGCCTTCCCGATGGATGATACTAAGAGGAACACTGTCGCTCGTGCAACTCGCGGCTGAAATATTCTTGAGCTACCGTTGAGAATGCGATGGCCTTGTGTCCAAACTGTCATCGAGAGCGGCGCTACGGAATCAACTACGCGGGTATTTGATTCCCGAGTGTCGGCGGCGAGTCTGCCGCGAGGACGGCGCGGGTTGTTGCGAGCATAAATGTGCGGTGCTTCGTCATTGGCCATTTTCCAAGCTATACGCTAGGGGTGACCAAACCCAACACTCGCAACGAACATGATTGAACTTAACGAAGAACTTATAGCTTCTCGCGAGCTCCGCACCGCTGCATACCATGAAGCGACTCATAAGACGGTCTACGAGCGCTTTGGCGGTGCCGGTGATGCGGTAGTCTGGAAGAACAATAGCGGGAACCCGGACGAGCGCGCCTGGTTCGGCCAATTTCGTCCTCGGACCTGTCCAGAGACGATGCGCCGGGCTGCGGTGACGGCCGGAATACCCTTTCCGGACTTGCCAGCGAACTGGAGCTTTCTCTATGGCATCGCTGGCCTGGTAGCCGAGGAAATTCTGAATAGCGAAACGGACGAACCCAGCTTGATTGCCGACGCGGTGCGATACAGAATCTCGAGCGATGAGGCATCCGCGACCGACTTGGCTGCGATGGGTATTACTGCCATCGACGACTACCAACTTTGTGACGAAGACGTCGAAGAGTCAGTGCGGATATTGCAGGGGGGGCTGGCCGGCCGTGAAGCAGGAGGCCGAGCATCTCATTGAGGTCGCCGTTGGCGGGCTGGTAAGCGATGAACGGTGAATAAACCCAACCCGCGCTGCGTGCGCCGTCAGTGCCAGAGAGCAAGCACTAACTGGGAACTGCCCGACTTGGTCAGGGGGGTCACTTTCGTGCCCGTGATGATGTCGGTTGCGACGCCGGCAAGCGTGTACAGCCCGACGTTGTGGAGGCGGCCGCATTCTGACGGCTGGCAGACCCACGAGGTGACGATGCGATAACCCTCTCTGCGCAGTTCAACCACTCGCGTTCGGGGGTCAATGACGTCGAGGTAGCGCATGGCCTCCAGTGTCGTAATCCCCGCGCACAGCCGCATTGCATCCAGCAAGCGCGCACGCTGATGCTCGGCAGTGTTGTCTGGCCAAGTGGCGATGATTCTGTCGAAGGACCGGAAATCCCGCGGTTTGATGTGTTTTTGCATTCGATGCAGTGGAAGCTATGACAGGACGTATTGTTCACCTGTCGGCTCGAAACACTACTACCGAAATACCAAGCAAATTCAGCCGAAAAAAACTGGAGGAAATAGGCCAGAAAACGAGCCCAATTTCCGCAGGTTTTCACTGCTCGGTCGAGTCCGGCTCTAACCCAGGTTCGGCGCTGGCGACGCTGAGCGCGTCGTAAAGCACGATTGCCGCAGTCTCATCTGCGCAGCCGCCCACGATTTCGAGAGCCTGAGCTAGCCGCTGGGCGTCGGTCCGCGTGTCCGGCGTCACCGCCGCACGGTTACGCGGAACACTTGCGCGGCTCAGTGCTAGATGTGCTGTGTTCTCAACGTTTGCTTGGTTCATGCGCTTCGCTTCGACGAGCGCTCGAATACTTACGCGTTCGACAGCGGTCAGCACATCGTAGACTTGGCGTTCCAGGGTTTCTTCCCAAGCGCGTACGACGACCGCAGTAATGACTCGGATGGGAATTTCGTCACAAGCCTCGTAGATGGCATGGGCGAGCCGGATAATCAGCGTTCGACGCTGCGTCATCGGCAAGCGGCCTGCAGTTCGGGGCGGCACAATCGACGGCATCGTCTGGAGCGTCCGCAGCGGCTCCTGGAAACCGCGCGTCCGGGCGCCCGGAGCAAGCCAGGAAGGGCGCGCGGCAGTCAGCTTGGTTGCCAGGTCTGTGGCGCTCTTCATGATGTCGTTGACTTCAGACCCGGTAGGAGCTAGGTCCGGTTCGCCTTCGTCGATGCAATCGACAATCGCGCGGGCAATCTGGGAAATCACCGTGACCTGCAAACTCGTGCCCTTTGCGAGCACCTTTTTCTTTTTGAAGAAGCTGCGGAAGTCCTTGTCGTCACGAAAGCTTTTGAACCAGTCCGACTGCGCGCGGGCCGCTTGGTCAAGGCTCAAGAAATCGCTTGCCTGTTTGTGCATCAAGGCAAGATTCGCATTCGTGGTCAGAGTGGTCATGGGCGATAGCAAGGGCGATTCACGCGAGACGTGCTGTAGGCCGCCAGAGCACCTGAATAAATTTGAGGACGTGCGGGAGCGTTGTTGTTATCACGCGCGTGGCACGTCATCTGGCGCTATTGTCGCGGTGGCCTGCCGCAAATTACCGTTGTATCCGCTCGATAAGCATCGACCACAGATGCTCAGCTGCCCCGGTGTCAGACAGTTTCTCGGACACGTCTCGCGCCATGCTCATCATCGGCTTCAGATAAAGCGTCTGGCTATCTTCAGTGAGCGTGAGCGCTTCGTTGTAGCTGTTCGCGTGCGAGGAAATCTGGTTCGAATATGTTATCTCGCGATTGCTGTGCCCACCGAACGCCCCGCCGTGCGTAACGGTGCACTGCGACACACTCTTCCCGTCCTTATAGATGCTCGCGGTGAACCGGCGCGCATCGATGCGCGAAAAGCGTCCTTGAAACTGGCCGTGTCGCTTCTCCAGCTCCTGGAGCGAACCCTCGAAAAAGCGTGCAATGAAGTCGAACGTCTCAGAAACGAACGTGTCCTTGTCGAGGTCTGAGAACTCATGCTTGACGCGAAGGTTGCTCGACCGCGGCAGTTGCGAGGTCACGGAAGGTTCGATGGCTGCGGGCCGAGGCGGCAAGCTTCTCACTGCCGATGCCGCGTTCACCTTGGGTGCGGACGACGAGGCTGATGCTGCCACAGCTTTACGAATCGACTTCGCTATGTCGGCGAACGCCTCGTCTTGGTTGGCCCAAGAGGTGACCGGCCGACCGTCCGTCGGGACCGCATTCAGTTTGCCGAACGGAGCACTGTGCCAGTCACATGCTCGCAGGATGACTGGGATGACGCGCGCTTCGCCGGTCTTATGCCGCTCCAAAGCACGCGTCATCTCGGTTGAAAAGCAGTATTCGGACGCAATGAAATTCGCGCTGACCAGTAGCAAAATGATGTCGGCCTTCTCGAGCTGCTCATTGATACTGTCGTCGAGGTTGTCGCCGGCGACGATGCGTCTGTCGTGCCATGCCGAAATCAGGCCCTCGCGCTTCATCAGCGAGAGGTGGATTTCGAGCTGGTCGCGCAGCGATTCGTCGATGTGCGTGTATGAGAAGAAAACCGATGCCATGCAGTAGTCCAGCAAAAAAATTCAGATGCGTGTTGTAAGCGGCTATGCCGTCGTCGTCACCATAATATGGCAACTTGGCTTGAGCGAACGCGTGAGGCGGAGTAGCCCACGTGCTGTCAGGCTGCACGCCATCAGTAGCTGACCAAGTCGAGCTCGTGGATGCGAATCGCCATGGCGGTCGGCGACATTCCAAACTCCTCAGCGAGCGACTTAAAGTGGTTGCCAATGCCGCACTTCCGCGCAGTCGCTACCGCGCGCGGAAACTCAAGCGACCCGGTTTTCGACCTGAGAAGGTCCTGCGAGCCGTTGCCGGCGATAGCGAACGCTACGTTGTCGTCGAGGTGGAGCATGTCGGTGCCAAATCGCTGCTTGAACGCGCGGCGCAATAGCTTCTCCGGCGCAAGGAAGCACGCGGCAAAGTAGTTGGCCTCCCGCTCGCGGCGGTCGAGGACCGGTGCGTCACCGAGAAGGGGGCGGTCGCGATGGAGCGAGAGTCCGGGGTGCAACACAATATGGCCGAGTTCGTGTGCTCCGGTGAAGCGCTGAACCTCGTAGGGCAGGTTTCCTGCAATACGAATCGTTGAGCGCGGAACGTCGACCAGCCCGGCTACCTGGTATTGGGCGTTGCCGACCCCGTGCACGCCGAGCGAGCCCGCGGTCACTTCGTACTCGATGTTATGCACCGAGGCCGCGTGGTCAGGGCGGAAAAGCTGAAGCAGATGCGGGACGGTGCTGTGCGTGGTCCCCGCGCGCTGCCAGATTTCAAACTGGAAGCGTCGCACCTCAGCCGCGATGGAGAGCTTGTCGATGTCGTGCATGTGGGAACCCCGAAATCGCATTTCGTTGTATAGCACCAAATGTGGTGCTTCACATGCAAATATATACAACTAATAGTGTTCTTGCCAAGATTTTGATTGTGCTCAGACCCTTAATAAATGGCGCGACGATTTCCGCGCGCGTGGGCTGGGGGCACGGTTGAGTTGCTCATCTGGATTGAAGCGGGGGCTCCGTGGCTCGAATGGCGAAGCCGAGGGACGCAGAAGCAACTACGGAGGGGAGGGGAGGGGAAGGGAAGGGAGGATGAAGCTTGGCTGCTGCTGGCGCGGCACTCTCACGGAGTGAGGAGGGCCGCGCGCGATTCAACTGTGAGACATCTCAGACAGCAATGGGAGCTGCAATACTGGGGTGCGGGTTGTAGCCAACGATTTCAAAGTCTTCAAACTTGTAGTCGTAAATCGAATCGGGGCGGCGCTTGATATTTAGCTTGGGCAGCTCGCGAACGTCTCGAGTGAGCTGTGTCTGAATCTGCTCCATATGATTGGAATACGCATGCAGGTCCCCGATGCTGACGATAATTTCATGCGGAATCAAGTCGCACTGTTGCGCGACCATATGCGTCAGGAGGGCCAGCGATGCGATGTTGTACGGGAGGCCGAGGAAGCTGTCCGAACTGCGGATGTACAGCAGAGCCGATAGCCTGCCTTCCGCGACGTAGAACTGATAGAGCAGGTGACACGGCGGCAATGCCATGAGACCTTGCTTCGCGTTCTCTTGCGGACTGATGGACTCGTTCGGGAGATACTCAGGATTCCAGCCATGGAAGAGGATACGCCGGCTGTTTGGCTTCTCCCGGAGCGTCTTGATGACGTAGTCAATCTGGTTGATGGTCCCGCCGTCCTTGGTCGGCCACGCGGTCCATTGCTTGCCATAAACGGGACCGAGCTCGTTGTCTTCCGTAGCCCACTCGTTCCAGATGGAAACACCGTTCTCTTTGAGCCAACTAACGTTCGTGTTGCCGCTCAGGAACCAGATTAGCTCGTTGGCAATGCTTTTGAAATGAAGCTTCTTAGTCGTTAGGAGGGGAAAGCCCTTCGCCAGGTTGTGCCGCAATTGGCGGCCGAACACAGACGTTGTTCCCGTTCCAGTTCGGTCGCCCTTTATGACGCCGTTCTCTAAAATATCGTGAAGAAGTTCCAAATATTGCTTCATTCTTGCATCCGATTGTCTATTTTTGCTGATTTTTGAGGAAAAATCGAAATATTGTCCCCGGACTGCAGGGAGGCAATATGAGCGTCCCGTTTTGCGATTATGTCGCGCAACGCAAGGATTTCCTCGTATAACAGCGCGTTTTGTTCCAAAACTCGTTTAATTCGCGCCCGCAACTCGTTCGACGTGATTTCAGTTGCCTCTGCCTTAGAGCCGCTCTCACCCGGGGTTACCGAGCCTTGCTTGAGGGCCTGCTTCAATGATTTAAGTCGACCCAGAGCCCAATCCCTGTTCCGTATGGTGTTTCTTGACAATCCAGTTATCTTGCAAATCGAGGACACTGTAATCTTCAGTTTCCCGCGTTTTTTGGGGTCCTCGAGCCTCGCCAGGGCCTCAATGATACGCGTATCGTTGTCTATCGATGCGGCGTCGAGATGCTTGGTCAGCTCGTGCGGACGTCGCTCAGGTTTATCAAGTCTTTGTTCAGACATTGGGATTCCCCTTTTGCAGTTTGTCGATATGTGCGTCGAGCTTCTCGACGAGGCCAAACCAGACTATTTTGATGTCTCCACTTGGTTCGCGTTCACCCTGTTCGAGCGCATGCTGCCTTCGAGCTATGAGCGCGTGCGCAGCCCGGTCGGTAATGACGTGACTAGAGCAGTTTGGGTCACACTGGTAGTCTCCGTAGCACGGCGGCGGCCCATTCTCGGTTGGGATTATAAAATTCTTTGCGCAGTTCCCTATGCTGGTCGGCATGAGTGTCACTCCTCGCTCGGCCATACGCTTGATGTACTCGCGACGTGTGTCCCCGAATAGCCCTAACCCAGCAAAGAATGCATCGATGCGTGCCTTGTGCGCCGTCCCGCCGCCTCCAGCAAACTTGGCGTCCTCTCCATAGAGGTCCAAAAGAGCATTTTCTCTCGCAATCGCTATCCGGTTCGTCACACTGGTCATTAAGCGCTCACGATACTTGCCGTAACCGGCCGTAACGGCATTGGGCATCGTGAAGAACTGGCTATGAAAATGCTTGAGCTGCATACTAATGAACGGCAATCCGACTTCTTGGTTAGCAAGCTGCGCTACAAGAGTTTCGCGGCACTGATGAATCGAAAAAGACCAGTTTGAGAAGAGTCCTTTTTCGTCAATTCTTTTGAGCCACGGATTGAAAATCGAGTTGAGAGATTTGTAGCCGACGCCACCTTTTCTGCTAAGGGGTGACGAGAACAAGTATTGCGTGCCGGTTCTTTTGGTTATGAACATCAGTACATCATAAGCATCTCGTGTCAAGTCGATTGCTAACCATCCTTCGCAGACAGGCGTGTCCTTGGGGCGATGCTTAACTTCTTTTGAATTCAGGAACCAGTACCCATGCTGAAATTTTAGGCAATGGCGGCGGACAAACAAGGTTTCCGTATGGCGCATGCCCGTGAACAGTAGGACTACAAGCATGGCGCACATTTGGGCGTCGTACACAAGCTGTCTCATCTCGCTGCGAGAGACGCCATGTTTTTTTATGCATAATGCTCTGGGATTTCGAAAGTACAGCTCTAGTTTCGATAGGTCGAACTTGGCGTCATCCAGTTGTGGAGACGCAGACAAAGATTGACACTCTCTATCGTGAATGCCGACTTCGGCGATTCTCTTGAACCGTGCGATTGTCTTCTTGCAGTATTCCAAAAGGAACAGAAACTGGATGTCAGATAATGGTGGAATGCCACCTTCATCCTTGGACTCGCTCCAATTGATTGAAGACTTAGTGATGTCAAGTAGGCCCCATTGCAATGGGGCCCGGAGGTTCCGCTGGACTACGGGGTCAGAGATGAGCTTTAACGCTCTCTTAAGATGTGCGCCCCGACCAGGATACGCAGCGATTGACTCCTTCAGTAGAGAGAATGGGATTTCGGAGAGTCGAGTGACCTTCAATTGTGACGTCTGGTTAGCCCTACGGATGAGCAATGAGAAAAAAACTGCCAAGTCATTGATGCGACCTTTTACGGTCTTCGGGTCAAGTTGCTTCTTGGACGACCTCGCATGCTTAATCAGATGCGGTAAGCGGCAATGAATAACAGCCGCAACCTTGAGGTCGTAAACTATCTCGGGTGTGAGGCAGACAGGATACTTTGTGGAGGTAGTAGAGGTCGGATGTTTATATGTTGCACCGCGCCCCTCGATATAGTCCCTCCAGACGATACTCGAGGAACTGGGTCCTTGATAAAGGGGAGAGTTTGGTTCAATAAAGGGCCAAACGTCTGCTCCGAATACACCCAACCAGATGGGCATGTCATCTGCAAACACCGCCTGCCCAACTTTGACATCGTCCTCGCTTGGGAAAGAGGGGGTCGGTTCCATGTCAAATTCCTTGATAAATCAGGTGGTCAACCAAAATGTCGTCCATAGCAATCGCGAGAGTCCTTGCATTCTCGACGACATGGGCCGGAAAGATGACATCATCTGCAAGCAGACCGTCAATAAGCGTGACCGCGTCGCGATACAGGTCCTTCCTGCTCCGGATAGCAGGAGAGTCCTCCATAAGCGCTGCCGCTACACGATTTCGGTAAAGGATGAGCTTGGGCAGGGAGTGCTCCGTGACGATTGCACTGTCGCAGCGCAAGCACATATTCCAAAATTTGCAGACGGAACCCTCAACGTGAAGGGTAATCGCACGAACGTCTTCGCTCGGGTTATACGGGTCACAGCATCCGCATCCTGAAAGGGTTTCGTGGAAGGCAGTTGGCGTGATTGTTTGCGGTCGCCCCACTGAGAGCGTCGATTGTTCCATCTCACGAGCATCGCGAGAGCGCTGAGCGATGCGCTCAAGCGCTTCAGAGACCGTTCGATTAAACGCCGGCCTCAGATTTTGCTCGTCCAGATAGGTCGCCGTCGTTTGAATACTCTTATGCCCCAAAACTGCTTGCACGCGGAAGAGGCTTGCTCCCTCTAAGACCTTATTTGTCGCGAGCGTGGGCCGACAGCGAGCGAGATTAAAGCTAAAGTCATCTCCAAAATGGCGAAGGAGTCCTTCTTCTCTAACAAAGCGCCGGTTCCAGACTCTCGCTTTTCCCTTCGGCTCGATTCCGACGATGACTTGTCTCTTCTCCCGCTTGGACGCCTCGACATCTTCGAATATGAATAGCCGGTTCGCTATCTCTGCGGGAGCGTTCCTTCTTATTTTCGCTGTTAAAGCGACAATCATTCCCCAGAGCGCTTCGACCTTCTTCGCAACATGCTCATCAAGATTTAAGTCCTCAGGGTCGTCAAGCAGAGGAACATGTAAGACTCTCTCCTCGGGGCGGGTGGGGCTACCGGACCGTCTCTTATGATGGGTTATGGCCGATTGGCCGGTCAGTGGGTGCTCTGCTTGGTAGGAGTCGACATTGAGTTTCCTGAGAGATTCGACGTTGAGTCCGGTGAGTATGCTGAGTTCGAGCGCGAGCGGCATAATCAAGCGGTCATCGATAAACGGCCAGACTCCCCAGCGCATGAAGAGCTTCAAGAGCCGCTCTCGAGGACACTCTTGTGCGAGGCTTCGCTTACTGCAGAAGTCATCGTACATTGCCGATGCGTTACACCCGTATTCGTTTTCGAACATCCAAAGCAACCCTAGGTCATCACCTTTTAAGACATGGATAGGTTCGATTCCCACGCTTTGTTCTGGGCTATACCCTCTGCGGATTTTTTGAGCTACTACGCTAATAGTTGACCCGTATGCGGCTGCGGCCGCACTCATACTCGGGTAGTAGACTCCCTCAACGATGATTTCGGTTTTCGTTTTTGGAGGCGGCGGTGGGTCGAGACCGACTGCTTGTCGTGACGCCCATCCATCATGGATTCGAGCAGACAGATTTTTCTGACTAATGCCGAATCGATTGGCTGCTTCAGTCAAGGTGAAGAGCTGGTTATCGACCGAAATAGTGGAGCGGTACCTGCGGCGATACGGGAAGCCTAAATTGGTCGGTATGTAGCCACAGAGGACACTGTGTCCTAAGCTTATCCATCGAGCGACCGACGCGTTTATTACTTCTTGTTCAGGCATCGCGTACGCGGAACGTTGTTTGGTTTCGGACACTCCTTTGAATACAAGTGGATGATGAATGCCTGTATCGATTACGCGTAGCGCGTACGCCATGTCCATGACCTGCCGAACGGATTTATAGATGGCGTAACGGGTTCTACTGCTCAGAGTTTGGCCTGTGAGCCATTTGGTAAAGCGGAACAAGGCATCGGCCTCCCAATGTTTGGAAAGGTAGAAGCGCTTGTTCGTTAGGAGGTCTGGATAGTTGGCGTTCGTTTCGGCTACAAACTCCAAATACTTGTTCAAGGCATAATGGAATCGATACGCACTGCTTCCCTCGAACTCGGCCTCCAACTGGAAAAACATCCACTTAATCTGTGCGTAGGGGTCGACCAAAGTTGGCTTTGGAGGAGTAGCGAGTCGTACTGGTTCGTTATTCACGGTGGCCGCGCCTTTCACTATGCTGCAGCGGACCAAGGAACGTCCTTTCACGTATGAATTCGGCTTCGCAGAGCCGATTGATTTTCTTCCCGGCCTTAGTAATCTGTTGCAGCAAAGCAGGAGAAATCTGTGTGTATATTTCTGTGGTAGTTAGGTTCCTATGACCAAGCATTTCCTTAATAAGTAGCATCCTGTCCTGGTAGTCCTTTCCGATGTCGGACCGCAATACGGAGTAAGCAGTGCCGTGGCGCATCCAATGCGTCGACATGTCATCGTTGAGTCCCGCTCGTCGCAAGGCCGACTTGAACTGCTTAGAGGCGTTTCGCGCGCTCCATTTCAATTGATTGGCAGTCAAAAAGGCGGGCTTGACAGGGTCATTGATGTCCCAGTCCGGAGCGAGCTTGTACTCGCGGCTATTGTGATAGCGATGTATCCGCCTAAGGACGGCTCTGGATATTAGGGTAGTCTTTTCTGGTCGCTGGTCAGCTCGCCCTTTGCCGCGTTGCACGCTCACGGGAATTAACTCAAAAGCGGAGTTGTATAGTGAACCATCCGGAATATCAGCGACGGTGAGGTCTACCAACTCTGCGATGCGGAGCCCCATGTCGTATTGCGCGTGAAACATACATCGTTCGCATTCGTTATGCATGCCACTCAAGAGCTCGATAACGATTTCGGCGGAGATAAATTTTGGACTACGCGCGTTTGGTGTTGCCGTGATGTATCCGAGTGTCCCATCACGGCCCCAAGGAGAGTTGACAGAATCCCGAATCCGACCACCCTCAATCGTAGTCAACCAATCCAAGAACTCCTTCACACAGGCCTCGCGTGAATGCAACGTGTTGTGGCTCTCGGCACCTTCCGCCTTCATGGCATTCAGCCAGTGAACGAGGTCTGTTCGACTGAGCAGTTTGACGTATTCGTCGACGTTTATGCTCGGGAACGGTCGGTTCCTTTCCATCCAGCGGCAAAGGTATGAGAGCGTCCGACCGTACTGTGGAATGGTATTTGAGCTGTAGGTTAGACCAGCCTGCTCGCGTAGGTGGCGTAGCCAGTTGTGCATTGTTCTGACAACGGCCCCAGAGCTGTCGAGCACGCTATATATGGGGTAGGCACTGTCGGCAAATGACCAGCAAATCGTATCCCCACTGGACAACACCGTTGACTCAGCGTCAGCGGCTCGAATAGCCATCAATCGTGCTTCAAAACCGAAGTTCATCTCGCGTTAACCCTCGCAGACAGGGGCGTCTTCCTGCCAAAACTGGAACTGCATGACCACATTGGTAAGACCAATTCGGTTGTCGATAACCATGCACATTTGGATGCTACAAAGGTGGTGGTTAATTGAGCAATTAATTTGGTTCTATTTAAACAAGCTGAAGGGCGTTGCTGTTCGCGGCCGAAGCTAATGTTTCCATTGGCAGTGGCACTTTATTTTTGGTTCTATAAACACATCTACGAGAACCAGCTCGACATGTTGCAGCAGCAACTGACCCGCGATCCATACGAGAGCCCGCAGTTCGCGATTTCGGAGCGCGTGCCCGAGTACGCGAAGACGGGTGTCTACGAGCCCGAGTGGCTGGAGAAGGTCGAGCCGTCCGATTTTTCGCTGGTCGGCTACCGGCATCACGAGCCGCTGACGGCGCCGATGGCGATCTGACAGCCGCCGTTCGTCGTCCGGATGTAAAAACGCCCACCGCGATTCGCGGTGGGCGTTTTCATTTGTGGCGCCGGGCGGTGCGGGCTTATCCGCGATGATGCTCGTCGTGTCCGCCGCCCGTCGCGCGCTGTTCCTGATGCGGCTGAGGTTGGGCTTGTGGCTGCGGATGCGGCTGTTGCGCCTGTTGCGGCGGATGGGATTCCGGACGCGGTTGAGCCTGAGGCTGGGGCTGTGGATGGAACTCCTGCCGGGCCTGCTGCTGCGGTTGGGGGCGAGCCTCCGGACGCGGCTGGGGTTGCGGCTGCGGATGGAATTCCTGTCGAGCCTGCTGTTGCGGCTGCTGGGGCTGCGGATGGAATTCCTGGCGCGGTTGAGCTTGAGGCTGCGGTTGCGGACGGAATTCCTGGCGAGCTTGCTGCTGCGACGCTTGAGGCTGCGGCCGCATTTCCGCATGCGGTTGAGCCTGGGGCTGTTGCGCCGGTGCAGCCGCCTGTTGTCCACGCAAATCCGGCCCATGCGGCGACTGCGCTTGAGCGGCGCCGCCGCCAAAAGCATTCGCGGGCCTTTGCTGCATCGGTTCATGCTGCTGCTGGGCAAGCTGTCCCGGTTGCGCAGCCGATGGGCGCTGTCCGGGCGCCTGTGCCGCGCCGAACTGCTGCGGGTTGCGTTGCTGCGCCATCGGCGCATGCTGCTGGGTCCACGCGGGCTCGTGCTGCTGACCCGCCGCCATCTCAGGATGCTGCGCGGCTGCGGCTTGTCCAGGCTGTTGTTGCGCGCCGTTCATCGGATGGCCGCCCGCCGCGAATTGAGGCGGACGCGGCACGCCGTTGCCTGCCTGCATCGGCATGCCGTGCTGCTGCTGGCCGTTGCCCTGCGGCTCGCCGGCGCCGGGCCGCTGACCGCCGGGCCCGCCTGCCGTTTGTCCCGGCACGAAGCCGCGTCCCGGCACGCCTTGCTGGCGTCCATCCATCTGCGGCGCCGGAGCGCCCGGGCGTTGAGCGCCCGGACCGCCCGCCATCTGCCCCGGCGCATGCGAGTTCACGACGCGAACGTTCGCGACGGGTCCATTGCCGCCGAGCGTCTGTCCAGGGAAGCGCGCCGGCACGGACGTATGCACGATCGGCTCGCCCGCACCCGGTACGCGACCGTGACCGCCTTGCGCGAAGTTCTGCGCCAGCCGGTCGTGAAACGCGGCCGGGACGCCCGGATTGCGCGTGCCGACGACAGGCCGCGCCATCACGTTCGCCGGCGGCCGGTAAGCGGCGTTGCGCATCCCCGGTCCGAAGCTCTGCTGGACGGGCGCGATGCCCGGCGCACCCGCATTGAAGCGCGCGTTGTGCCATTGCGCGGGATCGACGCGATGGGCGAAATGACTGGTCGGCTGACCGTGGACGAACGCTGCTGCCGGCATCGCCGTCACCGCACCCGGCGCGCGGTAGTTGATGTACGTGTTGTGGATGTTGTTATGGATATCGACGCGGTTGTTGACGATGACCGTGTTGTTCACGCGCTCGTAGTAGCGCGGACTCCAGTCGTGATCGCGGCCCCAGTGCGGATGCCACGGCTCGCCCGGACCGAGCGCGAACCACGCGAGTCCCGCCGCCGCGACGCCGCCGACGGCCAGATTCACGTTCCAGTCGCTGCCGCCACCGCCGTCGCCGACGAACGCGACGAGGGCCGGTGCATACACGGGCGGCGCGCTGACGACCTCCTGGCCCGGCACCCATGCCCATGAGTCGTCGACGTACGCCCAGCGGCCGTAGTGATACGGCGCGAAGCCCCAGGGCGCGTCGTCGACCCACGTCCAGCCCCACGGCGCCTGCCAGACCCAGTGGCCGTCGTGATAAGGCGCCCAGCCTTCGGGCTCCTGATTCGGCACCCACACCTGGCCGTACTGCGGTGTGCTGCGCCACGTGCCGTTCGCGTCGAGATCCTGATAGCCGGGCATTTCGCGCGACACGTAGCGCGCCGACACCGAGCGGTCCTCGGCGGCGTCGCGGTTCGCGGCCCATTGATCGAACGCGTCGGGGCCGGGCGCGCCGTTCGCGGCCGCCTGCTGCAGGCTCGTGCCCGTGAAGGTGACCTGCTGTCCGGCACCGACTGGCACCTGGCCGTTGTCGCCATAGACGGTCGCGCTGCCGCTGCGCACGCTCACAGTCGTGCTGCTGCCGTCGGGCGCGACGTCGACGCGATAGTCGCCGGGCGCGTTCACGCCCAGCGCGAGGTTCGGCGTGTCGATCTCATACGTCGAACCGGGTGCGATCGCCCGCACGCGCGTCGACAGCGTGCCTTGCGCGACCTTCAGCTGCGCGCTGTTGTCGTCGAGATTGAGGATGTCGAGGCTGGTCTGCTGGCCCATGCGCACGGCCGTCGAGCCGATGTGCAGTTCCGAGCGCGCGTTCCGGTCGTTCCACAACTGATCGCCGGTCGTGAGCGGCCGGTTGACCTGCGCGTACGACCAGTCGGAGGCGCCTGCCGGTTCGGTCGTGACCGTGCCCGCCATGTAGTTCAGACGCGCGACGCGTCCGGGCGGATCGCCATCCGGCGTGCCTTGCGCGTAGTTGGCGGGCGGCGGCGCTTCCTGCGCCCAGGCCGGCTGCAATGCGAATGCAGTCAGCGTACCGGCGACGGCGAGCGCCACGAGCGAGGTCCGGCAGGCATCGCGTCGCGCGGCAGGGTGAGCGTAGGCGGTGGTGAGTGATTTCATGGTTGTCGCTCCATCGGGCGCCGCATCAGGCGACGCCGTGTGAAATCACTCTACCTGCCACCCCTGTTTCAAGGCGCTCTCATTTGTAAGCCATCCAGACGGCGCTGTAACAAAAATTATTGCGCGTTGTGATTTTGTAAGATGAATCGTTCATCAATGAGCCAGAAATTCGTCGAAATGACGATGTCCGGCGGGCGTCACACGCAGGATTCGCGGCCGCTCGGTGCGTTCGACCCATCCATGCGCTGACCACGAATCGAGCAGCGCCGCGCCGAGCGCGCCGCCGAGATGCGGGCGACGCTCGCTCCAGTCGGGACAGGTGCAGGCGAAGCGGCGCCGGCGCGTGCGTTGCTGCGACACGTCGATGCCCCAATCGGCGAGCAGCGCCGTGCCGTCGGCAGTCGCTTCGAGCGTATCGCCGTGGACGGTCAGCAGGCCGCCGTCGACGAGCCGTTCGTAGACCCGCACGGCCAGTTCGCCCGCCATGTGGTCATAGCAGGTGCGCGCAAAGCGCATGTCGACGGGCACGGTGCGCGCCGGGCGCGGCACGGGCTGCTGCGGGGCGGCCGCCTGGGCGACGTTCGCGAGCGCCTCGATGGTCGCGGCGATTTCCGGCGACGCGATCCGGAAATAGCGATGCCGGCCGCGCACTTCGAGTGCGAGCAGCCCGCCATCGGTCAGCCGGGCAAGATGCGCGCTCGCCGCCGACGGCGACAGACCCGCGATCAGCGTCAGCTCGCCCGCCGGACGCGCGGTGCCGTCCATCAGCGCCCACAGCATCGCAGCGCGGCCCGGATCGGCTAGCAGCGCGCCGATGCGGCTCAAGCCGGGGAAGTGATTCGGTTCTGAAGGCAGCGCTGCAACCATAAGAGTCTCCCGTCGTCGATTTCGCTGGTCATAGCTCCACTTTAAGCGCCGCGCGCATTCGATGTTTCAGGTTGTCGTGAAGCGTCGCATGCATTCTCGGGTGCGCAGTCCGGTCCGTGCAATCTGCGCCCGCATCGGCGGCCAGGCTAGAATCAAAAGGCTCTTTTTCGTTTAGCGAACCACGCAGCCATGAAAATCCTGTTTGCCGTGCTCACTGTCGCCATTCTGTGCAGCGCCTGCGCGCAGGGTGGGTCGGGGCCGTCGTCGGCGGGGTCGGGCAGTATCACGATGTACGGCACGATCGACGAAGGCGTCTCCTTCCACAACTGACACCTCACGCGTCGGACACAATGCGCGCCGCGCGAAACGGCGTACGCGCATCTGGCAGAAATTGATGCATCATTGGCCTTTCTGCCAAGGCGAACGATGTGACGATGCCGACATCGCCACCCCGCCGCGAGGCCTCCGATGCCGTCACCTTCCACCGCCGCTCCCGCCGTACGCCCTCGCGCGCCAGGTCATGCCGACCCGGACGGCCGCCGCGCCGCACGGGTGCTGGCTGTCTGCCAGGCGCTCTACACGTCGTCGGTATCGATCGATCTGACGCTCACGGGTCTCGTCGGCTACACGCTCGCCGACGACAAGTCGTTCGCAACATTGCCGTTTTCGCTGATTACGGTCGCCGCCGCGCTGACGACCGTCTTCGCGTCGTTCCTGATGGCGCGCATCGGCCGGCGCGCGGGCTTTCTGCTGGGCGCTGGCATCGGCGCGGCGGGCGGCGCGATTTCCGTGTATGCGATCTTCCATCACAGTTTCTGGGCGTTCTGCGCGGGCACCGCGACCGTCGGCGTCTTTCAGGCCTTTGCGCAGTACTATCGCCTCGCCGCCGCCGATGCCGTGCCCGTCGAAGCCAAGAGCCGCGCGATTTCGACGGTCCTGACAGGCGGCGTCGTGGCCGCCGTGCTCGGGCCGGCGCTCGCGGCGTGGAGCAAGGACTGGCTGGCGCCCGTCGCGTTCGCTGGTTCCTATGCGCTCGTCACGGGACTCGGCCTGCTGTCGATGGCGCTCGTCGCCGGTCTCTATCGCGATGCCGCGCCGCACGTGGACGCCGCGGCGCACCGCGAACCCGCGCGTCCGTGGCGGGCGATCGTCCGCCAGCCGATCTTCGTCGCCGCGCTGGCGAACAATGCGCTTGGCTACGCCGTGATGATGTTCGTGATGACGGCGACGCCGATCGCCGCCGTCGCGTGCGGACACTCCATCGGCGATGGCGCGCAGATCATCCAGTGGCATCTGGTCGGCATGTTCGCGCCGTCGTTTTTCTCGGCGCGTCTGATCGCGCGATTCGGCGTGCTGCGCGTGATCGGCGCGGGCATCGTACTGTCGGCGCTGTGCGGCGTGCTCGCGCTGCGCTCGACCGACCTGCCGCATTTCTACGCGGCGCTCGCGTGCCTCGGCGTCGGCTGGAACCTGATGTTCGTCGGCGGCACGACGCTGCTCGCGCAGTCGTACAGGCCATCCGAGCGCGCGAAGACCCAGGCGACCAGCGAGTTCACGACCTTCGCGTTCTCCGCGATCGGCTCGCTGTGCGCGGGGCAGATGCTCGCGCACTTCGGCTGGGCGGCCATCAACGCGGCGATCTTCCCGTTCCTCGCGCTGGCGGCGCTCGCGACTCTCACGTTCGCATGGTCGGGCAAGCGCATGGCGGCGGCATCGAACCTGTGAACGCCAACCGATAACGAATCAGGACCACTCAATGAGCGACACGCCCGACGAAACCGGCCCGCTGGCCAACGATCCGCCCGCGCCGAAGGTTCGCCATGTCGTCTTCGCGGTTGCACCCGAACTGGTGTTGCTCGACGCCTGCGGTCCGCTGGAGGCTTTCCATCGCGCGGAACTGACGGTGCGGGATGCGCGGCGCGTGCCTCCAGCCTCGCCGGCATCGCGCGAGCCGGTTGCCTATCGCACGACGGTCGCGTCGATCGACGGCGGCGTGCTCGACACGTTTCCTGGTTTGCCCGTCGTCACGCAGCGGCTCGATGCGCTCGACGACGAAGCCATCGACACGCTGATCGTGCCCGGTATTCCCGTCGACGATCCACGCACGCTGCAGCCCGCGCTGATCGACTGGATCGCACGGCGCGCGCCGCACGTGCGGCGTGTCTGCTCGGTCTGCACGGGCGCGTTCTATCTGGCCGCGGCGGGCGTGCTCGACGGGCGCCGCGCGACCACCCACTGGCGCGATGCCGGACGGCTTGCCGAGCGCTTTCCGCGCGTGCACGTCGACGCCGAGCCGATCTTCATCCGCGAGCCGCTGCCGGGCAGGGCGGGCGACGACGGACGTTCGATGTGGACGTCGGCGGGCGTGACGGCAGGTATCGACCTCGCGCTCGCGCTGATTCAGGAAGACTACGGGCACCCTGTCGCGATGCAGGTGGCGCGGCGGCTGGTCGTGTTCGTCAAGCGGCCGGGCGGCCAGTCGCAGTTCAGCGCTGCGCTCGCGGCGCAGACGTCGGCGGGCGGCGCGTTCGACGGCCTGCATGGCTGGATGGCATCGAACCTGAACGGGGATCTGTCCGTCGAGCGGCTTGCCGAAGAGGCGCGCATGAGTCCGCGCAACTTCGCGCGCCGCTATGTCGACGAAGTGGGACGGACGCCCGCGAAGACGGTATCGGCGATGCGGCTGGAGGCGGCGTCGCGGGCGCTGGCCGAGTCGCGCCGTCCGCTGAAGCGGATCGCGCTCGATTGCGGGTTCGGCAGCGAGCAGAACTTGCGGCGTGCGTTCATGCGCAGTTTCGGCGTGCTGCCGCTCGATTACCGCGAACGTTTCGCGTCGGCGCTGCGCTGAACCGCGCGCGCTGCGATGCTTGCGTGCCGATACCACAGCGGCAGCCTTATTGCGCTCGTATAATCGCCTCCTTTCGATAGCTGTTTGACGGGAGTCAAGATGAGCACGCCAATCGCCGCGCCGCTGGATCGTTCAGAAACCACGTTCCGCTTTCTCGCCGAGCCGACCTCGGTCAACTTCGGCGGCAAGGTGCACGGCGGCGCGCTGATGAAATGGATCGACGAGACCGCGTATGCGTGCTCGGCCGTCTGGTCGGGCCGTTACTGCGTGACGGTCAGCGTCGGCAACATCCGCTTTCGCCGGCCGATCCACGTCGGCAACCTGGTCGAACTGCGCGCGCGTGTCGTCGCGACGGGACGCACCAGCATGCACATCCACGTGTCCGTCCATGCGGGCGATCCGAAGGGCGGTGAACTGCTGCAAACGACGGATTGCCTCGTCGTGATGGTCGCCGTCAACGAGAACGGCAGCCCCGTGCCCGTGCCGTCGTTCGTGCCGCAGACGGACGAGCAGAAGCGTCTCGCGCATTACGCGATGGACGTGAAGGCCGCACTGGACGCGATCGTCGACCTGAAGCCCGAGGAAGTGGCGCAGGGCAAGGTGTGATACGCCAATACGGATGCTCTCCTTGCAATCACAGCAGAGAGAGCATCCTGACGAGGGGATGGAAGGGCGTTAGCGCTCCGCGTTGCCGACCATGTCGTGCGGACGCACCCATTCGTCGAACTGCTGTTCCGTCACATGGCCTAGCGCCAGGGCGGCCGCTTTCAGCGTCGTGCCTTCCTTGTGCGCTTTCTTCGCGATCTGCGCGGCCTTGTCGTAGCCGATGTGCGGATTGAGCGCCGTCACGAGCATCAGCGATTCGTTGAGCAACTGGTCGACGCGCTCCCGGTTCGGCTCGATGCCGACCGCGCAGTTGTCGTTGAAGCTGTGCATGCCGTCGGCGAGCAGGCGCACCGACTGCAGCACGTTGTGCGCGACCATTGGCCGGAACACGTTCAGTTCGAAGTTTCCGCTCGCGCCGCCCACGTTCACGGCGACGTCGTTGCCGAATACCTGACAGCACAGCATCGTCACCGCTTCGGATTGCGTCGGGTTCACCTTGCCCGGCATGATCGAGCTGCCCGGCTCGTTTTCGGGAATCGACAACTCGCCAAGGCCGCAGCGCGGGCCGCTCGCGAGCCAGCGGATGTCGTTGGCGATCTTCATCATGCTCGCGGCGAGCGTCTTCAGCGCGCCATGCGCGAACACCAGCGCGTCGGCGGCCGCCATCACCTCGAACTTGTTCGGCGCCGACACGAAGGGCAGACCCGTCAGCCGGCCGATCTCGGCCGCCACGTCGCCGGCGAACTTCGGATGCGCGTTGAGGCCCGTGCCGACGGCCGTGCCGCCCTGCGCGAGTTCGTACAGATGCGCGAGCGTCGACTCGATGTGCTTCGCGTTCTGATCCAGTTGCGCCACATAGCCGGAGAATTCCTGGCCGAGCGTGAGCGGCGTCGCGTCCTGCAGATGCGTTCGGCCGATCTTCACGATATCGGCGAACGCCTTCGCCTTTTTATCGAGCGTGTCGCGCAGCGTCTTCACGGCGGGCAGCAGATGCTTGACGATGCCGACGGCCGCCGCGACGTGCATCGCGGTCGGGAACACGTCGTTCGACGATTGCCCGCGATTCACGTCGTCGTTTGGATGCACGAGGCGCGCTTCGCCGCGCTCGCCGCCCATCAGTTCGCTCGCGCGGTTCGCGATCACCTCGTTGAGGTTCATGTTGGTCTGCGTGCCGGAGCCCGTCTGCCAGACCGCGAGCGGGAATTCGTCGGGGTGCTTGCCTTCGATGATCTCGTCGGCGGCGGCCATGATCGCTTTGGCCTTGGTCGCGTCGAGCACGCCGAGGCTCAGGTTCACTTCGGCGGCGGCGCGTTTGATGATCGCGAGCGCGGTGATCAGTTCAGGCGACTGCTTTTCCGTCGAAATCTTGAAGTTCTGCAGCGAACGCTGCGTTTGCGCCCCCCACAATTTCGCGTTCGGTACGGCGATTTCGCCGAACGTATCGCGTTCCATGCGTACATCTTCGGTCATGTTCTACTCCGCTTGACTGGGTGATCGGAAGGCTTCCGGGAAAGCGGCGCAGTACGCGCTCCACGACTGCGCCGTATGACTGCGCGGCTACAACTGCTCGTCGACTGGCAGCAACAAGAATAGACCCGTGAGCGCATTGCGGTAAAAGCCCGCGCCGGGATCGAGGTTGTAGCGGCGGATCTGGCCGTTTTCTTCGTCGGTCCAGACGAGCTTCGATTGCGGCGTCGCCGAGTAGCGCAGCGTGGAGAGCTCGGCCGGTGTCGCGAGCGTCACGCTATAGCTGACGCCGGGCGACGTCGCCTGGTCGAACAGTCTGGCGACTTGCTGCGCGATCGGCGGACTGTGGATCACGAGCGCGAGCTCCGTGTTCAGATGCGCGGACCGCGGATCGAGATTCATCGATCCGATCACGAGCGTCGTGCGGTCGATCACGTACGTCTTCGCATGCAGGCTTGCCTTCGATTGCGAGCCGAACAGGCCCGCCGTCGGCGGTTCGGTGCCCTGGGTCGGCTTGAACTCGTACAACTGCACGCCGCGTTCCAGTAGCGGCACGCGATACGGGCTGTAGCCCGCCTGCACGGCGACCGCATCCGTCGCGGCGAGCGAATTGGTCAGCACCTTGACGCTCACGCCGCGCTGCACCAGCGCGCCGAGCGCGTCGACGCCCGCCTGGTGCGGCACGAAGTACGGCGACGTGATGAGAAATTCCCGTTGCGCGTCGTGCATCAGTTCGATGAGCCGCTGCATCGGCGGGCTCTTGTACTGATCGGCGGGCAGTTTCATTTTCTCGGGCGAATCGGCCTTGAACTCGGCGGGCGCCCACACCAGCTGCAATTCGTTGCTCGCGATCTGCGCGGCCAGCGGCGTCGCGTTCAATGGCTTCGCGTTGTATGGTTCCGCGTTCTTGCGCCAGTGCGCGCGCAACTCGTCGCGCATCTCGTCGAGATCGTGCGGATCGAATTTCTGCTTGTTCAGCGCGCGCAGCGGATACGCGTTGCTGTCGTTCCAGTACGCGTCGAAGCTCGCGGAGATGTCGGCTGTGATCGGGCCGGCCGCGAGCACGTCGATATCGCGGAACTGCAGTGTCGGGCTCGCGCTGAAGTATTCGTCGCCGAGATTGCGGCCGCCGACGATCGCGAGCTGGTTGTCGGTGATCATCGCCTTGTTGTGCATGCGCCGCGTGAATGCGCCGACCTGCGTGAAGAAGTTGCGGCTGCGCTGATAGAAGCTGGTCTCCGAGCTGCCGAACGGGTTGAAGACGCGGATCTCGATCTTGTCGTGCGAGTTCAGCGCGGCCATCACGCGGTCGATGTCCTTGAAGTTCAGGTCGTCGACCAGCATGCGCACGCGCACGCCGTGATCGGCCGCGTAGAGCGCGGCGCCGAGCAGCAGCTTGCCCGTCGTGTCTTCTTCGGCGATGTAGTACTGCATGTCGAGCGTCTTCGTCGCCGAGCGCGCGAGCGCGATGCGCATCTGCAGCGCCTCGGCGCCGTCGGCCAGCACGCGGAAACCGGATTGGCCCGGATGCGTCCGCTCGGACGGTGCGAGCGCGGCGGCGAGGGGCGTGGCATCGGTAGCGGGCAGCGCGTGCGTGACCGGGCGGTCGAACGCGGTGGCGGGCGGGCGCGTCGCGCAGGCCGTCAGCAGGAGCGCCGACACGAAGAGCGCGAACGCGCGGGAGAGCAGCGGGCCGGGCGAGTTGCGCGAGATGGCAATGCTGCGTTGCTGATGTCGGTGCCGCCGTGCGGCGGCGTCGTTCGAATTATGAGCCGACACGCTGGTTCCTCCACTTGAGCGGCATCGATGAGTGTCGTGGCATCGCCTGTATAGCGACCCGAACGATTCTACGAGGAAACGCTAAAGCGGGTCGGATACCGACACAACGGGCTACGCAACGAGCGTGCCCGTTTTGTACGACGCTGGGGGTGGAAGGCTTTAATCGAGCGTGGTGGGTTTGATGCGCCGCGCGCCAGAGCGAAGCGCGCGGCATGAGGCGGTAACGGGGGTGTCAGACGCTTTCGCGCGCCAGCGCGTCGGCTTCCTGTTGTGCCGTCGAGCCCTTCGCCGGCCGGCCCGCCCAGTAGCCTGCCAGCATCGAGCCCGACAGGTTGTGCCAGACGGAGAATAGTGCGCCCGGCAGCGCGGCGATCGGCGTGAAGTAGAGCTTGCCGAGCGTCGCGGCGAGGCCGGAGTTCTGCATGCCGACTTCGATGGCGAGGGTGCGGCAGACGGCTTCGTCGAAGCCGAGCAGTCGACCGCCCCAGTAGCCGCCGAGCAGGCCGATGCCGTTGTGCAGCACCACGCCCAGTGCGACCACGAGGCCGACGGACGCGATGCTCTTCTGTGTGCCGCCGACCACGGCCGCGATGATCAGGAGGATGGACACCATCGACACGAGCGGCAGCACGGGTTCGATCTTGCGCACGAGCTTGCCGAACAGATGATTGACGACGAGGCCGACGACGATGGGCAGCGCGACGATCTGGAGGATGCTCATGAGCATGCCGTGGACGTCGACGGCGATCGACGCATCGACGTAGAGGCGAGTGAGCAGCGGCGTCGCGAACACGCCGACGAGCGTCGACAGTGCGCTGATCGTGACGGACAGTGCCACGTCGCCGCGCGCCAGATAGATCATCACGTTCGATGCCGTGCCGCTCGCGACGCTGCCCACGAGGACCATGCCTGCCGTGAGATCGGGCGGCATGTGGAGTGCTTTCGCGATGACCCAGGCGGCGAGCGGCATCACGAGGTAATGCAGGACGATGCCAGCGACGACGGGGGCGGGGCGCGTGAAGACGCGGCGGAAGTCATCGATGGAGAGCGTGACGCCCATCGACAGCATGATGATCGTCAGCAGCGTCGTTACGTGGGGGGCGATGCCCGTTACGGAGGACGGCGAGAAGTAGGCGGCCAGCGAGGCCAGCACGGCCCACAGGGGGAAAAGACGGGTGATGCGGGCGAGCATGTGGGGCGATCCTTTGTGGTTGTGGTGTTTGTTTGGCTGAGGCCGGGATGCTGTTATGCCGTTATGCCGTTATGCGGCGGCGAAGCGCGCGGTGTGTGAACTGCCGAGGCGGTTTGGCGTGCCCTTTTGGGGCACTCGTCACGCGAGGGGGCGGCTTGGGTCGCCGCCAGGACTGCCATTTTACTGGTTCTGTTCCTTGGCTCTGCCGGTTTGGTTTTGGGTTTTGGGATTCGCCTTCGCCTTCGCCTTCGCCTTCGCCTTCGCCTTCGCTGGCATCCGCGTTGTGCTTCTGGTTTGCTCGCGTTGCCCCTGTGCGGGGCGGCACTTACTTTCTTTGCCGCCGCAAAGAAAGTAAGCAAAGAAAGCGGGCTCACACCGCCAGTCCTTGTTTTTGCCTGCGGGCCCCCGACGGTTCTTACGCTTCACGCGGCAACCCACTTGTTTGCGCCCGTTGCCAGCGGGCTACCTGCACGCATCACCCGCTTCACACTCCCGCGTCACGGACTGCATTAGCAGGAGGTCCACTGCCGCCCAGGTGGCAAACGGTGTGTAGGCCGTCGCGATGGAAGTGCACCACTCCGGACTGAAAAGCGGGATCGGTGTCGTAGGATCGCGAACGCGTACGGTGCGACTGCCTACACACCGTTTGCCACCTGGGCGGCGCTGACAAGTCGCTGCCGCGGGCTGCCTGCGGGTGATTGGAGTGGGTGATGCGCTTGTTCAGGGCGCTGGCAACGAGCGCAAAACAAAGTGTTGCCGTATGGAGTGCGGGACCCGTTGGGGGCCCGCAGGCAACAACAAGGACTGGCGGTGTGAGCCCGCTTTCTTTGCTTACTTTCTTTGCGGCGGCAAAGAAAGTAAGTGCCGCCCCGCACAGGGGCAACGCCAGCAAACCAGAGACACAACGCGGATGCCAGCGAAAAAAAACGGTCAGCGCCGCGCAGGCGCTTCAACCTTCAATGCCGCGCACGCGCCTATAGCTCATCTTATGAAAGCGCAGCGTCATCAAAACGGCCACACTGGCGAGTCCAGCAGCAAGCCCCCACCACAAACCTCGGGCGCCGAGCCCGAAGTGAAATGCGAGGGTATAGCCGGTCGGAAACCCGATCCCCCAATACCCGAACGCGGCAGCGATCATCGGAACCCGTGTGTCCTTGAGACCACGCAAACACCCTGAGCCAACAGTCTGCATCCCGTCGACGATCTGAAAAATGGCCGCCACGCCCAGCAGCGAACTGGCCAGCGCGACAGTCGGCGCATTGGCAGGATCGTCGAGATGCAGATACAGCCCGACGATATAACGCGGCGCCGTGATCAGCAGCAGGCCTGAAAGGCTCATGAACCCGACGCCCAGCCCGAGCGCGACGAAGCCCGCATGGCGCGCCGCGAGCGGTTGCCCCGCGCCCGACCAGAAGCCGACGCGCACGTTCGCCGCCTGGCCGATCGCGAGCGGCACCATGAACGCCACCGACGCGACGTTCAGTGCGATCTGATGCGCAGCCAACTGCGATTCGCCGAGCAGGCCGACCATCAAACCCGTCGCGAGAAACAGCGTCGATTCGACGCCATACGTGATCGCCACCGGCCAGCCAATGCCGAACAGTTCGCCCATCAGCGGCACGTTCGGGCGCGTGGCCGTCACGAAATGCCTGAAGCGCGGACGCAGATGCAGCAGCCCCATCAGCGTGAGCGCCGTGAGCCAGACGGTGAAGGTCGTCGCACCCGCCGAGCCGAGGAAGCCGAGACGCGGCAAGCCGTACGCGCCGTGTATCAGCCCGTAGTTCAGGAACGCATTGACGAACACGCCGCCGATCGACACCCACAGCAGACGTCGCGCCGCGCCGATCGCAGGCAGGAACGAGCGCATCAGGCCGATACCGATGAGGCTGCCCGGCGCCCCCCAACGCAGCACGGCGCAATACTCGCCGACATTGTGCGCAAGCAGCGCCGGCTCGCCGAACGCCGTCATGATGGGCGCCGCGAACGACAGCAGCACGAAGGCGGGCACCGCGAGCAGCAGCGACAGCAGGAAGCCCGTCCAGTAGATGTGCGGTACGCGCTCCTCGGCCTGCGCGCCGCGCGCATGCGACACGCTCACGCTCACGGACGTCAGCACGCCTTGCAGCAGCGTCACCACGACGAAAAACAGGTTCGCGCCGAGGCCACCCGCCGCGAGCGCGTCGGGGCCGAGCGAGCCGAGCAGCACCGTGTCCGTGACGCTCATGGCCATCTGCGAGAGTTGCGCGATGGCGAGCGGCGCGGCGAGACGCGCCGTGTCGGCGGCATGGCGCGAAAGCGTGGGCGGCCCGCTGATTGCGCGGGACATTCCGGTTGGATTCATATTCGAAGCGCGGATGCGCGATAGGCGACACGCGCGGTCAGCAGCCCGCGCTGTTTGTTTTTCTGTCCAGACGGACAGCTTATTGCGGGAACGCGGCGCTGTCGATCAACAGGCACACTTTTGGTGCGGGTTTTCGCGCCGGCAACCTGCGGCCGATGCAGGCCGCATGTCCAGCACGCGGCGATGACCCTTGAACAGCAGGACCGGGCGTTCAGCCCTCGTGAACGGCGATCCGCGTGTCGCCGAGCAGCACGACCTGGCCCGCGCGGATTTTGCAGGTCTTGCGCGTTTCGACCTGGCCGTCGACGGTCACGGCGCCTGACGCGACGATCACCTTCGCCGAGCCGCCGCTGTCCGCGAGGCCGGTGATCTTCAGCAGATTGTGGAGTTCGACGTAGTCGCCGGTGAGGGTGAAATCGAGGTTGGGCATGGCAGTTGCAATCGACGGTGGTCGGCGGAATCGTTGGAAAAACGACTCGCATGATAAGCCATCGCATGCCGGACGACGCTTCGCACGCGATGAGCGTGGCCGTGGATCGGGCACTTGCAAGCAGATGTTATTCAGTTGTCAGGAAATGAAACGGTGAGTAACAGTCCGCTTTTGCGAAGAACTCCACTCCCAAAGCCCCGGTCTGTGGAATAGCCTGCTGCATTTTTGCGACAGGCGCATAGCGCGGGCATGGCGCCAGGTTTGGTCGGCGCCACCCAACAAACTGCCCGCGCGCCGACATCGACAAACTTCAGAGAGGATTGCCATGAACCAGCTCCGTACGCTCCTGATCGGTACCGCCCTGACGACCGCGATTGCTTCGACGGCCGCATTCGCACAGACGGCGACCCAGCCTTCGGCGGATCCGTCCGCACAAGCGCAGGTCCAGACGCAGGCACCCGCCGCGCAAGGCGTCCAGATGCCGGCGCCCGCGCCGCAGAACCTGACGGCGCCGGGTTCGACTGATCCGCTCGTCCAGAAGCGCAACGCGGACGCTCAGGCGAACGCCGAATACAGCGCGCAGAAGAAGATGTCGAAGGAACAGATGAAGGCGCAGCAGAAGGCCGCGAAGGACTCGTACAAGGACCAGGTCCGCAACGCGAAGCTGAACAAAAAGGCGGACAAGGCCGCCGCGTCGAACGAACTGAAGGCCGATATGCAGGGCCAGCCGACGGGCGCGGCCGCATCGGGCGAAGCGCATAACTGACGCGGCCGGGGTTTCGCTTCAACGTTTGAACAAGGGAGGACACGATGAAAAATAACAGCAAGGCAATGAGCGCGCTGTGTGCGGCGCTGATCGCGGGCAGCATGACGACGCTCGCGGTCGCTCAGACGACGCATGATCCCGCGACCGAGCCGATGACCCATGCCGACAGCAAGGCCGCCAAGGCACAGGCGAAGGCCGACAAGAAGGCGGACATCGCGCAGGCGAAGGCCGATAAGAAGAAGGCCGACGCACAGGCGGACGCCGACAAGGCGAACGCCGACGCCAAGGTGAAGGACGCGAAATCGCAGTAGGCGTTCTTCGCATCGCCCGCCGGACGGTTTGACGTCGTCCGGCACATGAGCCCGGCGCACGCCGGGCTTTTCTTTGGCGCGCCTATCACGAACGAGCACGCGGCACAGCAAAAATGGGGCGCTTGTCGACGCGGGTTGTATGGATATACAGTATGCGTCGCCTTCACTCTCCAACCCGCCGATCGTGCTTTCCGTCGCCGATTCCCTGTCTTCATCGCCGCCCGCTGCGTCGTCTGCCGCACCGGATGCGAGCGCGTCGGCGGCTGCTGCCGACTGGCTCGCAAAGCTCAACGAAGCCCAGCGCGAAGCCGTGGAATACGGCGCGGACGATGGCGCGCATCCGTCCGGCGCACTGCTCGTCATTGCGGGCGCGGGCTCCGGCAAGACCAACACGCTCGCACACCGGGTCGCGAATCTCGTCGTCAAGGGCGTCGATCCGCGCCGCATTCTGCTACTGACGTTCTCGCGCCGCGCGGCGCTGGAAATGACCCGGCGCGTCACGCGCATCGCGGGCGCGGCGTTGGGCACGCGTGCGGCGCTCGCGCAGGGCCTCACATGGTCCGGCACGTTCCACAGCGTCGGCGCGCGCCTGCTGCGCGAGTACGCGGATCTGATCGGACTGTCGCCGACCTTCACGATCAACGACCGCGAAGATTCCGCCGACCTGATGAATCTCGTGCGCCACGAACTCGGCTTCTCGGCGAAGGAAAAACGCTTTCCGTCGAAGTCGGCGTGCTTCGCGATCTACTCACGGGTCGTGAATACGGGCGCGTCGCTGGCGGACGTGCTCAACAGCGCGTTTCCGTGGTGCCGCGAATGGGAAGCCGATCTGCGTGTGCTTTTCGCGGCCTACGTCGACGCGAAACAGAAGCAGAGCGTGCTCGACTACGACGACCTGCTGCTCTACTGGTCGCACATGGCCGCGGAACCGGCGATTGCCGCCGACCTGTCCGGGCGCTTCGATCACGTGCTCGTCGACGAATATCAGGACACCAACCGTCTGCAGGCGTCGATCCTGCTCGCCTTGAAGCCGGATGGGCGCGGCCTGACCGTGGTCGGCGACGACGCGCAATCCATCTATTCGTTTCGCGGCGCGACCGTACGCAACATTCTCGACTTCCCGGCGCATTTCGATCCACCCGCGAAGCAGGTCACGCTGGAGCGCAACTACCGTTCGACGCAGCCGATTCTCGAAGCTTCGAACGCCGTAATTAGCCTCGCGTCCGAGCGATACACGAAGAATTTGTGGACCGGCAAGGCGTCGGCGCAACGTCCGCACCTCGTCACCGTCGCCGACGACGCGGATCAGGCGCGCTACATCGTCGAACAGGTGCTTGCGGCGCGGGAAGCCGGGATGAAGCTGAAGTCGCAGGCCGTGCTGTTTCGCGCGGCGCACCATAGCGCGGCGCTCGAAATCGAGCTGACGCGACGAAACATTCCGTTCGTGAAGTTCGGCGGCCTGAAGTTTCTCGATTCCGTCCACGTGAAGGATGTGTTGTCCGTGCTGCGCTGGGCGGAGAATCCGCGCGACCGCGTGGCAGGCTTTCGAGTCGTGCAACTGCTGCCTGGCGTCGGGCCCGCGACGGCTGCGCGTGTGCTCGACGATATCGCCGCGCGAGCCGACGCGCTCGGCTCAGGCGGCGGGCTGCCGGCCGCCCATGGCGTGTCCAGCTGCGCGGCGGGCGCGCTTGCCGCGTTCGCGCCGCCGGCGCGCACGCTCGAAGACTGGCATCCGTTCGTGGCGATGATGGCGTCCGTCTGTGGGCGGCAGACGCCTTGGCCCGCCGAGTTCGAGATGGTGCGCCGCTGGTACGAGCCGCATCTGGAGCGCAACCACGAGGACGCGTCGATTCGCCAGGCCGATCTCGTGCAGATGGAGAGCATCGCGGGCACTTACGCGTCGCGGGAGCGCTTCCTGACGGAGCTGACGCTCGATCCGCCCGACGCCACCAGCGACGAATCCGGCGTCCCGCTGATCGACGAGGACTATCTGATCCTGTCCACCATCCATTCGGCGAAGGGGCAGGAGTGGCGCAATGTGTTCGTGCTCAACGGCGTCGACGGCTGCATTCCGTCCGATCTCGGCACGGGCAGCGAGGAGGAAATCGACGAGGAGCGGCGCCTGTTGTACGTGGCGATGACACGCGCGAAAGAAGACCTGCACATCGTGATGCCGCAGCGCTTCTACGTGCACAACCAGACGCATCTCGGCGACCGTCACGTGTGGGCGTCGCGCACGCGCTTCATCCCGCCGCATCTGCTGCCGCTGTTCGATTCGCATGCGTGGCCGCCCGTGCCTGTCGTGTCCGCCCCGACTGCGGTTGGGCTGGCCGCCGCAGCGCAGGCCAAAATAGAAATCGCGGCAAAGCTCAGAAAGATGTGGGACTGAGCTTGCCGCGACCGGGAAGGCGTCCAGTGCGGACGCCGTCTGTCTTGATTTCTTGAGATAAAGCTAGCGCGATTGGCGCTGCTGTTGCTGCTGGGGCCGCGGCGGCGGCATGAAGAAGTTGCGCAGCCACGCGGCGAGCCGCGTGAACACGTCATACGGCTCTTCGACGAAAATCTCCGGCTTGAGCAGCCGCAGGTACTCCATGATCTGTTGCGCTTCCTGCTTCTGAAACGAGCCATGCGAAATACCCAGGCGCAACAGCCCGCGCAGTTCGCCGAGCTTTTCGCGCGCCGCGCTGCCCACGCTGGTTTCGCATGCGACTTTCGCCTCGTACACCCGCTGACGCAGCGATTCGGCCAGACGCCAGGCGGGCGTCTGCATCACTTCCTCGAGCGCCTGAATGTCCTGCGCCGCCGACTTGATCTGCGCGGCGAGCGGGTCCACCAGCGAAGGCGCGCCTTCCGCTTCCTTGACGATCGCGGCGGCCCACTCGCGGCTTTGCTTGGCGAGTTCTTCGGGCGTCCATTCCGAACGCGACGCAAACCCGAAGCCGAACTCGTTCGCCTGCTTCATCAGAATCGCGACGACGTCCGGAAACTCCTTGTCCAGCGTGCGCTTCGCCCATGCGTACTGGCCGCCCTGCAGCATCCGCTGCACGGCGTTCTCGGTCAGCGGCACCATGTTGTCGAGAAGTTTTGCCCGCAGGAAATCCTCGAACGATGGTGTCGCGAACTGCGGGTCCAGCTTTAGCGAGACCCGCACGAACGCGTCGAAATCCTTTCGTAAGGATGCGAGCGTTTCGTCCTTGATGTTAAGGGTAATCTGACCCATGTCTTATCCCGTTTCGTCGACCGCGCGACCACCGTCGAGGCGCTGGCCTCGTGCCGTGCGCCCCTGTGCGCTGACGGCACCGATATCCGGCGCGGTTCTGTCCGGCTTGCCTGCATCCCGTCGATGGACGGTGCCTGGTTCACGGACCACGAGTGTTTATCGGCGGATTGAAAGGGAACTTGAGGGCAGCGCGCCGTGCCGGGCGGACGGCGCGCGCAAACGTTACGGCAGGGTCACTTCAGCACGACGCCTTGCCAGACGAAGAAGACGGCGAGGCCTACCGCGATGGTCAGAAGCGGTCGGCGCGTGAGCGCGCTGACGGCGATGGCGGCGAGTGCGCCGACGAGCTGCGGATTGCGCCACGTGATTTCCGCCTCCGTGCCGTGCGGCGACACGGCCATCGGCACGATGATCGCCGTCAGGACGGTGACGGGCACGAAGCCGAGCGCGGTACGCACGAGCGGCGGAAACACGACGCGATCGCCGAGCACGAATACGGCGGTGCGGATCAGCCACGTGATGAGGGCCATGCCGAGAATCAGCAGAACGTAGTTCATCGCGATGCCTCCGCCGTTTGGGTGCGCTGGAACGCGGGCATGGACAGCAGGACACCGACCGCGACCCCGACGAACACAGCGCCCAGCAAGCCGAGCTTGTACGGCCAGTCTTGCCAGAAGAACGACAGTGCGCCCGCCGTGGTGGCGGCCGCCAGATAGCGTACCGCGACGAGCTGCGGCACCACGATCGCGATGAAGGTCACGACCATCGCGAAGTCGAGCCCGAGCGACTGCAGTCCCGGGAAGGCAGCGCCGAACAGCAGGCCGACGAGCGTCCAGATCTGCCAGTTGAGGTACATCGCGAGGCCCGAGCCGAGGAAGTAGTACGGCCCGACCGAGCCCGGCGGCTTCAGCCGGTAGTGCGCCCATGCGACTGCGAACACTTCGTCCGTCAGCAGGCCGCCGAGCGCCCAGCGCCAGCGCGACGGCAGGTGCGACACATACGGCGCGAGCGTCGCGCTGTAGAGGACGTGGCGGGCGTTGACGACGAGCGTCGTCGCCCAGATCACGGCGTAGCTCGCGTGGCCCGCGATCAGGCCGAGCGCGATGAACTGGGCGGAGCCGGCGAACACGACCAGCGACATCAGCTGGCCGTGCCACAGATGCAGCGGACCGGACGCGACGAGCGTGCCGTAGATCACGCCGAACGGCAGCGAACCGATGATCATCGGGAGCGTGTCGCGCGCGCCCGCCGTGAGTTCCTTGAAACGGTGAGTGGGTTGTGCAGGGTGGGTCAATCTTTTCTCCTCGATGGGGCGAAGCATAGCCGGGCGAGGGGAGGAGCGGCTTGTACGTTCTTGCGCCTTGAGCAGGATTGTTGCGGCTTTGCGGCGGATGGCCGTGCCCGCGCAGGTCGATGTCGCGCGCTCGCGAGCGCCTACGACGACTGCCAGCGCCCCGGCGGCACGCCGAACATGCGCCGGAAATGCCGGGTGAAGTGGCTTTGATCGGTGAAGCCGTTCGCCGCCGCGACGTCCGCCACCGACGCGCCTGCGCGCAACGGCCCGAGCGAGCGCTGCAGCCGCACCTGGTTGCGCCACGCGTGCGGCGGCAGGCCCGTCACCTTGGCGAAAAGGCGCGCGGCGTGAAACTGCGACAGACCCACCGAATCGGCGAGGTCGGCGAGCTTGAGCGGCGCGGAAAGATCACCAGCCAGTTGCTCCTTCATCGTGACGACGCGCGCGTCGTCGAGGGCGAGTGGCGGCGTAGCGGGGCGCGTGCGGCCGTAGCGAACCAGCAACGTCGACAGCGCATCGAGCATCGCCGTTTCCGCGGCGAGCGGATCGCCGTTCGCCTCGAGCAAACGGTGCGCATGCGACAACCGTACAGCGAGATCGGGGTCGCGGATCACGTCGGCATCGAACCACGGCAGCGGCTGCGCGCAGCCCGCGATGTCTTCCGCGAGCGCGTGAAGGAAGTCGACGGGCGCATACATCACGCGATACCGCCAGCCTTCGTCCATCGCGCGCGAACCGGTGTGCAACTCGCCCGGATTGATGATGGGCACGCTGCCCGCTTCGGCAACGTGACGCGAGCCCTGATACCGATACGCTTCCGCGCCCGCCTCGATGACGGGAATCGTGTACGCGTCGTGCCAGTGCGGGGTGAACTCGTGATCGTGATATTCGGCCGTGAGCAGATCCGCGCCGGGCAGAAGCGGCGTGCGCCAGTAACGGGCGTTATCGCGGAAGCGGGTCGAAGCCATGATGATCGGAGTGCTGCGGAGCCTGTCAGTTTACCGCGCAATCAACGGACGGGAATCGTCGTGCCGGCGGGCATCGGCACGGCGGTGACGCTGTTCTTCGCGCTGCCCGTCGCGACGCGGTCGCTGTAGGTGAGATAGACGAGCGTGTTGCGTTTCGTATCGACGACGCGCACGACGTGCAGCGTCTTGAAGATGAACGACATCCGTTCGGTGAACACGTCGGCCTGCTGACGCAGCGGCTCGGGGATCTTGACGGGCCCGACCTGACGGCATGCGATCGACGCTTCCGTCGGGTCTTCGGCGATTCCGAGCGTCCCCTTGATGCCGCCCGTGCGCGCTCGCGACACGTAGCAGGTGACGCCCTGTACGGCGGGATCGTCGTATGCCTCGACGACGACGCGGTCCGAGCCGGTGATGTGGAAGTTCGTGTTGACGCTGGCGACCTCTTCGGCCTGTGCGAGCGGTGCGCAGACGGACGCGGCGGCGAAGACGGTGGCGGCGAGGACGCGCGCACAGGGCAGGGCGATTTTCATCAGGTGACCGGAAGATTGAGCGAGTGGGCGTGCAGCAGGCTGGCTGCCGATGAGAACGCAATCGTAACCTGGTTGCCCGGCCTTGCCTTTGACGTGAAGGGTCTCGCGAAGTCGCGGCTGAAAGCGGCGATGAAAACCGGGCGCGAGAAAGAAGGTCGCAGAAAAGAAAAAGGCCCGCACGTATGCGGGCCTTCGAATTTTGGCTCCCCGACCTGGGCTCGAACCAGGGACCTACGGATTAACAGTCCGGCGCTCTACCGACTGAGCTATCGGGGAACAGCAGTACAACGTGTCGCTACATAAAAAAGCCCGTTGTGGTTAACGGGCCTTTGCAATTTTTGGCTCCCCGACCTGGGCTCGAACCAGGGACCTACGGATTAACAGTCCGGCGCTCTACCGACTGAGCTATCGGGGAACAACAACAGCAGAGAAGCGAAATTGTAGGAGGTGTAGAAGAACCTGTCAATACCCCCGGTTCATCTCAATTTAATTCAACTGATTCGAGCCGGAGGCAGGTTACTTCGATCAACGCTCGAGCAGTGCGAGCTTTTCCTTCACATCCTTGAATTCGTCGGCTTCGGGCAGCGGCGACTTGGTCTTCGTGATGCTCGGCCATGCCTTTGCCAGCTCGGCATTGAGTTCCGTGAAGTGCTGCTGGTCGCCAGGCACGTCTTCTTCAGCGTAAATGGCGTTTACCGGGCATTCCGCAACGCACACGGCGCAGTCGATGCATTCGTCCGGGTCGATCGCGAGGAAGTTGGGACCTTCGCGAAAGCAGTCCACCGGGCACACATCGACGCAGTCGGTATAGCGGCACTTGATGCAGCTTTCGGTCACAACGTGAGTCATTCAGGCAACTCCTGCAAACGATATCTTTTGGGTAGTGGGGAGATGGCTAGACGCCAAAAGCGGTATTGTAACGTAACGTCAAGTAGTGCATACGCGATCGTCCCAAGCCGTTTATATCGT
Source organism: Paraburkholderia sp. Tr-20389 (assembly GCF_017104565.1). Lineage (GTDB taxonomy): Bacteria > Pseudomonadota > Gammaproteobacteria > Burkholderiales > Burkholderiaceae > Paraburkholderia. The sequence goes on along the minus strand of NZ_JAAGPD010000043.1, from coordinate 11,754 downwards.
TTGGTGATTAGTTTATGGCGGGCGGTTCGCGCCATGGGCTCACACGGGCCGACACTGCGCCTGCCGCATTGGAACGACCGCCGGCGCGCATTCGGGTAACATGCGACAGCATCTTCGCGAGACGTCTTCCGATTCTCATGCAGTCCCGGTTTGCAAGATCATGATCATTACATCGCTGTTCGATACCGACCTGTACAAGTTCACGATGATGCAGGTCGTGCTGCATCATTTCCCGGCCGCCAACGTCGAATACAAGTTCCGCTGCCGCACGCCGAACGTCAACCTCGTGCCGTACATCGACGAAATACGCGGCGAAGTGCGCAAGCTCTGCAAGCTGCGCTTCAGCGAGGGCGAACTCGACTATCTGCGCCGGATGCGCTTCATCAAGAACGACTTCATCGATTTCCTCGCGCTCTTCCATCTGAACGAGAAGTACATTTCGATCACGCCGTCGGCGAAAGGCAACGGCGAGATCGAGATCGATATCAAGGGGCCGTGGCTGCACACGATCCTCTTCGAAATTCCCGTGCTCGCGATCGTCAACGAAGTCTATTTCCGCAATACGCAGCAGCAGCCGGACTACAGCGAAGGGCGTGAACGCCTGCGCGACAAGATCCAGTTGCTGGGCGCGCGCCCCGAGTTCGCCGAATGCAAGATCGCCGATTACGGCACGCGCCGCCGCTTCTCGGGCCGCTGGCACGAAGAGGTGATCCTCACGCTCAAGGAAGGCCTGCGCGAGCAGTTCGCGGGCACCAGCAACGTGTTCTACGCGATGAAGCACGGCCTCACGCCGCTCGGCACGATGGCGCACGAGTACCTGCAGGCCTGCCAGGCGCTGGGCCCGCGCCTGCGCGACTCGCAGATCTTCGGCTTCGAGATGTGGGCGAAGGAATATCGCGGCGACCTGGGCATTGCGTTGTCGGACGTGTATGGCATGAAGGCGTTCCTGCGCGATTTCGACATGTACTTCTGCAAGCTCTTCGACGGCGCGCGTCATGATTCGGGCGATCCGTTCGACTGGGGCGAGCGTCTTCTCGCGCACTACGAGGCGAACCGCTGCGATCCGCGCACGAAGGTGCTCGTGTTCTCCGACGCACTCGACATTCCGAAAGTGCTGCAGCTGTACGAGCGCTTCCGCGGCCGCTGCAAGCTGGCATTCGGCGTGGGCACGAACCTGACCAACGATCTCGGCTACAACCCGTTGCAGATCGTGATCAAGATGGTCAAGTGCAACGGCCAGCCCGTCGCGAAGTTGTCGGACTCGCCGGGCAAGAACATGTGCGAAGACAAGGCGTACCTCGCCTATCTGCGCCAGGTGTTCGGCATCGACCATCCTGTGGAAGAAGACGCCGGCAAGTAACACGCGGCATCGCTTTCGCAGGCGTCGCAGAGCATGTGAAGCTCATTGTCGCTGTTTTGCGCGGGCACTCCCATAGACCATCCGGCCTGGGCTATACGCCTCTCGGCCAGGTGTTCGCGCAACGAGCGGCCGGTATAATTCGCGGGTCAATGCGCAGTCGGAACGCGCATTTCGCATCGTCCACACGTCACCGGCACGAGGATATGGCAATGGATACATCGACGGCCCGCCGCAACATCCTGGCGCGCATCCGCGCGGCGCAAGGGCGTGAACCCGAGCCGGCCGCATCGGAGCGCGACGCGGCGCAAGCGTATCTTGCCAGCCATCCGCAAGGTCCGCGTCCACCGATGCCGGACGACCTCACCACCCATTTCATCGAGCAGGCGAAGAAGATGGCGACCACGGTCGATACCGTCGAATCGCTGGCCGACGTGCCCGCCGCCGCGCATCGCTATCTCTCGGAACTGAACCTGCCGACCCAGGCCATCGCGTGGCAGACGCTCGAAGCATTGCCTTGGGGCGGATCGGGCATCGACGTCGAGTTTCGCAAGCCGCGCGACGAAGATCGCGTCGGCATCACGGGCTGCTTCTGCGCGACGGCTGAAACAGGCACGCTGGTGCTGCTGTCCGGGCCGCAGACGTACGCGTCGGCGGGCTTGCTGCCCGAGACGCACATCGCGGTCGTGCCGGCCTCGCGCATCGTCGCCGGTCATGAGGATGCGTTCAATCTGATCCGCAGCGAACGCGGCGAGCTGCCGCGCGCCGTCAACTTCGTTTCCGGCCCGTCGCGTACGGGCGACATCGAACAGACCATCGTGCTCGGCGCGCACGGTCCTTATCGCGTGCATGCGATCGTCGTGCGTGGCGCGTAAGGTCGTGCCGTTGCAGGGCAGCTTGTCGCGGTTGCCTGGCGCGTCGACGCAGCGGGTCGTGTGTTCGTCGATGGGCGCTCTCGCGCTATGGCTTGCGTTGACGTGCTGGCCGGTTGCGGCCTCGGCGGCGAGTCTCGACGGCGCATCGCTGTCGGCGTGGTGGGGCGTACCGTTCGCGGGCATCCTGTTGTCGATCGCTGTCTTTCCTCTCGTCGCGCCCAAGGTCTGGCATCACCATTTCGGCAAGATTTCTGCCGCGTGGGCCGTTCTGTTTCTCGTCCCCTTTGCGTTCGCTTTCGGGGCTTCGACGGCGTTGGGCACGCTCATTCATGCACTGCTCGAAGAGTACCTGCCGTTCATCGTGTTGTTGACGACGCTCTATACCGTCGCGGGCGGCATCTGCGTGACGGGCAATCTGCATGGTTCGCCGCGGCTGAACACGGCGCTGCTTGCGCTCGGCACGGTGCTCGCGAGCATCATGGGCACGACGGGCGCCGCGATGCTGCTGATCCGGCCGCTCTTGCGCGCCAACGACAATCGCCGGCACGCCGTGCATGTCGTCGTGTTCTTCATCTTTCTGGTCGCGAATGCGGGCGGTTCGCTGTCGCCGCTGGGCGATCCGCCGTTGTTCCTCGGCTTTCTGAACGGCGTCGGCTTCTTCTGGACGACGGTGCATCTCGCGCTGCCCATGCTGTTCGTCTGCGGCGTTCTGCTCGCCGTGTTCTACGCACTCGATTCGTACTATTTCCGGCATCGCGAGGAAGTGCTTCCCGTCGATCCGTCGCCCGATACGCGAATGGTAGGCGCCATCGGCAAGATCAATTTCGTGCTGCTCGCGCTGGTGATCGCGCTCGTGCTGATGAGCGGCATCTGGAAACCCGGCATCACGTTCGATGTAGCGGGCACGCACGTCGAGTTGCAGAATATCGTGCGAGACGCGGCGCTGATCGCGCTGACGCTGCTGTCGCTGGCTGTCACACCGCGAGCCGCGCGCGAGGGCAACGCTTTCAACTGGGCGCCCATCGAAGAAGTCGCGAAACTCTTTGCGGGTATCTTCGTGACGATCGCGCCCGTCATCATGATGTTGCGAGCGGGCGAGGCGGGTGCGTTCAGCGCTGTCGTGCACCTCGTCAACGACACGGCCGGCCAGCCGCGCGATGATATGTACTTCTGGGCGACGGGCCTGTTGTCGTCGTTCCTCGATAATGCACCCACGTATCTCGTGTTCTTCAACCTCGCCGGCGGCGACGCGCAGACGTTGATGAGCACGGGCGCGTCGACGCTCGCGGCCATTTCGGCGGGCGCCGTGTTTATGGGCGCGAACAGCTACATCGGCAACGCGCCGAACTTCATGGTGAAAGCGATCGCCGAATCGCGTGGCGTACAGATGCCCGGTTTTTTCGGCTATCTCGCGTGGGCGGGCATCGTGCTGATACCGTTGTTCATCGCGACGTCGTGGATTTTCTTCTAATGCTGCATGCGCGCCGAAGGGCGTGCGCTGCGGACTGATACCCGGAGAACAGCAATGCAAAAGATTCTGGTCGCGCGTCCCATCTTTCCGGATGTGATCGAGCGCCTCAAGCAGCATTTCGACGTCGAATGGAATGGCGGCGACGTGCTGCCCGCCGACGAACTCAAGCGCCGGCTCGCCGACAAGGACGGCGCACTGACGGCGGGCGACGTGATCGACGCATCCGTGCTCGCGGTCGCGCCGCGCCTGCGGGTGGTGTCGAACATGGCCGTCGGCTACAACAACTTCGATATGGCCGCGTTCAATGCATCGAACGTGCTCGGCACGAATACGCCCGACGTGCTCAACGAATCGACGGCGGACTTCGGCTGGGCGCTGATGATGGCAGCCGCGCGCCGCATCGCCGAATCGGAACACTGGCTGCGTGCGGGCAAATGGGACAAGTGGTCGTATGACGGCTTTCTCGGCTCGGACTTGTACGGCTCGACGCTCGGCGTGATCGGCATGGGCCGCATCGGCCAGGCGCTGGCGCGTCGTGCGCGCGGCTTCAACATGAATGTGATCTATCACAACCGTTCGCGCGTCGCGCCCGACATCGAAGCGGAGCTGAACGCGACGTATGTATCGAAGGAAGACCTGCTGCGCCGCGCCGATCACGTCGTGCTGGTGCTGCCGTACACGGCGGAAAGCCATCACACGATCGGCGCAGCCGAACTCGCGCAGATGAAGCCGACCGCGACGCTCACGAATATCGCGCGCGGCGGCATCGTCGACGACGCGGCGCTTGCCGTTGCACTGCGCGAGAAGCGCATCGCGGCAGCGGGCCTCGACGTGTTCGAGGGCGAGCCGAAGTTGAATCCGGCATTGCTGAGCGTGCCGAACGTCGTGCTGACGCCGCACATCGCGAGCGCGACGGAAGCGACGCGCCGTGCGATGGCGAATCTCGCCGCCGACAATCTGATCGCCGCGCTGGGCGAAGGGCCGCGGGCAGGGCGTCCGCCGAATCCGATCAACCCGGATGTGATCGGGAAGGCGCGTTCATGACGATGGTTTTGATCGCGGCCATTGCCGTACTGGCCGTCGCGCTCGTCATTGCACTCGCGTTATTGCTACGTGGCGCCAATGCCGGGCAGCAGCATGTCTACATCGATGAACTGGGCGAGCGGCTGGACGCCGCCGCGCTTGCCCAGACGCGCGAGTACCAGCGGCTCGAACGCGAGTTGCGCGGCGCCATTTCCGAAACGGCGCGTGTGTCGCGCACTGAACTGAGCGGTGGCTTTTCGCAGTTCCAGCAGACGCTCGCGTCGCAGTTCACGAGTATGACGACGGTGCAGGCGGGCAAGATCGACGGTTTCGCGCAGCAGCTCGTCAAGCTCACGGAGACCAACGCGCAGCAACTGGAGGCCGTGCGCTACAGCTTCCAGCAGCAGGCACAGCAGGCGCGCGACGAGCAGAGCGTGACGCTCACGCGCTTCGGCGAAACCTTGCAGCATCAGCTGGCGCAGGTGACGGAGGCCAACGACCGGCGCTTCGCGGAAGTGCGGGCAACCATCGAGCAGCGCCTGAAAGACATCGAGGCGAACAATGCGACGAAGCTCGACGAGATGCGCCGCACCGTCGACGAGAAGCTGCACGCGACGCTCGAACAGCGCCTCGGCGAATCGTTCAAGCTCGTGTCCGATCGTCTCGAACAGGTGCATCGCGGCCTGGGCGAAATGCAGACGCTGGCTGCGGGCGTCGGCGATTTGAAGAAGGTGCTGACGAACGTCAAGACGCGAGGCACGTGGGGCGAAGTGCAGCTCGAAGCGTTGCTCGAACAGATACTGACGTCCGATCAATACGCGAAAAACGTTGCGACGATTCCGAAGAGCAACGATCGCGTCGAGTTCGCGATCAAGCTGCCCGGCCGTCAGCCGACTCCCGATGCAGCGGCTACGCCGGTCTGGTTGCCTATCGATGCAAAGTTTCCGCGTGAGGACTATGAACGTCTGATCGAAGCGCAGGAGCGTGCCGATCCCGTTGCAGTCGAAGAGGCGTCGCGCGCGCTCGAAGGGCGAATTCGCGCGGAAGCCAGGACGATTGCGGACAAGTACGTGTCGCCACCGCACACCACCGATTTCGCGCTGCTGTTCCTGCCGACGGAAGGGCTGTATGCCGAGATCTTGCGTCGGCCGGGGCTCACGGATCTTTTGCAGCGCGACTATCGCGTGACGATCGCGGGTCCGACGACATTGACGGCACTGCTCAACAGTCTGCAGATGGGTTTCCGTACGCTCGCCATCGAGCAACGTTCGAGCGAAGTGTGGCAGGTGCTGGGCGCCGTGAAGACGGAGTTCGGCAAGTTCGGCGATGTGCTCGCGAAAACCAAGTCGCAACTCGAAACGGTCACGCGTTCGATCGAAGCCGCGGAAGTGCGGACGCGCCAGATGAACCGCAAGCTGCGCGATGTCGAGGCGTTGCCGGAAGAACGGGCGGCGGGATTGCTCGGGGACTCGCTATCGGGCGTCGATCCCGACGAGTCCTGAATCCGGATGTGAAAAAGGCGCATAACCGTTACGGTCATGCGCCTTTTCTCCCGGCCGAAGCCAGATGATCAGGTCGCCGCGCTGGCTGCGAGTTGATCCAGCGAGTCGCCCGTGATGCGCACGATGCGCCAGTCGGGCAGTACCGTTGCGCCCATCTTCTGATAGAAATCGATCGCGGGCTGGTTCCAGTCCAGTACCGACCATTCGAAGCGACCGCATTGACGTTCGACGGCGAGTGCCGCCAGGTAGCGCAGCATCTTCGAGCCGAGCCCCGTGCCGCGCTCGGTGGGGCGCACGTACAGGTCTTCGAGATACAGGCCGCGGCGGCCGAGGAAGGTCGAGTAGTTATGGAAGAAGAGCGCGTAACCGATCATCTTTCCATCGCGCTCGGCCACGATCGCTTCCGCCGACGGCCGCGCGCCGAACAGCGCGTCACCCAGGTCCGCCTCCGTCGCGACGAACAGATGCGTCAGCTTTTCGAATTCGGCCAGCTCGTACATCAGCGCGAGCATCGCGCCGACGTCGTCCTTCGTGGCCGCGCGGATCGTCGCCGACATTACGCTTCCTCCGGCACGTCACTCAGCTGGATTTCGATGCCGCCGAAGCGCGACGCGACCCAGTTGTACGCGTGGCACGCGATCCACAGCAGGATGAAGCCGAGAATCGCGTTGAGCAGCAGCGCGCTGAACACGGTGCTCAGTTCCACCGAGCCATAACGGATGAACGCGACCAGCACGCCGAGCAGCACGATCGGCACGCTGAATGTCAGATACACGAGGATCAGTGCCTTTGCCGTTTGCCCCGGTGCAATGAACGAGATCTGTTTTTTCATGTAAGTCAAACCCGTATGTCGTAGTGGAATGCGTGATGCGTGAAAAGCTGGGGTCTCGCGCGCTCAGATCAGGCCGTCGAACAGCATGATATCGACGGGGTCGCCCGGATCGAGGTCGGCCTGTTCGTGGGCGAGCACGATAAAGCAGTTTGCTTCGCTCATCGAACTGAGCACGCCCGAGCCCTGCGAGCCCGTCGGCGTAACGTGCCATTCGCCTTGCGCGTCGCGCTGCGCGACGCCGCGCTGGAATTCTGTGCGGCCCGGCCGCTTGCGGATCGGCTCGATGCACGCGGCGCGGATCAGCGGCAGCGGGTGCGTGGTCGCGCCCGACATCCGCAGCAGCACTTCGCGCACGATCTGGTAGAACGCCGCCATTACTGCTACGGGGTTGCCCGGCAGACCGAAGAAGATGGCCGGTTCGCCCGCGCCCGGTTTGCCGCCTGACCAGATGCGCCCGAACGCCAGCGGCCGGCCGGGGCGCATCGCGAGACTCCAGTGAGCGACATCGCCGAGCAGACGCAGCATCTGCTTCGTCAGATCGGCTTCTCCGACAGAAACGCCGCCGGAGGTTATCACGACATCCGCACTGGCGGCAGCCGTTCGCAACGCTTCTTCGAGCGCGGCGGGTTCGTCGCGGACCACGCCGAGATCGATCGGATCGACGTCGAGGCGTTTGAGCATCGCGAAGAGCGTGTAACGGTTGCTGTCGTAGACGCAGCCGGGATCGAGCGGCTCGCCGATCGAGCGCAGTTCGTCGCCTGTCGAAAAGAAGGCGACGCGCAGCCGGCGCCGTACCGATATCTCGCCGATGCCGAGCGACGCGAGCAGTCCGAGGTCCGACGCGCGCACGATGCGGCCCGCCTTCAGCGCGACGGCGCCGCTCGCGAGGTCTTCGCCCGCGAGGCGCCGGTTGGCGCCCGTACGCAAGGGCGGGGCCTGGAAGCGGACCGTGTCGCCATCACGTGCAACGGCTTCTTGTGGCACCACGGTGTCGCAGCCAGCAGGCATCGTCGCGCCCGTCATTACGCGCACGCATTGCGTGACGTCGATGCGGCCTTCGAACGGATGCCCCGCGAACGCCTTGCCCGCCACGCCCAGCGCGATTTCGCCCGTCTGACCTTCGAGCGCCGCGCCGGAAAACGCGTAGCCGTCCATCGCGGAGTTGTCGTGCGCGGGCACGTCGATGGGCGACACGATGTCCTGCGCGAGCACGCGGTTCAGCGCATCACGCAGATGCACGCGCTCGACCGTCGTCACGGGCGACGCCCACTCGCGGACGATCGCCTGGACGGCGGATACCGGCATGGCTTGGGCGTCGTACTGTGCGACGCAACTCGAGGTTTCGTTCAGCGTGGTCATGAAAGGGGAGCGTCGCGACGGGATGCGGTGCGGCGGCGGCCGGGCGATCGCGGCAAATGGCGGCTGCTGATGCCGGCCTCGATTAACTCCGTTCGAAGTCGGCAAGTTCCTGCAGTGAATTGATATTGTAAAACGTGCGCTCGTCCGGAAAGGCGACTTCGACGGCCCTGTGGCGTGCGTACCACGTGCGAACCTTACGCTCGCCCGCCTGCAGAAAGCCTTCGAGGTCGTCGGCCAGCGATGTGCGCACCAGTGCGAAAACGGGGTGGATCGAGGTATTGCCGTCGGCGTCCGCCGTCGTGACGGTCGCGATATTCGCCTTGTGTTCGTCTAGTGCAGCCGCGAGGCGATCGGCGAGATCGGCAGGCAGGCCGGGCGTGTCGCAAGGCGCCGACAGCACGAACGGCGTGCGCGCCGCGCGCAGCCCTGCGAGCAGACCGGCGAGCGGCCCGGGGAAATCGGGGAGCGTATCGGTGATCACGGTCGCGTGAAAGGGCGCGCCGAGTTCGGCGTAGCGATCCCGGTGCCGGTTTGCGCTGATCAACAGCGTGACGGCCTGCGGTGCCAGGCGGCGCATCACATGCAGCGCGAGCGGTTCGCCGTGCAGCGTCTGCAGGCCTTTGTCGGCGCCGCCCATGCGCATGCCGCGCCCGCCCGCGAGGAGCAGACCCGTGATGTCGTTGCGTGTCACTGTCATGCGATGACGACGGACTCAGCCGCCGATGTACGACATCTCGACGCGCCGCACTTCCGACGTCGTCCTGGCCGCAGCGTTCGCGCTGCCGCGCAGCTGCGAGTAACGGTCGCCGCGTGCGTGCCACATGTTGGCGATGGCGGTGGCGATGCCTGCGTCGCTTGTCCCGTTGCGTACGAGTGCGCGTAGGTCGTGACCCGACGACGCGAACAGGCACAGATAGACCTTGCCTTCCGTCGACAGCCGCGCACGCGTGCAGTCGCCACAGAATGCGCGCGTCACGCTGGAGATCACGCCGACCTCGCCGCCGCCGTCCGCGTAACCCCAGCGCTGCGCAGTTTCGGCGGCGCTGTGCGCTTCGAGCGGCAGCAGCGGGAAGTGCTCGCTGATACGCGCAATCACGTCCGCTGACGGCAGCACTTCCGTCATGTTCCAGCCATTCGACGTGCCGACGTCCATATATTCGATGAAGCGCAGGACCACGCCCGAGCCTTTGAAGTGCCGCGCCATCGGCACGATTTCGCCGTCGTTCGTGCCGCGCTTGACGACCATGTTGACCTTCAGCGGCGCAAGCCCGATCGATTGCGCGACTTCGATGCCTTCGAGCACGTCGCGCACCGCGAAATCGGCGTCGTTCATGCGGCGGAATAACGCATCGTCGAGCGCGTCGAGGCTGACGGTGACGCGGTTCAGGCCGGCGTCTTTCAGGCTGCGCGCCTTGCGCGCGAGCAGCGAGCCGTTGGTCGTGAGCGTCAGATCGAGCGGCTTGCCGGCGGCCGTCGTCATCCGCGCGAGGCGTTCGATCAGGAATTCGAGGTTCTTGCGCAGCAGCGGCTCGCCGCCCGTCAGGCGGATCTTCTCGACGCCATGCGCGACGAATAGGGACGCGATGCGCTCGATTTCCTCGAAGGTCAGCAGCGCGCTGTGCGGCAGGAACGGATAGTCCTTGTCGAACACGGCGCGCGGCATGCAGTAGACACACCGGAAGTTGCAGCGGTCCGTGACCGAAATACGCAGGTCGCGCAGCGGGCGCGACAGCGTATCGGTCAATTCGCCGCGCGGGGTCCGGGCGGGACCGGCGACGTCGGGAATGGCGCTGACGTCGGCAACAGGAATGATGCGTCGGGACATGGTCAAATATTTCGAATATCAGACTTCATTCTAGCGGAAGCCCCTTTTCGTCACAGTAGGGCGAACGCGCGGTATATCAGGCGCATATCAACGTTTACGGCAACAAAAAGCCCGCCTTGGAGGCGGGCTTTTCGGGGTGCCTGAGCGTTAAGGCTCAGATCGAGTTAGCGATTGCTTACTCATGCTTCGCCGTTTCGACCTGCTGCATCGGCGTCGCGTCGACGGGCGGAAGCGCCTTGCGCTCGCGCGCAACGCGCGCGGGCTTCACCGCCTGGGCCGCAGCTTCCTGGGCGGCGCGCAGCTTGTCGGAGTCGGTGTTGACCCAGACGAGGCCGGCGCCTTCCAGCATCGACTTGAGTGCGTCCGCCGATTGACCCGCTGCCGCGCCGTTCGTGCGAACGGGTTGCGGTTCGGCCGATGCGGCGACGGGTGCAGCTTGCGTGGCAGCCGGTTCCTGGACAGGTTCCGCGACGGGTTGCGCTTGCGCGACTTCCGTAGCGGGTGCCGCGACAGGCTCGACGACCGGCTCGGCAACCGGCGCGACGGTCGGTTCCATTGCGACGGGCGCTTCTGCTGCCGGTTGTGCGGCTTCCACAGGTGCTGCTGCCGGTGCAGCCGCAACAGGTTCGACCACCGGCTCGGCAGCGACAGCCGCAGCCGCGAAGGTTTCAACCTGTGCGAGCGTCTCCGTGGGCACTTCCGTCTTTGCGACAGGAACGACAGGCGCGACCGGTTCGACGGGCTGCGTCTCGACTGCAGCCGCCGGCTCGGCCGGAGCGGCTTCGACTTGCGTCGCAACGGGCGCTTCGTCTGCCGGCACGACGGCTTCCGCCTTCTCTGCCTTTTCGACGGCGAGCGCCGGCGTTTCAGCCGATGCATGCAGTTCGCTGACCACGGCTGCGCTCGTCGCGACGGCTGCCACGACGACTTCGACCGGCTTCACTTCCTGCGCGGGCTGCTGCACGGCTTCCACCGCTTGCGGTTGCGCTTCGTGACGGCCCGTGTGTTCCGGTGCACGCACGGGTGCTTCCGTCGACGCGGCCGCAGCCGTTTCGCCTTCTGCTTCCGCGACATCGGCTGCCGTATTCACATTCACGCCTTCTTCTTCGCGCTCGCGACGGCCGCCACGGCGACCGCGACGGCGACGGCGACGCTCTTCGCCATCGCGCGCTTCGTCGCCGGGGACAGCGCCGCCCGCGAGATTCGCTTGCGCCTGAGCGGCGACATCGGCCTCTGCTTCGTTCTGGTTCAGTGCTTCAGCTGCTTCCGTCTGTTGCTTGCGACGTTCGCCACGTTCGGCGCGCTCGCCACGTTCACGGCGCTCGCCGCGTTCCTGACGCTCGCCGCGGGCTTCGGCGGCTTCCGCACGTTCGGCTCGTTCCTGACCGCGTTCGACGCGTTCCGGACGTGCCTCGCGTGCTTCACGCGGTTCACGTGCCTCACGGCCTTCGCGCGCCTCACGGCCGCCGCGCGGCTCGCGTGCCTCGCGCGGTTCGCGTTCCTAGATCAG
>NZ_JAAGPD010000042.1 GCF_017104565.1 Paraburkholderia sp. Tr-20389 | reverse complement strand
GCGTGAGCGGCTCAAGCAACTTATCAACGAAAAACGGCCCGGGCGCTCTTGCGCTCGGGCCGTCAAGTCCAGACCGTTTCGTTATACCGTTCGAGTCCTCAAAAGAGACCTTAACTGAACGGCATTATGGCTAACGCCCTCTCCTTTCCAGTCTGATCGCCAGGCGCTAAACGGTTTGACAATCACACACCGTTCCTTACAATCGATAGCCTGCTGCGTCGCAACATTCAACAGATGTTTCGGCTTCCTGCTCACGGACGTTATTGAACTTCGTCGCCGCGGAAACCGTTGTCTGAAGATATTCCCTTACGGTCGATCGTATTATTTTGCGGCCTCGCGGGAGATTCAAAACGCAGCGTTAATACGTACTACTTATATTTATCAACCTCTTTCGTACGAAGTCATGGCTTCCGGCAATACCAAGGCAGGCTACCGTAGTCCCTACACCTTCCGCGATATCGATGCGGCAATTGCTCATCTGGAAACTGTGCTGGATGCCGATGGCGCGAGATCACTGTTTTCGCGGGCATACTGGCGCGAGCGGGTGCTCCAGGCATCCGCGACAACCGGGCTCGCCCCTAAGCAGCAGCAGCGGCTGCACCGTTTGCTGGAGCGGATTGACACGTTTTGAGCGGCCGTACCGTCGCCGTACTCGACAGTGCCTGCCATCGGCCAACCTTCCGCTTTGTACGGAACCCCGCGATCGATCCAGGAACATACCTGCTACGCAGGAGTTGGCACTTTCAGCGCGGTAGCCTCGATCACGACAACCTGCCCCGTCTATTTCGCCTGCTGGCTCAAACAACTGATTGCGCTGTTCGTTAGCGCACGTATGGCCCATGCAATGTCGTGGAAAATTCGGTTCAGTTACGCGTTGTCGGTTGTTCAGCCCTGATTCGCCTTCAGCCCACACTCAGGAGGTCGGCGTATCAGATGGGAGCGGCAAGGACTATTGCGGAAACAGCACGGGTCGCCATGCCACTGCAAACCTTTACCCTTATCGACCTCGCCGGCTCCGTCGCGCTGCTGCTATTGGGTATGCAGATGTTCCAGAATGGCATGAACCGGACGTTCAGTCCGGTCTTCGAGCCGTTTCTTCTGCGTGCGCTGCGCGACCGTGGACATGCCTTTCTGGGTGGGCTGGGTGTGTCCACCATCCAGCAGAGCAGCACGGTGATGGGATGGATGACCGAGCGTGTGGCCATCACGCGCCCGGCCGACCTTGCACCTCCACTCGCGGCTGTACTCGGCGCGAATATAGGGGCGACGCTTGTCGTGCAGATACTGCTGGTTGTCGATCAGCCAGCTGTCTCTCCCGCACTCATCCTTGCTGGCGTGTTGATGTTTCGCAAGGCTTCGAACACGCGCGCCCATGATCTGGGGCGCGCATTCATCGGACTCGGGCTCATGTTGCTCGGGCTGCATGCGCTGCTGGATCTGATGACGGATTACGAAGACGCGCCCAGCCTTCGCATGGTGTTGGGCGCCGCGTCCACGATGCCGGTGGTCGACATGCTGCTGGCCGCGAGCTTAAGTTGGGCGGCAGAGTCGAACGTGGCAGCAGTGCTGCTGATCGCATCCCTTTGCGCGAAGAACGTAGTACCGCCCGATACGGCTTTCGCTCTTGTTCTAGGCGCGAATCTCGGTACGGCCGCCCGGCCGGTGCTTGACCGCGCGGCGCCCGGCGAACCGTCATCGCGACGTGTCCCCGCCGGGATCCTGCTGATGCTGTTGATGGGCGTCGGCGTGGCGCTAGCAGCACTGGTGCCGATTGGCCGCCTGATAGTCGTGATCGAGCCGGACAACGGACGGGTCGTGGCCGACTTTCATACGCTGTTCAACGTTCTCGTGGCAATGACGTTCATGCCGCTGCTCGTGCCCTACAGCAATCTCTTGACTCGTCTGATGCCGGCGTGGGGCAGTTTTGTCGACCCGTCGAGCCCGTGTCGCGAGCTTCGAAGCCCGCCGGAACTTTCGCCGTTATCGCACGAATCGACGCGAACAGGGACCGACGCGAGATACCCGTCAGGTGAACAACGCGCCGTCGTCCGCATGCGTCAGGATATTCTCGACAACGTGACGGCAGCCGGATACGTTGGACAGCGATTGCCGGCCACCTCACGGTCTGGTGACAAACACACTGAAACTGAAAGGCCACCCGGATCGGCGACCAGCGATACCGACCTGCCTCGCAGCGTAATCATCCGGGACGCCGGCCGGAATGCGCTTGAATGGTTGAGGGACGATGGAAGCATCTCAACGTTCAAGCTGAAGGGATCGATCTGGCTTCACCTGCAGGATCTCCGGGTCGTGCGCCAACTGGAGCCCATCGCCGGGTCGGCCAGTGCGGTCCTATCAACCTCGATCTGCGGCATGGCATCTCTGGACGACGGCGAGTTGTCGATCATTGGTGAGCCCTGGCTCGCCACCCCCACGGTGCATGTCACCTTTACGAGCCGCCAGATCAGCAGCACAGACCACGATGGGCTTCGCAGCTTGCAGGAAACGCTCGGCATGGCCTTCTCCGATATTCCACTAGGTACCGCCAGACTCGGATTCAACCGCAGCGACAAGGAATTGCACGAACCCGCTTTGTGGTGGGCATCGCTCAATGTGCCAACGAGTTGCATGGACGGCTTGAAAGAAGCGATCGAGACCGGCCGCCTCAGTGTCGTTCGACTAGGCCTTTGTGTAAGCGGCGTCTACGCATACGCCGGGAGGATTGCCGGACTGGAGAGCGATGCGCAACTGCTGCTCAGACCGGACAGTATCGATGCAAGCGACTCACCGCAGATGGCAACCGGCTATGTCACGCATCTGGCCTTCGATCAGGCGAGAGTCAGCCTCGAACAGTTTCGCGGCGGAACATTTTCGTCGCACCAATGATGGCCAGGTGAGTGCCTGTAAGAGCGCGGATAGCAGCTAGTCAGTTGCTGGCCCTTGAATGACCGCAATGGCCACCAGGCTTCAGTTCCGTCTCCGGGCGCGAGCGCAGTCGGACCGGCAGGACCCGACCACCTTCAACGCCTTCCTGTGCCCACTGCGCACTGGCCCGCCCCCTCCCCGCGTGGCGGCCATTTGCGCGGAGACTCACTCCGTGCTCCGCTGCCTACGTGCGTGCGGTGCCCTGCGCACTCCTTGTCTCGTTCCCTCATCAGCATTGCGTAGTCACAAATCCGATTATTGGCGTGACGATCCCCAGCGCTCCCCCGCACACTCCCGTGCCCCCGTTCGACGCCGCATACGCTCTCAACGACCGCGAACGGAAGACCGTCCACACGCTTTCGGATTTGCTCGAACTTGCCGGCGGAAATCCACCCGCAGCGCCCGTTCTGCCCCCGATAAAAAACAAAAATCCTTCTTGACGAATTATCTTTAGATATATATCTTACGATACATCTTAAGACACTCGGAGATGCCACATGCGCCATCACCACCCCCGCTTTTCCCGTGATTTCGCCCGCGACGCCGCCTTTGCTCGCGATCCCTCGTTCTTCGGCTTCCATGAGCGCTTCCAGCTGTTCTGGCACGCAGTCGGCCGCCATCAGCGCGGCGGCCGGCATGGCGGACCGTTCGGCGGCGGTGCCGGCGGCCCGTTCGGAGGCGGCGGCTTCGGCGGTGAAGGCGACGGTTTCCCACGCGGCCGCAAATTCACGTCCGACGATCTGCAACTGCTGCTGCTGGCGCTGATCGACGAACAGCCGCGCCACGGTTACGAGTTGATCAAGGCGCTCGAAGCGCGTTCGAACGGCTTCTACACGCCGAGTCCCGGCATGGTCTACCCGGCCCTCACGTATCTGGAGGAACTCGGCTATGTGACCGTGCAACTGGAAGGCAACCGCAAGCGCTATTCGCTTGCCGACGCGGGCCGCGAATACCTCGCCGGCAACCGTGAGCGCGCCGACCTGATGCTGGCGAAACTCTCGCACATCGCGCGAAAAATGGACTCGGTGCGCCGCGCGTTCGCAGGCGAAACGGGCGAGGCCGGCGACGACAACGCGGCCGAATACGGCGGCTGGCTGCCCGAATTCGTGCAGGCGCGCCGCGCGCTGAAACATGCGCTGCTGCTGCGCGACAACGCATCGCCGGAAGAGCAGCGGCGCATCGCGGCGATCCTCGCGCGCGCCACCGCCGAAATCGAAAGCAAGCCGCGCGAGACGGGCGGCAACACGCCAGGCGAAACAGCCTGAGCGCGCCAACCGAACATCTGGAGAGAACAATCTATGCAAGCAGCAACCCGACCCGATCTGACCGTGACGCGTGTGCGTCATCCGCTGAAATTCCGTCTGTTGCAGGTGACGCGTGTTGAAGCCGTCACGCCGCATCTGATCCGCGTGACGCTGACGGGCGACGATCTGCACGATTTCGTGTCCGCCTCGTTCGACGATCACGTGAAGGTGTTTTTCCCGGCGCCCGGTGAAGACAAGCCGACAGTGCCGACAGCGGGCCCCGATGGTCCCGTGTTCCCGACTGATCGCCCGCGTCCTGTCGCACGCGATTTCACGCCGAAGCGTTATGATCGCGACGCGCGCGAACTCGATCTGGAGTTCGCGATGCACGAAGCCGGTCCTGCCGCCGCATGGGCGGCGCAGGCGAAGGCCGGGCAATACCTCGGCGTCGGCGGGCCGCGCGGCTCGTTCGTCGTGCCGACGGGCTTCGACTGGCATCTGCTGATCGGCGACGATACCGCGCTGCCCGCTATCGGCCGGCGTCTCGCGGAATTGCCGCAAGGCGCGCGCGTCGCGGCGCTGATCGAAGTGGCCGATCCGTCGGCGCGTATCGAGTTCGACACACAGGCCGATCTGTACATCGAATGGCGCTATCGCAACGAAGGCGCGTATCGCGGCAGCGAGCTGCTGAAGGCGGTGCGCGAAACCTTCGTGCCCGACGGCGAAGGCTACGTATGGGCGGCGGGCGAAGCGGCGACGATGCGCGCGGTGCGTCAGCACCTCGTCAACGAGCGAGGCATCGACAAATCGCGGATTCGCGCGTCGGCGTACTGGAAACAGGGCGAACAGGCCGTCCACGAAAATCTCGACGACTGATGCCCCTCATTCAACCCGGAGCGACTGGATGCTCTCATTGAACGAACGGCACGAGCGGCGCCTGTTGTGGCTGCTCGCGCTCACGCAATTCACCATCATCATGGACTTCATGGTGATGATGCCGCTCGGCCCGCAGATCATGCACGCGTTCGAGATCTCGCCTGACATGGGAACGATAGCTGGATCTCAGCGATCAATTCGCTATCCGGTGTGCACTTACGGCTCTGTTCGTCTGCAACAAGATCTGATCTCCAGCACGGGGACAGAGCAGAACGCAAGAGTAACTTGCCGGATTAGCGCTGGCTAAGAAGCCTTCATTGATTGAAGATAAGCTACCTCAATCGAGGAGAGAGCCATGAAGATCCATCAGCTGGGATTTGCGTTAGGTTGCGCCGCCGCCCTGTGGAGTACCTACGGTCTCGCCGCACCGCCGGGTTCGGCCTACGAGACGCCCGTCCAATTGTCCAACGGAAAGCACCTACTTTGCAGCGTGAACGAAGCGCCGGCAGGCGAACCACCGATACTGACGCATCGCGAGCAGGTCGAAGCAGATGTCCTCGCCACGCAGCGGCTGCGTCTGGTGAGCGGTCCTACGTCGCCCTATCCGTCCGCATACACAGCGCCGACCGTGGTTTGCATAAATGAGGGCTGACGGAGTATTGATCCGAGAACGGGCCAAGGTCGTGCGAGGAACACGAATTCTCGTACCTCAAGAACCAGCGAGCCCATCGCTCGCCCCCGGCGCTCTTGGCGGAACGGCGTTTCCGCCAAGAGCGTCCGCGGCAATACACGACGAATGCGATCAGAAGCGGGTGCGAACGCCCGTCGTCAGTTCGACCTGATTGGTTGCGCCAAAGGTCGTGCCCACCGTGTAGCCGCCGTGTAGCTTCATGTAGTCGCCCGCAAGGTACACTTCGGTGCGCTTCGACAGATGATAGAAGATCGAGCCGTAAAGCGTTTCCTTAAAGCCGTTGTGCAAGCCACTGGTGGGATCGAACGCGCCGAGGTTGGCATTCGGAATGTCGCCGTCAGCATTGTAGGCGGCGTTGTGCGTGCGCATCTGCTGATAGCCGAGCTCGTAGTCCAGCGCGCCCTTCGGCGCGAGCTTGAACGAGACCGTCCACGCGTTGTCCTGACGCTGCCCAAGCGCCCCCTGGTTACCCCAGTAGCGGAAATAGCCCGCGTTGGCTCGCAAAATCCCGATCGAATAGTTGCCGCCCACGGAGAATGCCTGGTTCGTGTTGCCGGCGCGGTTCACGTGGTTATAGAACGTCGAAGCCGTCCAGGTCGGGGCGTTATAGCCCAGCGCGAACTGGTAATTCGCGTTGCTGCCAAAACTTGTGGAATTGCCGAACGCGTAGCCCGCAGCAGCGTAAATTCCGTTATCGAACACCTTCTTCCATGCAAGGCCGTTGTTGTAACGAGTGCCCGTCGCGCTCGCAGCGTAGAAGATCATCTGCTTGAAGTTGTTCGCGTTGGTCCACCCACCTTCTTCGGTCGTCAACTTCGCATTGCCATACGGGTCGCCATAAATGGCCGACGCATCACGCGCGATCGTGTTCTGGAAGCCCGCGGTGAGCTTACCGAAGCGTTCGTCTTCGACGCCCACCCAGGCGTCGCGGTCGAAGATCTGGCCAGGATCTTCCATCTGGCCGTCGCTCACGCGATATTCGCTCTCGAGCCGGAAGATCACCTTGGTGCCGCCGCCGATGTCTTCCGCACCCTTCACGCCCCAGCGGCTGCCGCTGAACCACGGCTCGCCGTCAATGCCCATGCCAACCACGTGATTGCCGTTGGCATCCGCGTGAGACTGATACGTAGGTACGCTCAGATCCAGGAGACCATAGAGCTGAACGCTCGACTGGGCGTGTGCGCCGCTTGTCGCCAATGCGCCAGCCGCCACGGTGAATACAAGGTGCCTTCTCTTCAAGATCGTCTCCAGGGAATACTGCGTTGAAGTTTTCATGGATCCGCTGCAGTCAGTCTTTCTTCGGGCCAGACTTTGCAATTCAGCGGATGAGACGAATATTAGAGAGGTGATTCCTTCACGATTCTTTCACATCAAATCTGTATTCCTAAGTGCTTGCACTAATATCCAAAAAAATACTGACCTGGGTCACGCGAGGATCGGTTCCTTCTCGCGCAGGATGTAACCGAGGCCGCGGAGTGTCGTGATCTGTACACTTGATTCCACCAGATGCTTGCGTAACCGGTGGATATAGATATCGATTGCGTCCACGCTCGTTTCATCGCTCAGGCTGCACATACCCTCGAGCAGCACGTGCTTGGGGACGGCCTTCCCCTGCCGCAGCATGAGCGCCTCGAGAATCGAATGCTCGCGTCGACGCAGATTTAGCGGTGCATCGTTATGACGGAACTCCCGCGTGTCGGAAACATAATGCAAATCGCCGCACGTCAAGCAGCCCGACTTCTCGCCTGACTGACGGCGTATCAGCGCCTTGATGCGCGCGACGAGTTCGCGACTGTCGAACGGCTTGACCACATAGTCGTCGGCGCCAGCAGCAAAGCAGGCTACCTTGTCGTCGATCGAGCCGTGCGCGGTCAACATGAGCACGGGCACATTATTGCGCCTACGCCGCAAACGGTTGAGTACGTCTTTGCCGCTAAGGCTCGGCAAGCGCATATCGAGGAGCACAAGATCGTAGATCTGGGTGAGCAGCACGGAATCTGCGGATTCCCCATCGATCACACAGTCCACTACAAAATTCTCCGCGCGCAACAGGTTGACGATCCAGTGCGCAAGTTCGGAATTGTCCTCCACCAGCAGCAGCTTCATGGTCCCTCCTTAACCTGCCAAACAGGCAGCCGTACCGTTGCGACAAGCCCCACGCGTTCGCCCCCTGCAGCAACGCTTACTGATCCGCCGTGCGAGCGCGCAACCTGGTGCACGATGGCGAGACCAAGACCCGTACCCTCCGTATCTGTCGCGACCCGATAGAACCGCTCGAACACGTGTGCACGCACCTCGGCCGGGATACCCGGGCCATTGTCCACGACCTGCAACACGATCTGCCCTCCCTCGCAGCGGCAAACAGCCGTTACACGGCCGCCGGTCTGCGTATAGCGTATGGCGTTGTCGATCAGATTCGATACCAGCGAGGCAAGCAGCCCCGTATTGCCGGCCACATACATCTCGTTGGCGAGTTCTGCACCGAGATCGATGTTTCGCCGTTCCGCGGCCTGGACCATTTCCTCGAGCACAGAAGAGACGACTTCTGTGAGGTCGACCCGGGTCTGAACCTGAGACGACTGGGTCATCGATTCCGCCTGCGCAAGCAAAAGCAGTTGATTCGTCAACTCCGCCATCTTCTGGCTGTTGCGGCGCACGCCTTTCAGCGCGTCGAAGAGTGCCGGATCACGCGCGTCGCACTGGCTCGCGAACTGCGTCTGCGCCGTCAGCAGCGCGAGTGGCGTGCGCAACTGATGCGCCGCATCAGCGATGAATTGGCGTTGCGTTGCGACGTGAACCTTGAGCCGCGCGATGCACTGGTTGATCGCGTCGACAATCGGTCTAAGCTCCGACGGCAAATGATCCGGGCGAATCGGCTCCAGTTGGGCCGGCTCGCGGTCAGCCACGTCGTCCTTGAGCTTCACGAGTGGCCGCAACTCAAGGGTGAGCCCGAGCGGCACAAGCAGCACGACGAGCGCCAGCATGAGCCATTGCCGTATGAGTTGAGGCCGCCATAGGCTTTCGATCATGGCCTGGCGGGACGCAATCGTCTTGCCGACGATCACCGTGACACGTTCGGCGCGGCCCGAGTCATAGAGAAGGCGCTCGTAGGCGACGGCGCGAACCGGCATACCCGCATATGTGCTGTCGTAAAACACAGGCACCGCAGCACTGGTTGTCGGCAGCGGCAGGTCTGGAACGCCACCCAGCAGCCGGCCATTGCCGGCCAGTACCTTGTAGTAGACATGATCCTGCCAGGGCGATTCAAAGAGTTCCAGAGCCGCAGGTGGAATCGTCGCGCTGATCGCGCCATTATCCCAGTCAACGTCTTCAATGATCGTACGCGCCGAATCGAGCAGGGAGTGATCCTGCATGAGATCCGCGGTCTGGCGCGCGGCGTCATATGATACAGCGCTGGTCACGAGCACAAACGCGGCAAGCGGCACCAGCAGCCACAATAGCAAACGCGCACGCAGACTATGCACCATCTGATGTTCTCTCAGATACAAAGCCGCCCGACGGCACACGCCGGACGGCTTTCGCCGTGAATCGACCTCGAAACCAAACCCGCCTGGGTACTGCCCGGGCCCCGTTCAAAACGCGGCGGGACGCCATTTGAGCAACCGTTTTTCCAGTAACGTCAGCAGGTAATCCGTTGAAAGCGCCACGACGGCGAGCACGATCATTGCCGCAAACACGCCGCTCGCGTTGAACGCCCCCTGTGCCGTGGAGATCAGCAACCCGATACCCTGTTTCGAGCCCAAAAACTCGCCGACCACGGCGCCAACCAGTGCGAAGCCAAAGCTGACATGCAGGCTCGCGAGAATCCAGCTCAACGCCGAAGGAATCACGACGGAAGTCGTCACCTGTCTGCGCGATGCGCCCAGAATCTGCGCGTTGGCGATCATGTATCGGTCCGCCTCGCGCACGCCCTGAAAAGCATTGCCGAACACCACAAAGAACACCATAACGACGGCAAGCGCGACTTTCGAGGCCATGCCGAGACCGAGCGCGATTACGAAGACCGAGCCGAGCACCACACGCGGAATCGAGTTGGCAACCTTGATGTAGATGCTGAAGACATCGGAAAGCAGCTTGTTACGACCGAGCAGCACGCCGCACACCACGCCCCCGACCGCGCCTATCAGGAAACCCATGACGGTTTCTTCCAGCGTGACCCATACCTGAAGAAGTAGCGGCCCCTGCGAGGTTCCATTCTGGAACCAGTCGACGATCTGCAGAAAGATCAGCGATGGCATCGAAAAGAAAAACGGATCGATCCATTTGTTGCGGCCCGCGAGTTCCCAACCACCGAGGGTTACGATGAGCACCAGCACGCGCAGCCCTATAACGAGGGCGTGGCGCTGCCGCAAGCGGCGTTGTGCGATCCGCTCCACCTGCTCGAGCGACTTGCCGTCCAGCGTTGCATGGGTTGTCATGGGCAATTCCCGGAGTTCGAGCGTTTCAGGCAATTTGAACCTCCTCGCGCAGGTCGTGCCAGATGTCGCGCGAAATTTCGATGAACCGTGGTGCATAGCGGATTTCAGAGGTGATGCGCGGACGCGGGAGATCAATCTCGTAGACCTTCTTGAGCGTAGCTGGCCGGGCCGTCAGCACGAAAACCCGGTCGGCGAGCGCAATTGCCTCTTCGAGGTCATGCGTGACGAATATCACCGAGCCCGTCCCGCCCCAAAGCTGAAGGAGTTCGTCCTGCATCAACGTCCGTGTCTGCATGTCGAGTGCCGAGAATGGTTCATCCATCAACAGGATTTCCGGCTTGTTGATGAAGGTCTGTGCAAGCGCGACACGTTTGCGCATTCCGCCGGACAGTTGATGGGGATAGTGCTTGCCGAATCTGTCGAGCCCTACCCTGCGAAGCCAGTCGCCTGCTTCGTCGTAGGCGGCGCGCTTTGAGCGACCACGGTAGAGCGGGCCCGCTGCCACGTTGTCGAGCACTGACCGCCACGGAAACACGGCATCAGCCTGAAAGACGAAGCCTATGCGCGGATCGATACCGCTAACTGGCGCCCCCATCACACGCACTTCACCTGCAGTCGGCTTGAGCAGACCGGTGATCATGCTGAGCGTCGTGGACTTGCCGCAGCCCGTCGGGCCGACGATCGCGACAAATTCTCCCTGCGCGACCGCCATGCTGAAATCCCGCAGGGCGATGGTGGCCTTGCCGTCCGGCGAGATGAAACGGCAGGAGACTGAGCGGAACTCGATGGCCGGCGCAGCGGTTCGGGTTTGAGCTTGCTTCATCAAAGACATCTCACGATTGTTCAGGTGCCTGGCACGACACCAATACCGAGAAAAACATCGGGCGAAGCGGCAAGAGCGCCGTGCGACGACGCCCCGACAACATCACTTCGTCTCGACGAATTCGTTCGTATAGGTTTTGGACAAGTCGACATGCTTGCCCTTCACCGAGGGATTAAAGCTGGACAGAACCTTCAGCACCGTCGCGGGACCGTCAGTGGGCATCTTGCCGTCGGCGGTGTACATCGGCAGCGATGCCTTCAGTGCACTCACATAAAGCACCTTGTCCTTTTGATAGTCGCTGGGCATTTTCGCGGCGATCTCTTCGGCACTATGCGAATGAATGAACTGCATGGTGCGTACGAACGCGTGCGCCAGTTTCGCACTCTGGGCTTTATGCGACGTTGCCCACGCGTTCTGCACATAGAGGCTTGCCGCCGGATAGGTGCCACCGAGCGCCGCACGCGTTCCGTCGACAGTGCGCATGTCCACCAGTACCTTCGCATCGCCCGCCTTCAGAAGCGCGGAGACAGTCGGCTCAGTAGTCATGCCCGCGTCGATGCGGCCCTGCTTGACAGCTGCAATGAAGCTGGCGTCTGCACCAACCGGCAACATGCTGTATTCACTCGACGCGATGCCGTGCTGGCTCGCAAGATACTGTGTGAGGAAGCTTGTGGACGATCCGAGACCGGTCACACCCAGTGTTTTTCCCTTGACGTCAGCCATCGATTTGACGGTGTCTGCCGCCTTCGACGACACCATCTCTACCTCGCCAGGAACCTGCCCGAATACGACAATCGCTTTGACATCCTTACCTTTTGTCTGGAGATCGATCGTGTGATCATAGAAGCCAACCACGCCTTGCACCGCTCCGGCTAGTAGTTCGTTTTCGGCGTCGACACCTGCTGGCTGCGAGAGCAGTTCGACATTCAACCCCTCTTCCTTGAAATATCCGAGTTGCTCCGTGAGGCGTGCCGGCAGATAGATGATTTTTGTGATCCCACCAACCATGATGGTGATCTTGTCGCCGGCGTCGTCCGAAGCACGCGCGCTCTGCCCCGCCAATGCAACCACCAGGCCAGAAACAAGTGCGACATGTCGTAACGCGCGAAAGGTAGGTTGCATCAAGTGTCTCCGTTAGTTCGAGGCGGCACTAAAACTGCCCGACTCAATTGATTGGAGGAGATTTTAGCGATGCAAACCCTTCCCAAAGCTTTCGCGGATGACGCCAGGATGTACGGGATTTCCATGAGTCTTGGTATCGCACCAGCTTACAATACCAATGAAACATGCTTTCATTTTCCAACCGCCCGCGAGAGTTTGGTTCGCTTGATCTGCGGCACCCCAAAACTCCGAGTCAAGGCGACAATCTGCATATCGCCAAGCCGCTCACCGATAGCTCCGCATTATCGCTACTCTGTTTCTTCGCGATTGCGGCGGACCAACCTGCCGCTTTCGCCGCTAGCGGAACCTAACGTCTCGGGGATAACCTTCAAACAAGCTTCCGTTTTTTGGACGATCAGTTGCACGGTAGATTCATCGATATCCGCGCGACACACCGCGTGCGACTCCGAGATTCGAATAGAAGGCATCCGGAATCGGCATCCGTTGCCCAATCCCCAATCGAGAAGACTGCGAGGATCGCGGGTGCGCCACCTCATGTCGATGTTTCCTGCGAGCAGGGAAACATTTTGCAACGACTTGCAGACTTGCGTAGCTGCTTGATCGGTAATGCCAAGGGTGGTGCCGATACACTGCCTTCAATGCGGCAATCGGGCTGCTGACAAAAACGAAGGAACACGCCATGTTTCGTCCCGCCCTGGCGCACATCACCTTGCGCCGCGTACTAATTGCAGGCACGCTTGCTTCTGCTTGCCTTCTCCAAGGATGTGCGACGACCCTTGAAACGTTTGGGCTGGGAGTCGGCGTTGGTGTCATAGGCGCCGTATCGACCATAGCGTGCGCGATCGGCTGTCATTGAGTCCACTTGGGCAGAACGACGGCGAGCAAACCTCCGGACATTCTGTGCTACAGATCGAACGGACGCAGAACAACGCGCCGTCTAGTTGACGTTACGAACCAGTCCTGTCACAAAGTTCGGCGCCATAGTCGATTCCGGAAGGGTCGCTCGCCGCTCAATGCGCCGTCGAAATAGCTGACGAGAGCGGCACCGGTCCGCCAACGGTCACGACGTCCCCGATGTCTGGCGCGGGCATAGCCGTCGCCATCCGAACAACAGGTTTGCATTGGTATCGTTGCTACGCGTGATCAACGCCACCGATGCGCCCGGCTCAGGCGATCGTTCGACCAGTCGCCGTTTGAACGCGGTCGGAAAGATTTCGCGTAATTGCGGCTGGGGAATTGCCTGTCAAGTACGATTTATCCAGATCGGGTTTCGTTGCCGTTCACGCTGGATGTCGCGTAGGACTGGAACGCCCTACGCAAACCATCCATGGGCACTTACGGAGTGGGTCTATTGATCCACCAGAAACTGCACCTCGACGCGCCGGTTCTTCGGATCGGCGGGGTCCAGTCCTTGTAGCGGGCGCGATTCGCCATAGCCTGCTACGACGATGCGCCTCGCGGCCACTTCATCGATGGTTCCGATCAGCGCGCGGCGCGCTTCGCGCGCACGCGCGGCCGACAACGTGAAATTGTCGTCATAGACGGTGCAAAACCGCTGATAGTCGATGACCGGTCGGTTGACCGGCAAATTGTCGGTGTAGCCTTCGACGAGAATGCGTGCGTGCGGATTATCGACCACGAAGTGCGCCAACTGGCTCTGTACGGCTTCAACGGCGGCACGCGCATCGGGCGTCAGGCACGCGCTGCCTCGTTCGAACACACCGTCTCGCAGCGTCAGCCGGTTGGTATTCCGGTCGAGCGCCATCAACCCGGCAGCGTCTCCCGTACCGACTTTCGCGCTGAGCGACTGCATCATCTTTGCAAGTGGGTCGCCTTTGCTCGATTTCGCATTGGCCAACTCTTCCCGATAACGCGCCTCGCTCGTGCTCTTCTGCACGACAGCGACCACCAACATGAGCATCACCACGGCCATCACACCCGCCATGAGGTCGGAAATGGCGATCCATTCGCTAGGTTTTTCTTTCATGGCGCGCGCTTAGCCAGGCTGGACGATTTCATCGTTCGCGGCCATTTTCGCTGCGGACGTGGACGCGAGATTGTCGCGCACTTCCCCAAGTACGCGCAGGATCGCCTGCTGTTGTGCCGGCAGTGAGCCAAGCGGTTCGAACAATGCCTTCTGCTCGATTGAAATCGCGGTCAGCGGTGCGATAACGTCTCCCAGGCTTTTTCCGATCGAACGCATATGCTGGCCGGCGCCCGAAACGGCTTGCAGTCCACTGGAAATATTCGAACCGAGTTTGTCGAATTGCTCCTTGATTTCGACAATGGTCTCGTTCAATGCGTCGCTCGACACAGTGAACGTCTGGGAAGCCGCTGTTTGCATTTTGAGCGATTTATCGATCGACTCCTTCACCGCCGTCAGCGTTTCCTTCACATCACTCGAAAGCACGTTGAGCGAAGATGCAATTTCCCTGGTCGCGCTCTCCAGTTGCTGGCTTCCGCGCCCAAGTGTCTCCGACGCCTGAGTGCTCATGTCCTTGATCGCCGTGCCCAGATCCTTGCGCACGCTGTCAAGCACGTCCTTGAACTGCGCGCTGAACGCATCCACTGAACCGGTCAATTGCTCTGCTGCGCGGCCCACTTTGTCGGCGCCTGACGCCATGCGTGCCGCGGCATCGCCCATGTCATCGACGACCGTCTTCACGCCCGACGTGAATTGCGTCATCGCTGCGTTAGTTTCGCGGCTCGCAGCCTGCACCTGTCCGAGATCTTCACGAACCAGACGAAAATGTTCATCTAGACGGGTCTGCGTGCCTTGATGCAGTTCATCGTCGTGTGCGGCCATGCGCGCGATCTGCTCAGCGAAGCCATTCACGATGCCGTTCGCCGCGCCCTTGATCTCATCGAACAACGCCTTTTGCTTTGCTGCAGTTGCAACCGCTTCTTCCTGCTTGCGCTGTTCAAGCTCGATCTTGACCTTGCCGATCACCCAGGCAAGACGCTTCTCCGCAAAACGGGTGATCTCGCTCCAGAACTTGAGCAGCACAAACCCGGAAATACCCCACGTCGACGTCTTGAACTTGGTCCCGAGACCTTGAAGCAGGCCGACCAGATCGCGCATGCTATCGGCCGCACCATTTGCCGTCAGCGCGTCCGGCTGGCCCAAAATATGGGACGCGTGATTAAGCGCGAGACCTAAGCCCAGAAACGTGCCCAGTAGCCCGATGACCAGCAGCATGCCCGGCATGATGTCGGCCAGTTTCTCGGGTGTCGTGGCGACGGCTTGCCAGAGGTCGGTGACGCTGCCATGCTCGATATCGAGGTCATCGCTGCTGTCGTCGGGCGTTCCGCGGTTCCACTTGTGCTCCCACGATTTCGGATTGGCCGTGATATGCGCGCTGACCATCGTGCACAAGATCAGCAGCAGGATGATCGAAAGAAAAATCAGCTGGAGCGGATCGTTCGCCTGAGGAAGCAGAAAGTCCAGTACTTCGCGTGGGTTCATGCTGCCGCCTTCAGGATGACTTCAGTACGTTGCTTCGATTCGTTCTTGAAGATGTTCGCGTAGTCGTTGACGAGTGCCTGGTTATCGGCGCTCAGTTTGTCGAACGGAATCTCGTTTTGCGCACAATCGATCAGTATCTTTCCGACGTTCGCGCCTTCATCGATCAGATAGCTGCGATCTTCTGCTTCGATCTGTTCAGGTGTTTTTTCGAGCAATTGCAGGAAGCCTTCGGCTGCGCCGGCATAGCGCTCGGTGTCGAGTTGTCGGGTGGCCAGTTGATCCAGCGCCGTCTTTTTCGCGGGCACTTCCTTCTCGAGTTTCGAAAGCTCGAGCGTCTCTTCTTCCGAAAGCTCCTCCTGGATTTCCTTGGCAAGCGTCAAACGCTTCAGCAGAATTTTATCCTTTGCATAGGTGCGGTTCGCTTCGTTCCATTGCTGGCCGAGTACTTCACCACGTTTGGCCCACGCGGCAATCAGTTCCTCGAAGACGAACGGCGTCAGCTTCTTGCCGTAGCGATCCGTCAACAAACGGTCCAGCCGCAACGCGGTCTCTATCGACAATTCGGGTTTCGCCTTGACCAGATCGGAAGCGATACGCACCAGAAACAGATCGTCGGCGCTCAGATCATCCACTGTGCCGGCCGAACGGAATTTCTTCTCCGCCATTGTCAGAAGCTTTTGCGTTGCGCGCAGACGAAGATAGTGTTCGAAGTCGGCGGGCGCCGCATCGATTGCCTTTGTCACATCGATGGACGCAATTTCAAAGTCGTTGATCGCCGATGCCAACCCCAGTTCGTGTCGCAACGAGTCGGACACGACTTCGCGTTCGGCGAATCGGAACGTCTGCTGATGGCGTTTTGCAACTACGAGTTCTTCATCGGAAAGCGTGCTTGCTTCTTGACCGCTTGCCTGCACCTCGCCGCGCACGGGCTTATGCCAACGCTTTGCCAGCTCGATTGCCCACTTGATTGCCTCCTCCACCTTCTTGGCGATCGGGGAATTTTCGAACGCGGTGAGTGCGCCCAAGCCTGCATCTAGCGCGGTTAGCGCGCCCTTCAACCAGGGAAACGGTGCAATGCCCGCTGCGGCTCTCAAGCCTGTTCGTATATGCTCGACAAAAGGCTTCACCGTTTGCCACATCTGTTTGACGTCGCCGACGAACTGTTCCGCTTCCTCCGCCATCCATCCAATTACACGGCCAGCAACGTCTTTCGCCGTCTCGATGACCGAGCTAGCGACACTACGAACAGTACTCCACGCGCTCTTTAACCCGTCGAAAAATCCCACTGTATCTCCCCGTGACTGTCAATAAAAAATGGTGGCTTCACGCAGAAAGGCCGAGCAATTGCATGCCTGCATCGACTCCAATATCGGTGCCGTAGGCCTTCTGCCGTTGTTTTCCGACATTGCGATGCGCTGCGCGCACGTCGCCGATCGCCGTCTCGATGTGTTCCCAATGCACGCACGGCTCTGCTGGTTTGCTCACAATGGCGCGCGGAAAAGCGGTGCGCAAAACGGTGCGTATCTCACGGCCACTCAGTCCATCGGATGCGGCAGCACATCGATCGATCACAAGCGACCGCTCTTCGGCAAGCGGGACGCCTCGCACGAGAAAGCGCTCCCACAACTGCTTGCGACCTTCGAGGTCGGGCAGTCTGAACTCGATGTGATAGCGGATACGGCTCACAAACGCAGAGTCGTAGTTCTTCGCAAAGTTGGTGGCGAACACGACAATCCCGTCAAAGCGTTCCAGTTCGACGAGAAGCGTCGAGCGCATCGCGTTGATCTCGTTGTCGATGCCTTGCGTGACAGAGGAAAGACGTGCGCCAAGCAGCGTGTCCGCTTCGTCGAAGAACAGCACGGCTCCCTCGGCGGCTGCTTCCTTGAATGCAAGCGTGATGTTTCTGGCAGTATCTCCGACGTATTTGCTTTCGAGTTCGGAGATGCCAATGTGCAGATACTGACGCCCGAGCGTCCCCGCGAGTGCTTCGGCGGCGAGCGTCTTGCCTGTTCCGGGCGGACCATAGAAGTTAAGGACCATATTGCGGCCCATTGGGTCCACTGCCCCGAAGCCCCAATCGGCGTAAATGGTCTTGTGATAGCGCATCGCGCCGATGGCTTCTTCGAACATGCGACGCGTTTCGGGAGCGAGCACCACGTCCTGGTCCAACGTGATGCGCGGAGTGCGCAATTCAAACGACGACCGGCTTGCGGAGTCGTCATGCCCTGAAAGTTCTCTCATTTCCGATATCTGGATTGTTTGTTGTCAGGCGACGTCTGTATCACAAGCCTTGACCCGGCTTAAAGACAGACTTGAAACCCGCCAGATTGGTTCTACCTTCGTGATATCGGTCTAAGCTTCGATATATTTAGGGTCCGCTTAAAAATCATTTCGAATGGACTAGGGAGGATTGGATGCAAATTAGACGCAATTGCCAAAGCCGTCCGGATTTTCTGTCATGCAAGCAATAGCAAACGATTGCGCGGCGAGCGCCGCATTGTTCTGGGGGTGAGCATTAACGGGCATACTCAGTTCAGGTTCGTAACCGTCGTGAGGTTGCCCTCCATCTTGCGATCTCACTGATGTGCGAGTCCGTAACTGCATTCATTGCCGACTGCACATTGAGACGGCGCGATATGCCGGCGTGTCGGCCGTTTGTTGGGAAATGACGGGGCACGTCTCGGTCGATCTCGCGAGTTCGCAGCGATTCTTCAACAATCGCGGCCTCGAGCGCTGACACTTGAGGCCGATACGCAAGCGCTTTTCCTGTATCGGCGACAACACGATAGGCACCGCCAAGTTTCAGTTGACGGCATAGACGGCCATAAAAAACGATACGACATTACGCCGATGACGATCAGCAAAAGAATCGCGACGTCGTGATTCGATACGTGGAAACAATGGTGTTTTTAAAGCGCTTGAAACTCATGTGTCGATGTATTCTCGTTTTATCTCCTGTTGCTTTTTCACTGCTCTCGAACGACGAGACGGCACTCTGTGCACTCGTCTGGACAAAACATGCCTCCATTGATCGTTTGATGTAGCGACACGTTGGTAGGCCCGTGCGGAACATAAAAACCCATCCGGACAATTCGCGTCCCGACACGATTACAGATCTCGACAGGGAATATGGACAGCATTTGTCCCGACGATCTCCCACAATTTCGATCACGCAATCACTGGGAGTGCCCGATACCTATGACCAAGCCGACGAACCCGATTCGCACGAACATCATAATCGCGCGGCGCGATACGCGTGACAACGCGCATACGCTTCGCATCGCGTTGCGGCTTTGGGGATTCGATGAAACGGAAGTTCGGTCCTGGATCGGCGAGTTGCCCGATCTGGACGGCTCAATTGCGTGGAAGATTTCGCGCCTCAGGCGTGAGACGGATGCCGACATCGTCGTGCATCTGGTCCAGCCCACGCGCCGCGCGAACGATGCGTTTTGCTGG
Organism: Paraburkholderia sp. Tr-20389; assembly: GCF_017104565.1. Classification (GTDB taxonomy): domain Bacteria; phylum Pseudomonadota; class Gammaproteobacteria; order Burkholderiales; family Burkholderiaceae; genus Paraburkholderia. The sequence goes on along the minus strand of NZ_JAAGPD010000042.1, from coordinate 83,683 downwards.
CACAGTATCCAGGCGAATCAGGCCGTTCTGGCATCGTATGCCGCGGGCCGCAACGAAATGGTTCTGTTTACGGGCAGCCCGGATGAGTTGCTGAAAAGACGCTCAGGCCACTGGGCGCTTTCGGGCACGTTGTCGCCGCAGGCTGCGCTCGCGCGGCTAGGGCGATTGATTGCAGCCTCGTCGACGCGCCCCGAGGGGACGCGTCATGTGGTGAGGCGCGAGGTGCTGCGCATGATCGCGCAGCAGCTGGATGCGCAATGAGGATTGACGTGCGCTATGACATTCGTTCGATCAGTTGCGTCTGCGCACGCTCCGACATCACGACGATCAGTTTCATCGTCGCGCGCGTCGCACCGACGAACAGGCGTCGGAACACCGTATCGTCGAACTGTTCGAAATCGACTTCCGTCAGAATCACGCAGGGAGCGCTTTGCCCTTTGAAGCGATAGACGCTCTCCATCATGATCTCGCCATCGCGATAGCGTGGGGCGCCGCGCTCGTCATATTCGCCCGTAAAGCTGCGCAGCGTATGGCTTCCAAGCTGGTCGAACCTGGCCAGTAGCGATTTCTCGCGCCCACTGAATGTCAGCAGCGCGATGTCGGATGGCAAGAAGCCGGCCGCCATCGCTTCGTCGAGTGCTTCACGGGTGGCCTGCATCGCGTTGCCGCCGGCGTAGGTCATCGTACGGACATCCGAGCGGGTGAACGGTCCCGCCGCGTCGACCTTCATCGGCGCGTCCGCCAGCATGTCGATGAACTGCACGATGTCATGCGGGCTGCGATGATTGGCCATGGCGCGCACTGCGACCCACCCCGGCAGTTCAACACTGCTTCGCAAGTACAGATTCTGCATCGGATCTTCCAGCCACCAGAAGCGGCCGTTCTCGCGCAACAGGCGTTCTACGGGCGCAACCCATGTTTGATGGAAGTCTTGGCCTTCGTCGACGATCACCGTGTCGAAACACTCAGCCTCGTCGAACTGCGCATCGAGCAACGCGTGTTCGAGCGTCCGGAATACGTGCTGGTCGGCAAAGTCGACTACCTGACCTATGCGTGCCGCTGCCCACTGGCAGAGCTGGTGATACGTGAGTATGGTCACGCCTTCAGGTGCGATATGCCGCAGATGATCGGCCAGTGGGCGGTTGAAACAAAGGTAAAGCGCGCGCTGTCCCGCCTTGACGGCATCATCGAGCACGCGGACTGCGAGCTGCGTCTTGCCGGAGCCGGCCGTACCGATTACTCGCAGCCTGAACGGCTCGAATTCGATCGACCGCACCCACGTCGCAAGACCACCAGACACGCGCGTTACGTGCCGGTTGACTTCACCAATCATCGCCCGGACATCCGGCATCAGTGAAAGCTCGTCGGCGAGAAAAGCATGGAGGCGCGCCCGGCAGGGTTGCGCCGGTTCGTCGGCAGGAAGAATGCGTTCGACAATCTGCACGAGTTGATCGCTGCGCGTCGCGTCGACGATCCGCTCCGGGTTGACGCCGGCTATCGAGGGATTCATCACCCGATAGTCCGGGCAATACAACATCTCTTCAAGCTTGTAGTTCTGCGCGCCGAACGCGCCTGAAAAGCGCTTGTGCATGCCGCCGATGGTCCGCGCGATCTGCGAGGACACGCTCTTGCGCTTGCCCGCGTAGAGCTTCACGAGGCCGTCGGGTGTCTCTTCGAGCGCACCCGATTTCTGCTCGATCACGAGCACGCGGCCGGTCGGGCTGACGACCACGAAGTCGGCTTCGCCGAAGATCGAAAATCCTTTGTTGAGTTGCGTCCAGTGCACGCCGTGATAAACAGCGTACGTGTCAGGCAAGCCGCGATGCAGAGTGCCGAGCGTTTCGATCTCGCGCTTCGCCGCGCCGTTCACGAGCTTGTCGTTCCAGTCGGTTGGGAAAATCCGAGCCATGCTTCGTTGCCTCGCGCGACGTGCTAGTTGCTATAGATGTTCGCAAGCTCCGCCGCTTCCGCAGCAAGCTCGGCACGCAGGCTCGCAGGTCCGAGCAGTTCGACGTTCGGGCCGAACGAACGCAGCCGCCAGCGCAACCGCTGGCTCAACATGACCGTGCCTTGCACATGCAGCGCATCGTCAACGTACGTGTCGTCGAAATTGATCATCGCGCCGGCCTTGGCGGCGAGGCCGCTCGCCCCCGCCTTCCTGCGCCAGACGGAGGCCGTGCCGCGCTGGCCTGTCTCGACGAGACCTTCTTCCTCGAGCCGGGCGAGATGCCGGTGAACCGTCTTCGGCCACGGCATGTTCTGCACGGTGCCCGCCAGCCGCCGGTAGATGTCTGGCGTGCTCAGGTAATCGCTTTGCGTGGCTGCGTCGGGAAGCACGCGCATGATTTCGCGGTCGATGTCGGACATTGAACGATAGAGTCGCGTGAGTGGATGGTCTCGGGTTTAACGGCACTTTTTGCCGCTTTCTTGAGCCTGTGCTCAGTCCCCGGCAAGCGCAGCATCGATTGCCGTCAGTCCCTCAAGCGCGCCGCCCCGAATGCCGATGCCTTTTGCCAGATCGATTTACGGCTCTCGCAGAGTCAGGCAACCCCGAATCCACGCCGATCCCTGCACCTGCCGTGACCAGCAGTCCATCCGCGTCGTGCAGCCAGGCGGCAGCCTGCTCCATTTCCCGTTGTTGATCTTTCATCCAGTACGGCCCTCGTTGTTCCTTATGCCTGTCCGCCGTGGTCTGTGTCGTTGTTATGTAAATGTCCGCACGCGCGCGCCGCTAGAACCTGGTGCGCGAGCGGCCGCTGAGACGGTCCAACAACCACGCGGCCAACGTGCCGGGACTATCGAATGGCCGCGCCGGCCTCATCTCGATGTCCTCACTCCCACACGCTTCGCATGCGCCCAGCACCATTAGCACGTCGCTGCGCGGCCTGTAAATGCGGTGCCAGCCGCAAGTGCGGCAGGTCAATTTCATAGGAGGGGCGGGAATCGGCATGGAGCGAACGCTTGCTGGAGTGGAAACGGCGAAGTCGGTGTGTTAGATGCTCATGCTGCGCCAGGCTCGGCATGCTGTGCGTCGCGGCGCACCTTTTCGATGTATTTGCCGAGCACGACCGTCGACAGGATGCCGGTGGCAAAGACGATTGCAAAGGCCGCAAGGCTCTCAAGGGGAGAATTGTTGTTCAGCATTCTGAGTCCTCTCAGGCGAATACAGTGAGTCTGTGTCTCCAATGCCACCGTGTGCGTGGATTCACTCACACGATTTGCATCGCGCTTGGGACAAACGGCGTCCCGATGACGTGCCTGGTCGCCATGAATACACTATGGCAATTACGGCACCGGCTCTACTTTCTATCAGCATTGGCCGACGATTCTCGTCGGCCAATGACAATGCGCGACTCGGGCTATCTGACTGCGCGCCAGATCAATGCCGAAAGTTGATTGCCCGTCCCGATGATCCGGAACGAAACGTCGCGGGTTTGATCGGCCCGGGGATCGTATTCGCCAAGCCTGTGGTAATGCGCGTCACGCGCAATCTGCTTACCGCTCGAGTCGGTCTCGATCGAGTCGATGATGTGATAGTGGTCGTCGCGCAGATATTCAGTGGCCATTCTTGTTCCCCGTCGTGTTTGTCTGGTGTGCGCTCTGCAATGACAACACTATAGGTGCGCGTTGGGACAATTCGCGTCCCGATGGTCGTCAATGCATGCGGGTGTGCACAACGAATGGAACCGTTTGCGCATTGCGATTCGCGTCATTCCAGAATGGCGCCTAAGGAATAAGCGAAAACGGCACGGTGGAGTGGCTCGCGGCCGCGGCGGCCGTGTTCGCGTGCAGGTGGATCGGGCGCGTGAGCGGTGCGGGCGAGCACGACGCTGCAGGCGCCGCGACGACGCCTGCAACGGGCCCTGAAGCGGCAGGCGAAGCGTGACTGACTGACGTCAAACCTCGCCATCGCGGCTTAGCCCGCGAGCAGATCCTCAATCATCACGGGCGGCTTGCGCACCCTGACGCCCGTCGCGTGATGCACGGCATCGGCGATCGCGGCCGCCACGCCCGCGAGCCCGATCTCCGCGCCCTCTGCGCGCCCAGTTCGTTGAACACGGGGTCGGGATAAATGAAACGAGGCCCATTGGGCCTCGTTTCGATTGCGGTGTCGTGTCGCTTCACACACACGGGGCGTTACACGACGGCCGGCTCCTCGCCGAGACTCGCCAGGGGATGCGCCTGCGTGCGCCACGGCGACGACAGGAAATGCCGCACACGTTCCGGCCGCACTTCCGCAAGCGTCGCCGGCGCCCAGCGCGGCTTGCGATCCTTGTCGACGAGATGTGCGCGCACGCCTTCGCTGAAATCGCCCTCTTCGATCGCGCGCGTGACGATGCCCAATTCCATCCGGAAGCATTCGGCGAGCGTCATCTGACGGCCGCGCAACAGCGCATCGCGTGTCACGTACAGCATGGTCGGCGAGTGCGACGTGAGCGCGTCGTAGGTGGCCTGCAACCATTGACGCATCTCGCGCGGATGCTCTCGCTCAAGATCCTGGCGCAGCGCCGCAACGATGCGCTCGACGCCCGAACGCTTGTCGAAATGGCGCATGATCGCCTGCGTGAAAGCGCCGAGCCCCGCATGCGGAACGATGTTGCACGGCGGCTCGAAGACGGTGCGCAACGCGCGCAACAGATCGCCGGCGGCGATGTCGGCTGTCGACACGCGCAACAGGCGCTCTTCGAACGTATCGAGCCATTCGGACGGCACGCACAGATCGGCGAGCCGGCAATGCAGCGCATCGGCGCCCGTCAGCGTCGCGCCGGTCAACCCGACGTACAGTTCGAGCTCGGCGGGCATCATGGAAAGAAAGCGCGTCGCGCCGACGTCCGGCAGAAAGCCGATACGCGTCTCCGGCATCGCGATCTTCGTGCGTTCGGTGACGATGCGCAGCCGCGCCGCCTGGCCCAGCCCCATGCCGCCGCCCATCGTGATGCCGTCGAGCAGCGCGACGACGGGTTTCGGAAATGTGTGCAGTGCGTAGTCGAGCCGGTATTCGTCGATGAAGAACTGCTGCCAGCCGCTGTCGTTACGCTGGCGCATGCCGTGAAGCGCGCGCACATCGCCGCCTGCGCAGAAGCCTTTCGCGCCCGCGCCGCGCAACACGACGGCGACGATCTCGCTATCGTTGCGGCAACGTTCGATCAGCGAAGCCAGTTCACGCACCATGTCGTGCGATAGCGCATTGAGCGCCGCAGGCCGGTTGAGCGTGACGATCGCGACGCGATTGACGACGCGAAACAACACTTCCCGTTCGCGCATGACTTCCTGCTGGAGGACGGCGCTCATCGCTGCGGCTCGCTCGTTTGTGTGATTTGCGCGGCTTGCCATTGCGGTGCACGCTTGTCGAGGAACGCATTGACGCCCTCGCGCTGATCCGCGCCGTCGAACAGATCGACGAAACGCTCGCGCTCGACGGCGAGCGCCGCTGCGCGCGGCACGCCGTTGCGCGCCTGCTGGATGAGTTCCTTGCTGAACGTGACGGCCTGCGGACTCAGGCCCGCGACGCGCGCCGCCATCGCGAGCGCGAACTCGCGCGACGCGCCCTTCTCGACCACTTCTTCGACGAGGCCGATGCGCAGTGCCGTCGCCGCATCGACGCGCTCGCCCGTCAACACGATGCGTTTCGCCCAACCTTCGCCGACGAGCCAGGGCAGCGTCTGCGTGCCGCAGCCGCACGGCAGCAAACCGACGGCCGTTTCCGGCAGCGCCATCACGGCATGCTGCTCGGCGATGCGGATATCGCACGCAAGCGCGCATTCGAGCCCGCCGCCCATCGCGTAACCGTTGATCGCCGCGATCACGACCGGCCGTGCGTTCTGCAGAGCCTCGAAGGCGGTGCCGAAGCGTGTCGCCGCCGTACGCGCGACTTCCTTGTTGCCGTCGGCGAACGTGTTGAGGTCGGCTCCCGCGCTGAAGAACTTCGAACCGTCGCCCGTGATCACGATCGCGCGCACCTGCGCTTCGCCATTGAGCCGCCCGACGATGTGTTGCAACTGCAGCAGCCCTTCCGGCGTAAATGCATTCGCGGGCGGGCGCTTCAAGGACAGCAGCGCGACGCTGCCGTCATGGGCGTAATCGAGTTCGATCATCACGCGTCTCCTTCGTTGCGATACAGCTTGATGACGGAGGAAAAGTCGAGCTTGCCTGCGCCTTTGGTGCTCATCGTCTGATAGAGCTGCTGCGCGAGCGCGCCGAGATAGACGGGTTGGCGCGCGAGCCTGGCGGCATCGGTGGCGAGGCCGAGATCCTTGAGCATCAGGTCGGTGCCGAAGCCGCCTGTATAGCCGCGCGTCGACGGCGCGGTTTCGATCACGCCGGGGAACGGGTTGTAGGTGTCGGAACTCCAGCAGCGGCCCGTCGACGTATTGATGATGCCGCCGAGCACTTTAGGGTCGATGCCGAGCGCAACGCCCAGCGCCATCGCTTCGGAGACGCCGGCCATTGTGATGCCGAGCACGAGGTTGTTGCAGATCTTTGCGACCTGACCGGTCGAGGTGTCACCGCAGTGGACGATGTTTTTGCCCATTGCTTGCAGGATGGGTTTGACGTGCTCATAGGCTGTTGCGCTGCCGCCCACCATGAAGGTGAGCGTGCCGGCTGTTGCGCCGCCTGTGCCGCCTGATACCGGGGCGTCCACGAACGTATTGCCGTTTTGGTTCGCCAGTTCGGCGAAGGTTTTTACGCTGGCTGGGTCGATGGTGCTTGAGTCGATGATCGTTACGTTCTTCGCGATGCCCGCGAGGATGCCGTCTTCTCCTGTTAGCACCGCTTTTACGTGTGCTGCCGCCGGGAGCATCGTTATTACATATTCCACGTCTGTGGATGCTGCTTTTGGTGTTCTTGACGCCGTTGCGCCTTCGGCTGCTAGCGATTGCACTGCGTGCGCGTTGAGATCGAATACGTTTAACGTGTGGCCCGCTTTTAGCAGGTTGTGCGCCATCGGCGCGCCCATGTTGCCTAGTCCTATGAAGCCGATCTTCATGTCAGATGTCCTCCTTTGTGCTGTCTGCGACGCAGTCGTCGTTTTGCTTTTTTGGTTTTTGGTTTTTTGCTTTCGCTGGCATCCGCGGTTTGCTTCTGGTTTGCTGGTGTTGCCCCTGTGCGGGGCGGCACTTACTTTCTTTGCCGCCGCAAAGAAAGTAAGCAAAGAAAGCGGGCTCACACCGCCAGTGCTTGTTCCTGCCTGCGGGCCCCCAACGGGTCCCACACTCCACACGGCAACACTTTGTTTTGCGCCCGTTGCCAACGCCTTAACAGTCGCATCACCCACTCCAGTCACCCGTAGCGCAGCCAGCGGCAGCGACTCGTCCGTGCCGCCCAGGTGGCAAACTGTGTGTAGGTTGTCGCACCGTACGCATTCGCGCTTTTACGACACCGATCGTGCTTTTCAGTCCGGAGTCGTGCATTTCCATTGCGACGGCCTACACACAGTTTGCCACCTGGGCGGCGGTGGACTTTCAGGTAACGCAGCCCTTCACGCGGGGATGTAAAGCGGGTGATGCATAAGTTAGCACGATGGCAACGGGTTCAAAACGATGCGGTGCCGCGTGGAGTGCGGGACCCGTTGGGGGCCCGCAGGCAAGTACAAAAGCTAGCGGTGTGAGCGGCTTTCTTTTGCCTACTTTTCTTTGCCGCTGCAAAGAAAAGTAGGTGCCGCCCCGCACAGGGGCAACGCATGACCACCGACGTGAAATCGCGGATGCCAGCGCGAATGAGGCGCTCGCCAGCAAAAAAAAACCAGAATGGCGACTGCGTCGCAGACAAAAAACTTACCGCAGAGCGATGGTTGTATTCACACCATCGACAACAGTAACGTCGTCGAACCATCGAGCGGTAACGGTCTTGGTCTGCGTATAAAACTGCACAACCTGCTTGCCGTAAGGCCCAAGATCCCCAAGCTTGGATCCCCGAGACCCGGTAAAACTGAAAAAAGGCACCGGCACGGGAATAGGAATATTGATCCCCACCTGTCCGACATCGATTTCACTCTGGAATTTGCGCGCCGCCGCGCCGCTCTGCGTGAAGAGACCAACGCCATTACCCATCGGATTCGCATTCACGAGCGCAATCGCATCATCAAGCGTAGGCACGGTCATCACACACAGCACAGGCCCAAAGATCTCTGTCTTGTAGATCTCCATCCCGACGTTCACGTCGCTAAACACCGTCGGTCCGACAAAATTCCCATCGGCGTAGCCAGCCACCTCCACATCGCGCCCATCCAGCGCCAACGTGGCGCCTTCCTCCACACCCTTTTCGATCAAACCCAGAATCCGCGCCTTCGCGGCACGCGAAACAACCGGCCCGACATCCGTCTTCGGCTCATGACCCGCATTCACCTTCAACGTCTTCGCCTTCTCGACGAGTTCATGCAACCAGTCCTTCGACGCACCCACCAGCACGACAACAGAAGTCGCCATACACCGCTGCCCCGCCGCGCCAAAGCCGGCACCAACCAGCGCATTCAAGGTCTGCTCGCGATTCGCATCAGGCAACACGACAGCATGATTCTTCGCGCCCATCATCGATTGCACACGCTTGCCATGCTGGCTGCCCAGGTTGTACACATGCGTGCCCACGGCCGTCGAGCCGACGAACGAAATCGCCTTCACCAGTTCATGCGTACAAAGCGCATCGACGACTTCCTTGCCGCCATGCACGACGTTCAGCACGCCCTTCGGCACGCCCGCTTCGATCGCGAGTTCGACGAGTTGCATCGTCGACAGCGGATCCTGTTCCGAAGGCTTCAGCACGAACGTGTTGCCGCATACGATCGCCATCGGGAACATCCACAGCGGAATCATCGCGGGGAAGTTGAACGGCGTAATGCCCGCGCACACGCCAATCGGCTGACGCAGCGTGTACGTGTCGACACTGCCCGCCACATTCTCCGCGAACTCGCCCTGTTGCAGCGTGCCGATCGAACACGCGTGCTCGACCACTTCGAGGCCGCGGAAGATATCGCCCTCGGCATCGGGCAGCGTCTTGCCCTGCTCCGCCGTCAGCGTCTTCGCGATGCGCGGCATGTGCTCGCGAATCAGCGCCTGATACTTCAACATGATGCGCATGCGCGCGCCGATCGGCGTGTTCTTCCACGTCGCGAATGCGGCATGCGCGGAGCGGATCGCGGCGTCCACTTCTTCTCGCGTCGCAAACGGCACGCGCGCGAGCACCTGCTGCGTCGCCGGATTCACGATGTCGCGCCACTCGGTCGCGCTCGATTCGACGAACTCGCCGTTGATCAGCAGCTTCACGGTCTCGACCTTCTGGCTTGCGACTGTCGTTGGAATTGCGCTCATGCTCGGTGTCTCCTTGATCAATATCGGTGTCAGGACTCAGTTGCCATTGCCGTTGCGAAGCTCGGGGAAATCTTCTTCCCAGTACTCGTCAGGCAGACGCGCGGGCTCGCCCGTGCGCTCCAGTTCGCGCCGCCTTAGTTCGACGCGGCGGATCTTGCCGGAGATCGTCTTCGGCAGATCGCTGAATTGCAGGCGTCGAATGCGTTTGTATGGCGCGAGCTTTTCGCGCGAGAAGCGGAATACGTCGCGCGCGAGTTCGGGGCCGGCTTCGAAACCATGACGCACAGTGACGAATGCCTTCGGCACCGACAGACGCAGCGGATCGTTGCTCGGCACGACGGCCGCTTCAGCAATCGCTTCGTGCTCGATCAGCACGCTTTCGAGTTCGAACGGACTCAGCCGGTAATCGGACGACTTGAACACGTCATCGGAACGGCCCACGTACACGAGATAACCATCGTCGCGCCGCATCGCGACATCGGACGTGTGGTAGTAGCCGTTGCGCATCGCGTGTTCGGTGGCCTTGGCATTGTTCGCGTAGCCCGTCATCAGGCCGAGCGGACGCACATCGAGCGGCAGCGCGATTTCGCCTTCCGTCACGGGATGATCGTCGGCGTCGACGAGTTCGACGCGATAGCCCGGCAGCGGTCGCCCCATCGAGCCGGCCACGACCGGCTGCCCCGGCGGGTTGCCGATCTGGCAGGTGGTTTCCGTCTGCCCATAGCCGTCGCGGATCGTGATGTTCCATGCATGCCGCACGCGCTCGATGATCTCGGGGTTCAACGGCTCACCCGCGCCGACGATCTCGCGCAGCTTCACGGCATACGACGCGAGCGGTTCCTGCACGAGCATGCGCCACACGGTAGGCGGCGCGCACAGCGTCGTGACGTTGCAGCGCACCAGCACATCCAGCGTTTCCTTCGGTACGAAGCGCGCGAAGTTGTAGACGAACACGCAGGCCTGCGCATTCCACGGCGCGAAGAAGCAGCTCCACGCGTGCTTGGCCCAGCCCGGCGAACTGATGTTCCAGTGGATGTCGTTGGGTTGCAGGCCGATCCAGTACATCGTCGACAGATGGCCGACGGGATAGCTCTGATGCGTGTGTTCGACGAGCTTCGGCTTCGACGTCGTGCCCGACGTGAAGTACAGCAGCATCGGATCGGTAGCGCGCGTCGGGCCGTCGGGCGTGAATGCTGGCGATGATTCGTATGCGGCCGCGATGTCCGTCCAGCCGTCGCGCGGCGCGCCGACCGAGATGCGTTTCACCGCCGCGTCGAGTCCATCGAACTTGGCCGTCTCCACGCTATCGACCACGACGACATTCGCACCGCCGATCTGCACGCGGTCGCGCACATCGTCGGGCGACAGTTGCGTGGTGGCGGGCAGCACGATCGCGCCGAGCTTCATCGCCGCGAGCATCACGTCCCACAGTTCGACGCGATTGGGCAGCATCAGCAGAAGGCGATCGCCGCGCCCCACGCCGAGCCCACGCAGAAAATTCGCCATCCGAGACGAGCGCTCGGACATCTGCGCATACGACAGCTTCAGCCCTTCCTGCGAGGCGTCGTCGACGATCCACAGCGCCGGATTGTGATTGCCTTGCGCGACGACGTCGAAATAATCGAGTGCCCAGTTGAACTCCCCGAGTTCCGGCCATCTGAACTCGCTATATGCGCGCTCATAGTCCGTGCGATGGCGCAACAACAGGTCGCGCGCTTCGAAAAAGCCTTGGGCTGCCGTCATTGTCGTCTCCATGTCGATCCGAGTTGGCGCTTTAGCGCCTACTCGGATCCCATGCGGAGTCGACCTGAGTTAGCGCTTTAGCGCTTACTCAGGTCCCTCTCGCGGTCGATCCGAGTTGGCGCTTCAGCGCCTACCCGGATCCCATGCGGAGTCGACCTGAGTTTGCGCTTTAGCGCTTACTCAGGTCCCTCTCGCGGTCGATCCGAGTTGGCGCTTCAGCGCCTACCCGGATCCCATGCGGAGTCGACCTGAGTTTGCGCTTTAGCGCTTACTCAGGTCCCTCTCGCGGTCGATCCGGGTTGGCGCTTCAGCGCCTACCCGGATCCCATGCGGAGTCGGCCTGAGTTAGCGCTTTAGCGCTTACTCAGGTCCCTCTCGCGCTGCGCCGATCGCGCTTTATTAGCGGATTATTCTGCGCTCAAACATGCCGCGCGATAACCATTCTTTGTACTTCGCTCGTCCCTTCGTAAATCTGCGTGATGCGTGCATCGCGATAGTGCCGCTCGACCGCGTAGTCTTCGAGGTAGCCATAACCGCCGTGAATCTGGATCGCCTTCGAGCAAACCTCCTCGGCCACCTCCGAGGCATACAGCTTCGCCTGCGACGCTTCCGACAAACACGGCCGCCCCGCGCTGCGCAGCCGCGCCGCGTGATGCACGAGCAGCCGCGCGGCGTTCAGACGCGTAGCCATGTCGGCGAGCATGTTGGCAATGGTCTGGTGCTCCTTCAACGCCTTACCGAACTGGATGCGCTCATTCGCATAGATACGCGCTGCGTCGAAGGCCGCACGCGCGATGCCGATCGCCTGCGCCGCGATGCCGATGCGGCCGCCCTCCAGATTCGACAGCGCGATGCGCAAGCCTTCGCCCGGCGCACCAAGCAGGTTCGCTTCGGGCACCGCGCAATCGTCGAGTGAAATTGGACAGGTATCCGAGGCGCGAATGCCGAGCTTGCTCTCGGGCCGCCCGACGTTGAAGCCCGGCGTATCCGTCGGCACGATGAAGGCCGAGATGCCGCGCTTGCCCGCCTCGGGATCGGTGACGGCGAACACGATCGCGATGCTCGCGCGCGAGCCGTTCGTCACGAACTGCTTGCTGCCGTTGATCACCCATTGGCCGTCGCGGAGCACGGCGCGCGTGCGAATGTTGTTCGCCTCACTGCCCGCGTGCGGCTCGGTCAGACAGAACGCACCGATGCGCTTGCCCGTCGCGAGGTCGGCGAGATAGCGGTCTTTCTGTGCGTCGTTGCCGAAATTGAGGATCGGACCGCAGCCGACCGAGTTGTGCACGCTCATCATCGTCGCGCACGCAGCGCAGCCGGCGGCGATTTCTTCCAGCGCGAGCGCATACGCGATGTAGTCGGTATACGAGCCGCCCCATTCGGACGGCACGATCATGCCGAGAAAACCAAGCTCGCCCATCTGTCTGACGACTTGCGCAGGCAACGCGCCTTCGCGGTCCCATTGCGCTGCGTTCGGCGCGAGGCATTCGACCGAAAAGTCGCGAGCCGCGTCGCGGATCATCCGCTGATCGTCGGTATAGAACTCGTCCATGTGTCTGCGTGTCCTCTCCGGTTTGGCTGACGCGCCTGCTGCGTTGCACACAAGGCGCGTTCGATGGCACCCAGTGTAGGCGGCGCGAAAGCGGGATTCGATGCCGCGTTCGATCAATCTGCGTGAGCGCATTTGCCATATCCGGATACCGGCAGCCTCGCCTATGCGGCAAAATGGCGGGCACTACGAGGCGCGCATTGCCGTCAATGTGAGCGCATTTGCCAGAACGCACGAAGAACGCACGAAACGCAGCCTTCCTGCCGACACAAGGATCCCGACTGCATGAAAGCCGAAAGAGGCACGATCTCCGTGAGTCTCGTCGAAGAAACGCTGGCGCTCGCTCGGGCTCGCGGCGTCGACGTGCTGCCCATCGTCGAGACGGCGGGCATCGCGCCGCAGATGCTCGGCAGCGCAAAGAGCCGCGTCACGCCCGCGCAATACGGCGCGCTGTGGGCCAACATCGCCCGCGCACTCGACGACGAGTTCTTCGGCCAGGATTCCCACGCGATGAAGAGCGGCAGCTTCATCGCGATGACGCAGATGGCGCTGACCGCGCGCAACGGCGGCCAGGCGCTGGCGCGCGCGGTCGGCTTCATGCGCCTCGTCCTCGACGACATGAGCGTGCAGATCGTCAAACGCGACGACTGCGTGCGCCTCGCATTCGATCATCGGGACGGCGCGCCGCAGCCGGCCATGTTTGCCTACGCAACGTACTTCATTCTGGTTTATGGACTGGTGTGCTGGCTGGTCGGGCGGCGCATTCCGCTGATCGAAGCGCGCTTTCGCTGCGCGGAGCCGCCCGCCGCGCACGAATACCGGCTGATGTTCTGCGACGACCTGTCGTTCGATCAACGCGAGTCGTACGTCGACCTCGCACCCGGCTTTCTGGACCTGCCTGTCGTGCAGACCACGAAGTCCGTCAAGCCCTTCCTGCGCGACGCGCCCGCGAGTTTCATCATCAAGTACCGCAATCCCGGCTCGCTCGCGGCACGCGTGCGCAAAACGTTGCGTGCGCTGCCGATGGCCGCGTGGCCCGGCTCCGACGAGATGGCGCAACGCCTGCACGTCGCCGAGGCGACGATGCGCCGGCATCTGAAGCAGGAAGGCTATACGTACCAGTCGATCAAGGACGACTTGCGGCGCGACATCGCGATCACGGAACTGCAGCGCGGCGGCCGGCCGATCGCCGACATCGCTGCGACGCTCGGCTTTGCGGAGCCGAGTGCGTTTCATCGTGCGTTCCGCAAGTGGACGGGGATGCGGCCGGCGGATTATCGGGCGGTGAATGCAGCGCCGGGCACGGGTATGTCCCGCCGCGCGGAACCCGCGGAATCCGACTAAGCTTAAGACAGGCCAGCTTTTTCAGGCCAGGCGCGCCGCATACGAACGTGATCCGTCGCCGCGCGCCCGGCCGTCGACGATGGGAACCTACCGGCTTCTCCCGATCCGGCAAGCGGGTTTGCGACGTTTGTCCGGTCGCGCATGCTTCGCGAATCGCAGCGCGTACGGTGCAGTTGCGGCCGCCGAGGTCCGCACTGCATGGGCTCGCGCGCTACGCGTCGTCGCCCATGGCACGTGCACACCGTTGCGGCGAGCACTGCTGCTCGCGTTGACGGTATGCTGCGCGGCAATCTTCGGCCCTTGCGCCGATGCTGCGCAGCCGGCCATCGCGCCCGGCAGCGTAGTCGTGATTCCCGTCGCGGGCGCGATCAGCCCCGCCACTGCCGACTTCATCGTGCGCGGTCTCGCCCGCGCGGCGGAGGACCACGCGCAACTCGCCGTACTGCAACTCGATACGCCAGGCGGACTCGACACCTCGATGCGGCAGATCATCAAGGCGATTCTCGCGTCGCCCGTGCCCGTCGCAACCTATATCGCGCCCGGCGGCGCGCGCGCCGCGAGCGCGGGCACCTACATCACGTATGCAAGCCACATCGCGGCGATGGCGCCCGGTACCAATCTCGGCGCAGCGTCGCCCGTGCAGCTGGGCATCGGCGGACAGGATGCGCCCCGGCCTGGCCAGCCGCCCGCGTTGCCGGGCGCAGCGCCTTCGTCGAGCCCGTCATCGAGCCCGGCCGCCAGGGACAATGCTGCATCGGGCGCGCTCGCGCTCGACAGTCAGTCGACGGAACTGCGCAAGCAGCTTCATGACGCGCAGGCGTATATCCGCGGCCTCGCGCAACTGCGCGGCCGCAACGTGGAATGGGCCGAGCGCGCGGTGCGCGAAGCCGTGAGCCTGTCGGCGCGCGACGCGCTCGAGCAGAAAGTGGTCGACATCATTGCGCGCGACCTTCCCGATCTGCTGCGGCAACTGGACGGCCGCACCTACGACACGGCAGCCGGCGCGCAGCACCTGACGACGGCGCACGCGCCCGTCGTCACGCTCGAAGCGGACTGGCGCAACCACTTCCTCGCCGTCATCACCGATCCGAACGTGGCCTTGATCTTGCTGATGATCGGCATGTATGGCCTGTTCTTCGAGTTCGCGAATCCCGGCTTCGTGCTGCCCGGCGTCGCGGGCGCGATCAGCCTGCTGTTGGGCCTGTTCGCGCTGCAACTGCTGCCCGTCAATTACGTGGGTCTCGGTCTGATCTTCCTCGGTCTGGCGTTTCTGATCGCCGAAGCGTTTCTGCCGACCTTCGGCGCGCTCGGCTTCGGCGGTATCGTCGCGTTCGCGATCGGCGCGCTGATGCTGATCGATACCGATGTGCCCGGCTATGGCATTCCGCTGCCGATGATCGCCGCCGTCGTCGTATTCAGCGTGTTGTTCATTTTCGGCGTGTCGAGCCTCGTGCTGCGTTCGCGGCGGCGGCCTGTCGTGACGGGTGCCGAGGCGATGATCGGCAGCGTCGGCGTCGTGCTCGACGACGGCCTGGTCGCCGCCGATGCCGATTCAATGGAAAGCCGCGCCGAGGTCCGGTCCGACAGCCTGCTGCATGGCGAGCCGGAGCGCGTCGGCTGGGCGCGCGTGCATGGCGAGCGCTGGCGTGTCTGCAGCAACGCGCCGCTCGCGGCAGGCAATGCGGTGCGCGTGACCGGGCGGCGCGGCCTCATGCTCACCGTCGTGCCCGCGAACCCGGCCTCATCACAAGGAGAACGCACATGATCGGTTTCACTTTCGGCTTCGGCAGCATCCTGATTCTTCTGGCGATCGTGCTGGTCGCTTCGTCGGTACGCGTGTTTCGCGAGTACGAGCGCGGCGTCGTGTTCATGCTCGGCCGCTTCTGGAAGGTCAAGGGCCCGGGCCTCGTGCTGATCATCCCCGTCGTGCAGCAGGTCGTGCGCATGGATCTGCGCACCGTCGTGTTCGACGTGCCGCCGCAGGACGTGATCACGCGCGACAACGTGTCCGTCAAGGTGAATGCTGTCGTGTACTTTCGCGTCGTCGATCCGGAGCGCGCGGTGATTCAGGTCGCGCGTTACTTCGAAGCGACCAGCCAGTTGTCGCAGACCACGCTGCGCGCCGTGCTCGGCAAGCACGACCTCGACGAACTGCTCTCCGAGCGCGAGCAGCTGAACACCGATATCCAGCGGGTGCTCGATGCGCAGACGGACGCGTGGGGCATCAAGGTATCGAATGTCGAGATCAAGCATGTCGACATCAACGAAACGATGATCCGCGCGATTGCGCGTCAGGCAGAAGCCGAGCGCGAGCGCCGCGCCAAGGTGATTCATGCCGAGGGCGAGTTGCAGGCGTCGGAGAAGCTGTTGCAGGCCGCGCAGATGCTCGCGCAACAACCGCAGGCGATGCAGTTGCGCTACTTGCAGACGCTGACGACCATTGCCGCCGACAAGAACTCGACGATCGTGTTTCCGCTGCCCGTCGATCTGTTGACGGCCGTACTCGATCGAATGGGCAAGCCTTCTCAGCATATGGGCTAGCGTCGACCCTGCACGCATGATTGATGCGGCTGGCAGAGCCCATTTGGCGCAAAGTGAGCAACGGTTCATTTCAGTTACGAACCTTACTCAATGCGGATACAGAACCTAAAATAAGGGGGTCATCCTAACTTTTCAGGGCCCCTGCCATGAAGCTGATTCCTCGTATGGTTCTGGGCGCGCTCATCGGCGCAGCAGCCGTGTCGTCCGCATTTGCGCAGACATCGCGCGCGTATGACCAGAACACGCCCAAGACACGCGCCGAAGTGAAGGCCGATCTCGTCGAATGGCGCAAGGCTGGCTACGATCCGCTCGACTGGATCAACTATCCGGCCAATGCGATCGCGGCGGGCCGCATCGTCGCGCAGCATCGCGCGCAAGCTCAAGGCACGCAGCAGTAGTTCCGTTCGATCGATGCGTGCGTGACGCGCGTGCTTCAAATCGCAGAGCGCGTCACGTATTGCGTTGTCTATCCAGCGCCGGGCATCGACGCGTTGCACAAGCCTCCCCTCGTCTTCCCGCATCCCTTCCCGTTCCGCTCGTAATCCGACCTGAAGCGCCGGCTCAGGTATCATCACGGCCCTCCGCCAGCAAAATCCGCGTTTGACTTCGCCGCCCGACTATCGAGTGTTGCTTCGGCTACACGCGCGCGCGGCAAATGCGGTATTTGCTGAACAATCGTGATTAAATCCGCCCACGGGCAGTCACGAAGCGGCACGAGACGCGGCACAACAAGCGGTTACCAACGACATTCACACGACGAGAGACTCGGCTCATGGACTCCGTAAAACGGTATTTCGGCTTTGACGAAGCAGGCACGAACCTGCGCGTGGAGGTGCTCGCGGGCATCACCACGTTCCTCACAATGGCCTACATCATCTTCGTCAACCCGGCGATTCTCGGCGATGCGGGCATGCCGAAAGACTCGGTGTTCGTTGCGACGTGTCTCGTCGCGGCGCTCGCTTCGCTGATCATGGGCTTCTATGCGAACTACCCGATTGCGTGCGCACCCGGCATGGGTCTGAACGCGTATTTCGCGTACACGGTCGTCAAGGGCATGGGCTTCACGTGGCAGGCCGCGCTCGGCGCGGTGTTCATCTCGGGCTGTCTGTTCCTGATCGTCACGCTCTTTCGCGTGCGGGAAGTGATCGTCAATGGCATTCCGCATTCGATCCGCATTGCGATCACGGGCGGCATCGGCCTCTTTCTCGCGATCATTTCGCTGAAGACGGCGGGCATCGTCACGGGCAACCCGGCGACGCTCGTTACGCTCGGCAACCTGCACGATCCGCATGTGATTCTCGCGATCATTGGCTTCTTCGCGATCGTCACGCTCGACTTCCTGCGCGTACGCGGCGCTATCCTGATCGGCATCGTCGGCGTGACGATTCTGAGCTTCTTCTTCGGCGGCAACGAGTTTCGCGGGATCGTGTCCGCGCCGCCGTCGATCTCGCCGACACTGTTCCAGCTCGACATCAAGGCTGCGCTGTCGACAGGCGTGCTCAACGTGGTTCTGGTGTTCTTCCTCGTCGAACTGTTCGATGCGACGGGCACGCTAATGGGTGTCGCGAATCGCGCGGGACTGCTGGTGCACGGCAAGATGCATCGATTGAACCGCGCGTTGCTGGCGGATAGCACTGCGATTCTCGCGGGGTCGGTGCTGGGTACGTCGTCGACGACGGCTTACATCGAGAGTGCTTCGGGGGTACAGGCGGGCGGGCGCACTGGCGTTACCGCAATTACGGTTGGCGTGCTGTTCTTGCTCGCGCTGTTCTTTGCGCCGCTGGCTGGCGTTGTGCCTGGCTACGCGACGGCACCGGCTCTTCTGTATGTGTCGTGTTTGATGCTGCGGGAAATGGCCGATCTGCCCTGGGATGACGCCACTGAAGTCGTGCCCGCTGCACTCACCGCTTTGATGATGCCCTTCACGTATTCCATCGCGAATGGTGTCGCGTTTGGATTTATTTCTTATGCTGGTTTGAAATTGCTCACTGGGCGGGCTCGCCAGGTCAAGTTCGTTGTGTGGATCATTGCTGCTGTGTTTTTGTTTCGGTTCTTTTATCTCGGATCTGAGTAAATTCTTTTGTCTGCGACGCGGCGTTGCCGGTTTTGGTTTTTGTTTTTGCTTTCGCTGGCGTCCGCGTGATGTCTCTGGTTTGCTGGCGTTGCCCCTGTGCGGGGCGGCACCTACTTTTCTTTGCAGCGGCAAAGAAAAGTAGGCAAAAGAAAGCCGCTAACACCGCCAATCCTTCTTCCTGCCTGCGGGCCCCCTACGGGTCCCGCACTCCACACGGCAACACGCTTTTTTGCGCCCGTTGCCAGCGCCTTGAACAGGCGCATCACCCACTCCAATCACCCGCAGGCAGCCAGCGGCAGCGACCCGTCTGCGCCGCCCAGGTGGCAAACTGTGTGTAGCTTGTCGCACCTTACGCGTTCGTGCTTCTAGGATGTAGTGGTCCCGCTTTTCAGTCCGGAGTGGTGCACTTCCGTCGCGATGGCCTACACACAGTTTGCCACCTGGGCGGCGGTGAAGGTCTGGTAACGAGGTACGTGACGCGGGAGTGTGAAGTGGGTGACGCGAATCCAGGAACGTTGGCAACGCGCATGAAATAGCGCGATGCCGCGCGAAGGACGGGGACGTTGAGAGCCCCTGGGCGAACATACGGGCTAGCGGTGTGAGCGGCTTTCTTTTGCCTACTTTTCTTTGCCGCTGCAAAGAAAAGTAGGTGCCGCCCCGCACAGGGGCAACGCATGAAGCACGAATACATCACGCGGATGCCAGCGAAAGCGAAAAAAACCAAACCGGCAACGCCGCGTCGCAGACACCACCACCAACAACAACATCACGCCCGCCAATTAGCCTCATAAAACCTCACATACCCACTCCTCAATACGACACACTGCGCCCCTGTCTCCGACAGCAACCTCCGCGTAGCGGCTTCGATCCGCTCGCGGTGCGTCGAGAACGCGCCCAGCATGTCTTCGATGCGCGGTGAGGCCGCGCCGAAGTGGTCTTCCAGCGCCTCGGCGGTGATCGTGCATTCCACCCGTTCTCCATCGACCATGGCCGGAAACGCCAGAGTCAGCTCGCGCCCAGAATATTCAGGGACTTCTTTCGGGAAATTGATCTGCATGGGGAACACCTTGATGGAACGTCATCGCCGAAAATCGCGCCTGCCCCTGTTCACACCTCCGTTATGGATCGCAGCGCGGGCTGTCGACCGCAAACACACGCCGTCATCGCACGTGCCGTCGGTCGATCTCACCACTGTAGACGACTTCCGCCGCGCCGCAAGTTTTGTTTCGCCATACCCCAGCATGGTGCCGCCACGCACCAAGAATTGCGGCACCGCAGCGAAAACAGACCTAGAACTGCGTCGGCAGATGATGTTGATGTTCGTGTGGTCCAGCGTCGTCGGCGGGATGCTCGGGCGGAGTCTTGCCAGGCAAGTCGCGCGGCCACAACGTGAGCATCGTCACACAGCCCGCAATACCGATCGCAATCAGAATCACGCCCGTCCAGATCTCGTGATCCAGATAGTAGAGCGAACCGTGGATCGATAATCCGATGCCCCCTAGCGCGATGAAGATCGCAAGCGTGGCGAGGACGACTCTCAACTCCATACGCACCATGACGTTCTCCTCGAAATGGCGCTGGCCGGGAACGCGACGAACGAAACCCGAGTGACGGCACGCGGCGCGAACGCGTGCCTGTCTACGATGATTGCACTTCTGCGCCAGAAGGCAAGCGGAACACGCGCCACGCGTCCTCCTGTAAGATGGTCCGGCATGAGTCGGCACAGACCGGACGTTTTCCAGCGGACGACACTTTCAACGGGCATTCCGTGCTGCATTGCGCAACGCCGCATGCACGTGCGCCTGTGAGGCAGCGTTCAGGTACAACATCGGAGACATGCAGTGACCCAACGTTCCGTCACGCCGTCCGTCACGGGCCGCGCCGACGTGCTCGCGCAAGCTCATGCGCGTTCGCGCGAATTCGGCCTGCGCGCGTCCGAGGCGCCCGACTTTCATCCCTTGCAGTCCGTCGCCCTGCGCGATCTCGTCGAGCTCAACCGCTCGCTGTATGCGCACGCGCTGCCCGTGATGGAAACGCTGCACGCGCAGATCGTCGATACGGAAAGCATGGTGCTGCTCACCGACAGCAACGGCGTGATCCTGCACAGTCTCGGCGACAGCGATTTCGTCGAGAAAGCGAACCGCGTCGCGCTGTGTGCAGGCGTGTCGTGGTCGGAGGCGCATCGCGGCACGAATGCCGTCGGCACGGCGCTCGCCGAAGGCCAGCCGACCGTCGTGCACGGCGGCGAGCACTTTCTCGAGGCCAACCGCATCCTCACCTGCTCGTGCGCACCGATCGCCGATCCGTACGGGCGCACGATCGGCGCGCTCGATGTGAGCGGCGACCCGCGCGGCTTCCACAAGCACACGCTGGCGCTCGTGCGCATGTCGGCGCAGATTATCGAAAACCAGTTGTTCGCGAACCAGTTCGGCGATGCCGTGCGCGTGCGCTTTCATGCTCGCAGCGAGTTCATCGGCACGCTGTTCGAAGGGCTCGCCGCCTTCGGCGCCAACGGCACGCTGCTCGCGGCCAACCGCAGCGCACTGTTCCAGTTCGGCCGGCCACTCGACGCGTTGCTCGGACAGCCGTTCGAGGCGCTGTTCGGCACGGCGTTTCCCGCCGTGCTGCAGCAGGCGTCGCGCGCGCCGGGCGAATGCCTGACGCTGATGCTGCCCAGCGGCGTGCGCGTACTGGCGCGCGCCGAATACGCCGCACGGCCCGCATTTTCCGCCGACGCAGGCACGCCGCGCGCATCGGCGCCTCCAGCACCGGCGACGGCGACGGCGTCGTGCAGATCGCGCGCTGCCGCCATCACCTTCGCGACGCTCGACACGGGCGACGCCCGCATGGCCGCCGTGCTCGGCCGCGTCGAGAAAGTGCGCGGCCGCGATATTCCGCTGCTCGTGCTCGGCAAGACGGGGACCGGCAAGGAATGGCTCGCGCGCGCGATGCACGAAGAGTCGCCGCGCCGCGACGCGCCGTTCGTCGCCGTCAATTGCGCGTCATTGCCCGATACGCTCATCGAAGCGGAGTTGTTCGGCTACGAAGACGGCGCGTTCACGGGCGCGCGCAAGCGCGGCAACGTCGGCAAGATCGTCCAGGCCGACGGCGGCACGCTGTTTCTCGATGAAATCGGCGACATGCCGCTCGCGCAGCAGGTGCGTCTGATGCGCGTGCTGCAGGAGCGCTCCGTCGTGCCGCTCGGCGGCACGCGCGCGGTGCCCGTCGACGTGCGCATCGTCTGCGCGACACACCGCAACCTGCGCGCGATGATCGAAGAAGGCACCTTCCGCGAAGACCTGTACTACCGGATCAACGGGCTCGTCGTCACGCTGCCCGCGCTGGCCGAACGCACCGATCTGCCCGTGCTCGTCGAGCGGATGCTCGCGCGACTGCGGCGCGACGAGCCCGACAGCGAGCACATGCCGACGCGCGTGGCGCCCGACGTGCTCGAATGCTTCGCGCGCTGCCGTTGGCCCGGCAATTTGCGGCAACTGGCGAACGTGCTGCGCACGGCGGGCATCATGGCCGAAGGCGCCGCCGAAATCGGACTGGACCATCTGCCGGACGATTTCCTGCACGACTGCGCACCGCACGACGACGAGCCGTTGCAGGCCGTGCCCGCCGCCCATTCGGCCGCGCCGTCGAAGCCAGCCAACATGGAAGAACTGCAGGCGACGTTGATCGAGCAGACGCTTGCGCGCAACAACGGCAATATTTCGGCGGCCGCGCGCGAACTGGGCCTTGCGCGCAACACGGTCTACCGCTACATGCGGATGCGCACCACGCACTGATCCGCCGCGGTTCGCACCCGCACGCGAAGCAGCGCGCCAGGTCGCGCTGCGTTAAGCTTGCGTCCCGTCCCCCTATCGGTTGTGTTGGCGCGATGTCCCGCGAAGAACAGTCTGGCAGCGAATCGCTGCGTCCATCGAACGAAACCACGCATGAACATGGCGAGCGGACCTTCGCGGTGCGCGTCGAGCCGCTCGGCCGCACGTTCGAGGCGCCCGAATCGCTCACCGTGCTCGAAGCGGCGGGGTTCGCGAATCTGCATCTGCCGCGCATGTGCCGCAACGGCACGTGCCGCACGTGTCTGTGCCGTCTCGAGTCGGGCAGCGTGCGCTATACGGTCGAGTGGCCCGGCGTGAGCGCCGAAGAAAAGGCGGAAGGTTATATCCTGCCGTGCGTGGCTGTCGCGCAAAGCGATCTCGTGATCGACGTGCCCGACGCCGCCGAGATTCCGGCCACACCGACGCCGCCCGTCAGGCGTTTCTAGTTTCTAGTTGATGGGCGCGAAGCGCTGCACGGTCTGGCCTTCGTGCTCGATCAGTTCGAAGAATACCGACGACGGCCGCGTCCAGATGGTGCCGTTGTCAGCGCGATAAACGATCATCGTGACGCTCGGATCCGATTCGAGCGTCGCCTCGCAGATGAATTCGTAAATACCGCCCTTGTAGTGTCGATAACGTACGGTCACAGTGATTTCCTCGCGGGTGTCTGAACGGACAAAGCAGCGTGGGTCGCGTCGACGCACTTCGTCGCATGCGTCAGTTCGCACCCTCTTTCATCTGCTTCAGATGCTTATAGACGGTTGCACGCCCCATGCCAAGCACGTTCGCGACATAGTTCGCCGAACTCTTACCGCGAAACGCGCCTTCTGCATAGAGCGCTTCGACCAGTTCGCGCCGATGTTCGCGCGTGAGCCCGTTCAGGCCGATCTGCCGCTCGCGCAGCCAGCCGTGCAGGAACGTGTTGATGCGTTCCTGCCAGTCGTCGCGGAACAGTTCGTCCGGCTGCGCGACGACGCCCGCACCCTTGATGAACAGATCGAGCGTCGAGCGCACGTCCTCGAACACGGCGATGTTGAAATTGATGCACAGCATGCCCGCCGGCTGGCCGTTGTCGTCGAACAGCACGTTGCTCACGCAGCGCATGCGGCGGCCGTCCCAGTTGAGCTTTTCATACGGACCGATCACGCGCTCGCGTGCCGAATGCTCGGTTTCTTCGAGCGCGGAATCGTCGCCGATCTCGCGCTTCGACAGGTTGTTCGCGAGGTACAGCACCGTCTGGTCGTGCAGGTCGTGGATCACGACTTCCGCGTACGGGAAGAACAGCGCGGCGATGCCGTCCGCAATGGGCGCATAGCGGGTCAGCAGCAGATCCTTGACGGGGGAGGTTTTTTTCTTGCGCATCGGCGGACGGTGACGGGCTTCGCAGTGTCTTCGTGGTGCCGCTGCGCGCCTCTCATACCCGGCGCACAGTGGCGGCTGACCGACATTGTAGCTATTGTGCCTGGTCTCTACGATCGCTCAGGTAGCGATACAGCTCGCTCGCAATCGCGACGTCTTCGAGGCCGAGACCGATCGAACGGAAGAACGCATGCCGCCCGTATGCGGGCTTCGAGCAGGTGCCCGCCAGCAGCGACGGCAGATCGCCCTTCACGCTCTCCGGCGACCAGCCTTGCTGCGCGGCGAGCTTCATTTCGCCGGCGCTCGCGGGCGTCGTCGCGCGATAGTCGCAGTAGACGTCCAGCTCCGGCAGCCACGCCGGATCGATTTCATGTGCGTTGGCAGCGTTCGTGCTGATCGACGTGATGAGCGCGGGTTTCGTCAACGCGTCGCGCGGCAGCACGGGCGTGCCCGACGACGTGCAAAGCATCACCACATCCGCCTCCTTCACGCAGGCTGCGAGGCTCGCGCTGGCCTCGGCGCGCGCGTCGGCGGCGTGCACCGCCGCGCGCTTCTCATCGTTGGCGGCGAGATCGGGCGAATAAACACGGATCGACTCCCACGCACGCAGCGGCGCGACGTGTCGCAAATGCGCCAGTCCGACAGCGCCCGCGCCGACGACGGCCAGCCGCTTCGCATCCGTGCGCGCGAGCTGGTCGACGGCGAGCGCCGTCGTGCCCGCCGTGCGCTCGGTGGTGAGCAACCCCGCGTCGCACCACATCAGCGGCTGCCCCGTTTCCATCGACATTAGCGCCGTCCACGCGGTGATGATCGGCCGCCCGCCCGTCACGATATACGGCGACAGCTTCGCGCCGAACACCTTCGCATCGGCGAGCGCGCCGAGATAGGTGATGAAGTCGCCGGCACCGTTCGGGAACAGCGTCAGCGTCTGCGGCGGCTGCACCGCCTCGGCGGATGCGAGCGCGCGAAACATCGCGGTCAGCGCGCGGCGCACATCGAGGGCGGGCAGCGCTTCGCGGACGGCCTGTTCGTCGACGGCGAGTGGCAAGGCGGTTTTCATCGAGTTCATCTCCTGAGGCGGCGCGTCAAGCGACCATTGCTATTCCTGTCCGATCGATACATCGGTTGACGGGTCGATCGCATCGTAGACAGATAGTCTACTTGAGACTTTATAAATTTGGACAGAAAAGTCTCGTTCTGGACGCAGCGTTGCTAGAACATGAATCGCATCGAGTCTGGTTTTATGCGGCTCTTGCGCTTATCACACAAGGCCACGAGGGGATCGGCCGGGCATTTTTGATCACTGGACTATCGTATTCCCTATAGTCCATACTGGACTTTCAGTCTATATTTCACCTGCGCCGCCGCACGCTGCGGGTGGCCCGATCATCAACGACAGGAACCGTCATGAACCTGAAGCTCTCCTTCGCTGCCGCCGTCCTCGCGATGACGGCAGGCGCCGCCTGCGCGCAATCGTCCGACACACTGCGCTTCGGCATCGAAGCCGCCTACCCTCCGTTCGAAAGCAAGAGCGCGTCGGGCCAGCTCGAAGGCTTCGATGTCGACGTCGGCAACGCCGTCTGCACAAAGCTGAAGATGAAGTGCGTGTGGGTCGAGAACGCGTTCGACGGCCTGATCCCCGCGCTGCAGGCGCGCAAGTTCGACGTGATCAATTCGGCGATGAACATCACGTCGAAGCGCAAGGAAAGCATCGCGTTCACGCCGCCCATCTACGTCGTGCCCATCGTGATGATCGCGAAGCACGGTTCGGGCTTGAAGCCGGACGTGAAGAACCTGCAAGGCAAGCATGTCGGCGTGTTGCAGGGCTCGTCGCAGGAAGACTTCCTCAAGGCGCACTGGGCGAATGCGGGTGTGCAGGTCGTGTCGTATCAGGACCAGGATCAGGTTTACGCGGACCTCGTCGCGGGACGCCTCGACGCCGCCGTGCAGGAAGCGCAGACAGCCAGCGACGGCTTCCTGAACAAGCCGGCGGGCGCGGGCTTCGAGATCGTCGGCGAGCCGCTGAAAGATCCGTCGACGCTCGGCGAAGGGACCGGCTTCGGTCTGCGCAAAGGCGACAAGGCCTTGCAGGCGAAGGTCGACGGCGCGCTTGCCGAACTCAAGAAAGACGGCACACTGACGTCGCTCTCGCAGAAATACTTCAAGCGCGACATCATCGCGAAGTGATAGGCTGCTGAGCGGGAACCGGCCTCTCCTTTTCAATGCGCGAGCGCGTGGCGACACGCGCTCGTTGCGCTTCCGGCCACGTTCTGGCTGCTTTCTGGCTGCTTCCCGAGCCATTTCAAGGACAAGCTGACCGTTATGGATTTCGACGTCATTGTGCTGGGCGCGGGCATCGTCGGCGTGTCGTCGGCGCTGCATCTGCAGGATCGCGGGCAACGCATCGCGCTCGTCGACCGGCGCGCACCCGGCGAGGAGACGAGCTTCGGCAATGCGGGGCTGATCGAGCGTTCGTCGATCGTGCCGTACGGCTTTCCACGCAAGCTCGGCACGCTGCTGCGCTACGCGCGCAACCAGTCGACCGATCTGTACTGGGACTACAAGGCGCTGCCCGCGTATGCGACGTGGCTCGCGCGTTTCTGGTGGGAATCGTCGCCGCAGCGCCTCGCGGCCGCCGCGCGCGACATGATGCCGTTGATCGGCGCCTGCGTGGACGAGCACGACCGGCTCATCGCGCGCGCGGGGCTCGGCGCCCTCGTCCATGACGGCGGCTGGATCGAGGCGTTCCGCACGCGCGCCGCGTTCGAACATGAGGCAAAGGCATCCGACGACGCGGTGCGCGAGCACGGCCTGCACGTAAGCGTGCTCGATACGGCCTCGCTGCGCGCGCGAGAGCCGGGCGTCGGCGATGGCATCTGCGGCGCGATTCACTGGAAGGATCCGAAGAGCGTGATGAATCCGGGCGCGCTCGTCAAAGGCTATGCGCGTCTGTTCGAAGCGGAAGGCGGCACATTTGTGAGCGGGGACGCGACGAGCCTGCGTTCGTCGGGCGATGCGTGGACGGTCGAAACGCAGCATGGCACCCTCAGCGCGAAGCAGGTCGTGCTCGCGCTCGGGCCGTGGTCCGATACCGTATTCGGGCCGCTCGGCTACAAGATTCCGCTGCGCGCGAAGCGCGGCTATCACATGCACTATCGGCCCGCGCGGCAAATGCTCTCCGTGCCCATCGTCGATACCGAACGGGGCTACGTGGTCGCGCCGATGGACGGCAACCGGCTGCGTGTGACGACGGGCGTGGAGATCGCGGAGCGCGGCGCGCCGCCGACAGGCATCCAGCTCGAACGGGTCGAACCGCTTGCGCGCGCGACGTTCGGGCTCGGCGAGCGGGTCGATCAAGAGCCGTGGCTCGGCATGCGTCCCTGCACGCCGGACATGCGTCCCGTCATCGGCCCGGCGCCGCGTCATCGCGGGTTGTGGTTCGCGTTTGGGCACAACCATCATGGACTGACGCTCGGGCCGGTTACCGGGCGGCTGCTGGCGGAAATGATGACGGGGGAAGCGCCTTTTACGGATCCGCGGGCTTATCGGGTGGAGCGGTTTGGGTGAATGGGCGCGCGCTACCGTCGTGCCGCGCCTATACCGGGAGACACTTTACATAGTCCCGAAATGGGACTACTATGCGCTTTATGCGAATCGTTGCCAGAAAGACATTGCTGGATTTCACCCATAAGCACGCCCGAGCCGAACAGGCACTGCTTTCGTGGTATGCCGAAGCATCAAAAGCCACGTGGAAAACCCCGCAAGACATAAAGGATTTGTACGCTTCAGCCAGTTTCGTTGGAAAGAACCGAGTGGTGTTCAATATCAAGGGCAACGATTTCCGATTGATCGTCGCTGTCGCTTATCAACTCGGCGTGGTCTACGTGAAATTTGTAGGAACGCATGCTGAGTACGATAAGGTCGACGCGGCAACAGTGGAACTGGAGTAATGAACATGGATATTCGTCCGCTGCGCACCGAGGAAGACTACAAGACTGCTCTCGCGGCAGTGTCGACACTCGTTGATACCGACCCGGCACCTGACACACCGGAAGGCGATGAGCTCGAAATTCTCTCGATGCTGGTCGAGCACTACGAAAACGAGCACTTTCCGCTGGAAAGCCCTGATCCAATCGAGGCCATCAAGTTTCGGATGGAGCAACAGGGATTGTCGGTTCCCGATATGCAACCGTTCATCGGCAACGCGAACCGGGTCTATGAAGTGTTGAACGGCAAGCGCGCTCTGAGTCTCACAATGATCCGGCGGTTGCACGCGGGGCTGCATATTCCTGCCGAAGTTCTCATCGGGGCCGCTTGACCGAGCGGCGGTGCGGATGCGCGATCGAGCGCCGCCGCGCTCCGCACTTTGCGTCCGGGTTCACTCCCCCTCCACCCTGAACGCAGCCGTCAACTCGCTCAACCGCTTCGCTTCATCGGCCAGCGAAGCCGCCGTCGCCGCGTTTTCCTCGACGAGCGCCGCGTTCTGCTGCGTTACTTCATCCATTTGCGTGACGGCGAGGCTCACTTCCTTGATGCCGTCGCTCTGCTGCTGCGACGCCGTTGCGATCTCGCCGACGATCTTCGCAACGCGCGAAATCGACGCCTCGATCTCGCGTATCGTGTCGCCCGCGCCCGTCGCGATCTGCGCGCCGTGCGCGACGCGCGCCGTCGAGTCCGCGATCAGCAGGCCGATTTCCTTCGCCGCCGCAGCCGAGCGCTGAGCGAGGCTGCGCACTTCGCCCGCCACCACCGCGAAGCCGCGCCCTTCCTCGCCCGCGCGCGCCGCTTCGACGGCCGCGTTCAGCGCGAGGATGTTGGTCTGAAACGCAATGCCTTCGATCGCCGTGATGATGCCCGTCATCTTCGACGAACCTGCGTCGATCGCATGCATCGTTTCGACGAGTGTGCCCACGGCTTCGCGCCCGCGCGCGGTCATCGACGACGCGTCTTCGGCGAGCCTGTTCGCATGCTGCGCATTCTCGGCGTTCAGTTGCACCGTCGACGTCAGTTCGTCCATCGCGGCTGCCGTCTGTTCGAGCGACGCCGCCTGCTCTTCCGTTCGCTGCGACAGATCGAGATTGCCCGCCGCAATCTGCTGCGTCGCCGCCGCGATCGAATCGGAGCCCTTGCGCACCGTCGTGATCGTCGCACCGAGCTTGTCCTGCATCGTCGCGAGGCCGTGCAGCAGCGTGCCCATCTCGTCGTCGGAACGGATCTCGACGCGCGTGCGCAGTTCGCCCGACGCGATGGCGTCGAACTGGCCGAGCGCATCGCGCATCGGCGACATGATCGCGCGGCGCAGCGCGCGCCAGCTGAAAAACGCGACGCCCAGTCCGACGACGATGCTCGCGACGCACGCGGCCAGCAACGTCCTGAAAGTCGCGGTTGAGCGGTCGGCGGCATCCTGCGCAGCGTCGTCGAGATACTTTTCCAGCGCACCCTGGCTCGCGTTCATCGCCGAATACAGACCGATCAGATGATTCGCGCGGCTCTCGTCCATCCAGCTCGTGTCGCCGCTGCCGATCGCCTGGATCAGCTGGTCGATGCCGTCGCGCAATACCGCCGTGCGCTTGGCGTCGAGATCGTCGGTGAGCCGCTGCAGCTCGGGTGTCTTCGACAGCGCGCGGAACTCGGCCCACGCCTTGTCGGAATCGCCCAACAGACGCTTCGCGCGGTTCAACTGTTCGCCCAGTTGCGGCGAATGCGGATTGCTCATCGCCCAGTCGAGACCGAAGCGCGCCCGCGACATCGCCGTGCCCGAGCGTCCCAGCGCCACCACCGACGCGAAGTTGACCTCATACGCATTGCGCTGCGCGCGATTGCTTTCGGCCATGCCGAAAATGCCGAGCGCACCCGTCGCGATCAGCAGCACGCCGAGAAACGCGATCGTGGTCGCGATCCGGGCGTTGATGGTCAGTTTCTTCATGTTTTCTGGTCTCACTCTCGGTCTGTTTATGTTCCATATATAAAACACTTATCCTTATATGGAACTTTTGTCGAGTGTAAGACGAAAAAAATGAGCAGACCACTGCTCATTCGGTGCGCGTTGCGAGACCGCGACAACGGTTCAGCGGACGCCCGTCACCCCGGCGCGTGCATGTAGAACAGCAGCATCGACAAAGTGACCAGCGAGCCGAGCGTCGACAGCAGAATGGTCTGCGACGTGATCTGCGCCTCGCGCCGGTAGAACTCGGCGAGCATGTACGGGCCCGTGCCCGTTGGCAGCGCGGCAAGCAGCACGGCCATATCGACCATCGGCGCGGGCAGCGCAAACACGCGCGCGGAGATCCACCACGCGAGCGCCGGCTGCGCGATCAGTTTGATGGCCGTCAGCACGAACGACGTGAGCGACTCGCGCCCTTCCTCCCTGACCGGGCGCTTCTCCGCCAGAAAGAGCCCGAGGCTCACCAGCGCGCACGGGCTGGCCGCGCCGCTCAGCAGCTTGAGGAAGGTTTCGGCGCTCTGCGGCAACGACAGATGCACACTCGCCGCGAGTACGCCGAGTATCGGCGACGCGATCAGCGGATTCTTCAGGAGCCGCCACGCGACCTTCGCACCGAGCTTGTGCGGCGTGCGCTCCGTCTGCAAGCCGATTTCGATCAGCACGATCGCGAGTGCGAACAGCACGCAGGCAACCAGGATCGTCGCGATGGTGGTCGGCGTGAGGCTGGCCTTGCCGAACGCGAGCAGTCCGAGCGGAAAGCCGATATAGCCCGTGTTCGGATATGACGCCGCAATGGCGTCGACACTCGCATCGGCGAGATGCCGTCCGCTCGCGACGCGCACCAGCAGCACGGCAATGAACACGCCCGCGCAGGCAATCGAAAAGGTGATGATGAAGGCCGGCTGGTCGAGCTGCTGCCACGTCGAATGCGCCATCGTGTCAAACAGGAGCGCGGGCAGCGCGAGCCACACGACGAAGCGGTTCAGTTCGGAAGCGGCCGTCGGCCCGAGCAGATTGCGGCGGCGGCAAAAGAAGCCCGCGAAGATCAGCGCGAAGACGGGCAGCAGGATTTCGAGCGTGGACAGCATGAGAGCGCGGCGACGAACGCAAAGAATGACGAAGACGCGCAAGCGTAAGCGCTTCTATCCATACAATCCAATGCAGAATAGAGCCCTCGACAATACCTTTTTTGCATCATGCTCGACGTCAAGCCACTCCGCTATTTCGTCACGCTCGCCGAAACCCGGCATTTCGGCCGCGCGGCCGCCCGGCTCAATCTTTCGCAACCGCCGCTGAGCCGCCAGTTGTCGGCGCTGGAAGCATCGCTGGGCGTCACGCTGATCGAGCGCAGCCCGCGCAGCGTCACGCTGACGGCGGCCGGCCAGCGCTTTTACGAAGATGCGAAGGCGATCCTCGCGTCGATCGAACAGGCGGCGAAAAATGCACGCGCGGCGTCCGTCGGCGATAGCGGGCAGTTGAACATCGGTTTCACGATGTGCGCCGCGTACAGCGTGCTGCCCGCTTACGCACGCGCGTATGGCGACGCGTATCCCGACGTCACGCTCAACCTGCGTGAGGTGGTCTCCAACGATCTGGCGTCACAGGTGCTGAGCGGACAGATCGACGCCGCGATCATGTTTCCGGGCGCGCCCAGCAAGAGCCTCGACACGCGCGCGATTTTCACGGAGCCACTGTGTGTCGCGCTGTCACGCGATCATCCGCTCGCGCGCGCACGGCAGTTGAAGGTCGCGCAACTCGCGCACGAGCCGTTCGTGATGGCATCGGAAGCCGTGTCGCCGAGCTTGCGCGCGACCATCGTCGATCATTGCGCGCAAGGCGGATTCGCGCCCGACGTCCGCTTCGAAGTGCAGTTGCAACAGACGGTGCTGAGTCTCGTCGATGAAGGCGTCGGGATCGCGCTCGTACCGAAGTCGATGAGCAAGGCGCAACTGGCGGGCGTCGTCTTCAGGCCGCTTGCCGATGCGCCGACGATTTCGCAGCTGCTCGTGTGGTCGCCGTCGAACCGCAATCCGTGTCTGGCGCGGTTTCTGGAAATGGCGAATTGGAGGTAAGCAGACGAGGGCGCCGCGCGCCCGCGCAATCGTGCGCAGGCGCGGGCTTGAAGGGTTACAGGCAGGCGTTACAGATAGGCCGACTTGCGCGCCGCGGCGTTCGACGCGCGCGCGATGCGTTCGCTGCGCTCGACCAGCGCGCCGAACAGCAGACCGATAACGGCCCACATGATCGCCTGCATGCCGAGCGCCGTGATGCGGAACTTCCACAGCACGACGGCCGGGAAGGCTTCGGGCACTTCGTTGACCGTCGGCAGCGCGATCTGGACCGCGGCAATGATCGCGACGAACACGATGCCGCCGACGATCGACGCGTTCCACACGCCGAGCCGCGGCACCAGATGCTTGCGGACTTTCATCGAGAACACGGCAACGACGAGCGACGTGACGATCATCAGGAAGAACAGCCCGGTACGCATGCCGATCGTCTCGGGATCGCCGACGGAAGGCGGGTTCGCCGGATACTTGATGGTCGGCACCAGCACCACGGCGACATAGGCGCCGAGCGCGAGCCACGCCGACAACGCACGCGCGCCCAGCTTGCCGACACGCCCGTGCAGATACGCGAAGGTCAGCGCGAACAGGCCACCAAACGCCATGCCGTACGCGACCACGCCCGTCAGCAGACCGAGGCCCGCCTGCGTGCCGCGGCTCACGAGTTCTTCTTCGTGATCGTGGCCGCCTGCATCACCGTGATCGTGTTCGGCGTGCAGTTTTTCTTCCAGCGAGATCGCGGTGTCCACCAGCGGCTCGCCTGCCACGCGCGCGAACGCGAACGTGAGCAAGCCCGCGACGATGCCTGCAAGCATGCCTCGCATCAACAACTTCCCAACCATGGCGATGACTCCCTTACGCGATCAGTGGCAAGGAAAGCCGAGCAGATGGCGGCCGTCGTGCACGAACTCATGCACGTACATGCCGGGAAACAGCGACGTCGCGCCTTGCTCGGCGCCGACGAAGTAGAGTGCGAGCAGCATCAGCAAACCGCCGAAGATGATCCAGGGCAGCAGTTCGCGCAGCGGAATCGGCGTGATAGCGGGTTGATCGGTCTGACCGGCGTGGTGCAGCGCGGTGTCGTTCATGACGGATATCTCCAGGGGGTAACGCGCCCCGATAGTCGATTGATAAGGGAAGTCGAAGCTTGGGTCTGGCTTCCGGCTTGCGTACTGCATGTTGGTGAACACATGTACTGCCGATTACAGTGGCGCGACCGCGCCGGGCTTGCACCGGCTTCCGCGCTTCGAGTGGCGCCTATTCTACGCGCTAAACTGCGACACGCTTTCGACTTTCTTCCCATCCTTCCGAGCAAGAGCCGCCGATGCGCACACGTCTGTTGTTGATCAGCCACCCGGCGACGGCCGCGCAGCGCAAGGGCATGTTTCCCGACGACGACCCGCTGGATGCTCGCGCTGCCGAAGACGCCGCGGCGTTCCGTGCATCGAACGGTCCTCTTCTGGATGCGGGTCTGGCATTGAGCAGCCCCGCTGCATGCGCGCTGGATACCGCAAAGGCGCTCGGACTCGCGGCGCATGCCGTGCCCGCGCTTGCCGATGCGGACTACGGACGATGGCGCGGCCGCCGTCTGCTCGAACTGGCCGACGAAGAGCCCGACGCGTTGGCCGCATGGACACGCGATCCATCCGCCGCGCCGCATGGCGGCGAATCGTTCGATGCGCTGACGTTGCGCATAGGCGGCTGGCTCGATGCGCTCGAGCATCGCGGCAACGTGATCGCCGTCACGCATGCAAGTGTGATCCGCGCTGCCTTGATGCGTGTGCTGCAAGCGCCGCTCGCCACTTTCACGCGGGTCGAAATACCGCCGCTCGCCGTCGTCGAACTACGGCGCGACGAGCGCGGCTGGACATGGTGGCCCGCGCCTCACCGCCCGGCATGACGCTCAGAACGCCGGACATGACAGCACCTGCTGCGGATTGAGTGTCGTACCCGGCATGCCGCCCGTGGCTGGCGAGCCTTGCGCCCGCGTCGCGATCAACCGCACGGCGTCCGTACCCGCATTCGCCAGCACGTAGCGTTCGGGTCGGCCTTGCGGCTGCCAGTACGCACGATAGATGCCGCCATCCGTCAGCACATGCAGCGTGCCGCGCACGGTCTTGCCGCCCGCAATGAAATCGACGGGCTCGCCGTCGCGCAACGCAAAGCCGCTCGCAACGGACACACCCGATGCGCCCGATGCACCCGATGCCCCTCCGCCCGGACCCGACAGCACGCCGCACGACGCATCGCCCGTCGCGGCGACGGCCAGCTGCGCGACAGTCCATAACGCGAGCGGCGCAATCGTTCTGAATGTCATGAAGTGCCTCGTATCGTCTGCAATGGCAAGCGTGATGCGCGTTGCAAAGTGCATACCCACCACCATGCGCGACCGAGACCCCATTGAAGCGGCGTGAATTTTGACCGCGTGGCAGCGCGCTTTTTGATGTGCGATAAGAGTCAGGTCTTTCACAAGCGCTCACCGACAAGAGGCAACCGATGGCTACGCTCGAAGCGTTTCGTACCGTGCTCGACGATGCACGCACGCCCGAGATCATCCGCAATCACATCATCGATTCGCTGCAATACGCGCTGCGCAATCACGGCCAGATTTTCACGTCGAAGGAAGTCGAATGGCTCGCGAAATGGGACGACGCGCGGATTCCGCTCGCCGCCACGCGCGAATTGCAAAAGCGCATGACGCAGACGACGGAGTAAGCGCGCCCAGCCTCTCCGCTCTGTCACTATCTTCGCCGCCGGCGTGCTGCGCTAAGGCGCCCCCACGAAAGTTTCTGCTACACAGAGCCCTGTTTTTAGGGCATAATATGTGGAACGCAGCGTTCTGCCAGCATCATCCGGCATCTACTTAACCGCAACGCGTCAACGTCTTTCCGCTTGTTTCGTCTTCACCGCGTTGCACTGATTGCGTTACGTCCCAGCCGTCCCGTCACCGCGCCACAGCATGCAGCGGCGACCCGGCGGTTTTCGTCGCTTCGGCCACGCGCTGCGCGCTTGAACCCGACCGGGTGACACTTGCTACGTTCGGTGCCTGCGCGGCATCAGCGTATTTATCTCCATTCGTTCCGCGTTGATCGCGGCCGTGTTCGAGCCTACGCATTTGGCTCGCGCCAAACTTTTTCGTTGCGGTGCGCCCTACGGTGCTGCGCCGCCTGCTGCCCATTCGCCGGTACCTGCGTGATGCAGAGGCGTGTCGGCGGCCCGCATGACAGGATTTGCACATGACTCAAGGCGTCAAAACCTACAAGGGCTACGAGATTCATCCGCTGGTTTATCCGCGACGCACCGCGGCCGGCGTGACACACCGCAATTCGATCGACAGCGGCTACGACGCGTCGGTGCGCATCTGCCGCGTCGGCGCGAATCCCTCCGCCGACGGCCGCGTGTTCCGCTTCGCGTACTTCCGCCCGTTCGAAGGCGCGGGCAAGGCGCGCATGGCGTGCATCGAGCATGCGTCGCAAGTGATCGACGGTCGCGTGGACGGGCAAACCGTTTCCGACCTCTGATCGGGCGCGCCGCAGGAGGCGCGTTGCTTCACCGCTGTTTGACGATTCACCCGCATTTCCGCAGCAGCGTTCACGCTGCCGCGCAAGACACGCTGCGCGCCGCGCGCGGCACCCTTCCCTCATCGACCAGGAGTAGTGCATGGCGAAAGAAGAACTCATCGAACTGGACGGCATCGTCGACGAAGTACTGCCCGACAGCCGCTACCGCGTGACGCTCGACAACGGCGTCGTCGTGGGTGCGTACGCATCGGGCCGCATGCGCAAGAATCACATCCGTATCCTCGCGGGCGACCGCGTCACGCTCGAATTGTCGGTCTACGACCTGACCAAAGGACGCATCAACTTCCGTCACAAGGACGAACGCAGCAGCGGCCCGCGCAGTGCGCCGGTGCGCCGCCGCTGACGCAGCGGCATCCAGCAGAAGCAGCGGACGCGTCTCGCGATCAATCGGGCGGGACGCAGGAATGGATCGACGCACAAGGCCGTCGATCACGCAACAGATGCGGCATGTGCAACGCATGCCGCCTGCCTCTCACCTCATCATCCCCGAAAGACCGCACCCGGATCGTCGCTCGCGCCCGACTGCATGCGCGTGACGACACGCTCTTCCAGTTCCGCGAGATGCTCGCGCATTGCCTCCAGCGCCGAATTCAGATCGCCTTGATCGAGAGCATCGATCAGATGCGCATGTTCGTCGGCTGAGCACGTGGTGCCTTTCGACGGATCGTAAAGCGCCTTGTACAGCTCCGTCTTCGCGACCAGTTGCGCGACAAAGGCCTGCAACTCCGCACCGCCCGCGATCTGCGTCAGCAGCACGTGAAAATGCCCGGCGAGCCGCACCTGCTCGTCGACGCGCGCGTCCTTCAGCGCCTTCTTCTCGCTGGCGACATGCGCCTTCAACGCACGTCTGTCCTGCGCCGACAGCGCGCCACACAACGCGGTGACGATACCCGCCTCGACGATCTGCCGCGCGCGATAGACCTGCCGCACGTCCTCTTCCGACGGCGACGGCACGAACGCGCCGCGATTCGCCTCAAGCACGAGCTTGCCTTCGAAGCCGAGCCGCGCGAGCACCTTGCGCAGCGCGCCGCGCGTGCAGCCAAAGGCAGCCGCGAGATCGCGTTCGACGAGTTGCGCGCCGGGCCGCAGGCGCCCTTCGAGCAGCGCCGTGGTGATCGACGCGTAAATGCGGTCCTCGACGTTGTCGGCATCTGCGGCGGGCGGCGGTGTGATCGGGCGTGTGGCCATATGTGAAGAGTGAGATTGACGCGAGCGGCCGTATTTTAGCGACGCTTGCGTCCGGCTGCATGCTGCGTCATCGCCGGCAAGCAAATAGGCAAGATAGCGGATTCCGCCAAAATGGTTAACCATTTTAAGTTATTATGGTTAACCATTTGAGCCCGCTTGCAAGGTATTGCCGTGAACCAGACTTCTCGCATCGACACGCAAACCACTCCGCGCACCACGACATCCGCCGCGCTTTCGTGGAAAGACGGGCTCTGGCTCGCGGTAATCGTCGCGATCGGCATCAACTTGCGGCCGCTGCTCACGTCCATCAGCCCGCTGCTGGCGACGATCCGCGCAGCAACGGGTCTCAGTTTTTCGGGCGCCTCGCTGCTGACGAGCCTGCCCGTCGTCGCGATGGGCTTCGGCGCATTCGGCGCGGGCTTGTTGACGCGCGTGGTCGGCGAAGCACGCGGAGTCGCGTTGGGATTGCTGGCGATTGCCGTCGCGTGCGGCGCGCGTTTCGCCGCGTCGAGCGGCCCGGCGCTGCTGATGACGGCACTCGTCGCGGGCATCGGCGTCGCGGTCATTCAGGCGCTGCTGCCCGGCGTGATGAAGCAGCGTTTTCACGCGCGCGTGCCGCTCGCGATGGGCCTGTTCTCGGCGTCGATCATGGGTGGCGGCGGACTCGGCGCGAGCTTCAGCCCATACGTCGCGAAGGCATTCGATTCGTGGCACGCAGGGCTCGCGATGTGGGCCGTCCCCGCCACGCTCGCCTGCACGTGCTGGCTCGCGTTGCAGCGCTGCGCATCGCCGGATCGACGGGCAGCCTCGCCCGCTGGCGCTCATGCAGGTGACGCGCCGCACGTCGCGATGTGGCGCAAGCGCCGCGCGTGGGCGCTCGGGCTGCACTTCGGGCTCGTCAACGGCGGCTACACGACGCTTGTCGCGTGGCTGCCCGCTTACTATCAGCAGCGCGGCGCAAGCGTCGCGCACAGCGGCTCGCTGCTCGCGGCGATGACGGTCTTCCAGGCCGCGTCGGCACTGCTGCTGCCGCTCGCGGCAGCCTCGTTCCGCGATCGCCGC
Source organism: Paraburkholderia sp. Tr-20389 (assembly GCF_017104565.1). Taxonomy (GTDB): domain Bacteria; phylum Pseudomonadota; class Gammaproteobacteria; order Burkholderiales; family Burkholderiaceae; genus Paraburkholderia. Next base: position 46,097 of record NZ_JAAGPD010000042.1, on the reverse strand, counting down.
CCGTGGCTCGTGGCGGGGCTGTCGGCGCAACTGATCGGCATGGTCGGCCTGCTCGCGTGGCCGGATGCCGCGCCGCTTGCGTGGGTCGCGATCGCCGGCGCGGGACTCGGCGGCACGTTCTCGCTGACACTCGTGACCTCGCTCGACCATGCCGACGATCATCGCGTTGCCGGAAGACTCGGCGCGTTCGTGCAGGGCGTCGGGTTCGTCGTCGCGGCGATCTCGCCCATCGTCGCAGGACGTTTGCGCGACCTCACGGGCAGCTTCACGGCCGCGTGGATCATGCTCGCCGTGTGCATCGCCGCGATGATCGCGCTGACCTTCGCGTTTTCTCCTCGCAGCTACGCACGCTGGCTCGGCTCGCGCTAAAAAGCTCGGCCTGCGGAGTGCGCATTCCCCACGTGCACTGTGCTTCGACTCGCGCCAATCCGGTGCAATGAGGTCGACTTCGCACTGCTGCGGTGCAAAACGCCCGCGTTCGACAGAAGGTTGACGCCACGCAATCAACGTCAAAGAGATTGCCGCCCGATGGCATATAAGTTGCAGAGTATTGAGCACGCTCATGCAACGACTGCCACGTCCCGTTGGGGACGAATGACGGCCTCCCGCAATCCGACGAATGAACTTGCGCAACTCCGAATCCCTCATGCCGGGCAATCCATGCTGCGTGTATTGCTCGTAACCGACACCGACAAGCCTATCGGCGAGTTGCGCGACGCCCTCGCGCGGCTCGGCTATGACATGCTTGCCGCGACGGCCTCGCCGCAGGCGCTGCACGAGACGGTCGAAAGCGAGCGGCCCGATGTCGTGATCATCGACACCGAGTCGCCGTCGCGCGACACGCTCGAACAGCTCGCCGTGATGAACGCAACCGCGCCGCGTCCCGTGCTGATGTTCAGCAACGACGCGAACCAGCAGTTGATCCGCGATGCCGTCGGCGCGGGCGTGACGGCGTATCTCGTCGAGGGGCTCGCGACCGAGCGCCTTGCACCGATTCTCGAAGTGGCGCTCGCGCGCTTCGCGCAGGAATCGCAACTGCGCGAGCGTCTCGCGCAGGCCGAGAACGAGCTTGCCGAACGCAAGCTGATCGACCGTGCGAAGCGCATGTTGATGGACTCGCAAAAGATGACCGAACACGCCGCCTACGCGACGATGCGCAAGCGCGCGATGAACCAGGGCGTGAAGCTCGCCGAAGTCGCGCGCCAGATCGTCGCTGCAGCCGACTTGCCAGATTGATGTGCAGCTCATGAACTCGACCGCCAACACCTCTCTTTCCGCCGACCCGGGCACGCTCGAGAAAACGCACTTGCGTCTCGGCTTCGTCGCGCTCAGCGATGCCGCGCCGCTGGTCGCCGCGAAGCTGCTCGAATTCGGCCACGCGCATGGCCTCACGATCGAACTGCTGAAGCAGCCTTCCTGGGCGGCGATTCGCGACAAGCTGTTATCCGGCGATCTCGATGCCGCGCATTCCCTGTACGGCCTCGTCTATGGGGTGCAACTGGGCCTCGGCGGACCGCAAACGGACATGGCCGTGCTGATGGTGCTGAACCGCAATGGCCAGGCGATCACGGTATCGAACCGTCTTGCCGCTGCGCTCGACGAGCACAAGACGTTGCCTGCGGCGCTCGCGACGCTCGGTCGCAAGCCTGTCTTCGCGCAGACGTTTCCCACCGGCACGCACGCGATGTGGCTGTATTACTGGCTCGCTTCGCAGGGCGTGGATCCGTTGCGCGATATCGACAGTGTGGTGATCCCGCCGCCGCAGATGGTGGATGCGCTCGCGCGGGACCGTCTCGACGGGCTGTGTGTCGGCGAGCCGTGGAATGCCGTGGCGCAGGAACAGGGTGTCGGCAGGACGATTGCGTACACGAGCGAGGTGTGGCCCGATCATCCGGAGAAAGTACTCGCGAGCCGGCGCGACTTCGTCACGCGATATCCGAATACCGCGCGAGCGCTCGTTCAGACGATGCTCGAAGCGTGTCGCTGGCTCGATGACGACGAGCATCGAGTGGAGATTGCTCGCAGGCTCGCTGGTGATGAATTTCTTGGTGTCTCGGCGGATTCTATTGCCTCGCGGCTGGTTTCTGCTGGATGTGACGAAACTCGTCGTGCTGTAGCGTTCTTTGCTGACGGCGCAGTCAATTTTCCGCATCCTGCTGAGGGGGTCTGGTTTTTTGCTCAATACGCGAGGTGGGGGATGGTGCATTCGCGTGATGACTTTGCTCGTCTTGCTAGTGAGGTCAATCAGGTTGAGTTATATCGGCAGGCTGCCGCTAATGTCGGTGTCGCTGTTCGTGACGATGCACCTTCGGTGCGGTTGATCGATGGGCGTCGTTGGGATGGGAATTTTGATCTTGCTTATTTGCAAGGGTTTTCTATCAAGGCGTGAGGTTTTTGTTGGTGTCTGCGACGCAGTCGCCATTCTGGGGTTTTTTGCTGGCAAGCGCCTGATTTTCGCTGGCATCCGCGTCTTGCCTTCGTAGTTCATGCGTTGCCCCTGTGCGGGGCGGCACCTACTTTTCTTTGCAGCAAAACTGGGTTTTTTGCTGGCAAGCGCCTGCTTTTCGCGGGCATCCGCGTCTTGCCTTCGGACTTCATGCGTTGCCCCTGTGCGGGGCGGCACTTACTTTCTTTGCCGCCGCAAAGAAAGTAAGCAAAGAAAGCGGGCTAACCCCGCCAGCGCTAGTTGTTGCCTGCGGGCCCCCAACGGGTCCCGCACTCCACACGGCAATACTTTGTGTTGCGCCCGTTGCCAGCGCCCTGAACAGGCGCATCACCCACTCCAATCACCCGCAGGCAGCCAGCGGCAGCGATTCGTCTGCGCCGCCCAGGTGGCAAACGGTGTGTAGCTTGTCGCACCTTACGCGTTCGCGCTTCTACGACACCGATCCCGCTTTTCAGTCCGGAGTGGTGCACTTCCGTCGCGACGGCCTGCACACAGTTTGCCACCTGGGCGGCGGTGAAGGTTTGGTAACGAGGTACGTGACGCGGGAGTGTGAAGTGGGTGAGGCGAATCCAGGAACGCTGGCAACGCGCATGAAATAGCGCGTTGCCGCGTGAAGGACGGGGCCGTTGAGAGCCCCTGGGCGAACATACGGGCTAGCGGTGTGAGCGGCTTTCTTTTGCCTACTTTTCTTTGCCGCTGCAAAGAAAAGTAGGTGCCGCCCCGCACAGGGGCAACGCTAGAAAACCAGAAGCAAACCGCGGATGCCGGCGACAACAGCACAAAAACCAAACCGGCGAAGCCCTCGCCAAGAAGGCAAGACCAGCGACTGCGTCGCAGACAAAAAAAACCAGCACCCTCAATGCGCCGCAATATAAGCCTTAACGGCCGGCAAGCCGTCCTTGCCATCAAACGTCTGCACACCGGCAAGCCACTTATCCAAAGCCTGAGGATTAGCCTTCAACCAGGCCAGCGCAGCTTTATTAGCATCTTCCTTGTTCATGATGGGCACCATCACATGATTCTCGATTGCAGTCGTGAACTGCAGATTCGACACGAGCTTCGCGGCATTCGGGCAACGCGCCGCATAATCCGGCGGCGTCGCCGTAAACACTTTGGCCTCGCCATAATTAGGCCCGAACACATCATCGCCACCGGCAAGATAATCGATCTTCATCTGCACGTTCATCGGATGCGGCTCCCAGCCGAGGAACACGATCCACTTCTTGTCGCGAACAGCGCGATTCACCTCCACCAGCATGCCCGCCTCGCTCGACTCCACCAGCTTGAACTTGCCCAGCCCGAACTGATTGCCGTCGATCATCTTCTTGATCAGCGCATTGCCGTCGTTGCCCGGCTCGATCCCGTAAATCTTGCCGTCCAGCTTGTCCGCATACTTCGCGATGTCGCTGAAGTTCTTCAAACCGCCGTTGTACACATAGTCCGGCACCGCAAGCGTGTACTTCGCGCCCGTCAGGTTAGGCGTCGCGAGCACCTTGATCGTGCCCGCCTTCACGAACGGCTGGATGATCGGATCCATCGTCGGCGCCCAGTAGCCGAGGAACACGTCGATCTGCTTGCTCTTGATGCCCGCAAACGTGATCGGCACGGACGCAATCGTCTTCGTCGGGTTGTAGCCGAGGCCCTGGAAGATCGTCGACGCGAGGCCCGTCGTCGCCGCAATGTCGGTCCAGCCGACGTCGGCGAATCGGACGTTGCGGCACACGGCGGGATCGGCGGCCTGCGCGGTCGCGGCAGCCGTCATCATCAGCGCGGCCGCCATCATCAGCTTGCGTTTCATTACATTCTCCTCAGGGTTGTTCTTGCCACAGTCGATGGCTTCGCTCGACTGCTAGCTCGCGTGGCGACGCTCGACACTCGGCGCGTGGCCGAATTGCGCGCGATACGCCTTGCTGAAATGACACGGCGAATGAAAGCCGCATACGGCCGTCACGCGCGCAATCGATGCGTCCGTCGTGCGCAGCAGATCGCGCGCGCGCCGCAAACGCAGCGACAGGTAGTAATGCGTGGGCGATACGCTCAGGTAGACCTTGAACATCCGCTGCAAATGACGCTGCGACAATTGCACGAGCCGCGCGAGTTCTTCGAGCGATAACGGCTCTTCGATATTCGCCTCCATCAGCCGCACCACTTCGATCAGCTCGGCACGCGAGAATCCGACGCGCGCATCGACGGGAATCGGCTGCGGGTCGCTCGCGCTGCGGATGCGCTCGAGAATGAACTGCTCCGACACCTGCGCCGCGAGGTTCTGTCCGAACCGCGAACCGACCAGATCGAGCATCAGATCGAGCGGCGCGGTGCCGCCCGTGCAGGTCAGGCGGTCGCGATCGATCACGAACAGTTCGTCGGCGAAACACACATGCGGATATTCCCTGTGCAGCGCCGACAGATCCTCCCAATGCACCGAGCAGCGATAGCCGTCGAGCAGCCCCGACGCCATCAACGCATAAGCGCCCGTGCAAATACCGCCCAGCGGCACGCCTTGCGACGCCGCGTCGGCGAGCAAGGTCTTGACGTTCGTATCGACGGCATTGCGTATCTGCGTGCCGCCGCACACGATCAGCACGTCCGGCATGCCCGCTTCTTCGAGCGTGCACGTCGGCTTGACGGTGAGGCCGTTGCTGGCCCGCACGGGCACACCGTCGTGCGTGATGATCGACCAGCGATAGTGCTGCGCGCGCGATACATAGTTCGCCATCCGCAGCACCTCGACCGCGCTCGTGAACGCGATCATCGAAAAACTGGGCAAAGTCAGAAAGCCCACATGCGCAAGATCCGACAACGGCGTTTCAGCCCGGGTAGACGTCACGTCGCGCTCCGTGATGCACAAAGAAGTATGTGTTTGGCCACCGCGGAGACCCGAAGGCCTTCGCGGGACGACCACTATTGGTAGGCTCTATTGCAGACGCGCCGGAAATCCGGCGCCTGGTTCAATGCGACAAAGATCTAGCTTTGCGCGACAGCCGGCTGTTCGCGGCGCACGCGCATCACATTGCGAAGGCCGGCGAAACGCGGTGCCGTTGCGGAGCCCGGCGTGCGGCCGAAGCTCTCGGTGATGCGGTCGAGAATGATCGCGAGCAACACGACGGACAGACCGCTTTCGAAGCCGAGACCAATATCGAGGCGCTGGATACTGGCGAGCACGTCGTTACCCAGGCCGCCCGCGCCCACCATCGACGCGATGATCACCATCGACAACGCCATCATGATCGTCTGGTTCACGCCTTGCATGATCGACGGCAACGCGTTCGGGAATTGCACCTTGTAGAGCAACTGCCACGGCGTGCAGCCGAAGGCCTGCCCCGCTTCGACGATCTCGCGGTTCACATGCTTGATGCCAAGGCTCGTCAGACGCACGGCGGGCGGCATCGCGAAGATCACCGTCGACAGAATGCCCGGCACGCGACCCAGACCGAACAGCATCGCAGCCGGAATCAGATAGACGAACGCAGGCATCGTCTGCATCAGGTCGAGGATCGGACGCACGATCATCTGCACATGCTTGTTCTTCGCGGCCCAGATGCCGAGCGGAATGCCGAACACGAGACTGATCAACGTCGACGACAGCGTGAGACCCAGGGTAATGACCGTCTGGTCCCAGAACCCGGTCGCATAGATCAGCAACAGCGAAGCCGTCGCGAAGATTGCAAAGCGCCAGCCCACCCGCCACAAGCCGACTGCAATGAACAACGCCATCAGCGCCCACATCGGAATGGCCTGCAAGCCATGCTCGATCATCGCAGCGAAGCTCTCGATCGCCTTGCCGATCGAATCGAACGTGCTCGCGTCGTGGTCGAGCAGATAGTGAACGGACTGGTCGACCCAACGGCCGAGTGGAATGATCTCAGACATGGGCGGCACCTCTGTTGCGTGTAATGACCTTCAGGACAGCGGCTTGATCGACGGAACCGCAATAGCGGTCCTCGTCGTCGACCACGGGCAGAGCCGTCGCACTCGCGCACACGCGCGACACGACATGTTCGAGCGGCGCGCCGCGCGAAATGCATTCGACCTTCTTCAGCGACGGCGTCGCGCTGCCGATCGAATCGCGCGTCACGAAGCCGCGAATACGGCGCTCCCCATCGAGCACGAACGCGTATTCGGCACTGCCGTTCAGCGACTCTGCGACGCTCGTCTGATCCAGATTGCGTACGACGGGCACGCCGTTCGCCTGCATCAGGTCGCCTGCCGTCAGATAGCGGCTCGTGTCGACGCCTTCGAAGAACGCGCGCACGTAGTCGTCGGCGGGGTTCGAGATGATGTCCTGCGGCGTGCCGATCTGCACCACGCGGCCGCCTTCCATGATCGCGATGCGAGTGCCGATGCGCAGCGCCTCTTCCAGATCGTGGGAGACGAACAGGATGGTGCGCTGCTGGTTCTTCTGCAGTTCGAGCAGCACGTTCTGCATTTCCTTGCGCTTGAGCGGGTCGAGCGCGGAGAACGCTTCGTCCATGATCATCAGCGAGGGGTTCACGGCCAGCGCGCGCGCCAAACCCACACGCTGCTGCATCCCGCCCGAGAGTTCCGCCGGCAGCTTGCCCGCGAAGGTCGCGAGCCCCACCTGCTCGAGCACGTCGAGCGCGCGCTTCTCGCGCTCCTTGCGCCCCACGCCCGCCACTTCGAGACCGAACGCGGCATTCGACAGCACCGTGCGCTGCGGCATCAGTGCGAACGACTGGAACACCATGCTCATGTCGGTGCGCCGCAGCGACGTCAGCTCCGAACGCTTGATGGCCGCCACGTCGCGGCCGTCGATAATGACCTTGCCGGCCGTCGGTTCGACGAGCCGGTTGATGAGACGGATCAGCGTCGACTTGCCCGAGCCCGACAGGCCCATCAGCACGAAAATCTCGCCTTCCTGTACGTCGAAGGAGACGTTGTGGACGCCGACCACGTGCCCTGTCTTGGCGAACACCTCGTCCTTCGATGCGCCTCGCGAGAGCATGTCCTGCGCCAGTTTCGGGTTCGGCCCGAAAACCTTACATAAACCTTCGACCACCACCTTTGGGGATTTCATCGAGTCCATCTCCTCGTGGTGCGGGCGCCGGCCCGCACATGTGTGACTACATAGTTGCCAGAAAAAACCCCGCCTAGCCGACTAATTGCGACAGACGCTTGCGGAAATGCGACACGCCCGAAAACGAACGGGCGTTTGCGGACCTGTGCGAGCGTTGTGCGGCAAGGGTTTGTGGCAATGCTGCGATGCGAGATGGGTTATGGTGAGTGTCGCTTATTGGAAGGTCGGCGTCCGATCAGGGATGCATGCGCAGCGCGTCCTGGCATGCGCAGCAAGGCAAGCGTCGGCATTAGCGTAAGCCCGGGTTGTCCGGCCGCATCTGTTGCGCTGCAACTGCATGGCGTCATGATCTTTCGCGCCACGCCGAATCACACCGTGTCGTGCGATGAATGGTCTAAGCTGAGCGTGCAACTACCGTACGCAGCACAGGATGAAAAACGACGCAGAAACGGGAGACCCCATGCGCAAACTCCGCTCGCAAAGCTGGTTCGGCCGCAACGACAAGGACGGTTTCATCCACCGTTCATGGATGAAGAATCAGGGCATTCCGCACGACGAATTCGATGGCCGCCCCGTCGTCGGCATCTGCAATACGTGGTCCGAACTGACGCCCTGCAATGCCCACTTCCGCGAACTCGCCGAGTACGTCAAACGCGGCGTGCGCGAAGCGGGCGGACTGCCGCTCGAATTCCCTGTGATGTCATTGGGCGAATCGAATCTGCGGCCTACCGCGATGCTGTTTCGCAACCTCGCTTCGATGGATGTCGAGGAGTCGATACGCGGCAATCCGCTCGACGGCGTGATCCTGCTCGTCGGCTGCGACAAGACCACGCCTGCACTGCTGATGGGCGCCGCGTCGTGCAATCTGCCCGCGCTCGCCGTGTCGGGCGGACCGATGCTCAATGGCCGCTTTCGCGGCCGCACGATCGGCTCGGGTACGGGCGTGTGGCAAATGTCGGAGGAAGTGCGCGCGGGCACGATGAGCCAGCAGGAATTCATCGATGCCGAGTCGTGCATGAACCGCTCGCGCGGCCATTGCATGACGATGGGCACGGCGTCAACGATGGCTTCGATGGTCGAATCGCTCGGCATGGGTCTGCCTCACAACGCCGCGATTCCCGCCGTCGATGCGCGCCGCCAGGTGCTCGCGCATCTCGCGGGCCGCCGCATCGTCGAGATGGTTCGCGACGATGTGACGATGGACAAGATCCTCACGCGCAAAGCCTTCGAAAACGCGATCCGCACGAACGCTGCGATCGGCGGATCGACCAATGCCGTCGTGCACCTGATCGCGCTCGCGCGGCGCATCGGCGTCGACCTGTCGCTGGACGACTGGGAGCTCGGCTCGGACGTGCCTTGCCTTGTGAATCTGCAGCCTTCCGGCGAGTATCTGATGGAAGATTTCTACTACGCGGGCGGCTTGCCCGCCGTGTTGCGGCAACTCGGCGAGCAAGGGCTGTTGCATCGCGACGCGTTGACGGTCAACGGCAAGAGCATCTGGGACAACGTCAGCGACGCGCCGAACTACGATCAGAAGGTCATCACGACCTTCGAGGCGCCCTTCAAGCCGCATGCGGGCATCGCCGTGCTGCGCGGCAATCTGGCGCCGAATGGCGCGGTGATCAAGCCGTCGGCGGCAACGGCCTCGCTGCTCAAGCATCGCGGGCGCGCCGTGGTGTTCGAGAACGTCGAAGAACTGCACGCGAAGGTGGACGACGAATCGCTCGATATCGACGAACACTGCGTCATGGTACTCAAGGGCGCGGGACCGAAGGGCTATCCGGGCTTTGCAGAAGTCGGCAACATGCCGCTGCCGAAAAAGGTGCTGCAAAAAGGCATCACCGACATGGTCCGCATCTCCGATGGCCGCATGAGCGGCACCGCATATGGCGCCGTCGTGCTGCACGTGTCGCCCGAAGCGGCAGCAGGCGGGCCGCTTGCGCTCGTGCAGACGGGCGACATGATCGAACTCGATGTCGCCGCGCGGCGCCTGCATCTGGATGTACCGGATGAGGAACTCGCGCGACGCCGCGCCGCATGGCAAGCGCCCGAGTTGCCCGCGCGCGGCTATTACCGCCTCTATGTCGAGCATGTGCTGCAGGCCGACCAAGGCGCGGACCTCGACTTCCTGGTCGGCGCGAGCGGCGCGCCCGTGCCGCGCGACTCGCACTGAGCATGGCGAATCAAAGCGAAACGTTCGCGCCACGCGGCATCTGGCCGGTGCTTTATGCGTACTTCGATGCGGACAATAGGCTCGATCTGCGCGCCATTCACGCGCAGATCGACCACACGATCTCAGCAGGCGCGGGCGGCATCGTGATACTGGGTCTCGCGACGGAAGTGAACCGTCTGTCGCTCGAAGAAAAGCAGCGTTTCATCGCGTGCACGGGCGAGCATGTGGCGCAGCGCGTGCCGTTCGCCGTCACCGTGTCGGGCGATAGCGTCGATACGCAACTCGCACTCGCCGACTACGCCGTCGATCACGGCGCGTCGTCGCTGATCCTGCAACCGCCGTCGTCGCGCGATCAACCTGAATCGTTCTACTTCGACTTTTTCAGCGAGGTAATGCAGCGCGTGCGCGTGCCCGTCGGCATTCAGAATGCGCCTGAATATCTCGGTGTCGGTTTATCGGTGGAATCGCTCGCGGTGCTTGCAGCGCGATGCGCGCAATTCCAGTGGCTCAAAGGCGAAGGCCCGGCGACGGTCATTCAATCGACGATAGAACGTCTGCGCGAACAACGCAGTGCGCTACCCGTTTTCAACGGGCGCGGCGGACAGGAACTGGTCGACAATTTGCGCGCCGGCTGTGCGGGGCTGATCGTCGCGCCCGATTCATTCGACTGGCAAGCCGCGATATACGGCGCGTTCGTCGAAGGTGATCAACAAAAAGCGCAAACGCTTTACGAACGGATTCTGCCTTCGATCGTCTTCGTGATGCAGTCGCTCGATGCGTTGACCTGCTATGGCAAGCGCATCGCGGCATGGCGCATGGGCTTCGATGTCGAACACGATCGTGGCATGCAGCCGACGGCATTCGGTCTGGCATGCGCGCGCCGCCATGCTTCGGCACTCGGCCTCTTCGCGGACCAGCGCGGTTCATGTAACTGAGGCAAAAAATAAAGGAGGAAGGCGGACGCGGGTCCGCACTTCCTCCTTCGATATCAGCGCAATACGCTAATTACTGTGCTGCCGATGCTGCTTCGTCGCTCGCGGCCTTGGCGGGGGCTGCCTTCTTGTGTGCGTGGTGCTTCTTGGCGTGATGCTTCTTCGCGTGGTGCTTGGCGGCCGGTGCCGGTGCCGATGCGGCTGCCGGTGCGGCTTCCGTAGCGGCGGGAGCCGATGCCTGTGCGAATGCAGCGATCGAGAACAGACCTGCCAGAGCGGCAGCGATGATGTGCTTGTTCATGCTTGACGATTCCTCAAAACCTTTGGTTGTTCACTGACGGCTCGCTGGCCGCCCGACCGGATGGGGTCATCGCTATAAACGCTCCGCCTGACGAGGCGTTGACGCGTGTTTCTCGACATGGCGCATTCTTGACACTTCTTTACCCAAACCCGTCGCCATTCCTCATTCCGTCACGGCGTCAATGAAGCACAGTGTTGATCTGCACGACATCCGTGAGGCTGAGCGTCGACGTATCGCCCTTGAGCAGCATCAGCGCCACGATGGTGTCGTAGCGCGCGGCGAACAGGTCACGCTGGGTCGCATACAGCGTGTCGATAGCGCGCAGCACGTCGATACTCGTGCGCGTGCCGACCTTGTACCCGATACGCGTGGCCGCGAGCGTCTCGCGACACGACGCGACGAGACGCGCCAGCATCTCGACCCGCGTGCGCCCCTGCTGGTAGCGCGCATAGTTGTCACGAGCAGACGAGTCGGCGGCGCGCACGGCGCTCACCAGCGCCTCTTGCGCCTTGTCCTGCAACGCCTGCGTCTCGCGTACCCTGGACTGCGTCGCGCCCCCCGCGTACAGCGGAATCGAAATCGACAGCATGCCCGTGGTGGTCGTGGTCGGCCGCGCGTAACCTGATGCCGCGCCTGCCGGCGTATAAGTGCCCGTCGCGTAGACAGACGGATAGTGCGCGCCCTCCGCCTTGCTGACATCGAGCTTCGCGATCTGCCAATCGAGTTGCTTTTGCTGAACCCCGTAGCCGTGCTCCTTCGCTTGCGCAGCCCACGCCTCGACGTCTTCGGGCGCGAGACGCGGAAGTGCGATCCCATCTGGCAGCCGTGCGAGCGCGTCGAACGGTACGCCCGTCGCCTGTTCGAGTGTGCGGCGTTTCGCCTGCAACGCGTTCTGCGCGTCGGTCTGTTGCAGGGTCGCCTGATCGCGTGTCGTCTGGGCCTCGCGCATATCGATGACGGTCGCCTCGCCCGCCGCGCGATTGCGCTGCAAGACCTGGTAATGCGCATCGACGGCTGCGCCGTACTCGGCCGCACGCTTCACCTCGTCCTCCGCGGCAAGTTCATCGAAATACGCGCGCACCGCCCGCAACAGCGCCGCCTGCTGCGCGGCGTCGACATCGACGGCACCGCGCGCCTCGACATAGTCCGCTTGCCGGTATGCCGTCCATCGGGTCCAGTCGAAGACCGGTTGCGTCAGGGAAACCGTCCAGCCGTTCTGCCAGTACGACTGACGCGGAAAGCCATTCGTGTCGATGCTGTTGTAACTGCGCCCCCAGCCGGCGGAAACCTGTGGCAACAATGCTGCGCGCGCCTGCGGGACGGCCTCTTGCGCGGCGACGTAGGCAGCGCGCGCCTGAGCGAGATCGGCGTCGTGGCCGAGCGCCTGCTGAACGACAGTGACGAGATCGGCCGCTCGAACGGGTGTCCCTGCCGCGCACAGCACGGCGACGAAAATTGAAGCGCTGAATCTACGCATGCAACGGATCGGCAACATCGAGATGAGTTAAAGCTGAGCACTCCCGTACGAGTTCGCCATCGACGAGCCGGTAGCGCTCGCTGAAGCTCCCCGCGAGCGACATGTCGTGCGTGATGACGACGACCGTCCATGGGAGCCGCTGCAATAGCTCGCCGATCTGGCTGACGGAAACAGGGTCGAGGTTCGACGTGGGCTCGTCCAGCAGCAGCAGACTGCGCTCCTGATACAGCGCGCGCGCCAGCAACAGGCGTTGTCGCTGTCCCGCCGATATGTTCGCGATCGTGTCGCTGATAATTGTGCGCGTACGCATCGGCAAACGCATCACGTCGTTCCAGAGTCCGACGTCTTCGAGTGTCGACTGCAACCGCTGTTCGTCGATGCTACCGGAGAACAGCGACACGTTGTCCGCGATCGACCCATGCAGGATCAGATCGCCCTGCCGCATATGCGCGGCATGGCGGCGGATTTCGTCTACCGTCAGGTTCGTCCAGGCAATGCCATTCAGTGTCATTTGCCCATGCTGCAACGGCTCCGCCGCCGACAGCAGTTTGAAGAGCGTCGACTTGCCTGCGCCCGATGGTCCTGTTATCGCGATCTTGTCTCCGGCGCGAATCTCGAGGCTGGCGTTCCTGAGCACAGGCTGGTCCGACACGCCGTAGCTGAACGTCACGCCACGCACCTCGATGCGCTCGAACTCGCGAACTTCCATTGCGCGCCGAATGTCGGCCGGGGGCGTATAACGCTCCTCCTCGCATTCGATGATGTCGTCTACGCGCGCCACCGGCACGCTCAGCATGAAGCGCGCAAACACACCGTTGACCACACTCGCGAAGCGGTCCGACATCAGCGACTTGTAGATCAGGAACGAGTAGAACACGCCGACGGAGATCTTCCCGCCTAGCATGAGGCGCGCGGAGACCCACGTGATGGCAAGCGTATCGGCATACTGGACGGCCTTCAGGAAGCTATCGCGCGCGCTGCTCAAACGATTGCCCGTCAGCAACGCCGCCACGTATTCGCGATACTTCGTCATGAACATCGCTGTGCGTCGCGTTTCGCCTTGCGCGAGCTTGATCAGCGACGCAGCGCGGATCGTTTCGATCAGCGCGTCGTCGCAACGGGCAGATGTCTCCAGTACGAGCGCGTGATTGTCGCGCATCGGTGCGAACATGCCGAGCGCAATCGCGAGATAAAGAGCGAACATCGCCAGCGCGAGGCCCGTGAGCAATGGGCTCTGAACCAGCATCAACGCGAGCGCGAGCATGCCGACCGACATGTCGACGCACATATGCGTGAAGGTGCGCGTTGCCTGCAGACTGATTTCGTCTTGTGCCTTGACGCGTGCGAATATATCGCCGACGTGGCGCTTCTCGAACCACGACATAGGATTGCGCAGCAGATGCCCCAGCAGGCCCTGCGTTGCATTCACCTGTACGCGCTGATGCAAGAGTTCGATCAGACGCGACTCCACGTACTGGCTCAGCGCGCCCACCGCGAAAATGCCCGCGAACGTCAGCACGAGCACGTTCAACAGATTCATGTTGTCGGCCGCGACAACGTAGTCGAGCGTCAGGTTGCCGAAGTAAGGCGCCGCGAGAATCGCGAACTGACTGCCGATCATCACGAACATCAGCTTGCCGAGATGACCCCGCAAATCGGGGTTCAGCGCCCGTATCCGCGCGAGCGCGCGCGGTACCTGAGACTTCGCGCGGATGCGCGGCATCGAGGGCGTCGGCGAGCATTCGAGCAGAAAGCCCGATACCGCCGATGAAAACGTGTCCATCGCAATACGTCGTCGTCCCGTCGCGGGATCGAGGATCTGAACGTAGCCGCGCCCGCACTTCTCGAACACCACGAAATGCGCGCCGCCGAAATGCACGATCGAACCGCGCCTGATGGTCGGCATGTCCTCGATTCCGAAGCGGTAGGCCTGTACCGCGAGGCCGAACTCCGTGGCCATGTCGTACAGGTCCATCAACGACAGTCCGTTCGCGGAAATGGGTCGATACGCGGACAGCTCGCGCACTTCGGTTGCTCTGCCCAGATGCGTGAGCACCATCGCGAGACAGGCGTAGCCGCATTCCGCGACTTCATTCTGGAAAATCGTGCGCATCGGCTTCATCCTCTGAGCGTGCGAAACAGCGGCTCCAGCACCCACTCGGCGATCGTTCGGCGTTCGACGACGATACTCGCGGTCGCGCGCATGCCGGGCAGGATGTCGAAGCGCTGTTTGCCGTAGTCGAATGTTCTGCCACGCAGGGCGGCCCAGGCCATGAAATCGCCGTCGCCGGATTCCCTGGGCGCCGTTGGAGACACAGGGACGGCCGACATACCGGACTGGATGGTGGTCGGCGAGATCGCGTCGATGCGCGCGTCGTACGTGCCGAACTTGACATACGGAAACGCATCGAACTTGAGACGCACCGTCTGCCCCGTGCGCACGAAGCCGCGTCGGCGCGACGGTATGCGCAGTGCGGCGCGCAGCGCGCCCCTGTCGTCGGTGGCGATGACGAGCGCGACATCGGCCGCATCGAGCGTGCGCCCAGCGACGAGATTCGAAAACGCGACAACGCCCGACTTCGGCGCCGAGATGGTCGCATCCTGGCGCGCCTGCTCGAAGCGCATCCGGATATCCTGTATCTCGCGGGCATGACGCGCATCGTTTTCTTTCAATTGCGCCGCGAGATTACCTTGCGCGCTGCGCAGCGCCACGATTTCGCCCTCCAGCTGCTGGCGCCGTGCGAGACCCTGTGCGACGGATATTTTCATCTGGTGCGTGTCGGCGCTCGCCTGTTCGATTCGATCGGCGGTCACATAGTCGGACACCGATTGCAGCCTGCCTAGCTTCTGTTGCGCCTCGCTGACGAGCTGCCGGTTCTGCGCGATCTGCTCATCGAGGGCGAGGGCTTCGGCGTGACGGATGGCGACGGTCCCGTTCGACGCATCGAGTTGCGCGGCAAGCTGGGCCCTGCGCTGCTCGTACTGCAGATCTATCATGCGAATCTGCTCATCGCGCATCTGTTCGTCGAACTCAGGACGCCGACGGCCATCGCTCGCGAGCGACAGGTCGCGCTGCACGCTGAAGAGCGGCATGCCCTGATGCACGCGTTCGCCTGGATGCACGTAGACGGATGACACGAGGCCGCTCAGACCCTGCACCTTCACGTCGGAAGGCGAGACGATTTCGCACTGGACGTCCTGTTTGAGTTCGACTTCGTGCAGAAAGCCGAAAGCGACCGCCCCGACAACGATGACGGATGCGCCATAAGCGATCCATCGCCACGGCACGTCCCTGAATTGAGGAAGACTGGTAGGTTCCATGATGTTCTGCGCGATCGATGCGGTCCGCGTGACGCATCGCGTGTTATTTCGCGGCCGCAAACGCGTACAGCGACGGGTGACCGGTGACGAGGGAGGATTCGAAGTTGCTCATAAGCGCCTGCTCGATCTGCCGGGCAAGGCGTTGCGGCGCGTCTCTATCGGCGAGCTGAATCGGCTCGAGCACCGTTGCGCCAAACCTGCCGCGCTCGAAGCCAAGATAGAACGGCAGCAAAACCGCGCCAAAAGGCGCCCCCATGCGGAACACGCCGTTGTGAATACGCGCCGCACTGCCGAAGATCGACACACCGACGGTTTCCATCGGATAGCGATGCAGCGTGTAGGGCGGTACATCCGCGAACACGACGACGACGCCGTGGCGCCTGAGCGAGCGCGCCACTTGCAGTCCAAGGCCACTGCGGTTGTTCTGGTCGTAGGTGCAAAGCACGTCGATGTCGGGAATCATCGCGTCGTCGCTGCCATAAAGATCGCGCGGCACGCCGGACACGACGCCGATTCGCGCGAGGCCCAGCCTCGTGCGCAGTTCGTCGATCACATAAATGTTCGCGTACTGCGATACATAGTGGAAAGGCGACACGATAACGGGACATCCGGGCGCCTCCCGCCTGATTTTCCCGATTGCCTGCGCAAGCGAGCCAGCGACCCGCTGAAGATCCGGCCACGCTTCGTCGAAGCGGCGCTGACGCCCGAAATGCAGACGCCGGTCGATCAGCGATTCCAACGTGCGCGCCGCGAGCAGACGGACACTTCCGGGACTCGCCACTTTCATCACCTCGCGGCAGAAATCGGCGCGCTCGACTGCGAGTGCGCGGCCGTTCGCGTCGAACAGCATGCGTAGCAGCGCGGCGCCGACGGCAATCGGCTGGAGCGCAACGGCTGGAATACGTGACATCACCATGCACCATGCACCGAGCCGCGCGCGCCGCAGCGTACCCTTGCATAGGACGCGCAGCGCGCGCAACCGCGTGCAGAATCGCGACAACCTGTTCATGGACGTATCGGAAACATGAAGCGCAAAGCCCCACGCCTGGGCGTGGGGCTCATCGGACAACGTACCGTCGATGCCGGCTACAACGACGACCTATGGTCATTGCTCGCCGGCGACGTCGCTGCCCGATGCATCACGCGCTCTTGACCACGATCGTGATCGTGTTGGTGTTCGAACTCGTGCTGGTGCTGCTGCTCGTGCTCGTATGCGTGCTATTGCCGGTCGACGACTTGCAGCAACCACCTGCAACCGTAGCCTTTTCCAATGCCATACGTTCGATCTTTTGCATCTGTTTCTTCCTCAATGGATATCAATGAATCAACTTACTGCATCTCAACCCGACGGAAACGTACCGCCGGCTTTTGATCACTGCCGCGTCGTCGCCTGCAGTCGATGACGCCCAATGTTCAATACTGTGTGCACCGGCGCTCAATGCCTGCTGTACGGCGGAATGACTCCACCGCCGGACTTTCCGCCCGAGGAGCTGCTGCCTCCTGTAATCACGATCGTAATCGTGTTCGTATTAGTACTTGAGCTGGAGCTGGAGCTGGAACTCGAACTCGAACTTCCGCCTCCGGAAAGCCACTCTTTCGCTAGTGCGTTCCTTTCTATCTTTTGCATACCACTCCTCCTTGACGAGACCACTAAGAACCTTTTCTGCTTTCTTTCCTTCTCCAAGCGACTTCACCCGTCAATACATTGCTATCGCGCCGTAGCCGCCAACGGGTAAACACGCACTTCTCCCGATACCGGGAATGCAGCGGGCAGTGCCGCGCCCAGCAACATCAACTTCGCCGCGCCGTCTGTCTGGTTGGCGGTCGCGACGTTCGCTGCAATCGTCTCGTCAACGGTGGATACGCTTTCCCGCACGCTGACCGTCAAAGGACGCTCGCCCCCAAACCAGCCACCGAAGTCCGGCACGTCGAATGACTTCTCAGCCGGCTCGATGTCGACGGGCTGTGCAACCTCATGTGAAAAAATCTCGTCCCTCTGAACGTCGCATCCGTTTGTACAACGCCGCTCCACAGTTTGCGCATTGACGCGGGTGACCGGCTGACCAGGCATCGATGGTTTCCGATGCGCATATTGCCGTCCTCGCCGCTGCCGATGTATCGCTGAACATGGCGAATGGACGTTGCCGCCACTCGCCCTCGATCCGTGCCGACAATGACGTGCAAGCGGCTTGCATGCGAATCGCGCGACCGCACAGCGCGCTCGCCTCGCATGCAAGCGCGCAGGCAACCCGCTCGCACGATTGGACGCCGTCACGCTTCCGGCAGTGACGGACTGCGACCTGGAAGCTTCCCCGCTCTCAGCACCGCTCCGATCCGTGCCTGATCGATTGGACGCCTTGCTCCCGAATGCGTCCACGGCGTCGCACACCAGACACAGCGTCACAAAGAACAACGAAAATTTGCCTCGTACCGCCATTCTGTTCAGATTGATTTTGGAGTAGATCGGCTTCTTGCAACCATAGAAAGCGATTATCCGCATCGAAGTGCGGCCTTAGTATCAGATTTTTTCGATTTATTCGGATCACTACACAAATTGTTTAAAAATTCCTTTCAAACAAACACTTCGCCATACTGTGGTTTGATTCGTAAGTGATTCGCGAGATAGAATCCGCCCGATCCTTACGTCCGTCTTAGTCGGCCCGTCGGATTCCGATGTTCATACGTCACGTCTCAATAAAAATAGCAACGCCTCAACGTCCGTTTGCTGCAAACATGAACCATAGCCGCGACTTCAGGATTGTCATCGCCGACGACCACCCGGTCATCCGCCACGCTGTCATCCATGCATTGAACGGCCTACCGGGCTTCACCGTCGATGCCGCCGTCAAGTCCGGCACCGAACTGCTCGGGGTGCTGTCTCAAGGCCACTGGGATCTCATCATCACCGACTTCACGATGGACACAGGCAAGAGCGACACCGACGGCCTCAGCCTGATCGGCCAGTTGTGCAGACAGCACCCGCACATTCCCGTCGTCGTGTTCACTATGCTTAACAATGACGACATGCTCGCGCGCCTGTCGCGTTCCGGGGTCGCGGGCATCGTCGATAAGTGCGAGGGCGTCGAGGAATTTCGCTCGGCCGCACTCGAAGTCATGCATGACCGGCGACCGTATTTTTCCCAGAGAATCCGCGCGCGCCTGCAGCATCTGCCTTTCGGCAACGGCAAGGACGGCCGCAAGCCCATCCTGACAAAGAAGGAACTGGAGGTGGTCCGGCTCTTCGCGTCGGGTGCGTCGTTGACCGAGATTGCGCGTCACGTGAATCGCTCGATCTCGACCGTCGCGACACAAAAAAGCGCAGCAATGAAGAAGCTCCTTCTGCAAACGAATGCCGATCTCGTCAAGTACGCGCAGGAGAATGGCCTGACGTGATCTCACGCGATTGAAGCGCGCCGTTGCAGCCGCATCGGCGCATGAAAAAATGAAAAGGGCCGCTCGCAACACGCGAGCAGCCCTTTTGCGCATCCCGCCAGCGGGTGGCGTCAGAAGTTGAAGTTGTCGATATTGCTTGCGTCGAAGGTCGTGGGCGGTCCGAGGATGATCTCGCCTTGCGCGCCGATCGTGCGCTTGCCGAGCTTGCCTGCATCGAACGATTCGCCTTCCTTGCCCGTGATCGCGCCCGACGCCAGGCTAGCCGCCGCGTAAGCCGCGAGATAGCCCAACTGGCCCGGATCCCACAACTGGAACGCCTTCACGGTACCGTTCTTGACGAACGCGCGCATCTGGTTCGGCGTGCCGAGACCCGTCACCGCAACCTTGCCCTTGCTCGACGACGTCGAGATATAGCGTGCAGCGGCGGCGATCCCGACCGACGTGGGCGCGACGATCGCCTTCAGGTTCGGGTATGCCTGCAACAGACCCTGCGTTTCGACGAACGACTTCTGATCGTCGTCGTTGCCGTACGCGATCTTCACGAGCTTCATCTTCGAGTACTCAGGCTTTTTCAGTTCCTCCTGCATCCACTTGATCCACGTGTTCTGGTTGGTCGCGTTCGGTGTCGCGGACAGAATCGCGAACTCGCCTTCGCCACCCATCAGCTTCGACACGAGCTGGATCTGCCCCCGTCCGATGCTCTCGGCGTTCGCCTGATTCACGAACAGCTGGCGGCCATCGGGCGCGGTGTCGGAGTCGAACGTCACGACCTTGATGCCTTGCGACATCGCCTTCTTAAGATACGGCACGAGCGCGTTCGCATCGTTGGCGGCGATCACGATCGCGTCCTGACGCTGCGTCGTCAGCGTGTTGATGTACGACACTTGCGACGACGCGCCGGCATCCGACGGTCCCACCACCTTGCCTTGACCCTTGAACTCCTTGATCGCGGCCATCCCGCCGTCGTCGGCGATCACTTCGTACGGGTTGTTGATCTGCTTCGGCACGAAGGCGATCTTCAGGTCGGGCTTGATGCCGGCTGCGGCCGCCGCGACGCTGACGCCGAGCATGGCCGCGCAGAGCATCATCGCTCCTGCGTGACGCAGTGGTTTGTTCATCTCTTGTCTCCTGGTGGTGGTTCGGACTTTTGGTGTCCGGTGGGTTTGCACGGCATGACGCGTGATGTCACGATGCAGTCGGCTTCGTCAACGTCTGGGCGGCGATCAGCTTGCGGTCGCGCATCGCGCGCCAGCGCGCGACCAGATTCGGGATCAGCACCGATGCGAGCAGCAGTGCGCCCGTGACGATGGTCAGTGTTTCGCTCGATACGTCGTCGAGTGTCAGCGCGTTCTTCAATACACCGATGATCAGCAGCGACAGCAGCACGCCGACCATCGACCCGCGTCCGCCGAAGATACTCACGCCGCCGAACAGCACGGCCGCGATCACCGACAGTTCGAAGCCCTCGCCGTTGTCGCCGCGCGCGCTGGTGAAGCGCAAGGTGTAGACGATGCCCGCGAGCGCGCTCATCAAACCCGACAACACGAACAATCGCAGCCGTACCTTCGCGACCTCGATGCCCGAGAACGCGGCCGCCGTCGAGTTCGCACCGATCGCATAAAGGCTGCGGCCGAACGCTGTTGCCTGCAACAGCACGGTGAACAGCACCGCGCACACGATGACGATCACGAACGGCAGCGGAATGAACGTGCCGAACAGCGTGTCCATGCCGAACGCCGTATAGCTTGCCGGGAAATCGGCGACGGCCTGATCGCCGAGCAGCACATACGCGAGTCCGCGAAACAGCGCGAGCGTGCCGATCGTCACCGCGAGCGAAGGCAGGTTCAGCTTCACGATCACGAGTCCGTTCAGCAGACCCGCGATCATGCCGAATACCAGCACGAGCGCGATCACGACGGGCATCGGCAGGCCCATGTGCCACAGCACGCCCATCAGCGCGCTCGACGCGCCGAGCACCGATGCCACGGACAGATCGATCTCCGCCGCGACGATGACGAGCGTCATCGGCAATGCCATCAATGCGATCTCGGTCAGATCGGCGAGTACGTTGCTGAGATTCGCGCCCGTCAGGAACACGGGCGACAGCACGCGTCCCAGACCGAGCGATGCAACCAGCACGACGACCAGCAAGGTCTCCCAGCGCAGCGGCGTTTCGCGTTTGCGGGTGAGCAGCGCGGAATCGGGTTTAGCCATGATCGCGTTTCCTCATCATGCGTTTGGCGACGGAGCGGGCGAGCAGCGTATCGGCGGCGATGGCCGCGACGATCAGCGCACCTTCGATCGCCTGCTCCCAGAACGGCGACACGTGCAGCACGACGAGCGCGATGCTGATCACGCCGAGCACGAGCGCGCCGAGCGTTGCGCCGAGTATCGTGCCGACGCCGCCCGTGATCGCCACACTGCCGACCACGGCAGCCGCGACCACCTGCAGCTCGATGCCCTTCGCGGTGCTGGCGTCGACCGTGCCGAAGCGCGCGAGCCACAGCGCGCCTGCGAAGCCCGCAATCGCGCCCGACAGCAGAAAGCCCGACATCACGCGGCGCTCGACATTGACGCCCGCGAGCCGCGCGGCTTCCGGGTTCGAACCGATCGCGTAATGCTCGCGGCCCGCGCGGAAGTGCTTCAGATAGAACGACAACGCGAACAGCACGACAGCGGCAATCAACGCGAGCGTCGGTATGCCGAGCAGCGTGCCCGTCGCGAGCCGCGAGTAGGCTTCGGGCAAACTGGTCGCATTGATCTGGCCGCCGTGCACCCACGCGTAATCCGCGCCGCGGAAAATGTAGAGCGTCGACAGCGTCGCGACCAGCGACGGCACGCGCCCCACGGCAATCAGCAACGCATTGATGCCGCCCGCCACCAGCCCGATCGCGACACCCGCGAGCAGCGCGACCAGCACGGGCATATGCGGAAACGCCACATACAGGCTGCCGACGGCATACGCGCTGATGCCGACCGTCGAGCCGACGGACAGATCGATATGCCGCATCAGGATCACGACCGTCATGCCCGCCGTCAGCAAGCTGATGATCGACACGTTGAGCAGCACGTCGCGCAGATTCTGCAGGTTGAGGAACTGCGGCCGCGCGAGCGAGGTGCCGAGTATCAGCAGGATCAGCACGACGAAGAGCGTCGTTTCGCGACTCTTCGCCAGCGTACCGACGATGCCGCCCGGACCCGAGCGTGCATGCTGCAGCGGCGCGTGTTCGATGGACGCCGCGTGTGAATGAGTCGAATGCCGGATCATGCTGCGCGCCCCAGTAATGCCGCCGATTGTCCGAGTGCCGCGCTCATGATCCGCTCCTCGTTTGCATCGGCGCGCGCGATCTCCGCGCTGATGCGGCCCTCGTGCATCACGAGCACGCGGTCGGCCATGCCGAGCACTTCGGGCAGTTCGCTCGAAATCATCAGCACCGCCATGCCTTCCTGCACGAGTTCGGACAGCGCGCCATACACTTCCGCTTTTGCGCCGACGTCGATGCCGCGCGTCGGCTCGTCGATGATGAGCACCTTCGGACCCGTCGCGAGCCACTTGCCGAGCACCACTTTCTGCTGGTTGCCGCCCGACAGCGTGCCGACAGGCGCGGACGGATCGCTCGCCTTCAGGCGCAGCCGCGTACCCCAGCGGGTCGCAAGCTGCGTTTCGCTGCGCGACGAGATCAGCCCGTGGCGCACGAGTCGTCCGAGCACCGTCATCGACGCGTTGCGCGCGATGCTCAGTTCGAGCGCGAGGCCTTGCTGACGGCGGTCTTCCGGCACGAGCGCGAGGCCCGCGCGCACGGCGGCGGCGGGATTGCCTGTCGCGAGCCGCTTGCCCGCGATCTGCACTTCACCCGAATCGATGGGATCGATGCCGAAGATCGCGCGCGCCACTTCGCTGCGGCCCGCGCCGACCAGACCCGCGAGCGCGACGATTTCGCCCGCGCGCACCTCGAACGAGATGTCCTTGAACACGCCGATCCGCGTCAGGTTGCGCACCGACAGGCGCACGTCGCCGGGCTTCACGTCCGCCTTCGGATAGAACGTTTCCAGATCGCGCCCGACCATCTTCGCGACCACGGACTCCGTCGTCATTTCGGCGGTAGGCGCGTCGAACACCTTTGCGCCGTCGCGCATGATCGTGACGTGCTGCGTCAACGCGAACACTTCGTCGAGCCGGTGCGTGATGAACAGGATCGCGACGTCGCGCTCGCGCAGCTTGCGCACGATCGTGAACAGCCGCTCCACTTCGGGCAGCGACAGCGCCGCCGTCGGCTCGTCCATGATCAGCACGTTCGCGTTCAGCGACAGCGCCTTCGCGATCTCGATCACCTGCTGATCGGCGATCGACAGCCCGCGCACGAGTCGGTCCGCGCGCAGATCGACGCCGAGCGACGCGAGCAGGCCGTCGACTTCGCGGCGCATCGCATCGTGCTGGATGCGGCCGAAGCGGTCGACGGGCTGCCGCCCCATGAAGATGTTCTCGGCAATCGACAGATCGAAGAACAGCGTCGGTTCCTGATAGATCACGGCGAGTCCGGCATCGCGTGCTTCGGCCGGCGTCGCGAAGCGGCGCTCGATGCCGTCGATGCGAAGTTCGCCCGTATCCGGCTGATGCACGCCGGCGAGAATCTTGACCAGCGTCGATTTGCCCGCGCCGTTCTCGCCGAGCAACGCATGCACTTCGCCGGGCCATAGCACGAGTTCGCCGTCCAACAGCGCACGCACGCGCCCGAACGTCTTGCTTGCGTGCCGCAGTTCGAGCCTCGGCACGTCCTGAGTGTGTTGCTGTTGCTGCACCCTCTCCTCCTTCATGCTGCGAATGCGGGTTTTGCGATTCGGCGAATGCTTGACTGAATAGCGTTTCAGATGCGGTAAAAGCGCTCGGCGTTGCGCACGAATAGCGCGTCTTTTTCAGCGTCGCTCGCTGCGCCGACGATCGCCGCATACGCGCGCCACAAGTCTCCGTACGAGCCGAATTGCCGGTCCACGGGGAAGTTCGACGCGAACATCGCGCGTTCCACGCCGAACGTGTCGATGGTTTCGAGCACGTAGGGCCGCAGGCTTTCGACCGTCCACGCGTGATCGAACATCGCGAGTCCGCTGATCTTCACCGCGACGTTGGGACACTGCGCGAGCGTCTTCATGCCGTCGCGCCATGCGCGATAGCCGCCGACGCTGTTGCGATCGACGAACATGCCCGCGTGATTGACGATGAACTGGGTGTCGTGATGCTCGTTGGCAAGCGCGGCCGCCTCTTCCATCTGCGACGGATAGAGCTGCGCGTCGAATGACAAGCCGTGCTTGCGCAGCAGCCTGAAGTTCTCGCGCCACGTCGCTTCGCGCATGAAGTGACGGCCGACGTAGTCGTAGAGTTTGTCGTGGTGCACGTTGAGGATCTGCCGCACGCCGCGCGTATTGGCGAATGCGGCGTGGCGTTCGAGCACGTCTGCGGCGTTGGCGGCCGAGAGATCGACGGCCGCGACGATGCCGTTGGGCATCGCGCGCGAATCCGCCGCATCGGCTACCGCTTGCAGCCAGCGCGTCTCTTCGACGGGATCTTCCGGATCGTGATTGGCCTCGACGTGCACGCACTTGAGCAGTTCGATCTCGCCGGCATCGTTGAGCAGATCGGCGATCAGATAGTCGTGCTTCAACGCGCGCGCATCGCCGACGAACGACACGCCGGGATTGGCGAGCCACGGGTAGTGATGCGTCTTCAGATCCCACAGGTGAATGTGCGGGTCGACAACTTTCATGGCGCGTCCTTCGTCGCCGGCGCACGTGCGCCGCGAGCGTCGCGAATCAGTTGGAGGGATGCTGCAGTTCGAACACTGGCGTGAGCGCTTGCTGGAGCGGCGTATGGTCGGGCGCCGTCTGCATGATGTCGGCCATGTAGTCCCACCATTTGCGCATCACGGCGAGTTCGGGCAGGCGCTCCATGGAATGATCGGCCGTGCGCGTCAGTATCGCGAACAGATGATGCGTGTCGTCGTCGAGAAAGATCCGGTAATCGCGCACGCCGGCGTTGTGCAGCGCATCGACGAGTTCCGGCCAGATCTCCCGATGCCGGCGCTCGTACTCGTCGCGCATGCCGGGGTTCAGCACCATCCGGAAAGCGATTGTCTCCATGCCGGGTTTGTCTCCAGTGTCTTCTATCACTTGTTCTTGCCGCTCTCTAAGGTAGCGTCTTGATGCGACTATAATTCGGGCGTCGATAGCATCTCAATCCGTTGTTGGGATTGGGCGATACCCAAACCGAATCGCTGACCGACCCAACCTGCCGACCTTCCATGAGCCAGAACGCCGCCACCGTCGCCCTTGTCAACCGGCTCAAGTTCAAGCATCTAGCCTTGCTCGTCGCGCTCGACGACGCCCGCAACGTCCATCAGGCTGCCGATGCCATCAACGTTGCGCAGCCGAGCGCGAGCCGCATGCTCGGCGACATCGAAGAAGCGCTCGGCTTTCTGCTATTCGAGCGCAATGCGCGCGGGATGCAGCCGACGCCGCTGGGTGTGGTTACCTTGGCCTATGCGCGGCGCGCGTTGGCGGAGCTGACTCGTTTCGCCGAGGATCTCGATGCGAAGCGCAAGGGCGGCCACGGGCAATTGACGGTTGGCGCGATCATGGGCGCCGCGCCCGATCTGCTGGCGATGGCTGTCGCTGCGCTCAAGACCGAGCGGCCGCTGCTGCATGTATGCATTCTCGGCGAGACCAGCGATCAGGTGGTGCAATTGCTGCACCGCCGCGAGGTTGATCTTGCGCTGGGTCGTTTGACGGATCCGCTGCAGCATAATGATTTCAGTTTTGAGCCGCTGGCCAGGGAGACGCTGACGCTCGTGGTTCGGTCCGTGCATCCTCTCGCGAGGCGGTCTTCTATTTCGCTGCGCGAGCTGATGGAATGGCCCTGGGTTGCTCAGCCTATTTCGAGTCCGGCTCGGGTTCTGTTCGAAGAAGAACTCGCTCGGGCCGGGCTTGGCACGCCGGCCAATCTCACTGAATGTGCTTCGATATTCGCTACCCTGCAGTTGCTGGAAAATTATGACGCAGTCGCCATGTTGCCCGAGTCCGTCGTCAGGGATCACGTGCGTGGCAAGCTGCTTGTTGCGCTGCCGGTTGAGATCGGCAAGAGCCTTGCCGGGTTTGGCATCCTCACAAGGAAGGATGAGGCTCTTGCTGAGCCTGCGCAGCGGTTTGTTGAGTTGCTGAGGGTGCACTCTGCGAGGCTTTCTAAAGATGAACCGCTAGCTGTGCAGTAGGCTTTTCTGTCTGCGACGCAGTCGCCATTCTGGGTTTTTTGCTGGCGAGTGCTTTTTTTTTCGCTGGCATCCGCGATTTCGTAGTGGTTCTTCATGCGTTGCCCCTGTGCGGGGCGGCACTTACTTTCTTTGCCGCCGCAAAGAAAGTAAGCAAAGAAAGCGGGCTAACACCGCCAGTCCTTGTTTTTGCCTGCGGGCCCCCGACAGTTCTTACGCTTCACGCGGCAACGCGTCCGTTTGCGCGCGTTGCCAGCGTGCTAACTCACGCATCACCCGCTTCACACTCTCGCGTCACGGGCCGCGTTACCAGACGTTCGCGGCCGCCCAGGTGGCAAACTGTGTGTAGGCCGTCGCGATCGAAGTGCACCACTCCGGACTGAAAAGCGGATCGGTGTCGTAGTATCGCCAACGCAGACGGCGCGACAAGCTACACACAGTTTGCCACCTGGGCGGCGCGGACGGGGCGCTGCCGCTGGCTGCCTGCGGGTGATTGGAGTGGGTGATGCGCCTGTTCGAGGCGCTGGCAACGCGCGCAAAACAAAGTGTTGCCGTGTGGAGTGCGGGACCGGCTGGGGGCCCGCAGGCAAGAACACGGGCTAGCGGTGTGAGCGGCTTTCTTTTGCCTACTTTTCTTTGCCGCTGCAAAGAAAAGTAGGTGCCGCCCCGCACAGGGGCAACGCATGAAGAACCACTACGAAATCGCGGATGCCACCGCAATTAAGGCGCTCGCCAGCAAAAAAAAACCAGAATGGCGACTGCGTCGCAGACAAAAAAGACTACTGCAAATTCACAAACAACCCACCATCAACAAGCAAAGCAGCACCGGTAACATACCTGGCCCGGTCGGAGGCCAAAAACACCACACACTCGGCGACATCATCAGGTCGCCCCAACCTTCCGAGAGGAATCCGCTTCTCGAAGTAAGCCTTCTTGCCTTCATCGGCAAGGTCCTCGGCATTGAGATCGGTGGCAATCGTGCCGGGCATGACAGAGTTACACCGGATCCCATAGGGCCCCAGCGCAACAGCACATGACTGCATCAGAGAATGCACACCAGCCTTGGTCGGCGTGTAATGCGTCTGCATGCCGCCGCCGACCAACGCACTAATCGAACTCGTCGCAACGATCGCCCCACCCGTGCCCTGCACCTTCATCTGCTGTGCCGCAGCCTGCGTAACAAAAAATGCGCCGTTAAGATTGACGGCAACGGTGGTTTCGAGCACCTCGGCAGGCATATCCAGAAACGCATGAAACGGACAAATGCCCGCATTGCTGGCCAGCACATCGACCTTACCAAAGGCATCGACTGTCCGCGCCACAAGCTCAACGCCCGTTGCCCTCAAAGCGACATTGCCCTCGACGGCGATCACCCGCCGCCCCAACCCCTCGATCTCGCTAACGACCTCCTCGACGGCCGATCGCCGGTCATAGGATGCATCGTTGTCGCCCCAGTAATTGATGGCGACATCCGCGCCTTCCCGCGCACACGCCACTGCGATCGCGCGGCCAATGCCGCGCGAGCCGCCCGTCACGATCACCGACTTGTCTTTCAGCAGCACAGACGTCTCCTGGTTCAATGCTGATAAGGCCGTTCGAGCTTGCACTCGGGATTGAGCCGCACGCCGAAGCCCGGCGTGTCGGGCACCTTCATGCGCCCATTGACGGGCACCGGCTCGTCGAGCAGCAGCGGCGTGAACATCGGCACGACCTGATCGGCCTTCGGCGCCATCATCAGAAACTCGGCGAACGGCGAGTTGTGGCGCGTGACGACGAAGTGATAGCTGTACACCGACGACCCGTGCGGCACGACCAGCACGTTATGCGCATCGGCGAGCGCGGAAATCTTGACCAGCTCCGTGATGCCGCCGCACCAGCCCACATCAGGCTGGATCAGATCGCAGCAACCCATTTCGAGCAGCATCCGGAAACCCCAGCGCGTCGCCTCGTGCTCGCCCGTCGACACCATCATGCCGCGCGGCACATTGCGGCGCAGTTCGGCGTAACCCCAGTAGTCGTCGGGCGGCAAGGCTTCTTCGATCCACTTCAGCCCATACTCGTGCGCCGCCTTCGCAAGCTTCGTCGCATATGTCACGTCGAGACTCATCCAGCAGTCGTACATCAGCCAGAAATCGTCGCCGACGCGGTTGCGCATTTCGGCCAGCTTGTCGATGTTCTTGCGCAAGCCCTCTTCGCCTTCGGCCGGATTGTGCTGCAACGGCAGCTTGCCGCCGATAAAACCCATCTGCTTCGCCAGATCGGGCCGCGCACCCGTCGCGTAGAACTGCAGTTCGTCGCGCACCGGCCCTCCCAATAGTTGATACACGGGCTCCTTGCGCACTTTCGCGAGCAGATCCCACAGCGCGAGATCGACGCCTGAAATCGTATTCAGCACGACACCTTTGCGCCCGTAATACAGCGTCGCGAAGTACATCTGATCCCACATCTTCTCGATGTCCGTCACGCGCTGCCCTTCGAGGAAGCGCGCCAGATGCTTCTCGACGATGAACGCGCCGATCTCGCCGCCCGTCGTCACCGCGAAGCCGACCGTGCCGTCGCTCGCCTCGATTTCGACGACCAGCGTGCCCAGCACGTTGATGCCGAACGACTGCCGGCTTTGCCGGTATTCGGGGTAACGCGCCATCGGCGTCGAGATGTGATCGTCGATCCAGTGTCCGTCGGCCTGATCGTGATAGTCCGCGCCGCCGCCGCGGACGACGAAGGCACGCACGTGCCGGATAGTGGGCATCGCCATGTTCTAAAGCTCCGTTCGTGGGTTGCGTGCGCCGCGCGTGTCAGCGGGCGCGATGAATGGGTTGCGGGAATGCCGAGGTATCGCGGCTCGCGTCGCGGCGCATCAGCGTGCCGATCAGCAGCGCGGCCAGCAGGCTCGCCGCACCGAGCAGCAACAGGCCCGCCGAGCCCGACTGGAACGCGTGCTCCGCGCTCGTGCGCAGCGTCGGCGCGATGAAGCCGCCCAGGCTGCCGAGCGAGTTGATCAACGCGATACCGCCTGCCGCCGCCGCGCCCGTCAGATAGCGCGTCGGGAATGTCCAGAAGAGCGGTTGCGCCGCGATGAACCCGCTCGCCGCACAGCACAACGCCAGCAACGCGGCGAGCGGGCTATGCGCGACACCCGACACGCCGATGCCGCATCCCGCCAGCACCAGCAGCAAGACGGCCCAGCGCCGGTGCGTGCCCGCCGCGTCCGCGCGGCGCGGCACGTACCACGTCAGCGCGAGCGCGCAAATCCACGGCACGGCGGCAACGAGACCGACGCGCAGACCGACCGACACGCCCATCAGCGCGGCCACCTGCTGCGGCAGATAGAAGATCACGCCGTACACGCTCATCTGGATCAGCAGATAGATCGCCGACAACTGCAGCACGCGCCGGTCGACCAGCGCCGCAAGCAGGTTGTGCGGGCCGTGCGCGGCGGCAGCACGCGCGTCGTCGTCGAGTGCGGCGCTCAAAGTCTTGCGTGCATCGGGCGTGAGCCAGCGCGCATCCTCGGGACGATCGTCGAGATAGAAGAACGCCCACACGCCGACCACCGACGCCAACCCGCCTTCGATCAGAAACAGCCACTGCCAGCCCGCCAGATCGAACGCGCCATGCAGGTCGAGCAGCAAGCCCGACAGCGGACTGCCGAACATGAACGCGAGCGGCGCGCCGAAATAGAACACGCCGACGGCACGCGCACGAGCCGATTGCGGAAACCAGCGCGTGAGGTAATAGATGACGCCGGGGAAGAAGCCGGCCTCGGCGACGCCGAGCAGAAAGCGCAGCGCATAGAAGCTGGTCGCCGTATGCGCGAGGCTCATCGCCGCCGACACGAGGCCCCACGTCACCATGATCCGGCACATCCAGAGCCGCGCGCCGACGCGATGCAGCAGCAGGTTGCTCGGCACTTCGAAGAGCGCATAGCCGACGAAGAACACGCCGGCGCCGAACGCGAACGCCGCGTTCGAAATGCCCGTGTCGTGCTGCAAGGCCTTCTGCGCAAAGCCGATGTTCGCGCGATCGAGGAACGCCAGCACGTACATGAGCAGCAGGAACGGCAGCAGGCGCCGCATGACCTGGCTGACGGTGGCGTCGAGCGTCGTCGCGGATAGGGTCCGGTTCATCGAGTCTCCAGTGGCCTTCATGCGAAGGCCCCGGCGGCATGCATGTGCCGCCATTGTCGTGATCGCGTCGTGATCGCTGCTCAGCGGCCTAGTAAGTCGCGCGTCCGCCCGACAGATCGAACACCGAACCCGTGCTGAACGCGCAGTCTTCCGAACCAAGCCACAGAATCAGCGACGCAGCTTCGTCGGGCAGCAGGAAGCGGTTCATCGGTATTTTGGACAGCATGTAGTCGATGTGTTCCTGCTTCATCGAATCGAAGATTTCGGTCTTCGCCGCGGCCGGCGTGACGGCGTTGACGAGGATGTTCTTCGTCGCGAGTTCCTTGCCGAGCGATTTGGTCAGGCCGATCAGACCCGCCTTCGACGCGCTGTAGTGCGACGCGTTCGGATTGCCTTCCTTGCCCGCCACCGAGGCGATATTGACGATGCGTCCGTAACCCTGCTTCAGCATCTGCGGCACGACCGCGCGGCACACGAGATACGGGCCGATCAGATTCACGTCGATCACCTGCCGCCACACGTCCGGTGCGAGTTCCCATGTCGTGCCGTTGCCACCCGTGATGCCCGCGCAGTTGATCAGCACGTCGATCGCGCCGAACGCGGCGAGCGTCTTGCCGACGGCGGCTTCGATCTGCGCCTCTTGCGTTTGATCGACGGTGACGGCGCAGACCTTGCCGAGTTCGGCGAGTTCGCGCTCGCTGCGCGCGAGCCGCTCCGCGTCGAGATCCCATAGTGCGACGGCGGCACCCGAGCGCAGCGCGCGCTGCGCAACCGCATAGCCGATGCCCCGCGCGCCGCCCGTAATGACGACGACACGCCCCTCCAGATCGATTCGATTCATGCTTGCGCTCCTGTGCTCCTGATGCGCGTGGCTGCCGCGCATTCGTTTTCTATGGACCGTGGCTGATGCACGGCCCTCGGTGTACGCAATATAAATCGGTGACCGATACGGGAACAATTCGACTGTTGGATGGGGTGATAACAAAAGCGGATCGACGGGGACGAACGCGGACATGTCAAGGCGCACCGTAGACGCGGACAAACGGGCAAGGGTCTACGCAATCCCGAGCACGGAGCAGATCCGTTCGACATAACGCGGCGCCATCTTGTCGTAGCCGTCGCCCGTCGGATGGATTTCGTTTTCCCAGTCGTTGCTGACGCCGGTCGAATCGTCGAGGGCGCGGGTCAGCGACTTGCGCGTGTCGATCACGTACACATTTGGCAAACCGAGGTTCAGCGTGATGTCGGCGAGTTTGTCGATGAACGCGTCGGCGAGCGTGTCCCAGTCCTGCACGGGAATCCTGTAGGTCACCAGCGCGGGCATCAGCCACGGACCGAGTCCCGGAATCGCGGGACTCGGACGCGGCGTCGCGTAGTCGTACGTGTGCGTGAAGATGGGCGTGTTGCGGTTGCCCTGGCTCTTCGAGCGCATGAAATCCAGCGCCTTGAACTGCAGCGTCAGATGGTTCGCGAAGTTCGCCCAGCCGTCACGGGAGATGTATCGATTGATGGAAAGCGGCCCATCCCATTCCTCCTGCGTCAACAGCAGACGCTCGTGCGGCGCGACGGGCACCTGGTCCGCGTCGACGGGCGGCACCTGCACGGCGTCGATCAGATCGTTGCCGCCCGCCGACAGCAGGATCGCGTTCCATGGCTGCTCCCTCGGCCCCGCGAGCAACGCGAAAAACATCGGGTCGCGCCGCATGTCGACCATATGCGCGAGCGTGTCGCCGGGATCGGCGCAATTCACCGTGACCGTGCGCTGTGGAAACTGCATGTGATCGAGCAGCCGCGACGCGGCCCACGGCTTGAGCGTGCTGATCGAAAACCACGAATCGCCCTGCGCGAGAAACTGCCAGTTGAACGGACTGAGATCGGGCGCGTGCTGCGTGCCCATCTGCTGCGAGGAAAACACTTTCATCTGGGTCGACATGACTTCCTCCATCGCCTCCGCGTGACGCTCCGCGCCGCTGCGTTCCCGCTCGCGGCGAGCCGCAGTCAGTGTGGGTTGCCGAACGCTTCGCGGAAAAATGCCTAAACATCGATCGCACTTGACCTACCCTGATTGAACGTGCCGACACAGGCACAGCGGCCGCAGCCGATGGCCGATCCATGCGCCCGTCGCCGCTGCTGCCAGCGTCCGCCCGCGCCCCCCACGCCGAATCATTCCCCCCGACCGTTCTCATTCCGCATGGGAGTTTCACCATGAGCACTCCAACCGCCGCGCAAGCGACTGCCTTCGTGAACGATGCCGAACTGCCCGCGCCGCATCGCCGCCGCGGCGCCGAGCCCGACGCCCCGCCGCCCGTCTTCGATGCGTCGAAGGACCAGGCCGTCGTGGCCGGCTCGGGCGTCGTGTCGTTCAAGGCGGGAATTCCCGCCGCGCGTCGGCAGGCCGTCGCCGACTCGCTGCTGCTCGCGCAACTGATCCTCAAAAACAAGGGCGTCTCGCCCGACGACACGCAGAACTGGTATCACGGCTACGGCAGCGTGCTCGCGAACCTCGGCTGGCTCGTCCAGACCTGCGAGCTGACCGACTACGTGTCCGGCGAAGCGGGCCTCGACGTGCACGAAGCGATCATGGCCGTCGCGGCCGTGCTGCTCGGCCCGGGCGCCGTCGCCGCCGCGCCGCTGATCGAAGCGACGCTCAAGGCCTTGCAGTCGATGGACACGTCGACACCCTGGATCACGCTCTTCAATCGCGAGAGCCGGCGCGCGAACACGGCGAGCTTCCAGATCGCGCTCGCCGAGCCCGACGCCGACGGCAACCTCACCGTGTCGCTGATGGCTTTCTCGCTGTCCGCGAGCACCACCGTCACGCAAGTGCTGTTCGTCAAGGTGACCAACAACGACGCCAGTCTGAAGCGCTTTTCAACGACGGCACAGATCAACCTGTCCGTGCTCGACGCCGTGCAAGGCACGCTGCAACAAAAGGTGGCGAGCTTCACGAGCAGCTATCTGAGCGCACTGCCCGATCTGTCGTAACGCATCTGCCCGGCCGCGCGCGCTTCAGTGCGCGCCGGGCACGCTGTCTGCCCGGCTCAGTCACTCGTCAATCGCCCCACTTCCTGAGCATCGCCAGCAACTGCACGCCGGCCGCCTTTTCGGCATCGCTCGCCGCAGCCTGATTCACGTAGCGGGTCAGCACGAAATCGCACTGATCGAACACCGAACTCCAGTAGCTTCGCGCCGGCACACGCGTGTGCAGATCGTCGAAATCGTCGCGGATCGCGGGAAGACTGCATTCGAGTTGCCGCGCAGCGAGGCTTTCGTAAATGCGCAACTCCGTGCCCGCCGAAATGTTCCAGAAGCCCGGGTCGTCGCGCGCCTGCTGTTCGATCAGGCGTCTCAACCTGGCGACGGAATCCGCATCGAAGCCGCTCACGCTGTCCGCGCCCATGCCGGCCATCAATTCGGCCGCGAGCCGGTTCATCAACGGATAGAACGTCGCCGAGTCGCTGCGCGCGTCGCCGAGCTGCTCGGCCTCGCGGTACAGGTCGAGCATCGTGCCGATCGCTGCGCACTCCGCCGCCGCATTTCCCGCGACGCGCTCGATCAGCGCGATTCGCTTGTGCGCCGCCGCGCAGATGCTCAGACGATCGACCGTGCGCTGCACGGCCAGCAGCGACTGCAGCAGCACCAAGGTGGCGTCGATCTGACTGCGCGCCGCGTCGATATCGGCCGCCGACGCGCCGCCCGGCTGCGCCGTCTTCGCTTTCAGCGCGGTCCAAGCGAGTTTGGCCTGCAGGCTCGCGAGCTGATCGGTCGCGGAAAAGGTAGCGAGGCCGTCGCCGACGCTCACCGCCCGCGCGAACCACGCGACGGCCTTGTCGTCGTTCTTCGCGGCAGCCCACGCGCGGCCGTACGCTTCGGCGACGTTGCCGCGCGCGCCCCAGCGTTCGCCGAACCGTTCGTCGAGGTATTGCAGGCGCTCCGTCGATTCCAGCGCTTCGAAGCGCGCGGCCGTTTCGAGTTCTTCGAGCGCGAGCACGAGCGATACCGCCGATGCGATGCCCGCATAGCGCTCGTCGGGCGAACGTTCGCGCACGCCCGTGCTGCCCGCTGCGGGTTCCAGCGTCCAGTTGGCGTCGCCATAGCATTGATACGCGGCCCACGTATTGCCGCCGCACAGCCAGGCTGCGTCGCGCGCGGCGGCCACCGCGTCGAGGAAGCGTTCGCCGTCGAGCAGCCGCCGATAGAAGGTGGTCGCGAACTTCTGCGCGGGCTCGTCGTCGACGGCCCAGCCCGCTGCAATCACGCACTTCACACCGATACGGATCAGCGACTCGGCGACGTTCGCGGCATAGCGCGGCCGGTCGTACGCGGGCACGTCCGCCTGCGCCAGCAATTGATCGCCGCTGCGTGCCGCCAGATAGCAGCAGTTCACGAACACGAGGGCCGGCGTGCGTTTCAACATGCCGATCTCGCGCGGCCCGAGATAGATGCCGTCCGACAGCACCACGCCGCGCAAGCGATCTTCACCGTCGCCGACTGTATTGGCTTCGTCGGCGGGCGGCTCGCCGTGCCCCGAAATGTGCAGCACGCGCCAGTCGTGCTCGAGCAGCGTGCTGACGATCATGCGCGCGTCGGGACCGCGCTCGCCATCCGTGTGCGCGACCAGCCCGGTGACGCCCGCGACGCCGACGCGCTCGCGCAGCATCCCCGCGACGGCGTCGGCCTCCGCCCGCGCGCCCGGCAAGGCGGGATAGCGCGGATCGTTCACATACGGCTCGCCGATCACCAGAATCTGCGCCTCACGGGACGCGTCGTCGACGCGCTGACGGAAATCGCCGACGCGCAGCTTGCGCAACAGCTTCGCGCGAATCGCCCACGGTCGCGGCGATTCGGCGCTGCGCAGCGAGGCATTCGTGGCGCTGTCGAGCATTTCCCACGGAATGCCCGCCGTACCGCCGTCGACTTCGATCTGCATCTCCGAGCCGCCTGCGAGGAACGGCTGCATTTCGCGCGGCACGATCAATTGATAGAGCACCTGGCCGATGTTCGCGTCGTTGTTGTCCGCGTTCGATGCCGCCTTCACCATTTGCGTGAGCAGACGCCCTTGCGTGGCCGTGGCGCGAACCTCGGTGCGTGCGCGGCGCGTGTCGAGCGTATAGACGATGTTCGTCTCACCCGCCGCGTCGATCTGCGTGACGGCGCTGATCAGGTCGTAGTCCGCGCCGCGATAGCTGCTGTCGAGCGGACGCTTCAGACCGCCCGTGCCGTCGCTCACGCATTCGTCGATGTCGTAGCAGTCGGGACTCGCCTGTTCGAGCAGCTTCAGCGAACGCCATGCGTCCGTCGAGCGATCCATGTACAGCTCGATCAGCCGCAAGTGGCCGACGGACGGCCAGTCGGTCACCGCGAGTTGCAGGTTGGCGTCGCGCACGCCCTCCGCGACGAGCCGCGCCGACTGGCCGGCCGCCATGCCCGAGCCGCCGCTGCCGATCAGCGTCGCCGCGAGCACGAATGATTCGGCGCGGCCCTCCGCGCTTTCCGCGAGCCGCTGCGACCACGCGATCACGCCGAGCCGCACGGTCGTGATGAGATCGCTGGCGCGCAGTTGCCCTTCGTTGCCCAGTCCGACCACGATCAGGCCGGCGGGACGCGGCAACTGGAACGGATGCGGCGAACGGAAGCCCGCGTTGACGAACACCTGCTGCGTGCCGATATGCTGCGGATAGCGCCCGAGCCGGATCGAAGTGCTGAGCGTGCCGCCGATCAGCTCGTCGCCGACACGCTCCACACCCGTCAGCGTCGCATCGCGATAGTGCCCGAGCAGCAGCGCTTCCTCGACGAACTGAATGTTGCCGTTGACGACGCTGATCTTCAGGCGCTTGCCCTGATCAGTGGCGGATGCTTGCGGCGGCTGCGGAAGCGCCGCGAGCACCTGGGGCGGCACGGATGTTTCGATGCTTTGCACGCTTCACTCCGTTGGGTCGGCCCGGCGGGTCGGCGGGTCGGCGTGACGCCCGAGCCGACACGCCGGTGGCGGGCTCCGGCGGTGAGCCCACCATAGAGGACGAATCAGCCGAGCCCTTCTTCGAACAGCAGCGCTTCGAGTTCGCGGCGGCGCACGAGACCCTGCATGTTCGGCTGGTTTTCCCAGAGCCGCTTCATCGAACGGAGCTGTTGGGGGATGTCGCTGAGATTGCCGTTCGCCACATCGGCGGCGATTGCGCGCATTTCGGTGTAGCGGTCGCCCGGTGCGCCGAACGACGGCCCGCGGTTATAGACGAGCGACACCAGCGCGCCCAGACAATCGGGCGAGAGCGTTGCCGCGTTCGGCAGCTTTGCGATGGTTTGCGCGATCGTGCGTTGCAGCGTGACCTGTCTGAATACGGTGTTGGCCGCTGCGAACGGCACGCTCACCGCCTTCACGCGCGGCAGCGCCTGTTGCGCGGCAGGACCCTTCAGGCCGCACACGCCGCCGAGCGTCGAAATGTCGGCGGGGGCGAGCTGCGCAGCGCTCCAGTCTGTCGACATGTGCTGCGCGTCGACGTAGCCGAGGTCGTAGCCGATGCCGATCGTGCAGCCGGACTGCCCTTGCGGCCACACGGGGTGCGTATAGAGCCGGTTGTATGCGGACTCGCTCGTGACCTCGAACGTGACGATCAACTCGACAGCTTTATCGGAAATGGGTGGCAACGCCGCGCGGCGGGTGGGCACCGGCGTGGGGTTGGTCTCGTCGTAAGTCTTGCGTTCTTCGTTTGAACCCGTGTCGGAAAGCAGTTCGGCAGACTGGATGGTTTGCGCGAGCAATGTGTCGAAAGCACTCATGGGGGAACTCCGGACAAGCACGAACAATGAGGCGCGTGTGCGCCAGCGGATGTGTGCCTGACAGATCGGCCGGTTCGTCGAGGCTTCAACGAGAATAGCAAAGCAAGCCGCATTGCCAAGGCCAGATTGTGCGTTCTGAGCGCTGCCGAACAGAAGCCGGTTTGCGTCGGTGTTGAGGTGTCGGGCGTGTGTGGCCGTAACGTGTTGGCCGTCAACGATTACGTTCTCAATCGGGTGCGACCGTTTCGTGCGGCATGACGAAAGCCGCTTTTACGCGCCGGCTGCGCGCAGCAGCGCCCGCGTGTCGATTCTGCGCACTTCGCCATGCCGCGCCCGCACGGCTTTCACGAGATCGTAGGTGCCGCCCGGCCCGTCGCCGCGCTCGCCGTCCCACACGCACAGCAGCCGCAATGCGCGTGCGCGGATCATTTGCGCCTCCGACAGCATCAGCAGATTGTTGCGGGTGAACGGATCTTCGCCCGGCTTCAAAGGACCGCATCGATCTTCCGCAAGCACGCACTCCGCCGCCGCTTCGATCACGCGGCGATACAGCGCGATCCAGCGTGGGCCGCCCGTCGCGACCGACCGCTCGATGAAGGTCGGTTCGTCGAAAGGCAGGTAGATGCGCAGCGTCATCCGGCGGTCGAGCGCGGCGCTCGCAAACAGCAGGTCGCTGCCGCACGCGGCGCCGCACACGCCGATATCGTTCGTGCCCGCGCCAAGCGCGTCCAGTTCGGCCGCAATCGCGCGCGCGACGCCCGCTTCGAGCCGCGCAGGAAAGCGTTCGACGGCGCGCTCCGGCGCATCGATCATGTGACCGCTAAAGAGCACGACCTGGTCTGCAGCGTCGGCCGTCATCATGCTTCACCTCGTGTTTTGCGGCGCTTTCCGTCGAGTCCACGCGCCGCGATGGTACGGGTACAGGCTCCATGGGGCACGGTCTGTCGTGCCTCCGCACATTCGACTATCGTCGCCCGCCACGCAAGGCTAACAGGACGCGCTTTGCTCTGCTTTAATGAAAGAGCGTTTGAATTGCAGGATTGGCTCGCCGTTCAACCCGATGAGGGAGGAATCGTTCGATGCGGCCCATTTTCATCAGTTACCGGCGCGAAGATTCGGAAGGCCAGGCGGGACGCCTGTTCGAATCGCTGCGCGAAGTATTCGGCGAGCACACGGTGTTCATGGACGTCGCGACGATCGAGCCCGGCGCCGATTTCCGGCGCGCGATCGAAACGAACATCGACAAGTGCGCCGTGCTGCTTTCGCTGATCGGCCGGACGTGGCTCACCATCACCGATCGCGAAGGCAAACGCCGTCTCGACAATCCGGGCGACTTCGTGCGCATCGAAACCGCTTCGGCGCTCAAGCGCGGCGTGACGGTGATACCCGTTCTGGTGCAAGGCGCGACGATGCCGCAGGAAGCGGACTTGCCCGCCGACATCAAGGATCTCGCTTACCGCAATTCCGTCGAACTGACGCACGCGCGCTGGGACAGCGACCTGCAATTGCTGATCAACGCATTGCGTGAGCACGCGGACAATGACACGTCAGACTCCACGGAGACGGACACATCGCACACCACGGAGGCGATGGGCGGCAACGGCCGCAACAAAGGCAAACGCGGCAGCGGTGGTAGCGGCAGCAAGCACATCTGGACGATCGGCGGCGCCGTCGCCGCCGTCGCGCTGATGGGCGCTGTCGTGCTGAAGCTGTCGGGTCCCGGCCACGAAGCGAAGGCGGATACGCCGCCCGCGTCGGAGCCCGTGCAGATCGCACCCGCTCAGCCGACCAAACCGGCGAGCAACGGCGACCAGATGGTGTCGAGGAAGGAGTTGCAACGGTCCGCCCATTTGCGCGGCGCGTGCGTGAAGCCCTTTATCTGGCGTCAGGCGCAACCCGGCGACAAGGTGTGCGTGACGCCGGAAACGCAAACGCGCATCCTCGCTGAAAACCGGGCGGCAAGCGAAAACCGCTCGCCCAATGGCGGCGTCTATGGCCCAGACACCTGCAAGACAGGTTTCGTCTGGCGTAATGCCTTCGATGGCGACGTCGTGTGCGTGACGCCCGAATCGCGGGACATGACGGCCAACGACAACACACTCGGCCCAAGACGGATCGTAGCCATGCCCCAGTAAGCAGGCGCGCGCTTCCGCTTCCCGCAGGCAAAAAAAGCCCCGGATTCTTGCGAAACCGGGGCTAATCCCATGTCAAGGCGTTCTCATGGAGGAGACGGTTCCATCCTGGCACCATCCCGCGTGCGTTCCAACGAAGCCTTTTGCACAAGCAATCCACGCCGGCGCACGCAGCCGATAACCCTGACGCCGTTATATCGTTAGAACAAAAAGTCGTTTCCCGCTGCTACCATCGGTCACTAACATGGCGTTTCAGGCCCATCGCCCGTTCGCATGACAGACATGCCGCATGGCACGAACATGCATCCGGCCGGCCGCCACCGCAGCAAGGAGCTTGACGTTGACCCGTTTCGACAAGAACCGCCGCCCTCTCGTGATCGGCATCGGCGGCACCACGCGCGCTGCCTCGTCCACTGAACGCGCGCTCGGCTTCGCGCTGCGCGGCGCCGAACAGGCGGGCGCGCGCACGCGGCTGTTCGGCGGCGCATTCCTGCATAGCCTGCCGCACTACGCACCCGAAAGCGCGCAGCGCACCGACGAACAACGCGAACTGATCGAGGCCGTGCGTCACGCCGATGCGCTGATCATCGCGACACCCGGTTATCACGGCGGCGTATCGGGCCTCGTGAAGAACGCACTCGATACGCTCGAAGAGCTGCGTGCCGACGAACGCCCTTATCTGGACGGCCGCGCGGTCGGCTGCATCGTTACCGCGTATGGATGGCAGGCGGCAGGTTCAGTGCTGACGTCGCTGCGCTCGATCGTGCACGCGCTGCGCGGCTGGCCGACACCGTTCGGCGCGGGCATCAACACGCTCGAAACGCGCTTCGAAACGGCCGACACCTGCTCGGATCCGAAGGTGGTCGATCAGCTCGCGACGGTCGGGCAACAGGCCGCGCAATTCGCGCTCGCATTTCGCTCGCATCATGCGGGTCACGCTGCTGCGCACGCTGCATCGGATGACGCCGACGATGCGCGCGGCTCGCGGGTGCTCGCGCTGGCGAACTGACCGGCAGATTTCTCACGACGATTCAAATGCCATGCGCTGCTTCGATGCGGCGCGTGGCGTTTTTGTGTGCGGCTGATATCGCGTGACGGCCGCGACGGGTCTTTCGCATACCTTAGCGGACTCGCGCCATCGGCCATCCGCCCATCTCTCCGGAACCTTCTCCGCACTGTACGAAACCGCACGGGCAACCGCACCGATGCGCGTCAGAATCGAGCCGTAACTAGCGGTTCCCTGAGCAGAACAGATCCCTCGCGAAAACTCAAAGCTTCCCCGGCCTGATTTGCTTCCGACGAATCGTTGGTTCAGTCGTCGAACGGGGTCGCTTACGCTTGGCGGGACGATCAGCAGCAGGGAGCAGTGCGATGAAAAATCCAAACAACTTCCGGACAAGTTCCGAACACCCGAAGCCAGAGAAGGCTTTGCGCGGGAACCGGCATCTCCGCTACAAAGGCTACGAAGTCGCGCCTGCTGCGCAGCGCCTGCCAAACGGTCTGTTTGCCGCGAACCTCACCATCGAAAAAACGACCTCCGCCAGCGGTGCCCATGCGTACTCGTTCGACGCGCTCGACTACTTCTTCGACGAAGAACACGCGCTCGCCTATGCGTACCGATGGGGACGTCTGTGGATCGACAGCCATCAGTAAGCGCCCGGACGCATTGCAATTCTTGACGCCGCACCGCGCCTAAAACGCGCGCGTCAGCATGGCGCATGCCCGCTCGACGTCACAAAATAACGGGGTATGACAGAATAGCCGGAACAACTAGCCAAAGATTCCGCCTGACATGTCAGACACCCTGATCACAGAAGCAGAAGCCGCTCATGATCATGCGATGCGCCACTGGACCTTCGATGGCCACACGCGCATGCGGATCGGCTCCGAAGAACACAAGCAGATGTTCTGCCGGATGCTGCTCGAAACGCATAACCCGTACAAGCCCGCTGTCATCGACTGGCCCCGGCTGCAGCCCGACGCGCTGAAGCGCATCACGTCGCTGCCCATCTGGGATATCGCCGTGCAGACGGAAGGCCGCGCGTCGATCCGCGTCTCCACCTACGCCGCACAGCTTCGAGATCCGCTGGTGCGCGAAGCGATCGAAATGGATGCCGCTGAAGAAGCGCGCCACAAGCACGTTCTGTCGCGCCTCGTCGCCGCATACGGCATCGAACTCGCGCCCGAACCCGAATACCCGGCACCGCGCGACCCGGAATGGGCGTGGATGTTCACGGGCTACAGCGAGTGCATCGACAGCTTCTTCGCGTTCGGCCTGTTTCGCTCCGCGCAACTGTCGGGCTATTTCCCCGAAGAACTCGTCGAAACCTTCGAGCCCGTCATCCAGGAAGAAGCACGCCATATCCTCTTTTTAATCAACTGGGTCACGTGGTACCGCCGCACGATGCCGTGGTGGCGGCGTCCGTGGCACTCGTTGCGGGTCGGCGCGATCTGGGTCAAGCTGATCTGGGACCGCGTCGCAATCGCGAAGGGCATCGACTCGAACGGCGTCGCACACGACTCGAACTTCCTGCCCGCCAACAGTGCGACCATTGGCCAGGCACTCTCGACGCGTCAACTAATCGAACTCTGTCTTCAGGAAAACGACCAACGGATGGCCGGCTACGACAAACGGCTCGTACGTCCGATACTCGTTCCGAAGCTCGCGCGCCTCGCGCTGCGGCTCATGCGCGCCCAGTAACGCGACCTGCCACGCAACCGGTCACGCCGCTGAAAGCGCCCATGAACGTGCCGCACGCCGCGCCCGCGGGCGTTTTCAAGACACGTTTTGATCGAGGGAGACAGATCACATGCAATGGACCGTCGATGAGCAACTCGCGCTGACAGCAACCCAGGCCGTCGCCGCTGTCCAGTCGGGACGCCTCAGCGCCACCGACTACGTCGCGACCTTGCTCGCGCGCGCCGCCGCACTCGCCACGCTCAACGCCTTCACGGCGATCGACATGGAAGGCGCGCTCGCCGC
This sequence comes from Paraburkholderia sp. Tr-20389, assembly GCF_017104565.1. Classification (GTDB taxonomy): domain Bacteria; phylum Pseudomonadota; class Gammaproteobacteria; order Burkholderiales; family Burkholderiaceae; genus Paraburkholderia. The sequence goes on along the minus strand of NZ_JAAGPD010000042.1, from coordinate 3,744 downwards.
CGCGAAACGCATCGACGCCCTGCCGCCCGACGAACGAGCCCGTCTGCCGCTCGCGGGCCTGCCCGTCGTCATCAAGGACAACATCAACACGGCCGGCCTGCTCACTTCGGCAGGCACACCCGCGCTCGACGGCTTCAAGCCGAAGACGGACGCGCCCTCCGTGCGCAAGCTCATCGCCGCGGGCGCGATCGTGCTCGGCAAGACGAACATGCACGAACTCGCGTTCGGCATCACGAGCGCCAATCTGGCCCCGCACGCGGGTCCGGTGCGCAATCCGTACGATCCGTCGCTGATCGCGGGCGGCTCGTCGGGCGGCACGGCCGTCGCCGTCGCCGCGCGCGTCTCGCCCGCCGGGCTCGGCAGCGACACGGGCGGTTCGACGCGCATTCCCGCCGCGCTGACCGGCATCGCGGGCTTCCGGCCGTCCGTGGGCAACGGCGGCGCCGAGCGCCGCTATCACGACCCGCACGCGGTCGTCCCGATCAGCCATACTCGCGATACCGTCGGGCCAATGGCGCGCACCGTCGCCGATGTCGCGCTGCTCGACGGCGTGATCACGGGCGATGCGGCGCTGCCCGACGTGCAACTGTCCGCGCTGCGCATCGGCTTGCCCGAACCGCTGTGGGCGGAACTCGAACGCGCGACGGAAGATGTCGCGCGCGGCGCGCTCGCGAAGCTCGAAGCAGCGGGCGTCACCTTCGTACCCGTCGCGATGCCCGACTTGCTGCGGCTGAATGAACAGACGGGCGGCCCGATCGCAATCCACGAAGCGCTCGAAGACGTGCGCGATTACCTCGTCGCGAACGATGCGCCCGTCAAGACGGTCGGCGAGATCGCGGCGCGCATCGCGAGCCCCGACGTGCGCGAGATCTACGACGTCGTGCTGGCGGACGCGCTAGCGCAGCAGTATCCCAACGCCCTGCATAGCTGGCGTCCGCAATTGCAGCAGCACTATGCGGACACGTTCGCGGCCGAACAGCTCGACGCCCTGTTGTTCCCGACGACGCGTCTCGTCGCCGTCCCCATCGACGAAGTGAACGGCTCGTCGATCGTGTCGATCGACGGTGCGCCTGCCATCGAAGAAATGACGGCCTATCTGCGCAATACCGACCCCGCCAGCAACGCGGGTATTCCGGGCCTTTCGCTGCCCGCGGGGCTCACGCAGGAAGGCCTGCCCGTGGGGATTGAACTGGATGGGCCGCTCGGCAGCGACCGCCGGCTGCTCGCCATCGGCATCGCGTTCGAAGCGCTGCTCGGCACGGTACCCGCTCCGACTATCTGACAACTTTCATGATCCGACCACGCATCAGGCACCTGGCGGCGCTTGCCGTCGCGCTGTGGACGTCCGGCTGTGCGCTCATCGCGACAGCCGATCCCAACGCTCTCTGGAAAATCGTCGACCACCAATGTGTGCCCGCCGCGCGGGACTCTGGCAGCCCCGGCTTCTGCACGTCCGTCGATCTGCAGAAACGCTACGCGATCCTCAAGGACATCAACGGCAACACGCAATTTCTGCTGATTCCGACCGACCGCGTGACGGGCATCGAAAGCCCGAGCGTGCTCGACGCGAACGCACCCGATTACTGGGCCGACGCGTGGGCCGCGCGGCAATACGTGGGCTCGCGCATCGGCCTGACGTTTCCGCCGAATCAGCTCGGCCTCGAAATCAATTCGGCGTATCGCCGCTCGCAGCAGCAGTTGCATATTCATATGGACTGCATGCACGACAGCGTCATCAAGGACCTCGCGCGCTTCGGCACGATCGAGCCGGGACAATGGCACTGGACCACGCTCGACGGCAACCGGTACCGCGTGATGCGCGTGCTGTCGCTGACGGGCGCCGACGACCCGTTCCGGATCGTCGCGCGCGACCGTCAGGGCAGCGACGCGATGGCGCAACAGACCATTCTCGTGACAGGCGCCGGGCCCACCGACAAAGCCGGCTGGCTGGTCGTCAACAGCGGTCTGGAGCTCGACGACGGCAGCGGCTCGGCCGAGCCACTGCTCGATCACGCGTGCGAAATCGGCATGCATCGGTAAAGGCGCTGGGCATTTGTTCAGGCTTCGCGCATAACGCAGGCTAAATCCGCTTTGCTCACATGCTTTGCCGAACAAATTGGTTCGGCGGCGGCGGGCTCGCCTTTAGGATCGGTTGGACTGCAATACGACCGATCCGCCGATGTCCTTCTATCTCGACGACGCACAGCGTCAGACGCTCGCCCGACGACGCAAGAGCTTCACCTGGTGCACCGAATGGCCGACGTGGCTGTTGATCGGCACGATCTACGGCGGATGGTTTTTTGTCGCGAGCCATGCGCGGGTGCTCGGGCTGAGCGTCGCGATTGCGCTGCTCGCCGTGTTCAGCGCATGGTACATGTCGCTCCAGCACGAACTGCTGCATGGACACCCGACGCGCTTCGCGTTCGTCAACGGCCTGATCGGCTTTGCGCCGCTGGCCGTGTGGTTTCCGTACCGCGTCTATCGCGACCTGCATTTGCAGCATCACGACGACCCGCATCTGACGCATCCCGAGATCGATCCCGAGAGCTACTTCGTCAGCAGTGACGCATGGCGGCAGGCGGGACCGCTGACGCGCGCGTTGCTCGTCGCGCGCAACACGTTCTTCGGACGCCTGCTGCTCGGCCCCGCGTTTTCGATTGCGGCGACGGCGACTCAGGCGCTGCGCAAACCGCTGCGTGGCGACTGGTCGGACGTTCCCGCGTGGCTCGCGCATTTCGCCGCGCTCGCCGTGCTGATGGTGTGGCTCGATCGCGTATGCGGGATTGCGCCGTGGCTGTTCATCGCGGGAGTCGGATATCCGGCGCTGGCGTTGAGCGCCGTGCGCTCGTTTCATGAACATCGCGCGGCCGGTTCGCACGAACAGCGTTCCGTCATCAACGAGGCCGCCTGGTTCTGGCGTCTGCTGTTTCTGAACAACAACTATCACCTCGTGCATCACGACCTGCCGCATGTGCCGTGGTTTGCAATTCGGAGAGTCTACGAGGCTTCCCGCCAGCAGTATGCTAAACGCTCTGGAGGCTTTCTAGTCAAGGGTTACAGCGAATGGCTCACGCGATATGGTCTCACTGTGGTGGCGCATCCAGTGGCTGGCAGCAGATCCGCTCGCTGCCAAGAAAATCCGCCAGCTTCCATCGGTTCTGCAGGTAAATTGCAGGTAAAGTTCATGGTAGTTGTCCGTGACGGAGCTTGCCATGAAGCTTACCTATCCGGTTCTGCTGAACGCGAAACCACAAGCCAAGCCCTATAAGCGATCGGCGTCTTGACGGCTCGCGAGGTAGAACCCTTGGATGAAGACCTAAGTGCACGACTATCCGGATATTTGGCTAAGAGCGCCCGGCACTTGTCTAGCGCCTGTTTTAAAAGAAGTCGTCGATCACGTTTCATTTGTTTGACAAGATGCTAAGGAATCTCTGCAAAAGTCCTGGCGTTAGCGCGCGGGTGGAGTATCCTGGGATCAGTCGAATTCAAGGAGTGGCGCGATGACACAGCTCGGTCTTGGTCTGGATCTGTCGACGAAGCGCACGCGCAAGCGCGAGTTTCTCGATGAGATGAACCGCGTGGTGCCGTGGCAGAAACTGATTGCACTCATCGAGCCGCACTACCCCAAAGGCAAGACCGGGCGCCCGCCGTTTCCAGTCGCGACGATGTTGCGCATTCACTTCATGCAACAGTGGTTCAGCCTCTCGGACCCGGCGATGGAGGAGGCGCTGCACGATATCCCGC
>NZ_JAAGPD010000041.1 GCF_017104565.1 Paraburkholderia sp. Tr-20389 | reverse complement strand
CCGCATCGCGGCTGCCTGCGCCGCCGCTACGACGGTTGCGGTTGCGATCGCCGCCGCGCTCGCCCGTGCGCTCACCGCGCTCGGTGCGTTCGCCGCGTGCCGGCTTGGCCGTCTTCTCGACAGGCGCGGGTGCGGGCGCCGGGGCAGCCGGCTGCATGCCGAACAGGCCCTTCAGCCAGCCGATGAAACCGCCCGTCGCGGGCTTCACTTCGACGGTAGCGGCAGCGGGAGCCGGCGTGCGCACGGGTGCGCTCGGTGCCGGCTTCTCGGGCGTGATGCCCTTGACGGCCGCTTCCTGCTTCGGCTTCACTTCTTCTGCACGCTTGCTGTAGCCCGTTTCGGACTCCAGTTCGCGAGCCGCTTCTTCGGCCATCTTCCACGAGGCGCGCGGGTCGTCGAGACGCGCGTCGTCGTGACGCAGACGCTCGAGCTTGTAGTGCGGCGTGTCGAGATGCTTGTTCGGCACCAGCACGACGTTGACCTTGAAGCGCGACTCGATCTTGTTGATTTCCGAGCGCTTTTCGTTGAGCAGGAAAGCCGTGACCTCGACGGGCACCTGGCAGTGGATGGCTGCCGTGTTTTCCTTCATCGCTTCTTCCTGAATGATCCGCAGCACTTGCAGCGCGGACGATTCGGTATCGCGGATGTGGCCCGTGCCGTTACAGCGCGGGCAGGTCACGTGGCTGCCTTCCGACAGCGCCGGACGCAGGCGTTGACGCGACAGCTCCATCAGGCCGAAGCGCGAAATCTTGCCCATCTGGACGCGCGCACGGTCGTGCTTGAGGGCGTCCTTCAGACGCTGCTCGACTTCGCGCTGGCTCTTGGCCGACTCCATGTCGATGAAGTCGATCACGATCAGACCGCCCAGATCTCGCAGACGCAACTGACGCGCGACTTCGTCGGCGGCTTCGAGGTTCGTGCGCGTGGCCGTTTCCTCGATGTCGGCGCCCTTGGTGGCGCGTGCCGAGTTCACGTCGATTGCGACGAGCGCTTCCGTGTGGTCGATCACGATCGCGCCGCCCGACGGCAGCGGCACCGTGCGCGAATACGCCGTCTCGATCTGGTGCTCGATCTGGAAACGCGAGAAAAGCGGCACGTCGTCGTGATACCGCTTCACCTTGTTGACATTGTCAGGCATCACGATGTCCATGAAGGCGCGCGCCTGGTCATGGATTTCCGTGGTGTCGATCAGGATTTCGCCGATGTCCGGCTGGAAGTAGTCGCGAATCGCGCGGATGACGAGGCTCGATTCGAGATAGATCAGCATCGGCTGACCTTGCGTACCGCTTTGCGACGCGGCTTCGATCGCGCGCCACAGTTGCATCAGGTAGTTCAGGTCCCACTGCAGCTCTTCGGCGCTGCGGCCGATGCCCGCCGTGCGCGCGATGATGCTCATGCCCTCGGGCAATTGCAGCTGGGACATGGTTTCGCGCAGTTCCTGGCGGTCGTCGCCTTCGATCCGGCGCGACACACCGCCGCCGCGCGGATTGTTCGGCATCAGCACGAGGTAGCGGCCGGCGAGCGAGATGAACGTGGTCAGGGCCGCGCCCTTGTTGCCGCGTTCTTCCTTCTCGACCTGGACGATCAGTTCCTGTCCTTCCTTGAGGGCGTCCTGGATGCGCGCGGAACGCATGTCGATGCCTTCGCGGAAGTACTGGCGAGCGACTTCCTTGAACGGGAGAAAACCGTGGCGGTCTTCACCGTAGTTGACGAAGCAGGCTTCGAGCGACGGCTCGATGCGCGTCACGATCCCCTTGTAGATGTTGCCTTTACGCTGTTCGCGTCCGGCAGTTTCGATGTCGATGTCGATGAGTTTTTGCCCATCGACGATGGCGACGCGCAATTCTTCCTGCTGCGTCGCATTGAACAACATGCGTTTCATTGAACGGCTCCAGAGCGGCTCTGCGTGTCCTGGCCGACGGCGCGCGGGATCGAATCGAACCCGTCCGGCCGGAGGCAAGGACAGCGGCATGCCGCGCCTTATTGTGTTTTCACAAGCACGCTGGAGCGGGAAAGATGGTGGGGAGAATTGCCTTGAAAGGGCGCCGGCCGAAAGAAAACGGACGTGCTGCCGCAGGGCACATGCGAACACGGCTTCAAATAATGGCCCGACACGCCGCGGGTCCTGGCAGCCGACTTGCATAGGCTTTCGTCCACGTGCGCTGCCGCGCCAGCTGGGCGCGCGTCCGGACGGGTTCGAAAGCCGCGGTCTTGCCGCAGCGGGAAAGCTCGCTCACAACGCGCGCCTGTCCCGCTCAGGGGTGTCTCGCATCATTTTGACGTCGCCATGTCCCGCACTTTCTGCGGGACGCCTCGGGCGCACGCCGTATTTTCGCCACCGGCCGCTTCGCGCTGAAGGGACATGAAAGCCGTCCGTCGCCGAAGCTCGCCAGTCAAATTCTTTTTGACCAAAATTCCGTTACCGACGGTGCCGACTGTGACCGAACGTGCCTGTGGGCGCCGTCCCTGCCGTGTCGTGCACCGTGCGTGCAACTTGTTGCATCTCATTTTCAGGGCGAGCAACCAACCCCCGGCGCAAGTAAAATAACGTTTTATCGCTTGCACCTGCGCAATCCACCCGCGATTCGGTTTAATGCGCCGATCCTATATAGTCGGCCGCCGCGGACTGCTGGGCAAATTATATTCAGAATGAAAGAGTTAGGCAAAACATCCCAGAAATCGGTGACGGGAGTCGCTAGCGATCAGGTTTCGATGATCGAAATCGACGACGGCGCGGCCGGTCAGCGGATCGACAATTTCCTGTTGCGCGTCTGTAAGGGCGTGCCGAAAAGTCACATTTACCGCATTCTGCGCAGCGGCGAAGTGCGCGTGAACAAAGGGCGAGTCGACGCGCAATACCGGCTGGCCTATGGCGATCTGGTGCGCGTGCCGCCCATCCGCGTCGCGAAGAGCGACGAGCCGGCGCACGCGCCGGCGCCGTCTGCGCATTTCGATATCCTGTTCGAGGACGATCATCTGCTCGTCATCGACAAGCCGGCAGGCGTGGCCGTCCACGGCGGCAGCGGTGTCGCGTTCGGTGTGATCGAGCAGTTGCGGGCGGCGCGCCCGCAGGCGAAGTTTCTCGAACTGGTGCACCGGCTGGACCGCGAGACGTCGGGCGTGTTGATGCTCGCGAAGAAGCGCGCGGCGCTGGTCAATCTGCATGAGCAGATTCGCGAAAATCGCATGGACAAGCGTTACTACGCCTGCGTGCATGGCGAGTGGGCGAGCGACTGGGGTCGCCGGCGGGCGGTGAAAGAGCCGCTGCACAAGTATTTGCTGCCTGATGGGGAGCGGCGCGTACGCGTTCAGCCCGACGGCCTGCCATCGCACACTGTTTTTAACCTGATCGGCCGTTGGCCAGGCTACGCGCTGCTCGAGGCGGAACTGAAAACGGGTCGGACCCATCAGATCCGTGTTCATCTGGCGCATCTGGGGTTGCCGATCGTCGGCGACGCCAAATACGGCGATTTCGCACTGAACAAGGCGCTGGCGCGCGCGAACGCGAATCCCGGGCTCAAGCGTATGTTCCTGCACGCGTACCGGCTGAAATTGACGCACCCGGCTTCAGGCGACACGGTGCAGTTCGATGCGCCGCTGCCGGCGGAATGCAAGCGTTTCGTCGCGCAGCTTGCCCAAATGGTCGGCCAGACGGCGGATCACACACAACCACATACCGAGACAGGAACGCATGGCCCGACAGCAATTTGATCTGATCGTCTTCGATTGGGACGGTACGTTGATGGATTCGACCGTCCACATCACGCGCAGCATCCAGGCGGCCTGCCGCGATCTCGGGTTGCCTGTGCCCGCCGACGAGGCCGCGAGTTTCGTGATCGGTCTGGGCTTGCGCGACGCGCTCCAGATTGCCGCGCCGACGCTCGATCCGTCTGACTACCCGCGGCTCGCCGAGCGCTATCGCTTTCACTATCTGGTGAAGGATCAGACGACCGAGCTGTTTTCGGGCGTGCGCGAGATGCTGGCCGATCTGCGCGACCAGGGCTATCTGCTGGCGATCGCGACGGGCAAGAGCCGCGTCGGGCTGAACCGCGCGCTGGATCAGGTGCGCCTGACGAGCCTGTTCGACGGCACCCGCTGTGCCGACGAAACATTCTCGAAGCCGCATCCGGCGATGCTGCACGAGTTGACGCGTGAACTGGGGCAGGATCCCGTGCGCACGGTGATGATCGGCGATACCACTCACGACTTGCAGATGGCCATCAACGCGGGCGTGTCGGGCATCGGCGTCACGTATGGCGCGCATCCCGCCGGTTCGCTGGAGGCGCTGGAGCCGAAATTCGTCGCGGACAGTATCGCGTCGCTGTCGGGCTGGCTGCGGGAGCATGCATGACGGACGCCGCGCTCGAACCGGTGCGCGTGTGTGCGTCGGAGGAACTCGTCGACGGCGGAGCAGGTGTACGCGTCAACGCGACGCACGCGGGCGGCGATGCCGTGGTGTTTTTCGTGCGCTACGACGGCGTTGCCTATGGTTATCTGAACCAGTGCGCGCACGTGCCGATGGAGCTGGACTGGAACGAGGGACAGTTCTTCGAATCGTCCGGCTTATACTTGATGTGCGCAACACATGGCGCGATTTACGCGCCAGATACGGGCAAATGCGTGGGCGGCCCGTGCCGCGGCGGCAGGCTTCGGCCCTTGCACGTCGACGAGCGGGATACGCCTGAAGGCCGCGCCGTATTCTGGCTGCCGGACGCCGATCTGCGTCCGGCGTCTGCCTGATTTTCCAGCATCATTTTCCCAACCTCGATTTCAATCGGCGGCAACGCATGTCCGACAATCTGACTCCCGATCCGAAGGAACCAGCCGCGGCGGGCCGTGAAACGCACCGGGCGCCCGGCGACGAGCCGAACTGGGAGCGCGCCGCGCTGGAGCGGATTGCGCTTGCCGCCGTCAACGAACAGCGCGCTGCGCGGCGCTGGCGCATTTTCTTCCGTTTCGTTTTTCTTGCGGTGCTGGTCGTGATCGCGTGGGCGGTGCTCGACTTCAGCGGCGAGAAGGTTGCCACGACCGGGCGACATACGGCGCTCGTGACACTTGAAGGTGAAATCGCGTCGGATACCAACGCGAATGCCGAAGATATCGACGCGGCGCTTGCCAGTGCCTTCGATGACGCCGGTACCGCGGGAGTCGTTCTACGCTGCAACAGCCCGGGCGGCAGTCCTGTGCAGGCGGGCATCATCTACCGCGAAATTCGCCGATTGCGCGGCAAATATCCGTCGATTCCGCTTTACGTCGTCGTGGGTGACATGTGCGCGTCGGGCGGATATTACGCCGCGGCGGCCGCCGACAAGATTTACGTCGACAAGGCAAGCATCGTTGGGTCGATCGGCGTGCTGATGGACGGCTTCGGCTTCACGGGGTTGATGGACAAGCTCGGCATCCAGCGCCGGATGCGCACTTCCGGTGAGAACAAGGGCTTTTACGATCCGTTCTCGCCCGATACGCCGAAGATGGACGAGCATGCGCAGGCGATGCTGGACGAAATCCACGCGCAGTTCATCGATGCCGTGAAGCAGGGGCGTGGCAAGCGGCTGCAGGATAAACCCGACATCTTCTCGGGCCTCTTCTGGACAGGTGAGAAGAGTGTCGAACTGGGCCTCGCCGACGGCTTCGGCGATACCGATTACGTCGCGCGCGAAATCATCAAGGCGCCCGATGTGGTCGATTACACGGTGAAGGAAAGCATCACGGACCGGGTGGCGCGCAAGTTCGGCGCTGCCGTGGGCGGCGGCGCCGTGCGCGCAATGGTGACGATCGGGAAATTGAATCTGCGATAAGTGCGTCTGTTCAGCGGCGGCGAGAAAACTGGCTGCCGCCTTCCTTCCTGGGCGTCAGTTCGCCAGGATCAGAAAAATCGCCGGGCGCTTGTGCAGATCGGGCGCTGGCTTCTTCTTCCAGTCGGTGACCGTCCGGCTCACGATCGTTTCGCTTTCCAGCGTCAGGTCGACGGCGACGCAAACGAGCGTCGACGGCGCGCACGTCGCGACCAGCGTGTCGAGCAGCGCGCGATTCCGGTACGGCGTTTCGATGAAAATCTGCGTCTGCTTGCCTTTGCGCGACTGCTGCTCGAGTTCACGCAAGCGTTTCGCGCGCTCGTTGGCGTCGACGGGCAGGTAGCCGTGAAATGCAAAGCTCTGGCCATTCAGCCCCGACGCCATCAGCGCGAGCAGGATCGAACTCGGCCCGACGAACGGCACTACCTTCACGCCGCGTTCGTGCGCGCGTCGCACGAGCAACGCGCCCGGATCGGCGACGGCGGGACACCCGGCTTCCGAGACGAGTCCCGCATCGGTCCCTGCCAGAACAGGCGCCAGCAGCTTGTCGATTTCGCCGGCCGGCGTGTTGACGTTCAGTTCGCGAATCTCGATTTCCTGAATCGGCCGCTCCGTGCCGACTTTCTTCAGGAACGCGCGCGTGGTTTTCGCGTTTTCGCCTATGTAATAGTGCAGGGCCGCCGCGCGGGCGCGAACGGGTGCGGGCAGGACCGCGTCGAGCGCGGAGGCATCGCCGTCGCCGAGTGTATTCGGGATCAGGTAGAGAACGCCGCTCATCGTGCCTCCAGCAATGGGTAACCCGCGGCAAGCAGCATGCGCGTGAGCGCGATCAGCGGCAGGCCGATCAATGCCGTCGGATCGTCGGATTCGATGGCGTCGAGCAACGCGATGCCGAGGCCTTCCGCTTTCGCGCTGCCAGCGCAGTCGTACGGCGTTTCGGCGCGCAGGTAGGCGTCGAGCGCGGCGTCGGGCAGGTCGCGAAAATGCACATTCGTGATCACGTCGGCCGTCTGGGCATCGCCCGACGCGCTGTCGAGCAGGCAAAGCGCGCTGTGGAACAGCACTTCGCGACCGCGCATCGCCTGCAGTTGCGCCAGTGCCTTGTCATGTGTGCCGGGTTTGCCGATCTGCTGAGCGTCGTACGTCGCGACCTGGTCCGAGCCGATGACGAGCGCATGCTCGTCGGCCGCAAGCGCAGCTGCGACGGCGCGAGCTTTTGCCTGCGCGAGGCGCAGCGCGGTCTGTTCCGGCAATTCGCCGGCGAGCGGTGTTTCGTCGATGGCAGGCACCACGACGTCGAACGGAATGCGCAGGCGTTCGAGCAGTTCGCGCCGATAGGGTGAACTCGACGCCAGAATCAGGCGGGGCGGGCGTTTGGAGGAATCCGGCATGCTGGGGAAGAACCTTGATCTGTCGGTAAAACGGAGTGTGAAAAGGCGGGGTGCGGACACGTCCGCGCAGCGGGCCTTAAGTGTTTGACTCGAAAAGACAAAACGGATATGATTTTGGGCTTTTCATCGGTATGCTTTGCCAAATGGCGCCCCGGACGGCCTTCTGTCCGTCGCTTTGGCGCCACCAGGCAGGGCATAGTGATCAACCGGCTGAAATCCTTGCCGACGCAGGAGCGCACATGACTCAACATCCTGGCAAACCTGCTGGTCTCGTCGACCCGCGCGCACTCGACCTGTTCGAATTTGCACGCAGTGGGCGGCAGGCCGCGGGTACCGTGCGCGTCTCGCAACTGCCGCGCATGTTAAACGAAGTCCCGGAGGAAGCGCCAGACCGCGATACCGCGTTCACCTGGCAAGCCGAAGGGACGACGCAGCCGGAATTGCAGGACGACGGCACCGAGGGTCCGCAGCCGTATCTGAGGCTCGCAATTCACGGCGCCGCATGGCTCGAATGTCAGCGTTGCCTGTCTCCGTATGAGCAGGCGTTCAACGTCGATGCGACTTACCGGATCGTCAATACGGAAGAGGAAGCTGAAGAGTTCCCTCTGGACGAGGATGAAGTCGATGTGATCGTTGGGTCACGCCAGTTCGATCTTGTCGACTTGATCGAAGAGGAATTGCTGCTTTCGTTGCCGCTCGTGCCCAAGCACGACGTCTGCCCTGAAGTGCACGAGAGTCTCACCTCGGGCGCGGCCGGGCTAGAAGGTGAAGAGGCCGCCGAAGGCGAGGCCGAGGAGGGTGAAGAACCCGCGCGGCCGAATCCGTTTGCGGCGCTCGAAGGCCTGAAGTCGGGCGGATCCGGCGACAAGAAGCACTGAACGGTTGCATGGGAGCGCGATGAGGCGCGCCGGGCGCGGTGGGTTAGCCACGTGGCCTATGGCGGTTGCCGCGTCGGGCTGTGTTAGAATTCGGAAAATTTTCAGGAGTTATCATGGCAGTTCAACAAAACAAGAAGTCGCCGTCGAAGCGCGGCATGCACCGCTCGCACGATTTCCTCAACGCAGCGCCGCTGGCAGTTGAGCCGAGCACGGGTGAAGTGCATCTGCGTCACCACATCAGCCCGAACGGCTACTATCGCGGCAAGAAAGTCGTCAAGACGAAGAACGACTAATCGTCCAGCATTGCGCTCAACTGGGTTTAGCCCATTGGCGTTACGCGTGGCGATCGGCTCGCTTGACATTTTCCCGGTTCATCAAAAAGGCGGCATTCAACTGCCGCTTTTTTGTGCCTGAAATTCGTCGCATTCCATGACTGTAAAGCTCACGATAGATTGCATGGGAGGCGACCACGGCCCGTCCGTGACCGTTCCCGCTGCCGTCAACTTCGTTCGCTCGCACGCCGATGCGCAATTGATGCTCGTTGGCATCGAAAGCGCGATTCGTGCGCAGCTCAAAAAGCTGAAGGCGACAAACAATCCGGCACTCACGGTCGTGCCCGCGTCCGAGATCGTCGCGATGGACGATCCCGTCGAAGTCGCGCTTCGCAAGAAGAAAGACTCGTCGATGCGCGTAGCGCTCAATCGCGTCAAAGACGACGAGGCGCAGGCCTGCATCTCCGCCGGCAACACCGGCGCGCTGATGGCCGTTTCCCGCTATGTTCTTAAAACGCTCCCGGGCATCGAACGTCCGGCGATCGCGTTCGCCCTGCCCAATCCCACCGGCTACACGACGATGCTCGACCTCGGCGCGAACGTCGACTGCGAGCCGCAGCATCTGCTGCAGTTCGCTGAGATGGGGCATGCGCTGGTTGCCGCCGTCGAAGGCAAGGAACGTCCGACCATCGGGCTCCTGAATATCGGCGAAGAGGTGATCAAGGGCAACGACATCATCAAGCGCGCGGGCGAACTTCTACGTAACAGCACCCTCAATTTCCGCGGCAACGTGGAAGGCAACGATATCTACAAAGGCACCGTCGACGTGATCGTCTGCGATGGCTTTGTCGGCAACGTTGCGCTGAAGACGTCCGAAGGCCTTGCGCAGATGCTCTCCGACATCATCAAGGAAGAGTTCGGCCGCTCGTGGCTGACCAAGGTGATGGCCGTGCTCGCGCTGCCCGTGCTGTTGCGCTTCAAGAAGCGCGTCGATCACCGTCAGTACAACGGCGCGGCGCTGCTCGGCCTGCGCGGGCTTGTGATCAAGAGTCACGGTTCGGCCGATGCCTATGCGTTTGAGTGGGCAATCAAACGCGGGTATGATGCCGTCAAAAATGGCGTTCTCGAACGCCTTGCCCGCGCGATGGAGGAGAACGCGGGTTCACTCGAACAGGCGAAGCGCGACGCAGGCGGACCGGGTTCCGCGAGCCAGATGGCCAGCCCGATCGCAGGTCCGATTTCTGGCCAGCCGGCCGAGCCCTATAGCGCACAATCCTCGAAGGCATAATGGCTCAATCCACTACCTATTCCCGCGTGCTGGGCACGGGCAGCTATCTGCCGCCCAACCGCGTTTCCAATCAGGATCTGGCCGATCGTCTCGCGAAGCAGGGCATCGAGACGAGCGACGAATGGATCGTGGCCCGCACGGGCATCCATGCGCGCCACTTCGCCGAACCTGATGTCACGACCAGCGACCTCGCACTGATCGCATCGCAACGTGCGATCGAAGCCGCCGACGTCGATCCGCAAGCCATCGACCTGATCATCGTCGCCACGTCGACGCCGGACTTCGTGTTTCCGAGTACGGCCTGTCTGCTGCAGAAAAAGCTGGGCATCAAAAACAACGGTGCTGCGTTCGACGTGCAGGCCGTGTGCTCAGGTTTTGCCTATGCCGTTGCGACGGCTGACAGCTTCATTCGAAGCGGGCAACATCGTACTGCGCTGGTGGTCGGTGCTGAAACGTTCTCTCGCATCCTCGATTTCAACGACCGCACCACGTGCGTGCTGTTCGGCGACGGCGCGGGTGCAGTCGTGCTGCAGGCATCGGACGAGCCGGGCGTACTGGCAAGTGCGTTGCACGCGGACGGCAGCCATTCGAACATTCTCTGCACGCCGGGCAATGTGAACGGCGGCATCGTGCAAGGCAGTGCGTTCCTGCACATGGACGGTCAGGCGGTGTTCAAGCTGGCCGTCAACGTGCTGGAGAAAGTCGCGGTCGAGGCGCTGCAGAAGGCTGATCTTCAGCCCGAACAGGTCGACTGGCTGATTCCGCACCAGGCCAACATCCGCATCATGCAGAGCACGTGCCGCAAGCTCGGCCTGCCGCAGGAACGGATGGTCGTGACGGTGCACGAACACGGCAACACGTCGGCGGCGTCGATTCCGCTTGCACTCGACGTCGCGGTCCGCGACGGACGCATCCAGCGCGGCCATAACGTGCTAATCGAAGGCGTCGGCGGCGGCTTCACATGGGGCGCGTCGGTCATCCGTTTCTGATGATCGCGCGCAGCGGCGCGCAAGCGCCGCTTCAAGCGGCAGCGCACGCCATGCGTGCGCGTCACGCACATTTGAACTCATCGAATTGGGGACGATATGAAATTTGCGTTCGTTTTTCCGGGGCAGGGCTCGCAGGCGGTCGGCATGCTCAATGCGTTCGCCGACAACGCGATCGTGCGCGAAACCCTCCAGGAAGCGTCCGACGCGCTCAACCAGGACATCGGCAAACTGATCGCCGAAGGCCCGGCTGAAGACCTGAATCTGACCACCAACACCCAACCCGTGATGCTGACGGCTGCTTACGCGATCTTTCGCGCGTGGCAGGCAGCAGGCGGTCCTGCGCCTACAATCGTGGCCGGCCACAGCCTCGGCGAATACACGGCGCTGGTCGCTGCTGGTGCGCTGAAGTTCCGCGACGCGGTGCCGCTCGTGCGTTTTCGCGCGCAAGCCATGCAGAACGCGGTGCCCGTCGGTCAGGGCGGCATGGCCGCGATTCTCGGCCTCGACGACGACACCGTGCGTGAAGTGTGCAAGGAAGCGTCGGCGGCAGGCGTCGTCGAAGCCGTCAACTTCAACGCGCCCGCACAGGTCGTGATCGCCGGTCACAAGGCTGCCGTCGAAAAGGCGTGTGAAGTCGCGAAGGCAAAGGGCGCCAAGCGCGCGTTGCCGCTGCCCGTGTCGGCGCCGTTCCATTCGTCGCTGCTCAAGCCCGCGTCGGATCAACTGCGCGAGTATCTGGCGAGCGTCGACGTGCAGGTGCCGTCCATCCCCGTCGTGAACAACGTCGACGTGGCTATCGTCAACGAGCCGGCGGGCATCAAGGATGCGCTGGTACGTCAGGCGGCGGGCGCCGTGCGCTGGGTCGAATGCGTGCAGTCGATCGGGAAGCAGGGCGTCAGCCATGTGATCGAATGCGGTCCCGGCAAGGTGCTGGCGGGCCTGACCAAGCGTATCGACGGCAATCTGGTCGGCGCGGCAATCGTCGATCCCGCCACGCTCGACGAAGTGCTGAAAGTCGTCACGGCCTGAACGTCTATTTGTACGGCAGCAACGAATCAAACAGCCCTGCGCATGCAGGGGAATGCGGAACTGAACGATGGAAAAGACTCTCGATAAACAGATCGCGATCGTGACGGGTGCCTCGCGTGGCATCGGTCGCGCAATCGCCATCGAACTCGCGCGTCAAGGCGCGACGGTGATCGGCACGGCAACGAGCGAAAGCGGCGCGAACGCGATCTCGGACGCGTTCAAGGCCGAGGGCCTGAACGGCCGCGGCGCGGTGCTCAACGTCAACGATGCTGCTGCTGCTGAAGCGCTGATCGACGGCACGGTGAAGGAATTCGGCGCGCTCAACGTGCTGGTGAACAACGCGGGCATTACGCAGGACCAGCTCGCGATGCGCATGAAGGACGAAGACTGGGACAACGTGATCGACACGAACCTCCGGTCCGTGTTTCGCCTGTCGCGCGCGGTGCTGCGCCCGATGATGAAAGCGCGCGGCGGCCGCATCATCAACATCACGTCGGTGGTCGGCTCGGCGGGTAATCCCGGTCAGATCAACTATGCAGCCGCGAAGGCGGGCGTAGCGGGCATGACGCGTGCGCTCGCACGCGAGATCGGCAGCCGCAACATCACGGTGAATTGCGTCGCGCCGGGTTTCATCGATACCGACATGACGAAGACCTTGCCCGAAGAGCAGCAAACCGCGCTGAAGGCGCAGATTCCGCTCGGCCGGCTCGGCAGCCCGGAAGATATCGCCCATGCTGTCACGTTCCTCGCATCGCCGCAGGCCGGTTATATCACCGGCACGACGTTGCATGTGAACGGCGGCATGTATATGTCGTAATCAAATTCGGTTACTATCCGCGCCTTGACGCCATTCAAAGCGCGGACAGAACGGCTTTACAGCAACCCAGTGCGCCGCTTTTTTACAGATGCAAACCTGATAAAATGCGCGCACCTGTATTTATGAACTTTTTTCCCTTGGAGGGGT
The DNA here is from genome assembly GCF_017104565.1 of Paraburkholderia sp. Tr-20389. Classification (GTDB taxonomy): domain Bacteria; phylum Pseudomonadota; class Gammaproteobacteria; order Burkholderiales; family Burkholderiaceae; genus Paraburkholderia. Next base: position 99,001 of record NZ_JAAGPD010000041.1, on the reverse strand, counting down.
AATGGACAATATCGAACAGCGCGTCAAGAAGATCGTTGCAGAGCAACTCGGTGTTGCTGAAGCGGAAATCAAGAACGAAGCATCGTTCGTGAACGACCTCGGCGCTGACTCGCTCGACACGGTCGAGCTGGTGATGGCTCTCGAAGACGAATTCGGCATGGAAATTCCGGATGAAGAAGCCGAGAAGATCACGACGGTTCAGCAAGCGATCGACTACGCTCGCGCTAACGTCAAGGCCTAAGGTCATTCGCGCCTGGCTGGCTGCTTCGGCTGCTGTGAAGTTCGCAGTGTCCGTCGTGCCGGCAGCCTTGATGCGCCGGAGGGCGCAAGCAGGGCAGGCGTCAATGCCGATGCGCATGCGCGCGAGCCTGACGGCGTCGTTCAAGGCGCACTGGCCGATGAAGCAAACGTCGGCTCTTTCGCCATTGCGCTTACTGGTGCATGTTCCGGCGTTGTCGCCGGTGCACCGGTCAGCGTATTCGTCAGCGCCCTGGTCAGCGCGATCGTCAGGTTAAACAGCCACAGGGCACACAGGGCGCTTTCCTGTGCGCTTCTGTGGCTTTTGTTTTGTCATCTATGGAAAAGGGGTTACCGTGAGCCGTCGTCGTGTTGTTGTTACAGGCCTGGGGCTTATTTCGCCTGTTGGCAATAATGTTGCCGACGGCTGGGCCAATCTGGTCGCCGGCAAGTCCGGCATCGCCAACATCACGAAGTTCGACGCGTCGAACTTCTCCACGCGTTTTGCCGGTGAGGTGAAGGGCTTCAACATTGAAGACTACATCGCCGGCAAGGAAGCGCGCCACATGGATACGTTCATCCATTACGGCGTGGCTGCCGGCATCCAGGCGATGCAGGACAGCGGCCTCGAAATCACCGATGCAAACTCGGAACGCGTCGGCGTCGTCGTCGGTTCGGGCATCGGCGGTCTGCCGATGATCGAAGTCACGCAGACGGAACTGCTGAATCGCGGCCCGCGTCGCATTTCGCCGTTCTTCGTGCCGGCGTCGATCATCAACATGATCTCCGGGCATCTGTCGATCAAGTTCGGCCTGAAGGGCCCGAATCTGTCGATGGTGACGGCATGTACGACGGGTCTGCATTGCATCGGCGAGGCATCGCGTCTGATCGAATACGGCGATGCCGACGTGATGATCGCGGGTGGCGCGGAATCGACTGTTTCGCCGCTCGGTATCGGCGGCTTTGCGGCGGCGCGCGCGCTGTCGCAGCGTAACGACGATCCGGCGACGGCGAGCCGTCCGTGGGATAAGGACCGCGACGGTTTCGTCCTCGGCGAGGGCGCTGGCGTGATGGTGCTCGAAGAGTACGAACACGCGAAGGCGCGCGGCGCGAAGATTTACGCGGAAGTCGGCGGCTACGGCATGAGCGGCGACGCGTATCACATGACGGCCCCGCTGGAAGACGGCGACGGCGCACGCCGCTGCATGATCGCGGCGATGAAGAACGCGGGCGTGAACCCCGATTCGGTGAACTACCTGAACGCGCACGGCACCTCGACACCGCTCGGCGACCTCGCCGAAACGACGGGTATCAAGCGCGCATTCGGCGATCACTCGAAGAAGATCGTCGTGAACTCGACGAAGTCGATGACGGGTCACCTGCTGGGTGGCGCGGGCGGTCTGGAGTCGGTGTTCACGGTGCTGGCCGTGCATCACCAGGTGTCGCCGCCGACCATCAATATCTTTAACCAGGATCCGGAGTGCGATCTCGACTACTGCGCGAACACGGCGCGGGAGATGAAGATCGACGTCGCGCTGAAGAACTCGTTCGGGTTCGGCGGCACGAACGGCACGCTGGTTTTCAAGCGCGCCTGAACGCTTGACGGCGGCATCGTCGTGGCCGGCTGAGTCGGCTCAGGCTTCCGCTGCCGCTTTGAACGGCGGACCCTCGCAACGCATTGCGCTGCGGCGGTCCGCCGCGTTGCATCTGGTGACTGCACTTTTCGTCGTCGTTGCCGTGGCCGCGGTATGTACAACCATCGGGGCACGCTTTGGCGTCGGTCACGCGGCGTTGGCCGGGGCGGCCGTTTTCGCGATTCTCTTGCTGGCAGCCGTCCGTCATGGGCGCAGTCAGCCGGGCGCCCTTAAAATCGGGCCGGAAGGATTGTCGATCTGGAGCCGGGCGGGAATATTGCGCGCTCAGGGCCGTATGGTTGGATGCAGCCAGTGGAGCGACAGCCTGCTGATGCTCTGGCTCGAGGAAGAAGGGGGCAGATTGCATCGGCTGCTGCTCGCGGCCGACATGCTCGACCGCCATGTTTTTCGCGAACTCGCCGTGCTCGCGAGACGCGCAGCGCACGTCTGACTGCACCCGCGGCGTGGCTGCGCGCCTTGACTGTAAAGACTGTAACGGCTGTTACGGGCGTAACGTGCCGAGTTGAAGGGGACGCTACAATGGTGCCCCGCTACACGCGCAAAAGTTAACGGATTTATCAGGTGAGCGAAAAAGAAATAGATCAGGTGCTGGTTGAACGCGTCCAGAATGGCGACAAGGCTGCGTTCGAGCTTCTGGTCTCAAAGTACCACCGCAAGATCATCCGGCTGATCTCGCGCCTCGTGCGGGATCCTGCCGAGGTCGAGGACGTGGCCCAGGATGCCTTCATCAAGGCATACCGGGCGTTGCCCCAATTCCGCGGCGAGTCCGCGTTTTATACGTGGTTGTACCGGATTGCCGTCAATACGGCCAAGAATTACCTTGCGACCCAGGGTCGGCGCGCGCCCACTTCGACGGAAGCAGATGCTGAAGAAGCGGAAACTTTCTCGGATGCCGACCAACTAAGGGATATCAACACGCCCGAGTCGATGTTGATGAGCAAACAGATCGCTGAGACGGTCAATGCTGCGATGGCGGTTTTACCGGAAGAGCTGCGCACCGCCATAACTCTTCGTGAAATTGAAGGTCTGAGCTACGAGGAAATCGCTGAAATGATGGGTTGCCCGATCGGCACCGTCAGATCAAGAATTTTCCGCGCTCGCGAGGCCATTGCGGCAAAATTGCGTCCGCTGCTTGACACACCCGAGGGCAAGCGCTGGTAACGGCTGTTGAACAGCGGCCAGCCCGCCTCGCGGACAGCGGCGCAGTATCTGGGTCAAGTGGTGTCACTACGGGGTGTCTGAAAGATGGGGAGCATCATGGGGTCGGTTTCGATGCCAATGCAAAAAAACGCGCAAGCAAGCTCGCACGCCGAGCTTCTGTCTGCTTTCGTCGACGGTGAACTGTTCGACGGCGAGCATCCGAACACAATTCTGGCCGCGCTGAATCATCAAGATCGCGCGGCATGGTCGTGCTATCACCTGATCGGCGACGCGCTGCGTTCCGACGATCTGGCGGTCAGCCCGGCCACGAGCAGTGCCTTTCTGGCGGGTTTTTCAGCCCGCTTCGAAAGCGAGGCGCATGTGCTCGCGCCTGCCGCCATGCCGGCCACACGCCGTCTGCTATTGCTGCGCCGCCGCGTGATCCCGGCGTTCGCCGTGGCAGCGGCCGCCGCCACGCTGACGTGGATCGTGATGCCGCAACTGTCGGGTGTGAATACTGGCGCAGGCATGACGCAGGTCGCGTCGGTCGCGCCGCACCCGGATTCGGTGCAGCGCGTGGCAATGGCTTCGATGCCTGCCGCGACTACAGCCCAGGCGGATGTGTCGGACGGCAACATCATCCGCGACGCGAGCCTTGATCAATATCTGGAAGCGCATCAACAGTTCGGCCTGCAGCCTGTCGTATCGGGCTCGATGCCGTTGCTCCGCGCAGCTTCTCTGACCACGCAGGGCCACTAGTCTGATGCAGAGTCTGCGGTTGAAAAAAACGACTATCTGGGGGCGGCTGCCGGCATTCCTGTTCTGCGTAGCCGTGATGCTGTCCGTTACGTCGCGCACCTTCGCGCAAACCGACGACTCTGCCGCCCGGCACCGCGCGGCGGAACTGCTGAACCGCATCCATCAGGCCGCGCAGCAGCAGAACTACGAAGGCGCGTTCGTCTACCAGCGCGGCAACTTCGTGCAGTCCTCGCGCATTTCCCACTACGCGACGCACAACGACGGCGAGTTCGAGTCGCTGGAAAGCCTCGACGGCAAGCCGCGCAAGATGCTGCGCCATAACGACGAGCTCTATACGTTCGTGCCGGAGCGGCATCTGTGCGTCGTCGAGAAGCGGCAGAACAAAGACTCGTTCCCGGCGCTGCTATCCGCGACCGGCGAGCAGGTGCTGACCGTCTACGAGCCGAAGATGCTGGGCACTGACCGTGTCGCGGGCGTCGACAGCGAAGTGATCGAACTCGATCCGAAGGACGCGAACCGGTTTGCGTACAAGCTGTGGGCCGACACGAAAACGGGTTTGCTGCTGCGTGCGCAGACGCTTGATCCGAGCGGCCAGGTGCTCGAGCAGATGTCGTTCTCGCAAATCCGCATCGGCGTGCCTGCCGACAAGACGCCCATCGCGTCCGGTATCAAGAACACGTCAGGCTGGACCGTGGTGCGTCCGCCCGTCGAGCCCGTCGACATGGAAGCGCAGGGCTGGCAGCTCACGTCGCCCGTTGCGGGTTTCCGCAAGATTCGAGAGTTGCGTCGGCCGATGGCGGCGCATGACCCGTCCAATCCGCCTATCCCGGTGGACCAGATGGTCTTTTCCGACGGCCTCGCGGCAATCTCGATCTTCGTCGAGCCGGTCGAAAAAAGCACCCGTAAGGAAGGAGCGGGAAACAGCGGCGCAACGCACGTGCTGGTCAAGCGGCGTGGGGATTTCTGGATCACCTTGCTCGGGGAAGTGCCTCAGACCACGTTGCAGCAATTTGCGGCTGCCATAGAATACAAGCCTTCCAGGTAATCCTTCGGTTCGCTACGACATGACGATTCTCTCGGTGCGCAAATTCTTCGCGGCCGCAGTACTGGTGGCTTGCCTGCCGCTCGCGCCCCACACGGCGTCGGCGGCACCCGCTGCCAATCTGCCCGATTTCACCGATCTGGTCGACAAGGTCGGGCCGGCCGTCGTCAACATCCGCACCACGGCGCGCGTCTCCAACAGCACGCGTGGGCTTCCACCCGGCATGGACGATGGCGACATGTCGGAGTTTTTCCGGCGTTTCTTCGGCATTCCGATGCCTAATTCGCCGCAGTCGCCGGGTACGCCGAATTCGCCGCGCGGCGGCAACAACGGTAACAACGGCAACAACGACCAGGATCAATCGCCCGATAACGGCCCCGATACCGAGCAGAACAGCGGCGTCGGCTCGGGCTTTATCCTGTCGCCGGACGGTTACGTGATGACCAACGCGCACGTGATCGACGACGCGGACACGATCTACGTCACGCTCACCGACAAGCGCGAATTCAAGGCCAAGCTGATCGGCGTCGACGAGCGCACGGACGTCGCCGTCGTCAAGATCAACGCAGCGAACCTGCCGACGGTGCCGATCGGCGATTCGAACAAGGTGCGCGTCGGCGAGTGGGTTGTCGCAATCGGCTCGCCGTTTGGGCTCGAAAACACCGTGACGGCGGGCATCGTGAGCGCGAAGGGGCGCGACACGGGTGACTATCTGCCGTTCATCCAGACGGACGTGGCCGTGAATCCCGGCAATTCGGGCGGCCCGCTGATCAACATGCAGGGCGAAGTGATTGGCATCAACTCGCAGATCTACAGCCGGACGGGCGGCTTCATGGGCATCTCGTTCGCGATTCCGATCGACGAAGCGATGCGCGTCGCCGATCAACTGAAGACGTCGGGCAAGGTCGTGCGCGGCCGGATCGCCGTCGCGATCGGCGAGGTGACGAAAGACGTGGCCGATTCGCTCGGTTTGCCGAAGGCGCAGGGCGCGCTCGTCAGCAGCGTCGAGCCGGGCGGTCCGGCCGACAAGGCTGGTGTCCAACCGGGCGACATCATTCTCAAGTTCAACGGTCACAACGTGGAGACGGCGACGGATTTGCCGCGCATGGTCGGCGAAACGAAGCCGGGTACGAAGTCGACGATCACGCTGTGGCGCAAGGGCCAGACGCGCGAGGTGCCGGTGACCGTCGCCGAAATGCAGCCTGAGAAGACCGCGAAGGCCGACCAGAAGAAGGCGCCGACGCCGAAGCCGCGTGCATCGAACGCATTGGGCGTGGCCGTCAGCGACATCCCTGCGGACCAGATGAAGTCGCTCAAGCTGCATAACGGCGTACAGGTCGATGCCGTCGACGGTCCGGCGGCACGTGTCGGACTGCAGCGTGGGGACATCATCCTGCGTGTCGGCGACACGGATATCACGAGCGCGAAGCAGTTCGAAGAAGTCACGTCACATCTCGACGCGTCGAAGATGGTCGCGCTGCTGGTCCGTCGCGGGGAAAACACGCAGTTCGTGCCTGTCCGTCCGCGTGCGTCGAAGTGACGGGTGCGGTCGGCCCGGTGGCATCGCTGACGCTCTACGGACGTGCGTGGTGCCATCTCTGCGATGACATGCGTGCGGCGCTGGAGCCTTTGCTGGCGGAGTTCGGCGCGCAGCTCGAAGTGATCGACATCGATGCCGATCCTTCGCTCGAAGCACGTTACAACGACTGGGTTCCCGTGCTGGTTCACGAGGGTGTCGAGCTGTGTCATTACCATCTCGACGAAACCCGTGTGCGCGCTGCGTTGACGGCCCGGTCGGCAACGCCGCCGCGATGAACCGGCAGGCCGCGAACAGGCGTCCGGATAGCACGAATGGCTCCCGCTACCCGGAAGTCATGCCCGCCGCCCCCCTTTTCGGCTAAAATAGATAAGTTTTTCACTTACTTACAAGGCGTGCTCCGCAATCGTCCGAGCGCGCCTTTTTCGCTTGATCGGCACTGAATGGATCATATTCGTAACTTTTCGATCATTGCGCACATCGACCACGGCAAGTCGACGCTCGCCGATCGCATCATCCAGATTTGCGGCGGTCTGTCGGACCGCGAGATGGAAGCACAGGTTCTCGACTCGATGGATCTCGAGCGCGAGCGCGGCATCACCATCAAGGCTCAAACGGCCGCACTGTCGTATCGCGCGCGCGATGGCAAGCTGTACAACCTGAACATGATCGACACGCCGGGGCACGTCGACTTCTCGTACGAAGTCAGCCGCTCGCTGTCCGCATGTGAAGGCGCGCTGCTGGTCGTCGACGCGAGTCAGGGCGTCGAGGCGCAGACGGTCGCAAACTGCTACACGGCAATCGAGCTGGGCGTCGAAGTGGTGCCCGTGCTCAACAAGATCGACTTGCCGGCCGCCAATCCGGAAAACGCGATCGCCGAAATCGAGGACGTGATCGGCATCGACGCGACCGACGCCACGCCTTGTAGCGCCAAGACGGGTTTGGGCGTCGAAGACGTGCTCGAATCGCTGATCGCCAGGGTGCCGCCGCCGAAAGGCAGCGCGGACCAGCCGTTGCAGGCGCTGATCATCGACTCGTGGTTCGACAACTACGTCGGCGTCGTGATGCTGGTGCGTATCGTCAACGGCACGCTGCGTCCGAAGGACCGTATCCGCATGATGGCGACGGGCGCCGAGTATCCCGTCGAACACGTCGGCGTGTTCACGCCGAAGTCGAAGAATCTCGAGTCGCTGTCGGCCGGGCAGGTGGGCTTCATCATCGCGGGCATCAAGGAACTGACGGCTGCGAAGGTTGGCGATACCGTCACGACCGTGAAGAACGCCGCCCCGGAACCGCTGCCGGGTTTCAAGGAAGTGAAACCGCAGGTGTTCGCCGGTCTCTATCCCGTCGAAGCGAACCAGTACGACGCGCTCCGCGAATCGCTGGAAAAACTCAAGCTCAACGATGCATCGCTGATGTACGAGCCGGAAGTGTCTCAGGCACTCGGCTTCGGCTTCCGTTGCGGCTTCCTTGGTCTGTTGCACATGGAGATCGTCCAGGAACGTCTCGAACGCGAGTTCGACATGGACCTGATCACCACTGCGCCGACCGTGGTCTACGAAGTCGTTCAGCGCGACGGCACGACGATCATGGTCGAGAACCCGGCGAAGATGCCGGACCCGTCGAGGATCGAAGAGGTGCGCGAGCCGATCGTCACCGTGAACCTGTACATGCCGCAAGACTATGTCGGCTCGGTGATTACGCTGTGTACGCAAAAGCGCGGCACGCAGATCAACATGCAGTATCACGGTCGCCAGGTGCAGTTGACGTACGAAATCCCGATGGGCGAAATCGTGCTCGACTTCTTCGACCGTCTGAAGTCGGTGTCGCGCGGCTACGCGTCGATGGACTACGAGTTCAAGGAATATCGCGCATCGGACGTGGTGAAGGTCGACATGCTGATCAACGGCGACAAGGTCGATGCGCTGTCCGTCATCGTGCACCGTTCGCAGAGCCAGTATCGCGGCCGCGAAGTGGCATCGAAGATGCGTGAAATCATCCCGCGCCAGATGTACGACGTCGCGATCCAGGCCACCATCGGCGCGCATATCATCGCGCGTGAAAACATCAAGGCTCTGCGTAAGAACGTTCTTGCCAAGTGTTATGGCGGCGACATCTCGCGTAAGAAGAAGCTGCTGGAGAAACAGAAGGAAGGTAAGAAGCGGATGAAGCAGGTCGGCTCCGTCGAGATTCCGCAAGAGGCTTTCCTCGCGATTCTGCGCGTCGAAGACAAATAAGACTAAGAACTGGAACCCTATGAATTTTGCGCTGATTCTTTTTGTGCTCGTGATTCTCACGGGCGTGGCATGGGTCGCGGACAAACTGGTTTTCCTGCCGAAACGGCGCCGGGCGGCGGACGCAGCCGTCGCCGAGTTCGACAATCAGCAGGCACGCATCGGGGAGCGCTTCGCGGACGAAAACGCGCCCGCGACTCGCGCGCGTCTGCGTGAGGAGAAGCTGCGCCAGCCGTGGTGGCTCGAATACACGGCCAGCTTTTTTCCGGTGATTCTCGTCGTGTTCGTCGTGCGTTCGTTCGTCGTCGAGCCCTTCAAGATTCCGTCCGGTTCGATGGTGCCGACGCTGCTGGTCGGCGACTTCATCCTCGTCAACAAGTACGACTACGGCATCCGTTTGCCCATCACGAATACGAAGATCACGGAAGGCCGTCCGCTGCAGCGTGGCGACGTGGTCGTGTTCCGCTATCCGAAGGATGAATCGGTCGACTACATCAAGCGCGTGATCGGTCTGCCGGGCGACATCGTCTCGTACGAAGACAAGCAGCTCACCATCAACGGCAAGCCGGTACCCGAAGCGCCGCTGCCCGATTACTTCGACGAAGAGCGTATCGGCTACGCCAAGCAGTTTGAAGAAGACATCGACGGCCGCAAGAACCGCATTCTGAATAATCCCGCCGTACCGCCGTTCATCGTCGGTGCGGAAGACTATCCGTATCGCGACAACTGCAAGTACGACGCGCATGGCGTGACGTGCAAGGTGCCGCCGGGCAACTACTTCATGATGGGCGACAATCGCGACAACAGTGCGGACAGCCGCTACTGGGGCTTTGCACCCGACAAGAACATCGTCGGTCGCGCGTTCTTCATCTGGATGAACTTCAGCAACCTGAAGCGCATCGGCGGCTTCCAGTGATTGCTTTTCGCGCATCGACCAACGATGCGCGCTGAACCCGCGCAACACGTCGCGCGTTGGACGCGACGTGTTATCACGCTACTTTAAGAACGCGCGGTAACGTCGCTACAACACGCTTTTTCGGCGCCGGGGCCGGGTTTCCGCCCCGTGATGCGCCCGCGTTATACTCTGCACATGCCCCTATCTCCGTTGGAAAGCCGTTTGCGCTACGAATTTCGCAATGCGGAATTGTTGCGCCAGGCTTTAACTCACCGCAGTCACAGTGCCACGCATAACGAGCGGCTGGAATTTCTCGGCGATTCCGTTCTGAACTGCGCGGTGGCCGCGCTTTTGTTCCAACGTTTCGGGAAGCTGGACGAGGGTGATCTGTCCCGCGTTCGCGCCAATCTGGTCAAACAGCAGTCACTGTATGAAATTGCTCAGGCCCTGAATATTTCGGAGGGGCTGCGGCTTGGCGAAGGCGAGTTGCGCAGTGGCGGCTTCCGCCGTCCGTCGATCCTCGCCGACACGCTGGAAGCCATTCTGGGTGCGATCTTCCTCGATGGCGGCTTTGATGCCGCGCAGACGGTCATCAAGCGCCTCTACGTGCCGATTCTCGATCACATCGATCCGCGCACGCTCGGCAAAGACGCCAAAACGCTGCTGCAGGAATACCTGCAAGGCCACAAGATTCCGCTTCCGACCTACACGGTCGTCGCCACGCATGGTGCGGCGCACAATCAACAGTTCGAAGTCGAGTGCACGGTGCCCAAACTGGACGTGAAAGTGTCCGGTTCAGGCGCGAGCCGTCGTGCGGCCGAGCAGGCTGCGGCGAAAAAGGCGCTCGACGAGGTGATGGCGGCGGCGCCTGCCGTGGTGGCCAAGCCGAAGCGCTCGAAGGGCGCGCGCGCGACCCGGCAGGAGGCCGAAATCGTGCCGGGCGTGACGGGCGTGCAGGCTGCGCTGGATCTGCGGGCACCCGACAGCCGCAGGGCCGAGCGCGCGTCGCGGGCGGAGGCGAGACCAGCGGGGCCGGAGGTGCCGTCGGCGGGACAGGCGGCTGCTGGCGCACCGCTTGCCGTCATCCGCGCGGCGCATGTCGAATATAGCCAGGACGCTGCGGGCGGCGACAAACCCGATCGCGGCGAGAAGGGCGAGCGGCCCGTGCGAGTCACGGACCGGCCGGCAGCCGAGAAACCCGCGCCCGAAAAGAGCGGGGACAAACCGGAAGCGGTGGCGAAGCTGGTCGAGCGTCAAACCGAGCGTCAAGGCTCGGACAAACCCGACGCGCACTCACGCGCACCAGAAAAGGCTGCGGAAAAACCCGCCGAAAAGCCCGACACCAACGCCCGCAGCGCAGACAAATCCGCGTCCCGCGCTCGCGAGGCCACGCCCGGCGCAAGCACGGGCGATCTCGAACCCGGCGTCGCCGGCGCGGTGCATACCCGCGTGGCCGATGCCGGTCATTGAACGCAATATCACGTGAACGCGCTCTCCATGACGCGCGTCCACACGAACCTGCCGTAGTACGAATATGAACGCTTCCACTCCCACTGGTTTTCGCTGCGGCATGGTCGCGATCGTCGGCCGTCCGAATGTCGGCAAGTCGACGCTGATGAACGCGCTCGTCGGGCAGAAAGTCAGCATCACGTCGCGCAAGGCGCAGACAACGCGCCACCGCATCACGGGCATCAACACGCTCGACGACGCGCAGTACATCTTCGTCGATACGCCCGGTTTCCAGACGCGTCACAGCGGTGCGCTGAACCGCTCGCTGAACCGCGCGGTCACGTCGACGCTGACCTCCGTCGATGCCGTGTTGTTCGTGATCGAGGCCGGCCGTTTCGGTCCCGACGACCAGAAGGTGCTCGACCTGATCCCCGCGTCGGCGCCGACGCTGCTGATCGCGAACAAGCTCGATCGCGTGAGCGACAAGGACTCGCTGTTCCCGTTCATGCAGCAGATGAGCGCGCTGCGCGAGTTCAAGGAAATCGTGCCGCTGTCGGCCAAGAATCCTGACGACATCAAGCGCCTGCTCGCAACGGTCAAGCCGTATCTGCCCGAAGGGGATCCGATCTACGGCGAAGACGATCTGACCGATCGCAGCGAGCGTTTCCTTGCCGCCGAAATCCTGCGCGAAAAGGTATTCCGCTGGACGGGCGACGAACTGCCGTACACCAGCACCGTGCTGATCGACAAGTTCGAGACGGAAGGGCGCTTGCGCCGCATCTTCGCGACGATTCTGGTCGAGCGCGACATGCACAAGGCGATGATCATCGGCCAGAAGGGCGCGAAGCTGAAGCAGATCAGCACGGAAGCGCGCCTCGACATGGAGAAGCTGTTCGACGGTCCGGTGTATCTCGAGACGTTCATCAAGGTGAAGAGTGGCTGGGCCGACAACGAAGCCGGACTCCGTGCCTATGGTTACGAGTGACGTTACGAATGACGACGCCACGGGCACCCGCTCCGACGCATGGATGACGCTGCCGGGCGAATCGTCCGATCCTGACGTCGATCCCGACGGCGCCGCGCGCGCGCCTCAGGACGAACCCTTTGCACCGCCGACACCCGTCAGGCCGGTGCGCCCCGCGCGTACGGCGAAACGCAGCACGTCGCGTAAGAGCAGCGACGAGTTTTCCGACGACGGCGATCCCGCCGAAGCAACACCGCGCAAAACATCGGCGCGCCGTTCGCCTTCTCGCGTGCCGCGCGCGCCTGCCTCCGAATTCCGCATCGGCGAGCAGCCGGCCTTCGTGCTGCATAGCTATCCCTACCGTGAAACGAGTCTGATCATCGACGTGCTGTCGCGCGATCACGGCCGGATCGCGCTCGTCGCGAAGGGCGCGAAGCGCCCGCACTCCGCGCTGCGTGGCGTTCTGCAAACGTTTCAGCCGCTGTCGCTCAACTGGTCCGGCAAATCGGAAATGCGTACGCTGACGGGCGCCGAGTGGGTCGGCGGGATGCTGCCGCTCACGGGCGACGCGTTGCTGTGCGGCTTCTACGTGAACGAACTGCTCGTGAAGTTTCTCGCGCGCGAAGATCCGCATCCGCAACTGTTCCATCATTACGTCGTCACGCTGACGCGCCTTGCACACGACGAACCTCCCGTGCAGGTGCTGCGCTCTTTCGAACGCGTGCTGCTGCGCGAAACGGGTTACGCGATGTCGCTCAATCGAACGGTGGCGCGCAAGGCCGTGGTGCCCGAGGGTCGCTACGTGTTCGATCCCGAGCGCGGCGTGCGCGAAGCGTCCGACGAGTATCCGTCGAACTGGCCCGTGATCAGTGGACAGACCTTGCTCGACATGGAGCAGGACGATTACCATCGAGCGCAGACCGTCGCGCAAAGCAAGACGCTGATGCGCTTTTTGCTCAACACCTATCTGGGCGGCACGCCGCTCGCAACGCGCCAGATTCTGATCGACCTGCAGAACTTATGAGCTTCTTTCTGACTTCCCCGAATGTGATCGACCTCGGCGTGAACATCGATCACGTCGCCACGCTGCGCAACGCGCGCGGCACGTCCTATCCCGATCCGATCCGCGCTGCGCTCCAGGCGGAAGAAGCGGGCGCCGATGCGATCACGCTGCATTTGCGCGAAGACCGTCGCCACATCGTCGACGCCGACGTGCGCGCGTTGCGTCCGCAACTGAAGACACGCATGAACCTCGAGTGCGCGGTGACGCAAGAGATGCTCGACATCGCGTGCGAAGTACAGCCGCATGACGTGTGTCTCGTGCCGGAAAAGCGCCAGGAGCTGACGACGGAAGGCGGCCTCGATGTCGTCGGGCACTTCGAGGCGGTGCGGGCAGCGTGCAAGCAACTGGCGGACGCGGGCTCACGCGTGTCGCTCTTCATCGATGCCGACGAGGCTCAGATTCGCGCCGCCCACGAAGCCGGCGCTCCCGTGATCGAACTGCACACGGGCGCCTACGCGGAAGCGCACGACGCAAGCGAGCAGCAGCGCGAGTATGAGCGCATCGTGCGCGGCGTCGAGTTCGGCGCGTCACTGGGCCTGAAGGTGAACGCGGGTCACGGCCTGCATTACACGAACGTCCAGCAGATCGCAGCGATCGAAGGCATCGTCGAACTGAACATCGGCCACGCGATCGTCGCGCATGCGATCTTCGCGGGCTGGGACAACGCCGTGCGCGAGATGAAGGCGATCATGGTCGCCGCACGTCTCGCGGCGCGCGCATAACGACGCGGAGAGACGGCACGCGTATGGCGATCTACGGCATCGGCACCGACATCGTTCAGGTCAGCCGCGTCGCGGCGGTGATGCAGCGTACCAACGGGCGCTTCGCTGAGAAGGTGCTCGGCCCCGACGAGTTGCGCATCTATCACGCGCGCCATGCGCGCTCCCAGGCGCGTGGCCTCGCGTTTCTCGCGACCCGCTTCTCCGTCAAGGAGGCGTTCTCGAAAGCGATCGGACTCGGCATGCGCTGGCCGATGACCTGGCGCGCCTTGCAGACGCTGAACGAGCCGAGCGGCCGCCCGATGTGCGTGGCGTCGGGCGAACTCGCCGACTGGCTCGCCGAGCGCGGCATCACCTCGCGTGTGACTTTGTCCGACGAACGCGATTACGCGGTGTCATTCGTAATTGCCGAAACCCCCGATCCTTCTGCCTGATTTTTCTCGCACGGCCACTCGCTCGCACAAGCGTCGCCGCGCTCTTTCCCTTCTTTCACGAATCCGATGAAACTGACTCCTGGCCCGGTGATGCTCGACGTCGTCGGCAAGACCCTGAACGCCGATGACGAGCGCCGCCTCGCGCACCCGATGACGGGCGGTGTGATCCTGTTTGCACGTCACTTCGAAAGCCGCGCGCAACTGGTCGCGCTGACGGATGCGATCCGCGCGATCCGCAACGACCTGCTGATCGCCGTCGATCACGAAGGCGGGCGCGTGCAGCGCTTTCGCACCGATGGTTTCACCGTGCTGCCGTCGATGGGCAAGCTCGGCGCGCTGTGGGACGAGGACGTGCTGCGTGCGACCAAGGTGACGACGGCTGTCGGCTACGTGCTCGCATCCGAATTGCGCGCGTGCGGCATCGACATGAGCTTCACGCCCGTGCTCGATCTGAACTACGGTCACTCGCAGGTGATCGGCGATCGCGCGTTCCATCGCGATCCGCGCGTCGTCACGATGCTCGCGAAGAGTCTCAATCACGGCCTCGCGCTCGCGGGCATGGCGAACTGCGGCAAGCACTTCCCGGGTCACGGGTTCGCGACGGCGGACTCGCACGTCGCCGTGCCCGTCGACGAACGCTCGCTCGACGAGATTCTCAGCGAAGACGTCGCCCCTTACGACTGGCTCGGCATGTCGCTCGCATCGGTGCTGCCGGGACACGTGATCTATCCGAAGATCGATAGCAAGCCGGCCGGTTTTTCGCGCGTGTGGATTCAGGACATTCTGCGCGGGAAGCTGGGTTTCAAGGGCGCGATCTTCAGCGACGATCTGTCGATGGAAGCGGCGCGCCAGGGCGGCACGTTGACGGAAGCGGCCACGGCCGCGCTCGAAGCGGGCGTCGACATGGTGCTGATCTGCAATCAGCCCGACGAGGCAGGGAAGGTGCTCGACGCGCTGCGCTTCACGCAATCGGACGAGTCGAAGCAACGCCTCGCGCGTATGCGTCCGCGCGGCGATGCGTTGTCATGGACCGCGTTGATGGACGAGCCACAATACCGCCAGGCGCAGGCGCTGCTGCGCGAGACCTTCGCTGCCTGATCTTCGCGGAGCGGTCGCAATAAAAAAAGGACGGGCCTCGAAGAGCCCGTCCTTTTGTTTTTGGCTTGGGAGACAAGCCGCCGCTCAGTTCAGCCGCATCCGCTGCAGCTTGTTGTACAGCGTCTTCGGACTGATGCCGAGCAGCGAAGCCGCGCGATGACGTGTGCCGCCCACCGCATCGAGCGTCGCACGAATCAGCATTTCTTCGACATCGGCGAGCGGCGTGCCGACCGTCACCTGCACGCGGCCGCCGTTCAGATCGCGGCCACCCGCGCCGTTGCTTTCGTCGGCGCGCAACGTCTCCAGCACGTCTCCGGAAGCGTGATACGCGCGCCGCACGCGGTCCTGCAACTCGCGCACGTTGCCCGGCCATTCATAGGCGAGGCATTCGCGGACGAAGTTCGGCCCGACCAGCTTCGTCGCGTCCGCGACGCCGCGCGCGTTCGCTTCGTCGTTCAGTTCGTCGACGAGCGCCTGCGCAAACAGGGCCGGGTCGTCGCCGCGCTCGCGCAGCGGCGGCAGGGACAGCGCGGCCGCTTCGAGCCGCAGACCCAGATCCTGATGCAGCGTGCCATCCGCGACGGCCGCGCGCGGCGCCTTGCGCGTCGACGCGATCAGCCGGAAGTCGGTCGCGACCTGGTTCGTGCCGCCGACGCGCATGAACGTCTGCGAGTCGAGCGCACTCAGCAGCGCTTCCTGCTGCGGACGCGGCAACAACGTGATTTCGTCGATGAAGATCGTGCCGCCGCTCGCCTGCTCGAACAGGCCGGGCTCGCGCTGTTCCGCGCCACCGAACGCGCCGCGCTCGTGGCCGAACAGCAGACTGTCGAGCGGGCGGCCGCCCGAGACGGCCTGCGCCGAGCGGCAGTCGAGCACGACGAACGGTCCTTTGCGGCGGCGGCTCATTTCGTGCAGCGTGCGCGCGGCGACTTCCTTGCCGGTTCCGGCCTCGCCGGAAATCAGCACGGCGGCTTCCGTCGGCGCGATGTGCTCGATCGAATCGTAGATATGCTGGATCGCGCCGCTGCGGCCGATCATCGGCCCGAAGCGGCCCATGCGGCGCAGCCTGGCGCGCAGCGTCTGCACTTCCTCCGTCAGTTCGTACGGACGCGGTATGCGCGCCAGCAGGCTGCGCAGGCGCGGAATGTTGACGGGTTTGAGCAGGTAGTCCCAGATCCCGTGTCGCAAGCCTTCGATCGCGCTCTCGACGGTCGCGTTGCCCGTCATCACGATCACGGGCAGCGCACCGCCGGGTGGTTGCGCGGGCAGATGCTGAAGCAGGTCGAGCCCGCTGCCGTCGGGCAGATTCAGGTCGACCAGCACGACGTCGGGGATAAAGCGTGTCAGGGCTGCGCGCGCTTCGGAGAGCGTGATCGCGGTGTCGACGGAAAAACCGTCGGCGGCCAGAATCGCGGACAGGCCTGACAGGCTATTGGGATCGTCTTCGACAATCAGGGCATGTGGCATAACGAGCGCAACTGTTCAGATGGACGGATGTCCGACGCGCGCGGCCCGCCGGGGGCGGCGCCGCATGCGCGGACGCTTGATGAGTGGGCTGGCGGCCAATGCTCCCGGTCGGACATGGCGGGATCACAAGCCGGGATCAAAAATCCCGGTTGCGGTCGAAAAAACGGCGCACTTCGAGTTCCGCTTCGTCGCGCGTTTTGCCATAGCGCTCCTGGATCAGGCCCGCCAGCTTGTCGGCGCGACCTTCCGCCTTGGTCAATTCGTCGTCCGTGAGTTCACCCCACGCGGTTTTCGCCTTGCCGATCATCTGTTTCCATTTGCCTTCAGCGATATCGTTGTTCATGGCACACCTCCCGTGTTTTCCGTATGAATTCCGAATGAAGAAAGCCTCTTCGGCCTGAAATACTCGATAAGCAGGAGACGTGCCAAACCGGGCTATCTTGAAAAAGCAGCGTGAGCGCGGGCTAAAACCAGACTAAAAAGTGTCTCATCAGGGTCCAGCCTGGCAAAATTGCATGGCAGGCCGGTAAAGTTTTCCACCACCATACACGGTCGCGAAAAAAAGAAAAAGCGCCCCGAAGGGCGCTTTTTAATTCAAAAACCCTGATTTGACTCAGGGCTTAAGACGAATGCACAGCGGCGCGATTCAAATTATGCGCGGCTGCGATATTCGTTGGTACGCGTGTCGATTTCGATCTTGTCGCCGATATTGCAGAACAGCGGCACTTGCAGTTCGAAACCCGTGTTCAGCTTGGCCGTCTTCAGGACCTTGCCCGACGACGTGTCGCCCTTGACAGCCGGTTCCGTGTAGATGATTTCGCGGACCAGCGTGGTCGGCAGTTCGACGGAGATCGCCTTCTCGTTGTAGAACACGACTTCGCAAGCCATGCCGTCTTCGAGGTAGTTCAGCGCGTCGCCCATCATTTCGGCTTCGACTTCGTACTGGTTGTAGTCGGCGTCCATGAACACGTACATCGGGTCGGCGAAGTACGAGTACGTCACTTCCTTGCGGTCCAGCACGACGACGTCGAATTTGTCGTCCGCCTTGTAGACGGTTTCCATGCCCGCGCCCGTCAGCAGGTTCTTGAACTTCATCTTGACGACGGCGGCGTTACGGCCCGACTTGTTGTATTCGGCCTTCTGCACGACCATCGCGTCGTTGCCGATCATCACCACGTTGCCGGTGCGGAGTTCTTGAGCGATCTTCATAAAACTGTCCTGTACGAAATAAGGTGCTTCAACTTGTGCTCAACGGCATACGGCGTAAGCGGGTTCGGCGCCCGGCGCGCGTTCGAGACCTTCGTTGAGACACACGGGAGGTCGATCAAACTGGGTTGCGCGGTGAGCGGGGCCGGTGCCTGCGGGAGCGGCGCCCGCTCTTGCTGATGCGCCATTCCGTGCTTCGTCCGTCTGCTTCTTTTACCCGAAGCGGGCGCGTACGCGTGTGACACTGACTGACATGACCGTGGAGGCGGACTCAAAATCCGCCGCCGGCCGCGCCGTCGTGCCGCGCTTGCGTCGTCGGCCGTTGGATAACCGCTTATTTTAACTGACTTTTTGCGAATTCGGCGAGATTTCCCGTGAGATCGCCAATCGACGCCAGCTCCTGTGCCCAGGCGGCTGCACGTGCGTCGAGGCGCGTGCGGTGGCGCCACAGATCTTCCCAGTCGGGTGTGCCGTTGCCGTTCCATGCGTGCCAGAAGCGGCCGAGGGCCGCGCGAGCATCGGCGGAAAGGCCGTGCGCGTAGTGTGCGAGGGCGGCGTCGAGCTTCGGCAGATGGGCGTCGTCGGCCTGCGGATAGATGTGCCAGACGAAGGGCCGCGCGGCCCATTGCGCGCGCACGAACGAATCCTCGCCGCGCACGAAGTTGATGTCGCTCGCCCACAGCAGTTCATCGTAGCCGGGTTGGTCGGTGAATGAAAGCGCATGAGCGCGCAGGCTGCCGCGCACTGCCTGCGCGCCGCCCGCGAACGACGGCAGGCCGAAAAAGCGCGCGACCGCGCCCGACACGCGGCCCTCCGGCACGAGCAGCACGATTTCGCTTTTCGCGTCGCGCCATTGCTCGAGCAGGCTGTCGACGGCGGGGTTTTCGTACGCGAACAGCGAGACGACGGTGGCGTCTTTCGAGGGTGGTGTGCTGCCCGCTCTTGCTTGCCACCAGGCGGCGCGCGCATCGGATGACGCTTCGAACGTCGCGCGGCGCGCGTCCAGATCGCGCTCTTTCAGCACGCCGCCCGTGCCTTTGCCGAGTCCGGGGAAGAAGAACGTCTTCATCAGCGCGTGACGCGGATGCGGCGACGGTCGCAAATGGAAATCCGCGACCCAGTCTTCGCCGCTCAGATATTCCAGATTGAACCAGACGGGCGCGCGCTCGCGCCGCGCCATCGCCTCGATGTACGCGTGCGGCAGCTCGCACGCGAACGCCTCGATCACGACATCGGCCACCTGCAGCGTATCGCCGGCATGCGCGGGCTCGTGCCAGTGCTCGACGACGATACCGCCGGCCGTCTGTCGCGCACGTTTCACATCGATGGAAGCGTTGAGCTTGTGGAAAGCGTGCAGGTCGTCGACCAGCAGGCGCACCTGCCAGCCGTGCTCGCCCGCGAGTTGCCGCGCGAGCCGCCAGCAGACGCCGATGTCGCCGAAGTTGTCGATCACCGCACAGAAAATGTCGCACGCGATCGTCGACGGCGGGGGCGCTTGAGTGGGAGCGGAGGACATGATGGCGGCGCCTGGGTTCGGGCGCGGGCGGAATGTTCTAAACTGGCGATTCTAAAGCACATCACCCACATGACGCGCCGTCAGTACGCGGCGTCCAAGCCGATTCTGCATGACCCGATCCGATTCCTCCCACGCTGCCGATCCCGCCGCGAATCAAGCCGCGAAGACTGATGTGAGCGCAGCCGTCGTCGAAGACTTCGACCCGAAAAAAGTGCTGCGCCAGTTGCCGCACATGCCCGGCGTCTATCGATACTACGACGCACAGGGTGCCGTGCTGTACGTGGGCAAGGCGCGCGATCTGAAGAAGCGCGTGTCGAGCTACTTCACGAAGACGCTGCTGTCGCCGCGTATCGCGATGATGGTCACGCGTATCGCGAAGATTGAGACGACGGTCACGCGTTCGGAAGCGGAAGCGCTGTTGCTTGAGAACAATCTGATCAAGGCTTTGGCGCCGCGTTACAACATCCTGTTTCGCGACGACAAGTCATATCCGTATCTCAAGCTGACGGGCCATCAGTTTCCGCGCATGGCCTATTACCGAGGTTCGGTCGACAAGAAGAATCAGTACTTCGGACCGTTCCCAAGCGCGTGGGCCGTGCGTGAGAGCATTCAGATCCTGCAGCGCGTGTTCCAGTTGCGCACCTGCGAAGACTCGGTGTTCAACAACCGGACGCGCCCGTGTCTGTTGCATCAGATCGGACGATGCACGGCGCCCTGCGTGGGCGCCGTCACCGAAGAGGACTACGCGCGCGACGTTTCCAATGCTTCGCGCTTCCTGCTCGGACGTCAGTCGGAAGTGATGAAAGAGCTCGAGCAGAAGATGCACGCATTCGCCAGCGAACTGAAGTTCGAGCAGGCGGCAGCGGTGCGCAATCAGATGAGTTCGTTGTCGACGGTGCTGCATCAGCAGGCGATCGAAGTCGGTGGCGACAGCGATGTCGATATCCTCGCTGTCGTCGCGCTCGGCGGACGCGTGTGCGTGAATCTCGCGATGGTGCGCGGTGGCCGGCATCTCGGCGACAAGGCTTATTTTCCGACGCATGTCGAGAGCGCATTGACAGCGGACGAGGGCGGTCTCGACGACGGCGATGAGCCGGTTCTGGCAGAGTCTGCATCGGTGATCGATGTCGAGGCGGAACTGGGCGAAGAGTCCGATGAAGCGCTGAGCGTCGACGAAACCGTTTCGGATGAAAGCGAGGCCGAAGAACTCGCTGAGGACGCAGGCAAGAAGCCGCGTCGCTCACACGGCATTGAATCCGAAGTGCTCGAAGCGTTCATCGCGCAGCATTACCTGGGCAATCGCGTGCCGCCCGTGCTCGTGGTCAGCCATGCGCCCGCGAGCCGCGAACTCGTCGATCTGCTGATCGAGCAGGCCGGGCACAAGGTCACGCTGCTGCGGCAGCCGCAAGGGCAGAAGCGTGCGTGGCTTGCGATGGCCGAGCAGAACGCGAAAATCGCGCTCGCGCGGCTGCTGTCCGAACAAGGTTCGCAGCAGTCGCGCACGCGCTCGCTTGCCGACACGCTATCGATGGAATGCGAAGACCTCGCGCATCTGCGCATCGAATGCTTCGATATCAGCCATACGATGGGCGAGGCGACGCAGGCGTCGTGCGTCGTGTTTCATCATCACAAGATGCAGTCGTCGGAATACCGGCGCTACAACATCACGGGCATCACGCCCGGCGACGACTACGCGGCGATGCGCCAGGTGCTCACGCGCCGCTACGAGAAGATGGTCGCTCAGGCCGCGGCGAACGCGAACGACGAAGCGGCCGAATTGCAGCCCGAAGCGGCCGCCGATCCCACTGCGGCGTCCGAAGGGGCGGAACCTGCCGCCGCGGGTGGGCAACTGCCGAACATCGTGTTGATCGACGGCGGCAAAGGGCAGGTCGAGATCGCGCGCCAGGTGTTCAATGAACTCGGGCTGGATCTCGGTATGCTCGTCGGTGTCGCGAAGGGCGAGGGCCGCAAGGTCGGTCTGGAAACGCTCGTGTTCGCGGACGGCCGGCCGTCGCTCGAACTCGGGAAGGAAAGTGCGGCGCTGATGCTCGTCGCGCAGATCCGCGATGAAGCACACCGCTTCGCAATCACGGGGATGCGCGCCAAGCGCGGCAAAACCCGGCAGACGTCGCGGCTCGAGGAACTGGAAGGCGTCGGCGCGAAGCGGCGTCAGCGGCTGCTTGCGCGCTTCGGCGGCTTGCGCGGCGTGGTGGCGGCGAGCATCGACGATCTCGCGAGTGTCGAAGGCATCTCGCGCGCGCTCGCGGAACAGATTTACCGTCAGCTGCATTGACATCGGCCCGGGCCGCATCACGCCCGGCGCGAGACCGAGGCCGCCCGTGCGCCCGCGCCGGGGCGTTGCTTGTGGCGCGCCGGGTGAACCGGCACAATTGCATCTCTTATCTCAGAACGTAACGCCAGCCCCATGCCGTTTAATTTTCCGATCTTCCTGACGTGGCTGCGGATAGTGTTGATTCCGCTCGTGGTGGGCGTGTTCTATCTGCCGGACATGATGCTGAGTCCGATGCACCGTAATCTGGCCGCGGCGACGATCTTCATCCTCGCTGCGCTGACCGACTGGTTCGATGGCTTTCTCGCGCGCAAATGGAATCAGACGTCGGCGTTCGGCGCGTTCCTCGACCCCGTCGCCGACAAGCTGATGGTGACGGCCGCGCTGCTCGTGCTGGTGCAACTGTCGCGTCTGGATTCGGCGATCGCGCTGGTGATCGTCGGCCGGGAGATCGCGATTTCGGCGCTGCGCGAATGGATGGCGCAGATCGGCGCATCGAAGAGCGTCGCCGTGAACTCGCTCGGCAAGTTCAAGACGGCCTGCCAGATGACGGCGATTCCGATGCTGTTGTTCTATGGTCCGCTGTCGTTCGGCGCGTTTTCGATCGACACCCGCGTGTGGGGTTTGTGGCTCATCTATCTCGCTGCGTTCCTCACGATCTGGTCGATGCTTTACTACATGAAGCTCGCGTGGCCGCAGATCCGCGAGCGCGGCGGAATGGCGTAATTGAAGCGCGACGAGAGACGCCACCAGAATTTTCAATCTCTCGTACAAAAAGAGTTGACACGATTCCGCGCCTTCTACATAATCTCGTTTCTCCGGTGCACGCGCTAACAAACAGCGCGAAACACTAGAGAAAACAGCAGCAAAATGCGGGAGTAGCTCAGTTGGTAGAGCGCAACCTTGCCAAGGTTGAGGTCGCGAGTTCGAGACTCGTCTCCCGCTCCAGATTTGAAAGCAGCGTTTTGCGGCAAGCAGTCAGCAGGGCGTTGCAGTAGCAGTAAGTTGCAGATTTACGCGGGAGTAGCTCAGTTGGTAGAGCGCAACCTTGCCAAGGTTGAGGTCGCGAGTTCGAGACTCGTCTCCCGCTCCAAACACAGGGGGAAGCCAAGCTTCCCTTTTTGTTTGATGCTTCGTAAGAAGTGTTGAGCATGATCGGCCCTAGTGTCGGGCTTGATGAAGAAAAAATCTGCGAGCCGTTGCAGACGCAACTGAGTACGGTTCCGCAGTCCGCTTGTGGCGCGATAGCAAAGCGGTTATGCAGCGGCCTGCAAAGCCGTTTAGACCGGTTCGACTCCGGTTCGCGCCTCCAGAAGCAAAGAAAAGCCCCGAGATTTCGGGGCTTTTCTTTTTTCAGCGCGTGATTTTGCGTGTAGCGCACTGCGTGCAGTCGGCTGTATGAAAAGGGTATCTCGCAGTCTGTCCATCGTCCGATCGTCACGGCATAATCGACTGCCTCGCCAACCTGTTCACCCAACGTCATGACCGAGCGGCAACGTATGCAAAGCAAAACGACTTCTCCTGACGACTGGCGCTGGAAGGCCTTCAACGACCTGACGAACGTCGAGGTCTACGACATGCTCGCCGCACGCGCAGCCGTGTTCATCATCGAGCAGAACTGTCTCTATGACGATGTCGACGGTCTCGATACCGGTGCATGGCATCTGCTCGCGTACGGCGACCACGCGCCCGGCGCACGCGCGCCGCTAGCGGGTTATCTCCGCGTGTTGTTGCCCGACGGCGAGGACACCGACATCCGCATCGGCCGTGTGCTGACGACAGCCGAATTCCGCGGACGTGGCTTGGGCCGCGCGATGCTGGAGCAGGTTCTGGGTCACATCCATGCGCAGTGGCCGGCAACGCCGATTCGTTTGCACGCGCAGGCGCATCTGCAGGCGTTCTATGGCGCGTTCGGTTTCGAGCCGGTGTCGGACGTGCACGAAGAAGACGGCATCCCGCATATCTGGATGCGTTCCGCCTGACGCACGCAGCGTCTCAATGCTGATTGACGTGCAGCGCGCTCGATGACGTTCGCGTGCGAGCAGACGCGGTGACGTCCGCCTGTTTTTCATCGCGCAGTCGCGCTCGCGCGGAGAGTCTCATCCAGTGACGCAGCGCGAGCACCGCGCCGATCACGCTCATCATCGAACCGGGAATCCATAGCAACAGTCCGCCGATCTGCTGATCGCGCATCGGGCTGAGCCAGGTGAAGGCGCGCCCGCAGATCGAATACACGGGATACAGCTCGCGCGGCGAGAAGAAGATGAACGCGCCGAGCACGATCTGCGGCGGAATAGCCGCGACGACCAGCAACACGCGGCGACCCGGCGCGAGCCGCGCGGGCGGTGCAGGCCGCGGATCGAGCACGAGCCACCAGAACATCAGGCCGTCGACCACCATGCTCCAGTTCATTACGCGATACAGCCGCCAGTCGAGCATCGCGACGAAGTGAACCGGCGAGAGCAGCCAGAAATAGATCAGTCCAACGAACAGAACGACGGCGACGACGGGATGAAACAGAACGTCGAGCGTCGCCCGCATGCCGCGCGTCTGCATTGCGGGACGCAGGAAGCGTTGCCGCCACGCGAATGGAATGCCCGCGCGCATCGCTGCGCCCGGATATGACAGCACGATGAAGAACGGTCCGAGATGATGCAGCACCAGATGCTGCGCACGATGCATGAAGAACTCATGCTCGAAGAAATAGTCGAGCCGCGTATGCAGCGCGACATAGAGTGCTACCAGCCCGAACCAGAACGACAGTTGCCGCGCCCCCGATACGTTCGCCTTGCGCACGCCGCGTGCGAACAGCACGGCGGCGAGCAGCATCGCGATCACGACAGTCGGCGACGGCTCCCAGGGTTCGAGCCAGTAGAGCGGGTTCATCGCGGGTAAAGGATCGGATTCATCGCGGATGGAGGCGCAAGTTCGCCTGGCGCTACTTCGCCGCGGCCGGCGACTTCACGACGAACGGGGCATCGAGCGTCTCGCCGTCCGAGAACTGCAGCTTCAGATGAACCGTATCGCCGGGTGCGATCTTATGCTTCGCGTCTTCGAGCATCACGTGATAACCACCCGGCGCAATCGAAGCCTGCCCATGCGCGGGCACAGTCAGCTTGTCGACCATCACCATCTTTTGCGTCGATCCGTTCGACACCGTTTGATGCAGCATCGCGCTACCGTAGTCGGCGCTCGATACGTCGACGAGGTCGATCGGCTTGTCGCTCGAATTCGCGAGCGTGACGTAGGCCGCGGCGGGCAGATTGTTCGGCAGCCAGCGAACCCATGCGTTCTGCACGGCGATGGCCTGCTTGCTGTCGGCGGCGTGCGCGGCCATGCTGCCCGTCGCGACGAAGGCGAAAGCGGCGGCGCAAACCAGCGTGTGAAGCGTCGAAAGCGTTTTGAGTTGTTGTGTCATGGTGAACCTGTGAGAAATCAGGAGGGGTCTTCAATGATACGGCGCACGTCCCTGGCGATGACGTCGGGCGTGTCGTGATCCGTGGCGAGCAGGCGGGCGTGATTGCGCGCATCGAAGATGTAGACGGCCGAACTATGCGTCACTTCGTAATTGCCGTGCGGATCGCGCTGCTCCATCTGATACGCGACTCGATAGTGCCGCGCCATCCGCTCGATCTGCGCATCGGTGCCTGTCAGGCCTCTCGCATGCTGCGCATCGAATGCAGCGACATAGTCGTGCAGGGCCTTCGGGGTGTCGCGCGCAGGATCGACGCTGACGAACAGGATGCGCACCTTCTGCGCGTCGGGTCCGAGCTTGTCGATGACCTGCATCAGACGCCCCATCGTTTCCGGACATACATCCGGGCAATGCGTGTAGCCGAAGTAGACCAGCGACGCGCGCCCTTTGAGCGTATCCGCTGCGATTGGCCGCCCGTCGTCGCCCGTCAGCGTGAAATCGAGGTCGGGCAGGTGGCCGCTGACGTCCGTGAGCTGCCACGGCTCGCCCCGCTGCGAGCATCCCGCGCTGCCGAGCGCCGCGCACAGCGCGATGCCCAGCGCCGCGAGGCGCAGCCGCATGGGCGCTTGTGGGGCGAGGGAGGGCAAGTGGAACACCCGTGCTTTAGGGAACAAAGGCAGTTTCGACGACTCGATTCAGAACAGAACGCAAACTACGCGCCGCGATGGATAAGACTCGATGGCGCGCAGCGTTATTCCACGGCTGGCGCCGTTGCGACTCTATCGCAATTTGCGACGCGTCGTTGTACCGTGGGCCTGCGAAGCGGAAGGCGAGTCAATATGCCGCGGAGCGTTGAAAGGCGGCTGTAGCCGGATCGTGCGGAGTTTGCAGTGCATTCCGCCGATCGACGGCCCGGAACGCCCGCCCGTGCTGCGTGAAAACTTACTTTCTCGAAAAAACGACCGATGCGCGGTAAGATGCGCACACTTTTCCGGCCGGAAGCGGCTGAGAGGCAACGTACACCGATGCAAGCACTTCCCGCTTTTCTGTCTCCCACGGAGACCGCATTTTTCTTCGATTTCGACGGTACGCTCGTCGATCTGGCACCGACACCCGACGGCGTGCTCGTGCAGCCCGAGGCAATCGCTCTTCTCACCGAATTGCGGCGTCTGACGAACGGCGCAGTGGCGATCGTGTCGGGGCGGGGCATCGACAGCATCGACCAGTTTCTCGGCATGCCCGATCTGCCCATCGCGGGCTTGCATGGCGCCGAGCGGCGCGACGCGAACGGCGACACGCAGCGCATCGGCTTCAACGACGAGCGCCTGCTGCGCATGGAGCAGGTGCTCGCGGACATCGTCAATGCGAACCCGGGCATGCTGCTCGAAATCAAGGGCGCGGCGCTCGCGCTGCACTATCGGAATGCGTCCGACCGCGAGCCGGTAGCGCGCGAAGCGACGACCCGTCTGGTCGCCGACTATCCGGATGCATATGTGCTGCAGCCGGGCAAGATGGTCTACGAAATCAAGCCGAAGGATGTCGATAAAGGCCGCGCACTGCGCGCGTTTCTCGACGAGCCGCCATTTACGGGCCGCACGCCCATCTTCGCCGGCGACGATCTCACCGACGAAAAAGGCTTCGCGGTCGTCAACGACCACGGCGGCCTGTCGATCAAGGTCGGCAGCGGCGATACGATCGCGCGCTCGCGCATCGGCTCCGTGAGCGCGCTGCTCGCGTGGCTGTCGGAAATCGTCGCGGCGGCCCGCAGCGCATGACGACGACTATTCGTCCGCGCCTCGCCCTCACTCAGCACGGAAATCACGCCACATGAGCCGATTGATCATCGTATCCAACCGCGTTGCGCCGATCTCGGAAGGCGGCCCGGCGGCGGGCGGTCTCGCCGTCGGCGTGTACGACGCATTGAAGGAAACGGGCGGCATGTGGTTCGGCTGGAGCGGCGACGTGCTCGGCTCCGGCCAGCCGCAGATCAAGCTCGAAGAGCGCGGCCCGGTGACGTTCGCGACCATCGGCCTCGTGCGCCGCGACTATGACCAGTACTACCGCGGCTTTTCGAACGCGACGCTGTGGCCCGCATTCCACTATCGGCCGGATCTGCTGCAGTTCGACCGGCACGATTTCGAAGGGTATTGCCGCGTGAACACGTGGCTCGCGCAACAGCTCGTGCCGCTGCTGCGCGACGACGACGTGATCTGGGTTCATGACTATCACCTGATTCCGTTCGCGCAGGCGTTGCGCGCAGCGGGCGTGAAGAACCGCATCGGCTTCTTCCTGCATATTCCGTTTCCGGCGGCGCAGGTGCTGCTGGCCGTGCCGCCGCATCGCGCATTGGTCGAAGCGCTCTGCTCGTTCGATCTGCTCGGTTTCCAGACGAAGCCCGATCTGCGCGCGTTCTGCGACTACATCGTCAACGAGGCGGATGGATCGGTGGAAGCACAGGCGCCGGGGCAGCGCGCCGCGCCGACTGTCGTGCGGGCGTTCGGGCGCACGCTGCGCGCGGCCGCGTATCCGATCGGCGTGTATCCCGACGAGATCGCCGAGCTGGCGAAAGCGGGCGAGGGCGACAAGCCAGTGCGCACGATCGAGGCGACGCTGCACGCGCGCAAGCTGATCATGAGCGTGGACCGGCTCGATTACTCGAAGGGGCTGGTCGAGCGTTTCCGCGCATTCGAGCGGCTGCTGGAGCACTCCCCTTCGTATCGCGACAAGGTGTCGTTCCTGCAGATCGCGCCGCCGACGCGTTCCGATCTGCACGCGTATCAGGAGATTCGCCTGCAGCTGGAAGGCGAATCGGGGCGCATCAACGGGCGCTTCGCGGAACTCGACTGGACGCCGATCCGCTACATTCACCGGCAATACGAGCGGCCCGTGCTCGCGGCGCTGTTCCGCACGGCGCACGTCGGCTACGTGACGCCGCTGCGCGACGGGATGAATCTCGTCGCGAAGGAATATGTGTCGGCTCAAGACCCGGAAGATCCCGGCGTGCTGGTGCTGTCGCGCTTCGCGGGCGCCGCGCAGGAGCTGACGGGCGCGCTGATCGTCAATCCCGTCGATATCGACGGCATGGCCGATGCGCTCGGCACGGCGCTGTCGATGCCGCTCGCCGAACGCAAGGCGCGCTACGTCGACATGATGGGGCAGCTGCGCGAGAACAACGTGTCGGTGTGGCGCGACAACTTCATGCGCGACTTGCAGCAGATGCCGGATCCGTCCGCGCAGTCGATCAGGGAAACGGCGGAAGGGTGACGTCCCGCATCGCGCGCAGATAAAAAAAGCCGCTTCGATTCGAAGCGGCTTTTTGCATTGCGTGCCCGTCCTTCCAGATGGGCGCGGGGTGGATCACGCGACGTGCTGTTCGTCCAGCTTCTTGCCGCCGACGTGCAGCGTCGAATGCTTGCCGAACTGCTTGGCGAGCAGGTCGCGATAAAGGCCCGGACGGTTGCGCAATTCTTCGGGGCTGCCGTCGTCGATCACCTTACCCGCGCTCATCACGATGATCCGGTCGAAGTTGTGCAGCGTCGACAGGCGGTGCGCGATTGCGATCACCGTGCGGCCGACCATCAGCCGGTCGAGGGCCTTCTGGATCGCTTCTTCGGACGCGCTGTCGAGCGCGGAGGTTGCTTCGTCGAGCAGCAGGATCGGCGCGTTCTTGAGGATCGCGCGTGCAATCGCGATACGCTGCCGCTGGCCGCCCGACAGCTTCACGCCGCGATCGCCGACGATCGTGTCGAAGCCTTCCGGCATCGCTTCGATGAAGTCTGTGCAGCGGGCATCGCGCGCAGCGGCGAGCACTTCGTCGCGCGTTGCTTCAGGACGCCCGTAGGCAATGTTCTCGTAGACGGTACGGTGCAGCAGCGAGATGTCTTGCGGCACGAGCGCGATGGTATGGCGCAGGCTGTCCTGCGTGATGCCGCTGATTTCCTGGCCGTCGATCAGGATGCTTCCGCCCTGCGTTTCGTAGAAGCGTTGCAGCAGCGCGAGCACGGTCGATTTGCCCGCGCCCGACTTGCCGATCAGGCCGACGCGCTGGCCGGCGGGGATGTCGAGATCGAAGTGATCGAGGATCGGGCGGCGCTTCGGATACGCGAAGGTGACCTTGTCGAAAGTCACACGGCCGCCTTGCGGCACGAGTTCCGTTGCGTCGTTGCGGTCGGGCATGCCGTGCGGCTCGAGCAGCGTCTTCACGGCTTCGGCGAGGCGCGCGATGTGCTGCGTGACGTCGACCAGCGCGACGGCCAGATCGCGCGTGCCATGCAGGATCGTGAAGCCGAGCGAGCTGACGAGCACGATGTCGCCCGAGGTCGCCTTGCCTTGATCCCACAGCCACAGCGCCCAGCCGAGCAGACCCGCCGACAGCAGCGCCGTGATGACGGCATGCAGCAGGCGCAGCTTTTCGAGGTACAGCAGGCTCTGCTGACGCGCGACCATTTCCGACTTCACGGTCGCGCTGAAACGCTTCTGCTCGCGGAACGTCATGCCGAATGCGCGCACGAGGCCCATGTTGCCGATCACGTCGACCAGCTCGCCGTCGACAGCGGCCGCCCTGGTCGCGAAGTTGTGGTGACGCGCGGACCCGCGTCCCGCGAGCTTGAACAGCACGACGGAAAGAATCGCCGAGCAGGTCAGCAGGCCGAGCGCCATCAGCGGATTCACGGTAACGATCATCACGATCGCGCCTGCGACCGCGATACAGGGCGGCAGCACGTTCCACGCAGTCGTGTTCTCGGCCGTGTAGACGGCGTTCGAGGTCGCCGTGATCCGGCTCGCCAGCGTGCCGGGCTGTTTTTCCGCGTAATAGGTCGGCGAATGGCCCGTCAGATACTGAAACAGGTCCTTGCGCAGATCGCCTGTGACGACCACGAACGTATGCGCGGCCACCCACCCGCCGACGCGCCACAGCAGATTGTCGGCGGCAATCAGGCCGACGAGGATCGCGAACGCGCCCCACAGCGGCCCCGGATGATGACGGCCTGCGCCCAGCACGTCGATCAGGTGCTTGATCGCGTACTGTGAAGCGAGTGCACAGCCCACGGCCGCGAATACGCTGCACAGCACGATCAGATGAGCGACCGGGTGGCGGCGGATAAAGCGGAAGAGGAACGCAAGCGGCCGGTTCGCATAGCTCGCGAGCTTTGCGTTATGGGCGTTTCGCTGGGCAATGGTCAGATGTTCCAATTGTTCGTGTGAGATCGGTCGGTTTGAGACGGTCTGAATCGGGTTCAGGTCGTGCAACGGTTGTGCCTGGGAACGGCCCGTAACACCAGCGTAGGACTCGCATTGTAAACATGCAAAAGCCATTTCGCATGGCGGGACGGCCAAAGAGGGCGCGATTATTTTCGCGACACGATACCGGTAAGCTTTCCCACGCTTGGCCCGCATCGGGCCGAGTGGTTCACGCCAAAGACGTGCATTTTCGGGATATAATTACAGATTGCATACGCAGCCGGCGCAATGGAGACCGACAGATCGGTGCTTACATGCGCAGTCAGGTTCTCGGACTGTCGACAATCGGCTCCTGGCGCCAGCGCCGATGCAGGGCTCCCAATGTAGAACGCCTTGAGAAAACAAGGGTTTGCAGAGTGTTTCGCGTTTGTAACAACGTAAAGACTTTGAAATGTCGGAGCGGGTCCGCCAGGTAGGCATTGATAATGCGTGCTCGGTCGCGTCAGGAAATATCTGACAGTTTGTCAACGTTCGTTCATCCGCCGCGTTTACGGCATGAGCACAGTCTTTGACAGTGACCCAAGCTGGTGTCTTACCAAGCGATCCATCGCAGGAATTTCTCGAAAGAATCAGGCTCGTGCCGGTGCGGCCTCAAGCTGCATGCCGAACCGAGCGCCCTGGCGAGCAAGCGAAGTCGCTTTTTCCAAACTGCAGTCTTTTTGCCTGATTTTTTACGAGGAGTTTTCCATTATGCGAATCGCTCAAATCGCTCCCTTGCACGAGGCGGTTCCTCCCAAGCTCTACGGCGGCACGGAACGCGTCGTGTCGTACCTGACGGAAGCGCTGGTTGAGCTGGGACACGACGTGACCCTCTTTGCGAGTGGCGATTCGCAAACCTCGGCGAAACTCGAAGCATTCTGGCCGCAGGCGCTGCGTCTGGATCCGACCATCCGTGACGTGATGGCGCCGCACATGCTGCTGCTCGAAGAAGTGCGCCGCCGTGCGGACGAATTCGACGTGCTGCATTTCCACATCGACTACTACCCGTTCTCGCTGTTTGCGCGCCAGCCGGTGCCGTTCCTGACGACCATGCACGGCCGTCTCGATCTGCCCGAACTGCAGCCCGTGTTCAACACGTTCAGCGACGTGCCCGTCGTGTCGATCTCGGACAACCAGCGCCAGCCGCTGCTGCAGGCCAACTGGCTGTCGACGGTGTATCACGGTCTGCCGGAAAACGTGCTCACGCCGATCCCCAACGTCGAGCCGGGTTACCTCGCATTCCTCGGCCGCGTCTCGCCGGAGAAGGGCCTTGACCGCGCGATCCGCATCGCCGGCCAGGCAGGCATGAAGCTGAAGGTCGCCGCGAAGATCGACAAGGCTGACCGCGCGTATTACGAAGAAGTGATCAAGCCGCTGATGGCGCTGCCGCACGTCGAGTACATCGGCGAAATCGGCGAAGCCGAAAAGCGTGAGTTCCTCGGCAACGCGCACGCACTGGTGTTCCCGATCGACTGGCCGGAACCCTTCGGTCTGGTGATGATCGAGGCGATGGCTTGCGGCACGCCCGTGATCGCGTTCAAGCGCGGTTCGGTGCCGGAAGTGATCGAGAACGGCGTGTCGGGCTTCGTCGTCGAAGACGAAATCAGCGCGGTCGCAGCGCTGAAGCGTCTGGACCAACTGCCGCGCGCAAAGGTGCGCAAGGCGTTCGAAGAGCGCTTCTCGTCGAAGGTGATGGCGCAGAACTATCTGAACGTGTACGAAGAAATGCTGCGCGCGAAGCGCCGCACGGTGCTGCGCGAAGTCAACGCAGGCTGATCGTCTTCGTCGAAGACTGCGCCGTCCCGGCGCGGTCTCCACGATGTCCGGACAACGCCCCGCATGTGTCGAACATGCGGGGCGTTGTTGCATTTGCGCCGCACGTCGACGCGAATGGCGCGCGGAATGTGGCGAAAGTGTGCGTTCGCGGTCCGGCAACCATGAGACGAATCCGTAATATCCCTATAATGGCCGTGCCGCAAATCCGGCGCAGCCGGTCGATATGAGGAGATTGCTTTGGCGAGAACGAAACAGACGCGTGCGAGCGCGGCGCCCGGCGCCGGCACGTTGTTCGCGCTGCGCGCCATCGGCCTCGTGATCCTGGCTCGCTGGCTCTTCTCGATGGGGGAGATGGAGCCGTTGACGGCGCTGCGGGCGATGGCCTCGTCGCCGTGGGCGTGCATCAACCTCGTTTTCCTGTTTCTGCTGATCTTTCTTCCGGGCGCAAAAGCGCGTGCCGAACGCCCGTTTCATCCGCTGCCTCAGTGGCTGCGTCAGGCGTTGCGTCTGTTTGCTTTCCTCGGTCTGCTGTTCGCGGTCTGGTCGGTAGGGGCGTTCGCGTGGGCGGCCGGCTGGCGGCGCGCCTTCAATGCGGTTGCGGCGACGAACGGCTGGCTGATCGCTGCGCCCGCGCTGTATGCGATCGTCGTGTGGATCTGCCGGCCGCGCGCGCTCTGGCGCACGAACACTGCTGCGCGCCGCTTTGCGATCGGCCGCTTTGCCATTTCAATCGATGCCGTCACGCGCACGGCTGTCGTCTGGGCCGAAAGCCGCAAGCTCGGCCAGTACGATGCGCGCGAGCTGTCGCTGCGCTGGCAGGACGGGGCGCAACGTGCGACGGGTATGGCGCGCGCCGCGCATGCCGTCGATCTGTCGGGCGCCCAGCCCGCCACCGTGCCGCCCATATCGAACGGTCACGCGACGCTCGAACGCGCGGGCGTCGGTGGTTTGATGCGGCGTCCGAAGGTCGAGCTGATGTGGGATTCGCCCGCCGCAGCCGGCCACAACCGGCAGACGGTGTTCAGGACGCCGCTTTCGACGGAAGGCGATCGCGTCGCCGCGCGGGCGCTCGACGCGAATCTGCGCCAGGCCTGAGCTTTCCGCGGGCGCCGCGCCCGCCAGTCTCGCTTCGCTGCGACACACCCAACGCTTTCATCGCTCATGGAGGAGTCCATGCTGATTCGCTTGTTGTTGGCCGCCGTTCATCTGCTCGGTTACGGTTTTGCGCTCGCGGCGATTATCGGGCGCACACGCGGGTTGCGGCGACTGACCGGTCCCGCCGATCTGCCGCGCGTGTTTCTCGCCGACAACGTGTGGGGCATCACGGCCGTCGTTCTGATCGTCACGGGCCTGATGCGCGTGTTCGGTGGCTTCGAGAAGGGCGCCGGCTACTACCTGCACGAGCCGCTCTTTCATCTCAAGATGACGGCGCTCGTGCTGATCCTGATCCTCGAAGTCGCGCCGATGATGTCGCTGATTCGCTGGCGCGTCGCCGTCAGAAATGGCGAGGCGCCGGATCTTTCGCGCGTGGGCCGGTTCGCGCGCATCGGACACTGGCAGTCGATTCTGCTCGTCGTGATGGTGTTCGCCGCGTCGGGCATGGCGCGCGGAATCGGCGCGGGCGCGCCGTAAGCGCCGGCTGGCGGCTTGGCGGCAAGCTCAGCGCGAGCGTTTTGCTTTCAACGCGGGCTGATGCGGCACCACTGCCACGCGAGCACGCCTTTGCCGATTCCCGCTTCATACGGCTTGCACGAGCCTGCGTCGAAGCTGAATCCGGCGCGCTCGAATGTGGCGGCGGCATCGGCGGCCAACTGGCGGTTGCGGGCGGCGAGGTCGATGCGGTCATCGTCGCGCAGGCCGAGCCGGCACTGTTCCGACGCGTCGCGCGGACCTTCGAGCGCGGCATGCAGATGCAGCTTCGACACCGCCCAGTGCAACGCATTGCAGCCGCGCGTCGAGTGCGTGAGTCCGAGCGTCGCCGCGACGTCGTTGATGCCGTTGACGTTGTCCTCGCGCCAGTTGTGCGCGCCGTCGATCAGCGCGAACGACGGACCGCCGCGTTCGCGCACGAGCGTCACGATGCGCGCACGAAACGCATCGCTCGCAGGGAAGCTGCTGTCGATCTGCGTGAACGCGACCGTGTCGGGAAAGCGCGTCGCGATCCACGCCCAGCCCGACGTCACGCTCTTGATCACAACCGTCGTCCGCGCCGGCTGCTCCAGTGGCGGAAGCTGCGTGTGATAGAGCGGATCGGCCCAGCCTTCGTGTCCCCACGTGCGCGCGCCGCCCGTCACGACGACAGCCGTCGCGGCGATCAGCAGCCATGCCGATGCACGTCGTGCGATACGCGCGGGCAACAGCCGGTCGAGCAGCAGAACGAGCACCATCGGCGCGAGCACCTCGATGGGCACGATGTAGCGATAGATGCTGAAGAGCTTCATCCACACGACGAAGCCCAGCGCGACGAACAGCACCACGAGCCTTTGCTTCGGTTCGAGACCTGCGGACCGCTGGCCTTTGATGCGCAGCGTGATGCGTACGAGCGCCCACCACACGAGCACGACGTAGACGATCGGCCAGATGATCTGCCTGATGGGCGTTTCGCCGACGCGCTTCGAATCCGCGGCGATGATGAACGGCCACAGCAGCGTCTCCACGACGTTGCGCGGCAACCAGCGCATATCGCCTTGCGCGCCGGAGGTCGTCAGTGGGTTCGGAAAGAATTTGCCGAACTGCGGATACAGCGGATTGCCGAACTGCTGCCACAGATGCAGCATCCAGAACCCCGTCGTCGTGCCCATGCCGACCAGCACGCCGATGCCGAACAGGAACGCGATGCGCGCACGCGCGACCAGCGTGCCGGGATAGCTCAGAAGACTCAGGCACAGCGCGACGGCGAACACGGCGTTCGTCAGCTTGAGGCCCGTCGCCAAGCCGACGAGCAGGCCGCTCGCAATCGCTGCGGCAAATGCGCCGGCCGTGCGCGTACCCAGGCGGCGCCAGTTCGACAGCGCGACGAGCAGGCCGCCGAGCACGAGCAGCGCCGTCGTGTCGTCGCCCATCGAATTGCCGAGGCCCGACAGGAAGTTCGCTGTGAGGCACCCGGCCGCGGCGATCAGTACGGGCAGACGGTAGCGTTCTTCGCTGATCGAGGACGGCCACACTTCACGCGCGATCGCTACGATCAGCACGAACGTCAAGCCATGCAGCACGCCCAGCAAAAAGCCGAC
The DNA here is from genome assembly GCF_017104565.1 of Paraburkholderia sp. Tr-20389. GTDB lineage: Bacteria > Pseudomonadota > Gammaproteobacteria > Burkholderiales > Burkholderiaceae > Paraburkholderia. Next base: position 63,655 of record NZ_JAAGPD010000041.1, on the reverse strand, counting down.
GACGCGTGACGGCAGATGCGTATTCAACAGATACAGCGCGGTATCGAGCAGCGGATTGAAATACGTTTGCATGCCCGCCGGCGCGAGATCCGTCTGCAGCTTGCCGTGCAGCCACGCAAACGGGTTGTACAGGTGATAGTTGTACAGATCCCAGTTCGCGTCGGCGCCGAGCAGCAGCGAATACAGCCCGAACAGCAGCGGCACGATCACGCACGCGACTGCCATCGCGCGAGGCGAGCGTAGATCGACGATGCGCGCGCGTGTCGCGGGCGACGCTCCATCTGCCTGGAGATCCGGGTTCACGGGGCGAGCGGTCATGAGCGGGCCTTGAAGACCCACAGTTTCGCGCTGACGAAGTTGACCGTCATGCCCGCCAGCGATCCGATCGCGACGGCGATGAGCGGCAGCAACGCGCTCTTGGGCAGCAGCAGGATTGTCGCGCTATACGCCGCGTAGTTGACGGCGCCGCCGCCGAGCATGGCGAACAGGTAATGCCACCACTCGGCCCACGCCGATTTGTTGCTGCCTTCGACGAACGTGAAGCGGCGATTGATCTGCCATGTCGACCAGACGGCCGCGATGAACGACACCGCGCGGCCGACGAAATAGCCGGCGCCGAGTGCAAGCATGCCGTACAGCACGCTTGCATCGACGACGAGGCCGACTACGCCGGCAATCGCGAAGCGCAGCAGTTCGCGCTTCATTCGACGGACCGTTCTGTGACCGACGCTGCCGTTGCCGCTCCGCATTGCGTGCCGGGCGCGGGAACGGCGAGATACGCGAGACGCTTCACTTCGGCACGGCCATGCGTGACGGTATCGAGGATCACGCCGCACACAAGGAACAGCGCCGCGAAGATCATCAGCCCGGCGCACAGCACGGCCGTCGGAAAGCGCGGTACGAGGCCCGTTTCGAAGTACGTTTCGAACAGCGGCACGGCAAGCACGATCGACGCGAGCGCGCACAGCACCGTGCCGATCGAAAAGAACGCGAGCGGCCGTTCGGCGCGGAACAGCTTCACGATCATGCCGAGAATGCGGAAGCCGTCGCGATAAGTGTTCAGCTTGCTGACGGAGCCTTCGGGGCGAGACTTGTAGCGCGTCGCGACTTCGGCGACGGGCATGCGAAGTTCGAGCGCGTGGACGGTGAGTTCCGTTTCCGTCTCGAAGCCTTTCGCGTGCGCGGGGAACGACTTCACATAGCGGCGCGAGAACACGCGATAACCCGACAGCATGTCGGTAAACGTGCGGCCGAAGATCGACGCGACGAAGCGAGTCAGCATCACGTTGCCGAAGCGATGGCCGAGACGATAGGCTTCCTGTTCTTCCGTGTGACGGGTCGCGACGACCATGTCGAGCGCGTCCTCGACCAGACGCTCGATCATCTGCGGCGCAACTGCGGCGTCGTAGGTGTCGTCGCCGTCGACGAGCACATACACGTCGGCGTCGATATCCGCGAACATCCGCCGGATCACATTGCCCTTGCCCTGATACACGACCTGGCGCACGACGGCACCGGCTTCGCGCGCGATGCCGCTCGTGTCATCCGTCGAGTTGTTGTCGAACACGTAGATGTCCGCGCCCGGCAGTGCCGCGCGAAAATCCCGCACGACGGAGCGGACAGTCGCTGCCTCGTTGTAGCAGGGAACGAGGACGGCTAGACGAAGCGAATCGGAGAGCGGCATCGGCGGAGTGATGGATGTTGATGAGTGACGTATTTCGCGTGTTTCGCGCGCGGCGGCCGGGTGCGCAAAGCGCGGCTATTTTATCGCACGTATCTGGCGCGCTTTCATCGTTGCATGGTGAGGTCGACCAGAACTCGCTGCCAGGTGGGCGAGCCAACGGTGAAACGAACGGAAAGCAAAACGGAAAAGAAAAAGGCCCGGGCGTTTCCGTCCGGGCCTTCTTTTCTTCGAATTTGGTGGGTAGTACTGGGATCGAACCAGTGACCCCTGCCGTGTGAAGGCAGTGCTCTACCGCTGAGCTAACCACCCGAAGAGCTGTGCATTATGTCAGGACTTTCAGAGTTCGACAAGCACTTTTTTAAGCAATTTGCGCATCGGCTGTTGCGGACGCATCTTCCGCGGCCGGTTGCGTGCGCCACACGCTTGTTCCCTTCAGCGATTTGTCGAGACCATCGAGCAATGCTTCATGCTCGGCGAGTTCGTCACCCGTTGCAGCGAGCACGACGAGTTCGAGCGTGTCGAGCTTCACGCGCTTCGTGCCGCCGGCTTCGTCCGCTGCCGCCTCGCCGAGCATGTCGATCACGAGGCTTTCCTGGCCGCGTGTCATCGCGAGGTAGACCTCGGCGAGCAGTTCCGAGTCGAGCAGTGCGCCGTGCAGCGTGCGGTGCGCGTTGCTGATGCCGAAGCGGTCGCACAGCGCGTCGAGCGAATTGCGCTTGCCCGGGAACATCGACTTCGCGCGCACGAGCGTGTCGATCACCTCGCCGCAATGCTTCGAGAAGGGCGGCAGGCCAAGCAGCGCGAACTCGGCGTCGAGAAAGCCGATGTCGAAGGGCGCGTTGTGAATGATGAGTTCCGCGTCCTGGATGAAGTCGCGCAGTGTGTCGGCGATCTCGGCGAACTTGGGCTTGTCTCTCAGGAATTCCGTCGTCAGGCCGTGGACGGCCAGTGCGCCCGGATCGCTGTCGCGCTCCGGGTTCACGTAGAAGTGCAGGTTGTTGCCCGTCAGCCGGCGATTCACCAGTTCGACGCAGCCGATTTCGATGATGCGGTCGCCTGTTCTCGCATTCAGTCCTGTCGTTTCCGTATCGAGGATGATTTGACGCATGTCGGTGTTGCCTGCCTGTGTTGATGCGTGAAAAGAATAGGTTGCTTCGTTCGGAGTGAGCTGCTGGCGCCCGATCAGAGATCCGCCAGTGAAGCCACGCCGCGATTGGCGAGCGCATCCGCGCGCTCGTTTTCCGGATGGCCCGCGTGACCCTTGACCCAGCGCCACTCGAGCTGATGCTGCTGCGTGAGCGCGTCGAGCCGTTTCCAGAGGTCGGCGTTTTTCACGGGCGCCTTCGCCGCCGTCACCCAGCCTTTTTTCTTCCAGCCGTGAATCCATTCGCTGATGCCTTTCTGCACGTATTGCGAATCGGTGTGCACGACCGCCTTGCACGGACGCTTCAGCGCCTCGAGCGCGGCGATCACGGCCATCAGCTCCATTCTGTTGTTGGTCGTGTTCGCTTCGCCGCCGAACAGTTCCTTTTCCTGCGTGCCGTAGCGCAATAGCGCGCCCCAGCCGCCCGGGCCCGGGTTGCCCTTGCAGGCGCCGTCGGTGAAGATTTCGATCAGATCAGAACTCATTGGGTCTTGTTACGGGTGTTGGGTGTGGCGGCGGGCGCGAGGCCGGCGGCCAGCACGGGCTTCTTCACTTTCAGCGGACCGACGAGACGCATGCCGCGCACGCGCTTGATCGCCGTGACCATATAGACGGCGCCGAAAATCGGCCACCAGCGGTCACCGGCTGCTTCCATGAACTGATAACGCGACAGCCATTTTTCGCCGACGAGGGGCGGACGATAGCAGCCGAAGCGTCCGCGTTCAAGGTCGAAGCCGAGCAGCTTGATCCAGTCTTTCAGACGGGTGAAGGCGATCAGGTCATGCGCGGCGGGCACGAACGGACGTCCCGCGACCTTGCCGACCGACTGCCGCGCGCCCCACAGCGACAGCGAATTGAAGCCGATGATGATCAGCTGGCCTTCGGGCATCAGCACGCGCTCGGCTTCGCGCAACAGCCGGTGAGGGTCGCGCGTGAATTCGAGCGTGTGGGGCATCACGAGCAGATCGACGCTTTGCGCCTCGAACGGCAGGTCGAGCAGGTCGCACCAGACGGCGCTGCGCCCGGCGGGCGCGTGACGTTCGGGCAGGCCGCCCGCGATGCCGCGCGGAAATGTGTACGGCGCGCTCGCGCCGCTCTCGGCGTCGAGCACGAGGCCGCGGCACGGCATGCGGTTTTCGCGCAGCGCGTCGAGTTGCGGCAGGCCGAGCTGCAGCGCGTGATAGCCGAAGACGTCGGACACGACGCGGTCGAGCTGCGCCTGCTCCCACTCCAGCACATAGCGTCCGGGCGGGGAGGTGGTCCAGGCAGGCCAGTCTATAATCGATCGGTCAGACATGTTAAAGAATGCGTCGCCTATGAATTCGCTCGAGTACGTGCCCGTCCCGGCGTTTGATGACAATTACATCTGGGTCGTGTCGGATGGACATTATGCCGTCGTCGTCGATCCGGGCGACGCCGCCCCGGTCAAGGCTTATCTGGCGAAACGGGGATGGCGGCTGAGCGCTATTTTACTCACCCACCATCATGCCGACCACGTCGGCGGAGTGGCCGATCTGCTGAACGGCCAGGATGCGCCCCAGGGTTTGCCCGTCTATGGGCCCGCCGGAGAGGCGATTCCGTTGCTCACGGAGCGCCTCGTGCAGGGCGACACGGTGCACGTCGCCGCGCCTTCGCTCGATTTCACGATCCTCGACGTGCCCGGCCATACGAGCGGCCATATTGCGTACTTCCAGGCGGCCGACTCGCGCGGCACGCCGCACGTGTTCTGCGGCGACACGCTGTTCGCCTGCGGCTGCGGCCGGCTGTTCGAAGGGACGCCCGCGCAGATGCTCAGGTCGCTGGATGCACTCGCCGCGCTGCCCGGCGAAACGGAAGTGCACTGCGCGCACGAATATACCTTGTCGAATATCCGTTTCGCGCTCGCCTGCGAGCCGGACAACGCCCAACTGCAAGCATGGCGCGACGAAGCGGCCGCGCTGCGCGCGCGCCACGTGCCGACGCTGCCCACGACCATCGCGCATGAGCGCGCCGTCAACCCGTTCTTGCGCGCGGGCGAAGCGTCCGTGCAGGCGGCGCTCGCCGACCAGTTGCATGAATCGGTGCCGGACCGGCTGGCCGCTTTCACATTGATGCGGGAGTGGAAGAACAGGTTCCGCTAACCGCTCCATTCATGGGGGCATGCTCATCCCAATCGTAGAAACAATCGCCAAGCCTCAGATTTGGCAGACTTTTTCACATCTTTCTGATTGACGGGAACGGCGCACTTTCGTACTATCGGCTGCAAATTCCAGCCCCTTTGGAAGCCGAGACGTTCATGAGATTCATCTTTTGCGCGTTGTTGGTCCTGACGCTCGCCGCGTGTGCGAGCCAGGGACCTACGACGAATAGCCTTTCCACTGCTTCCAATCCCGCTAACCAGCAAGCCGTAGCCGACGCCCTCCGCAAGACCGCCACCGCCAAAGAAACCATCAATGTCGACCAGAGTTCCGTCGACCAGTTGACGAGTGCAGACAGCGATCTCTGGGGCCGTATCCGCCGTGGTTTTCAGATGCCCGACCTGCAGAGCGACCTCGTCGACATGCAGGCGAACTGGTACGCACAGCGCCCGGACTACGTCCAGCGCATGACCGAACGGTCGCAGAAGTACCTGTATCACATCGTCGAAGAGCTCGAGGCGCGCCATATGCCGACGGAGCTTGCGCTGCTGCCGTTCATCGAATCCGCGTATAACCCGCAGGCGCTGTCGGTCGCGAAGGCGGCGGGCATGTGGCAGTTCGTGCCGGGCACGGGCCGCACGTACAACCTCAAGCAGAACATGTGGCAGGACGAGCGCCGCGACGTGCTCGCGTCCACCAGTGCCGCGCTCGACTATCTGTCGCGTCTGCACGATATGTTCGGCGACTGGTATCTGGCGCTCGCCGCGTACAACTGGGGTGAGGGCAATGTGCAGCGCGCGATCGCGCGCAACGAGGCGGCCGGCCTGCCGACGGACTACCAGAGCCTGCGCATGCCGATGGAAACGCGCAACTACGTGCCCAAACTGCAGGCCGTGAAGAACATCGTGTCGAACCCGCAGGTGTACGGGCTCACGCTGCCGTCCATTCCGAACCACCCGTACTTCGTCACCGTGACGACGTCGCACGACATCGACGTCGACACGGCGGCGAAGCTCGCGAACATGACGCCCGACGAATTCCGTTCACTGAATCCGTCGTTCAAGAAGCCGGTCATTCTTGGCGCGACGCAGCCGCAGATCCTGCTGCCGTTCGACAATGCCAGCGCCTTCGAGCGCAATCTGAAGTCGTACTCGGGCTCGCTGTCGTCGTGGACGACCTACACGGTCACCGAGCGCAGCCGTCCCGCCGCGATCGCCGAAAAGATCGGTGTCGACGCCGATACGTTGATGGCCGTGAACAAGATTCCGGCGGGTATGCGCCTGAAACCGGGCTCGACGATCGTCGTGCCGCGCGCCGATGACGACGACGAAGACATCAGCGCCGACGTCGCCGAAAGCGCCACGCTCGCGATGGAGCCGGACGTACCCGATACGCGCAAGATGCTGATTCGCGTGCGCCGCAAGCAGTCGATGGCGGTGCTCGCTGACCGCTACGACGTGTCGATCGGTCAGTTGAAGGCGTGGAACCGGACGAAGCGCGACATGGTGATGCCAGGCCAAGTCGTCGTGCTGCACGTGCCAGTTGGCAAGGCGATGCCGAGCGAGCCGGGCCCGCAGAAGCTGGCCACGGTGCCCGTCGGCGGCGGCGTGGAGAAGGCCAGCGCTCAGGTCGCAGACACGCGTTCAGAATCGCGCTACGATAAGAAGCGAGGCCGCGGCCACGCTGGCGTGGTGAAAGTGTCGGAACCGGTCGGCAAGACCGACAAGCCTGCTGCCGCAAAAGGCAGGGTGACGAAGGTTTCGACGGAAGCGGCCGGGAAGGCGTCGAAGGCTGAGACAGGTAGCCACCATAAGGTCTCGGCCAACGCGAAGAAGGGCAAGTAAAGAACAACGGCATTCTCGAGGATGACCGAACACGTGCTGCGGGGGCAGCGCGTGAAGTGCGCTCCGATCTCCCCTCGTTTCCTGAACGCCGTCACATGAAGTGACGGCGTTTTTCATTTCCGCCGACCTTTTCGCCGGCGTTTCCCCTGACGTTTTCCGTACGGCAAGCGCGGTCTTGCACCACGATGGACACGATTCCGTTATCGTTCATCCTCGGGCCCGCCGGGCCATCCTGCTGATGCATCATGTCCTCGACGCCCCTTCGTGTGTTCCTGCTGTTCTCTGCCGGTTATTTCGTCTCGTACGTTTTTCGTGGCGTCAACCTTGGCTTTGCACCGCTGATCACCCATGAACTCGGCTTGTCGGCCACCGATCTCGGTCTGCTGACCAGTCTCTATTTTCTTGGCTTCGCGGGCGCGCAACTGCCTGCGGGCGTGCTGCTCGATCACTACGGTTCGCGTCGCGTGACGGCGGGCATGCTGCTGTTCGCGGCCGCCGGTATCGGCGTGTTCGGGGCGGCGCACGGCGTCGGGGCGATGATGGTGGGGCGGCTTCTGATCGGCGTCGGCGTGTCGGTGTGTCTGGGTGGCGCGTTCAAGGCGCTCGCGCAGCATTTCCCGGCTGCGCGTCTGCCGCTGATCAACGGGCTCGTGATGGCCGTCGGCGGTCTCGGTGGGGTGGTGGTCGGTTCGCCGCTGACGTGGGTGCTGACCTTCGCGAGCTGGCGTGCCGTCTGTTTCGCGCTCGTCGTCCTCACGATCGTGGTCGCGGCGATGTTGTGGGCGTTCGCGCCCGAGAAGCAGGAGACGCGCCATCAGGCCAGCCTCGTCAGCCAGTTCAAGGGCACCTGGCACATTCTGCGTAGCGCGGCGTTCTGGAAGATTGCGTCGTTCTCGGTGGTCACGCAGGGCGTCTTTTACGCGATGCAGTCGCTGTGGGTGGGCGCCTGGCTGCGCGACGTATCAGGCTTCGGATCGCACGAAGCAGCCGCGCTCGTATCCGTGCTGGGCTTCGCGATGATGGCCGGCTGTGTGGGCTTTGGCGCGGCGGCCCGCAGCATGGAGCGGCGCGGTCTGTCGCTGTATGCGTTTTGCGGTGTCGGGATGGCCCTGTTTGTCATCACGCAACTGCTGATCATGCTGCGCGCGCCGCTGCCGGCGGGGCTGCTGTGGGCGGCTTACGGGATTTTCGGCGGCGTCGGCATCCTCAGCTATGCAGTGCTCGCGCGGCATTTCCCGCCGCATCTGATCGGCCGCGCCAATACGACTTTAACGCTGATCATTTTTCTGCTGATCTTCGGCTTCCAGATCGGCGTCGGCGCCGTGCTGTCGCGCTGGACACCCGTCGACGGCCACTATCCGCCCGCCGCGCATCTGCTCGCGTGGGGCATTCTCGTCGCGCTGCAACTGGCGAGCGCGGTCTGGTACGTGCTGCCGAGCCGCGTGCTTGCCAAAGATCCTGCGCATGTTCACGCGGAGCATCAGCCGTAAGTTGCCGGGCGTATCCTGATAAAGCCAAAGAGGGCGGCGAAGGGCGCGTTTTCAGCAAGCTGAGGGCGCCCGAGCGTGCCGTTGAGTCCTGTTCGCCCGTCGGTCGCCCATCTCGGATTTGAAGAGGAGGGTCGTTTCAGGCTATAATTTCAAGGTTTGAGCTTATCAACCCGCACCCTAGCGCCTACCTCTCCCACACCGTTCATCCGCCGCGTTTCGTTGTAGTCCCGGTCGTATCTTCGTCCATACTTCCGGCTACCGTCGCAAGCGGCCCGTGACCAGCCAGTCCGCCTACACGATGGGCCGACTGCCAGCTCCGCGAGGCCCGATGCGACTTCCCGCGAACAGCGCAACGCGAGCGAGCCTGCGCGCGCATCCCAGGATGCTGCTGCCGCGGCCCGCACGGTCGGATAGACAGGTCGGCAACAGGGTGCTCCCCCAAGGAGTCTCCCGTGTTGCCGTCATTTTCTCCCGCTCTGCTCGCGCTCGCCGACGGCACGGTCTTTCGTGGTTACTCGATCGGCGCGCCCGGCCATACGATCGGCGAAGTCGTCTTCAATACCGCCATCACCGGTTATCAGGAAATCCTGACCGACCCCAGCTACGCGCGCCAGATCGTCACGCTGACGTATCCGCACATCGGCAATGTCGGCGTGAACGCCGAAGATGTCGAAGCTACGAAAGTCCATGCCGCCGGCCTGATCATCCGTGATCTGCCCATTCTCGCGTCGAACTTCCGCATGGAGCGCACGCTCCCCGATTATCTGAAGGCGGAAGGCGTCGTCGCGATCGCCGGTATCGACACCCGCAAGCTCACACGCGTGCTGCGCGACAAGGGCGCGCAGAACGGCGCGATTCTCGCAGGCTCGGATGACGAAGCGAAGGCAATCGAACTCGCCCGCTCGTTTCCCGGCCTCGCGGGCATGGACCTCGCGAAGGTCGTGTCGACGCAGAAGCCGTACGAATGGAAGCAAACCGAATGGCGTCTGGGCACTGGCTACGGCATGCAGAACACGCCGCGCTACCGTGTGGTCGCGTTCGATTACGGCGTCAAGTACAACATCCTGCGCATGCTCGCCGAGCGCGGCTGCCACGTCACCGTGCTGCCGGCGCAAGCCACGGCCGCTGATGCACTCGCGCTCAATCCGGACGGCGTGTTCCTGTCGAACGGCCCCGGTGATCCGGAACCGTGCGACTACGCGATCGCTGCGACGCGCGAATTCATTGAACGCGGCATTCCGACGTTCGGCATCTGCCTCGGTCATCAGATCATGGGTCTCGCCGTCGGCGCGAAGACGATGAAGATGAAGACGGGCCACCATGGCGCGAACCATCCTGTGAAGGATCTGCAAGATGGCCGCGTCGTGATCACGTCGCAGAACCACGGCTTCGCGGTCGACGCCGACACGCTGCCGGCGAACGCAAAGGTCACGCACGTGTCGCTGTTCGACGGCACGCTGCAAGGCTTCGCGCTGACGGACAAGCCGGCCTTCTGCTTCCAGGGTCACCCGGAAGCGTCGCCCGGTCCGCACGACATCGCTTATCTGTTCGATCGCTTCACCGCGTTGATGGATGAGGCGAAGGGCAGCAAGTCGGCAGCGGCATAAGCGCAGCTCGCGAACAGCGACCGAATAGCGACGGTAACAAGGCGCGCTCCGCGACGCCGTTCGGCTGGCCCATTCGGGCCTCATCCGAACGGCACACCGCCGGCGCGCCAACAGTAAGAACTCAGGAATACATTAGCGAGAGCGTTATGCCCAAGCGGACAGACATCAAGAGCATCCTCATCATCGGCGCGGGTCCGATCATCATCGGCCAGGCGTGCGAGTTCGATTACTCGGGCGCACAGGCGTGCAAGGCGCTGCGTGAGGAAGGCTACAAGGTCATCCTCGTCAACAGCAATCCGGCGACGATCATGACCGACCCGAACACGGCCGACGTCACGTACATCGAGCCGATCACATGGGAAGTTGTCGAGCGCATCATCGCGAAGGAGCGCCCGGACGCGATCCTGCCGACGATGGGCGGCCAGACCGCGCTGAACTGTGCGCTCGATCTGCATCACCACGGTGTGCTGGAGAAGTACAAGGTCGAACTGATCGGCGCGTCACCGGAAGCGATCGACAAGGCCGAAGACCGTCAGAAGTTCAAGGACGCGATGACGAAGATCGGCCTCGGCTCGGCGAAGTCGGGCATCGCGCATTCGATGGAAGAGGCGATGCAGGTGCACGCGGAAATCGCCGCGTTCACGGGAAGCGGCGGCTACCCCATCGTGATCCGTCCGTCGTTCACGCTCGGCGGTTCGGGCGGCGGCATCGCGTACAACCGCGAAGAATTCGAAGAGATCTGCAAGCGCGGTCTCGACCTGTCGCCGACGCGCGAACTGCTGATCGAAGAATCGCTGCTCGGTTGGAAAGAGTACGAGATGGAAGTGGTCCGCGACAAGCAGGACAACTGCATCATCGTCTGCTCGATCGAAAACCTCGACCCGATGGGCATTCACACGGGCGACTCGATCACCGTCGCGCCGGCGCAGACGCTCACGGACAAGGAGTATCAGATCCTGCGTAACGCATCGCTCGCGGTGCTGCGCGAGATCGGCGTCGATACGGGCGGCTCGAACGTCCAGTTCTCGATCAATCCGAAAGACGGCCGGATGATCGTGATCGAAATGAACCCGCGTGTGTCGCGTTCGTCGGCGCTGGCGTCGAAGGCAACCGGCTTCCCGATCGCGAAGGTCGCGGCGAAGCTCGCCGTCGGCTACACGCTTGACGAGTTGAAGAACGAAATCACGGGCGGTCAGACGCCGGCTTCGTTCGAGCCGACCATCGACTACGTCGTCACGAAGATCCCGCGTTTCGCGTTCGAGAAATTCCGTGAAGCAGATCCGCGCCTGACTACGCAGATGAAGTCGGTCGGCGAAGTGATGGCGATCGGCCGCACGTTCCAGGAATCGTTCCAGAAGGCGTTGCGCGGTCTGGAAGTCGGCGTCGACGGTCTCGACGAAAAGACCACCAGCCGCGACGAAGTGATCCGCGAAATCGGCGAAGCCGGTCCGGACCGTATCTGGTACGTCGGCGACGCATTCCGTCTGGGTCTCACGCAACAGGAAATCTTCGAGGAAACGGCGATCGATCCGTGGTTCCTCGCGCAGATCGAAGAGATCATCCGCAAGGAAAAGGCGCTCGACGGCCGCACGCTCGCGAGCCTCACGAAGGAAGAACTGCGCTATCTGAAGCAGAGCGGCTTCTCGGATCGCCGTCTCGCCAAATTGCTCGGCGTGACGGGCACCGACGTGCGCAAGCGCCGTATCGAACTGAACGTGCGCCCCGTGTACAAGCGCGTCGATACCTGCGCAGCCGAGTTCGCGACCAGGACCGCGTACATGTACTCGACCTACGAGGAAGAGTGCGAAGCGAACCCGACGAACAACAAGAAGATCATGGTGCTGGGCGGTGGCCCGAACCGGATCGGCCAGGGCATCGAGTTCGACTACTGCTGCGTGCACGCTGCGCTCGCGATGCGCGAAGACGGCTACGAAACGATCATGGTCAACTGCAACCCCGAGACCGTTTCGACCGACTACGACACGTCGGACCGCCTGTACTTCGAGCCGCTGACGCTTGAAGACGTGCTCGAAATCGTCGACAAGGAAAAGCCGCTCGGCGTGATCGTCCAGTACGGCGGCCAGACGCCGCTGAAGCTCGCGCTCGATCTGGAGGCGAACGGCGTGCCGATCGTCGGCACGTCGCCGGACATGATTGACGCCGCGGAAGACCGCGAGCGCTTCCAGAAGCTGCTGCAGGACCTGAACCTGCGCCAGCCGCCTAACCGCACCGCGCGGGCGGAAGACGAAGCGCTGAAGCTCGCCGAGGAAATCGGCTACCCGCTCGTCGTGCGTCCGTCGTACGTGCTGGGCGGCCGCGCGATGGAAATCGTCCACGAGCCGCGCGATCTCGAACGCTATATGCGCGAGGCCGTGAAGGTGTCGAACGATTCGCCCGTGCTGCTCGACCGCTTCCTGAACGATGCGATCGAATGCGACGTCGACTGTATTTCGGACGGCGACACGGTGTTCATCGGCGGCGTGATGGAGCACATCGAGCAGGCGGGCGTGCACTCGGGCGATTCCGCGTGCTCGCTGCCGCCGTACTCACTGTCGAAGGAAACCGTCGCCGAACTCAAGCGTCAGACGGGCGCGATGGCAAAGGCGCTGAACGTGATCGGCCTGATGAACGTGCAGTTCGCGATCCAGCAGGTGCCGCAAGCCGACGGCTCGAAGCAGGACATCATCTACGTGCTCGAAGTGAATCCGCGCGCGTCGCGTACGGTGCCGTATGTGTCGAAGGCGACCAGCCTGCCGCTCGCGAAGATCGCGGCGCGTGCGATGGTCGGCCAGAAGCTCGCGCAGCAGGGCGTTACGAAGGAAGTGATTCCGCCGTACTTCAGCGTGAAGGAGGCGGTGTTTCCGTTCGTCAAGTTCCCGGCCGTCGACCCGGTGCTCGGACCGGAAATGCGTTCGACGGGCGAAGTGATGGGCGTGGGCCAGACGTTCGGCGAGGCGCTCTTCAAGTCGCAGCTCGCGGCGGGTTCGCGTCTGCCGGAGTCGGGCACGGTGCTGTTGACCGTGATGGACGCCGACAAGCCGAAGGCCGTCGAAGTCGCCCGTATGCTGCATGAATTGGGCTATCCGCTGGTTGCGACGAAGGGCACGGCGGCGGCGATCGAAGCGGCGGGTGTGCCGGTGCGCGTCGTGAACAAGGTGAAGGACGGCCGTCCGCACATCGTCGACATGATCAAGAACGGTGAGATCGCGCTGGTCTTCACGACCGTCGACGAAACGCGTGCCGCTATCGCCGATTCGCGCTCGATCCGCATGAGCGCGCAGGCGAACAAGGTCACGTACTACACGACGATGTCGGGTGCGCGTGCGGCCGTTGAAGGTTTGCGCTATCTGAAGGACCTGGAAGTCTATGATTTACAAGGACTCCATGCTCGCCTAAACTAAGGCTTCAGATTTCTGTCCAAGACGTAAGTGCCGCGGTTAAGCGGCGTCCCTAAGGTGTCAGATCGGGCTTCGTGCCACATTTGCGCACCGTATGGGATGCACTTAACCGCGGTGATTTTTTTTGTGGCTGTTTTTTGCCAAAGAGTTGTTTATGAGCACTATTCCATTGACGAAGCGCGGTGCAGATCAGCTGCGCGACGAATTGCAGCGTTTGAAATCGGTTGAGCGTCCAGCTGTCATCAATTCCATCGCGGAAGCGCGTGCCCAGGGCGATCTGTCGGAAAACGCCGAGTACGACGCGGCGAAAGAAAAGCAGGGCTTTATCGAAGGCCGCATCGCCGAGATCGAATCGAAGCTGGCGGCCGCGCAGATCATCGACCCGTCCGCGCTCGACGCCGAAGGCCGCGTCGTGTTTGCCGCGACGGTCGATCTCGAAGATCTCGATTCGGGTGATTCGGTTACCTATCAAATCGTCGGCGACGACGAAGCCGATCTCGAACACGGCCTGATCTCGGTCAGCTCGCCGATCGCCCGTGCGCTGATCGGCAAGTCGGAAGGCGATGTCGCGGCCGTGCAGGCACCGAGCGGCGTGCGCGAGTACGAAATCATCGCGGTCCGTTATATTTGAGGCCGAAGTCGTGTCTTCGATGCCGCATCGCCTGTTCCGCCTGCTGACGGTCGTGTGGGTCGGCAGTTTGCTGACCATCGGCTATGCCGTGGCGCCCGTGCTGTTTACGTCGCTCGACCGGATGACGGCGGGTGCGGTTGCCGCGCAGTTGTTTCGCATCGAAGGCGTGATCGGCGTGGTGTGCGGCGTGCTGCTGCTCGCGCTGTGTAATGTGCTGGTGCGGCGCGGCGGCGATGCATACCGGCGTCTTCGCTGGCTGATCGCCGGCATGCTGGTGTGCGTGTTGGTCGGTTATTTCGCGTTGCAGCCTTTCATGAATGCGCTGCGCATTGCCGCGCAGGAAGCGGGCACGGATGTCGGTCACTCCGTCTATGCAAGCCGCTTCGGCATGCTGCACGGCGTGTCGAGTGTGTTCTATCTGATCGAAAGCCTGCTGGGTATCGCGCTCGTCTGGAAACTGCCGGCGGGTATCGCGATGCCGGTAGAGCAGGGGGCGGGACGCGGCGCCGGTCGGGCGGCGGGCTGACTCGGTCGCGCTGATGGCAGCAAGTGGGTTTCAGCGATCTGACAGGTAGGCGACTCGAGCCGCAGCGGATGATTGCAGAATCATGCGGCCCATGAAGATTGCTCTTCGTTCGGCGCGGTCCACATGTTCAACCCGTTTTCCGCGCCGTTTCCGTCTTACTTCGACGTCTGATGCATGCGCTTCGCGCTGGTCTGGCGTTTCTTGGCTTTCTTGATGTTGCCGCCTGCCGTGACGCGCTCATTGCCGCGCACGATTACTTTTTGCGGCTTCGGGCGGCGCAGCGGATTGTCGGTCGCCTTGACGACCTTCACGACGCGGGGCGCGCGCCCCTTGTTCGACGTCGCGTCCTCTGCGGCTTCGCGGGCGCTCGGTAGCGCGCCGCGTTTCGCGGCCGGTTTCGCGCCGGCTTTGGTTTTCGCCGCCGGAGCGCGTTCGGTCGCCGTCTTTTCTGGCTTCCAGATGACGAGCAGCTTGCCGATGTGCTGGATCGGCGCGGCATTCAGGCGGTCGCAGATTTCTTCGTAGATCGCGATGCGCTCTTCGCGCTCGTCGCCGAACACGCGGATCTTGATCAGCTGGTGCGCTTTCAGGTGGACCTTGATTTCGGCCAGCACGGCGTCGGTCAGTCCTTCGGCGCCGACGAGCACGACCGGCTTGAGCGCGTGAGCCTGGGAGCGCAAGTCGGCGCGTTGTTCGGAAGTAACTTTGAGGGCGGGCATGTGAAGTGGAAGACTCGACTAAAATGGCGGCGCCCGTGAGCAGGGATCGGTCGATCCGGCGAAACGGCAGGCGGCGCGCGAAAAGTTAGAAAACTGCGGGCGGAAAATACGGCGCCGGCAGAAAGTGCGACGGCAGCGCGGACAGCAAGCAGAACCACGGCGCGGAACACGGCCTTTGGCTGCAACCGCGCGAATGAAACGCGTATTATCCGCTAAAAGCGCGGCATTACGTAGCAAGAGTTCAACGTTTAATGGCAAAAAACAAGTTCAACACGTCGTGGCTGCACGACCACATCAACGATCCGTACGTGAAAATGGCGCAGCGGGAGGGTTATCGCGCCCGCGCCGCCTATAAGCTGAAGGAAATCGACGAGCAGGACAAGCTGATCCGGCCCGGTCAGGTCATCGTGGACCTCGGTGCTGCGCCAGGCAGCTGGAGCCAGTACGTGCGCAACAAGCTTTCGCTGGGCAAGCACCGCGATGCGCAGCGCGAAGGCGGCATCGACGGCACGATCATTGCGCTCGACCTGCTACCGATGGAGCCGATCGCCGACGTTCATTTCATCCAGGGCGACTTTCGCGAAGACAATGTCCTCGAACAGCTGGAGGACGTAGTAGGAAATCGCGATGTCGATCTTGTAATTTCGGATATGGCGCCCAACCTGTCGGGAGTGGCGGTGGCGGACGCCGCGCGGATCGAGCATGTGTGCGATCTCGCGCTGGAATTTGCCCAAAACCACCTGAAACCCGATGGTGCCCTTTTAGTCAAATGCTTTCACGGCAGCGGTTACAGCCAGATTGTCGAAAAGTTCAAGCATCAGTTTAAGACGGTGGCCGCGCGCAAGCCGAAAGCGTCCCGGGACAAGTCGTCCGAGACGTTCATTTTGGGAAGGCATCTGAAGCGGCCCCGTTGAACTGGGGTGCAGTGATATGTGAGCCCGCATTTCCGGCACGCCGGAAAATAAGAGCGCTGAGGTTGCGCGGTACGCTATTTGTGCGGTAGCGAATGCTTATGGCAGGGGTCTTCGGACTGGATTAGAATGCCTGAGTGGTGCCGCAAGGCAAATGTAGGCGCTTGTCTATGAGTGAAGGAGTGGTGCTTTGAACAACAACATGTTTTCGAAAGCAGCAGTGTGGCTGGTTATCGCACTGGTGCTGTTTACGGTGTTCAAGCAGTTCGACAAGCCCCGTGTCCAGGAAGGCGTTTCCTATTCGCAGTTCATGGATGACGCAAAGAGCGGCAAGGTCAAGAGCGTGATCGTGCAAGGGCGCAACCTCACGGTGACGCCGGCCGACGGTCAGAAGTATCAGATCGTGTCGCCGGGCGACATCTGGATGGTCGGCGACCTGATGAAGTATGGCGTGCAGGTGAGCGGCAAGGCTGATGACGAGCCGAACGCGCTGGTATCCGCGCTGTACTACCTCGGACCAACCATCCTGATCATCGGATTCTGGTTCTACATGATGAGACAGATGCAGGGGGGCGGCAAAGGCGGAGCCTTCTCGTTCGGTAAATCCCGTGCGCGTCTGATCGATGAGAACAACAACGCGATCAATTTCTCGGACGTCGCAGGCTGCGACGAGGCCAAGGAAGAAGTCTCCGAACTGGTCGACTTCCTGCGCGATCCGCAGAAGTTCCAGAAGCTGGGCGGTCGCATTCCGCGTGGCGTGCTGCTGGTCGGCCCGCCGGGAACCGGTAAGACGCTGCTTGCACGCGCCATCGCTGGTGAAGCGAAAGTGCCGTTCTTCAGCATCTCGGGTTCGGATTTCGTCGAAATGTTCGTCGGCGTGGGTGCGGCTCGCGTGCGCGACATGTTCGAACAGGCCAAGAAGCATGCGCCTTGCATCGTGTTCATCGACGAAATCGACGCGGTCGGCCGTCATCGCGGCGCCGGCATGGGCGGCGGTAACGACGAGCGCGAGCAGACGCTGAACCAGATGCTCGTCGAAATGGACGGTTTCGAGGCGAACTCTGGTGTGATCGTGATCGCTGCGACGAACCGTTCGGACGTACTGGACAAGGCGCTGCTGCGTCCGGGCCGTTTCGACCGTCAAGTGTACGTTGGCCTGCCGGACATCCGCGGCCGCGAGCACATCATGAAGGTGCACCTGCGCAAGGTGCCGATCGCGAATGACGTCGACGCGGCAGTGATCGCGCGCGGCACGCCCGGCTTCTCGGGCGCGGACCTCGCGAACCTGGTGAACGAAGCGGCGCTGTTCGCGGCACGCCGTGGCAAGCGCATCGTTGAAATGCAGGACTTCGAAGACGCGAAGGACAAGATCTTCATGGGTCCGGAGCGCAAGTCGGCTGTGATCCGCGAGGACGCGAAGCGCGCGACGGCATACCACGAGTCTGGCCACGCGGTCATCGCGAAGCTTCTGCCGAAGGCCGATCCCGTGCACAAGGTCACGATCATTCCGCGTGGCCGTGCGCTGGGTGTGACATGGCAGTTGCCGGAGCACGACAACGAAACGTATTCGAAGGACTATCTGCTTGACCGTCTGGCTATTCTGTTCGGCGGCCGGGTGGCGGAAGAGCTGTTCCTGAACCTGATCAGCACGGGCGCTTCGGACGACTTCAACAAGGCCACGTCCACGGCGCGCGCAATGGTCGCCCGCTTCGGCATGACGGACGCCTTGGGGCCGATGGTGTACGTCGACGACGAGAACGATCAGTCGCCGTTCGGCCGCGGCTTCACGCGTACGATTTCCGAAGCGACGCAGCAGAAGGTGGATGCGGAAATCCGCCGCGTGCTCGACGAGCAGTACAGCCTCGCGAAGCGCCTGCTGGACGAGAACCGCGACAAGGTCGAAGCAATGACTGCCGCGCTGATGGAGTGGGAAACGATCGACGCCGATCAGATCAACGACATCATGGCCGGACGCCCGCCGCGCTCGCCGAAGAGCAGCCCGTCGCCGGGCGATGCTTCGGGCGGCAGCAGCCCGGGCACGGAAGTCAAGCCGGGCAGCGCGACCGCGCCGGCTACCTGATAATCGGTTAAAGGTGTTTTACGGGCCGGTGTGATTTCACACCGGCCCGTTTTCATTTCTAATGCTGGTCTGATCGTGATGCAGTTCTGTTGCGGTGTGTACTAAACCTTTTGCCTTTGTCTTACGCCCATTCTCGTGTCCAACTCCGATTCCTCGCTTTATCCGATTCCCGAACCGATGCAATGCGGCCGGTTCACGTTCACATTCGAACGTCCGCTCGTGATGGGCATCCTCAACGTCACGCCCGATTCCTTTTCCGATGGCGGCCTGTATGCCGATCCGGGCAAGGCACGGATGCAAGCGGAGAAGATATTGGCGGACGGTGCCGACATCATCGATATCGGCGGCGAGTCGACACGACCTGGCGCGCCGCCCGTGCCGCTCGATGAGGAACTGCAGCGGGTGATTCCGCTCGTCAAGGAACTCAGCGCCGCAGGCATTCCCGTTTCCGTCGATACCTACAAGCCCGAAGTGATGCGCCATGCGCTGGCGGCGGGCGCTGATCTGATCAATGATATCTGGGGCTTCAGAATGCCCGGTGCGATCGATGCGGTGCGTGACAGCCAATGCGGCCTGTGCGTGATGCACATGCTGGGCGAACCGCAGACGATGCAAGTCGGCGAGCCGGTTTACGACGATGTCATTGCCGACGTCCGCGCCTTTCTGGAAGAACGTGTCAATACGATGATAAGAACCGGTGTTGCGAAAAATCGCATCAGCGTCGATCCGGGCTTCGGATTTGGGAAGACGGTCGAGCATAATTATGCGCTGCTCGCTCGCTTGCCTGAGACATCGCCGGTTGTCGGCACGCCGCTGCCGATTCTGGCCGGCATGTCGCGTAAATCGATGCTGGGGGCCGTCGTGAACCGGCCCGCGCCCGAACGGGTGGCAGCAAGCATTGCAGCGGCCGTGTGTGCGGCTGAACGGGGGGCAGCAATCATCCGCGTGCACGATGTGGCGCAGACGGTGGATGCACTGAAAGTATGGGCGGCGACGCGCGACGCAGCGCGGCGCGCCTGATCTCCACGCTTGGGAGGAAAATTCCAATATGGCACGTCGGTATTTCGGAACGGATGGGATTCGTGGCAAGGTCGGCGATGCGCCGATCACGCCGGACTTTGTGCTGCGCCTCGGCTACGCGGCCGGCAAGGTGCTGGCGGGCGCCGACACCTGGGCTAAGACGGGCTCGCGGCCTACGGTGCTGATCGGCAAGGACACGCGTGTGTCGGGCTACATGCTCGAAGCCGCGCTGGAATCGGGCTTCTCGGCAGCGGGTGTCGACGTGATGCTGGCCGGTCCGATGCCGACGCCGGGCGTCGCGTATCTGACGCGTGCGCTGCGCCTCGCGGCAGGCGTCGTGATCAGCGCGTCGCACAATCCGTACTACGACAACGGCATCAAGTTCTTCTCCGCCGACGGCAACAAGCTGCCGGACGAAGTCGAGTCGCAGATCGAAGAGCAACTGGACAAGCCACTCGACTGCGCGCCTTCGGAGCGGCTCGGCAAGGCACGCCGTCTGGATGACGCGGCTGGCCGCTACATCGAGTTCTGCAAGAGCACCTTCCCGCAGGCGTTCGATCTGCGCGGCATGAAGCTGGTCGTCGATTGCGCGCATGGCGCCGCGTACGACGTGGCGCCGCATGTGTTCCACGAACTCGGCGCGGACGTGATCACGATCGGCGTGTCGCCGAACGGCTTCAACATCAACGACGGCGTCGGCGCGACGGCGCCGGATGCGCTGGTGCGCGCGGTGCGCGCGAACAAGGCCGATATCGGCATTGCACTCGACGGCGACGCGGACCGTCTGCAGATCGTCGACGCGAACGGCCGGCTCTACAACGGCGACGAACTGCTCTACGTGCTCGTGCAGGACCGTATCGCGACGCAAGGCAAGGTCGAAGGCGCAGTCGGCACGCTGATGACCAACATGGCCGTCGAAGTCGCGCTGAAGAAGGTGGGCGTGCAGTTCGTGCGCGCCGCGGTCGGCGACCGCTACGTGCTGGAAAAGCTGCGCGAGCACGGCTGGGAACTGGGCGCGGAAGGCTCGGGCCACATCCTGTCGCTGGATCGACATTCGACAGGCGACGGCATCGTTTCCGCGCTGCTGGTGCTCGCGGCGATGCAGCGCAGCGGCCGCTCGCTCGAGCAGCTGCTCGCGGGCGTCACGCTGTTCCCGCAAAAGCTGATCAACGTGCGGATGCAGCCGGGCGCGGACTGGAAGAGCAGCGACGCGATCCGTCGTGCGATCAACGAGGCGGAAGGCGCGCTCGACGGCAGCGGCCGTGTGCTGATCCGCGCCTCGGGCACCGAGCCCGTCCTGCGCGTAATGGTGGAGGCTGCGCGCGAGAAGGATGCCTTGCACCATGCGGAAACGATCGCTGCCGTCGTCAAGCAGGCGACGTCCTGACCTGCGACGCAAGCGGTTTCGGACCGAAGCACAAGAAGGGCGGCTCCATGCCGCCCTTTTTTGCGCCCCGAATGATGTCGCAGCATTAAAAAAATACTTAAACAATTGCGACACCGATGACGAAACGCGCAAACGTTGTCGCTCCGCCAATTTCGAGCGTTAAAGCGCCGATTCAGCACGCATCTGCTCCAGCAGTAGAAACCCTGGCGTAGCGCCTTTCACGCCCGTAATAAGACTGTCACAGTAACTTCACGGATAGTCACATGACTGTCACAAAGGGTCACTATTCTTCGCGGTGTCGTTGCACACGCTCACAACCACGGAGAAAACATGAAACTGATGCAAACCGCGTTCGCTGGCATGGCTGGCGCTCTCTTTGCGATCGCAGCGCAAGCCGCCGACATCACCGGCGCGGGCAGCACCTTTGCAGCACCGATCTACACGAAGTGGGCCGATGCGTACCAGAAGACGGGTGGCGGCAAGGTTAACTACCAGGGCATCGGCTCGTCGGGCGGCGTCAAGCAGATCGTCGCGAAGACGGTTGACTTCGCGGGCTCGGACGCTCCGCTGAAGGACGACGAACTGGCGAAGGACGGCCTGTTCCAGTTCCCGACGGTCGTCGGCGGCGTGGTGCCCGTCGTCAACGTGCCGGGCGTGAAGGCTGGCGAAATCACGCTGTCGGGCGAAGTGCTCGGCGACATCTACCTCGGCAAGATCAAGAAGTGGAACGACCCGGCAATCGCCGCGCTGAACCCGAAGGCAAAGCTGCCGGATACGGACATCGCCGTGGTCCGCCGTGCTGACGGCTCGGGCACGTCGTTCATCTGGACGAACTACCTGTCGAAGGTCAACGCCGAATGGAAGTCGAAGGTCGGCGAAGGTTCGACGGTCAACTGGCCGACGGGTACGGGCGGCAAGGGCAACGACGGCGTCGCGGCATTCGTGCAGCGTCTGCCGGGCGCAATCGGCTACGTCGAGTGGGCGTATGCGAAGCAAAACCACATGACCTACGTCGACATGAAGAACTCGTCGGGCACGGTGGTCGAGCCGAAGACGGAAACGTTCAAGGCGGCGGCAGCAGGCGCGGATTGGTCGAAGTCGTTCTACCAGATCCTGACGAACGAGCCGGGCAAGAACGCATGGCCGATCGTCGGCGCGACGTTCGTGCTGCTGCACACGACCCAGGAAAAGGGTCCGCAAGGCGCGGAAACGCTGAAGTTCTTCGACTGGGCGTTCAAGAACGGCGGCCAGGCTGCAAACGATCTCGACTACATCTCGCTGCCGGAATCGGTTGTGTCGGAAATCAAGACGCAGTGGAAGGCCAAGGTCAAGGATGCGTCGGGCAAGTCGCTCGCCGAGTAATCCTCGATACGCAGCAACAGCAGCACCCACCGCGCGCATGACGTAACTGCGCGCGGCCGGCCGCCCGGCTTCGATGAGGCCCGGCGGCCGTAGTACTGGCCGTGTGGCATACGCCATGCGGCAACCGGAAACCGGAAACAGGTTTATCAGCTCCCATGTCCGACCTCCCTCTCACTTCTGACGCGGCCCGGTCGACTCCGCCCGGTAGCACGACGCAGAAAGCGCCCAGCCGCGCAGGCGATATCATTTTCGGCGGCATCGCCCGGCTTTCAGCCATCGTCACGCTACTGCTGCTCGGCGGCATTATCGTGTCGCTGATCGTCGCTTCGCTGCCGACGATCCAGAAATTCGGCCTCGCATTCCTGTGGACCGCCGACTGGGATCCACCGTCCGAACAGTTCGGCGCGCTGGTGCCCATCTACGGCACGATTGCGACGTCGATCATTGCGCTCATCATCGCTGTGCCCGTCAGCTTCGGCATCGCGCTCTTCCTGACGGAACTGTCGCCCGCGTGGCTGCGCCGGCCGCTCGGCATCGCAATCGAACTGCTCGCCGCGATTCCGTCGATCGTCTATGGCATGTGGGGTCTGCTCGTGTTCGCGCCGATCTTCGCGACGTGGTTCGAAAAGCCGCTCGGCACGCTGCTCGGCGGGATGCCGATCATCGGCGCGCTGTTCAAGGGGCCGCCCATCGGCATCGGCATTCTGTGCGCGGGTGTCATCCTCGCGATCATGATCATCCCGTACATCGCCTCGGTGATGCGCGACGTGTTCGAAGTCACGCCCGTGCTGCTGAAGGAATCGGCGTATGGCATCGGCTGCACGACGTGGGAAGTGATGTGGAAGATCGTCCTGCCGTTCACGAAGACGGGTGTGATCGGCGGCGTGATGCTCGGCCTCGGCCGCGCGCTCGGCGAGACGATGGCCGTCACGTTCGTGATCGGCAATACGAACCTGCTCGACAACGTGTCGCTCTTTTCGCCGGGTAACAGCATCACGTCGGCGCTCGCGAACGAATTCGCGGAAGCGGCGCCTGGCCTGCATACGGCCGCGTTGATGGAACTCGGCCTGATCCTGTTTGTGATTACCTTCATCGTGCTGGCGATTTCGAAGATCATGCTGCTTCGCCTCGAGAAAGGGGAGGGCGCGAAATGAGCCAGTCCTCGTTGAACATGCCGGGCAGCACGGATGCCGCAGCGCTCGAAGCGATGCGCAACAAGCTGCAGAAGCGCCGCAAGGCCACCAACGCGGTCGCGCTGACGCTCTCGCTCGCCGCAATGGCATTCGGCCTGCTGTGGCTCGTGTGGATTCTGTACACGACGCTGCGCCTCGGCGTCGGCGGCCTGTCCGTCGAGCTGTTCACGCAGTCGACGCCGCCGCCGAACACGGATGGCGGCGGTCTCGCGAACGCGATCGTCGGCAGCCTGATGCTGGTCGTACTGGCGACGTTCGTCGGCACGCCGATCGGCATCATGGCGGGCGTGTATCTCGCCGAGTACGGCCAGAAGGGCTGGCTCGCGAGCATCACGCGCTTCATCAACGACATTCTGCTGTCGGCGCCGTCGATCGTCGTCGGTCTGTTCGTGTATGCCCTCGTCGTTGCGAAGATGGGCCACTTCAGCGGCTGGGCGGGTGTGATTTCGCTCGCGCTGCTGCAGATCCCCATCGTGATCCGCACCACCGAGAACATGCTGAAGCTGGTGCCGAACGCGCTGCGTGAAGCGGCCTTCGCACTCGGCACGCCGAAGTGGAAGATGGTGCTGTCGATCACGCTGAAAGCGTCGATCGCGGGCATCGTGACGGGCGTGCTGCTCGCGATCGCGCGTATCGCCGGCGAAACGGCACCGCTGCTCTTCACGGCGCTGTCCAACCAGTTCTTCACGATGGACATGAATCAGCCGGTTGCGAACCTGCCGGTCACGATCTTCAAGTTCGCGATGAGCCCGTTTGCGCAGTGGCAGTCGCTCGCGTGGGCTGGGGTATTCCTGATCACGCTCGGAGTGTTGGGTCTCAACATTCTCGCGCGTACGATCTTTTCGAAAAAGTAAGGGCGGAGCGATCCGATGAACATGGCAGAAAGTCACCTGAATCCCGTCGAACGCCCGGCGGTACCCGCCGGTTTCGACCCGGCGCAGAGCGGTCAAGCGGCAGCGCCCTCGCGCCCGAAGATCGAAGTCAACAACCTGAACTTCTTCTACAACAAGTACCACGCGCTGAAGAACATCAACCTGCAGATTCCCGAAGGCAAGGTGACGGCGTTCATCGGCCCGTCGGGCTGCGGCAAGTCCACACTGCTGCGCACGTTCAACAAGATGTACGCGCTCTATCCGGAGCAGCGCGCCGAAGGCGAAATCCTGATGGACGGCGAGAACCTGCTGACGACGAAGCGCGATATCTCGCTGCTGCGCGCGCGTATCGGCATGGTGTTCCAGAAGCCGACGCCGTTCCCGATGTCGATCTACGACAACATCGCGTTCGGCGTGAAGATGTTCGAAACGCTGTCGCGCTCGGAGATGGACGATCGCGTCGAATGGGCGCTCACCAAGGCAGCGCTGTGGAACGAAGTGAAGGACAAGCTCGGCCAGAGCGGCTACGGTCTGTCGGGCGGCCAGCAGCAGCGTCTGTGTATCGCGCGCGGCATCGCGATCCGTCCGGAAGTGCTGCTGCTCGACGAGCCGTGCTCGGCGCTGGACCCGATTTCGACGGGCCGCATCGAAGAGCTGATCGCAGAACTGAAGAGCGACTATACGGTGGTGATCGTCACGCACAACATGCAGCAGGCGGCGCGTTGTTCGGACTACACTGCTTATATGTATCTGGGTGAGCTGATCGAATTCGGCGACACCGAAAAGATCTTCATCAAGCCGGTCCGCAAGGAAACGGAAGACTACATCACGGGCCGCTTCGGTTAAGCACTGAGCGTACGCACGAGCTTAGGAGTAACACATGTCCGACAAACACCTGTCCAGCCAGTTCGACGCCGACCTGAACCTGGTGTCATCCAAGGTGCTCGAAATGGGCGGCCTCGTCGAGGCACAGATCGTCGCCGCGATGAACGCGCTGAACGAATTCGACGTCGGCATCGCCGACCAGGTGATCGCCGCAGAAGACCGTCTGAACCAGATGGAAGTCGAGATCGACGAAGAGTGCAGCAACATCATCGCGCGACGCCAGCCGACGGCGCGCGACCTGCGCCTCGTGATGGCGATCTCGAAGACGATCACGAACCTCGAACGTGCCGGCGACGAAGCCGAGAAGATCGCGAAGCGCACGAAGCGCCTGTCGGAAGACGGTGCATCGCGCACGATCAACATCGCCGAAATCAAGCTGTCGGGCGATATGGCCGTGAGCATCCTGCGCCGTGCGCTCGACGCGTTCGCGCGCCTCGATACCGTGGCTGCCGCGCAGATTGTGCGCGACGACAAGGCGATCGACGAGGAATTCCGCGCCTTCGTGCGCAAGCTGATTTCGTACATGACGGAAGATCCGCGCCTGATCTCCGTGGGACTCGATTTCCTCTTCATCGCGAAGGCGATCGAGCGGATCGGCGATCACGCGAAGAACATCGCCGAGTTCATCATCTACGTGGTGAAGGGCACGGACGTGCGCCACATGGGCCGCGACGCGCTCGAGCGCGAAGCGCTCAGCTGATCGTCTGACGTTCAGCGAATCCGCACAGCCAAACCGTATATACCGTTTATCAAGAGGCGCCGATGCCCAGCAGTATTCTCGTTATCGAAGATGAACCCGCAATTTCCGAGCTGATCTCGGTCAACTTGCAACACGCGGGCCATTGTCCGATTCGTGCGTACAACGCCGAACAGGCGCAGAACCTGATCAGCGACGTGCTTCCCGATCTCGTGCTGCTCGACTGGATGCTGCCGGGCAAATCGGGCATTGCGTTCGCGCGCGACCTGCGCAACAACGAGCGCACGAAGCACATCCCGATCATCATGCTGACGGCGCGTGGCGACGAGCAGGACAAGGTGCTCGGACTCGAGATCGGCGCCGACGACTACGTGACCAAGCCGTTTTCGCCGAAGGAACTGATGGCGCGCATCAAGGCGGTGCTGCGCCGCCGTGCGCCGCAGCTGACGGAAGACGTCGTCGCGATCAACGGCCTGAAGCTCGACCCGGCCA
Organism: Paraburkholderia sp. Tr-20389; assembly: GCF_017104565.1. GTDB lineage: Bacteria > Pseudomonadota > Gammaproteobacteria > Burkholderiales > Burkholderiaceae > Paraburkholderia. Next base: position 37,596 of record NZ_JAAGPD010000041.1, on the reverse strand, counting down.
CGCACCGCGTCGCCGCTCATGCGGAAGGCAGCGAGATCAAGCTGGATCTCGGTCCGACGGAATTCCGTCTGCTGCACTTTTTCATGACGCATCCGGAGCGCGTGCACAGCCGCACGCAACTGCTCGACCAGGTGTGGGGCGATCACGTGTTCGTCGAAGAGCGTACCGTCGACGTGCACATCAAACGTCTGCGGGCCGCGCTGAAGCCGGCGGGCTGCGATGCGATGATCGAGACGGTGCGCGGCAGCGGCTATCGCCTGGCCAAAAGCGCATAAGGTAAACTGATCGAAAAACACGAAGCGCGCTGCGGGTTCTCGACGCAGCGCGCTTTGTTGTCTCTGAAGTCTTCAGGTTCGTCTTCAAGGTCGCACATGAACATCATCTGGGCACGCTCCCTGGTATCGCTTGTGCTCCTCGCTGTGTTGTGCGTGGCAGTCGGCATCTTCGTCAACACGAAAGCGGCGTTGGCGATCGCCGTGCTCGCGCTGCTCGCGCAAGGCATCTTCAGCACGTTCCACAAGCAGCGCCTGTGGCGTCTGCTCGATGCGCCGGTGTATGGCGAAGTGCCGAGCGCACCGGGCATCTGGGGCGAAATCTACTACCGGCTGCACAAGCTCGCGAAGCGCTGGCACGCGCAGGTGCGCCAGGTCGAGCAGCAGCATTCGCGGTTCATTCAGGCGATCCAGGCGTCGCCGAACGGCGTCGCGATGCTCGACGATCACGATCAGATCGAGTGGTGCAACGCGATTTCCGAAGAGCATTTCGGCCTCGACGCGAAGCGCGATTTGCGTCAGCACATCACGCATCTCGTGCGTCATCCCGACTTCGTCCGCTATCTGAACTCTCATCATTATGAAGAGATGCTGATCATGCGCGGGATGGGCGAGAAGCGTCAGAACGTGCTGTCCGTTCAGGTGTTTCCGTATGGCGAGAACCGCAAGCTGGTGCTGTCGCAGGACATTACGGAACTGGAGCGCACGGATGCGATGCGTCGCGACTTCGTGGCCAACGTGTCGCACGAACTGAAGACGCCGTTGACGGTGCTGTCCGGCTTTCTCGAAACGATGCGAGAGATACCGCTCGACGAGAGCGAGCGCGTTCGCTATCTCGATCTGATGATGCAGCAGGCGCAGCGGATGCAGCATATCGTCAGCGATCTGCTGGTGCTGGCGACGCTCGAAGGCGACAACAAGCCGCCGAGCAACCAGATGGTGGATATGCGCGCGGTGCTGCGGCATCTGGAGGACGATGCGCAGAGCCTGTCGGGTGGACGTCACCGGATCGGCTTCGAGGCCGACGAGGCGTTGACGGTGACGGGCGTCGAGACGGAGATCATGAGCGCGTTCGGCAATCTCGTTACGAATGCGATTCGGTATACGCCTGACGGCGGGTCGATCAATGTGAGCTGGCACGCTCAGGGCGGGCAGGCCACGTTCTCGGTTAGCGATAGCGGGTTGGGGATTCCTGCCGCGGATATTCCACGGTTGACTGAGCGGTTCTATCGCGTCGATCGGAGTCGGTCACGTGATACGGGTGGGACCGGGCTTGGGCTTGCCATCGTCAAGCATGTGTTGCAGCGGCATGATGCGCAGCTTGAGGTGAAGAGCGAAGAAGGGCGGGGGAGTACGTTTACCGTTCGGTTTCCTGTTGCCCGGAGTGCGCGGCTTCAGTCGACCGCCGCTTGATTCTGCTTTTTTGTCTGCGACGAAGTCGCCATTTTTGCCTTCTCGGCGTGGGGTTGCCTTCTCGGCGTGGGGTTGCCTTCTCGGCGTGGGCTACGCCTTCTGGGTTTTGCCCTGCGCTTTCGGTTTCGGTTTCGGTTTCGCTTTCGCTGGCATCCGCGTGATGTCTTCGTACTTCATGCGTTGCCCCTGTGCGGGGCGGCACTTACTTTCTTTGCCGCCGCAAAGAAAGTAAGCAAAGAAAGCGGGCTCACACCGCCAGCCCGTTTGATTGCCTGCGGGCCCCCAACGGGTCCCGTACTCCACACGGCAACACATCGTTTTGCGCCCGTTGCCAGAGCCTCGAACAGGCGCATCACCCACTCCATTCACCCGCAGGCAGCCAGCGGCAGCGAATCGTCCGCGCCGCCCAGGTGGCAAACTGTGTGTAGGTTGTCGCGCCGCATGCGTTGCCGCTCCTACGACACCGATCCCGCTTTTTAGTCCGCAGTGGTGCACTTCCGTCGCGACGGCCTACACACAGTTTGCCACCTGGGCGGCAGTGGACGTCTGGTAACGCAGTCCGTGACGCGGGAGTGTGGAGTGGGTGATGCGTGCCTTAGCGCGTTGGTAACGCGCGAAAGCAAGTGCGTTGCCGCGTGAAGCGTAAGAACTGTTGGGGGCCCGCAGGCAGGAACAAGGATTGGCGGTGTGAGCCCGCTTTCTTTGCTTACTTTCTTTGCGGCGGCAAAGAAAGTAAGTGCCGCCCCGCACAGGGGCAACACTAGCAAACCAGAGACAAAACGCGGATGCCAGCGAACCTGCAGAGCGAAACCTAAAAGGCGAAGCCCGCGCCGAGAAGGCAAAAATGGCGACTGCGTCGCAGACAAAACTCAATCATCGGTATACACAACCCGATACGATGTCCGAATCTTCTCCCACTCAGCCGCCTCCTGAATGAGGCTATAGTCAGTGAGCGGATTATTCGCGACCCACGAATTGGGCAATCGAACCTCATACCCGCCATTCGCCTCGGCAACGAAGATCTCCGGCAAACCGGCATCCGCCCGGCGGCGGCAAAACAGCGCCGCGAGCCGCAGGCAGAACAGCAGCTTCCATTCGAGATCGCGCGTCTGCGCAAGCTTCGCCAGCTTGCCCGCATGCCCGACGACAAGCGCCGCAAGACGCGCCTGATCGGTGCGCGAAAACCCCGGCATGTCCGCATTGCTCGCGATGTACGCAGAATGCTTGTGATAAGCGCTGTGTGAAATCGATAGCCCGATTTCGTGCAGCGCGGCCGCCCAGCCGAGGAACATGCGATTCTCTTCGCGCGCTTCCGTATCGGGTTCGTCGAGCTGATCGTAGAAGTGCACCGCAAGCTCGCCAATGCGGCTCGCCTGCGCACGATCGACGCCATAGCGGCGCATGAAGCCCTCAACCGTGATGGTCCGCATGTCCTGATGCTGCGAGCGCCCCAGCAGGTCATACAGCACGCCAAGACGCAGCGCGCCGTCCGTCGTGTCGACGTAGTCGACGCCCAGTTCGTCGAACACCGCGATCATGATCGACAGGCCGCCCGCCAGCACCGGCACGCGATCCGGCTTCAGCGCGATCAGCTTCAACCGGTTGACGTTCTCCGCCTTGATCAACGCACGCTTCAGACGCTCGAGGCCGCCGCGCGAAATGCCATGCGTGATGCCCGGGTCGTTGAAGCCGTTTGCTTCGACCAGCTCGGCAAGCGCGCGCGCCGTACCCGACGAACCGATACCCTGGTCCCAGCCCTCGCCCTTGTAGTCGGCCGAAATGATCTGGATTTCGCGCGAGGCCGCAAGCTCGGCCTGACGCATCGTGTACTCGTCGACGTTGCCCGCCGGGAAGAACTGGCGGCTGTGACTCACGCAGCCGATGTACAGGCTTTCCATACGGATCGGCGTGTAGTGCGAACCGATGATGAATTCCGTCGAGCCGCCGCCGATGTCCACGACGAGCCGCTTGCCCGCGCTTGCCGGCACCGAATGTGCAGCACCCGCATAAATCAGGCGGGCTTCTTCGCGACCCGCGATCACTTCGATGGGGAAACCGAGCGCCGCTTCCGCTTCGCCGAGAAATTCCTGCGCGTTCTTCGCGACGCGCAACGTGTTGGTCGCGACGGCGCGCACATGGTCGGGATGGAAGTCGCGCAGACGTTCGCCGAAGCGCTTGAGCGCGTCCCAGCCGCGCACCTGCGAAGCACGGTCGAGCATTTTTTCGCGCGACAGGCCCGCGCCGAGCCGCACCGGTTCGCGCAGCGCGTCGACCTGATAGATCTGGCTGCCCGCTTCGGTTTCCTCGACGCGGCCCACGATCAGACGGAAGCTGTTCGAGCCGAGATCGACGGCGGCAAGTAGTGGCGGAGTGTTGACCATCGGGAGTGAGGACCTCATGCGCACGAACAGATCACCCATGCTGGGTGCGCCCGTTCGCGCGGGGTTCAAAGTCGCCATTTTAAGCGTACTGGACATCACGCTGTCACCTCCGCCATTGTCGTGCGATATCCTCACACATGCCTGCGTCATATTTACGACATGGGGCGGCAAAAGCGTAAAATCACGTGACAAGTCATTTCACGCACCTGTCATCATACTGTGAGAATTTCCGAGCGTCCTTTCGAGTCATCTTCCGACATTTCATTCTCACCGCCGATGTCCAACCGCTATCCTCTTCTGAACCGCGAGCTGGGCATTCTGGGGTTTAACGAGCGCGTGCTCGCACAGGCCGCGGACCCTGCCGTACCTCTTCTCGAACGCCTGCGTTTCATCTGCATCACCAGCAGCAATCTCGACGAATTCTTCGAAGTCCGCATGGCCGGTCTTCAGGAGCAGATGCGCGACAACCCCGGCGCGCTGTCGCCCGACGGCATGTCGCTGCAGCATTGCTACGATCTCGTCGTCGAACGCGCGCAGAAGCTGGTGCATCGTCAGTACACGATGCTGCAGGACACCGTGCTGCCCGCGCTCGAAGACGAAGGCATCTATTTTCACGGCATGGAAGCCTGGAACGATGCGCAGACGCAATGGGCGCGCGACTACTTCCTGAATGAACTGCTGCCCGTCCTGACGCCGATCGGCCTCGATCCCGCGCATCCGTTTCCGCGCGTGCTGAACAAGAGCCTGAACTTCGTCGTCGAGCTGGAAGGCAAGGATGCGTTCGGCCGGCAGGCGGTGATGGGCATCGTGCAGGCGCCGCGCGCGTTGCCGCGCCTCGTGCGCATGCCGCAGGATCTGTCCGGTTATCCGCATGGCTTCGTGCTGCTGAGCTCGTTGTTGCAGCGTTATGTCGGCGAGCTGTTTCCGGCCTTGCTCGTGCGCAGCTGCAACCAGTTCCGCATCACGCGTAACAGCGAACTGTTCGTCGACGAAGACGAAATCACGAATCTGCGCGTCGCGCTGCAGGGTGAACTGCCTGCGCGACATCTGGGCAATGCGGTTCGGCTGGAAGTGTCGGCGGATACGCCGGCGCATCTCGTGCGGCGTCTGCTCGACGAAAGCGGTTTGTCGCAGAAGGACTGCTACTACGTCGACGGTCCGGTGAATCTCGTGCGTCTGATGCAGTTGCCCGAGATGGTCGACCGTCCTGATCTGAAGTTCGTCCCGCACATTCCCGCGACGCCGCCGCAGATCGCCAACAGCGCGAGCCTGTTCGACGTGATCGATCAGGGCGACGTGCTGCTGCATCATCCGTACGAGAGTTTCCAGCCGGTGCTCGAACTGCTGCTGCAGGCCGCGAAGGATCCGAACGTCGTCGCGATCAAGCAGACCATCTATCGCACGGGCACGGACTCGCCGCTGATGGATGCGCTGATGCAGGCCGCGCGCAACGGCAAGGAAGTGACGGTGGTGGTCGAACTGCTCGCGCGCTTCGACGAAGAGACGAACATCAACTGGGCCTCGCAGCTGGAAGCAGTGGGCGCGCACGTCGTGTATGGCGTGGTCGGCCACAAGTGCCACGCGAAGATGATGCTGATCGTGCGGCGCGTGTCGGAAGGCGGTAAATCGATTCTGAAGCGCTACGTGCATCTCGGCACGGGCAACTATCATCCGCGCACGGCACGTCTCTATACCGACTTCGGCCTGATGACGGCCGACCAGAAGACCTGCGAGGACGTGCACCACGTGTTCCAGCAGTTGACGGGTATCGGTGGCGAGTTGCCGTTGCATGAGTTGTGGCAGTCGCCGTTTACGCTGCATCCGCGGTTGGTCGAATCGATTCGTGCCGAAGCGGAGCATGCGCGCGAGGGCAAGCGTGCGCGGATTGTTGCGAAGATGAATGCACTGCTGGAGCCGACCGTGATTGCCGAGCTGTACGAGGCTTCGCAGGCGGGTGTGAAGATCGACTTGATCGTGCGCGGTGTGTGCGCGTTGCAGCCGGGTGTGGAAGGGTTGTCGGAGAACATCACGGTGCGCTCGATCGTGGGGCGTTTCCTCGAACATCATCGTATTTTCTATTTCTACGACAATGGTCGCGAGCAGGTTTATCTGTCGAGTGCCGACTGGATGGATCGCAACTTTTTCCGGCGTGTCGAGGTGGCGTTTCCGATCAACAACCGGCGGTTGAAGCGGCGCGTGATTGCCGAAGGGCTGTCGGCGTTTCTCGGCGACAATCAGGCCGCCTGGCTGATGCAGAGCGATGGGCATTATCGCCGGCGCAGGCCCGGCAAGTCTTCGCGGAATGCGCAGCTTAGTCTTTTGACCAAGTTCTGTTCGTAACGGGTCTTTGCCTGCGGCGCGGCGTTGCCGGGTTTTTTCTTCGCTGGCATCCGCGTTTTGGTGTTGGTCGTTCATGCGTTGCCCCTGTGCGGGGCGGCACCTACTTTTCTTTGCAGCGGCAAAGAAAAGTAGGCAAAAGAAAGCCGCTCACACCGCTAGCTTTTGTACTCGCCTGCGGGCCCCCAACGGGTCCCGCACTCCATACGGCAACACTTTGTTTTGCGCCCGTTGCCAGCGCCCTGAACAGGCGCCTCACCCACTTCAATCACTCGCAGGCAGCCAGCGGCAGCGACTCGACTGCGCTGCCCAGGTGGCAAACTGTGTGTAGCTTGTCGCACCGTATGCGTTAGCGATCCTACGACACCAATCCCGCTTTTCAGTCCGGAGTGGTGCACTTCCATCGCGACACCCTACACACAGTTTGCCACCTGGGCGGCGATGGACGTCTGGTAACGCAGATCGTGACGCGGGAGCGTGAAGCGGGTGATGCGTGCAGTTAGCACGCTGGCAACGCGCATGAAATAACACGTTGCCGCGTGGAGCGTAAGAACTGTTGGGGGCCCGCAGGCAAAAACAAGGGCTGGCGGTGTTAGCCCGCTTTCTTTGCTTACTTTCTTTGCGGCGGCAAAGAAAGTAAGTGCCGCCCCGCACAGGGGCAACGCATGACCTACCAACACCAAAACGCGGATGCCACCGAAAGCAAACGAGCAAAACGCGGATGCCATCGAAAGCGGAAAACCAAACCACAAACACCCACGCAGGCGCGCAAAAACCAAAAAACGCCCGCGCCACGCAGGCGCTCAAGAAAACCTTAACGCCCCAACGCATCCCCAAGAAAATGCCGCGCATACCGCGCATTGATTTCCGACAACCGGAACAACGTCAAAAAGTCGGCGGTATTGAAATCAGGATCCCAGGCAGGCGCACCGCAAATCTTCGCGCCGAGGCGCAGATAACCCTTGATCAGCGGTGGCGGCGCGACCTTGGCCCCCGTCTGCAATTCATCGACAGGCAGCGCCGTATGCGGAAACGCACGGTACTCCGGCGTCGTCAGCGCGTCGTCCTGCAACGACGCATACAGATTCGCCGCATAGTGACCGCCATCCGCCATCGCGACGCTCGCGCAGCCGAGCATCGTCTCGTAGCCGTTGTGCTGCATGTACGAACCGAGGCCCGCCCACAACGACATGATCACCGAGCCGCTGCGATAGTCGGGATGCACGCACGAGCGGCCCACCTCGACCATCTTCGAGCGCAGATGCGTGAGACGCGACACGTCGAATTCGCCCTCGGCATACAGGCGGCCAATACGCGCCGCCTGGTGCGGCGGCAGCACGCGGTACGTGCCGACCACCTTCAGCGTGTCGAGATCGCGGACGATCAGGTGATCGCAGTAAGCGTCGAACGAATCGACGTCGAGGCCGGCAGGACCGGACAGGCGCGCGCCCATTTCCTCGGCGAAGACCCGGTAACGCAGACGCTGCGCTTCACGAAGCTCCTCGTCGGTGCGCGCCCACGAGACTTGCAGACGATGCTGGGCAGTGACCGTTTCTTCCGTGCGCGGCAGACGACGACGCGGCTCGAGGATCGATGCGAAGGGCAGGGTAGGCGTCGGCAGTTCTCGCATGTGGCGTTCCTGGTCGAAAATGTGAAATTCACTTCGACGCCAATGTAGTAACGGCTGGTGACGCTCACGTGGCAACGTCGTGACGATTCGATGACGTGCCGTAAGGCCGACGCTTTCGGCGCGCCTTCGTTGTTTTTGCAGCGCGCTATCCGGCGCTGTGCGCCGATGCGGCGTGAATCAGATCAGATCCGCGCTGATGGCTGCGCGCAACACCGCCTGCTCGTCGTTGCCGCGGGTACGGCTCTCGATCCACCAGACCGCCGACTTCTTGATCGGCCAGCTCGCGCCGCTATCGGCGAGCAGGCGGGCGACCACATGGCCGAGCGTCGGCTGGTGACCGACCACCACCACGGTCGGCGCAATGCCTTCCGGCCAGCCGGCCGCCGTGAGGACGTCGTCGGCGCTCGCGTCCGGCGCGATTTCGCGCACGACCCGGTATTGGTCCGTCAGCGATTCGGCCGTCTGTACGGTGCGCGTGGCCGGGCTCGCGAGGATCACGGCGTCGTCGGGAAGACGCGCACGCAGCCATTTCGCGGACGCCTGCGCCTGCTTGCGGCCGCGTGTGGTCAGTTGGCGGGCGAGATCGCTCGAAGCGGTGTCTTCGGCTTCGGCGTGACGCCAGAGAATCAGGTTCATGGCGGTGCCTCCAGGGGACGTGTCGCGTTGATCTATCGACAGTATGGACAACGCAACGCGAAGTGGGTTTTGCCAGTTCTGCGTTTGTGGATTCGTTTGTGGCTTGTTTGTGACTTATTAACGCGGGTATGTTTCGGCAGTGCGATGGATGAGCAGATCGCATACGTGCCCCGCGCGAAAACGGCAGCGGAAAAACAAAACCCCGCGACACCGGAAGGCGACGCGGGGTTTCGTGTACGGCATGTTGGTGGTCGGAGCGATAGGATTCGAACCTACGACCCTCTGATCCCAAATCAGATGCGCTACCAGGCTGCGCTACGCTCCGACGCGAGCCAAGGATTCTATCCGCATTGCTGTCCGCGAGTCAAACCAAGAATGCGCGAAGCAACGAGCAACTATCAAACGGGGGCTTCAGCAGGTCGAGGTCCGTCGCGTCATAACTGCCCCATCAGCAACAACACGATCACCACGATCAGCACGACGCCGACGAGGCTCGTCGGACGATAGCCCCATTCGCGGCTGTACGGCCAGCTTGGGAGGGCACCGATCAAAAGCAGGATCAGCACGATCAACAGAATGGTTCCGAGGGTCATGTTATCTCTCCTTATATGGCCGGGCCACACATGGAGACCGCCTGAGCGCGCGCGAAGGCAGCGCGGGTGCGCGCTGGCGGCCGGATTGTCGAGCGCGCGGGATGCGCGTTCTATGCCTTACAAATCAGCAAGGCATGTGCCTGGCATCGGCGGATTGTGGAACGGGATGATCGGAGCGGGCGTGCGAACCCTGATGCGCAAGCGCGTACCAAGGCGAGGGAGCAAGGGAACATGACTGACGTCGACTGAACGCCGACGCGTGCAGGCTTCGCCTTGCGGCGAAACCCGCTCGGGACAGTCAGAATGTGCGCCGCGAGCGCGGCGCATGGGGCTTCAGTGTCTGCGGCGCATTCTGTCGAAGACGTGATGCTCAGCCAGCCAGTGATGCATCATGCCTTCGCCGTGATGTTCGCGGCGATAGGTGCGTGACTCGAAAACGGACAGCACCACGAGCACCAGCAAGCCTATGGCCAGTCCAACCAGACCTGCGATCGATTCGGCATCCATGACGGCCTCCTTCAACGACTGCGACCATGCCTACATAGTAGATCATGGTGCCGCAAGATCACGCAAGGAGGGCGATGCCCAGGTTCGGCGGCGCACATTGCGCTTTGCGGTTAGACTCGTGGCCCGCGATGTCATCCGTCGATGCTCACACCTTGTCCGAAAAGTTTATGAAGCGCTTCCTGCTGGCTGCCTCGCTGCTTTCGCTGTTCGCCCTGTCGGCGTGTGCCGACGATCCGACCATTCACCATCACGTGCCGCCGCAAGACCCGGCCGACTATCACGGCGTACCGACGGATACCCGTCCGCCGTCGATGATCAACACGCCCGCTGCGCCTCAATAAACGCGACTAGCGGGCCCGCTCGCGCTCAGGCAGGGCTGCGTGACCACGCAGGGCCGACATCGCGTGCAAGGCGCGGCAGCAGCCGTGCAAGCGTGAGGCCGCGAGCGGCCATGAAGAGCAGCAGGGCGGCCCATAGTCCGTGGTTGCCGTGCGTGCCGGCGAGCGCCCACGAAGCGCCAAGAAACACGCCGAGCGATACGACCATCGACGTCATCAGATCGCGCGTGCGTGTCGCGCCGATGAACACGCCGTCGAGTAGAAAACCCCACACGGAAATGACGGGCGAGAGCGCCGTCCACGGCAGGTAGGCTTCCGCTGTCGCGCGCACGGCGGCCTGATCGGTCAGCCGTTCGATGATCCACGTGCCCGTCAGCCAGTAGACCAGCGAGAAAGCGAGCGCGCCGAGCGCCGACCACAGCAGCGTCACCTTGACGGCTTGCCGGAACGCCTCGCGATTGCGCGCGCCGATGGCCGCGCCGACGAGCGCTTCCGCCGCGTGCGCGAAGCCGTCGAGTCCATAGCCCATGAAGGTCTGGAAGTTGAGCAGCAGCGCGTTCGCCGCGAGCGTCGCGTCGCCCTGTTTCGCGCCGAGATGCGCGAACCAGCCGAATGCGCCGAGCAGACACATCGTCCGCACAAAGATGTCGCGGTTGATCGTCACCATGCGCCTGAGCGCCGACGAATCGAACAGCGCGGCGCGTTCGAGCGCGGGCAGGCCGCGCGGACGCATCTGCCACAGCAGCACGGCGCCGAACACGAAGCCGAGCGCGTCGGCCGTTGCCGTTGCCGCGCCGATGCCTGCCACGCCCCAGCCGAATGCATACACGTACAGCAGCACGGCAGCGATGTTCGCGGTGTTGATGAAGACCTGCGTCGCGAGCGCAACACGCACGCGCTGCGTACCGAGCAGCCAGCCGAGCACGACATAGTTGCCGAGCGCGAGCGGGGCGGCCCAGATGCGCGCATGGCAGTACGCGCGTGCGTGGCGCTGAACGTCGTCGCTGCCGCCGATGGTGCGCACCGCGAAGTCGATCAGCGGAGCCTGTAGCGCGAGCACGATGGCGCCGATCGCAAACGCGAGCAGCATTGCGCGCACGATGTTCATCCGCAGGCCGGCCTGATCGTCCGCACCGAACGATTGCGCGACGAGCCCCGTCGTGCCCATGCGCAGAAAGCCGAAGCCCCAGAACACGAAGCTGAAGAACAGCCCGCCGAGCGCGACGCCGCCGAGATAGGACGCGCCGTCCAGATGCCCGGCAACGGCGGTGTCGACGGCGCCGAGTATCGGCTGGGTCAGATTGGCGAGGACGATCGGAAACGCAAGCGTGAGCACGCGACGGTGCCAGCGTGTCGGCACGGCGTCGGCGGTTGACGCGGTATCCAGTGGGGCCGCGTCGTCGGCGCGATCGTTCAACCGCGCTCCTGCACGCAGACCCACGGCGATACCACGACGGCCCACAGGTCGGGGTCGCGCGCGGCGAAGTCGGCAGCTGTCTCCGACTGCACGCGCTCGACGAGTCCCGCCGACAGCCATTGCGTGACTTGCGCCGCGTCGTCGCTGGCGATCGCCTCGGCGACGCTCACCAGATCGAGGTCGCGCGCCACGCGCAGCAGCATGCCGCGGGCAAAGAAGCGTTCGAGTTCAGACCAGCCGATCTTCGCGGTCTCGCCGAGCAGCTTCTGATAGAGGGGGCTTTGTGGGGTGTCGGAGGAAGTCATGACGATGTGAACCAGCAGCACGTGACGGGGCGTAACTATAAACCATAGGCGACGCTGGGACGTTCGGCGGCGGGATCGCCGATTGCCCGTTCACCAGGGCGCCAATACCCTGATTAATCGCCACACGTTTGCGGATTAAAAATCATGCTGTCACACGTATAAGAGGGTATTAAAGCGATGCTCGTACGGTGGTTAAATCAGATGAATTCGCGCGCAGGAATCGCGATGGAAAGGTGCGTTGGCGCACCAAGTTCGATGATTGCAGCCATCGAAGTGAAATGCGTGAATCGGGCGTATATGGCAGTGCAGATCAATTCACGCGCGGCATTTTCATGTTTGTCCGAAAGGCGCGCCGGCCATGGGTTTCCGGGCAGTGGGGTAATGCCCGGTGCGAGTGTTCGATGACAGGCGATGGGTTGATTCGGTTTCCAGATTGACAGCTGCGTCATTCAGTTCGCCATTCAACCGTGCGCCGACTCACACTATTTGCACAATTAATCGATTGCGTGGGTATAGGTGCGTTGCTAGATTTCGTCTCGGCGCATGGTGAACCGGTCCTTTGCCGATATGCGCCGAACCCCCGTTTGCCCGGCCTCGTGCCGGGCCTTTTTTTTATCCGCACACATCGAATATCGGACGACCTCACGCGAAGCGGACCACTACTGCTTGCAGCGGATCACCATCGAGCGGTTCTTCACGTTGGCGCCGAGCACCCCGCCGAGCGAGCCACCCGACGTGCCACCCGTATCGACATCCTTCGAGATCACGTCATAGCCATATGCGCCGCAAGCCTCGCCCGCGCGCTTGTAGCATTCGCCCCAGTTCTGGCTCGCGTCGCTGCCGCTGCAATTGATCGCGAAGCCGGTGTCGCCGTTCGGCAGGTAGGTGAGCGTGGTCGAGCCCGAACTGGCGCAGCCTGCGAGGCTCGCCAGAGAAGCGATCGCGAGGCTCGCCGCCGTCGCTCGAACTGCCGCAAAGGCGTATTTCATCGGAGTGTCCTCTCTGTATCGTTGCGCGTACGGACGCGGTGTCGGCAGACGTGGCACGGAGCGTGCCCGCCCGCCTTTGAGATTGAGCCGCGCACGGCCCATTGGGTTCCCGGACACGGCGCATGCCGTCATGTGCACGCGTCGAAGGGACGCCCGCCGCCGACCGTGTGACGGGGCGGGCGGCGCTTTTAGCGCGGCGGCAGCGAACGCGCCGGATCGATCGAGCGCCCCGCGTAACGCAGCTCGAAATGCAGCATCACGCGGTCGTTGTCCGAATCGCCCATCTCGGCGATCTTCTGACCTTGCTGCACCGTTTCGCCTTCCTTCACGAGCAGCGTGCGATTGTGCGCGTAGGCCGTCAGGTAGTCGGCGTTGTGCTTGATGATCAGCAGGTTGCCATAGCCGCGCAAGCCGTTGCTCGCATAGACGACGGTGCCGCCCGCCGCCGCGAACACGGGCGTGCCCGCGGCATTCGCGATATCGATGCCCTTCGAATTGTTGCCGTCGAAGTTGCGGATCACATTGCCCGTCGCCGGCCAGATCAGCGAGATCGACGAAGCGGGCGTCGAAGGCGTGTCGGCAGCCGCGCTGCGTGACGAAGACGACGTTCCCGCCGCCCCGCTCGCGCTGCTACTGCTGCTACGCGCGGAACCCGTGCTGGCCGTGGCCGTGCCGGGCGGCGGCGCGACGCGCAGCACCTGGCCGACCTCGATCGAATCCGGGTTCGACAGGTTGTTCCAGCGCACGATGTTCTGTACCGACGTGCGGTTGCTGCGCGCGACCTTGTACAGCGTGTCGCCCCGTTCGACGCGATAGAAGCCCGGGCCCACGGGGGCCGAGCCGCATGCGGCCAGTGCTGCGACCATCACCCCGCAGACGAGCCGTCTGATTTTTGTTGTCAACATTGGACCTCGCAAGACGCCGCCGCGCGCCGATCCCGATCACGCGGCAGTTGCAAAACGCCAGATTCTAACGGTTTTGCAAGGCAGCACTCATTTTCGGCTTCACGCGCGACCCGCTGTACGGGCCGCGCACCATGCGCGGCGATCAGGGCAGCGTGCCGACCGCGATGCGCAGCGACGCTGTTTCCGTGTCGCCCGCTTCGAGCCACCGCAGGCCGAGACCGTTGTGGATCGCATCGGGCAGGCCCAGCCACGGCTCGACGCAGAAGAAGCCGGATTCGGGCTTTTCGGTCCATGTCGTGACGGCGTACCAGGGCACCGAGCCGGGGCGCTGCAGATCGATCGTAATGCTGCGGTTCAGGCCGAGCGCGACCACGCGCACCAGATGATCCGGCGCGCCGTCGAGGCAATGGAAGCGGTCCAGGATGCCCGGATCGTCGAGACGGTAATCCGGCTCGCCCGCTTCGCCTGGCGTGATCGAGCCGTCCGGCAGCTGGTGGCGGCGCACCGTGCGCGGCAGTTCGAGCACGGTCTCGCCGCGCTGCGTGTGCGGCAGCGTGAAATAGAAGTGATGGCCCGCGTAGTAGGGCAGCGGCGCGCTGCCCGCCGCGCCCGTGTTGGTCGTGATGAAGTCGACGTCGAGCGTGTGCGCGTCGACCAGCGTGTATTTCGTTTCGAAGCGGAAGCTGAACGGATAGCCGGCGCGCGTCGCGTCGCTGTCGGTCAGCGTCATGCTGATCGAGCGGGCTGCTTCGTCGACGGTCGCCTCGAACGGCAGGTCGCGCGCGAAGCCGTGCATCGGCAGATCGCGCACGGTGCCCTGCGCGTCCTTCCAGCGGCCGATCTGCCCGTCGACGAAATGGCGGCCGAGAAACGGAAACAGCAGCGGATTGCCGCCGCGCACGCGCGCGGGCTGGCTCCAGTCCGCCTGGTCGGGCCAGAAGATCACCGACTGGCCGTCGATGTCCCACGACAGCAGGCGGCCGCCCGCCTGCGGCGCGACGCGGAGCAGGGAGGCGTCGCGTGCGATCTCGATGATGTCCTGTTGCTGGAATTGAGGCATGGCAATGACAGTAGAAAGCGGTTGGGAAGGGAGGGGGCGTGCACAATCCTGGCGCGAAGCGCGCGACGAACGCCGATTTTGCGCCCCTTTATGCTACGGGGAAACCCTTCTGGGGAAATTGCGGGTGTTGCCGTGCAGTCGGCGCAATCAATAATGTCTACGTAGACCGGCTCCGGCCGGACGCGATCACCGGTTTTTGGGAGGGGCGATGGATCTCGCAATGGCAATGAGCGTGGCACTGTTCGGGACGTTCACGGGCAGTACGATTTATTTCTTTTATAAATTTGCACGCTGACACGGGGCGACGAGATACCACGTTGAGCCGTCGGCACGTACCGACGGTCCACGCAGCCTCCGCACGCAGGCCCGCCTTCCAGGCGGGCCTTTTTGCTTTCATCGTCGTAATCACGCTTTCAAATCTGGTGCGGTGCCGCAAGGTGCGCAAAAAGCCGAATTATTGTCCTTGGCGCTCCGGGGTCGCCCCGTCATAATCGACGCGCCTTCAGATGCCGGACATCATGCTCCGGCAAGCTGTCCATCCTCCCCACTTATTTCAAAAGGACCGACGCGTGAGCCTGTCGTTTTTGATCTTTTTGAGCGTGCTGCAGGGCGTCACGGAACTGTTTCCAGTGAGCAGTCTTGGTCACACGCTGCTCGTTCCCGCTCTCTTCGGCATGCATATCGACAAGCATGCGCCCCAACTGCTGCCGTTCCTCGTCGCGCTCCACCTCGGCACCGCGTTCGCGTTGCTGTGGTACTTCCGGGCACGCTGGATTGCGCTCATAAGCGGCTTTTTCGCGTCGCTGTCGGGTCGGCGCAATGACGACGGTCATATGATGTGGGCGCTCATCATCGGGACGATTCCGGCCGGTCTGGTGGGTCTGCTGCTCGAAAAGCGTCTCGAGCGCGTATTTCACGATCTGCGCATCGTCGCGATCGCGCTGATCGTCAACGGCGTCCTGCTGTGGTTCGGCGACCGTCTGCAGCGCTCGCGCGCGCATCAGGCGCCGGAGAAGCTGACGTTCAAGCAGGCGTTCCTCGTCGGCCTCGCGCAGATCGGCGCACTGATTCCCGGTTTCTCGCGCAGCGGCCTGACGATGATCGCAGGTAATGGCGCGGGTCTCACCGCCGAGAAGGCAGCCGAATTCTCCTTCCTGCTCGGCACGCCGATCATTTTCGCGGCGGGCGTGCTCGAATTGCCGAAACTGTTCCACGCGCCGGGCCAGCTCGCCGACGCGCTGCTGGGCGGTGTGTTGACAGCCATCGCCGCGTATCTGAGCGTGCGTTTCCTGATGCGTTACTTCGAGGGACGCGGCCGGCTGGCGGCGTTCGGCGTGTACTGTGTGATCGCCGGTGTGGTGTTTCTCGGCTGGTTCATGACGCATCCCCAGCCGGTCTGACGGCGCAGTACGATCGGTTATAATCGCGGGCCCGGTATTGCTGCCGGGCCTTTCTGTTTGCGCATCACGGCACGTCTCGTGCCCCTGGCCTGCCGCCATCCGCGATGGTCAGGCCGGGTTAAAATTCCGGTTTCGCCTCCCCATAGTTCAACGGATAGAACACGGGTCTTCTAAACCTGAAATCGAGGTTCGATTCCTCGTGGGGGGGCCACCCATCACACGCACCGATCTCCGGTGCCGCTTTCTCAATGGCCGTCATCGACACACCTCGGGCCAATAATCAGCCATCGCGCCCGGCGTGCCGCGCACTCGCACGCTGGCCGTGAATCACGATCCGCATTTCTACGATCTGGGCGCGTGTGGCCCGGAGCGCACGGACCTGAAGGGACAAGACGAGTATTGCGGCATTTCCCGCACGCCGACGCTGCGCAATGTGGCGTTACGCAAGACGTTCGTTCACAACGGGATCTATCACTCGCTCGACGACGTCGAGCGCTTCTACGCGCAACGCGATACGAACCCGGAGAAGTTCTATCCGGAGGTGAAGGGGAAGGTGCGGAAGTTCGACGATCTGCCGAAGAAGTACTGGACGAATCTGAATACCGACCCGCCGTTCGATCGCAAGCCGGGTGACAAGCCTGCGTTGGATGATTCAGAGATCAAGGATGTGGTCACGTTTCTGAAGACGCTGACGGACGGCTATCAAGCCGACGCGCCTCAGCAGAACGCGCACGCTCACATCGTCAGCAGCAGGTAACAGCCTGCGATCAGCAGCACGAACGACGCGAGCAGGCAGGTGAGGCCCGCTCGCGTCAGCACGCATGGCCAGCGACTGCGGCGCAGCCCATGAATACGCACGATGGTCGGCATCGGCGCCGGATCGACACGCACGACGATGGCCGTCAGCGTGACGCAGATCAGCGTCAGCATTGCGGCGAAAAACTGGAGAGCGAACGAAAGGTCCATCGGTGATAGTCGCAACGCCTGAGCGTTCGAAGGGCGGTTGAATTGAATTGGCCCATGTTAGGTAGCGCCCGCTAAAGCGCCTATGAGATACGTCCTAAAATCGCCTGAACGGGCGTTCTGGCAGCGGCGCAGCGCGAGCGGCGTTATCTCAATGACGGTTATGCGCAGCGCTTGATCGGGTCGGCATCGTGACGTCCGCAACGAACCTGCGTGCAGGACGGGCGTGCTATGCTTTTGGGGTCCAGATCGCGGGCCTCGACGGCCGCGCACGAACCGATTCCAGCGGAGAACTACATGTCGAAGCGAACCCGAGCCGCGTTTCAACTCACCGTGGGCGGGCTGCTGCTCGCCGGCGCTGTCGGCGCGCAGGCCGCCAATCTCGGCTTTCTGAACGACACGCCGATTTCCTACATGAAGCAGGCCGACAACGATTCGTTGAAAGCGGCCGCATTCGAAGCGCTCGACAAGAAGCAGGACGGCGAGTCGGCCGCCTGGAACAACGAAGGCTTGCGCAACAGCACGAAAATCGAAGCGCAACTGACGCCCGACGCCACGTCGAAGACGGGCGACCGCACGTGTCGTCAGATGCATGTGGTGTTGAGCGCCAAGGGCCAGTCGATGAATCTGAACCCGCAGTTCTGCCGTGAGGGCACGGGCCGCTGGGTGCTGCAGAAGAAGCATTGAGCGCGCGCACGATTTCTTGCGGCGTCGTTTTGCTCGATCCCGACGGGCGCGTGCTGCTCGCGCACGCGACGGAAACCACGCACTGGGACATTCCGAAGGGGCAGGGTGAGGAAGGCGAAGCGCCGCATGTCACGGCGCTGCGTGAGATGGAGGAGGAAACGGGCCTGACGGTCGAGGCACAGCGCCTGAAAGACCTCGGGCTTTTCGTATATCGACGGGACAAGGATCTGCATCTGTTCGCCGCGCGCGCTCGTGCCGACGAACTCGATCTCACGCGCTGCATCTGCACGTCGATGTTTCCGCGCCGCTCGGACGGCACGATGATCCCTGAAATGGACGCATTCCGCTGGGCCGCGCCCGATGAAGTCGAGCGTTACGCGAGCCGCAGTCTCACGCGGCTCTTTCAGACGACGCTATCGCTCGCCGAGTTGCACCGGTCGCTGAACGCAGCGTAGACCACGCACAGAGGCAGACCGAAACGTCAGTCGAGCGCCTTGTCGTTCGGATGCGCGAACAGCGTGCGCATTTCCGACGACAGCGGGTAGTTCAGATTGATCCCATGCGGCGGAATCGGCTGCGTGAACCAGACGTTGTAAAGCCGCTCGGCCTCGCCCGACGTCTGCATCTTCGAGATGACCCGGTTGACCAGTTCGCGGAACGGCGCGTCGCCCTTGCGGAACATGCATGCGTAGGTTTCGTAGCCGAGCGGCGTGCCTGTCACGATGAAGTCGTCGGGGCGCGGGTCGGTTGCGCGAAAGCCGTACAGAATCGGCTCGTCCATCACGAACGCCACCGCGCGGTCCGCCTTCACGGCCGCAAACGCATCGGAATGATCCTTGGCGCTTGCGATCCGCATGTTCAACTGCTTTTCGCTATTCAACTGGCGCACGAGTCGTTCGTCCGACGTGCCCGCCGTCGTGACGACCGGCTTGCCGGCGAGGTCAGGGAAGTCCGTGATGCCGGCGTTCTTGCGCGCGATCATGCGCACCGCGTACTGGAAGAAGCTGTTCGAAAATGCCGCGACGTTTTCGCGTTCGCGCGTATGCGTGGTCGAGCCGCATTCGAGGTCGATCTGGTTGTTGGCCAGCATCATGAAGCGGTTCGCCGACGTGATGGGGACTTCGCGCACCCGTAGATTGGGCATCGCGAGCGTCTTCTTGATGTCGTCGACGATGGCGAGTGCGATCGTCTGCGAATAGCCGATCGTGCGGTCGCCGTTGGAGTAGGAGAAGGGAATCGATGCTTCGCGTACGCCCAGCGTGATCACGCCGTCGTCGTGAATCTTCTTGAGCGTGCCCGTGAGTTCGTCCGCGTGCGCGGCGGGCGCGAGCGACGCAAGCGCCGCGGCCACGACGGTCGAGATCGCCACCAGCTTGTGTTTGATTGCAACCTTCATTGTTCCCCCTGGGGCCGGCAGCAATCACTCCGGCTGCATCGTCATGCCGCGACATGGCGATGTCCATCGTGCGTCACGCGGGCATGCGCTGGAAGAAGTGCTGCATGCCGCGCATGACGCAACCAGACAATCAGCTTACGCCGGCTTTCCCCAACTGTCGCGCAGACTGACGATCCGGTTGAATACGGGTTTGCCCGGCTTCGTGTCGTATCGGTCGGCGACGAAGTAGCCGTGACGCTCGAACTGATAACGCTGTTCCGGCTCGATGTCGCGCAGACCCGGCTCGACGAACGCCTGCATGATGCGCTTGGAATCGGGATTGAGCGCTTCGAGGAAATCGCGGCCGCCCGCGTCGGGCTGCGCTTCCTTGAACAGGCGATCGTAGATGCGCACTTCGACGGGCACCGCCTGAGTCGCGCTGATCCAGTGGATCGTGCCCTTCACCTTGTAGTTGTTCGCGCCTTCCGTGCCCGAGCGGCTATCCGGGAAGTAGTTGCAGTGCACGGCGATCACGTTGCCGTTCTCGTCCTTTTCCGCGCCCGTGCATTCGACGACATAGCCGTACTTCAGCCGTACCTTGTTGCCGGGGAACAGGCGGAAATAGCCCTTCGGCGCGCTTTCCATGAAGTCTTCGCGCTCGATCCACAGTTCGCGCGAGAACGGGAACGTGCGCACGCCGCGATCCGGGTGATGCGGATGGACGGGCGCGGTGCATTCTTCCGTCTGGCCTTCCGGGTAGTTGTCGATCACGAGCTTCAGCGGATCGAGCACGCAGGTCGCGCGCGGCGCCTTTTCGTCGAGATCGTCGCGCAGCGCGCCTTCGAACACGCTCATGTCGATCCACGAATCGACCTTCGTGATGCCGATGCGCTCGCAGAAGAGCTTGATGCCGTCCGGCGTGAAGCCGCGCCGGCGCACGCCGACGATGGTCGGCATGCGCGGGTCGTCCCAGCCGTCGACATGGCCTTCGTTGACGAGTTGCAGCAGCTTGCGCTTGCTGGTGATCGCATACGTGAGATTCAGACGCGAAAACTCGATCTGTTGCGGCAGCGGACGCGTGAAGATGCCGGCGTCGGCGAGTTCATTGAGGATCCAGTCGTACAGCGGACGGTGATCTTCGAACTCGAGCGTGCACAGCGAATGCGTGATGTTTTCGAGCGCGTCCGAGATGCAATGCGTGTAGTCGTACATCGGATACACGCACCACTTGTCGCCCGTCCGGTAATGGTGGGCGAAGCGGATGCGGTAGATCACCGGGTCGCGCATGTTGAAGTTCGGCGACGACATGTCGATCTTCGCGCGCAGCACGTGCTCGCCTTCCTTGAACTCGCCCGCCTTCATGCGGCGGAAGATGTCCAGGTTCTCTTCGACGCTGCGCTCGCGGAAGCGCGATGGCGTGCCGACTTCCGTCGCCGAGCCGCGGTTCGCGCGCATTTCTTCCGCGCTCTGGCTGTCGACATACGCCTTGCCGCGCGTGATCAGCAACTCGGCGAATTCGTACAGCTTGTCGTAGTAGTCGCTCGCGAAGTACAGGTGCTCCTGCTGCTCCGCCTTCCATTCGAAGCCGAGCCACTTCACGGCGTCGACGATCGAGTCGACGTATTCGAAGCTTTCCTTCTCCGGATTCGTATCGTCGAAGCGCAGATGGCAGATGCCGCCGTAGCTTTGCGCGATGCCGAAGTTCAGGCAGATGCTCTTCGCGTGGCCGATGTGCAGATAACCGTTCGGTTCCGGCGGGAAGCGCGTTTCCACCCGCTGGCCCCACTTTCCGGAGCGGTTGTCGTCGTCGATGATGTTGCGGATGAAATTGGAAACGGGCGCGTCGTTGCGCTCGGCGTCTTTGCGTTCGTTGTTCATGCGAGAAGGAGAAAGTCGGTCCTGGACACTATATGCGTCCGTTAGTCTGTCAATTCTACCTGACGACACATTCGACGACAGTCTTTAGGCTTGCGCGGTGCGGCGCGCAGCCGACATCTGCCGC
This sequence comes from Paraburkholderia sp. Tr-20389, assembly GCF_017104565.1. Lineage (GTDB taxonomy): Bacteria > Pseudomonadota > Gammaproteobacteria > Burkholderiales > Burkholderiaceae > Paraburkholderia. Next base: position 16,386 of record NZ_JAAGPD010000041.1, on the reverse strand, counting down.
TTTTTGTCGGTATTCCGCCCGTTTTCGGGGCGCGATCCGCGCTGTAACAGGACGTAAATTGCGTTGGCCAGGCGCGACGCACCCGCTTAGCATGCGTCGCGCTGCGCCGTCCTTCGACTGTGCGCGTGATCGTGGTGTTTGTCTCCACTTTCCTCTGCCATTTTTGTTTGCCGCGCTTCAGCCGGCGACCGGCTTGCCCGGCGCTTTCGCGACGCTCGCGACGCCCTGGCCGCGTTTTTCGGCAGGCGCTGCATTTCCGTTATTCTGTCGTGGCCCGGGCGGACGACGCCCGTCCCGCCGCTTCACGCGACCAGGCCTTGCCGCGAGCCCGCTGTTTTTGGCGCTGCGCACGGGCGAGCCGGTCCACCGATCCCGGAGTTCCTCGGATGTCTCTTCCGACGTTGCGCGCGCCGCGCGCGCTTTCTGGTGCCGATAGGCATGTCGAATCTCATGCGGGCGCCGATGACAGTTCACGTTCTGCCCGCGAGCGCCTGTCTGCCGCGCGCGGATGGGCGCGTCTTGCCACGACGCTGGCGCTCACGGGCACGCTGCTCGCGAGCGTCGTCGCGTCGCCCGCCGTCGACGCGAAAACACCTCAGCCGAAGCCCGTCCTCGACGCGTCCGCGGTCGCCGTGCCCGACCGCTACGCCGCCGATGCCGCGCAGCAGATTCTCGCCGCGGGCGGCAATGCCGTCGACGCCGCCGTCGCGGTTGCGTTCACGCTGGCCGTCACGTACCCGGACGCGGGCAACATCGGCGGCGGCGGGTTCATGACCGTGTATATGGACGGCAAGCCGTACTTCCTCGACTACCGCGAAAAGGCGCCGCAGAGCGCGACCCGTGACATGTACCTCGACGACAAGGGCAACGTGATCAAGGGCATGAGCACCGTGGGGCATCGCGCGGTGGCCGTGCCGGGCACGGTCGACGGCATGTGGGAGGCGCAGAAGCGCTTCGGCAAGCTCAAATGGAAGCAGGTGCTCGCGCCCGCGATCAAGTACGCGACAGACGGCTTCACGGTCGAACCGTGGCTGCAGCAGCGCCGTGAATTCGCGTCGAAGAGCTTCGGCGGCAAGACCAATTTCGATCCGTATTTCTCGAACCTGAAGGCGGGCGTCGTGTTCCGCCAGCCCGAGCTGGCACAGACGCTGACGCGGATCGCGTCCGACGGCGGCCGCGAGTTCTACGAAGGCCAGACGGCCGACCTGATCGCGCGTCAGATGTACGGCCACGGCCTGGTTACCAAGACGGATCTGTTGCAGTACAAGGCCGTGTGGCGTCAGCCCGTGACGGCAAGCTGGAACGGCTACCAGATCGTCACCGCGCCGCCGCCGAGTTCGGGCGGCGTCGGGCTGATCCAGATGCTGAAGATGAAGGCGGACCTGAAGCCGCAATTCGATGGCGTGACGCTCAACTCGGAGCCGTATATCCATTTGGTCGCGCAGATCGAAGACCGCGTGTTCGCCGATCGCCAGCAGTACCTCGGCGATCCCGATTCATACCGTGTGCCCGTCGACAAGCTGATCGACGACGCGTATCTCGCGAAGCGCGCCGAAGGCATCACGCCGGACGAAGTGCCGGGCGCCGCGCCCGTGAAGCCGGGTCTCGGCGATTCGATGCCGGAAAAGGCGCAGACGACGCATTTCTCCGTGGTCGACAAATGGGGCAATGCCGTGTCGAACACGTACACGCTGAACGGGCCGTTCGGTTCGGGCGTGGTGGTCGACGGCGGCGGTTTCGTGCTCAACGACGAGATGGACGATTTCGAGGTGAAAGCGGGTGTGCAGAACCAGTTCGGCGTAACGAGCGGCGACGTCAACACGATCGCGCCGGGCCGCCGGCCGCTGTCGTCGATGACGCCGACGATCCTGCTCAAGGACGGCAAGGTGTCGCTCGTGATCGGCACGCCGGGCGGCTCGCGCATCTTCACGTCGATCTTCCAGGTGATGACGAATCTGTACGACTTCAATATGCCGCCCGCCGATGCGCTTGCCGCGATGCGCTTCCACCATCAACTGCTGCCGCAGAAAACGATCTACTGGGAGCCGTATCGCCCGATCGACGGCGAACTGGCCGAGCAACTGAAGGCTCGCGGCTACACGCTGGAAGGCCAGCTGTTCAACGGCGACGTGCAGATGATCCGCATCGACGGCACGACGCCGCAACCGGCTGCCGATCCGCGCGGCGTCGGCGTGGGTCGTGTGATTCAATAGCGCTGGCGGCGCAGCCGCTTTCCATGAACACACAAAAGCGGGGAATCGAATGACATTGAAGCAGCAGAGCGTGATCGTGTTGCCGGGTTACATGAACTCGGGCGACGGGCACTGGCAGACCCGCTGGGAAGCGCGGTATCCCGGCTTTTCGCGCGCGCCGATGCGCGACTGGGATCATCCCGTCTGCGAAGAATGGTGCGACACGCTCGATGCGACGATTGCCGCTGCCACAGCCCCCGTTCTGCTCGCCGCGCACAGCCTTGGCTGCCTGACGGTCGCGTTCTGGGCCGCGCGCCATGCTTCGAAGGACGCGCTCGCGAAAGTGGCGGGCGCTTTGCTGGTCGCCGTGCCCGATCCGGCCGGCGCCGGATTTCCCGCCGATGCAGCCGGTTTCGACGACGTGCCGATGTTGAAACTGCCGTTTCCGACGATCGTCGTCGCGAGCACCGATGACCCGTATGGCGGCGTGCCGTTCTCGCAGGCCTGCGCGGCGGCGTGGGGCAGCCGCTGGGAGAGCATCGGCCCGCGAGGTCATATCAACGCCGACAGCGGCCTCGGCGACTGGGACGAAGGGCAGAGGTGGCTGGCTTCGATGGCGTGAGTGAAACGCGTCCGCGAGTCAAGCGTGTGAGTCACGTGTTCGAGTCACGCGTGGCGCGCGCAGCAGGCGGCGGCCGAAGCTTCGTCGCCACGGCCTGCACGCCGCCGGCACATTCAGCGCTGCAACGCGTCAGATCACCGACCGGCCCCGCAGCCCGTCGATCTGCTCGTCGCCGTAACCAAGCACCTCACGCAACACCGCTTCCGTATGTTCGCCTAGCGTGGGCGGATGCGCCTGTGCTTCGGGCGGCGTCGCGCTCATGCGGATGGGATTGCGCACCAGCTTGACCGTGCCGCCCGACGGATGCGGCAACTGCACCTGCATGCCGCGTGCGACCACCTGTTCGTTCTCGAACACCTCTTCCAGATCGTTGATCGGGCCGCACGGCACGCCCGCGGCTTCGAGTGCTTCGATCCATTCGTGCTTGCTGCGCGTGCGGACCATCTCCGCGAGGATCGGCACGAGCGTCTCGCGATTGCGCACGCGCGCCGGGTTGGTCGCGAAGCGGTCGTCGTCGGCGAGGCCCGCGCGGTTGCCCGCTTCGACGAACTTGCGGAACTGCCCGTCGTTGCCGACGGCGACGATGATCCAGCTGTCGCTGGTCTGGAACGTCTGATAGGGGACGATGTTCGCGTGCGCGTTGCCCCAGCGCACGGGCGGCTTGCCGCTCGCAAGGAAATTCGAATTCATGTTGGCGAGCATCGCGACCTGCACATCGAGCAGCGCCATGTCGATGTACTGGCCTTCGCCCGTCCGGTCGCGGTGCGCGAGCGCCGTCAGCACGGCCACCGACGAGTACATGCCCGTCATCAGGTCCGCGATCGCGACGCCCGCTTTCTGCGGGCCGCCGCCAGGCAGGTCGTCGCGCTCGCCCGTGATGCTCATGAAGCCGCCGATGCCCTGGATGATGAAGTCGTAGCCCGCGCGCTGCGCGTGCGGCCCCGTCTGGCCGAAGCCCGTCACCGAGCAGTAGATGATGTCCGGCTTCACGGCCTTCAGCGAATCGTAGTCGAGCCCGTACTTCTTCAGTTGCCCGACCTTGTAGTTCTCCAGCACGACATCGCTTTGTGCGGCCAGTTCGCGCACGATCTGCTGGCCTTCGGGCGTGGCGATGTCGACGGTCACGGAGCGCTTGTTGCGGTTCGCCGCGAGATAGTAGGCGGCCTCGCGCGTGTCCGCGCCGTCAGGCGTTTTCAGGTACGGCGGCCCCCAGTGGCGCGTGTCGTCGCCGGCGCCCGGCCGTTCGACCTTGATCACGTCGGCGCCGAAGTCGGCGAGCGTTTGCGCGCACCACGGACCGGCGAGCACGCGGGTGAGATCCAGTACGCGGATATGACTGAGTGCGCCCATATTCTGTCTACGTCTCCAATGTGGTGGGGCACGCGCCGCACGGGCGCTGCCCGATTCGATCGATGTGATGCATCTTAAGCGATCGGCCGCGGCCGGCCTATCCGGCCTGACGGCATAGGACGAATGACAGGCGGGGCCAGGCGCGTTGCCGGGAAGGGGACCTGGCCGGATGGCCGGTGCCGCCCGCGCCGCCGCGCGGGAGCGCCGATCCCGTATAATCGACCGTTCAGGAAACAATCCATTGCGACGGCCGGTAACCCTTCCGCAGCCGTCGGCTCACGCCAGGACCGTCCCCAAAGCACGCTATGAAAGCCGCCGAAATCCGCGAGAAATTCCTCAAGTTCTTCGAATCGAAGGGCCATACGATCGTCCGTTCGTCGAGCCTCGTGCCCGGCAACGACCCGACGCTGCTCTTCACCAATTCGGGCATGGTGCAGTTCAAAGATGTGTTTCTCGGCGCCGAATCGCGTCCGTACTCGCGGGCCACGACGGCGCAGCGCAGCGTGCGCGCGGGCGGCAAGCACAACGACCTGGAAAACGTCGGCTATACCGCGCGTCACCACACGTTCTTCGAAATGCTCGGCAACTTCTCGTTCGGCGACTATTTCAAGCGCGACGCTATCCACTACGCGTGGGAACTGCTGACGGGCGTCTACCAGTTGCCGAAGGAAAAGCTCTGGGTCACCGTCTACCAGGAAGACGACGAAGCCCACGACATCTGGGCGAAGGAAGTCGGCGTGCCCGTCGAGCGCATCATCCGTATCGGCGACAACAAGGGCGCGCGCTACGCATCGGACAACTTCTGGCAGATGGCCGACACCGGCCCGTGCGGTCCGTGCTCGGAAATCTTCTACGACCACGGCCCGGACGTGTGGGGCGGGCCGCCGGGATCGCCGGAAGAAGACGGCGACCGCTACATCGAAATCTGGAACCTCGTGTTCATGCAGTTCAACCGCGACGCCCAGGGCAACATGACGCCGCTGCCCAAGCAGTGCGTGGACACGGGCATGGGTCTGGAGCGTATCGCAGCCGTGCTGCAGCACGTGCACAGCAACTACGAGATCGACCTGTTCCAGGCGCTCATCAAGGCGGCGGCGCGCGAAACGGGCATTGAAGATCTCACGAACAACTCGCTGAAGGTGATCGCCGATCACATCCGCGCATGCTCGTTCCTGATCGTCGACGGCGTGATTCCCGGCAACGAGGGCCGCGGCTACGTGCTGCGCCGGATCGTGCGCCGCGCGATCCGTCACGGCTACAAGCTGGGCCGCAAGGGCTCGTTCTTCCACAAGCTGGTTGGCGACCTCGTCGCGCAGATGGGCGGCGCGTATCCGGAACTGAAGGACGCGGAGCAGCGCGTCACCGACGTTCTGCGCCAGGAAGAAGAGCGCTTCTTCGAGACCATCGAGCACGGCATGTCGATCCTCGAAAGCGCGCTGGCGGACCTCGATTCGAAGGGCGGCAAGACGCTCGACGGCGAAGTCGCGTTCAAGCTGCACGACACCTATGGCTTCCCGCTCGATCTGACGGCTGACGTGTGCCGCGAGCGCGGCGTCACGGTCGACGAACCGGCATTCGATGAAGCCATGGCCCGCCAGCGCGAGCAGGCGCGCGCGGCCGGCAAGTTCAAGATGGCGCAGGGCCTCGAATACACGGGCGCGAAGACCACGTTCCACGGCTATGAAGAGATCGTGTTCGACGACGCGAAGGTCACGGCGCTGTATGTCGACGGCGCGTCCGTCAACGAAGTGACGAAGGGCCAGCAAGCCGTCGTCGTGCTGGATCACACGCCGTTCTACGCGGAGTCGGGCGGCCAGGTCGGCGACCAGGGCGTGCTCGCGAATGCGAGCATCCGCTTTGGCGTCGTCGACACGCTGAAGGTGCAGGCCGACGTCGTGGGCCACCACGGCACGCTGGAGCAGGGCACGCTGAAGGTCGGCGACGTGGTGAAGGCGGAAATCGACGCGATCCGCCGCGCACGCACGGCGCGCAACCACTCGGCCACGCACCTGATGCACAAGGCGCTGCGCGAAGTGCTCGGCGGCCACGTGCAGCAGAAGGGCTCGCTCGTCGACGCGGACAAGACTCGCTTCGACTTCGCGCACAACGCGCCGATGACGGACGACCAGATTCGCCGCGTCGAAGAAATCGTCAACGCCGAAGTGCTGGCGAACGCGCCCGGTATCGTGCGCGTGATGGCGTACGACGAAGCAGTGAAGGGCGGCGCAATGGCGCTGTTCGGCGAAAAGTACGGCGACGAAGTACGCGTGCTCGATCTGGGTTTTTCGCGCGAGCTGTGCGGCGGCACGCACGTGAACCGCACGGGTGACATCGGCTTCTTCAAGATCGTGATGGAAGGTGGTGTCGCGGCGGGTATCCGTCGCGTGGAGGCCATCACGGGCGACAACGCGGTGCGCTTCGTGCAGGAACTGGATACGCGCATCAACGCGGCAGCGGCCGCGCTGAAGGCGCAGCCTTCGGAACTGACGCAGCGCATTTCGATGGTTCAGGACCAGGTGAAGGCGCTGGAAAAGGAACTGGGCGCGCTGAAGTCGAAGCTTGCGGCGAGCCAGGGCGATGAACTGGCCGGCCAGGCCATCGAGGTAGCCGGCGTGCAGGTGCTGGCGGCGACGCTCGAAGGCGCGGACGTCAAGACGCTGCGCGAAACGGTCGACAAGCTGAAGGACAAGCTCAAGAGCGCAGCTATCGTGCTGGCGTCCGTCGAAGGCGGCAAGGTCAGCCTGATCGCGGGCGTCACGGCCGACGCGAGCAAGAAGGTCAAGGCGGGCGAGCTGGTGAACTTCGTCGCGCAGCAGGTCGGCGGCAAGGGTGGTGGCCGTCCGGACATGGCGCAGGCGGGCGGCACCGAGCCGGCCAATCTGCCGGCTGCGCTGGCAGGCGTGAAGGGCTGGGTGGAAGCACAGCTATAAACGCAATGCGGGGTATCGGCCCCGCAAAGGTTGCTTGGCAGCCGCATCCGCATCTGCATAAAGGAAAGCCGCGCGTCTCCTCGACGCGCGGCTTTTTTATCGATCACGCGACGGCTGCGCTCGCGAACCGCTCAGACGGCCGCTCCTTCCGCCGCTTTCTCCTGCAGGTTGCCGCTTGCAACCAGCATCCCGCGCAGTGCATTCAACGCCGACGAAAAATGACCGCGCCGCCAGACCAGCAGCGTGTCGATGCTGCCTAGCTCGTCGAGCGCATGCACGACGATATCGTTCGATTCGGGCAGCAGCGCCAGCACCGAACGCGGCGCGACGGCCACACCCGCGCCCGCCGCCACACACGCGACAATCGCGTGATACGAGCCGAGTTCCAGCACGCGCGCCGGCCGCAGGCCGCGATCCATGTACCACTTCTCGACGTGCACGCGATACGCGCAGCCCGCCTCGAAGGCGATCAGCGTCGATAGCGTGATGTCGCTCGCCTGGCGGATGGGCGGATGGCCGCGCGGCGTCAGCATCACCAGTTCTTCGCGGAACACGGGCTCGACCTCGAACAGGTCGCCGATCCAGCCGGGATCGAGCGGTGTCGCGACGATCGCGGCGTCCACTTCGAACTCGCGCACGCGGTCGATCAGCTTGCCCGTCGTCCCGACCTCCAGTTCCAGCGCGACGTCGGGCCAGGTCTGGTGATAGTGCGCGAGCAGGCCGGGCAACCGGGTCGCGGCGACGCTTTCCATCGTGCCGAGCCGCAGCCGGCCACTCGGCCGCGCGTCCTTGACGGCATGCCGGGCCTCGTCGGCGAGCGCGAGCAGCCGTTCCGCATAGGGCAGCAGCGTTTCGCCCGCGGGCGTCAGCACGAGCCGCCGGCCATCGCGGGTGAAGAGTTCGGTGCCCAGTTGTTCTTCGAGTTGCTTGATACGCGTCGTGACGTTCGATTGCACGCGATTGAGCTTCGCAGCGGCGCGCGTCACGCCGTTTTCGCGCACGACCGCGCGGAAGATCGTGAGGGCGGCAAGATCCATTGATCTCTCCGTGAGATTCGATCTATCCGTATTATTCATTTTATGAGATTGATTGGTCAAGCTAGGATTTGATCCTGAAAGCACCTTGTCGCCATGTCATGTCCTCGATGAACGATCTCGCCTCCCGCGCTTTTGCGCACCGCGCTTCACCCGGCGACGCCCGTCGCGCCGCGCTCGCCTGCATGGCTGCGCTTGCCGTCGCGCTCGGCGTCGGGCGTTTCGCCTTTACGCCGCTGTTGCCGCTGATGCTGCATGGTGGCGAGCTGGACATCAGACACGGCGGCTGGCTCGCTTCGCTCAACTACGCCGGCTATTTCCTCGGCGCAATCGGCTGCGTGGCGCTGCGCATGGATGCGGCGCGGGTCGTGAAAACGGGCCTCGCGTCGACGGTGCTGCTGGTGCTGGCGATGGGCATCACGCACCAGTTCTGGGTCTGGGCCGTGGTGCGCTTCGTTGCGGGCGCGGTGAGCGCGTGGACGTTCGTGTTCGCGTCGCAATGGGGCTTGCGGCGGCTCGCCGAGCTGGGCGCGAACGAATGGGGCGGCGTGATCTATACGGGCCCGGGCTTCGGCATCGCGGGGACGGGTCTGCTGGTCAGCGCGGCGGGCGGGCTCGGGGCCACGGCGGGCTGGCTTGGCTTCGGGCTCGTGTCGGCCGTGCTCGTGGCGCTGGTGTGGCGCGCGTTCGGGACGGTCTCGACGGTTCAGGCAACCGCAAAGCCGAACATCAATGCGGACGCGGGCCCCACGTCGCGGGCGGGTCATGCACATCTGCATCGCGCCGACGCCTTCTGGCTGATCGTCCTCTACGGCGTGCCCGGCTTCGGCTACATCATCACCGCGACGTTCCTGCCCGTGATCGCTCGCGCCGCGTTGCCCGTCGATTCACCCTGGCCCGACCTGTTCTGGCCGATGTTCGGCGGCGCGCTGGTGGCTGGCGCGCTGGCAGGCGCGCGTCTGCCGTCGCATTGGGACAACCGCATGCTGCTGGCCGGCTGCTACGTGCTGCAGGCATTGGGCATCATTGCGGGCATCGTGTCGCCGACGGCGGGAGGCTTCGCGCTCGGCAGCGCACTGATCGGCTTGCCGTTTACGGCGATCACGCTGTTCGCGATGCGCGAAGCGCGCCGGCTGCATGGCGACAACGCAGCGGGCCTGATGGGCTACGCGACGGCGGCGTACGGTCTCGGACAGATCGCGGGCCCGCTCGTCGCCGCGCCGATTGCCGCGCACACCGGCTCGTTCACGCCCGCGCTGTGGCTGGCGGCGTTTGCGTTGATGGCCGGCGCAGTGGGGCTCGTCGCCGTGACGCTGATGCGGCCTGCGCCGCGCGGCTAGGCGAAACGCCCGGCGTCGAAAAGCGCGCGTCCGACCACGCAGCGCAAAGAGGTTCGCGGCGCTTCGCTAAGCCCGCGCAAAAGAGTCATCCGCCAATCTCACGGCCCGCGTCCAACCTCCAGAAACAAATTCACCACCTCCGCACTAAAATGTCCGCTTTCCAGTCATCTTCGCGGGCCCATCGCCGGGCGCGCCGCCTGCCATGCAACATTTCGCGTCGGACAACTACGCCGGGATCTGCCCCGAGGCGCTCGAAGCGCTGATCGCCGCCAACAACAGCGGCCACGAGCCGGCCTATGGCGACGACTCGTGGACGCAGCAGGTCTGCGACCGCCTGCGCACTCTGTTCCAGACCGACTGCGAAGTGTTCTTCGTCTTCAACGGCACGGCCGCCAACTCGCTCGCGCTCGCGTCGCTGTGCCAGTCGTATCACTCGGTGATCTGCCATGAACTCGCGCACATCGAAACGGACGAATGCGGCGGCCCGGAGTTCTTCTCGAACGGCTCGAAGCTGCTGACGGCGCCGGGCGTCGGCGGCAAGCTTACGCCGGACGCCATCGAAGCCGTCGTCACGCGCCGCGCGGACATTCACTATCCGAAGCCCAAGGTCGTCACGCTCACGCAATCGACGGAAGTGGGCACCGTCTACAGCGTGGAAGAAATCCGCGCGATAGCGGCCATCGCGAAGCGGCGTCATCTGAAAGTCCACATGGACGGCGCGCGCTTCGCGAACGCCGTCGCCGCGCTCGACGTGCATCCGTCCGAGATCACGTGGCGCGCGGGTGTCGATGTGCTGTGCTTCGGCGGCACGAAGAACGGCTTGCCCGTCGGCGAGGCGGTGGTGTTCTTCGACCGCGCGCTCGCCGACGACTTCGCATATCGCCTTAAGCAGGCGGGCCAGCTCGCGTCGAAGATGCGCTTCATTTCCGCACCGTGGCTCGGTTTGCTCGACAACGACGTGTGGCTGCGCAACGCACGTCACGCCAACGCGATGGCAAAGCTGATGGAGTCGCGGCTCGCGGAGATTCCGGGCGTGAGCATCATGTTCCCGACGGAGTCGAACGCCGTATTCGCGCAACTGCCGCCGCAGGTCGCGAAGGCGATGCGCACGCAAGGCTGGAAGTTCTACGAGTTCATCGGCGCGGGCGGCTGCCGGCTGATGTGCGCGTGGGATACGCAGCCGGAGACGGTCGAGCGCTTCGTCGCCGAAGTGCGCGCACTGTGCGCAGCTTGAGACAGACCTCAACGCCGTTCGCCGTCGTGTTCCCAGTCATCCGCAAGCGATAACAAAGGAAAGGAGACGCATCGACATGGCCTACATCTACTATCTGACGCACATTCATCTCGGCTACGATGCGCTCGCGCAATTGCCCGCCGAATGCGAGCGAGCGGGCATCGGACGGCCGCTGGTAGTGACGGACAAGGGCGTGATGGCGGCGGGCGTCGCGCAGCAGGCAATCGATGCGTTGAAGGTGCCCGGCGTGCCCATCTTCGACGACACACCGTCGAACCCGACGGAAGCGATGGTGATGGCGGCCGTGCAGCGCTACCGCGACGAAGGCTGCGATGGACTGATCGCCATCGGCGGCGGCTCGTCGATCGATCTGGCCAAAGGCGTTGCGATCATGGCGACGCATCCGGGCGCGATGACGGACTACGCGACCATCGAAGGCGGCAGCGCGAAGATCACCGACAAGGCCGCGCCACTGATCGCGATTCCGACGACGGCGGGCACGGGCAGCGAAGTGGCGCGCGGCGCAATCGTGATCCTGAACGACGGCCGCAAGCTCGGCTTCCATTCGTGGCATCTGCTGCCGAAGGCGGCGATCTGCGATCCCGGTCTCACGCTCGGCCTGCCGCCGATGCTGACGGCCGCCACCGGCATGGACGCGATCGCGCACTGCATCGAAACGTTTCTTGCGCCGTCGTTCAATCCGCCTGCCGACGGCATTGCGCTCGACGGCCTGGAGCGCGCCTGGGCGAACATCGAACTCGCGACGCACGACGGCCAGCACCGCGACGCGCGGCTCAACATGATGAGCGCGTCGATGCAGGGCGCGATGGCGTTCCAGAAAGGACTCGGCTGCGTGCATTCGCTGTCGCATCCGCTCGGCGGCGTGCCTGTCAACGGACGCACGTCGCTGCATCACGGCACGCTGAACGCCGTCGTGCTGCCCGCCGTGCTGCACTTCAACGAAAGCGCGGAGACGGTGGTCGCGAATCGCCGCTATGCGCGCATGCGCCGCGTGATGAATCTGTCCGACGATGCCGATCTCGCGCAGGCGCTGCACGACATGACGGCGCGGCTCGGGCTGCCGACGGGCCTGCGGCAAATGGGCGTCGACGAAAGCGCGTTCGACAAGGTGATCAAGGGTGCGCTCGCCGATCATTGCCACAAGACGAATCCGCGCGAAGCCACGGCGGACGACTACCGGCGCATGCTTCAGGAGTCCATGTAGACGCCACGCCGCCCATTCATTCAACCGAACACGACATGAACAAACCCGCTCCCGCGCCGCGCACGGCCTATCCGCACTTTCTTCCCATCGGCACGCGCTGGATGGACAACGATATCTACGGCCACGTGAACAACGTCGTCTATTACAGCTACTTCGATACGGTCGTGAACGAGTATCTGATTCGCACGGGTGCGCTCGATATCGAACACAGCACGACGATCGGTCTCGTCGTCGAAACGCAGTGCAACTACTTTGCGCCGATCGTGTTCCCGGACCGCATCGATGCGGGACTGCGCGTCGTGCGCCTCGGCACGTCGAGCGTGCGTTACGAAGTCGGGCTGTTCACGGAAGGCGACGCTCAACCCGCGGCGCAAGGGCATTTCGTGCATGTCTACGTGGATCGCGAGACGCGCCGCCCGGTTGCGCTGTCCGACGCGCTGCGTGCCGCGCTCGAACCGCTCGTCGTGCAAACCGCGCAGGCGGACTGACGCGTGCAGTCGTTCGTGATCGATGCGCTGAACGGCGTGAGCTACGGCTTGCTGCTGTTCATGCTGTCGGCGGGATTGACGCTGATTTTCAGCATGCTCGGCGTGCTGAATTTCGCGCACGCGAGCTTCTACATGCTCGGCGCGTACGTCGGTTTTTCCGTCGCGGCGCGCGCGGGTTTCTGGTGGGCGCTCGTGGTTGCGCCGCTCGCCGTCGGGCTGATGGGCGCGGCGCTCGAACGGTGGCTGCTGCGGCGCGTGCGGCCGCATGGGCATCTGGCCGAATTGCTGCTGACGTTCGGCGCGGCCTATCTGATCGGCGAAGGCGTCAAGCTCGTCTGGGGCTTGCAGGCGTTGAGCGTCGCCGTGCCGACGGCGCTCGACGGCCCGTTGTTCGACGTCTACGGCCTCGCGTTTTCGCGTTATCGCGCGTTCATGATGGCCGTCGCGCTCGCGATGCTGATCGTGCTGGTTGCGATGCTGCGCGTGTCGAAAGCGGGGCTGATCGTGCGCGCGGCGCTGACGCATCCGCAAGCCGTCGAAGCGCTCGGCCATGACGTGCCGCGCGTGTTCACCTGGGTCTTTGCGGCGGGCACGGGGCTCGCCGCGCTCGCGGGCGTGATCGGCGCGCCGCTCTTCGTGGTCGAACCGGCGATGGCCGAATCGGTGGGATCGATTGTGTTCGTCGTGGTCGTGATCGGCGGGTTGGGGTCGTTGAGCGGCGCGCTGGTGGCGTCGCTCGTGATCGGCTGCGTGCAGACCTTCGCGGTCTCGACGGATGTGCAACTCGGCGAACTGCTGGGCGATCTGAGCGGCGACACCGGCGCTTCACTGCCTGCCGCGTGGAGCGCGCTGACGCTCGCGCAGCTTGCGCCGCTCGTACCGTATCTGCTGCTGGTCGCGATGCTCGCCGTTCGTGCGCGCGGCTTCTTCGGACAACGCGACGACGATGCGTGACGAGATCGACGGACACGACACGGCGCGTGCTTCCTCGCGTGTGCCGAGCTGGCGCGTGGCGCTGCCGTGGGCCGCGCTCACGCTGCTGCTCATCGTGCCGCCGTGCGTGTCGACGCAAAGCTGGCTCGTCGCGTGGCTCGCGCAGACGGCCGCGATGATTGTCTTCGCGCTGTCGTACAACCTGCTGCTCGGCGGCGCGGGGCTGCTGTCGTTCGGACATGCAGCTTCGTCGGGCATCGGTGCGCTGATCGCCGCGCAACTGTTCAATCGCTTCGGACTGCCGTTGCCCTTGCTGCCACTGCTGGGCGGTATCGGCGGCGCGTTGTTCGGCGCGCTGTACGGCCTCGTCGCGACACGCCGTTCGGGGACGGCATTCGCGATGATCACACTCGGCATCGGCGAACTCGTTGCCGCCGCGGCCTGGACCTTGCCGGACTGGTTCGGCGGCGAAGCGGGCGTCGCGATCGACCGCACGTCGGGCATCGCGCTGCCGGGCATCACGTTCGGCCCTGCACGCGAAGCGTATGCGTTGATCGCGGTATGGTGCGTGCTCGCCGTGATCGCGATGTACGCGCTGTCGCGCACGCCGTTCATGCGGCTCGCGAATGCCGTGCGCGACAACCCGGTGCGCGCGGCGGCCATCGGCTGCTATCCGCGCCGCGTGCGTTACGAGGTGGTCGTGTGGTCGTCGTTTTTTGCGGGCATCGCTGGCACGCTCGGGCTGATCAATGTCGAACTGGTGTCGACGGAAAGCGTCGGCATGCTGCGCTCGGGGTCGGTGCTGATCGCGACGGTGATCGGCGGAAGCGGAGCGTTTTTCGGGCCGGTCGCGGGCGCCGTCGTGCTGACGTTTTTCAGCGTCGTCGTGGCGAGCGCGACGCGCGCGTGGCTGCTGTATCTCGGGCTCTTCTTCGTGGCCGTCGTGATGGTGTCGCCTGACGGCATCGCGGGATGGTTGCGGCGTCAGGCCGAGCGTATCGCGCGCGACGGCTGGAGGGGCTGTCTGCCGTGGCTTGCCTGTCGCATCTTGAGTGCATGCGCGTGGTCGCTCGCTGTCGCGCTCGCGGTGCAATGGGCCTACGCGCGGCGTTTCGGCACGCAAGAGCACACGAGTTTTTTTGCTTCCATGAATGCTGTCTGGCTTGCGGCAGCCGTGCCGTGTCTCGCCGCCATCGGCTGGCTGACGATGAACGTGGCGGCGCGTCGGGATCGTGCGCTTGCGGCCGATGTTTCTGCGGGAGTGCGCGAATGATCCCTGCGATCGCCGTGCGCCGCCTCCATAAGCGCTTCGGCGCGACGCGCATTCTGCGCGGCATCGATCTGCATGTCGAACCGCATGAGCGGCACGCGCTGATCGGTCCGAACGGCGCGGGCAAGTCGACGCTCTTCAATCTGATCGCGGGCGCGGCGCGGCCGAGCGCGGGGCGCATCGAACTGTACGGCGCCGACATCACGCGACTCGCGCCCGCCGCGATCTGCCGGCGCGGACTTGCCCGCAGTTTTCAGACGACGCGTTTCTTCGCGAAGCTCAGCGTGTTCGACAACCTGCGCTGTGCCGCGCAGATCGCGAATCGCGACCGCATGCGCTGGTGGCAGCGCTACACGACGACACGCGAAGCCGACGGGCACGCCGAGGCCGTGCTCGAATCGGTCGGGCTAGGAGGACGGCGCGACGCGATCGCGGGCACGTTGAGTTACGCGGAGCAACGCGCGCTCGATCTGGGGCTGGCGCTCGCGAGCGGCGCGCATACGCTGCTGCTCGACGAGCCGACGGCGGGCATGAACCGCGCCGAGGCCGCGCGTGCCGTCGAACTGATCCGCAATGCAACGGCGGGGCGCACGCTGCTGATGGTCGAGCACGACATGGACGTCGTATTCGGTCTCGCCGATCGCATCAGCGTGCTCGTGCAAGGCGAGGTGATCGCGACGGGTACGCCGGACGCGATCCGCGTCGATCCCGCCGTGCGCGCCGCGTATCTCGGCGACGTGGGCGACATCGGCGAGCCGACGCGGGGGGCCACGCGATGACCCCATTGTTGGAGATTCGCGATCTGTGCGCATGGTATGGCGCGAGTCAGGCGCTGCACGGCGTGAACCTGCGGATCGAAGCGGGCGAGGCCGTCGCACTCGCGGGCCGCAACGGTTCGGGTCGCTCGACGCTCGCAAAGGCGATCATGGGCATGGTGCGCACGCAGGGCGCGATGTGCTTTGCGGGGAAATCGCTTGAAGGGCAGCGCACCTTCGAAATCGCGCGGCTCGGCATCGGCTACGTGCCGGAACAGCGCGACGTGTTCCCGACGCTCACCGTGCGTGAGAACCTGCAACTCGGTATCAAGCCGCGCAACGGCAAACGCGCTGTGCGCTTCTCGCTCGACGATGCGCACACGCTGTTCCCCGTGCTGCGCGAGCGCGCACGCACGAAAGCGGGGGCGTTGTCGGGCGGCGAGCAGCAGATGCTGTCCGTGGCGCGCGCGCTGCTGGGCGATCCCGATCTCGTTGTGATCGACGAACCGGCGGAAGGGCTCGCGGGTCAGGTCGTCGCGCAGCTTGCCGGTGCGCTAAAGCTGTTGCGCGAGCGCGGCGTCTCACTGCTGCTGATCGAGCAGCGGCTCGTGATCGCGGATCGCATCGCGAGCCGGATCGCCGTGATGGGACATGGCGAGATTGTGTTCGACGGCACGCTGGAATCGTTTCGGCGCCGTGCCGACGTGATGCAGGAATGGCTCGGTGTGGGCTGATCGCGCAGCGCGTCATTTCTGTTCGCTGTTTGATCCAATCTTTCTCTGGTCTGCGAAGCGCCGTGCGATAGGCCTTTGCGACGCGGGTCCCGCATCCGCGGTTTGCTTTTGCACTCTCGTTGGCATCCGCGGTTTGTCTCTGGTTTGCTGGCGTTGCCCCTGTGCGGGGCGGCACTTACTTTCTTTGCCGCCGCAAAGAAAGTAAGCAAAGAAAGCGGGCTCACACCGCCAATCCTTGTTCCTGCCTGCGGGCCCCCAACAGTTCTTACGCTTCACGCG
>NZ_JAAGPD010000040.1 GCF_017104565.1 Paraburkholderia sp. Tr-20389 | reverse complement strand
GGCTAACGTGCGAGACAACCATGATATGACAAGAGATGCACAAGCATGAAGAGCAATGAGAGATCAGGACAAGGACAGTAAGCATTAATAAGATATTAGATAGAAGTGAGTGATATCTGAAGCATTAGAGTGTGGTAGATGACACTACACAATGTCAACTGTCAGAAATCTACTCTACATATTTTTTTGGAAGTGGTAAGTAATAATTATTTTTTTTATTTTTTTTTTTTTTTAATGACCCGGCCCCCACCGAGATCTACACGTATTATGACCCTCTTCCCCTACACGACGCTCTCCCGATCCCGGCCGAAGAAGAGCATCTGATCAACTGGCTGTCGAAGCGCCTCAACCGGCATCTGTCCGTGCCGTCGCTGCAGGAGTACGGCTACACGCTCGTCGGCGGACGGCTGTTGCCGGGCGAAGCGGGACCCGCCGCGCAGTTCATGTACGAGAACGCGGGCGGCGCGCGCCTCACGCTCTACGTGACGGGCATTCCCAAGGACGAGACGGCCTTCCGCCTGTTCCGCGACGGCAATCGCCGCACCTTCTACTGGATCAGCGACCACATGGGCTACGCGCTGTCGGGGCCGATCGAGGAAGCCAAGCTGCGCTCGATCGCAATCGAGGTCTGCGGCGAACTCGGCGGCCGTCCGGAGGCGTGGCAGTAGGCGTTTTCCTGGCCCGGAAACGTCGCGTAACACGACGCGTGGGTACGGCAGGAATAGAGCCACGCGTCCACGCGTTCTGTTAATGCAGGCGCGTGTTGCTCCATTCGCGACGAACCGCCGAAGCGGCACCATGCCGCCCGCGCCCTGCGAGGCGAATCGATGGCGTCTTCACGGCGACGGCACGCACAGGTGCCGCGACGCCGCACCGTCGGGCAGGACAGATCATGCGTACTTTGACCGGACTCGGCGCGACGCTGTGCGTGTGCGCCGGATGTGCCGTGGCGACTTCGCCGCCCGTCGCCGCACAGGAATACAGCGATCAGATGACATGCCGCAACGTCGTCGGTCAGGCGGAAATCGACGGCACGATGCAGCCGATCAGCGGCCTCGCGTGCCTTCAGCCGGACGGCACCTGGCAGCTCCAGCAGGGCAGCGATGGCGCCGTCGTCTATTCGATTCCCGCCTATTCTTACTATGACACGTGGTATTGGGGACCGGCCGTGGTCGTGTTCGTCGACCGGTTCCATCACGTCCATCACATGAACCATGTGCATTGGGGGCAGTCGGGCGGCATGATGGGCCACGGCACGGGCGGGATGCACACATGGGGCGGCATGAGCAGCGGGCATCGACATTGACGGGCATCCCGGCGACGCGCGGCCTGGGCGCGAGACATCTACACGCAAGCAGTCGACCATAAAGGAACGCCTTGACACGCATCCTGCCGCCGGACGTCTCTGCCGCGACCTTCGATCGCGCGCTGGCCGCCTTCGAAGCGATCGTCGGCGCCACGCAGGTCGCGGCGTCGCCGGCGAGCCTCGCGCCGTATGCCGATCCGTTCGCACCGGGCACGCTGGCTGCATCGTTCGTGCCGTCGGCCGCGCTGTTGCCCGCGAACGTCGACGAGATCCGCGCGATCCTGCGCGTGGCGAACGAGTACCGGATCCCGCTGTGGACAGTGTCGACGGGACGCAACTTCGCATACGGTGGCGCCGCGCCGCGTCTGCCGGGCTCGGTGGTGCTCGACCTGCAACGGATGAACCGCATTCTCGCCGTCGACGAGCCGCTCGCGTATGCGCTCGTCGAGCCCGGCGTCAGCTACTTCGATCTGCATCATCATCTGCGCGAGCGCGGCTACCGGCTGTGGGTCGATCCGCCTGCGGCGGGTTGGGGCAGCATCGTCGGCAACACGCTCGAACGCGGTTTCGGCACGACGGCCTACGGCGATCACGCGGCGGCGCAGTGCGGCATGGAAGTGGTGCTCGCGAACGGCGACGTCGTGCGCACGGGGATGGGCGGTATCGAGATCGGCACGTCGTGGCAGGCATTCCGGTACGGCTACGGGCCGTCGTTCGACCCGATGTTCATGCAGTCGAACTACGGCATCGTCACGAAGATGGGAGTCTGGCTGATGCCGGCGCCGAGCGCGTATCTGCTCGGGGAAATCCAGTTCCAGCACGACGACGATCTGGACGCGATCGTCGAAACCCTGAGGCCGTTGCGCCTGAACGGCACGATTGGCAACCAGGCGGTGATCGAAGGCGCGCTGCGGCGCGCGGCGGGGCTCGGGCCACGCTCGCAGTGGTATCGGGGCGCAGGCGTGATGCCCGAGAGCGCGATCGCGGCGATGGTCGACAGGCTGGACATCGGCCGCTGGAATCTGCACTACGCGCTGTACGGCGAGCGCGAAGTGATCGACGCGAAAGAGACGCTCGTGCGGCGCGCCTTCGGCCGCATCGCGGGTGCGCGCATGCAGTCGAAGATGTATGACGGCAGCGCGGAACCCGAAGCGGGCGGCGACCGCAATCTCGCCGGCATTCCGGCGATGACGGCGTTCCGGATGCTCGACTGGCGCGGCGGACGCGGTGCCCACGTGGACTTTTCGCCCGTGTGTCCGGCGACGGGCCGGGACGCAATGCGCCAGTACACGATGGCGAAGGCGCGTGCGAACGAATACGGCTTCGACTATTACGGCGGCTTCACGGCGGGCGAGCGGCATCTGCATCACATCGCCGCCGCGATCTTCGACGGCAGCGACGCGCGCCAGAGCGAGCTGGCGGGCGACCTGCTGCGCGCGTGGATGAGCGACGCGCACGGCGCAGGCTACGGCGAGTATCGCTCGCACCTCGTCTACATGGACTTCGCGGCGGCGCGCTATAACTTCAACGACGGCGCGCTGCTGCGCCTGTCGGAGACGATCAAGGATGCGCTCGATCCGTCGGGCATCCTGTCGCCGGGCAAGCAGGGCATCTGGCCGGCGGCGTTTCGCAAATGGCGCGGCTATACGTAGCGACGAACCAAGAGGCAACATGCAGCGACGCACTTTCATCGCAGCGACCGCATGGCTGTCGGCGACGGCCGCCTGGCACATGCCGTGGCTGCACCCCGACGGACTGCGCGCGCATCTCGCGCTGATCGACAGCGCGTTGCCGGAATCGGCCGCATTGTCGACACACGCCGCACGCATGCGTCTGCCCGTGATCGACCTCGGCGATACGCCGCACGCCGATATCGCCGCGCTCTGGTACGACGTGCTCGTGCCGCGCGCGGCGCGGACAGAAGGGCGCCTGACGCTGATCGGCGTCACGCGCGCCGCCGATTTCTTCGTGCTAGCGCGTCTCGCGCTGCCGCCCGCTGCACGGATGACGCACGCGCGCTGCGAGCCTCGACGCACGGCCGTCGCGTTCACGCTCACGGCCTGATCAGAAGCGGTACTCGGGGTTCTTCGGATCGAATGCCATGCCGTCGAAGGTTTTGGGCGTGATCGTGAGGAACACGATGCGCTCGAAGACCTGGCCGTCGTTGCCGTACGATTCGGCCATCCGGAAGTACGGATGCCGCAGATCGAGCCCGAGCACTTCCTTCTTCGCGTAGTACTCCGGCTGGCCGGTCGGCGTCTCGTAGGTGAAGGCGACGACGCGCACGCCGTCGACGCTTCTCACGTCGATCTGCGCCGGATGCGTGATGCCCGCGCTGGCGAACTTCCTGCCTTCGTCGAGAAACTGCTGCGCGACGAACTCGGTGCCGAGATCGCGCACCCGATGGTTCGACTGCGAGCGCGCCAGCGTGCCGTTGACCGACGTCCACAGAGGCATGATGTTGAAGAGGCCGCCCAGGTGGCCGTACATCTCGCCGGTGCGCTTCGATTCGTCGTAGATGATTTCCTGGCCCGCGTGCGGACCGTCGGGCAGCCACTTGCCGTAGATGCGCAGCGGCTCGCGCGTGAGCCGCACGAGCATGCGATCGGGCCGGCGCGGCCAGATGCCGCGAATGCGCTCCTGACGGAGCATCGTGAATTCGTAGGACGGGTAGCCGTTCGGCCCTTCCTCGATGTAGCGCGGCACCGTCAACGGATCGAGCGCTTCGAACAGCGCGACGAGTTGCGCGTCGTCCATCTGTTCGAGCGCGCCGCTTTGCGCGGCGTGGCGCAGCCATCTGACCTGCTGGTCGAGCGGCAGGCCCGCGACGTTCGACGCGACCTCACCGGCAAGCGGCGCGTGTAGCGCGGCAGGCGCCGACGCGTCGTCCTGCGCGAAGGCGACCGCCATGCTCATCAGCATGGCGCACGCGATCTGCACGGCACGCAGCCGCATCCGGCGCGAGCGCCGTTCCACAACCTTCGGGTAACGCATGCAACGCTCCCAAAAGCGCGGACGGCTTCGCTGCCGGACGACGTCGTCAGACGCGCGCGGCCGTCACGAGGTTTTGTGTTTCGCCAGCTCCTGATCGCGCAGCTCGCGCCGCAGGATCTTGCCGACGTTCGTTTGCGGAAGCTCGTCGCGGAACTCGACGACCTTCGGCACCTTGTATCCCGTCAGATTCTTGCGGCAGTGCGCGATCACCTGTTCCTCGGTGAGCGAAGGATTGCGCCGAACGACGAAGACTTTCACGCGCTCGCCCTGTGCGACATCGGGAATGCCGATCGCGGCCACTTCGCGCACGTCCGGATGCATCGCGATCACGTCTTCGATTTCGTTCGGATAGACGTTGAAACCCGAGACGAGAATCATGTCCTTCTTGCGGTCGATCAGCCGGATATAGCCGCGCGAATCCATCACGCCGATATCGCCTGTCGCGAGCCAGCCTTCGTCGTCGAGTACCTTCGCGGTTTCCTCGGGGCGGTTCCAGTAGCCCTTCATCACCTGCGGACCTTGCACGCACAGCTCGCCCGGCTCGCCGATATTCGCCCAAGTGCCGTCGTCCTTGCGAAACCGCACTTGTGTCGACGGCGCGGGCAGCCCGATCGAACCGTCGAACTCGCGCATGTGCTTGAGATCCACGGGGTTCATCGACACGATCGGCGAACATTCCGTGAGCCCGTAGCCTTCGATGATCGGCTTGCCCGTCACCTCGCGGAAACGGTCGGCGACGGCCTTCTGCATTGCCATGCCGCCTGCCATCGCGAGCTTGAGCTTCGAGAAATCGCGCTGGCGGAATTCTTCGTTGTCGAGGAACGCGTTGTAGAGCGTGTTGACGGCCGTGATCCCGGTGAACGTTTCGTGCCGCAGGATCTTCATCACCATCTTCGTGTCGCGCGGATTCGCGATCAGGATGTTGCGTCCGCCGAGCCCCATGAAGATCATCGCGTTCACGGTCAGCGAGTAGATGTGATACAGCGGCAGCGGCGTGAGCACCGTTTCGATCTCGTCGGTCAGCTGGCCTTCCGCCCAGACCTTCGCCTGCAGCAGATTCGCAACCATGTTCCGGTGCGTGAGCATCGCGCCCTTCGCGACGCCCGTCGTGCCGCCCGTGTATTGCAGGAAGGCGAGGTCGGCGGGCGCGATCGGCACGGGCGACAGCGTGCGCCTGTAGCCCGTCGCGAGCGCGTCGAGCAGCCGGACCGCTTGCGGCAGGTTGTACGCGGGCACGAGCTTCTTCACGTGCCGCAGGATGAAGTTGATCAGCTTGCCCTTGAGGTTCAGGCCGTCCTTGAGCAGATCGCCGAGCCCCGTGACGATCACGTTCTGCACGCGCGTGCCCGGCAGCGAGTTTTCGACGGTCTTCGCGAAGTTCTCGAACACGACGATGGTTTGCGCACCGCTGTCCTTCAGTTGATGCGACAGTTCGCGCACGGTGTAGAGCGGATTCACGTTGACGACGATCGCGCCCGTCTTCAACACGCCGAACAGCGCGATCGGGTACTGGAACGTGTTGGGCAGCATGATCGCGACGCGGTCGCCGGGCTTCACGCCGATGCTCTGCAGATACCCGGCGAACGCCGTCGCCTTGCGCGCCAGTTCGCCATACGTGAGGCTTTCGCCGACGCTCACATAGGCGACGCGCTCGCGAAACCGCGTCGTGCATTCGTCGAAGAACGCGACCACGGACGCGTACTGCGACGTGTCGATCTCGCGTGGCACGTCGGGTGCGTAGGACGCGTACCAGATGCCGTCGGTGTTGGGTGCGCGCTGCGGTTGTGTCTGCATCTGTGTTTGAGTTTGCGTCTGCTGCTGTGTTTGCGTTTGCGTCGCGGCGTGCGATGCAGTGGGCTCGGTCATCGTTTGTCTCCCTCTCCCAGCATTGTCGTTGTATGTGTCGTGTGCATGAATCGTGCAAAGTGCGATCTGCGATGGCGCGCGATTCTACCGTTCCAGTATCGCGACGACACCCTGGCCGCCCGCCGCGCAGATCGAAATCAGTCCGCGCGCGGTGCCTGCCGGCTTGTCGAGTTGCGCGAGCAGCTTCGCGAGCCCCGCGACGATGCGTCCGCCCGTCGCGGCAAACGGATGACCCGTCGCGAGCGATCCGCCGTTCACGTTCATCTTCGTACGGTCGATGCCGCCCAGCGCGCCTTCCAGTCCCAGTTGCGTGCGGCAGTACTCGTCGTCCTGCCAGGCCGCGAGCGTGCACAGCACCTGCGCCGCGAATGCCTCGTGAATCTCGTAGAAGTCGAAGTCCTGCAGCGTCAGCCCCGCGCGCGCCAGCATGCGCGGCACGGCGTACGCGGGCGCCATCAGCAAGCCTTCTTTTTTCTCGAAGAAATCGACGGCGGCCGTCTCGTGCCACGTCAGCCACGCGAGCACGGGCAGATTGCGCGCGGCCGCCCATTCCTCGCTTGCGAGCAGCACGGCCGATGCGCCGTCCGTCAAAGGCGTCGAGTTGCCGGCCGTCATCGTGCCCGCGTCGCGGTCGAACACGGGTTTCAGCGATGCGAGCTTGTCGAGCGTCAGATCGCTGCGCAGATTGTTGTCGCGCGACAGGCCGCGATAGGGCGTCATCAGGTCGTTGAGGAAGCCGCGCGCATACGCCTCCGTCAGCTTGCGATGGCTGTCGTACGCGAGCACGTCCTGAGCTTCGCGCGAAATCGCCCAGCGCTTGGCCATCAGTTCGCAATGCTCGCCCATCGACAGCCCCGTGCGCGGTTCGCTGTTGCGCGGCAGCAGCGGTTTGAAGAACATGCCGGGCCGCAGCTTCGCGAGCGCGCCGGCACGCTGTCCCGCCGACTTGCCGCGATTCGCTTCGAGCAGGATCTTGCGCAGTTTTTCGTTGACGCCGATGGGCGCATCCGACGTCGTATCGACGCCGCCCGCGATGCCCGCGTCGATCTGCCCGAGCGCGATCTTGTTCGCCACCAGAATGGCTGCTTCGAGGCCCGTGCCGCAGGCCTGCTGCACATCGTAGGCAGGCGTTTCCTTCGCGAGCGTGGTCGACAGCAGCGCTTCGCGCGTCAGGTTGTAGTCGCGCGAATGCTTGATGACGGCGCCCGCCGCGACTTCGCCGAGACGTTCGCCGTGCAGGTCGTAGCGGTCGATCAGTCCTTGCAGCGTGAACGTCAGCATGTCCTGGTTCGACGCCGTCGCGTACGCAGTATTCGAGCGCGCGAACGGGATGCGGTTGCCGCCCAGTATCGCGACGCGACGCACGACGGGCAGCGCTGTCGACTGTGCTTGTGACTGTGACGCATTAGGCATGGACGGGCTCCGTGTGGCGTGTTCCGTCTGTCGGACGGTTCGGGTGACGCATGCAAACGCCCACCTGCTTGAAACGGATCAGGCGGGGCATGGATTCCATTGTCGGGCTCGAGTCGTGCCGCGCGTCGCGCGCGGCGTCATTGCAGATTCCACTGGAAGCGGCCGCGCAGATGCGGTTTGCCGCCCGTCGGGTCGCGCACCTCGAACTCGCGCGATGTGGGCGAGGGCGACGCCGTCCACAGCGACGCTTCGCCAGGCAGCAGCATCGGCTGCCTGAATTCTCCCGCGAGCGTCGCGTCGGCGAGCCGCTTGGGCGGCTGCAACGCGGCGGCGGTGCGCGCAAGCGACCACATGCCGTGCGCGATCGCGCGCGGAAAGCCGAACGCTTTCGCGGAGAGCATCGTCAGATGGATCGGGTTGAAGTCGCCCGATACCTTCGCGTAGTCGCGGCCCAGTTGCGACGGCAGTTGCCAGCGCGCCGCGCGCACCAGCGTCTCGCCCGGCGTGTCCAGCGGCGCGAGGGGATCGCCGTCCGCCGGCACGCCGCGCTTCAGATAGACGCTGTCACCGTCCCACACGGCCTCGCCGCGCCGGTACACGCGTGTCTGCAGCACGAATGCCTGGCCCTTGTCGTGGCGCAGCCGCGCGCCGAATTCGACCTCGACGCGCAGCGTATCGTCGAATGAAAGCGGGCGGCGCATGTGCACGCTGTTCGCCAGATGCACGATGCCGGGCGCGGGCCACGGAAACGCCGGGTCGGTCAGCAACAGCAGGTGCAACGGAAACGCCAGCAGATGCGGAAACGTGAACGGAATACCCTGCTCGGGGAAGAAGCCGCACACACGCGCGTAGCGTTCGATCGCCACCGAATCGAGCGACACGGCGGGGCGCACGAGCCGCAGCGCGGGCAGGTCCGTCGGCCGGTTGCGCTGGAAGCCCTTGATGACGCCCGACAGCGCCCGCGCGTAGAGCTTCGCGGGCTTGGGCAGCTCCGGCAGCACGACCGTTTTCGGACGCGGCGCGCCGAACATCGGGCTGGAGTCGTAGAACGCCATGACTTCACGCTCCTATCAGGCTTTGTCCGCACACGCGCACGAGCTGGCCCGTCACACCCGCCGAGCCCGGATGCGCGAGCCATGCGACCGTCTGCGCGACGTCGGCGGGCTGGCCGCCCTGGCTCATCGAGTTCATCCGGCGGCCGGCTTCGCGCAGCGCCAGCGGCATCTTCGCGGTCATCTGTGTTTCGATGAAACCGGGCGCGACGGCGTTGATCGTGATGCGTCGTTGCGCGAGAAACGGCGCCATGCTCTGCACGCGTCCGATCACGCCCGCCTTCGAGGCCGCGTAGTTGGTCTGGCCGAGATTGCCCGCGATGCCGCTGATCGACGACACCGAGACGATGCGCCCGCCGTCGCGCAGCGTGCCTGCTTCGAGCAGCGCGTCGTCGATGCGCTCCTGCGCGGACAGATTGATGTCGATCACATCGCGCCAGGCCGCCGCGCTCATCTTCGCGATGGTCTTGTCTTTCGTGATGCCCGCGTTGTGCACGAACACGTCGACGCCGAGTTCGTCGAGGGCGGCCGCGATCTGCGCGGGCGTGTCGGGCACGGCGATGTCGAACGGGAGCGCGGTGCCGCCGATCTGACGCATCGTGGCGTCGAGGTCGTTGCCGGCGGACGGGATGTCGATGCCGGTCACGTGCGCGCCCTGTGCCGCGAGCACATTCGCAATGGCCGCGCCGATGCCGCGCGCCGCACCCGTGACGACGGCGCGCTGGCCCGCGAGCGGCCGGGTCCAGTCGAAGTCCGGCGCGGGCGAGAAGGGGGCGGTGCCGATCCGCACGGCCTGGCCCGACACGTAGGCCGAGCGCGGCGACAGGAAAAAGCGCAGCGTTGCTTCGATACCCGCTTCCGCGCCTTGCGCCACGTAGATCAGATTGGCCGCGATGCCGCGCCGCGCTTCCTTGCCGAGCGAACGCGTGACGCCTTCGAGCGCGCGTTGCGCCGTCCAGGCAAGCGGTGTCGCGCGCGATTCGGGCGGCCGGCCGAGCACGACGATCCGGCCGCATCGGTCGAGCGAGCGCAGCGCGTCGTGAAAGAACGTGTAGAGCGAGTCGAGCTGCGCGCTGCTGTCGATGCCGCTCGCGTCGAACACGAGCGCCCGCACGCGAGCCTGCGATCCGCCTGAGGGTTCGGCGGGCTCGAAGCGGCCCGTCATCAGTCCGTGCCGGTTGGCGAGCGGCACCCACAGGCCCGCGCCCGAATGGGCGACGCTGGTCATGCCGATGTGCGCGACCACATCGGCGAGGGCGTCCAGCAACTGGGGCGCGGGCCCCGCGCCGACGGCGACGATGCCGTCGAATTCGGGCGCATCGGCGCGATAGCGGCGCAGCACCTCGGGCTTCGGCAAACCGAGCGAACGCGCGACCCGCGCGCCCAGCGGCGAATTGACGAAGTTCAGGTAGGAATCGTTCATTCTTATTGGCTCCCGGCCGGACGCATGGCGTCAGTGTGCACGGAGCGCGTGACTTGCCGCAAGCTGCGTCCGCGTCCCCGTACCGGACGATGCGTTTCGCACGAATCGTGTGGCGCGGCCGAGCGCGCCGTCATGCGGCCAGGTCCATCGCCTTGTCGAGCGCTTCCTTGCGCCGCTGCAGGTCGGCGAGCAGCCCGAAATCGGCGGGGAAATCGTCGACCTTCACGACCTCCGCACCATAGCGCGCGTAGGCATCGAGCACCTTGCGCTCGTCCTCGTCGATCAGTCCGCGTTGCTGCGCCGCTTCGTTCCATTCGGCCAGATCGGCGAGGCTTTGCGGAACCGGCTCGATCCGGCCGGCCTTGACGGCTTCGCGCAGGCGCTGCTCGATCTGCGCGACGCGCGGCGACAGCTCGAAAGCCAGTTCGCCATAGCCGATCGGATCGACGTCGACGCGCGGCACGTATGAATCGGCGAGCAGGCGGTCGCGCGTGTCGCCAGGCGTCTGCATCAGCTGCGCGATCGCGCTGCCGAGCGCGTCGGACGGCGCGCGATGCGGCAAGCCGAACGGGAACGCCAGCAGGCGCACGAGGCCCGCGGCGAAGCGGTTCGGATAGTTGTGCAGCACGCCGTCGAGCGCCGTCTGCGCGCGATACAGCGCGTCTTCGACACCCCATTGCAGGAGCGGCAGGTCGCTTTCGTGACGGCCTTCGTCTTCGAAGCGCTTGAGCGTCGCGGAGATCAGATACAACTGCGACAGCACGTCGCCGAGCCGTCCCGAGATGCGCTCGCGCCGCTTCAGCTCGCCGCCGAGCACGAGCATCGACACGTCGGCGAGCAGCGCGAACACGGTCGAGACCCGCGTCGCCGCGCGGTAGTAGCGCGCAAGCGGCGCGTGCACGTGCCGTGGCGTCGCGATCAGCAGGCCACCCGTCACGCCGTGCACGAAACTGCGCGCCGCGTTCGACAGCGTGAAACTCATATGGCCGAAGAACGCGGCGTCGAACTCGCGCAGCGCTTTTGCGCGGTCGGCTTCGCGTGTCGCGGCCATTTCCTTCAGCACGTACGGATGACAGCGGATCGCGCCCTGGCCGAAGATGATCAGGCAGCGCGTGAGAATGTTCGCGCCTTCGACTGTGATCGAAATGGGCACCTGCTGGTACGCGCGTGCGAGAAAGTTCGACGGCCCCATGCAGATGCCTTTGCCCGCGACGACGTCCATGCCGTCGTCGATCACTTCGCGGTTGCGCTCGGTGATGTGGTACTTCGAGATCGCCGAAATCACCGACGGCTTCTCGCCGAGATCGACGGCCTGCGCGGACAGGCGGCGCGCGGCGTCCATCACGTACAGGTTGCCGCCCATGCGCCCGAGCGCTTCCTGCACGCCCTCGAACTTGCCGATCGCCGTGCGGAACTGCCGTCGCACCGCCGCATACGCGCCGACGCCGCGCACCGCGATCTTCGACATGCCCACGTTCGACGACGGCAGCGAAATCGCGCGGCCCGCCGCGAGGCATTCCATCAGCATGCGCCAGCCGTTGCCGACCTGCTCGCGGCCGCCGATCACCCAGTCGAGCGGTATGAACACGTCGTTGCCGGAGTTCGGCCCGTTCTGGAACACGGCGTTCAACGGCCAGTGCCGGCGGCCGATGTTCACGCCGGGATGGCGCGTCGGGATCAGCGCGCAGGTGATGCCGGGTTCGTCGTCGGCGCCGAGCAGATGGTCGGGGTCGAGCGCGCGGAAGGCGAGGCCGAGCACGGTCGCGATGGGACCGAGCGTGATGTAGCGCTTGTTCCACGTGACGCGGAAGCCGAGCGTCTCGCACCCTTCGAACGTGCCCTTGCAGACGATGCCGAGATCGGGAATCGACGCCGCGTCGGAGCCCGCATACGGACTCGTGAGCGCGAAGCAGGGGATGTCGTCACCGCGCGCGAGACGCGGCAGATAGTGGTTCTTCTGTGCCTCGGTGCCGTAATGCAGCAGCAGTTCGGCGGGGCCGAGCGAGTTCGGCACCATCACCGACACGGCGGCCGCCGAGCAGCGCGTCGCCAGCTTCATGATGACCTGCGAATGCGCATACGCGGAGAACGCCTTGCCGCCGTACTGCTTCGGAATGATCATCCCGAGAAAGCCGTTGTCCTTGACGAACTGCCACGCCTGCGGCGACAGATCCTGCCAGATGGTCGTCGTTTCCCAGTCGTTGGCGAGATCGCAGAGCGCTTCGCATTCGTTGTCGAGGAACGCCTGTTCTTCGGCCGTGAGCTTAGGCGGCCCGTAGCCGAGCAGGGTGTCCCAATGCGGACGTCCACTGAATAGCTCGGCATCCCACCAGACGGTGCCCGCTTCGATCGCGTCGCGCTCGGTCGGCGACATGTCGGGCAGGATCTTGCGGAACAGCCCGAGCATCGGTTGGCTCAGCACCGCGCGGCGCAACGGCGTGAGCGTCAGCACGAGCGCGGGAAGGATGAGCACGACGGCCAGCACGATCGATGCCGTCATGCCCGCTGCATGCGTCAGCGAGACGGCCGCGACCCACGCGGCGACGCACGCGAGCCACCACGCCGCCCGTGCCCGCACATAGACGAGCGCCCCGGCAACGACGAGCAGCGCAACGATGAACCACGTCATGGCAATCCCTCCTTTTCGATTTCGCAGGGCGAGCGCGACTCGCGGTGCACGGCCGGCTCGCGATTTCCCTTCGAGTCGTCCTGAGGCGGGACGCGCAGTGCCTGCATCGCCTTCATCGCGTCGCCGTCGTGTCCGCCGTCATCCGTCGCAGCCGGTGTGCCCGCCGCACCGAGAGGCGCGTCTAATGCGGGCTGCGGTCGTTCGTGTGCAGGACGTCGTTCGTCATCATCCGTGCGCCGCGAAGCGCGTGCCGGGCTCGGGTGTGTCGGATTGCGATTGCGCGGGCGTGGGTTCGGCGCGTGATCCGTCGGCGGCGTGTTGGGCGGCGCTCGTCGGCGGATCAGGCTGCGTTGCCTGATTTGCCTGCTGATCGGCCTGCGCCTGCCGCATGGCGTCGCACGCGATGTCGTCGCTGCCCGCATCGCCGAGCACCGATGCGAACACGGCCAACTGGCTCGCGTCGGGCAGCGGCGCCTTCAACGCGGACACGATCAGCGACGCGAGCCGCGCGATCAACTGCAGGTCGTTCATCGACTTGCCCTGCGAGAACTCGGTGATGAGGCTGTCGGTGTCGGCGCCCGCCAGCACGCCCGACAGCGCGCCGATCGCAAAGTGCAGCCGCCAGCCGAGTTCCTCGCGCGGCAGATGCGGCAGCGCGCGCTGGAATGCATCGAAAAAGCGGCCGGCGACGGACGCATAGTGCGCGCCCAGGAAGTCGCGAATGAAGGGCGAAGGATCCGTGTACGCACGGCCGAGCAGCCGCAGAAACGCCTTGCCGCCGATGCGCGTATCGCGCGACACGCGCAGCGCCGGAATGAACATCGCGCCCAGCACGTGCTCGCAGGTCAGACGCGGTCCGAGCAATGCGTCGAAGCGGTCGAGCAGCTTCAGGCGCTCCTGATTCAGCAGATCGAGGCGGCGCGACAGCATCGCGTGCATCAGCGATTCCTTGCTGCCGAAGTGATAGTTGACGGCGGCCAGATTGACCTCGGCCTTCGAGGTGATCTGCCGCAGCGACATCGCTTCATAACCGCATTCGATGAAGAGCGTCTCGGCCGCATCGAGGATGCGCGATTTCGTGTCGCCGGCGTGGCGGCCCGTCGTGCGTGTCGTCATGTCGTGTCTCTCCCTGTCGAGCCTGAGCCGCGCCTTCGTGACGGGTCTTGGGACTCCTGAAAACAGTCGATTCAAATTGGAATTTGAAACGTGCGTTCTTTTTCAGGATAAGAATGGCGCCGGGGATCGGGCAAGAGGGGAGTGTCGACACATTCCTCTAAAAAGCGCCTGACCGTCTGCCTTCGCGCAGATGGCGGGCGTGAAAAAGGCCGCTTCGAAACGGATCGGAGCGGCCTTTTTCTACTGCATGGGCGGGGCGCTGCGGCGCCCCTTGTGCCAGCGCTCAGTGAACCGTCGCCGTGACCTGTTCGGCGGATTGCGTCATGTCGATGCCGCGTCGTTCGCGGCTGAACAGGATGAACACCGCGATCACGATGGCCACGATGCCGATCACGACGGCCATCACGGTCGCGTAGTCGTTGCCGTGCGCTTCGGCGACGCCCGCCTGCAACGGCCCGTTCACCGACGCGATCAGATTGCCCAACTGGTACACGAGCCCTGGGAAGGTCGCGCGGATCTCATCGGGCGAGATCTCGTTCAGATGCACGGGAATCACGCCCCATGCGCCTTGCACCGAAATCTGCATCAGAAACGCGCCGGCGGCGAGCAGCACGGGCGTCGACGAGAACGCCCACAGCGGCAGCACGGGCAGCGCAATCAGCGCAGAGATGCAGATCGCGCGCCGGCGGCCGATCTTCTCCGACAGCGCGCCGAAGAACAGCCCGCCGACGATCGCGCCGACGTTCAGCGTGATCGTGATCCACTGCACCGCGTGCGCGTCGAAGTTGTGCTGGACGCGCAGGAAGGTCGGATACAGATCCTGCGAGCCGTGCGAGAAGAAATTGAACGCTGTCATCAGGATGATCGCGTAGACGGACAGCACCCAGTTCTGCTTGAGCGTCGCGACGAGGCCCGGGCGCGTGCGTTTTTCGAGCGTCTTGAACGCAGGCGATTCGGGCACGTGGGCGCGGATGTAGAGCACGAGCAGCGCGGGCAGCACGCCGACGAAGAACATCCCGCGCCAGCCGATGTACTGATACAGCTGGCCGAACACTAGCCCGGCGAGCAGATAGCCGCTCGGATAGCCCGCCTGCAACAGACCCGACACGAAGCCGC
Source organism: Paraburkholderia sp. Tr-20389 (assembly GCF_017104565.1). Lineage (GTDB taxonomy): Bacteria > Pseudomonadota > Gammaproteobacteria > Burkholderiales > Burkholderiaceae > Paraburkholderia. Next base: position 98,896 of record NZ_JAAGPD010000040.1, on the reverse strand, counting down.
GCGCCTTGGGCGGCACGGTTTCCATCGTCAGCGCGCCGCCGACGCCCCATTCGCCGCCCATCGCGATGCCGAAGAGGGCGCGCAGTATCAGCAGCGTGGTGAGATTCGGCGAGAGGCCGGACAGCAGTTCGAGCAGCGAGAAGCACGCGATGTTGATCATCAGCGTGGGACGGCGGCCGAACTTGTCGGCAAGAAAGCCGAAGATGAGGGCGCCGACGGGCCGCATCATCAGGGTCAGCATGATGGCGAATGAAACGGCTTTGATATCGGTGCCGAATTCGCTCGCGATATCTTTCAGAACGAAAACCATCAGAAAGAAATCGAATGCGTCGAGCGTCCAGCCTAAATAGGCGGCGATCGTGACGTTTCTTTGTTCCCGAGTCCAGTTCATTTCAATTGTTCTCCTGTGATCCGGAGTCAGGATCACTGCCTGACTCCCGTCTCATGCGACTGGCTGCTGCTGTCTCCGATTAACCGTGCCGGCCATTCCGTTCGACGACACATGGCGCTGCACGCCGCGCCCCATAGCGGGAGGCTCGAAAGAGTGTACGCCGACGATTAAGCGGCTGCATGAAACAGCGCGCTTTATCAGTGCTAATCCTGGATAAGCGGAATCGAATGCGGAGTTAATGTCTGGTTAATGTAATCAATGTAGTATTTTTGATCGACACCGGTTTGTTATTCGTAATTATCGGGAATAACTTTTGCTGCCGTTTTTCGAATCGCCACGCCTGTATTTGCGGCCACGCACGCTCGCCGATCTCGATGATTGCATCGCGATGGATCGCGATCCCGAGGTCACGCGTTACGTCGATGGTCCGTGGCATGACGCGGATGCGCATCGGCGCTTCGTCGTCGATCGCATTACGCGTGCGTATCCGGATGGACTGGGCTACTGGTCGATCGTCGAGCGCGTTGCGCCGGCGCGCTTCGTCGGCTGGGTGCTGTTGATTCCCGAAGATGCACGCGGGCCGGAAATCGAAATTGGCTGGCGGCTCGTGCGCGATGCGTGGGGTCGAGGGATCGCAAGCGAAGCAGCGCGCATTGTCGTTGCGCATGCGTTCGGCACGGTGGGAGTGGAGTCCGTCATTGCGGGCATCGCCGAGGGAAACGGCGCGTCGCAACACGTGGCGGAGAAACTCGGGATGAAGCGGGAAGGGATGGCGAACGGCTATGTGCGGTTCCGCCTGTCACGCGACGACCTGTGTTGAAGCGCAGCAAAGGAGAAATAGAACCGGACGCCACAAACAAAAAACCCTGCAGGCGAATCGCTTTGCAGGGTGATTTGTTTGCTTAAGAGAGTGGTGCCCAGGAGAGGACTCGAACCTCCACGGTGTTGCCACCGCTAGGACCTGAACCTAGTGCGTCTACCAATTCCGCCACCTGGGCACGTCTCAAGCTAGACCGCTATTTTAGCGAGAAGATTCTGCGTGTCAATCGGTATTTCGAAAAACACTTCATCTTTTCGCCTGGTTGTTCGCGCATCAAATGACTCACGATCAACCGGTACTGCGTGACTGCAATTGCTCTCACTACAATGAAAAACCGCCCGAAGGCGGCTTTCATTTGAATCTTGGTGCCCAAGAGAGGACTCGAACCTCCACGGTGTTGCCACCGCTAGGACCTGAACCTAGTGCGTCTACCAATTCCGCCACCTGGGCAAGGTGCGTTTGAAGCAGAGACCGAGATTATAGCGGGTCGAAGAAGCGTGTCAAGCGTTTCGCGAAAACATTCTTGCGACACCCGCCACGGCCCCGAACGCGCGCCGCGCGCATCGCGCAATCGCCCGCCAGGCGGCGCGTGGCGGGCAGGACGGGTGTTAGAATCCTCCGGAGTAGCACGCATGCTGGCACGACGCATGGGCCTGTCGCACGGATGACGGGCCGTTGGTCGCACTCAACGCCGCATTACGGGCCGCGCGGTTGTCGTCAGCGAAAGAGCAGTTGCAGTCACGAGCGCAGTTGCAGTTCAAGTTCAGATAGAGCCGCGTCAACCACCCGCCGACGTCCACGCAACGAGAACAATCATCGATGGAATCAGTACCTCGGTAAAGCGCATTTGAAATCAACGGGTTAGGTTTTCTTTGTGGAGCCATGGCACCAAATTGGCACCGTGAGGAAACAATCACACCCGGAGAGACGCTTGAGAGAGATTCCTCTGACAAAAGGACTCGTCGCGCTGGTCGACGACGAGGATTTTGAATGGTTGTCACAGTTCAAATGGCACGCCGACCATGAAGGATATGCTTGCCGAAAAGCGGCGCATCCAATCAAGGTGGGAAAATCAACGACGATTTTCATGCACAGGGAATTGCTTGGTCTTGAATTCGGGGATTCGAGGAAGGGCGATCACAAGAACGGGTACCGAACAGATAATCGCCGCGAAAATATCCGCATCGCTACTGCTGGACAGAATCGGAGCAACAGTCGGTTGGCCGCCAATAATACTTCCGGATTCAAAGGGGTTTCGTGGAGCAAGGCCGACAAATGCTGGTACGCCCAAATCAGAATTGGCGGGAAAAGAAAATATCTAGGCGGATTCAAAGCGCCGGAAGAGGCGCACGCAGCGTACTGCAAGGCTGCACAGGAACTGAATGGGGAGTTTGCCAACTTCGGAGAGAAGAAGGCAGCATAGGCCGTCAGAGCGTAACGCTCCGAGGTATTCGGAGGGGATACAGTGCCGGGGCTGTTAAAGCAAAAAACAGCCTCGGCACTGTGAAACTGCGATGAGGTACGGAATTACCTGATTCAGGTATCAGGCAGCAGGCTTGATGTCCGACATGCACGCTATCTTTCCGATGCGGGCTTCATAGTTGTCCATGTCGTGGTCGCTGAACCGCCACCCACCCGGCCACTTGTTGCCGTCGATCATGGCAAACGTGCCGTGATCGTCCTTGAGCCATATGTGCTGGACCAATGGTCTAGCCTGCCAGCGTCGGTCAAACCAGGGCCACGAACACCATCCATCGGCCCCATTTACGACGCAGACCATGTTCGTCAACTGATGCGCATACGTCGCGTAATACCCGGCATCGGCAAACTTGGGCGCAGCGAACGAATGCAGAGTGCCGATCTGCGCAGAAGGGACAAACAGCGGAGCCAGGTGCGTCCTACTGGCCGCAAGGGAATGCCCGCAGATATTCAGCATGGTCCCGGCGGGGCACGTCGCAAGGGCCCATGCATATAACTCCTTGGCGCTATCGTGAGGACCGCGTGTGACGTTGGCGCCCTTGGCGACGCTGACTGGCGACAGGTCGATATCATCGACGATATCGCCGATCTGCAAATCCGATGCGCGCGTGCCGGCCAGGCTGAAATACGTCTTGCCATCCGGGCCGACAGACAGCACAGCCTGCGAGTCGTGATCCTTGAACTGGCTGATGAACGTATGCCCGAGCGCTTCGAACGCGGCCTTAGACTGCGCCGCATCCATGATGTACGCGGCCTGCGCGCGTCGAGCCGCGTCGAGAATCGGCCCGAAGTCCATTACTGCACCGCCGATGCTGCGACAGGTGCCGAGGCAGCGACTGTCGGCGCAAGGCTGATCGCGATATTGAACGCCAGCACGCCAGAATCAATCGCCGCGTCGGCCACGTTCTTCTTGTCCTGCGGCAGCGCTGATTCGTCGACGAACGACTTCACGAGCGGAAGCGTCGCATTGACGATCGTTTGCAGATCAGCTCTCGTGATCGTCGCGCCGACAGCACAGACCTTTTCGAGATCGGGTTGAACCGTCTTCGATAGCGTGTCGGCAGCGCCGCCAGTGAAAACGCCGTCAGCCTTGAGAATGGCAATTTCACCGTTTGCCGCGCCGCAAGCGATAGCGACTTGTTGCGGGAACGTGAGAGTGGGTGTCGACGGGCAGCCGGAGAGTACAACGACACAAGCGGACAGGGCTGCGCCTGCCAGCAAGGGCATGAATTTACGCATTGTGATGACCTTTAGGGAGCGAGTTTGATTGCGGCGGCAGCAGCGCTCGAGACTGCGCCAGCGACCGCGGTAGTGGCTTGCGATTGAGCGGTTATCGGGGCAGTGGCACCGACTCCGGTCTCGGAGAAGTCCAGCGTGTAGCCGTCAGCCGTCTTCTGGACGTGGACATTGACGCTCGAGATGTCCTTGCCGTTCGTGATCGAAGCGGCACAACACAGGACTTGCTTCGATGCTTCGTCGTAGAACGGACGGATGTCGTATGCGGCCTGCCCCGCACAGCCAGAGAGGGCAAGAGCCAGCAGGGCGGCGCGGATCATTCGCTCACAACCTGAGTCGGCGCGGGGCCATTTGCTGCAGGAGGCTGGGCTTTGTTCGATGCCACGGCGTGAATTGCTCCAAGCGCAGCCAAGGCGGCACCGATTGCTTCGATGAAGCCGCCTACATCGGTTTTGCCGCAGAAGGCGAATACGCCCCACACGCCCATGAGTGCCGCGTAGCACACGACCTTGAGATAGATATTCATGGTTACTCCAATAAAAAACCCCGCCGAAGCGGGGTTTGTTTAAGTGCGTTTATACCTGGGAGGCCTAGCTGGTTGGGAAAATGCTCGGTCAATTGGCCAGTTTCTCTTCAGGCGCTTTTCAATGATATTTTCATTGAGCCCGAGTTTTCTCGACCATTGTGCTAACGTCATAGACTCCCCTTGGTATTCGATCACGCGGTTGTTGCGGCGGTTGTTGCGCTGCGTCTCGTCGTCCGCCCACCGGCAATTACCGGGCTCGTAGTTACCATTGACATCCTCGCGATCCAGAGAAAGTCCATCCGGGCACTTCCCCATGTCTTCGAAGAATGCTTCAAAAGAAGTCATCCAACGCTCGCATACCCGAATTCCTCGGCCGCCATATTGCTCCCACCGCTGAGATGTGGGACGAGTGCACCGGGACTTCATGCTTATCCAGATGTCATACTCCCGCGAGTGAGCTCCGCGTTTGGCGTGACCATGCGTCTGATTGAATATCGCCGGAGCGAACTTTAGGCACCCACATGATTTCGTATTCCCGGTCTTGATGTCCCTAAGTGGAACGTCTTTGATAGTTCCGCAGTCGCATTGCACCGTCACCCGACGCGGCCTTCCGGGGATATACTCTGGCTCACCGACGATGGTGAGAAGGTTGAATTTTTCGCCAATGGGCGTAGGATTGCGATCAGCCATCGTTCATGCTCCTTACATGGATGGGGGTTAGAGGGCCGGCCCAGTGTTGACGCACTGACCGGCTCTCGCTATTTTACGCCTATTTAATCCGGATAACGAATTATTTCAATATGCGGACGTGGAAGGCCACTGGCACATCTGCCTTCACGCGCCGACGACAGAAGAACGCCAGCAGCCAGCGCATCACTGCACCGTCACGGAAACGGTCTGCGGAACGTCGACCATGACCGGAGCGGCGATGGTGAATTCAGCCGATACAGCAGCAGCGCCGAGCGGATTGCCATTCGCGTCGACAGCCTGAGCCGATGCCGTGTAAGTGCCAGGTGCGACATCGGAGAACGAAGCGGAGTAGGGCGCGGCAGAAATATGCTGAGGCGCGACGGATGCGCCGACGAGCGTGATAACGATGCCGGCTGCAGCGGTGCCAGCGGGGAAGGCCTGTTGTTGCGTTGCTACGGTGACAATGACGTTTGCCATGAAAACTCCAGAGGTGTTATCCCGTGATGGTCTTGGCTAGCTGTCCGAGAGCGGACGCTGCTTTATCTTTTGGCTCCAATGTGTGGCGTCCTCGCGAACGTCGACGTTGAAGCTCTTGTACGAGCCGAGATGTCCGAAGGCGAGATGGCAATTGATGCCGCCTTTCTTCGCTTCGCAGAGCGTGATGAGATTAGATGGATCGAGTTCGAGATCGGGATGCAGATGGAAAGGACGCACGTGATGCACCTCGAGGCCTTCCGAGCCGCCGCAAAGTTCGCAAACTGGGTGTAGTGCCAGGTGCTGCTTGCGGACGGTCGGCCAATGGCCCGAGCGAGCGTGCGTTACCGGATGCTTGCCTTGCGCAGCATCGACGAGGTGTTTGATGAGGGGCATTTCCGTAAACGAAAAAACCGCCCGAAGGCGGCTGAGTTCTAAGTGGGGATGCGTCAGACCGGCAGGAACGTCGCTGCGAGAGTTGCGATTGCCGCAGCGCCCTGGCCGTTCAGACCGCCTGGATGGATGCCATCTGACGTCCAGCCGTTGACGCTGCCGGTTGTCTTCCAGAGCCCAGAATCACGTACGGTTTCGACTGCATCGCCCATTTCAAAATAGCCTTTGAGCGGATGCATAGCCTGTCCTGCGACGACAGCGCCTGACGTGCCCACGGCAACGCCAACGCCATTCACCATCGGCGCGCCGGCGCGAATCCATGCGTTGAGTTGCGAGCGCGTCCCGCCCGGCTCGAAACCGGCGATCGGCGTCTGACCGCCCGGAGAACTCCAGCCATCGGTTGACGACGTGCGCGGCAGCAGCGTGCCTTGATAGACATCTGCGCCAGTGCCCGCCATCGCCCACCAGGACGCGATCAGATTGGCCTGCATCTGAACGAACGTCTGCGCGCGCGAGAAAATGTCGTTCGTGCCGTAGTTCGTGCAGATCACATCGGCGAATTTGTATCCACCACGACGCAAACCGTGATGCGGGATAAAGCCCGTCGTTGCGAGTTCGCCGCCGACGCCAAGGTTGACGTAGCTATGCGTAGTCGATTGACCACCGCCGAGCATCCGGATAGCCCAGCCTCCGTCTTGACCATCGCCAGTGCCGCGCGTGATGGAATCGCCGAGGAACGCAAACGACTTCACCGGCAGCAACGGAACGCCGATGATCGCAGTCGGCGAAGGCATATACGCGTTGGGCTGCGGATACGTGAACGATGCGTTATTCGATTGATTGCCCGTCGCGCCCGTGTCTTCGATATAGCCGCAACCGGTATCAGCCGCGTACATTGCATACGGGAACACGCCACCCGCAGGACACGTAATGAACAGGCGAAGGTTCGCAGATGCGCCAGGAGGCACAACGAGATTCGTCGCAGCGTCGCTGGTCACTTGCGCCGCGACAGCGATAGTTACCGACGTCGCGCCAGCCCACGTGATCTGCGTGAAGGTGCCAGCCGGATATTCCCAATAGCCCGAATACGTGATCGTGTTCGTGCCTGGCGCGGTTTCGCTGCCCCACGCATTCGACAGAACAACCTGCAGATCGGTCGCACCAGCAGGAATGGTCACGCCAATTTTGATGTTGCCTTGGGTCGGACCTTGAGCCTGACCGCTCGGTGCATCGAAGTAACAGCGCTGACCTGTGATACGTCGCGTGTCGCCGCGCGGCCCTTGAAGTCCTTGTGGGCCAGTCGCGCCTGTAGCGCCCGGAGCCCCATTCGTTCCATTGGTGCCGTTCGTGCCGGGCGCACCTTGCGGACCGGGAACGCCCTGTGCGCCCGGAGCCCCTTGCGGACCAGGCGTATTGACTACGACTACAGTCATAGAGTCCTCAGAAAGGATGTGTTACGCCGAGCTTCAGAACAACCTGGCCCGACAGGAAGGAGGTGATTTGTCCGCCCGGAAACTTCACGAGCAGATCGAAGACGCCAAATGTAGAAGTCGTCGGATCAAGCGTGGGTGAAAGCGGCATGCCGGCCTGGGGCTGAAACGTCGCAGTCTGGGTCGCTGGGATATTCCATGAAATCGTCGCAGTGGTTGCGTCGATTTGAAGCGAGTTCTCAGCGGTGGATAGGTCAAGGAGAACCGTCTGACTCTGAGACGTCGGCCGAACCTGCATATGCGCCTGACAGCCGGCGAGATTCAGCAGCGTTCCGTCGTCGTTCTTGAGCGTGATTTCCTTGTACCAGTCCGATCCGCCGTCTATCTGGAAAACGACTGTGTCGGCCATATGCATCCAGAAATGAAAAAGCCCGCTCGAGGCGGGCATAGCTGTTATTCGGGTAAACCGGCTTTATCCGTTTTGCGGCTGAATTCCCAGTGCGCGTTTCGCGGCGGAATACAGAGCAAGACGCTCCGAATACCCATTCAACCCACCGTTTATAGCGCGCGTGATGCCTTCGAACTTGCCAGCATCAGCCAGCTTGTTTAGATCGCGCGAGTCCCAATACCAGCCCGCAGCGAGCGCTGCATTGCACGGTTGTTCGAGCAATTCCGGGTGATCGGTGAGAGGTAATGCAATCGCCTTACCGCATGCGGCGTAGTTGTCTTTGAATGTCACTTGCAGCAAGCCGCGGCCACGAAATCTGAAACCGTCACCACTCGCCTCATTTCCATTGCCATAACGGTTCGCATAGACGCGATTCGCGATGCGTTGCGGCTGGCGTTCGTACTGCGCGGCTTCGACTGCGTTGAAGTACTTCGGGAACGTGGTGAGTAGGCCGGTCGCGCTGTAGTTCAGGTTCTCGGAGAGGGCAGTGAGGCGTGCGGATTCGACGCCACATTGCGCGAGGAAGGCAGCCACACGAAGCGGGGTATTGATGAAGTACTTGTCGCAGGTGGCTTGAAGCGGGCTGACCCACTGCGCCGAGCGCAGAAGCGTCGCACCGCAACCGGCAGCGACGATCTGCGCTGTCAGGTTCATAGCAAGACCTTCAGTAGCTTGTATCCGGATTCGAGCCAGTCAGGCATGTGGCCGTGGCTGGAGTAGTAGACCAGTGCGTAGATGAACGTCGCAGGCAGGCCAACCGGCACGACAACCTGTTTCAACAGAAACCGCCACGCCGCGGCGAGTCGACAGAAAAACCGCACCGTCGCGATGCCGTCTTTCCATGCCTCGCGCATGAATGCGGTGTCGGCAGCGATGCTCTTTGTGAGCGTTGTGTTTTCCTGAATCGCTGCATCCTGGGCGTTGAGTCGATCGACGACGTGCTTTCTGAAGTCGTCATCGGGCATGGAGATCATGTCTTGTTCCAAAAGTAGCCCCGGAGAAATGAAAAAACCGCCCGTAGGCGGTTGGTAGTGGTCGTAAAAAAGCCGCCTCTTTGGGCGGCTTCGTTATTCGTTTGCTGGTTTGATCGCGGCGATTTTTGAGGCTAGGTAGTACAGCGCTCTCAACTGGCCCTGTGCATCCGTGATGTCGCCCGCCTGCATTGCAGCGCCAACGGCGGCCAGCATATGCAAAACATTCAATAACTGGTGCTCATCATCGATTAGGGGCATCGCCTCACGACAGAGCAGATGCAGATCGCGCCCCATTGCACGAACAGCATCGTCACGCTCGTTGTCGTTTCGAGCCACCTCAGCAATCGTGTCCCGTAACCCTTTCAGGATGGCATTGATTTCGATTTGCCGATCGGAGTCTTCGCCGCCATCGAAGGATGCGCCGAGCCGGTAGACCATCTCCGTGTTCAAGGAGTGCCCGCGCTCTGACGCCGCGTCCGTAAGCTTCTGGTGAAGCTCGCGCGGTAGTCGGAGCGCCGTTTTCGTGTAGTCGTCTTGCTTTGCCATGGCGGCATTGTACCGCCTGCCTTCAAAAAAATGGCAAAAACTGCTTGCCTCAGATTTGATGGCACCCTATACTCACAACCACTGCCTCAGATTTGAGGGCAGAAGGAGCACCGATGAAGAACGAAGCAAAGATTCAAATGCGCATGCCTGGCGATCTCCGCGATTGGTTCAAAGAGTATTCGCAGCAGCGCAACAGGTCGATGAACGGCCAGTTGATTGAGCTGATAAAGGAAAAGCAGGCTGAAGAAAAAGGAAAGGCCCCGAGCGCTTGATCTTGGACGGATCACTCGGAGCCTTGACGTCGAAACCCAACTAAGGAAACAACGTGACGAATCTTATCATCCCTTTCAACTTCGAATCATTCGCCATCAGAATCCAAAAGGATGAGAGCGGCGAGCCGTGGTTTTGCGCCAACGACGTTTGCGCAGCGTTGGCGTATTCAAACGCTCGCGACGCAATCGCAAAACATGTCCATGAAGATGACGTCGCAAAACGCGACATCATCGACGCAATGGGCCGCGCTCAAGCCAGCAACCACATCAACGAGTCGGGTCTCTATGCGCTGATACTCGGAAGCACGAAGGACGAAGCGAGAAGATTTAAACGCTGGGTGACTAGCGAGGTTTTGCCAGCCATCCGTAAGACGGGCTCCTATTCCACGCCGAAGGCTGGCGAACTTCACGATGCAGTGAGGCTCTTTCAGCCGTTCTTCGAGATCGCGGTGCTGATTGGCTGTGACCGACAAGCTGCAGCGATCAGCGCGAACCAGGCGGTGCAAACCGTTTCGGGAGCGAACGTGCTTCAGCTAATGGGTCGCACGCACATTGAGGCGTCGAATCAGGAATCGCTCTACTTCACGCCGACCGAACTGGGCAGAAGATGCGGCACGTCGGCGCGGAATATGAATCTGTTGCTGTCTGAAGCTGGATTGCAGACGAAACCTGGCGACAAGTGGGAGCCGACAGAAGCAGGCAGAAGATTTTCACGGATCTTCGATACCGGCAAGAAGCACGGAAGCGGCGCGCCGGTCCCGCAAGTGAAGTGGTCGGCGGATGTGCTTGAAGCGCTCACGCCACCCAAGAAGGCGGCATGAAACTCAGAAGAAGGCGAATTTAGCAGGTGCGCTCACGATCGGCGGCAACCGATGTGGGTGCGGTGGCCCAGAGATCCAATAGCGACGAAGGAAGACCGAATCATGTTTAAGATTGCCACGATATTCTCATGTGCGATTTGCGCCATGATTCTTTCTGCATGCGGAGGGGGTGGCGGCTCAACCGCACAACCCCAAGCTGCTTCTGTCCAACCGGCTTCTACGGTTCCCGCCACTCCCAATGTGGTGACGATATCGGCGCAAGGCGATTCGACGATGGCTGGCTATGAAACTGTTAATGGCGTTGGCACCGTAACAGCGAACAGCGCACCAGCCATGCTGCAAGCACAATTGCGCGCGACGCTTGGCAATGACAGCATCACGGTCCAAAATAATGCGCTATCAGGCACGAACACGTATCAACTTTTGAATGGCCTGTCGCCTTACATCCGTACGCTCGCAGCCTTCCTGCCAATCGACAGCCAAGCGCAAATCTGGATCTGCAACTTCGCCATCAACGATGCGCGAAGCTACACGACGGATCAGTATGGGCAATATCTGACGCAATGGGTGGCTACGGTGCGCGCTGCTGGTCGAATCGCGATTCTGGAAGAGCCAAATCCGACGACGGATTCGTCTGTGCCAGATCTTCGGCCATACGTTGCGATGATGGACTATGTTGCAACGCAGATGAACGTACCCATCGTTCAGCAGTATAGTTATATCCAGTCGCTCCCGCTTTGGCAAACGATGCTTACTGATGGCATTCATCCGAACGACGCGCTATACGCGATAAAAGCGCAACGGGAGGCGGAAGTCTTAACCCCGATTGTGAGGTCGCTTCAATGAGATGGAATTCGGCTATCGAACAGCCGACCGCATTCAAGGTGTATGCCGTTATCTCAAACGGCGAGCTTCAACTCGCTGAGTTCAAGGAATTCTCGCGCGGCATCCGGGCGCCCCACTGGGGTGCGCCCGGCGTTACGCATTGGGTCGAACTGCCAGAGCAACCGTCAGACCGCGAGATAGGCCAGATTGCTATGCGATTGAAGCTGTGGGCGTCGGAAGGCGGCTCGAAGAACCAGCAGTGACTGCGCGAATCGCGTACACGAAGTCGCGCACAGCGGCCGCTAGGTCGGTGAAACTGGCTTCGCTGAACTCATGCGCCACGCCAGATGCATCCTGATATCCGAACGTCGTTGCGCCTCCCGGAAATCCCTTTCCTGCGTTCAAGCCAGTCTCGATCGCAATGATGTCAGACTGGCTCAACTGATCGACGGCATACGTTCCGTTCAGCGATGGCGTGCCCACGCTGGTGATTGTCAGTCCGCTAGTCAAGAGTTGCGCTGCCTTCTGCTGCAAGGACAGGGGTGGGTTCTGGACCGCGTCCACCTGATCGGCCGTCGCCACCATCCAATCCGGATCAGGAAGCGATAAGCCTTGAGCAACTGCATTTTCCTGATCTTGCGCCGACAGAAAATGGAGTCCACCCGATTTGTCAATGAAATATTGATCGGTATAAGACATACTTCACCCAATTAACGAAGTTCGAACCAGCCAGTAACGGTGGCTCCGCTATTATTCACGGAGCCGCCGACGAGCATATTTGACTGATATGGGCTACCAGGAGGGATAATCACATCAATCGAGCCAACGGTATTCGCGGCCGAGGAAGACGATCCTACTATTGTCAGTCCGCTCGTTATGACCGACGGACCTGCGTTGGTGCTGGTTGACTGAATGCTTACGTGTACGACGATCGGTTTTCCGGTCGTGTTGTAGTAGGTTGTGCCAAGCGATCTGCTTCCTGCGACGTTCTGCCACGCCTGCCCGTACCCGATACTGCTGAGCGCCGCCAGCGCTTGGCCGCCAATCCCCTGAACGGTCGTCGGAGCGGTTGCCCACGTTCCTGCCGTTGCTTCCGAGATGTCGCAGAATCCGACGACGCGAAACGGTGAGCTTGTGATCGCGCTGCTGGAATAGATTACATTCGCCGCAGTCGAGCCGGCACCGATCGAAGTCGTGCTGATCAGCGTCGTTTCGTCGAGGTTGACGCCGCCCGAGAGGTTCACGACACAGAGCGCCGGTGTGCCGCCGTTGTATGCGACCAGCCAGACGATACGCGCTGCCTGACCCGACACGGTGCCGAGCGTTGCTCCAGACGGCACGGTCAATGACAGATTCGATGCGATAAACGCCGAAACAGGAACTCCACTAGTCAACGTTGGATTTCGGAAAGACAGTGGCGTAGGCGCATTGAGCGTTCCCGTCAGAGCATTGGACGCAACAGTGGCCGTGACCGACTGAAGTGCTCCTACCTGCCCCATCTGCGGAGCATGCTGGCTCTGCGTGGCGGGGGAGACTTGGAGGGCGCCGCCGCTTTGGCCGATGACGACGACTTGGCCCAAGTTCTGGCGATAGACTGCCTCATAGAACTTGCCAGCGACGATTTCACCACCCTGGAATGCGCCGTTTGCGCCGGTCAACGAGACGCTACCGCCGCCAGCGTTGATCGTGCATGCGCCGGTGTTCGTGTTTGCAGCCTGAAAGTTGATCGGCTGGCCGTCCGCATAGGACGTGATGGGCGGCGTTAGTGAGACCGTGACAGTGTTGGCGCTCGCGCTTGAGTCGATAGCGTACGAGGACGAGCCCGTCTGCATCATCTGCAGGAGGCTCGAGACTTGCGGGACGCCAGCGGGGATTGCGATGTTGCCCGAGGTCACCGTCGACTGGCCGTTCGCTACCGTCACGGTAGCGAGTGCGGTCCAGCCGGCATCGACTGAAGGCGCTACTTGCGTTCCGGTAGGCGCAGCGACGCCTGCCTTCGCCTGGATCGAGACGAGACCTTGGCGTTGCGTCGCTTGAGGTTGACCATTGCCACCCTGGCCGTTCAGCGGAACTTGAGGATTCGCGCTGTTGTAGTAAGGCAAGACAGCGCTGTTGGTGTCGGACTGAACGAATTGCGCTTCGATCAGATAGACGATGCTGTAACCGCTGGTAGCGGGAGCGGGGGTCGAGATCGTCTGGGCTGACATGTTCAGCCCTTGCTGGATGATCGTGTCCGTCGTATCGGCAGGCAGCGAACCCCATGCAGTCCCGTCAACAGTGGTCAGCGTGTAGATCTCGCCAATGCCAACGAGCACGTTGAGTGCTGCGGGGGAGTTCGCAGTCACGGCGAGGCCGCGGACGATGGTGTTGCTGCCCAATGCAGCTTGAGCCAACTTGCCTAGGCCAATCATCGTGGCGCGTTGAGCGAACAGAAAGTCAACGCTTCGGCCCTGTTCACCCGTATAGATGGTGCTGCGGTCCATTCAGACTCCGTAAACGAAAAAACCGCCCGAAGGCGGTTTGTAGATGTGCGATGGATGAGGTCAGGGCGTCACTGGTCCGTTGGTGATTCGTAGCCAGACCACGGTTCCAACGGCTCGAGTGGATTCGACGGCGGCAATGATTGCGGCGTCAGTGACTGACGTAACGGGAGAATCGGACCACGCGCCGTACGTGTCGAACGACCATCGGAATGAATCGAGTTCGCCAAGCGACAGGGCGCTTGTCGCTGGCCTATATGCTGTTACCAGACTCTGATATGGCATCGGCGCGCCCCATCTACCGACGCCGGAGTCCCAGTAAAAGCCGCCATCCCACCCGCCGGAATCCGTGGTGTTGCTCGGCTCGAAGATGTCGGGCTTGCGGCCCGTAATCAGCGTGAGAACCGCCGACATGTCGCCACGCGTAGGGCCCTTCACAAAGAGATTCGCCAGAATGCGCGCGCGAAATGCACCGTCCGATTCGTTCTGCAGGCGAGGAAGTGCCGTTCCAAAAAAATCGTTGGATATGAGATCGAGCCAGCCGCCCGTCGCAGTCGCTATACGAGTTTGCAGCGCGGCGAATGTCAGCAGCGCGTACTGCGTGGACAAACCCCACGCAGCACCTTGGAGAACCGCGTTGATGTTCGGTGCGTTGTTGAAATCACCAAACCATCCGCGCGGCAAATACTGCTGGAGTCGGACAACGATGTCGCTTTGAGATCCCGTGGTCATCAATTCACCGTGAGCGTTCCGGCTACGATCGCCTGAGAGGAGGTTGCGACAAGATCAGACGTTCCGCTGTTGATTTGCAGAAGGGTCGCTTCCTGCACGCCAGCGACGGCGTAGATAACCGAGTAGAGTTGCGACCAGTACAGCGTCTGGCCGATCTGAAGTGTCGCGATGAACGATTGCAGCGCCGATTGCACAGCCGTCGCGATTGCCGAGTGCGTGTAGCCCGACGATACCGTGACGGTGACGGAAATATTCGCCGTCAGATTTGTTGCCCCGTACACAGCGAAAGTCACGCTGAGCGGTCGAATGGCGTCGATCGCTGCATACACCTGGTTTTGCAGGGTAGTGCTGAAGGGCGAGATGACGACATAGAAGAACCCGTACTGAGTTGCGCCTCCCAGCGTCTGGTTCTCGGTCAGCGTGTACTCAATCCCTTGCTGAAGCCCGGCGATCGCCGATGCTACGGCAGACTTGGTGCCTTGCCGCAGACCTTGAATGTAGAGCGCAAAGCGAGACTTGAGGGCGGCGTCTGATTCGGCGTTGACACCACTGGTGAAGGCATTTGCATTGCTGACGTAGTCGATACCTGGAATCGCAGTGCCGAGTGCCGTGATAGTGCCGGCGCTGACGTTGCCCTGAATGCCGGCGTTTTGCGCCTGTACAGTCACAATTCCCGACGTTATGCCCGCAGGGATGACGTATGCGTTGGCCGATGCATTCCAGTAAGCCTGAGTCGTATCGGCAATAACGGAGAACGGCTGCGTCCCGTCAGCCGATTGCACCACCGATCCAAGGGGAATGGTGGCGGCGTTGGTCGGGGTGAACCGAGAAAACGTTACTTGCCCGACCGCAGCAACAGCCGCTTCGCGAGTCAGCCCGAAGTCGGCGACGAACGTGTCGACATCGTTCCCGCTGGAAGTGGAAAGGCGAGTTGTCGACAGCAGTTGAAGAATCAGCCCCTGAATCCACAGGCAGACGCCCGCGACAGCCTCCGCAATCGCCCGCAACACTGAGCCAATCGTGAAGTCGACCAGTTGCGACGCAGCACCTTGCACGGCTGTCGCGAAGTTCGTGACGATCGCGCCGAACGACTGGGTATTGATGTTCGCCATTTAGGTCGATAGGTCAAAGGAGACGAATTGCGTGGTCGCCGTGTTGGCGTCGGTGTACTTGATCGATGCGCTGACGGCGTTGTTGACTTGCGTCAGGACGATCTGGGGCGCAGGCTGACGAGCGACTGCACTCTCGATCAGCATCTGGCCTTTGATGAGTGCCCTGGTCGCCGGAACATTGCCCGGAGAGCCGACCTTGCGCGGAATGCCGGCACCGTAATTCGGATGCCAGGTGTAGTCGGGCGATGCGATCGGGTTGCCGGCCGTGTCAGACAGAGAGGGATTGGTCAGCAATCGTCGATAGACGCGCTGCGTGCCGGTTTTCGATTGGTTCGCCAGCGCAATATCGCCAGACGGCGAGACGTTCAAATCCTGGCCGTAATAGTGGTCGCAATCGATGGTCATTCGGCTTGAACGATGGAGGTTTGCCCCGCAGCGGGAGGCGACGTAGTCGGAGCGCCGGTATTTGCGCCGCCGTTACCGTTCGAATGGACATGTGTCGATGCCCACTGCGAGAACAGGCTATTGAGCAGAGAGAGCAGCGCCGAGCCGGAGCTTTGCAACTTGATCGAAGCCGCTTTCAGCGTGGCACTACCTGATGCGGTGATGTTCGCGTTGCCCGTGACTGTCGAAGTCATGTTGCCGCCCACCGTCGCAGTCAGGTTTCCCGCTGCGTTCACCTTGATATCGCCATTGGTGACGAGCTTGACGAAAGAGCCAGTCGAATGCAGCGCCCAGATCTCGCCAGACGGCACGGCAGGCGCCTGCTGCGCCACAGAGAAGTAGCGCCCGACGATCGAGCCCGACGAGAAGTCGCCGTTTTCATAGACGACCATCACCTGATCGCCGATCTGCGGGCCGACAGCGACGCCCCAGCCGTTGCCAATCCCGATCGCGCCGAGTGGCATCCAGTTCGATTCCTGCTCGCCGATTTCGGGATCGATGGGCTGCAAGATGACCTTGACGGCGTGATTCGATGCGTCGTAGCTGCTGATCGTCGCGTGCCGCGGCAGGGCGTAGTCGTTCTGCGACATGCGCGCCTGCTGGCGGATCGCATTCGCAAGTGCGCTCATGCCTCTCATACGATTACCGTGGAATCTGGAGCGTGGTTTTTGGCTGCGATGGTCATGCCGTAACCGCCATCGAACGAAATGCGCCGGCTGATGTTGTCCGGGAAGTACTGCTGATCGAATGCAGTCCCGGTCCCGCCAAATTCGATGATCGACGTGATATCGAGATCGTTGTCACCGGGCATTTCGAGGTCTTCCAGTCGCATTTCATGGGCGACGAGTTGCCCGTACCACTTCTGCGCGTACTGCAGCGCTTGGTCTTGCGTCAGGTTCGGGATGGTCTTCGAATAGATCTGTCCGCCAGCGCCAACCGACGATTGTCCGACCTTGATCGTCTTCACATTCGACGGGTAAGAGACCGAGAAGCCCTTCGCATACTTCTTGTTCCAGCTGCGAATCTTCACCTGAATGCCGCGGGAGACCGTGAGCGCACGCTTCATCTTCAGGCGCTCGAAATTGGCTTTCGGGCCTGAGTCCGTCGTTGCCACCTGATAGACGATCGAGTAGGGCGTCGTCTTCGTGGGATCAGGAGCGGGCTGGAAGTACAGCGACTGTCCACGCACCCATACCTTGAACCCCTCCAGATCGGCCAGATAGTTGAGGATGTCCCACTCCGACCGCTCGTCAGCCATGTTGACGTGGTCGATCTCGTAGTACTTGCCGACCGTCGTCTTCGTAGCCGTGACGACGGGAGTTAGGCCGTGCTTCTGCGCCAGCATCGTCGCGATCTGGCTAGACGTCTGGTTCGGCCACTTCTGCGTCGTCTTTTCGTCAATGAAGACGCGCGTCAGGTCTCGTCCATCAACCTCGATCGTATTCGTGATCGGGTCGATGTCGATGTGATCGACCTGACCGTAAATCCAGCTTTGCAGATCGGAGGGCGAGAAGTTCGTCGGGTCTTGCGGGAAGCCGATGAACAACTCGACAAACATGTCCTGCTGCTCGCTGAACCAGATCACATTCCTGTCATCCGGAAGCATCGCGCCAGCGAAAGAGCAGCGGAACGTGTCGGCAGAGAAATAGGCGTTGTTCGACAGTTCGAACTCTATCCATCCCTTTATCAACTCCCCATTTACCTTGACCGCTCCGCGAGGTTGCCGCCCGATCGGTGCAAGGAATGCCGTCATGAGGATAGAACGCCGCCGCTGGTGCCGTTGTTATACGGCGGGATAATGAGAGTCGTAACGCCCGCAAGCGTCGGGTCTGAGAGCTTGTTAGCCTGCGCGATTTGCGTCCACGCAGAAGCGTTGCCGTATTCCTTTGCGGCGATGTCGAACAGGTTTCCGCCGCCGACCGTGATAACGCGGCCACTGGAGTTGATCTGGTTCAGATTCGTCTGCATCCGGCCCAGCAGGAAACCTATCTGCGTGTACTGAACCTGCAACGTGGTCGCATTGACGATCGACGAGAACACGCCGACGTTCTGTAGAACCGGAATAGAAGGGAGCACGCCCGCCGGCACGCCGACACTCGCCAGAATGTTGTCGACGGTGCCGATGGTCGATGTCACATACGAAACCGCTTGGTGGATCGGCTGGAGAACCGATGCAACCGTGCTCAGCGATGCACCGACGAACGTTTTCACATTCGAGACTGCTGTCGACACCGAATTCATCAACCCAGACAGGGTTGAGTCGCCAGTTGCCGCCGTCAGTGTGTTGGCCGAATTCAGATCGCCGTTGATGAGATCGTCCGCATCCGGCTCATCGCTAATGTCATCCGGCAGCGTGAGATCCTGAAGAACCTCACACGAGATGCGGTACGGAATCCGCGCAAAGCGGTAGTCCGGCTCAAACACCCGGATAAGGACATTCAGCAGCAGCCGGTCCCAACTCAGAAGCACCGGCTGGCCAGCTATCTTCATCGACTGGATGCTTTCGGCGCGATCGAGCGGGGTTTCGCCGTCCTGCGTCGGGAAGAACACGCCCGACCATTCAATCGGGCGGTAATCAATACCCATCGCGTCGATGACGCGGACACCACCGAGCAGTTTCTTGACCGACAGAGCCTGAGCGCCACCGAACCCGATGACTTCCGGGACTTCCATGTCCTGAAACGTGAAGTCACCGAGGACGAGAGTGATATCGTTGCTCATTTAAGGCCGGGCATGGGGAGGGCAAGATTGTTGTCAACGCCACTGGTGCCCATTGAGCGTCCAGTTTCGAAAGCGATGTAGGGCGATACGGCTGTTGCGACCTTGCGTCCATCAATGTGGATTGTCGTGTGGACGTTGCCGCCGCCTTGATGCTTGGCAACTGGTCCGACCGTATCGAGTTCACCGCGATCAATACGGGCTTGTGCGCCTGGACTGAGCTTTACGCCGCCGTCCGTCTTCGCCGCGTCGATCTCTTTCTGGCTTAGCGGACTGAATGCGTATGCTGCGGCCGCCAGCGCTCCGAGAGCGAGAACGGCAATCTCGATTGGCCCAGCGAGGCCGGCAATGGCAGTGCCGAGGCTTCCAGCGCCAGCTACGCCCATAACTGCTGACAGAGCGGGAACGACCGAACGCAGAACAGTTATCGCGACTCCCAAGCCACCAAACCCGGCACGGAGAAGCATCAAGGTGCCACCGAACGTCATCGCGGCCGACAGACCAATGAACCCGACCGTCATGGCTTTGATGAGGCCGGGGTACTGATTGATGGTCTGCATGAACCACGTCAGGTCGCGGATCATCGGCGTCAGCACAGGCAATACACCTTCGCCGATCGTCAGTTTCAGATCTTCGAGAGCCTTATTGAACTGCTGAATCCGCATCGCGGGCGAATTCTTGTTGTCATCAACCGTCTGCCCGATGCCGCGCGATTTGTCGTAAGACTCCAGCGACCGCTGAATCACCGGCAACTGCTTCATCAGCAGATTGAAGAATCGCGCACCCGTACGACCGAACAGAATTTCGTTCTCGCGTGCAACGTCTGCGTCTTGCGTGATGCCGGCCGTCTTGTACTTCGCCAGCATTGCCGCAGCGAACCCCGGAAGGTCGTGCGACATCAGATCCTTCATCTGCGCGTTGAGTGGGTCGCCCTTGTTGAAGCGGGCGGCGCCGCCGCGCGTCAATTCGACCTTATCGCTATCCCACAGACCGAGTTTCGTTGCTTCCTGCACCAACAGATGCGGCGCCAGCGACATGATGCCGTTGAGGCGGTTGAAAGCGGTCTGGAAACCCGTACCCGCAGTTGAGCCGCCCATTTCGCCGATGATCGGCTCGAGACCACCGAACAGCATGCGGTCGCTGAGGCCAGCCGACGCCGTCATGGCGTACGTCTTGAACAGGCGCAATTGGCGGGCATCCACCATGCCGCCGCTCGACATCGAGGCGCGGAATACGGCATCTGCAATCGCTGCGGCGCGCTTCGAATCGTTCAGGCCGCCCATCTGCTCAACAATCTTGTTGAGGTTGAGTTCGTCCTGTTCGCTTGTTTCTTTGCCGAGTACCTTGCGTGCTGTGACGTAGTTCGCCAGCACGGGCATCATCGTCTTCGCAGCGTCGAGCGCAGCTTCACCGCTCATGCCGCTTTCACGGAATGCGCCCTGCGCCTCGGCGAACAAACGTGCACGTTCCTGAATCGACGTGCCGATGATCCGGTTTGACTCGACAAACTGACGGGCTTCGGCGATCTGGGCAGTTCCGAGGCCCATCTGACGAAGCCGCGCCCATGTCGTTTCGTATTGCGCAGCGGCTTTGCCAAGCTTTTCCGCCATCACCAACGCGCCGACGCCGACGCCAGCCAGAACACCGCCGGCCGCGGCGATTTTACCGAGCCGTTGGAGCCGGTTTTCGAGTTCGGATACACTCTCTCCGGACTGCTTGATTTGCTTGGAGAAGGCCGACAGAAACGGCGTCACCTTGTCTACAATAGACAGGTGCACTGCCACCTTATAGGCATCAAAGATCATGAAAAAACTCTTTTTACATTGCCGTGAGTGGCTGGCGGATCATTCCGGCGCGCAATACCCGAAACCAAAATTACGTCCGGTTCTTAAGCCGACGCCGGAATTCCGCTTCTCTGATTTCGTGATCGCGATGAAAGGCTTGACGCTTGCTGCTGTCTGCCTGCTTGTCGCCATCCCGCTACTGGGCCTGTGCTTTCTGATGTTCTGGTCAGTCGGCATCGCGATCTTCCATCGCTAACTGATGTCCTGGTCGTACCCGAGAGACGCTGCGGCACGTTGACCGCCCGACACTCCGATCGCCACCGCCGCACCGAGAATCTTTGCGATTCGCTCGCTGTTATTGAACAGCGCCGGCCCCATGAACGGACGGGGCGGAATCTTGTCCGTGCCAAACTCCTGGTAGGCTGCGATGTCACTTTCGCTGCCGATCACGGCCTCAAATTCAGAGACTTCATGCTTGATGCTGCTGCGCAGATCGCCAGTGCGAAGCAACGGTTCGTCTTCTGAGAATCCTTTCGCTACCCGATCGGCCTTTGTCGATTCGGCCAGTTCAGCCCACGCTGGAAACGCGCCGGCAGCAGGCTGATACTCACCAATTTCCCGTTTCGCCGTCTTCTCGATGAGTTGCGCGCTCCTTGCCAGCCCGTGGCGCATTTCACCCAGCAACGCAACAGGCAACGCGAGCGCAGTGAACGCGCTGAAATCGGCGAGAGACTTGAATTCCTTCATTTCGGCTTCTTCCAGGAGCGGGTATCGAAATCAAACTCGCTGCCCTCTATCTCAGAGAATACTATCGACATCGCCATGCGCTCGAACTTGTCGAGCCTCACGGGCTGATCGTCTCGTCCAAGAGCAACATGCATCGGAACCCCGTTTTTCACGAGCCAGCAAAACTCGCGAAATTCGAGGTTCCTTACGAGTTTTTTAGTGCGTTCATCTCCGCGGCGACGGCTGCATCGTCGGAGGGACGGACGGCTTCCAGCGCGGCCTTGATCTTCGCTTCGTCGTATGAGAGAACGGCAGTGTTACCCTCGCGCCCAAGCCGTTTGATCGCAGCGTCAATCTGCTGGATGTTCGACGGGTAGGGAACTTTCACGTCATCGATCTGCACAACACGAACGGCCGGCATCACGTAGCCCAGCACGTACCCGGCATTCGATGACGCCTCACCAAGTGCTCGCATGATGCGGCTCTCAGTCAGGAAGTCAGGATCTTCGATGACTAGTCGGCGACCTTTCCCGTCAATGATGACGTTGTCCGGAAGCGCTTCGTCGGGGATGTTCGGCTTTGCGTCCGGATTGACTGTTATGTTGGTCATCTTCTATCTCAGAGCGGGATCTTCTTCGACGCCTTCCAGCCGACCTTCGGGTTGACCTTGTCGAGACCCTTCCATGCGCCGGCATCCGTCAGGTTCAACTGAACGCCGATGTACTGGAATTGCGTGATCGAGCCGTCGAGTTCGTTGATGGTCTGCGTGATCGTGCAGACGGGCGGGGGAAGTTGAGCGTAGAAATTCGCTTCCCACTGCGCGAAGTACGATTCGACGCTCGAGTCCTGACGATCAAACTCAAACGTGCCTTCATGCCCGTTCGGGACGAAGCGGAAGATCGTGTTGCCGGTGATCGTCTCCGACTCGAGTTCCTTCGTGCGGGATTTCGAGTCGAAAGAGATTGTGCCGTTGAACGTAACCTGGCCGGCGAGCGAGTCGAATACAGTCAACTGCGACCCGTCGCGGCCAATATTGAAACTATTAGCACCCATGCAGGGCTCCTAGGAAAAAGAAAAGCCCCTTTCGGGGCGTGACGGGTTAGGCCGGGTTGACCGTGATGCTGACAGTCGAGCCGCCCTGCAGCGAGATCACGAATTCGCGGACGATCGACAGGTACTTGACCTTGACGAGCGTCTGCATGAGGCCGAGGGCGACTTGAGAGCCGGGGTTGTTCGCCGCATTGGTCTGCACCGAGAACGGAACCTGCGTCGGCGCATTCACATCGCCGATGTAGCCGAGGTTCTGCCACAGGTTCATCAGGAAACCCGTGATCGCGTCGTTCACTTCACGACGCAGATCCGTCGTCTGCGGATTGCCCACGACCCAGCCGAAGTTCGACGCCAGAGTCAGCGCGAGGAAGTTCGTCATCGTCGTGTACGCTTCCGAGTTCGTCGCTGCGAACGTCGAGCAGTTCATGTCCGTCTGGAAGGCGAAATAGTTGCCTCCCGGCGCCGGATTGGCGAGGTAGTCGAGACGCGCCTGAACCGCTTGCAACGCTTCCGCATCTGCGTACAGCAGGTTTTGCGTCGATCGCTGCGTGCCAACCAGACCGTTGACCGGCTTGTTCAGCGTCGACTGGTTCGGCGCGAGGTTCGCACGCATCGGTGCCCAGAAAGTAGCCGGAGCAAGCAGGCGCTGCGCGTTGTTGACCGTATCCTGCCAGTACACCCAGTCACCGACGAGCGTCTTGAATGAGTAGTTGTCGACGCCAGCCGAATTCAGCAGGCTCGAAACCGTCGAGATCGACTGACCAGCAGAACCCTGACCCGCACCGAAGATGCCGTACAACTGGCAGAAGGCGGCGATCGTGTTCCACTGCGACGACGTCGAGTGGTCGACGAGGTTCATCGTCAGCACGCCTGCGTTCTGCAGTGCGTACATGCCGGTCGGCGGCGTCGTGTTCGTGCCGACGAGCGTCGCATCCGTCACACCAGCCGAGCCGTCCGTACCGCCTGAGAACGTCGACGTCACCAGCGAAGGTGCCGCAACCGAGGTGCCGATCGTCGCAATGACGAGTTGCGAAGGGCCGCGAACGCCAGACTGGCCGTTGTTGATCGCGCTGACGAGGTTCGTCCAGCAGCCGGTGCCAAGCGTGTACGAGCCGCCAGTGCCGCCGCCACCGCCCGTCAGGGTTGCTGTAGCAGACGTGTAGCCCGAGCCCGGATTTGTGATGTTGATCGCGCCCAGACCCCAGGTGAGGTTGAACGTCGCGCCCGTACCTGCGCCGGTCGTGCTGATCTGCGCAACCGGGTTCGTCGGGATAGCGCCGCCACCGAGCGAACCGGCGTTTTGTACCGTTGCCGTAGTGACGGCGCCAGTGCCTACGGTGACCTTCAGGATGACGCCATTCGACAGCGTGATCAGGTCATTGACGGCATAACCGGAGCCGCCAGATGCGACCGTATCGGACAGCACGGCCAGCGTCGCGTTACCGGTTGCCTGAACGCCGCCAGACGTCTGCGGAGCGCTGATCGACAGCGCAGGGACCGACGTGTAGCCAGTGCCAGCAGTCGTCGAACCCGGCATCACACCAACTGCGAGGTTGTCGTAGATCTCGGACAGATAGCCCGGCAGCGCAATCGTGCACTTGAACGTGTTCGGCTTCGTGCCGTTCGCCATCGTGGCCTGAAGCGTGTTGCCGACGACGCCGGTATAGAAACCCGTCAGCGTGGCACCCGTCGTCGACGAGCCATCCTTCAGCGCGCACGTTGCAGCCGTGTCCGTGCCATCCGTCACGCGGACAGCCGTGTTGTTCGTCTGGCCCATGCCGAACGCAATCGCCATCGCTGTAGCGAGGTCATACTTGCGGTTCGTCACAGGGCCGAGGTACAAACCGGCCTGTTGCGGCGAGCCGATGACATAGGCGCTGTTGACCGGACCCCACGAGGCGACACCGACCATACCAAGGCCATTGGTCGCGATACCCTGAACCACAGGCGGAGGCGCTACAACTTGGACGTATGCGCCAGGCGCAAGTTGACCGGCCAAATTGATAGCGCCGTTTTGGTAGATCGGCATTTACGGTGCTCCAAAAGAAAAAGGCACCCGAAGGTGCCTCTGCGAAAGCGGGAAAAAGGGGATTACTGCGGAAATACGCGCGTCAGGCTGCGGGAATTTTCGCCAGCCAACAAAGCGGCGATCTCAGCAGCGTCGGTTACCTTGTCGCCGCGGGCGTAGTCGCCGAACGGATGCACGACCACAAGGTGGAAATCAGGTTTCGCCGGCACAGCCGGTTGCTTCTCGTCAGCCATGTCGGCTCCTAATAAGTGCGGGTGATGATGGGCGTGCCATCCTGCGTTTCAAACGTGACCTTGGTTGCAACCACCGTTGCGATGGTCTGCGTCACCGTCGTGGCGTACTCGACTTCGTAGAAGAAATCACGCCGGTAGATGTGCGGCTTCTGCGCGTCGTCTGAGTAGCGATTCCCTTTGTAGAGAATCCGCGCGCCATAGCCATCAGGCATCGTCAGGAACGCGATCTGCGAAAGCGCGACCTTGATGGCATTGCCGATCGTCGCTCGCGTCGTCGGATCGGGTGCCCAGACCGTTATCTGCATCAACTGCTGCTGACGCTCCCATTCCGTCGTCACGGTGCCCGTCGTGCCAACTCGCGCAACAATCGGAACCGTGTTCGCTGGCAGCGTGATAACCGGCCCGCTGGACGTCGTGCCTGGAAACGCGGCCGCGAGAAGCGTTGCCAGCCCCGTCGCGATCGATGTCAGCGTGTCCGTCGCCTGAACCGGGTAGATG
The DNA here is from genome assembly GCF_017104565.1 of Paraburkholderia sp. Tr-20389. Taxonomy (GTDB): domain Bacteria; phylum Pseudomonadota; class Gammaproteobacteria; order Burkholderiales; family Burkholderiaceae; genus Paraburkholderia. The sequence continues at coordinate 73,765 of NZ_JAAGPD010000040.1, read as the reverse complement.
AACGGCTGTTTGTTGACGAGTAGCGCCAGGTTGTGCGCCGTGAAGGGTGACGGCATTGCGCCGCCGACCGTGACGACATTGCCACTCGCCGTCAGAGTTAGCGTCGGCGTCGTAACCGACATGACCTTTTGCTGCGGTCGATACCGAGTTGTATTGCGCTCAGTCGACGTCGGGAAGATGCTGATATCCGCGATGCCCTGCGGCATGTCGCTGTCGATCTGATCCGGCAGCGGCCAGCCAGGGAATATGTTGATCGCTTGCCCGGAAACTGACGCTTGACCTGTGCCGTTGGGGTATACAAACCCACCTATCTGCGATGCCAGCGTGTTCAGAACGTCCTGTAGATCGGCCATATCAAGCCTCCAGGCGTTCGCACAACAGGTTATGCCCCAGAGAATTCCAGTACATGCCCAGCACCTGATACCGCGCGCTCAGATCGTCAGTGACGATGTCGCGTGACTGGATCAGGCCGAGCGGGGCGTACCCCAAAGGAATGAAGACTCTCCAAAGCGTTTTCGAGGAATCGGCGGGCAGATTCGCTTCAGTCTTGCCGCGCTCCTTGTCCAACTGGATCGAAGCTGGCAATCCGGCGGCCACTGGCGTTTCTTGCGCCGGCTGCATCCCGGAATAGCTCTTGACACCGCCACCCGTAACTGGCGTCTGCCTGCCGATGGAGATGGTGCGCGGATAGAGGAAACTCATGCCCACGCCCTCGCTTGCCACGGCCTGAGCATTTGCTTGACGTCTTCACTCAGGTTCGACGCAGCGAAGCGCTCGAGCTTCGTGTCGCCAGCCTGAGCTGACTTGAAATTGCCGATGCCGGGATCGTTAGCCAGCGCCGTGATGAGTTGCGCGCACGCCATCTTGATTTCAGGCGGCAGGTTCGAATACTGGAAACCCGCCACGTAGCGAACTTTCACTTCCGAGTAGTAGACGAGCATGATGCCGGCTGGCACCCACAGTTCGCCCGTCTGGACATCAATGCCTGCTGCCGTGTTCGCCGGCCAGATTTCCCACGCGGGAGGGCCGCCGAACTTGTTGATCGACGCCAGCAGGTTGTAGTTGTCGGCGTTGTACGCGCCTGCGTCGCCGCGGCGCCCATACGCATATCGACCCGTTCCGCCAATCACCCGCATGACGGGCGTCTGCGACAGCATGACGGTGCTGCGCTGCTTCGGCAGATAGCGCTGCTCTTGCAGCACCAGACCGAACTCCATCACGCAGCCCGCCGAATGGGCAAACTGGACACCTTGCGGTGCGTTCGCCGCTGTCGTGCCGAGCGTCACCTGATTGCCGCTGAGGGACGTTATCTGCACCGCCTCCATCAGCGTGGGATTCGCAACGCGGTCAAGCACAACCACGTCACCGACCTGAAGCATCTGCACCGGGCCGTTGACCTGCGCCTGAATGCCATTGCCGGGTCCGAAACCCGATACGCTGGTCAGCGACAGGGACGCGTTGAGCCCAGTCATGTACGCGGGGTTGCCGTTCGCGTCAGCAGCCCACAGCAGCCCAGCCGGACGACGCAGGAACGCGTCGATCAGCATGCTTGCCTGCGTCACCTGCGCGGTGGTCGCAAAGGGCACGCCGAACGTTGCGAAGTCGGCAGACTGGAGATACTGACTGGGCATGTTAGAAGCCGATCAGGGCGTAAGTGGTTGCCGCACCGCTGCCGATGCCATACAGCGCATTAGCGAGACCGAAGGGCAGCGTGATCGAGGCGCCAGCCGCAAGCGTGTAATCGCTTGTCGTGGCGGGGCTCGTGAATGACAGCGACAGTTTTTGTGTCGCGTGCGTGTTCTGAATCGTCACCCATGCGGCGTAAGTGCCAGCCGGAACGACAACCGCGCTCGATGCGCCGACGTTGCTATTCGAACTGACGCCGGCCGCAGGATTGGAGCCGATACCGACGCTCATGCTGCTACCTCAAGAATGATGGGGGAGCGAGCGGCCAGACCCTGATCGATCATGTACTTCGCCAGATGATCTGGCAGATCGTCGGTCTCGCCTTCGCGGAATTCGACAGCGAACATGCGAGGCTTGCCAGCATCGTCCATCCAGTCGGAGACCGGATAGTGCGCGCCGGGCTGAACAAACGTGATCTTCTTGCCGCGCTCGCCAGGGTGATAAACCTTCATGTCGCCTCTGAAAAAGACAAAGGGCCGCCCGAAAGCGACCCTTTTCACTTGCTACCGTCCAGTTACGGACGCTGAACCTGCACCACGGCGTGAGCGTACGAAGCGCCCTTGAAGATCACCGTGTCGAACTTCACGCCGACGAACTGGCCGGCCAGGTTGCCAACGAGGCCGAGCTGGAACAGACGGGGCAGCGGGTTGTCTTCCTTGCCGCTGATGTACGGAATCTCGATTTCCGATTCCATCAGGATCGCAGCGTAGTATCCCTTGATGCCCGAGGGCGTTGCCGAGAAGCCGTATTGAGCCGTCGAGGCTGCCGTCGTCGGCATGAACGGATCGCCGATCAGGGGAAGCTTGCCAACTTGCGTCGAGATTGCCGACACCGTCACGCCCGCGACGACTTCCATCTCGTCCAGCGTGATGCGCGAAGCCTTCGCTTCCTGGTCGATGTAATCAGCCAGCAGCGGGTTCAGGTAGATCGCGCTCGGACGCACAACGTACGTCGCGTTCGCCACCATTGCCGCCACGGCGGACTTCAGACCGTCGATGATCGACGCGCCGTTCGCAACCGTGAATTGCTGCGTGATCTGCGACAGGCCGCCCATCCACTCGAGCGTCGTCGGTGCCGACATGCTCGTGTCCGTGCCCGCCCAGAACATGCCGGCGCGCTTGAGTTCCACTGCGCTGATAACGTCGTCGACGTCCTTCGCGACCACCGATGCAAACTGGCCTTGCTGCTCCGTCACGTCCTTGTCGAACAGCGACAGGTTCGATTGAGCCGTCACAGCCTTGATGAAGGCGGGACGCTCAACGCGGGTCGGGCCGCTCGGCGTTGCCGAGAGGTTGCGCGGATCGACAGCCGCAGCCGTTGCCAGCGCGGTCTGTTCGAAGTAGCGGTGCGGGTGGCCCGTCGCACGGCTCGGCGTAATACGTTGGAGGGGGATGGACGAACGACGCAGGACGTCCATGATCTCGCGTTCAAACTCCGGAACTTCGATCGCGCCAGTACCGAGATAGTCGGCTGCCGCGTCGAGGCTCATCACTTTTGCATCAACACCCATGTTCTTTGCTCCAGAAATGAAAAACCCCGCCGTAGCGGGGTTGCGGGTGATTCGGGAATGTTTGGATCAGCGCTGGCCGACGACCATCAGGCCTTCGTGACGCATCTTGAGCTTGGCTTCGATGCGCTTTTGACCGGTGAGGCCTGCCGCGTCGAGAACCTTGTCGACTTCGGCAACGCTCAGCTTCTTGCCATCCGACATGTCTTCGACCTTCACACCACCCTTCGCGAGCAGCGTCATGATCTGCGGCGACAGCGTCGCGCGGGCCGGCTGCTCCGAGCGGTTGAACGCAGCCGCTTCCAGATCCTTCACTTTCGTGTTCGCGGCTTCGAGTTGCTCCGTCACCGGCTTGAGAGCGGCAGCGACAGCATCGGCGATCGCCTTGTCGGTCTTCGCGGCGCCGGCTTCCACCGATGCATTCGGCAGGTAGTCGTGGTCGCGATAGACTTGCGGCACGTTGCCCGACACAGCAGCAGCAGCCATGTGCGCAGCAACACGGCGGACGACGCCAACGTGGCCAGCCGTTGCGTGCGTACCCACGCCAGCCTTTTCCATTGCGTCAGCAGCAGCGTTGAGCGCGTCAACGTGCGGCTTCACCTGGTCGATGATCGGGCCGCCGAGCGATGCGCCCTTGGCTTCGAGTTCGCTGACCTTCGTGGTCAGTGCTGCGATGGCATCAGCCGTGGGCTTGTTGGCCTCGGCCAGAATGGCCAGCATTTCTTCCTTGGTCATTTCCAGTTCCTGTACGGCCTGAGCGGCCAGTGATGTGGTGGTGTAGGCCGCTAGGTGCTTGTAGAGCACGGCCGCGCCGGTAAATACGCAGTGGCTTAAAGTCCAGACGTCGGCTTCTGTGTCCTGGATGCGAGCGTCGCACTCGTAGCTAAACCCGAGGGCGCTCTTTTCAGCACAGATGGCAGCGACTTCACTGGGGAAGTCCTTTGCGTAGAAAAATCCTTCGATCTCGATCCCGTTGCCGACGATCTCGGCGCCCGTAATCAGACCAATCTTGCTTCTTCGGTCGTGCCCATCGAAATCAGGCGTGTAGTCAACCGCCATGCCAAGCAGCGACGGCAGCGCCGACTCGGCGACGTCTTTAGGGATCAGTGTGCGCTTTCCGTTTGCGCCGCCAGGCGGTGCATCTGAGGGCTGGTCGATGCGCGTCAGCACGCCGCGGAAGGGCTTGCGGTTCGGATGCCCGTCGACGGTCGGCATCTCCAGCGCCATCGCCTCGAACGCGATGCTTGCCGTCACATGCCAGTCGTCCGTGCTGATGCCTAACTCGTGCGCCCGTCGCTTGATGCGCTCCTTGGCGACGCGTCGCTCGTCCGGGCTCAATCCTTCCGTCCTGTCGACCTGCGTCCACGCCAGTCGCGTGTGGTGCGCATCAGGGATAGGCAACTTGCGCTTGCCGGGGACGGCGAAATGCTCGTCTGGCAGGGCATCTCGCGCCGCTTTGTCGAGATTCGCCATGAATGTCCTCAGAGAGCGGCTTTGAGTTGGTCAACGATCGCCCGCGCGTCTTCGGGCAATGCGCCTTCGACCATCGCGATCTTGTTCTTCAGTTCGATCATCGACGTTTCGATGGCGAGCAGTGCACCGTGCGCTGCGTGATCGCCAGCCAGTCGCGTTGTAGCGGCGGCTTCGACGATCTGTGCGTACAGGCTTTGCGGCTCTGCTGCCGGTTCCGCTGCCGGCTCAGCTTTGGTTCGCGCCATGTCAGAGGTTCGCAACAAGAGTGGCAAGCGCCGCTGCTGCGTTCGCGTCAACGATGCCGCCAGCGGCATTGATGCGCGCCACGGCGATCTTCAGGTCAGCGATCTTCGCTTCGAGCTCCGCGAGTCGGCCCAATTGGGCATGATTCGCTGCGGTCGGTGCAGTGTTGATCGCTTTTTCGGCCGCAATCCGGGCCGTTTTTACGTCTGCGTGCTGTGTCATGGCTTAACTCAGGGTCGTGACGAGCGTCGAGAGGGCCGTCTTGTTGGCGCCACTCGGCAGAATCAAGATCAGATAGTTCGCGTTCTTGATGATCTCGTTCAGATCCGCAACCATCGCCGACTGAAGACCGACGAGATCAACAACGGCGGGAGCCGTCTGCGATGCGGAGATTTCACCTGCTACCCAGGTAATGCCGGAAAGGGGAGTAACGGCGGCCATGTGCGTCCTTAAGCGAAGAGGAACCAGTCAACCGTGCCCGATGCCAGCGTGTTCGCTGCCAGGCGCGGCGTGAGCGTGATCGTGAAGCCCGTCGACGTCTTGCTGGCGACGAACCACGTTGCGTCCTGGCCGGGGTTGACGAGCACGCCGAAGTTCGACGGCAGACCCTTCAAGCCAGAAACGACAACCGTCACGGCCGTGCCAGCGCCACCGCCGGCAGCGTTCGCCACGCCGAGACCAGATGCGATCATCGCGCGGCCCTTCTGGTTGAAGCCATACCCGCCATCGGGCACTTCAAGAGTGTGGAGGTCAAAAGGCATTGCTATTCCTTGGAGGTCAGTTTCGGGTTGACTTGCTTGGCGCCCATCGCGCCCTTGATGGCGATTTCGACATCGGCGAAAGGCATGTCAGCCCAGTCGCTATCCATCGGCGGCATGCCCTTGCGCGCCCGATATTCATTCGGTGTGGAGGCGTTGTTCTTGTACTCAGTCTCGAAGACCTGCGCGAGATTGAGTTCGTCGTCGCGGTCCAGGCCAAGGAAGCGGAACTCGATCTGCGAGAAGCCGAGCCGCGCTTCGATTGCCTCACGCGTCAGATGCGAAGCGAAGTTCGTTGCAGCAGGGATGATTGCGCCGTCCCAGTCCCGATCGTCGGCAACCTCAGACGTGTTGCGATTGACGTCAGCCTCAACGCCCAGATTCTGCGGACTCAGTTCGAACGCCGTTGCGATCTCACGCTGTAGCATCTCCTGATACTTCAGGTAGAGCGCGCTGTCGTCCGTGCCGCGGAGCTTGTGAACCTTGACTTCTTCGCCACCGAGGATAGGCGTCATGCCTTGGCCCTCGATCTCGTTGCGCCACCATTCGCGAACGCGATCAAGCTGCGTGGGATCGAGTTGCAGGAACTGCAGCAGGTTTTCTGGCTGGCTGTTGCTGGCGAGGTTGCCCGCATAGTCAGCCACGCCGAGCAGCCGGTTGATCGAAGCGAACGCGACTTCGAGGCAGCCGTAACCGAACGGGTTCTCCGTCGTCGGGTCTTTGCGGATGTAGATCAGCTGCTCATTCGTGAGCGCAATGCCTTGCTGGCCGCCGACATTGCCATAGCCGAGCGTCTGGAAGTATCGCGCCTCGTCTTTACCGCCTTGCCAGCCAGCAAACACCTGGATCGATAGCGAATCAACCGGCCACATCCACAGCGGCCGGCTTTTGTCGCCGCCAGTTTCCTGCTCGATCGCGCCAGCACCAGCGACCAGATAATCTTCGACAGCCTGCTCGATCAGCGTGCGGAACGAATCATCGTTGTTCGGGCGCTGAAAGCACATCGTTGCGACGTCAATCTGACGCTGCAATTCGCTGTTGAGATCCACCCCAGCCTTGGGGCCGATCTCCCAGTCGAGCATCGCAATCGCACCCTTGATGCGGTTGATTGCGCGGCGGGCATAGACCGTCTTCGAGAACATCCGCAGGTTCGAAGGCGTGGCTTTGAACAGCGGCCGATCCTTCTGGTAACGGATGCTGCCCAGATTCATCAGGCGGGCGTACGCCGTGGTCTCGCGCCCTGGCGCTTTGCGCATGCGCCCCGCCCAGATAGCGGTCGCCACTCTATCGCCAGCCCAGTTCGCGAGTCGCTGGCGCAGAGGTAGTTTCCGAACCGCCATATTGGTTGATATCTCTCAAAATACCCAGGACGGGCGGTGTAGCGGCCACATTTCAGCGATGAAATAGCCCACTGCGTCAGGCGCGTGATCCTTGCCAGCCGTTTTATCGGGATCGCCGTTCTTGTCAAACACCTGCTGTTCGAAGCATTCGGTCATCACCGGACACTTGTTTGTGTTGATCTGCAGATGACGGATGCCGTCGCCATTCAGGATCTGTGCGTTCACCGCATTCACGCGATCTTTCACGCTCGGATTCTTGCTGTTCACCCGAACCGTGATACCGGCGTTACGCAGGATCTGCAGGTCGGACAGCGACGCGTCGACAGACTTGTGACTGCGGCCACTCGCATCCGGGTAAGCCGTAATGTGATGACCCGGGAAGCGCTCAATCAGTGCGCTCGCAAGTGCTGGCGTATCCCGCACGCCCGTCAATTCATCCAAAATGATCGGGAAATCCCCGCGGTCGACGCACACGATGCCTGTGCAGTTGTAGACGTTGAAGTCCACGCCCACATGCAACGGTTCGCCCGGCAGGATGATCGAATCCGTGTGATGCAGATGTCGATCGAAGTCTGGATAGACCGCGCCACTCGTCAGATTGACGAACAACCCTTCGAGGTACGCATCCAGCAGGTTCGCCGGATAGATCGCCCGCAACTGGTCGATGTAGCCGTCAGGCAGGAACGGATTACTCGATGTCGGCGCGCGGTAGAGCTTGTAGCCTTCCTTCGGGTCTTTGTGCCACCGCTCGTAGACGTAGCGGAACCCTTCCGGCGTCGTCGCAATAGCAAGTGTGTTCCGCTCACCATCGGGCTTTTTCTTCCGGCAGCGGGCAATGCACTTGTTCCACGCATTCGCCGCTTTCTTCGGATCGAGAATGTCGAACTCGTCGATCCCGCCGTCCGATATCTCGAAACCGACGATGCGGTTCGGATTATCCAGCGTGCGAAAGATGACGCTGCCACCCGTCGACAGTTTCAGTTCCTTGTCGGCCTTGTTCAGCTTGCTGCGAATCTTCATCGCATCGAGCCGTTCTTCAAATTTCGGCCACGCAATGAGACTGATCAGGTCGTACGTCGGCGCGAAGTAGCCCACGTTGAACTGCGGATACGCCAGCTTCTTCATCATCAGGCGCGTCACCAACGCGTCTGATTTCCCGGCACCAAATCCGCCCACGAATGCAGGGAACTGCCACTCGGAGAATACGAAGTCTTCCTGCGGCTCAGTCAGCGCCAGTTCGACTTCGAGTTCACTCATCCTTTTTTGCTCTGCGCACAGTAATGCGGATCGACTCAGGCGCGTCCCCATCCTCGTCGCTCATCAGATCCTTGCGCGCGAGTTCGAGTTTTCGTATCAGGTCGATCTGCCGGATGATCAGATCGGCGTAGTCGGGGGCTGCGGCCTTGAGTTCTTTCTTGTCGTACGGCTGCATGGACTGCGTGGCGCGGTCGTATTCCTCGCCGATCTTGCGCGTGACTTCCAGCGCGCCGTCGATCATGTCCATTAGTTCGAGCGAGCCGGACAGGCGCACGAAGCGATGCAGCTTCACCCGAGCCAGTCGGATCTCGTCGTCGAGACCACCAACGTCCGCGCGCTCATAGAGCAACCGTTCTTCGGGCAACAGGGCGTCGGAGTAGAAGCCGTGCTTGACGGCATTGCTATTGCCCTTGGGCGCACCAGTGCTAGCGCCGCCGTGAAGTTTGCAGCGCGTCTTGCCTTCCATTGGAGCCCGCTTGCACGGCGCTCCGCTCCGTGTTCGAGCACCGCATGTATCTGCCATGCGTGGCCTCGTCCATGGGGTTGTTTCAGTAATCTGCTCAGAATTGAGCTAAAGGAGGAATTTCTTTGCTTTCGGGGTCGCAGCGCCTCGGAGGAATTTACTCACTGGCGCGGCGGAATCAGCACAATCGCAAAGAGGAGCACCGTGTAGGCGATTCCGAGCGTTTCGGAGGAGATCATGGCAGCATCAGAGAGAGAATTCGCTCCATTGCGACGCGGTATGCCTTTGTCATCAGGCGACCGTGCTCGTCTTTGCCCAGTGCGTCATCGTCCTGCATGTCGTCGAGGAATGACGTCACAGCGGCGCGAAGGCATTCCGATTCAGCGCTCGTCAAGACGCGACCGTTGATCATGATGTCGGCCGGTTGCCACGGACGTTTCGCGGGCTTCACTGCTGGCATCGGCGGCGGCTCATTCCTTACTGGCGGCAGACCTTCAAGTGCCGCCTTCTCGCGAGCGCAAACCCGGCAGATGGCTGGACCACCGCATTTCGCCACCGAACCATCAGCGTTAGGCGTTACCCATCCGTGCCCGCTCATGCCGCCGCCTCGAACATCTCCGGGCACACGATATTGCGTGCGACTTGACCGAACTTGTCGTGGTAGGTAATGATCGACGCCGCTCGCTCAGAGATCCATCCTCCACGCGCCGCGTAAGCATCGCGAGCCGCGAGGGTGGGGTGCTGCACAACCGTCATGCCGGCGTACTCCTTCTCGTCGACATGGTGCCTGTGTCCGCAATGGGCGAATCGCTTGGTCGTCGCGCCCCAGACCTTCGGGAACTGTGCGGCGAACAGCATCGGCAATTGCTCGTTCTTCACCTTGTGTCCGTGGTGGAAGGCAAGCATCGTCTCGCCGTGCTGGTAGACGTAGAACGGCAATTCGGAGTCGTTCACCGTCAGGCGCGGCTCATTCTCATAGAGCGCGCGGAACATGTGCCGCATCCAGACCGAGCCCGACTCGTCGTGATTGCCCTCGCAGACGATCAGATGCACCCGCTCATGCCGAGCCAGCGCGTGATCGATCAGCCGGCGAATCACCCGGACAGCAGCGCCGACGATCTTCGAGAATCGCCCATCGGCGTCTAAAACATGGTGATGAGCCGGGGTAACGGGCAAAAGTGAGTCGACGTGTAACTGGTCCCCTTGAAGGCACAGCACACACGTCTTAGCTTTCGGAGCCGATTCAATCATGTGGATGAAGCTCGCCAGCAACAGATTCTCGGCGATCTTCAGATCCCAGTTTGCGCCGCCTTCGCGCTCCCAGGCGAGCATACCAATATGGTAGTCGCTGAAAACGGCGAGATTGCAGAGTGCGGCGTCCGTCTTTGCGGGGCGGGCAGCAGGCTTCACGCGCGGCAGGCTTTCGGCCATTGCCTCGCATGCAGCCCGGAAAATCTCTTCCTGCTTCGACGGGTCGATTTCGCTCTTTACCCACTGAGCGGAGATACCGTCTTCTGTGTACAGCGTCGACACGCCGCGGACTCGAAACCCTTCCGGAACCGTGCGCGTCATGTCATGGACCGGAGACCAGCCCATCTTTGCCGCTTTCGCGCTCAGCGACGAAATCGCATTGCCAATCGTGCCGCGAGACACATTCAGCGCTTCAGCGGCTGCCCGGTGCGAACCGTGTTCTTCAATGGCATCCAAAAACTGGAGTTGGCGCTCTGTAGCGAATTCTCGAAGCTTTGGATGATCCACGGTTTCCCCTTTACGAATTTAGATAGGCGCCGAATTCTCCGCACCAATGGTCGGCATCGACCAGGGGATGCGTTACAGCCGTGCAACCACTTGATGGGTCGTACACGAACTGAGGCGGGAATCTTCGGCACTGGATTTCTTCGCCGCGCTTTACCGATGCGTGGCGACAGTTCTTGCATATCTCCGCGCGCTCAGCGACGACCTTGACTGTCTTGCGAGCTGCCATTCAGAGATCCAGATGTAAAAACGCCCGCCGAAGCGGGCAATCAGACGCTCAAGGGGGAAGCGGCCTGAGAGGAGGATTGGGTGAGAACTACTGGTGTCACGTCCGCATGGGCACTTACCCTGCTATCGCAGCGCGCGACGTTCTATGTTCGCCCTCGTGAATGACCACGCTGCTTGCAAGTCGCCCTCCGGGTTCTCCCAGATCGACCAGCATGGTCATACATGAAAGCGCTATTGTTCCGCCTTTCTCAGGAACTATCGCCGCGACTACCCGCTAAACGGCAAATGTTCTGGGTTTTGCGGAATTATTCTTCCGGCTCCAGCGTCTCGGCCAGGTCGAGCAGGGTTTGCGTCGTTCCCATGCTGATCGTGGCGAGGAGCATCAGCCATGCTGCAAAAGGATTCCAGCCCATCAGAGCATCCGCCTCAAAGCGTCTAACCGTGCGACCAAGGAAGCCAGCAGAGCCGGGTCCAGGTTCCGAAGACGCTGGAGGTCTTGCTCGATGCTGTCTATCAGTGCTTGAGATTCAGTCATATTGCGTGTTCGTCCGGGGTTGCTCTCCCGGCAGAGCGGCGTTGCGCCACGGCGGGACAAACGGGCTACTGGGAAGCAGCCGCGGGGAAATCGAAAAGAGCCTCGGCGGCTTTCCGCGCTTCGCTCCATCCGGCTTTCACCGTGAGCGTGCGGCGCGGCTGCGATTCGGCTTTGCGTTTCTCTCTGGCTTCTGCGGCTTGCTTCTGCTCAAGTACGCGCATTGGATCGCCGTACTGGTAGGAGGGCAAGGCAGTCGATCGCATGGCAAGCAGAAATGAAAAAGCCCGACTGGTTTTCACCGAGTCGGGCTGATTTTGGGCGCAGTGCCCCTACCCCGCATTCAATCACAAAGTTCTCGGGTATACAACCCCTTTGAATAAAATATTTTCAGCGCTCGACAAAAGCTCTCGCGTCTCGGCAGTGAAGCGCTCCAAGTCGCCGATCGCCTTTATCAGTGCCGCTCCTTCTGGCGTCGCCGCAAATCGCTCTTCTTCGCGACGCTCTTTTCTGCGCTGGCGGCTATTCATTTCGTTTCCCGGTCGTCGTCTGCGTATGGATCGAGCGGTACATTCACCAGCGGGCTCCACGACTGGTGGATGTGATCGACGCCTTCACCACACTCAGGGCATTCCATCGCGCTATGGTCGCCGCAGGTATCGCATCCGACAGATCCTGCCGTCCAGTTAGCCAGCGGAGACCAGGTTTTGCACTCCGGACATTTAACTTGATCGTCGTCGCGCACCGGCTCTCGCTTGAACGTCCACAGATAGCAGTCTTTCGCTTTCACGCTGCCGCCTCCATCCGAATGAGATGCCGAGCCATTAGCATCATGATTGCACCCGATTCTGCCCACGCACGATACGTAGAATGTGTGCGCTGCCCACTCCGAATTTCTCTGCCAGCACTTTCGATCCATACCCACGCTGACCTTTGATATACAAAGATCGGATTTCGGCTACTTGGCTGTCAGTCAGCTTTGCCCTTCCGTTATCCGACCCATAATGCGCAGTCTTGCTGGCCGGAGCATGACGATTCCGGTCGATGGCATCTTGGTTGTTTTCTTCAAGCGTGCCGATTTCCAGGTGCGCGGGATTGACGCACCCCCGGTTATCGCAAGAGTGGCGCACCACCAGCCCGGGAGGTATTGCCCCATTGACCATTTGATAGCTAATGCGGTGCGCGTATTCAACCCTTCCGTCGAGGCCCATTTGACCGTAGCCATTGCGTCGGCTTGCAGTCCACTCCCAGCAATCCCCAGACTTATCGACTTTCGCCCAGAATCGTTGCGCGTCTTTTTCGTTCATGCCGGAATCTCCTCACCAATCAGACCGCGCCGTTTTAGCATGGGCAACAGGTCTTCTTTTGCTTGTTGATACGTTTCATGCGCGGAACCAGCGCGCACCGATCTCCACACCATGGCATCGCTCGCTTTGTTCCTCATGGTTGTCGAAATCGCTGCGCGTTGCTCGATTGTTAGATCGTCCACGCAAAGCTGCACCTGCTCGGACTGAAGGCTATCCGCCCATTCATAAGCCGCCTCGTCGTCCTCTTCGCACGTTCTGTTGGTGATGGACTGACGCCCCATCGAATCAGCGGGACGGTAGTACATCTTCGCGTGCATGGCGATCGACTGGCGACACTGCCATTCGAACCAGTCTCTCAACAGGTGTTCGACTTCATCGGATTGGTCTTGCGTCATAGCGAAACCCCGTGCGTTTTTGATTCGAATAATCATAGCATAAATTAGGTATCCTCTCTTACGCAAATGTGCTATACGCGCGAGATGATGTTGCTTTTCTACTCTTCGAGCCCAGTCATGCCCAGATGCTCATACCGAATCCCACACTCCCGATCCACCTCTACTACGGCGTCGCGATATTTCCTGCGTGCGTGGAGAGTAGGTGAGGGCGGCGGCTTGTGTGCCAGCATCAGAATCGCCAGCATCCCAAACGCACTAGCACCAAGCAGGAAACCGGCTGCGAATAGGAGGAAGTTGGTCACGGCATAACCCTCCAGAGCCACATTGCGACGCCCGCAATCGCCAGCACGAAGCCAATGAGCGTCACGAGAGCGCAAACATCCCTGCCGCGGCCTTGCCAGCCAAACGGCAGGCCGTCGCACACCCCGAACAGGTAGCCGAATGTGAGCATCAATGCGAATCCGATTGCGGTCATTTGGCACCTCGCGCGGCTTCGCTGCTCACCAAGTCTTTCGATACCACAGAAGATAGGGCGGCGTACATTTCAGGCGTGATATACACCATGTTTTCGCCGCTGCCGCCAAGGTGCTTTGGCTTCGCACTCTTACCCGCTTCAATGATGCTCTGGAGAACAGCGCGTTGGCTCCAGCAAGGTCGAACGTTGCTCATGCTGCCTCCGATTCATTCGTTTGAGAGTAGGGTGAATGCTGCTCGACCATCTGAATTCGCTCGCCGATCCAACGCATCACCGGCACCGCCATGCTGTTACCCAATGCCTTGTATCGCGGACCATCAGCGGCCGGTTTGCCTCGCACCATGATTCGCGTGTAGTCGTCCTCAAATCCCTGAAGGCGCTCGCACTCACGCGGCGTCAAGCGTCGGACGGCAGCGCCTTGCATGGCGTATGTCTGTTGCTTTGCGCCCGGCTCGGCAGCAAGAGCTCCAGCCACGTTCATTAGCCGCACCTCGTCGCGTTGATTTTGAGCGAATGCCACAGACTGAACCTCCGCACGCGCCTCCAATGTGTACGCAATATCTGTTTGGACGCCCACACCATCCGGGCCGCTTTCTGGGTTCTCGCGCGTTGCGCCGGCCTGGATTGCATAAGAGACCGGGATCAGAGGAGTTCCACGCCCGGTCCCGTCTTCGCTCGCATCGAATCCCTCTCCGCGAAGCGAATGGGTAACAAGCAAAGTTTCGGTTTCGGCGTCGATACGCTGATTGCTGGTCGTCAAAGCTCGCGCGACAGCCGGCAATTGATGCCCGCCGCCCGTAGGCGAACCCTTCAGCAGTGGGCCAGTTGGCTCTCCGCAGTCGTGTCCGTTGCCCTCATAGTCAATGCCGCCGATAACGCCCGAGGCAGCGTCTTTCCGCGCTTCTCGGCGCGGCGCAGAATGCCCGAGCAAGCTTTGGCGCTCAAAAAGTACTGCGGCGGCAGGTCTCCAGTCTCCAAGATATCCGACAACGAACACACGTCGGCGGCGCTGGGGAACTCCGAAGAACTGAGCGTCCAAAACTCGGTAGGCGAACCCATACCCGAGTTCTGCCAGCCCGGCAAGGAAGGTTCCAAAGTCCCTTCCTCCGTTTGACGACAACACACCGGGGACATTTTCCCAACACAGCCAGCGGGGAGCGAATCGCTCAGCAATTGCAAGATAGGTGAGCATGAGGTTGCCACGCGGATCAGCCAGTCCCTTTCGTAGTCCGGCGACGCTGAAACTTTGGCAAGGGGTTCCTCCGACGAGAAGATCGATAGCTGCATCAGGCCATTCCTTAAACTTTGTCATGTCGCCCCGATTGGGGACGTTTGGATAGTGGTGAGCCAGCACGGCAGACGGAAACGGCTCAATCTCACTGAGGAAGTCAGCACGCCACCCGAGCGGATGCCAAGCACAGCTTGCAGCTTCGATGCCACTGCATACAGAACCGAACCTCATGCCGCCTCCTTTCGTTGTTCAATCCGCTTCTCCAGCCTGCGGGCTTTCTTTTGCATAACCTTCTTCAGTCGCTGCAAGTACTCGACCGACCATTTTGCTGTCCACTGCATTGACTCGATTTCCTCTACGCGTTCGATGGTGATTCGCTCGATGAGGCCGACACGGTAGTCCGAATGCATGCCGCCCCTGTCACGGTTGCACCGCTTGCACTGCAGGTGAATGTTCGGCAGGTAGAAGCGCATGTGTTCTGCGCTCCCTACACTCCTGAAATGGCCGGCATCGACTGCGCCGCCGAACCTCTCATGTGGCTTCGCGCCACATGAGATGCATCCGTGACCAGCAAGGATGTCCCGTAGGCGTGCCACCTTATTCACGACTGCTTGCGCCTCACGTTTCCAGTCGGAGCGCGTCTTGAGCTTGGCTTTGCGCTCTGCCAGTGACTTCCGTTCGGCTCGATTGGCTCGGGCTGCTTTCTGGGCGGCAACTTTTGCGGCCCAGTCGGCGGCGCATTTCGGGCTGCACACCTTCTGAAGCGAGCGGGCCGGTTCGAACACCGCCTTGCAAGCCGCGCACTTCTTTTTTCTGGGGAGACGGTTCAACCCTCCCTCCATGCCGCAATGAAGCCAAGAAGGATGGCGATCGGCCCGGCGAAAGATGCGAACTCGAGGGTGATGAAAGGGGCGCTAATCACGACTGCGCTCAGGTACATCAGTTGGCTGGTTTTCATTCGAATTCGATCCCGAGTTCGCCCGTAGCGTGGGCTTGGATTCGGTTTAGATACTCGCTGAACTCCCCAACACTCATCTGCGTTGTCGACTTCCGGCGCGTGATGATTTCGCCATCGGGCAGAATCAGTTCGTCCAGCACGCCGTACTTGCGGGCGAAGTACTCATGCCAGGTGTCTTTGTCGAACTGCTTGCCATCGATCCACGCCTGTTCTGCTATCTGCTTGAGCACGGCGCCCCAGTAGAATTTATTTTGCTGGGCGTTACGCTGGCGTTCCTCGGCAGTCACAATCAGGCGCAGCGGCTCGCCCTTGTCGGCGAACGTCGGGGCGTTGGCCTTGATGAAGGCGACAACGGCATTCCAGACGCCGCCGTTGCGAAGCGTGAATTCTCTGTACAACGCCGTTGTCACGCTGCCTCCTGATTCGAGTCCGCAATCCGTCTCGCGTCATCCTCGCGTGCGGCGTGTTCGGTCATGGCGAGACTGTCGGCGATGGTGTAGTGGCGAGGATTCTTGTCGGTATGACGATCCAGAATCGCTCCAGCAGCCGTGTTGAGTGCCGCGTAGAAGTCACGCGAGCAGGGCGCGCGATCGTCCGTCAACTTGCCTTGGATCATCGCGTCACGAAGTACGAACAGCGATGCAATGGCCTTCGTGATGTGCGACATGCCAGAGTCCGGGTCGATGTTCTCGCCCTCCCACCAGGAAAAAAGGTGGCGAAGCGTCGCGTCGTAATAGACCGATGCACGCACGCCTACGGCGCGATAGTTGTGCCGGCCGTACTTCGCTGCGCCTTCGAGCATCGCGACGCCGACTTCAGCCATCACGGCAGCCGATACGGTCGACATGGGAGCCTTGCGCGTGCCGACGATGTCTTTGGGATTGCTGGGCTTGCTCGTCATGCCGCCTCCAGCGTCACGAGGTCTTCGACATTCAGGACAGCCAGCCCAAGGCGCTGCGCAGCAAGATGTTCGATCTTGGCGCCGAACGAGTCGTGCCAGTTCGGAAGCAGGGCGATGCCGTCGCACGTTGCCAGATAGTCGAGATCGACCTTGATGCATGAAAGCCACTCGGCTTCCGGGTCATCGTTGATTTCGACAGGGTTGACGACCTCATAACCGATCGCGCGGAGCTGCGCCGCAACGCGATTGAACAGGCCGAAGCCGAGATCGGGCAGGCCGGACATCTTCCCCGAGAGGTACAGCTTCTTCACTTCTTTGAGCATCGTCATGCTGCTTTCTCCGTGTGGTTTTCAATCTTCGTCATCGCCTGATCGGCCAACGCGATCGATTCGAATGCTCGTTGCTGGGCCCACTGAAGCACGCGCCGGAACTTGTCGACACTGCAGAAGATCCCGGCGTCGCTCATCACGTTGATCATTTCCCGGTGCGTGATGTTTTCGAGCAAGCTGCTCGGTTCTTTCGGTTGCGTGCTCATGCGGCCAACTCCTCATCATCCTTGATGGACATAGATTGTTGATAGACTCGACCGCGAACGCTGTTGTCGATTTCGACCACGTTGCTCACGCCAATCTGAGACATAAGCACTGCAAACGGATTGCGTGAGTTCTTACGTGTTTGCTTCGCGCGCCATGCTTTGCACTCGTCAGATTTGGTTTGTGGTTCCGGGCGCGCTTCATCGGCACATTTGCCGTGAGCCCAAACCATCACGCGGGCGTGATCGACCATCCGCCACGAGTCGATGTGAAACTTCTTTCCTTTGCCTCGCTTGAGCATCACGCGGACTTGACGAGGAGACGCGCCAGTGTGATCAGCTATCTCGTTCGCAGTGAATGCGCCGCCCTTCTCAAGGAATTGCGTAACCAGGTTGTCGACCCACGACAGGTATTGGTCGTTTCCGTGCGCGCCAGAAGGTAGGCCGATTCTTTTCGCCTGTTCGCTGATCGCGTAATAAGTTCGATTTGGCAGCTTGCGGGACAGCGATTTGATGCTGCCGCTCTGTTTCCAGATTTTTTTGAGAATCTTGATCTCCGCGTCCGTCCACGACTTTGCCTCGTAACGGCGCACGCCGAGTCGGTAGGCGCGAGTCTTCACCGCATCCCATGACCGGCCAGGCAGTCGATCGAGGCCGCACTTGATCGGCTTGCCGGTTGAATAGATCTCGCGGACGATTGCGTCCTCTTCGGCGGTCCATACTGGTCTCATGCTGCCTCCAGGTGTTCTGCGTACATGTCGCCGTTCTCAACGCGAGCAACGATCGACCTTGCTGCCTTCCTGAGTTCACTCCGATCGACGACTCGCAACTGTTCGTCGTGCAGCTCCAGAACCGTCCGAATCGCCTTGATTGCGTCCGCATCAAGTGCGAGTGATCCCGTTCGGTCGGCGCGATAGCGGGCGCGCATCATGCCGACCATCGCGGCCTTGATCTCGTCGATGTACTCGGAGCCGTGGCCCATCTCCGCCAACACGAGGCACATGTTCAGGTTGCCGCAGAGGTCGTACCATTGGGCGTCGTCGGGGCAGCGCAACAGCGCCTCAAACGACAGGTGATGCCCCAGCGCGATCTCGTTCTGGCGCGTTTCGGTGAGTGGCTTCGCGTCCATCCGGCGCTCGTTTTCGGCGATGGCGCGGTTGAGCCAACGGTTCGGATCGTATTTGCGCGATCCTTTGCGCTTTTTGCTGACTGCCATGATTAAGCAACCTCCGATCCGAAAAGTGCCGTCTGTTCCGCCTTCGGCGCTTCTGGCTCGAATAGCGATTCTTGACGCTGGGCGTCTTCGATTCGGCGGCAGGCGATGTCGAAGTACTTGGGCTCGCGCTCGATGCCGATGAACTTACGGCCCATCTGGATAGCGGCTACACCAGTACTGCCAGAGCCCATAAAGGGATCAAGAATTACCGCCGCATCGCCAACGCGATCAACGCACCACTTCATCAAGGGAAGTGGCTTCTGGGTCGGGTGATGTTTTCCCTCGGTCGCAAGTTGACCGTGCGAGTAGTCGAATGCGTCGACGGGGCGGTCAAGATTCGTCCACGCCAGTTCGCAAACGCTCGTCGAAAAGTTGCGGATGATCTTGTTCCAGACAAGCCATGCGCGACTCGGCGGCAACTCGAAAAAGTTTCCGCCCCAAATGATTGCCTTGTCTGCCTTTAGAAGAAGCTCCACAACTTCCTGCGGCGCTTCCTGATCCCAACTGAAGCCGCCTTTTTCGACGTACAACTTTTTCCATCGTCCCGAACCAGAGCCGGACAGCTTGTCGCCCATGCCATACGGCGGATCAGTAATCACCGCATCCACGCGCGGCAGCGTCGGCAGGATCTCCCGGCAATCACCCAGATACAGCGTCGCATCGCCAATCTGGCACCTGTCAATCCAATGAGGACTACTACTCGCCTGAATCGTTCTTTCATTCATTTTCCCAATCCTCCTATCCCTTCTGCCGCCAAATGGCAGTCAACTGTTCCTTCACCCGTACCGCCGCCTCTTCATCCGACTTCTGGAGATCGGTGAGGTAAGCGCGCCTCGTTTCCAGATCCATCGCCGCCAGTTCTTCGGCTACGTCTTTTGCTTCGGTGGGGGTCATGCAATCCTCCGCGCACATTTCTGCATCGCTAAAAGCGTCTCAGCGGCTTTGAAGACCGGCGGGGTTATCTCGGTATTCGCCAAGGTCCACGGAGCCGACAGGCGCGCTCCTTCACCCCTCAGAATCGATCCGCGTGCGAACAGTCTTTCCATCGTCTGGTTTGCGCTCTCGTCAGTCGTCTCCAGAAAGCCGGCAATCTCGCGTGTCGTTGCGCCGAGAGGGCGGGCTTTCAGGAATTCGATGATCGCGTTGAAGTTGGAAAAGCTCATACCTGCTTTCCCGTTGCGTTGAAGATGGCATCGCGTGCGATGGTTAGCTTGTTGTGCGGCGTGGGGACGCCGGCTTTACTCTCTGCGATGATCCGATGAGCCCAGCCCAATCCGGGGCCGCGCGGCTCGCGCTTGAGAACTTCCGTCGCGCCGAGTTCTTCCAAGCGCTGTGCGCCGTACTCGCGTGTCGACTCAGCAGCAGTCGGAGCGGGAAGGGCCGGCACTCTTTCGGGAACAGGCAAAACCTCGCCAGCAAGTACGGCCTTCAGCGCAGCTTCGAAACGCGGCTTGAGGCTCGAAATCGACTGGCTGATGATGTCGAACTCGCCGACCTTCGCAGCGGCCCAGTAGATCGCCGGGTGGCTCCACTTGTCCTTGCCACGTTGCCGAGCGCGCATCTGGTCGATCGCTTCGTAGATCGCGGCGTCGACGTTGATCTGCGGCTTGCATGCCTTGATGAACTCCGTGATCGACGGCGGCCAGTCGTAAGTCTTGCGGCACGTCTTCAGACCGTCCGAAATCATCTGCGGCGTCAGACCTTCCTCGTCGAAGGCTTCAGCCCACGATTCGCGCCAGTTCGAAATCGCCTGTTCGCTGGCAAATGCTGCGCGCCAACGGTTCGGATAGGCACCGTCGAAACGGTTGAACAGGTGGTCCATGAGCGAGATCCCCAGCTTGGGATGCTGCTCAAGCCACGCGCTTTGCTTAAACGTCGATGTAGTCGCCGGGGCGTTCATGGTTCTCACTCACTCGGTTACGATTCACGAATTCCACTGGGTCAAACTTGTCTGGACGTCTTCGTGGTGGCGAAGCGGCCTTCGGTTTCAGCAGATCGGCAATGATCGGCATCAGGTAGTTCGGGCCGGGCATTCTCGCGAGGTTGCCCGATGACACTCGCGAGGCAACAACCGAAAGCGCCGCATCCAGAATCTCGTTTGTCACTCTCACGTCATCGCCCCATGCCGAAATGTTCGGGTTCGCAGAGTTCGAACCGACGATGCCCCGTTGTCTCAGGTACACGGCGATTTCGACCGATCTGCTCGCAGGAGAGGCGACGTTAGGCTTTTCCTCGGGCTCCGGCGTTTGAATTACTACCGGCTTCTCTTCTTCAGAGAATCCGCAATCAGAGAATCTGTCTATCAGACAATCAGGGCCAAGTGCTTGCGGCTCCGGTTCGTTGTCCTCATTGCCTTGGTCAAAACTAGATTCGTCGTTGGTCGTAACAACTTCAGCCATTGGTCGAAGTTCTTCAGCCATTTTCGGAATCACGCTCGGAACCTCGTTCTTGTGCGGCTTCTGGTGCTTGTCGAACGTGTTGATCTGGATATACTTGTTGCCGTCTACTGCGTATCGCGTGATGAACCCGGTGTTGTGCAGGTCTTGCAGCATCGAATCCACGTCAGCCGACAGGTCGTAAGGGAGTGCCTTCGCCTTGATTCTCATCGGGCGATCTTCGAAGCGTCCCTCGCGGTCTGCCAGCATCCATGTGTAGATGAATAAAAGACGGTGCAACGGTGGAAGCGAGGCTAGATCCTCGTTTTCCATCGTTCCCGGCTTAATGTTTCTGGCTCTTGCCACGGATTACTCCAGATCAAACCTGATCGTCTTCTGCAATCGCGTCCACCCACCAACTGGTGTCTTCGAGCCACTTTTGCATCTCCGTAACCAGCAGTCGCATCTGGTCGGGAGAGAGGCATATGATTGACTCGTCGCCAATCCCGTCAAGTTGTTTGATGGAGAAATGACCCCCTTGAGACAGATATGTTTCCGTCTCGTACGTCGCCCTGATTTTCATTACCAAACCCTCATAGCCGAACTCCACTGAATAAGATCGATGGCCGTCACCGCGACCAGCACGCACATCAGTGCGACCATCGACACGAAAATGAAAACTTTCACATTCCCTCCAAATCGGGATTCAGAGTAGGGCGCGACGGACGTACAACACAAGTCAACGTCCGTCAACCTGACGCAACTAGAAGCAATCTTCACGCTGCCGACCTCTCCGCTATCACTTCCTCAAGAATCGTCAAGCGAGACTGGCGGTTAAGCCACTGCTGGACGCCCCAGTTACCTACTGCCCCGCAGAACGCGCTTACCTTGTCCGCTGGCAGGCTGCGGCGCGCTGGCTTGTCGTCTGGGTGCAGGTAATCCGACACATGCGACGGATAGCACTCAGTGCGCTCTGCCAGGCTCCGCTGGGTCATCGCTTTGATTCTGCGATGGGCCCATGCCGCCCTTACTGCCTCGCGGTACGTACGGCATTCCGCGATAACATCAGCCGGAAGGAACTCCGGCGCCCTGATAACACCGCCAAACAGATGCAGATCGTCCATTTCCTGACTCCAAAGCGAAAATTCATCGGTACACGGTTGCGTAACCGCTTGAGTAAGAGCCAAAATTTTTTGCACCAGACATCGATGCAAAGAATTCGAAGACTCTCAGATGAAAAATCACCCCCAGCTCCTGGTGTCACGATTGTTTTCTGCACCCCTCACGCGGAGGGGCGACGGCCATTTACTTTTTGTGCATCCTTTTATTGATGCTTCTTTGCGACCTCCCGCCGACCGGCTGGACATCGTCCGCCGAATCCAGCGACCTGCGAGCTCGAGCAGCGGATACACTCTGAAGATCAACCCAGTTCAGATCGGGTCGAAGTTCCTCACAGCGCACTCCTGTAAGATTCTCGATAACCAGGCATTTTTCTTTCGGGGTTCCGCGAGAAACCCAGTTCGCAATCGCCTGGGGCTTAACCCCAAGCGCTTCGGCGAGTCGGAGCGCTCCGCCGTACTGCTTGATGGCGGTACGCAGCGCTTCGGCTCCGGTGTGTGGTTTCGATGTCTTCATGCTCACAGTATTTCACACGCTGTGAGTCTAGACAAGATTTTTCGTGAGTTATTTCTGTGAGCCACGGACTGTGAGTGATGGGGTAAATTCCGCGCATGGAAAAAGCTAATATCCCGTGGGATCTGATAGAGCAGTTGTTGGCGCTACAGGGGAAAAAGCCGGCATGGCTGGCCCAGCAACTGAATACCGGAACCAACACGGTTTCAAACTGGAAGAAGAGGGGCGGGGCGCCGTTGGATCGGGCCCCAGAGATAGCTGCTGCCCTGAAATGCTCAACAGATCATCTACTTGTGAGCATGTCAGGTGACAAGCATATTTCAGTGGCCACTGGTAAGTCGAAAAAAGGACAAATTTCAGGCATGATTGCGCCTTCGATCAACGCCCCGGAGCCTAGTATTGCTCCGACGATTGAATCGAATGTCGGCGAAAAACTGAAATTAAGGTCTGGGAGGGCTGTTGCCGTGGTCGGGGAAGTGCAAGGCGGGCCAGATGGCTTTATCAGCATTGATGACTATCCGGTCGGGCACGGATATGCCGAGTTGCCAGAAGTACGGTCGAGGGACATCAGCGCCTACGGATTGAGGGTCCGTGGCGATAGTATGCGTCCTCGTATAAAGGCGGGCGAATACATCGTTTGTGAACCCAATTCCGAAGCCCAGCCAGGCGACGATGTGGTTGTGAAGTTCACGGACGGTAGCGCTGTTGTGAAGGAGCTTCTTTGGGTTCGGGATGGCGACGTTTGTTTGGGGTCCATCAACAACCACATTCAGCCCATCACGCGCCCACTATCTGAAATAGCCTATATACATAGGGTCGCGGCGATCATGCCTCGTGGATCAGCGATCGAGATTGACAATTAACACTTAGTCGCATTCGCACAACAAAGCCCGCCTAGCGCGGGCTTTTTTTCGTCCATACATCGCGTCCTACATATTTTCCCGAAGAAAAAACTCACAAAAACGCACAGAAAAGCTTTGACAAACTCACAACGCGTGACGATAATGACTCACATACCACGCAACACCAGCAACACCCAACGTTGCCCGGGTATTCGCACCACCACTCAGCAGCCGAGCTGCACTAGGGGAGATAGGGAAATGACCTGCAACTGCGTACGTGACAACGAAGCCCGACTTGCTGAGCACTATTCCAAGCAACTTGGCGCGCCCGCCAAGGCAGAAGCAAAGAACGTGGCAATCGTATTCGGAAGCGGCGTCAGCGAGCGCGCATACCTTCCGTACACGATCAAGGCCGACAAGCCTGGGTTCAAAAGCGCGAAGGGCAAGGAAGTCAGCATGTTCTTCAACTTCTGTCCGTTTTGCGGCGTCTCGACGGAAGAAGCAAAGGCAGCATAACTGTCCTCAGCAGCTTGGCCCATTGCCAAGCTAGTGCGGATAGCACGAAGTACCCGCGCCTGACAGAGTCAGGGCCGCGAATGGATCTTTAACAATTGAGCCGTGCGTCACGTAAGGCCAGTTCACCGGAGATATCTGACGCGCCGTAGTCCTCATGGTGGACTCGTGAAAGCAGAGTATCGCAACCATTCCCGAAAGGGCACCGAACAAAGCAGCCGCTGGTGTAGAAAGCGGAGCGCCCGCAGCGGTCATCGGAACAGGATTCGGGTGATCGCGGCGGAAGGCGTGCGGTAGCTGGAGCCGACTATGTCGGGTGTAGCCAGCGCCGCACGTAGCAGCAGCTTTCACGAAAGCGTTCTGCATTCCCTGCATAGCTGAGTATCGCGAAACCGATCGCCGTAAGGCCGTTACCCTCACAAGGGACGGTTGGCCAGTATGGTCTAGCCCATAGGCTCCCTGCATAGCGCAGAACGCCTCCGTGAACACTGGAGGATCACATGGCTAACGAATCTGTTGTCGGCATGACCAAAGAGAAAGCAATCGCGAAGCTGAAGCGCCAAGGTCTAAGCGTTCGAATTAGTCGCGAAGAAGGAAAGTCCTTCATGGTCACAGCCGACATGCGATGGGACCGGATGAATTTGGTTATCGAAGGCGGCAAGGTCATCAAGGCCAGCATCGGCTAATTCAACCACACCCGCGCCCCTTATCGCGGCGCACCAATTAAGTACTGCGAACAGGAGAAGACGATGGGCCTTGATATCACTGCATACAGAAATCTGACGAAGCTTGATGTTGTGTTCGACGCCGATGGCGAGCCGGTCGACCCGCAGACGCGCGAATCGCTGGACTACGACTCATATGACCTGCGGTGCTACTTCAATCCGGACTACGCCTCGCGGGCAGAAGGCCTTGAGGACAAGGCGGTCTACAAAGCAGAAGACAGCATTGGGTTCCGCGCAGGCTCCTACGGCGGATACAACGCGTGGCGAGAAGAACTCGCGAGGCTGGCCGGATACCCGGCTGTGCAAGTGGACCGATACAACACTGGCAGCATCCAACTTCGTCACGACTACGGCGCATGGGCCGCGACTGAAGGCCCGTTCTGGGAATTGATCCACTTCAGCGATTGCGAGGGCGTGATTGGCCCTGTAGTCGCCGCCAAACTCGCCAAGGAATTCGCTGAATGGGATGAGCGAGCCAAAGCGCACAGCAACACAGTTGATCGAGGCGACTGGTTCTATCCGCTCTATCAGGAATGGCGACAAGCCTTCGAGATGGCTGCGCAGAACGGCGCGGTCGATTTCCACTGAGCGCCCACCATGCTCATCCTCAGATACTTCGAACTAGCCCACATCATCCCTCTGATAGCGATAGTTGCTATTGAGGTGGTGGATGGATGGAGAAAGTCATGAAATCTGGCTACCGCTTCACCTTCGCCCCTCTTCAATACGGTCTTTCCATACTCGTCGAATACATCTGCCGCGACGGCCACCGCATTGTGTGCCGGAAGGTGGAGATGGATTGGCAGGCTAACTTTTGCTGGCAGTGATCATGAACCAACTCTACTCGATGGCCTGGCACGCCCTCTTCATCCTCTACGTAGGCCGTCCGCTTGATGCGGAAGCGATTCTTTCTGTGATGCCTGGAACGATAGTCGGCGCACCAAATATCGGAGGTTGCTGATGAGTGACGCGACGAACAACCTTTGCAAATGCAAGCTCATCGGCGATTTCGACGGCTCGCATCATCCACTTTGCGATGAGGTTTATTCCCGTACTGGCCGCTGCAGGTTTTGCGGAATCGTCACTGGTGCGCCGTGTGCTGTGGCTCCCACGGCCAGGTGCGGGCAAGACCTAAATGCATCATCGGCCTATCGCGCTGAACCGGTACACGATCGGGTTGCGTGTTCGCTGGTCAATGGTCGAGGCACGAAATGCACATGCGATGCATCCGAGGTGCCTCGCAAATCACTGGTCAATTACGTCACCGACCTGAACGAACGCCTGATCGCAGCAATTGAGGGCGAATGCGACGGACTGGCGATCACTGACGAACAGGCGTCGAACATTCTGGCCTACCTGCAATACGGTTCGCCGATGGGGACCGAAGATGGTGATCGCGCCGAAGCCCACATGTTGATGGATATGGCGATCGGTATTGCCGAAGAGTGGGAGCCAGATACGGCGGGTGGCGATCTGCGGATCATGACGCTGCGGCTGGATTACGCGAAGAAGGTGCGCAATGCCTTGGCTGTCGGCGCCACTTTCGAATTTGATGAAGCAGGTCGCACGATGACCGTCTACGGCGACAACGAATCGATAAAGGCCCTTCTAAGGTGGCGCAAGCGGCAAGGGGAAATCACGGAAACCGCACTTTCTAGGATCGCCGAACTGTCTGTCCCGCCGCCTAAGTTGACGGAGGAGCAAGCCGAGAAGATCGCTCGCGAGTTGTTGGCGCAGGAATACGAAGAGCACATCGGCGAAGGTCCATATATCAGCTACGCCAAGGTCGCCCGTAGTGGCGAAGGTGATTTCACGCGCTGCTCTATTCGAGCCATAGTTCGCGCTCTTATGAAGGTGCCGAAATGACCGCGCCCGACTACTACTGCATAGGTGTCGGCTGCATGAGGTACTGCGACGACTGCAAATGGCGAGCGCGATGGGATGAGGTCGGCGAGTTCCCGCGAAATGAGCGCGAGGTTCGCTGGCCCAATCTGATCCGCCTTTCGAATGAGACGTGCCAGCTAACGAGCGGCAAATATTTCGCCCTGAAGGAGCAACCATGCACACCATCCTGAAAGCGCTAGAAATCTACGCCCTTGCCGCTCCGCTAGTCGGCTGCATTGCATGGGCACTCTGTCACGGCGGGGCGCGAGTCGAGAAGCGCGATTCTCGCAAGATGCAGGAAGTAGCAGAAGCGGAGGGAGTATGAGCAACTTTACCGAAGAACAGTTGCGCGAGCTGGAAGTCGCGTTCGGCCTGAAGCGTCAAGACTCGCTGCCGGTTAAAGACGGGCGAGTGACACGAGATACGTTGGTGTGGTGGCGATGCGTGGATGGCCCAACGCATGAGCCAGCAGGGCTGCATTGGGAGAACATCGAACGCTGCCCGCAGTTTTATTCGATTGCGGAGCCCGTGTATCGAATCGAATACATGGACTGAGCACTACGGCTGGAGCCTAGCGAACTAGACGCGACGCCAGATGAGGGGAGATCAGCCGCCCTCGACCTAACAAGTGGGGATGGGAATGAAGATCACGTTTCACTGCGACAACGGCGCTAACATTCACAGCGAGTACAAGGCCGAGATCAATCTCAGCGAGGTTGGACTCACCGAAGACGAATGGCGAGCTTTGGACGACGATGGGAAAAACGAGGTCGTCAAAGAGTGGGCGCTTGAACGATACGAATACTGGTTCCAGGAGGAGTGACATGCAAACGAACATCGAAGAACGCGTCAGAACGATTCTGGCAGCGCAGTTCTGCGTAGATGACGAGGAGATCGACCTGACGGCGAACCTGAAAGACGCCTACGAAGGCGACTCGCTGGATCAGGTGGAAATCGTAATGTGCGCCGAGGACGAGTTTGGGTGCGAGATTCCGGACGACGAGATGTTTTCGATCGTGACCGGCCAGCAATTGATTGATCTTGTGACGGCGCGGGTTTGAGCATTCGAAGCGACGGCCGCTGTCGTTTTTTCTAGAAGCCGGTGCCGTGAGAGACGGACGCTAGCCCGCGTAAGGGCTGCCCTGACGGACGGGTTACTCCCACTGTAAGAACGCTGGATAACCGGGACCAGCACCCGTCCGTGAGGGTTAAACACCATTCAACCAGTTTCGTAGTCCTATCGGGAGAGAACCGTGGGCAAACATTTCACCGCCGAGGTCTATCGGCAATTCAAGCCTCTGCGCACAGCACCTGAGCACTGGGAAGCGCCGGAGGATCGTGTGTACCTCACCGATGCGGAGCGCCGTCAGCAAGAAGAGTGGCATCGCGACCGTATGCGGGATGAAGCAGAGTGGAGGTTTTGATGAGCCTGACATACGAAGACCACGGCGGGATCGTCGTGACCATTAGCGACGAAGGAATGCGACGCCTCGCCGCCGAATCCGCAACCAACGCACAGACTGCGCGACGCAATGAGATCACGACTGCGGTTGTGGCTGCGGCAGCGACGATCTTTGCCCTCTACGAACTGATTACGCAAGCTGGGAGTCTGACATGAGCCTCTTTCACCGCCTTTTCGCCCGCAACGACCGCCGCCGCGCCCGCGACACATTGCAACAGTGCTGCGACGACTTGTTCAACGCACGCCGCTCCGTAGACGAAGCTCGGCGCATGGCCGACCGCGCTTTGCGTGAGGCTGTTGAACTGGACCGCGAGCAATTCCGCCAGTCGTTCTTTGGCCACCTCAATCCGGTCCACGCCGGTTACATGGAAGGATCGGCAAAGTTGTTCGGGATCAAGAAGGCCGAACGTCCTGTCGTGAATGCGCGGACGCTCGCCGAAATCGGCCCGACGAAATACTACCGGCCGGAATTGATGGCGGTTAAGGAGGCGGCGTAATGCCAACAATTTTCCATCCTATCGAGTTAGCTGACGAACACGGCTTCGTAACCGACGCCGAGCTTCGCATCAGTTTCGATTACACGCCATACGAAGCGCCGACTCGCGATTGTCCAGGTAGCCCGGAAGAGATCGACGTACATGCAGCAAGCGTCTGGTGTTGCGGGCAACCGCTTGGCGATCACACGGCACCGCTCAAGACGTGGGAGCCGATCGTATGGGCGTACATCGTCGCAGAACGAACAGAGGCGGCGCTGAGCGCTGCGGGTCTATAAGGGGAATGAATATGAAAGTGCAGATGAAAGGTTTCGTGATGGCCCACAAGCATCAGCGATACAGCGTCGAGAAGGATGCGTATGTGGACGATATGTATTTCACGTTTTCCCACTACGACACGTCGCAATACAGCAGTGACGCGGTGCCGGTTCGCGATTTTTCGTTCGAGGTAGAAGTGCCTGACAACTTCGACCCGCGCGATGGCCTGGTCGCCAATCTGGAGCGCGAGAAGACGAAAGCCGCTGCGGAGTATCAGAAGCGCGTCACGGAACTGAACGCGCAGATTCAATCGTTGCTGGCGATTGAGAACAATCCGAGCGAGGTCGTATGAGCAATGCCCTACAAGTTATCACTCAAGAGAGATTGAAGGATCTGCTTTCATATGACCCGGAGACCGGCATCTTCACATGGCGGCACGATCACTTCTCCGCGACGGCTGGAATGGTCGCGGGGAGTCGAGCCGGGAAGCAATACATCAGGGTTCGGGTCGATGGTCGCGGCTACTACGCACACCGACTCGCGGTTCTTTACATGACCGGCGAACTGCCGCCTCGATCCGTGGACGTGGATCACATCGATCTAAATGGGCGCAATAACCGTTGGCTAAACCTGAGGTGCGTCCCGCATGCGACGAACCTGCAAAACCAGCGAGAGAAGGGCGCAAATCGGAAGAATCCTAGCAGCCGTCTTCTGGGCGTGTCGTGGAAGAGGGATAAGGCCAAATGGGTAGCGGTTATCACCGTGAACGGCACGCAAAAGCACCTTGGATATTTCGATGACGAGCAGGTGGCGCACAAGGCTTACATAACTGCAAAGCGCAACTTGCACCCCGGAAACACGCTGTAAGGCCAAATCAACCTAATGTCGGAACTGCGGCTAAGGAGCCGAAATGGACACCCAACAAAGCAAGACTCACTGGAAGCGTTTGATCAATCCCGATTACATCGGCGCATACGCTCTCAACCCTGACGAAGACATGACCGTCACGATTGACTACGTGCGACGCGAGCAGATCGTCGGCGCGGACGGGAAGAAGGAGGAAGCGACGGTTGCCCACCTGAAGGGGCATAAACCGCTGATCCTCAACGTCACCAATTCCAAGTCAATCGCCAAGCTGTACGGCCCATACATCGAAGAATGGTCCGGTAAGGAAATCACTCTGTACGCGAGCATGACGAAAGCATTCGGCGATGTGGTTGAATGTCTTCGGATTCGGCCGAATGTGGCAAAAAAACGCAAGCCGCCGATCACGGCTGATCGTCTGAAGCGTGCGATTGCCTCGATCATCGCGCAGCAGTACACGACCGAAAAACTTCATGCTCAGTTCGAGTTGACGAACGAGCAGACCAAGGAAGTAGCAGACGCCATCAAATCCGCCATGGAGGGCACTCAAGATGCTTAAGATTCGTTGCTCGTCACTGGGCAAGATCATGACTGAACCGAAGTCGAAGAGCGAAAAACTGTCGGTCGGTGCCAAGACGTACATTGAAGAACTGGCGAAGGAGTTCGTCTACGGCTTTCAGCGCGTCATCACGTCGAAGGAAATGGAAAAGGGCACGCTGGTAGAGAATCATTCGATCCAGCTCATCAACGATGTGTTCTTCACGAACTACACGAAGAACACGGAGCGCCGGGAAAATGAGTGGTTGACCGGCGAGTGTGACATTTACGTGCCTGGCGTCAAGATCATCGACGTCAAATCGCCGTGGTCTCTGGCGACGTTTCCCGCCACCGTGTTCGCAGGTCAGGATCGCGACTACGAATGGCAACTTCGCGGGTATTGCATGCTCTGGGACGTTCCACTCGGCGAAATCAACTATGCGATGGTCAACACGCCCGACGAACTGATCCGTTTCGAAGACCCGTCCATCCATTACGTCGATCACATCGACCCGTCGCTTCGCATCACGCGCGTTCCGTATGAGCGGGATCGAAGCCTTGAGGACAAGATCAAGGAAAAGGTCGAAGCGGCACGCGAATACTTCACGCAGATCACCGAAATGATCGCGCTGGAGCATGCAGCGTAACGATTACCGCCGCAGCACCGCACGGATTGGCCTTCGAGCGTTTCCCGGTAAGTCGGTGCAGCGGCAACCCATCTCCACTCCGTACCGCTGATCCCGGTGCGGCGCTTCGAGGGCGGCTTCGGCTGCCCTCTCTTTTTCAACCTCAGAAGGAAAACAAATGGTCGCTACGACAAGAGAAGTTCCGCAGGGCGGTATCAAGCTGATCGTCGGCGCAGTCATCGCAGTTGTGGTGCTGATCGCGCTTTTCATCCTCTGGCCGTTCGCATCCGTGCCAGCCGGTTACGTGGGCGTGATGACCACTTTCGGTGCGCCATCGGCCACGGTGTATGAGCCTGGAATCCACTTCCGCATGCCGATCTCGCAGTCGATGCACAACGTCTACGTCGGCGTGTACAAGGCTCAGTCTGATGTTGCTGGCGCGTCGAAAGACCTGCAACAGGTCGACGCCAAGGTATCGGTCAATTTCAACATCGCACCTGCCGCCGCCGTCAACGTCTATGCGAATCTCGGCGGCGATCCGTGGACGCAGGTGATGGACCCGGCAGTGCATGACGTGGTGAAGGCTGTCGCGGCACGATACGAAGCGACAGACCTGATCCAGAAGCGCGACCAGGTGAGTCAGGAAATCCGAGAGGCGCTACTCACCCGATTCAAGAACATCGGCGTGAACGTGTCAGCGGTAAACATCGTCGACTTCGCTTTCAGCAAGCAATTCAACGACGCCATCGAATCGAAGATCACGGCCCAGCAGAACGCACTGCGCGTAGAGAACGAAATTGCCCAGACGAAGTGGGAGGCGCAGAAGCGTGTCGTCGAATCGGAGGCGGCGCTCAAGGTTGCGGAGAACAACGCCAAGGCTAACGAGTTGACGGGCAAGTCGCTGGAGGCAAACCCGGCGCTGATCGAAAAGCTCAAGGTGGAGCGCTGGGACGGCCATTTTCCTCAATATGTAATGGGCGGAACGGTCCCATTGATTCAACTTCCGGGTGCGAAATGACTGCAATGGACGACGGCGGATTCGTCGCACATCTGCGGAGCGTGCTTGATTACTCGATCGTGTCGGGGCGCTTCTATTGGAAAGTGTCCCCGTCAACACAAATTAAGGCCGGATCGCGGGCTGGTGGTCCCGATAAAAAGGGATATCAAGTCATCCGCATCAAAGGTCGAGGGTATTTCGCACATCGTCTTGCTTGGGTTTGGCTGCTCGGTGAATGGCCGAATGGATTCGTTGACCACGAAAACGGTGCGCCATCGGCGAACGGCTGGCATAACCTCCGCGAGGCGACTAATGCGGAAAACCAGCAGAATCAAAAACCCCGTCCAAGCAAGACCGGCATCAAAGGCGTGTGCATAAACATGAAGCGTGGCGCACCGCATGTGCTTGCATATCTGGACGCAAACGGCCAGCACCTACAGAAGTACTTTGGCCGCGACACGCCAGAAAACAGGGCAGCAGCCGAATCGTGGGTCCGCGAAAAGCGTGCCGAATTGCACGGCGAGTTCGCGCATCACGGCGCACACATGATGGGCGGCGCAATGCCGATGATCCAACTCAGCAAGTAAGCCTGCGGCCCGCTTCGGCGGGCTGATTGGAGAGAACATGAACCCCACACCCGAACAAATCACCTCAGCAGCGCGAGCACTCGCCGATCACAACGCCGATGTTTGCGGCGTGAATCGCGAGGATAACTGGAACATCTACGGCGACAGTTTCCGCGAGTTGGCGGAGATTGCGCTGGGTGCCGCACTCCGTCCTGCCGCGCCAGAGCCGATCAATACCGGCGACCGCCTGACCGACATGAAGGCGAACGACATCGTCAAGCGCGATGGCTACAAGTGGACCGGCGTCGTGCTGGAGAAAGACGGCGCGCGCTGCATTGTGGAACTGAGCGCTGTTCGATGGTTGACGAATGATGAAATGTGGAACGTGATGCATCCTGCCGCGCCAGAGAAGACTGACGGAGAGGCACGTGGCACGTTCGACCTCAGCCAAGAGACGGTCGACAAGCTCACGGCGACGCCGGATGCGCCCGTCAATCCGGGTGTCACTTTGAGCGCCGCTCAGCTTCTGGAGGCGCTCGACTTCATCGCGCCCGATCGGGCGACCGACCCCGAGCAACTGGAAAGCGAAGTCACGATCCAGTACGGCGACGGTCACAGCGGCAAGGCGCATTACGTGTGGTGCGCCGAGTATCCCGAAGAAGGCGCATTCGTGCTCGACGGCAGCACCGCCCGCGCGGCTCTCCACCCTACCGAAGCGGCGGCAGAGACGTTGTCGATCATGCGTAAAGCGTTTCGCGTCACTGAAACAGAAGGCAATCCGGACCCGGATAAGCAGCGTTTTCATATGCGCTTCACCTTCCGCTCGATGGAAGAGTTACACGCTGCCGACGATCAATGGCGAACGTTCGCGGCGGCTACCGAAGCGGTGGCAGAGCCGGTCCTGAAGTCGATTGATGCGGATATTGCACGCATAGTCGATGAAGAGTTCTGGAATCTTACAGATGCCGCCCACCCCGCCAGCGAGCCTCAATCGGAAGCGGGGGCGAAGTGCAACGACGATTTCCACGATCACCTGTGCGGGTGCAATGACGCCAGCGAGCCGAAAGCGCTGACAGATGAGGGGGTCATGTACCACGCCTCGCTGATCGCTAACAAATTGCTCGGACAAGCGCTCGAAGAAGACATCAACGAAGTGGCAGACCATCTCCGCGCCCTTCTCGCCAACCGCGCTAACGCCCCGTCAAGCGAGGAGAAATCGTGAAACGCGAATACCCACTCGAAATTGAGAACGTCGGCGAAGACACCTATATCGTCATGTCGCGCGGCCACCACGATCCTGATGAGTTCATGCGCAAGGTTCGCGAGGAAGGATTCGACTGGCCTCTCGGCATGCCGACACACCATTGGGTGAAGCGAACACCAGCCAATGACGGAGACCATACCTGCTGGTTCAACTTCGTCGACAAGGGCACGCGCGGCGCCTTCCCCGCCACCTACGCGCACGAAGCATATGGTGAAGACCGCTACGAGGCTATCCGCGCTCTCGCAGCAAGTGAAGGGGGTAAAGGTGAGTGACATCAAAATTTCGGCCGAGCAGTTGAGGAAGTGGATCGCCGACGTATGCGGCATGGACCAGATGTTTGTTCGCCTGACGGTCAAAGAGGCTGAAGCATTCGCCGACCTGATCGAGCAGCAAGCCGCGCGCATCGCCGAACTGGAGCAAATCAACTTCGATCACGCGTTGTCTATTGACGCGGATAAGGCTCGCCTCGTCGAACTCGAAGCGGACGCCGCCAGTTGGCAGAGGGCAGCCGAAGCGAGCGCCGCGGAAGTGAGCCGGCTTCGCATTGCTGTCAATGGCTCGGAGCCGGTGACAAGGGATTGGCGAGTCGGCTTGTTCAAGTCATCGTCGAACCCTGGAAAGCAGGTTCGCGTTCTTGCGGACGGCGCAGCACAGATCGCCGAGCACGAGAAACATCACAGTTTCGTTCGCTGGATTGACGAGCAATCGGGCGCGGCGGCCAAGTCAGATCTAACCGAACAGCATTTCGAAGCGTTGGATCTAGCAATACGTGTAACGCGTGCGGCGGGACGAATCTTCAGCGCCGATCGAATCGAACACATTCGCGACATCCTGCTGGATCTGGAGCAACCGAAATGAGTGAATGGATCAGCACAGCCGAGCGCATGCCCGACCGAAACCAGACGGTCGTCATCACTGGCTGGTCGCGGTGCCGAGGCGAAGTAACCAATGTTTGATTCACAGTGCTTGCCTACCACATCGACGGCACGTTCTACAACGATGAGACAGGCGATGACTTCTATCCGCCGACGCATTGGATGCCACTGCCGCCACCACCTATGGAGCAATCGACGTGAGCCAAATCATCAAATCGACCACGAAGGTCTATTTCAAAACCGATCGCGGCTATGAGTCGGACGGCGGCAGCACGAATCAAGATGGCATTGGTGCGTTGCTTTGGGCGCTAGACGAGATCGGTCGAGTTATGACAATCGACGGACAGGAGGACGCTGCGCGCGATGCGCTGGAGGCAGCAATCCGGCGCACAGAGGCCGACCTTAACAAGGGAGATGACCGGCTATGACCCTATACGCAGTCCACATACAAGGCCCCGACGACATTATCGCGGCGCCGGGCGAGCGCGAGGCGCAAACCCTTGCGAAGAAGCTAAACGCGTTCTTCATGGAGACGCTTAAGCAGAGCACGCCAGCGACACCGATGATCGAAGCGGTCGTCATCAAATGGCCGTATGCGCCGACAGCGCACGCAGAAGAACTTGCGAAAGATTGGGCCGATCACGCGAAGTTCATTGGGCCGATTGAGCCAGTCGATGAGCGGGATACGCGGACGATCGACATGTTCAGCGAGCAGGCGTCATGAGAAAGACCGATTGGTATCCGCCGAACGTCGACCCGCTCCGAGTTGGCAACTACGAGATGCTCAACACCTCGACGGGCGTGATTTTCCCTGTCTTCTACAGCGGCTCGCGATGGTTTCATGATCGCAAGGGGCCAGCGGTTCCGCTTGTGCGGGTGTGGCCGTGGCGTGGCCTGTCAGGGAATCCGGACGCGCCAAGTTGGCCCTTCAACAGCAAGATGCAAAACGTCGCTAAGGGTGGACGATGACTGAACACACGCGCAGCAAAACATACAGCCTGTCCATGAACATCGACGGCTTCACGCGCAATAACCGTTATCCGCGCGGCTACCGAAACATGTTCAGCGAGGATGGCAAGACGCTGACTCCAGCCGAGGCGCGAACCTATCTCGCACTGGAAAAGGCGAAGGGCCGCGTCGTTATCCCATGCTCGTCGGAGTGCGGCAATCCTTGCCAGCACGAGGACAACGGATGCAGCGGGTTTGATTATGCGGGCGGTGGGTGTCCGGGGCGATATACGGAGGGGAAATGAGCACCACGGCAGCACTCAATCTCAAACTCGTCGCCGCGATGGCCGAGAAGATGGCGCGCGACGTCGAGCAGCACAAATTGTGGCCCGGCGAACTGGACAAGGCAGTCGCGCAGATGCGGGCGTGGCTCTCGGAGGTGAGGGAATGACCGACTTCGAAGCATTAAAAGCTGAGTTGCAATGGGCGCTGGAGAACAATGGCGACCGTCCACGGACTGAGGCGGCGATTTTGCAAGCGTTGGAACTGATTGAGGAACTGGAGGTGAAGGCGTGACCTGTGACCAACAACGATTCGAGCGCGACGTCGCCGACCATGTGATGACGATTCACCGTGACGACGGCGTGGACCGGCATATCACGTTCAAGACGCCCGGCACAAGTTGCTACTGGTTTGAGATCCTGACGTGGCCGGGTGCGCTCTGCATCCGTGGCGACTGCGGAACATACGTGTTCTCGCGGCTGACGGATATGTTTGAGTTCTTCCGCAGCGATGACCGCGGCGACCCTCAGACCCTCTACATCAACGAGGGTTACTGGCGAGAAAAGCTTCAGGCCGTCAATAACTGCGGCTACGGCAAAGGATCGGTCGTCAAGTTCTCGCAGGAAGACTTTGAGCAGCACGTGATGGAGCGCGTCGAAGGCTATCTGGAAGGGTATGCAATCACCGACGAGCGCCGCGCCGAACTCATGGAGCGCATTCAGGATGAAGTGCTGGGCAACTCGCATGACGGCGAGGTTCGGGCCTTCGATGCGCTCAACGAGTTCCATGATGAGGAATTCCCGCGTCTTTTCGAAGACTGTTGGGAGTGGCGCTGCGAAGAGTACGACTTCAGCTTTCTTTGGAACGCGTATGCCATTGCATGGGCTATCCGCAAGTACGACGCGGCGAAAGCGGAGAAGCGCGCGGCATGATTGAAGCAGCACAGCGGGTCATCGAGGCGACCCGCCAACACTGGGAGTCAACAATGGAGCGACGAGAAGTAGTCGACCTGTTCGGCGAGACGGTCGTGATCGAGATCAGCGAGTCGAAGGCAGTTCGCAAGCCGACTAGGCCGAACGGGTATGCGGCGCCGCCGGGGACTGGGCCAGCGGGGGAGACTTGTCGGTCATGCGAACACGCGGTGAGGGTGAGCGCCAACACAGCTGGAACGTATCGCAAGTGCAAGTTGAACGAGCACAACTGGACGGGTGGACCGGGTAGCGACATTCTGTTCAGGTCGCCGGCTTGTAGATTGTGGGAACGGGAGAAGGGTGAATGAATACGGTCTTTATTCTGATGGCAGAGTTCGGGGCGCGCGCAGTGATCCCGATCGACGAGGTGCGGAAGGCGTACTTCTCGCATCTGGAACTTGACAAACTGCTGCGCAAGATCGCGCTGGGCGAGATAGGTCTGCCGCTTGTCCGCATCGAGAAAAGCGCGAAGTCAGCCAAGGGCGTCTATGTGCAGGACTTGGCCGACTACATCGACGCCCAGCGCGCGGCGGCGGTGAAGGAACGGAATCAGATGCGGGAGGCCGCGTGACGAAATCACACATCACGACCGAGCGTCTGAGGGAAGTTCTCAACTACGACCCGGAGACTGGCGTGTTCACCAACAAACGCGCGGGGAAGGGATTCCCTAGGCAAGGAAAGGTCGCCGGCTGCATTGATCCTTCGACCGGCTATCGGCGGATCCGCATTGACCGAGTTCTCTATTACGCGCAGCGGCTGGCTTGGCAATACGTCACCGGAGAAATCCCGCCGTTTGAAGTCGACCATAAGAATGGTCGTCGGGACGAAAATTGGTTCGAAAATCTTCGCCCGGCAACACGGCTGGAGAACAGTCATAACATCCGGGCGACCAAGACGAACAAGTCCGGGCGCCGCGGCGTTTCATGGCACAAGGAAAAGGGATTGTGGCGAGCCACGATCAAACACGATGGGAGGTGGTTCCATCTCGGATATTTCGACGACCCGAACGAGGCCGCCGAAGTGCGAGACCTGGCTACGGAGATGCTGCACGGCGAGTTTGCGTATCATTTTTTGCATACTCGGTCCAGCCAGTCCCAATCTGCCCACTTGTCACCAACTTGACGCACGTGAGTGTATCGCTTGAGGGTTTGCCAGCTACGATGCCCTGAAACGGACGCCACACGCTGGACGGTCCAGCCCATTTCTGACAGACGGCTCGCGCCTTCGTGGCGCAAATCATTCAGCACGAGGTCATCAATTCCGAGCGCCTGAACGGCATTGGTGAACGCCATGCTGGCAGACTTCTCAGCATATGGGAATATTCGCGGCTCGCCTTGCACTTTGGGCTGCGCCTGAATCACGCGCAACGCCTCAGGCGTCAGATAGCACCAGGTGTCGTTTCCCTGTTTCTCTTCTGGGTGTTTCAGGTCGCGGACCATTACCCGGCATCCATCGACGTCCAAATCGTTCCAGGTGATATTGCATATTTCGATTGCCCGACGAAGTGAATACATCGTCATCAGGCAAATCGACGTCATTGGCACCGTATCGCCTCGCGTGCTTTTCGACTTGCTGAAATGATCCATCAGCCGGTTCATTTCATCGCGAGTTGGGCGCCTGTCACGTTTATTCGAGCGGGCAATTGTGCCCATTCGTTTCATCACGACTCGCGCATCCTCAATCGCCTGATTATCGACGGGATATCCCCACGCAGGACGGGCGATTTTCAGGACGGATGAAAGGTGGGAGAAATAATTGTCGGCGGTCGAAGGCGATACGTTAAGGGCACCAACAAATTTCACCAAAGCGGCGCTGTCAATATGAGAACAGCGGGTTTCGGCGAAATCGTGTGCCTCAATCATTTTCAGAACGTTGAGCTTTGACCGGCTCATTTTCCGTTTTGTCTCGCGCCGAGCCCGGTCAATCACATCTTTGATCGGCGGATCTTCGGCAAGCGCCTTTTTTAGGCCGGTCGGATCGGCCAGCTCGGCCTCGCGTTTCTTGACCCACGCCTTGGCCGCAGCCTCTCGCGCGAAGGTCTGGGTTTCCTGGTGCAGAACCTTGCCGCCCTTGCGAATCCGTACCTGGGCTTTGTAGGATGTGCTACCGTCCTTGTTCGTTCTCGGTGTGATTGCGCCCATTTGTCGTGTCCTGTGGTGCCATGAGTTTCGCGGCACCGATTTTGGCACCATGGCACCACAAAAACAAGCAACGATAAGGGTAAACGAGGTACAATGGTACAGATACAAACGAGCCGTAAACCCTTGATCGACAACGAAACCCAATGAAATCAAGGCTCTTAACCGACAACTCGAAACCCATCATCGACAAGCCCTTGAGCAAATATCCGTATCCGATTCCAAGCCGCGAAGAAATCCTCGGCGTGCTGCGCACGAGTGAAACGCCGCTTGCAGCGAACGACATCGCCGAAGCACTGTCGATCAAGCGCCAGGAGCGCGAAGGGTTTTTCAAGCGCCTCGCCGCCATGGAGCGCGATGGCCAGATCAGACTCGATCAGCGCGGGCATTATCAACTGACTCATCCGTCGAACTTCGTCGCGGGCCGCGTGCAGGGCCATCGCGACGGCTACGGTTTTCTGATCCGCGACGACGGTCAGGACGATCTGTTCCTGCCGACGGGCGAAATGCAGAAGGTCATGCACAACGACCGCGTGCTTGCGCGCATCGTCGGCTATGACCGGCGCGGCCGGCCCGAAGGCCACATCGTCGAGGTCACGGACCGCGCGAACAAGCGCGTGATCGGGCGTCTGTTGAACGAGAACGGTGCGCTGATCGTCGTGCCCGAAGAGAAGCGCATTGGTCACGACATCCTGATCACGCAGAACACGAAGAAGGCGAAGGTCGGGCAGGTGGTCGTCGTCGAGCTGACGGATTTTCCGAGCCGTCATTCGCAGCCGCTGGGACGGGTCGTCGAAGTGCTCGGCGATATCGACGATCCGGGCATGGAGATCGAAATCGCGGTGCGCAAGTACGGCGTGCCGCACGAGTTCAGCCAGGCCGCGCTCGATGCCGCCGCGAAGCTGCCCGACGAAGTACGCCCCGTCGACATCAAGCATCGCGTCGATCTGCGCGACGTGCCGCTCGTCACGATCGACGGCGAGGACGCGCGCGATTTCGACGACGCGGTGTACTGCGAGCCGATCAAGGTCGGGCGCGGCGAGGGCTTCCGCCTGATCGTCGCGATCGCCGACGTGTCGCATTACGTGCTGCCCGACGGCGGTCTCGATGTCGATGCGATCGAACGCAGCACGTCGGTGTATTTCCCGCGCCGCGTGATTCCGATGCTGCCGGAGAAGCTGTCGAACGGTCTCTGCTCGCTCAATCCGCAAGTGGACCGCTGCGTGCTGGTGTGCGACATGGTCATCACCGCACGCGGCGAGATCAAGGCGTATCAGTTCTATCCCGGCGTCATGCACTCGGCCGCGCGTCTCACGTACACGGAAGTCGCGGCCGTGCTGACCAACACGAAGGGTCCGGAAGCGACGCGCCGCGCGGCGCTGCTGCC
Source organism: Paraburkholderia sp. Tr-20389 (assembly GCF_017104565.1). Lineage (GTDB taxonomy): Bacteria > Pseudomonadota > Gammaproteobacteria > Burkholderiales > Burkholderiaceae > Paraburkholderia. The sequence goes on along the minus strand of NZ_JAAGPD010000040.1, from coordinate 33,868 downwards.
GCAACTGCAGAATCTGTATGGCGTCTACAAGTCCCTGTTCGCCGCGCGCCAGAAGCGCGGCGCGATCGACTTCGATACGACTGAGACCTACATTGTCTGCAACGCGCAGGGCAAGATCGAGCAGATCGTGCCGCGTCACCGCAACGACGCGCACAAGCTGATCGAGGAATGCATGCTGGCCGCGAATGTGTGCGCGGCCGACTTCATGAAGCGCAACAAGCATCCGGGCCTGTATCGCGTGCACGCAGGGCCGACGACTGAGCGCCTCGAAAATCTGCGCACGTTCCTGCGTGGAATGGGCCTCACGCTCGGCGGCGGCGACACGCCGCACGCGAGCGATTACGCCGCGCTGATGGCGCACATCCGCGACCGTCCCGACGCGCAGATGCTGCAGACCATGTTGCTGCGCTCGATGCAGCAGGCCGTCTACAGCCCGGACAACATCGGCCACTTCGGTCTCGCGTACGAGGCGTATGCGCACTTCACGAGCCCGATCCGCCGCTATCCGGACCTGCTCACGCACCGCGCGATCTACGCGATCCTGCAAGGCCGCAAGTACGAGCCGAAGGCGCCGCATGGCGTCGAGCTGAACACGGCGCTGTCGCCGCGTGCGCGTGCGCTGCAGGCCGAAGACGAAAAGCGTGGCAACCGCGGTCGTCCGAACACGGCGATCTGGGAAGAGCTCGGTTTGCACTGCTCGGCGAACGAGCGCCGCGCGGATGAAGCATCGCGCGACGTCGAGGCCTGGCTGAAGTGCTACTTCATGCGCGACAAGCTCGGCGAAGAGTATGGCGGCATGGTGAGCGGCGTGACGTCGTTCGGCATCTTCGTGCAGCTCGATGCGCTCTTTATCGAAGGGCTCGTGCACGTGACGGAACTCGGCTCCGACTATTTCCAGTACGACGAGATCAAGAACGAACTGCGCGGCGAGCGCACGGGCATCCGTTACCGCTTGTCGGATCGCGTGCGCGTGCAGGTAAGCCGTGTCGATCTCGATGCGCGCAAGATCGATTTCCGTCTGGTGCGTGACATGCCTGTGAAGTCGCAGGCGCATCGCGCGACCACCTCGGAGAAAGCGAGCGATCTCGGCGGCCCGCGTGTGCGTTCGGTCGAGCGTGCGCCGCAGGTCGAAGGCGGCCGGCGCAAGAAGGCACCGCCTGCGCAGACGGCGGCGGTGAAGGAAGCGCGCGCGGCGCGCAAGGCGGCGGCTTCGAAGAAGCGGGCGGCGTCGAAGTCGTCCGCGAAGCCGGCGCACAAGAAACGTTGATTCCGCAGTTGATCCGGTAGTAACGCCGCGCCTGTGCGCGGCGCTCATTCTCATCGGGCGCGCCGCGACCGGACCAGTCGAGTCGGTCGCAGCGCGCTCATTCAAAGGTTGTTTCAGTCATGTCACGTCTCAAGGTTCTCTACGGTTTTCACGCGGTGACGGCCCGTTTGCGTCACGATCCTTCGTCGGTTGAAGAAATCTATTACGACCAGACGCGCCGCGACCGCCGGATGAACGAGTTTCTGGCCGTGGCGAAAGAGGCGGGTGTACGCCTCATTGCTGCTGACGAAACGCGTCTGTGGGGGCTTGCGCACACGGAGCGGCATCAGGGCGTCGTTGCGCGTGCGGGTGACGTGCCGCTGGCGCAGAATCTGGCCGAACTGCTCGACGGGATTCAGGGGCCGGCGTTGCTGCTGGTGCTCGATGGCATTACCGATCCGCACAATCTCGGCGCGTGTCTGCGCGTCGCCGACGCGGCGGGGGCGCACGCCGTGATTGCGCCGCGCGACCGGGCGGTCGGTCTGAATGCGACCGCGGCGAAAGTCGCGAGCGGGGCGGCCGATACGGTGCCGTACATTACCGTCACCAACCTGGCGCGCGCGTTGCGCGAGTTGAAGGATGCGGGCGTGTGGGTTGTCGGGACGGCGGGCGAGGCGACGGCATCGTTGTATGAGACGAAACTGGATGGTCCAGTTGCCCTTGTGATGGGTGCCGAGGGCGAGGGGATGAGAAGGCTCACGCGGGATACGTGTGACGAGGTGATGCAGATTCCGATGGCGGGGTCGGTGGAGAGTCTTAACGTTTCCGTGGCGTCTGGGGTTTGTTTGTTTGAAGCCGTGCGGCAGCGGGCTGTCAAGAAGTAGGTTTTTTGTCTGCGACGCAGTGGGGCCTGCGAGGCGCGGGCGTTGCCATTGGGGTTTCTCTGGCATCCGCGTGATGTCGTCGTACTTCGTGCGTTGCCCCTGTGCGGGGCGGCACCTACTTTTCTTTGCAGCGGCAAAGAAAAGTAGGCAAAAGAAAGCCGCTCACCCCGCCAGCCCTTGTTTTTGCCTGCGGGCCCCCAACGGGTCCCGCACTCCACGCGGCATCGAGCTAATCCATGCTAGTTGCCAACGTTCTCAGACTCGCATCACCCACTTCACAATCCCGCGTCACGGCCTGCGTTACAAGGAGTCCACCGCCGCCCAGGTGGCAAACTGTGTGTAGGCCATCGCGACGGAAGTGCACCACTCCGGAATGAAAAGCGGGATCGGTGTCGTAGGATCGCTAACCATACGGTGCGACAACCTACACACAGTTTGCCACCTGGGCGGCGTGGACGATTCGCTGCCGCTGGCTGCCTGCGGGTGATTGGAGTGGGTGATGCGCCGGTTCAAGGCGCTGGCAACGGGCGGAAAGAAGTGTGTTGCCGTGTGGAGTGCGGGACCCGTTGGGGGCCCGCAGGCAAGAACAAGGGCTGGCGGGGTGAGCCCGCTTTCTTTGCTTACTTTCTTTGCGGCGGCAAAGAAAGTAAGTGCCGCCCCGCACAGGGGCAACGCATGAACTACGACGGCAAAACGCGGATGCCAGCGATGCGATACAGAGTACAGGTCCAACTGCAATGAAAATCCCCAGGCACCTTAGAAAATCGCTAGCGCTCGCAGCGCTAATCACAGCGACAGCCTGCACAACGACAACAACAACGACAACGCTGACAAACAAAGGCACCTACTACACAGACACATCCCGCGAAGCGCAATACAAAGACACCCGAATCCGTTTCCTGGTAATGCACTACACGGAAATCGAAGAAGAGGAATCGTTGAACGTGCTGACCCAGCAACAGGTCAGCGCCCACTACGTCGTCCCCGACCACCCCCGTGAGAAAAACGGCGAACCCATCGTCTGGCAACTCGTCCCCGAATCGCAGCGCGCCTGGCATGCAGGCTTGAGCTACTGGCAGGGCACGACGGAACTGAACGCGGCATCGATCGGTATCGAGAACGTCAACCTCGGACCGATCGACACGCCGCAAGGCCGCACCTGGCAACCCTATCCGCCCGCGCAGGTCGACGCGATGATCCGGCTCGCGAAAGACATCGTCACGCGCTACGGCATTCCGCCGACACGCGTCGTCGGCCACAGCGATATCGCGCCGCAACGCAAGATCGACCCCGGTCCGCTCTTTCCGTGGAAACAGCTCTACGATGCCGGCATCGGCGCATGGCCCGACGATCAAACCGTCACGCAAGAACTCGCAGGCCGGGATCCGCACGCGAGCGTCGACGTGCGCACGCTTCAGCAAAAGCTCGCACGCTATGGCTACGAAGTCGCGACGGACGGCGTGCTCGACGACAAAACCCGCCGCGTGTTCGCCGCGTTCCAGATGCATTTCCGTCCCGCCGATTACTCGGGTACGCCCGATGCGCAGACGGACGCGATCGCTCAGGCGCTGCTCGACAAGTACATGCCCGTTGCAACGCAGGAACCGTCGAAGAGCGCGCCATGAACGCGTGCCAACGGACCACTGCGCAATAAATCCAGCCTGGCTCGCGGACTCCGGTAAACTTACCGTTTTCCGCCTGCCTCAAGCATTTCCCATCATGACTCAAGACGAACTCAAGCAACTGGTCGGCCGCGCCGCCGCCGACTACGTGATCGCGAACGTACCCGAGGGCGCCGTGATCGGCGTCGGCACGGGCTCGACTGCGAACTGCTTCATCGACGCGCTCGCCGCTCACAAGTCGCGCTATCGCGGCGCCGTGTCCAGTTCGGTTGCCACCACGGCACGCCTGCAATCGCATGGCATCCAGGTGTTCGACCTGAACGAAGTCGAATCGCTGCAAGTGTACGTCGACGGCGCCGACGAAATCGACGCCAGCGGCGCGATGATCAAGGGCGGCGGTGGCGCGCTCACGCGCGAGAAAATCGTCGCGTCGGTGTCGGAAACGTTCGTGTGCATCGCGGACGCGACGAAGCGCGTCGACCTGCTCGGCCAGTTCCCGCTCCCCATCGAAATCGTGCCGATGGCGCGCACCGCGATCGGCCGCCGCGTCACGGCGCTGGGCGGCGTCCCCGTCCTGCGTGTGGCAAAGGACGGCACGCCGTTCATCACCGACAACGGCAACGAGATCATCGACGTGAAGGGGCTGCGCATCGCCGATCCCCGCGCGCTCGAAGCCAGCATCAACGCATGGCCCGGCGTGGTGACGGTGGGCCTGTTCGCGAGCCGCGGCGCCGATCTGTGCCTGCTCGGCAGCGAGACGGGCGTCGAAGAGATCCGCTACAGCAAGCGCTGAACATCGAAGGTTGCACGCGCGTAACACGGCGCCGCACTGCGTTTCGCAGGCGGCGCTTTTTTTTCGCCCGCGCGCTGCGCGCACGAAACACCCTGGCGCCCAGGCCCACGCCCACGCCCAGGCACCTGCGCGCATTGCTGCCGCGAATGACGCCGCTGCGTGGGCGCGCGTACAGAGTTCCCGCGAGGGGCTGCGAATAATGCTTCGACCGAACATCCGTCGTGCGGGCTGCCCGCGTTCATCGCGAGGACGCCCGATCAAGCATGTATTCCATGCAGTCCGCTTCAGGAGAACCAGATGCAACAGGCTCAGGAGTTTTGGGACGGTGTTTTCCAGACCCGCGGCAATGACGCCAACCGGCTCGTCGACGTTCCAGATCCGAAGAATCCCGTGTACATGCGCGCGCTCCAGCACTTCGGCGACGTGCGCGGCAAAACCCTGGTCGATCTCGGCTGCGGGGCGGGTGCGTCGTCGCTGTTTTTTGCGTCGATGGGCGCGAACGTGGTGAGCATCGACCTGAGTTCGATGGCCATCGACAACCTGAAGCGCTACTGCGCGCAGCAAGGCATCGACAACATCTCGGCGCGCGTGCTGTCGGCGCAGGACATCGGCCTGATCGAGCCGGCCGATTTCGTGTTCGGTGCGATGATCCTGCATCACATCGAGCCGTTTTCGCAGTTCGCCGCGTCGCTGCGCAAGGCGATCAAGCCAGGCGGCCGCGCGTTCTTCTGGGAGAACAACGCGACCAGCAACACGATGATGTGGTTCCGCAATCACGTGATCGGCAAACTATGGATCCCGAAGCATGGCGATCCCGACGAATCGCCGCTCGCGCCGTACGAGGTCGATCATCTGCGCAAACACTTCAGCGTGACGACGGAATATCCGGAGATGGTCTTCGCGCTGATGGCGTCGCGCTATCTGTTGCGCGGCCGTCTCGACGGACACGCCGTGAAGGTCGACAAATTCCTGTATCGCTATCCGCCCATCCGCAAGTACAGCTACCGGCAGTTCGTCTGTCTGAAGTGATGTGACGCGGTGACATGAAGTTACGCCCGTATGCGCCGTGAACGCGGCGCATACGGGCATCGAGCCATCTCCAGACACCCGGCATCAGCCAGGGCGCCTCAAGGCGCCATGCGCGCGATAGTCCGGCTCATCTGCTGCAAGTAGCTGTCGAGCGAGAAGTGGAGCTGCACATCGGCATAAGCCTGCTCGGCGAGTTGCTGGGCGAGCGCAGGCGTATCGCGCAGCGTCTCGATGGCATTCACGAGGCCTGCGACGTCGCCCGGTTGCACGAGCCAGCCGTTCTCGCGATGCCGCACGATCTCCAGCACGCCGCCTGCCGCTGCCGCCACCACGGGGCGTCCCGCCGCCATGCCTTCGATGATCACGCGGCCGAACGGCTCGGGTTCCGTCGACGTATGCAGGATCACGTCCATTGCCTTCATCCACGCGGGCATGTCGTCGCGAAACCCGGCGAAGTGCACGCGGTCGGCGACACCGAGTTCCTCGGCCTGCCGATGCAATTGCTGCGCGTACGCGTCCTCGCCGAACAATGCCGCGCCGACCAGCACGAGATGCGCGCCGGGCAGTTTCGCGAGCGCCTCGATGGCGATGTGCTGGCCTTTCCACGGCGCAAGCCGTCCGAACAGTCCCGCGAGCCACGCGTCTTCGGGCAGTCCGAGGCGGCGGCGCAGCGCGTGGATATCGCTGGCATCCGTCTGCGCAAACGCGGATGCGTCGATGCCGTTGTGAACCACGGGCACGGCGTCGGCGGCGAGGCCCGTGAGCGCGGTCAGCGCATCGGCGCTTGCGCGCGAGTTCGCGACGACGAGATCGACGGCATGCCGCACGAGCCAGCGCACGATGCGCAGCTGCACCTGTCCGAAGTGATCGCGCGACATGATGTCCCGCACATGCCAGATCACGGGCCGCCGATGCAGCGGCTTGCCGAGCGCGCCGAGCACCAGCGCCTTCTGTGTATTCAGGAACAGCACGTCGAACTGCTTCGCCTGCGTGGCGATGGTCCGCACCTGCGCGAGGATGCCAGGCACGGCGCGCAGCCAGTTGAGCCGCAGCGCCTCGCGCTTGATGGCGGCGACTTTCGCGTTGCTGGTCACGCGCACGCGTACGCCGAGCGCTTCGAGGCGCGCGCGAAACGGGCCGTCGGACAGCAGCAGCACTTCGCTGCGCGCGGCGCAGCGCGCAGCGAGCGGCAGCAGCGACAGCTCGGCGCCGCCGAGCTGGCCGCTCTGATCGACGAACAGCACCGTCGGTGACGCAGTGGAGTCGGGAACGGGTGCATCGGTTGTCAAAACCGTTTCGAGCGCAACGGTCCCGGCTGCGGCAAGCTCGACGGGTGGAAAACGATGCGGGAGTTCGGGTGCATTCATTGGTTCGTCACCGGAGGGCGAGCAAAGACGCGCAGTGCGTGAATCCGTCAGTCGAAACGCGATCGCGGATGCAACGGGCGAGCACTCATTATTCGCGCTCCGTTGGCCGTCCAGTGTGGGCGTGCGCACGCTCTGCAAGCGATGCGCACCGTACACTTGGCATGACGGCCTTTGAACAATTCAAAGTGGGGAAATCATGAAAGTGGCGATCGTGCACGACTGGCTTGTCGCGCCCGGCGGTGCGGAGAAAGTGCTGGAGCAGATCATTCAGTGCTTCCCCGATGCCGACCTGTTCAGCCTCGTCGATTTCATGGTGGACCGCGCACCCGTCTGCGGCAAAACCGTCACCACGTCCTTCATCCAGCATCTGCCGTTCGCGCGGCGGCGTCATCGCGGATACTTGCCGCTGATGCCGCTCGCCGTCGAGCAGTTCGATCTGTCCAGCTACGATCTGATCATTACGAGTTCGTATGCGGTCGCCAAGGGCGTGCTGGTCGGCCCCGATCAGACGCACGTCAGCTACGTGCATTCGCCGATGCGCTACGCGTGGGATCTGCAGCATCAGTATCTGCGCGAGGCGAAGCTCACGCGCGGGCTGCGTTCGTGGGCGACGCGCGCGTTGCTGCACTACCTGCGCAGCTGGGATTCGCGCTCGGCGAACGGCGTCGACCGGCTGATCGCGAATTCGCAGTTCGTCGCGCGCCGCATGATGAAGACCTATCGGCGCGATGCCGCCGTGATCCCGCCGCCCGTCGACGTCGACCGCTTCGAGCTGTGCACGCAGAAAGACGGCTTCTATCTGACGGCGTCGCGCATGGTCCCGTACAAGCGCATCGACCTGATCGTCGAGACGTTTTCGTCGATGCCGGACCGCAAGCTGGTGGTGATCGGCGAGGGTCCGCAGATGGATATGATCCGCGCCAAAGCGGGCCCCAACGTGTCGATCCTCGGCTATCAGCCGTTCGCCGTCCTGAAAGATCACATGCAGCGCGCGAAGGCATTCGTGTTCGCCGCCGAGGAAGACTTCGGCATTGCCGTGGTCGAGGCGCAGGCGTGCGGCACACCCGTGATCGCCTATGGCAAGGGCGGCGCGCTGGAAACAGTGGTGCCGCTCGGCGAGCCGCAACCGACGGGTCTGTTCTTCCGGCAGCAGAGCGTCACGGCCTTGCGGGATGCCGTGGAGCGCTTCGAACGCCAGCAGGCGATGATTTCGCCCGTCGCCTGCCGGATCAACGCCGAACAGTTCTCCGCCACGCATTTCCGGCGTGCCTTCATGAACGAAGTGACGCGCACGATCGCCGCGGCAGGCGACCGCCAGCGCGAAGATCCGTCCGTCAACCACGTGACGTCGTGGCCCGGCGACACGGCGGCGGGCGGCATGTGGGGGCGGTGAGTTTTTACCCCTGTTTTTGCAGGCGTTCTTGCATGTGAGTGCGCGGTTCGTGCCGCACACTTTCGCTTCTTCTCAAGCCGGTTTCCACGCCGGTTCCCACTGACGACAAACGCAAGAGGGTTCGCCTCACGAATCCTCGCGCCGTCGCGTGCCCGGCGGTGAACATCGCGAAGCCGCTCGTCACGCGTTTCGATTCCCGCGCCGACAGGTTGCGTTGAACCGGCAGCGACAATCGTTGCATCCGTGTATCAAAGGAAAAAGGCCGCGCCGGAAAACCGGCGCGGCCCGATCTGATTCGCCGCTAGCTGTGCGAAGCGCTGCTAGCGCTTCGTCGTCTCGCCGCCCGTCGGATCGCCCGCCGTGTACGTGTACGCATACGCGTAGTCGTACGTGCCGTAGCGTCCGCCGCTCTTCAGCGGCACCGCGTTCATCACGCCGCCGATCAGTCGTGCGCGGGCGCGGCGCAGTTTCTTCAGCGATTCGTTGATGTTGCGTTCCGTATGCGCGCCGGCCCGCATCACGAGCACCGTCGAGCCGGCGATGTTCGCGATGATCGCGGCATCGGCTACGGCCAGCAGCGGCGGCGTATCCACGATCACCAGATCGAACTCCTGTTCGAAGCGCGCGAGAATTTCCGCGAAACGGTGCGACGTCAGGATTTCCGACGGGTTCGGCGGATAGGCGCCCGCCGCGATGAAGTGCAGGCCCTTGACGCCCGTTGCACGCGCGGCCACTTCGAGATCGACCTGATCCGTCAGCAGTTCCGTCAGACCACCGTTCGGCGAACGTCCGAGGTATTGCGCGAGGCGCCCGCGCCGCAGGTCCGCGTCGATCAGCAGCACGCGCTTGCCCGTTTCCGCGAGCAGCGCGGCCAGGTTCGCACACAGGAAGCTCTTGCCGTCCGACGGCGCCGGGCTCGTGAACGCGACCACCCGATTGGGCGCATCGACCAGTCCGAACTGCAGCGTCGCGCGCAGGCCGCGCAACCCTTCGACGGAGGTATCGAACGGATGGGTCTTCACCAGCAGCGGTCGCACGGGCGCCTGGGCGGGCGGCACGATGGTCTGCGTGCCGCGCGGAACGGCAGCCGGCGTGGCCGTGCGCGGCCGCATCAGACGCGCGATGCCCGTGGCGGGCGCCACGGCGGTGCTCGTGTGCGCGCCCTTGGCGTGCAGCGCGCGGCTGTTGTTCATCGCGAGACGGTCGCTGCGCGCCTGTTCGGGGCTGAACGAAATCGAACCGAAGATGGGCATGTTGAAGCGGCGTTCGACGAACTCGGGATCGGCGACACCCGTGAAGAATGTCCGGCGGCAGAACGCGAACAGCACGCCGCCGATGATGCCGAGCACCGTGCCCGCCGAAATGATCAGCGCCGACTTCGGCCGCACGGGCGAGGAGGGCAGCAGCGCTTCGTCGATGATGTGCACGTTGCCGATCGTTCCGGCTCGCGTGATCGACAGCTCCTGGATCTTGTTGAGCAGCGCGACGTAGATTTCTTCCGCGACCTTGGCATCGCGTTGCAGCGACATCGCTTCGCGTTCGGAGCCCGGCAGCGTCTTGAAGTGATCTTCGAAGCGCGCCTTTTCGTTCGCCATCGACGCAAGTTGCGCATCGACGGTCTTCACCTCGGGCGCATCCGCCGTGAAGCGCGTCAGCAACTGCGCGCGTGCGATCCGCAATGCGGCGATCTGCTTTTCGTATTCGAGACCGCCCGACAGATACACGCCGGCTTCCTGGGTCGGCTGGAACGATCCGCTGCGCGACTGATACTCGGACAGCGCCGTTTCCGCGCGACGCACTTCGTCGCGCAGGCGCGGCATTTCGCTGTTCAGGAACGACAGCATGCGGCTCGCTTCTTCCTGCGCGCGTTCCTGGCGATGCTTCAGATACGAAGCCGCCACCGCGTTGATGATCGCGGTGATCGCGTGCGGATCGGTGCCCATGTACGACAGTTGCACGACGCCTGTTTCGCGGCCTTTTTCGGCGACCTGCAGGCCGCCCGCGAGACCCGCGACGGCGTCGAGCTGGTTGAAGCGCGTCACGAAGAAATCGGTGCCGGCGCGTGCGACCAGCGTATTGACGAGGAGCGAGACGCCGCTGCCCGTCGCGCGTTCGCCGGCGACGCCCGTCAGAAGCAGCCGGCCGAACGGGTCGAACAGTTCGTAGCGGCCGTTGCCCTTCGCGCGCAGCGTGAGTTGCGCGCCTTCGAGATCCTTCGGCACGGTGATCGAGTCGACCGAAAACTGTTCGCCACCCCAGGCATACGAACGCATGCCGAACAGCGCGCCGAGAGGATGACCCGAACGCGCGAACAGCGACGTGATGCGGCCGATATACGGCATCGTCTTCGGCGATGCGCCGAAGTTCAGCTTGAACTGCTCGACCACGGGTTCGACGACGGCGCGGCTCTTGATGATTTCGATTTCCGCGTCGGTATGCATCGCGCCCGACGGCACGAGCGACGCCAGCGCCTGCGAAGTCGAGCTGTTGTTCTGGTTACCCGCTTCGACCTGGATCAGCGCGTCGGCGGAGTAGACGGGCGTGGCGATCTTCGTATAGACCGTCGCGGCGAGTATCACGCACGCTGCGATCCCGATCACCCACCAGATCTGCTCGAAGATCAGCCTCACCAGGTCCCGCATCACCGCATCCTCGTCGCCGCCGCCGTACGAAGGAGCAGTTTCTTTCATGTCATAGGCACTCATTGTCAACTCCGTCGCGAGGCGTGCGTCAGCGAGCCAGTTCTCTGGTGAAAAACAGCGTTTGCAGGGCAGGCAGAACCTGCGCGAGCGTGCGGTTGAAGCGGGCGGAATTCGCCACCTGCACGTACACGACGTCCTTCGGCTGCAGGTCGAATTTCGTCATCAGCATGATCGCGTCGACCTGCGTCATGTCGAGCCGGAAGATGCTCGGATCGAGCGACTTGTCCGCGCCGCGGATCACGTAGATGGAGCGCGGGTCGCCCGTTGCGATGTCGAGGCTGTTCGCGCCGGTGATCGCATCGGCGAGCGTGAGGCGGCCGCGGTTCATCGGCAGCGAGGTGGGCTTGCCGACTTCGCCGAGCACGAAGACGCGGCTGTTCGAGCGGTCCGGCACGTCGATGAAGTCGCCGTCCTTGAGAATCACGTTCTGGTTCGGGTCGCCCGTTTCGAGCAGTGCGGCGACGTCGATGGTGTAGCGCTTGCCGTCGCGCGTCACGCCGACGTTCTGCAGATCGGCGTCGGCCAGCGCGCCGCCCGCGCGGTTGATTGCGTCGAGCACGCTGAGGGGCTGGTCGGTCAGCGCTTCCGGGGTCGGCGCGCGCACGTTGCCCGTGACCTGGATCGACTGGCTGTTGAAGCCGGCCACGCGCACGTCGACCTGCGGATCGCGGATCGTCTTGGCCAGCCCCTTTGCGATGAGACGCTGGATTTCCTGTGCAGTCATGTTCGGCGTGCCGGGCATGCTCGCAACCTTGACGCGTCCGACGCGCGGGAAAAAGATGGTGCCGTCGTTCGCGACCCGCACGACCAGGCCGCTATCGGCGCCGCCCGCCGACGCGCCGCCTGTCGCCGGCGCGGCGCTGGGTGCGGTGCTGCCCGTCATGGGCACGCCGTTCGGGCCGGTGCCCGTGTTGCCTTGCAGGGTCGGCAAGGGGGCGGTGCCGCCCGCGGCGAGCGGACTGCCCGTCAGTTCCGGATGGTCCCAGACGATGATCGCGAGCTGGTCGCCGATGCCGACGCGGTATTCGGGAGGGTGGCTGCGCAGTGTCGGCGTGAGACACGTCAGCTGGCACACCGACGGCACGGCCGCCGCGCGCTGCTCCTGAAACCATGACACATCGATGGGCCGCACCGCGTAGGTCGGCGCGGACATGGTGGCCTGCTGCGTCTGGTCGAGACGCTTGGTGTCGAGATACGGCCCCGGCGCTATCGAACACGCACATAGCGCTGTCGTCGCCAGCAAGGCGAGCAGTCTTTTGATATTCATGGTCTCTGGTCCTTTGTGTGACAAAAATGCGCCGGATGTTCTCAGCGCATGGCCTCCTGCCAGGCTCCGCGCATCGCGCGCAAGCCGACCCGCCATTTGCGAAGCGCGAGCGTTATACCGTCACCGTTGATCGCCAGCAGCAGCGCGCGCACAAGCCCCGGATCTGCGCGACTGCCGAACAGCGTCGAATAGGTGACGAACGCCCACCTGCCAGGAGTCGACAGGTGCTCGCACATGATGAGACGAAGGTTGAATGACGCGTTGTAGAACGCCGCGTCGTTGAACACATGACGCTGGTCTTCGTCGCTGCGCTGCGCCGGATAATGATCGACGAGCAGCGTCGGGTCGTAGACCAGCGTCCAGCCCCGACGCCCCACGTCGAGACTGAATGCCAGTTCGCAATGCACCTGCGCGCCGCTGCCGCGCAGTCTTTCGTCGAAACGCAGCGTGCCGACGGCATCGCTGCGAAACGCCATATTCACGCCCTTCAGCACATCGACTTCACGCGGTCCCCCGTGGCCGATGTGGTGATTGCCGATCAGGCGTCCATACCAGCGCACGAGTCCCACGATGGGCTTTTGCCCCTGCAGGATGCCGCCGCCCTGATGCACGATGTCGCGCCCGCCCAGGCCGCCGAGCGCCGCATCTTGTTCGAACGCGCGCGCGATGCGGGCGATCCAGTCGGGATGCGGCGCGGCGTCGTCGTCGGTGAAACAGATGACGTCGCCCGTGGCCGTCTCGATGCCTCGGTTATAAGCAGCGACCACGCCGGGCCGGCCAACCAGCGCGATGCGCAGTTGTGCATCGGGCCGCAGCGCCGAACGTTGCGTGAGCCAGTCGATCGTCGGACGGTCGTCGTTGCGCGCGATCACGATCACCTCGTCGGCGCGCCGCTGCTGTGCATCGAGTGCCTCGATGCAACGCGCGAGATCGACGGTTCGCCGGTAGGTCGGCACGATCACGGAAACTTTCACGAACATTCCCCGAAAACCAGCTCAATATGCGTTGCGGCCGACAAAGCCCTTGAAGATCGTGATCAGCACGATCCTCATGTCGAAGCAGAACGACCAGTTGTGGATATAGAACAGATCGAACTTCACCCGCGTTTCCATCTTTTCGACTTTCGTCGTGGTGCCGCGGTATCCGTTCACCTGTGCCCAGCCCGTGATGCCCGGCTTGATGCGATAGCGATACATGTAGCCGTACACGAGATCCTTGTAGAGGTCGTCGTGTTCGACGGCATGCGGCCGCGGACCGACCACCGACATCTGTCCGAGCAGCACGTTGAAGAACTGCGGCAGCTCGTCGAGACTCGTGCGTCGGATGAACGCGCCGACTTTCGTCACACGCGCATCGACGCGCGCGGCGGGCGTCACCTTGCCGTGTTCTTCGCGGTGCACGGTCATCGAGCGGAACTTGTAGATGCGAAACGGCTGCCCGTCGATGCCCTTGCGCTCCTGCGTGAAGAACACGGGCCCCGGCGAGCTGAGCTTGATCGCCACGGCCAGCGCGGCGAACACGGGCGACAGCGCAACCAGTGCGACAAGCGCGAACAGCCGGTCGAAGATCAGCTTCGGCCACATCTGCACGGGCGAAATCGGCGTGGCGTTCAGACTGATCGTCGAAAGACCGATCACGTCGACGATCGCGTGGTTGAACAGCGAGAGGCTGCGCACGTCGGGAATGAAACGCAGGTTCACGAAGTCGTGCTGGAACGCGCGCTTGAAGCGGTAAATGGTGTGCTCTTCCGACAGCGGCAGCGCCAGCCACACTTCGTTGATGTGTTCTTCGCGCACCTTCGCGGCAAACGCCTCGATGTCCGTGAGCACGGGAAAGCGGCCCACGCGCGCCTCTTGCGGCTCGTCGAAGGTCTCGGACAACTCCGCATGCGTGTCGAACAGGCACACCGGCTTGAAGCCCGCCTGCGGCTCGCGTTCGAGATGGGCGAGCAGCATGCGCGAGAAGCCCGGCGCGCCGACGATCGCCACCGTACGGAAGTTGAGCCCGCGACGGCGCGCGCTGCGCAGCGCGAGATGCGCGGCGAGCTTGGTCGAGACGATCAGGACACCCGAGATCAGCGTCGAGTAGCCGAACCACAGGCGCGACACGGCGTCCATCCGGTGCAGCGTGAACGACATCACGAGTCCCGTCGCGACGACGACGAGCCACGCCGTCGTCACGCGCCCGAGCATGTCGGACAACGATTTGCCGCGCCACGTCTGATAGACCCCGAAGCCGGGGAACAGCAGCAGCACGAGCACGCAGTTGAAGGCGATCAGCAACCGTTCGTTGTCCGCGAGTTCCTGGCCGTTCGGAAAGCGCATCCAGTGAGCGATCAGAGCGCCCGCAATCACGAAGATCGCGTCGAGGCAACGCGCAACGTTCTTGAACATGATGGAGCCTTAGCTCACGCGGTTTCCGTTTGTTGCAGACGCGGCAGAAGACGGTCGAACTCGCGTTTCACGAGGCCGTAGCATTCGCAGGCGCGGGCTTCGAGACCTTTGCGGTCCAGCACGCGGATATGGCCGCGGCTGTGATGAATGAGGCCGTCGTTGTGCAGCTTGCCTGCCGCTTCCGTGATGCCTTCGCGGCGCACGCCGAGCATGTCGGCGATCAGCTGTTGCGTGACGGACAGATCATCCGACGCGACGCGGTCGACTTCGATCAGCAGCCAGCGGCACAGTTGCTTGTTCAACGAATGATGACGGTTGCAGGCGGCCGTCTGCGCGACCTGCGTGAGCAGCGCGTGCATGTAGAGCAGCATCAGGCGGCGCAGGAAGTCCGAACGCGCGAATTGCTGGCGCAGCGCCTGGGCCGACATGCGGTACGCGAAGCCGGAGCATTGCACCTGCACGCGGTTCGGCATGGTTTCGCCGCCCGTGAGGACGGGCACGCCCGTCATGCCTTCGCGGCCGACTGCGGCGATCTCGACCGAGCCGCCGTCTTCCATCGTCGACAGCATCGAGATGATCGCCGTGGTCGGAAAGTAGACGTGATGGATCCGTTGGCCCGAATCGCACAGCAGCTGTTCCGTGCGCAGATGAACGAGTTCGAGGTGAGGAGCAAGAGCCTGCCACTCATGGGAGGGCAGTGCGCCGAGCAAATGATTGCCGTGCAGGTCGGATTGAAGCGTAAGCATGATCGGTCCTCGCATGAAGTCGTGCACTGCACGACCCCCTTATTTTTTAACCCGGCGCTGCGCCTTCTATGTCTTGCCGCGTGGCTCGCGGCAAAAAGCGTACAGACCGGCCCCGTCAAACCAGCGTGGATGCGCTTGTTCAAGTTCTCTCATCCACGGTGGCTATCGCTGCGGCGGTTATTTAGCGAGGACTGTGCCAATCGGCCGCAAAATGAGTGCTGGTGCGGCGCAGCGTCGCGCGCCCATTTACACAACACGGCAAAACGACTGATTTTGTTTCAAATATGCACAACGCGATTTTTCAGACTATTCGAGAAACAATATGAAGAACCATTATCCAAGTGGTTGATTTTGTGCGGATCACGATTTTCTGCCCATGTGCCCGAAACCCTGAAACACGCCGAAAACCCCTTTCAACGATTGATTTTGCGATGTGCACGTTTTGATTCAGATGTGTTCCATCGCTTTGGTGTGCTGCCGCACGGAGTATCGGTTTTTGTCGAAGCCGAGTTAATCGCCGCGAGAATGTGTCGGACGAAAGCCAACGCCCGCCCCATAAGTGTTTGCGCGGGGCAGGCGTTGGTCTTATGAATAAACCGGAGTCGGAATCGCGCGAGACGAAAACGTTTAGCGGTAATAGACCGTTGCGGTCGAATTGATCGCGCGAACTTCGCCGTCGGGTGTCCGGTTTGTATCAACCGCGCGCAACGGGATCAGCGGCACGGTCACGGGACGGCCGGGCGCGAGATGGAACCAGTCGCGCTGCGCGCGGAAGTGCGCATCGGCGATATGGACGTAGCGCGCGAACCGCCGTGTCTCGATCACGAGCTGCCAGCCGTCCGGCGTCGCTTCGGGCCGCGCGCTGAGGCCGAGATCGTGGCGCTCCACTGCGCTGCGCTCCGGCAGGTGAAAAGCCTCGGACAGCACGGCGCCGCTCGCGGCGTCGCGCAGCGTCGCGATGGTCACGTCATGCGCGCGCGGACCGAAGCGGTACGCGTACGTGAAGTCGAAGAACTGGCCGAGCACGTCGGCGGCGGCAAGGCGCCGGACGCTGCGCGCCGCCAGCTCGACGGGCTGGGCCGCCTGCGCGACACTCACGGCGCCGTCGCGCAGGCAAAGAATCTCGAGCTGCGCGTTCAGCGTCCCGTCTGTCTCATTGATGAGATGCACGTCGAGGCCGTTCAGTCCTTCGTCGGTGATCACGGCCTGCACGGGCTGCAGCACGCCCGCGAGCGCGTGCCACGCGCTCTTTGGCCGTCCCGTCGCGTCGATCACGCCCCAGCCCGCGCCAGCGCGCAGATCCTGCATCTGCCAGACGATGCCGCCGCCGCACGGCGAGCCGGCGCGCCGCCATTCGGCGAACACGTCGGTGAACAGTTCGGCGACGACGGCGCGCGACAACGCCAGATAGCGCGGCGGATCCTCGTAGCGCAGCCGCGCCGGCTCGATGCCGTAGAGCGTGCGCAGGTAGTGGTCGCGCACGTCGTCGAAGTCCCAGCCCGCGCCGGGATCGCGCGGCACGGCGCGTTTCCAGCGCGGATCGTGCGCGTGGATCGTGCCCAGCGCGTCGTGCAGCGTCGCGTCGTCGGGGACGTTGGCGAACGCAAGGCACTCCGCGGCGAAGCGCACCTGCGAGCGGCGCACGTCGTCGAGCGGTCGCTGATACGCGCCCACGCCGTAGTAGTGCGTGACGCCCGTGCGCGTCGAGAAGGGCCATGCGCTGCCCGTCGGCGAATGCGCGACGTACGGCACGTCAGGCCGTTCGCGCGCGACGACGGCGGGCAGCTTTTCGGTGAAGAGCGGCTGCGCGCGCAGCGCGGGCGGCAAGCCGAACATGGCCGCCTGCTGGTCGATTTCGCTGCCGCCGCACAGCACGGCAAGCGACGCGGCATGGCGCGTTCGCGCGAGAAACTGTTCGGCTTCGCGCGTCACCGTCGCGGCGAAGGCGTCGTCGTTCGGGTAGTCGAAGTTGGCGAACGGGAAGTCCTGCCAGATCAGGATGCCGTATTCGTCGGCGAGCTGATAGAAGGCGTCGGATTCGAGCACCATCGTGCCGCCCACGCGCAACATGTTCATTCCTGCATCACGCGCGAGCGCGAACGCGTGGGCGAGCTGCTCGCGCGTGCCGCCGAGGCTCACGAGATCGGCACTCGTCCAGCATGCGCCGCGGCAGAACACGGGCACGCCGTTGACGTTCAGCGCGAAGCCTTCGCCGTCGTCGCCATGCGTGACGTCGAGCGTGCGGAAGCCGACCTTGCCCAGTTCGATGCGCGTCCCGTCGATTTCGACGGCGAGCGCGTGCAGCGCCGGTGTGCCGTGCGTATGCGGCCACCACCTCGATACCTTCGGAATGCGCAGCGAGCCCGTCAGCGTGCGTTTTGACGCGTCTGGCGACGTGTTTGCCGGCGCCGCGTCGTCTGCCTGCTGCAGCGGCGCTTCCACGCCGGCGCACAGCAGCGCCGCGCGCGCATGGGCCGGCTGCGGATGCACGAACGTGAGCGCCAGCGTGACGGTGCCGTCGTCGCCGTCGAGCCGTGTACGGATATCGACGCGATCGATTGCGAGCGGCGCATCGCCGAGCCGTTCGATCGGGCGCCACGGGCCGACGGGCTGCACCTGCGGACACCAGCCCGGCATATAGCCGAGCACGGTGGTGCGCACGTTGCGCAGGGTCGGCGGCGTGACGAGGCGCGGCCGCCAGCGCGCCCGCGAGCGTCGCGCTTCGAGTGCGGGCGTAAGCGAGCGGAAGCACAGCGTGAGCAGCGCGTCGCCGTGCAGTTCGAACGTGAGATCGTGCGCGACGAACATCGAATCCGAGTTCAGCAGACGCGCGTCGTCGAGCCAGACTTCGGCGAGCGTCGCGAGCCCGTGCAGGCGCAGACGCTGCACGCCGTCGCCCGTGACGGGCAGGCGATACCAGTGGTCGTCGAACGCGAAAGCAGGTGCATGCTCGATGTCGAGCCTGCCTGCCACGCGCCAGGCCGACGCGATCGTGCCCGGCACCTCGGCGGGCAGCCAGCCGCTTGCGGGCAGTCCGGCGGGTGTCGCGCAGGCGCCCGGCTTCGTCGTCACGCACTGCCAGCCCGCCGTGATCGGCTCGGGCCAGCAGGATGCGTGGGGTACGTCGGCAGCGGTTGCGGGACCGTCCAATGGCGCGGATGCAGATGAAGCGCTCGCGCACTCGGACGCGAGTCCTGGGAGATCGTTGGGCAGGGTGCGCACGGCGTGTTCCGTTGAAGCGGCGGACGTGCCCGTCGATGGGCACGTCGCCGCGCAGGCCGTTTTCTGGCCGTTAGAGGATCAGCGAAGCGAGGGGCGGGATGGTCTGCTCATAGGCGTCTTCGAGCACGTCGAAGCAGTCGTCGCAGGTATCGCGGCGCTGTCGCGCCATGGCCCGCACGAGCCGGAACTGCATGACCATCGCTTCCGAGGCGATCTTCTGCGCGGAAGCGGCAAGCGTCCCGGGCAACTCGAAACCCTGCGCCGACAGCCAGACCAGATACTTCGACAGGAACTCGAAATTCGCGCCGAGCTGCCGCATCAGGTTGAACGAGTACGGATGGAAGAACGGCTCGCCGCGTTCGAGCAGCGTGTCCAGATGCGCGGGAAACGCCTTGCGCCATTCGCCGATGGGATTGCGCAACGGCCGGCGCATCAGATGCGCGCGCAACAGATCCGCCGATGCCTCCGCGAGCGCGGTGCCTTCCAGCGCGGGCCGCACCTGTTTCGCGAATTCGACATACGGAAACAGATACTCGGGCTGTCCGGCGAACTGCGGCAGCTTGCGGAACACGCCGTCGTAGTCTTCGCCGCCCAGCGTGTGATAGCCCGTGTTGTGGAAGTAGCCGAGCTGCCTCGCCGCCGGGTCGATGTGATCGATGCCGACCGTCGTCTTCGGATGCTCGCGGCGATACGACGTGGCGCGCGTATTCGGCAGATAAAAGCCGTCCACTTCGACGAGCACCGTATGGCCGCGCTGCGTCTGCGCGAACACGCGGTCTTCGAGCGAATCGTAGATGGCCAGTTCCTGCACCTGCGTGCCGTACAGGCGTTCGATGTCTTCGAGCGGAAACTTGAAGAAGGTGAACTGGTCGCCTTCGAAGTCCTGGGTCACCGTGAACGCGAACGCGGCGCGCGGATCGAGGCCGAAGCCGTGCAGCAGCTCGATCCACAGGTCGATGTAGCAGTTGGTTTCCTGCCACACGCGGTCGCCCTGATGCAGCGCATGCGGAGCGTGCTGGCGCATGGGCGGCGGTTCGGACGCGTTCGCCTCGCCGCTCGCCTCGACGGTCGACAGCACGGACGTGACGGGTGGATTCATGCGCCGGCTCCTGCAAGACCGTGCGCGATGCGTGCCTTCGTGTCGCCCCACAGCAGCGCGCGGACGTCGTCGGGCCATGTGTTCACGTCGAGACCGTGATGACGGAACAGGGCGAGCGTGATGCGCTCCATGCCGAAACCGACGCAGCCCGTATGCGCGACGGAACCGTCTGCACATTCGATCTTCCAGATGCCGCCGAAATGATCCATGTGATAGTTGAACGACAGGCAGGCCGTCTTGCTGTCGGGATTCGCGACGGGAATCAGCAGCTCGAATTTCAACGCCTGCGCGCGCTGGCTGTCCGCGACGATCTTGCCGCCGCGTCCGAAGAACGGATCGTTCGCGAGATCGACGTCGACGGGCAGTTGCAGCAGTGATACCAGCAGCGAGCCGCGTTCGATCCACATCTGCCGGAACGCCATCACCTGTTCGGGGTCGCCGAGGCGCACGTATTCGCGCTGGCGGAACATCTGCATGCGCGCGGGATCGAGCGACGGCTCATGCCTGAAGCAATACGACAGCACGTCGATCGTGCGGCCGTTCGCGGGCAGCGGTCCGCGCCGCGCCATCACGGGATAGATCGGATAGCACGCGGCCGGCGTGAGCACGACGCGCGTCGGCGCCTGCTGCGACATCCATTCGGTGTCGCGGTCGTCGTCGCTGCGTTGCATCGCGTCGTCGAGACAGCGCAACAGGCGATGCTGCCCGGCCTCGTTGCCGCAGAACGAGTGAATCGTGCCTGCAAGGTCCGGGAAGTTCTTCAGATATTCGCTGTCTTCGAAGTCGGTGCGGCGCATCGCGGGCGGAAAGCGCAGCACTTCGGGATCCTGGTCGGCGCCGAGGTACGTGATCGCCGCATTCAGACGATCGACGACATCCTCGAATACCTGGCTGCGGCCATACAGGCCGTTTTCGCCCGTGTCGATCAGAATGCCTTTTTCCAGCAGGCGGTCGCGCAGCGTCGGGTCCGCGCCCACGGTGCCGGCATCGGCGGCATCGGCTGCGGCGAGGGCAGCCGTTTCGGTCATCGTGTTCATGTCAGGCTCTCCCCGGTGCGGCGGGACGCTGCGCGAGCAGCAGGCTCGCCGTGTTCATCGCGATCCGGTCGTTGTTGATCATCAGCGGCGCGGAATGCAGGTCGCGCAAATGCCGGCCGACGCTGTACTCGGTGCCGTTCTTGTAGCCCGCCATGCCGCAGATCAGCAGCACTTCCTGCACGACCTGCAGCGCCGTCATCGAAATGCTGGTCTTCAGCGTATTCATGTCGGACGCGAAGCTGAGCATGGCGGAGAGCGGCGCATCCGCCTGGCAGGTGCCGAGTTTCGCCTGATGCGCGGCGCGCGCGGCGTCGAGCGCAATTGCAAGACGTGCCTGCATCATCTGCAGCAGGCCGACGGCTTCGGCGAGACGCACGCCCGAGGGCGGCACGAAGCCCGGCTTGCCGCGCGCCTGGGCGCGGAAGAAGGCCTTCGCGCGATTCACCGCGTCGGCGGCAATGCCCGTCCACACGGCGGCCCACAGCGTATGCGAGACGGGCAGCATGGTCTGGTCGGCGATCTGCGCGAACGGCGTCGGCAGAATCTGCACGGCGAGACCCGTCGCGACGAGACGGAAGCCCTCGCTGCAGGTTCCGCGCATGCCCATCGAGTCCCAGCCGCCGCGCTTTTCCAGCTGCGTCTGGTCGCGCAGCGCGACGATCATCACCTGGTCCGAAGCGGCCGATTCCGCCGTGCGGCGCGCCGTCACGAGAATGCCGTCGGCATGCGCGCCATACGAAATGGTCGGCGCGAGCTTCTCGATACGGAACAGGTCACCGTCGATTTCGACGGCGCAGGCGCTCGTGCGCATGTTGCCGCCGATCGTTTCTTCAGATGTAGCCGACGCCAGCAGCCATTGGTTTTCGACGAGCTGGCCCAGCAGATCGCGATGCCACGCGACCTCGCTGCCGTGCTCTTCGATACACGCGACCTGGATCTGGTGCATCGCGTAGATCATCGCCGTCGACGCGCAGCCTTGCGCCAGGATCTCGCAGATAGCGGCGACATCCGCGAGCGACAGGCCCGCGCCGCCGAAGCGCGCGGGCACCATCGTCGAGAGCAGGCGTTCGCGCCGGATCGCGTCGAATGCTTCGACGGGAAAACGCGCTTGCTGGTCGACGCTGTCCGCATGTTGTGCGGCGATCTGCGCGACCCGCAGCGCGGCGGCGCGCCAGCCGGGTTCGGGTTCGATCGCGGTCAGGGGCGCCGTTTCCACGGCGCCGGGCGCCGCGCCGGCCGCCTGCATGAGCGGCGCGTTCATGCTGCCGCCTTTGCCTGCTGCAGTTCGGTGACGGCGGCCGCGAGCGAATCGATGCTCGAGAACAGGCGGCGCGTGAGCATCCGGTCCGGAATCTCGATGCCGAACTCGTCTTCGATCGCGAGCATCAGGTGCACGGTCGCGAGCGACGACAGTCCCGCCGCGTAAAGGTCTGCGTCGTCGGCAAGCGTGTCGGGCGGCACATCGAGCCGTGCCGATTCGGAAAGAATGCGTCGCAGTGCTGTTTTCATGGAAAGCGGCCCCCTCGTTGAGCTGTCACATAAGCGGTCACGTCATTGGATCCCCATGCACGGCCGCCGCTCTGGGCACTTCAGCCGCAGGCGGAGCCGGTCGGGTCCGGAGCGCGCATCGCGTTCCGGTTGTTCGCATTTAACGGATTGCGATGCTAGAGCGTCAGTGCGATTCCGCACGGAAACAGACCGGTCGCGGACGTAACGTGTCGCCATGTCAATGAAGCAGTCGCGGCTCACGAACTGTGCGGGGAGTGGTGATGAACTGGAAAACACTGGAATTCGAGCAGCTGACCGCGCGAGAGATCTATCTGATCCTGCGGGCGCGGAGCGCTGTGTTCGTCGTCGAACAGTCGCGCGTCTATCTCGATGCGGACGGACACGATGAACGGGCGCTGCATGTCTTCGCCGTCGAGGACATGTCGCGGCCGATGCCGGTGATGGCCTACGCACGCGTGCAGCCCGGCGATCTCGAAGATCCCGAAGTAGTGATCGACAAGGTGCTGACGAGCCCCGCACGGCGCGGCGACGGCACGGCGGAGATGCTGATCGAGCGGGTGCTGAAGGCGGTCGCGGAGCGCTGGCCGGGGCGCGTCGTGCGTGTGACGGCGCCCGTCGGACTGAAGAGCTTTTACGAGCAGTTCGGATTTCGCAAGACGGAAGGGCCGTACCTCGAATACGGCGTGCCGTTCATCGGTCTCACGCGTCACCAGCGCGGCGCCCAGGCGCTCGCGGGCGGCGCTCGCCGCGAGCGCGACGGACTCGCAGCGGTGAATACATACGAATTACTTTGACGGCGCATCGCGGCGCGACCTCAGCGCCGCGATCGACCGCTGACGGCCCGTTGTCCGCCACTCACCGTGCGCGGCAACGGGCAGCCAGTTATTTAGCGTGGCTGTTCTTGCCGGGGGCAAGTGCATGTTGAGTACACCATCGTCGCTATTGCCGTCACGGGACGCGCCTGCCGCGCGGCCGGACGACGCTCGCGCCGACGCAGCCGGCACGCCGCCGGGCTTGCGCCGGCCGCTGCGCATGCCGCTCGCACTGTTCGGCATCACGCTGCTGCTGATCATCGCGCATCAGGGGCGGCTCGTCGAAGTGTTCTATCCGATCGGCGCGCTCTATGTCGCGTTCTATTTCTACCGGCGTTCACCCGCGCATTACATCGGCTTCGTATGCTGGCTGTTCTTTCTTTCGCCCGAAGTGCGCCGCCTCGCGGACTTCATGAGCGGCTCGTTCAATCCGAAGAGCACGGTGATGATCGCGCCGATGCTCGCGGTCGCGCTGTCCGGCTTCTCGCTGATCACGCACGTCAGCGCGCTCGGCCAGCGCCGCTCCGCGCCGCTCGTGATGATCATCCTCGCGCTGTTCTATTCGTTCGTCGTCGGCATGGCGCAGGTCGGGCCGGCCGCCGCGCTGTACACGCTCGTCAACTGGCTCTTTCCCGTGCTGATCGGCTTCCGCCTCGTGGTCACGTGGCAGGACTATCCCGCCTATCACCGCGTCCTGTTGAAGACCTGCGTGTACGGCGGTCTCGTGATGGGCGTCTATGGCGTGATCCAGTACGTGCAGCCGCAACCATGGGATGTGTTCTGGCTGCTGCAGTCGCAGATGGAATCGGAAGGTCACCCCGTGCCGTTCGGGCTGCGCGTGATGAGTACGATGAATTCGTCGGGACCGTTCGCCGTGACCATCATGTACGTGCTGCTGATGTCGCTGGCGGCGGGCGGACGTCTGCGTATCCTGATGTGCGTGTTCGCGATTCCGGCGCTGATGTTCACGTCGGTGCGCAGCGGCTGGGGCGGTCTCGCGCTCGGTCTCGTGTATCCCCTCGCGATGCTCGACGGCAAGAGCCGTCTGCGGCTGGTCGGCGCGGTGGTCGCGATCGCCGCGCTGTGCGCGCCCGTGATGATGATCGATCAGGTGTCGGAGAACGTGCTCAAGCGCTTCAACACCGTGCAGGACATCGGCAACGACAACAGCTATCAGGTGCGCGCGCAGTTCTACAAGGAGTTCCTGTCCGTGGCGCTCACCGATATCGCGGGGCAGGGCCTCGGCACGACGGGTCTCGGCACCAAGCTCTCCGACGACGACACCACGCAGCTGAGCGTCGTGTTCGACAGCGGATTGATGGAGGTGCCGTTCGTGATGGGCTGGCCGGGCACGCTGCTGTACGCGAGCGGTATCGCGATCCTGATGTGGCGGGCGTTTCTTGCGAGCCGATTGCGGCCGCACGACCGCTTCGCGATCTGCGGCGTCGGCGTGGCGATCGCGATCTTCGCGATGATGGTGTTCGTCAACACGCTCACGGCGACGTCCGGGATGTTCTTCTTCATCGGCGTGCTGATGCCCGTGATCGGGCTGCGCTACGCCCGCGAAGCGCCGCGTCTTGCGGCGGAGCGCGCGGCGGCGAAGGCACGCGAGCCCGAGCCGGCGGGCATGGCCATCGCGCGCGCGAAGGACGCAGCGATGGCGTCCGCCAACGCCACGAGGGGACCGGCATGAACGGCAAACGCATGCGGATCCTGATCGTCACGCATGTCGTCGCGAAGAACGACGGCCAGGGGCGCGTCAACTACGAAATCGTGCGCGCCGCGTTGGCGGCGGGCCATACGGTCACGCTGCTGGCTTCGCGCGCGGCGCAGGAACTGCTGGAGCATCCGGGCGTGCGCTTCGTTCGCATCGAAGCGGGCCGACTGCCCACGCGTCTGCTGCAATACCAGCAGTTCGCATGGAAGAGCGGCATGTGGATCCGCGCGCACCGCGACGAGTTCGACATCGTGCATGTGAACGGCTTCATCGCGTGGGCGCGCGCCGACGTCAACACCGTGCATTTCGTGCACGACGGCTGGTATCGCTGCGGTTTCTATCCGTTCCGCTTCTTTCGCAACCTGTACCACGCGTATCAGGTGAGCTATACGCGTCTGAATGCGCATCTGGAGAAGTGGGCGTTCCAGCACACCGACGTGGTCGTGCCCGTGTCGGAGAAAGTGCGCGGCGAAGTGCGCGCGCTCGGCATCGATGCGGCACGTCTGCAGGTCATTCACAACGGCGTCGATATCGACGAGTTCGCGCCGGGCGTAGCGCAGCGCGAGCGTTTCGGTTTGCCGCAGGCGCCGTTTCTGCTGCTGTTCGCGGGCGATCTGCGGGTCGCGCGCAAGAATCTCGACACGGCGCTGCGTGCGCTCGCGCTGACGCCGCCGCATGTGCATCTGGTGGTGGCGGGGATCCTGCGCAACAGTCCGTATCCCGCGCTGGCCGCGTCGCTCGGGCTCGCGGAGCGCGTGCATTTCACGGATCTGGTGAAGGACATGCCCGCGCTGATGCGTTCCGTCGATGCGTTCGTGTTTCCTTCGCGCTACGAAGCGATGAGCCTCGTGCTGCTCGAAGCGCTCGCGGCCGCGCTGCCTGTCGTGACGGTGCAGACGGCGGGCGGCGCCGAGGTGATTCCACCCGAGTGCGGCATCGTGCTCGATCATCCCGACGACGCGCACGGTCTCGCGGACGCGATCGGACGACTGGCGAGCGACGGCGAGCGCGCGCGCAAGATGGGGCAGGCGGCGCGCGAACTCGCGGCGACGCTGGGCTGGCAGACGATGGCGCAACGCTACCTGTCGCTGTACGAGCAGGTCCGTGTGCGCCGCGCCATCGCCGCGAACCCGGCCGCGCATGCGCCGATGTCGGTCGAATCATGAGTGCGGGCATGAGCGATTCGATCGATTCGTTGCAAATCGGCATGCACTGGTTCGGCGAGCGGCCGGGCGGCCTGGACCGCATGTTCATGGCGCTCGTCAAGTCGCTGCCGGCGCAGGGCGTCAACGTGCGCGGACTGGTCGCGGGCAGTGCGAACGTGATCGAGGCGTCGGACGGCGCGGTGCAGGCGTTCGCGACCGCGCAGTCGCGGCTCGGCACGCGGCTGCTCGGTGCGCGCATGCATTCGAACCGGCTGCGGCGTGCGCGCATGCCCGATGTCGTCGCGACGCATTTCGCGCTCTATACCGCGCCGACCGCAGGCGTGTTCCACAGCGTGCCGCGCGTCGTGCACTTTCACGGGCCGTGGGCCGCCGAGTCGGGTTCGGAAGGGCGCGGGCGCATTTCGCGCGCGCTGCGCCATTCGCTCGAACGCTTCGTGTATCGCGGCGGCACGCGTCATATCGTGCTGTCGCACGCGTTCGGCCAGATCCTGCATCAGGACTACGGCGTGCGCGAAGACCGCATCCGCGTGGTGCCGGGCTGCGTCGACGTAGCGCGTTTCGATACGGGCCTCTCGAAGCGCGAAGCGCGCGAGCGGCTTGGACTGCCGCAGGACCGGCCGACCCTGTTTTGCGTGCGGCGTCTCGTATCGCGCATGGGGCTCGAAGATCTGATCGACGCGATGTTCGTCGTGAAGGCTGCCGTGCCCGATGTGCTGATGACGATCGCGGGCAAGGGGCCGCTCGAACAGCAGTTGCGCGCGCGTATCTCCGCACGCGGACTCGACAACCATGTGCAGCTCGCGGGCTTCGTGCCCGACGACGAACTGCCGCTCTGGTTTGGCTCCGCCGATGTGACCGTGGTGCCGACCGTCGCACTCGAAGGCTTCGGCCTCACGACGATCGAATCGCTTGCGGCGGGCACGCCCGTGCTGGTGACGCCCGTGGGTGGCTTGCCGGAAGCCGTGGCGCCGCTGTCGCCCGATCTGGTGCTCCCCTCGGGCGGCTTTCATGCGATCGGCAGCGGCATCGCCGACGCGCTGCGCGGCGAGCGCGTGCTGCCCGACGCCGATGCGTGCCGCACGTATGCACGCATGAACTTCGATCATCCCGTGGTGGCGGCGCAGGTTGCGCGCGTCTATCGCGAGGCGATCGATGTGTTCTGAGCGCGCAGACCGGCCATGACACCCGCGGGCCGCCGGACTTTCGAATGGCTCGTCTGCGGCGGCGTGCTGTCGCTGCCCGTGATCGCGCTGCTGCTCGCGCTCGGTTCCGGCAGCCCGCCGATCCACGCGGCCGTGACGTCCGAAGCGTCTTCGCATGAGACAGCCGCGGTACCTGCGCCGGCGTCGGACACGCTGCCCGCCGTCGCGCATCCCTCGCTGTCGTATCGCAATTCGTGGGTCGGCAACACCTGGGGCTATGCGAACGAGCGCTGGGTGCAGGGCGACGTGCAGGCGCTCGCGGTGACGCCCGAAGGCGATGTGTTCACCAACGCGCCGTGGGACGAAGGCGGCGGCGAGATCGGCCACTTTCGCGACGGCCAGCTGATCCGCTACGGCGGCGGCTCGCACGGCTGGGGGATGCTGGGCGGCGATGCCATCGCCGTCAACGACGACTATGTGTTCGCCGCGCAGATCGTCGTGAGCCTCGGCGACGAGATGGCCGCGCAGAAGCATCTGCCGAAGAAGGGCGTGGTGTGGTACGGCGTGTCGCGCCGCAGCCGCGCCGACATCCGCAAGGGCGTGCCGTTCGACGGCCAGGCGGACTGGCCGGGCAGCCCCGTGACGTTCCGCACCGTGACGACGGGCTCGGACAACGACGACGACGCGATCCGCGGACTTGCGGCCGATGCGAACCGGCTGTTCGTGTCGAACGTGCGCGACAACCGCATCGACATCTTCGATACGCATTCGATGCAGCCTGCCGGCAGCTTCTCCGTGCGCGGGCCGGGCCGCCTCGCGCTCGCGCCCGACGGCTCGTTGTGGATCATGGAGCGCAGCCGCACAGACGCCGTGGCGCGCGTCGTCCACCATGCGCGCAATGGCCCGGTGCTCGGTACGCTCGAGCTACCCGCGGACACGGTGCCGGCAGACCTCACGCTCGATGCGCGCGGTCGTCTGCTGATCGCCGATAACGGTCCGCGCCAGCAAATCCTGATTTTCACGGCTTCGCAGCGCGCGCCCGCCTACACGGAGCAAGGCACCGGCAGCGCGCCGAAGTCGAGCCCTTTCAGTCACGAGGACGTGCCCATGCAGCTGTCGGCAACGCTTGGCGAAGCACACGGCATCTATGCCGGCCGGGCCGGTGCGCCCGGCCCGCTGCGCTTCAACGGGCTGACGGGCGTGGGCGTCGATCGCGCGGGGAACGTCTACGTGTCGATGAACGGCGCGGGGCCGCGCGGATTCGACGGCGGTCCGGGCAATACCGATGGCGCCGTGATCGAGAGCTATACGCCCGATGGCAAGCGCCGTTTCAGCCTGCAAGGACTGCTGTTCGTCGATGGCGCGCAGTTCGTCGACGGCCAGCCGCCCTCCGTGTATAGCGGCACGAAGCGCTTCGCGCTGGATCTGTCGCGTCCCACGGGCGAGGAGTGGAGCTATGCGGGTTATACGGCCGACCGCTTCCGCTATCCGTACGACCCCTATCTGAACCTGAAACAAGGGCAGCGCGGCACGCCCCTCGTGCGCGATATCGACGGCCACCGGCTGTTGTACACGATCGACATGAACGCGACGTACCTGCGTATCTATCGCTTCGAGGCGGACCGCGAGACGGCGATTCCGTCGGGGCTGTTCGCCAATTCGCACATCGACGGCGCATGGCCGCGCAACCAGCCGGCGCGCGGCGAATGGATCTGGCGCGACACGGCGGGCAAGGGCCGCTTCGCGCCGTCCGACTTCAGCCAGAGCACGACGCAGACGGACGGGCCGCCCGTCGTCGGCTGGTGGGTCGACAGCCGCGGCGACATCTGGCAGGCCGCCGCGCAGCAGGGCTTGCGCCGTTTCCCGCTGCAGGGTTTCGACGCGACGGGCAACCCGGTGTACCGCTACGCGGCCATGCAGCGCTACGCGCCGCCCGCGCAGTTCAACCGGATCGCGCGCATCAGCTATTTCCCCGACAGCGACACGATGTACGTCAGCGGCTCGACGCCGCAGCGGCCATACCTCGACTTCAACTGGCGCGGTGCGGGCTCGATGCTCGCGCGCTACGACCACTGGAACAGCGGCCATCCCGTGCTGCGCTACACGATCGACCTGCCCGATCAGGGTCCCGCCGATCCGCAGTCGCTCAGCGGCTTTGCCGTCGCGGGCGATTACATCTTCGGGGTCGAGACCCGCACGGGCGTCGTGCGCGTCTACGACCGCGACACGGGCAAGGACGCCGGGCGTCTCGCGCCCGGTCCGGAAACGGGCGAGGCGAGCGGCCTGATCGACGTGACGATGCCCGTCACGGCGCACCGGCTCGCGACGGGCGAATACCTCGTGTTGGTCGAAGAGGACTGGCACGGCAAGGCGATGATGTACCGCTTCACGCCGCCGGCGCGCGCCGTCGAGGCGGCCGCGCTGCCATCGGAACGAGTACGCGCTGATCACCACGACACCCCATGAAAATCGTCCATCTCGCCAACCACGTGCGCAAGACCGGCAACGGCATCGTCAACATGATGGTGGACCTCGCATGCACGCAGGCGGCAGCCGGTCATGACGTGACGGTGGCGTCGTCGGGCGGCGCCTTCGAGCCGCTGCTCGCGCAGCATGGCGTGAAGCATGTGACGCTGGCGCAGTCGCGCAAGCCGTGGCGCGCGCCGTCGATGATGCTCGGCTTCAACCGTCTCATCGCGCGCTGCGATCCCGACATCGTGCACGCGCACATGATGACGGGCGCGCTGCTCGGCCGCTTCGCCACGATCAGGCGGCGCTACGCGCTCATCACGACCGTGCACAACGAATTCCAGAAGAGCGCGTCGCTGATGCGCGTCGGCGATCGCGTGGTGGCCGTCAGCAAGGCCGTGGCCGCGTCGATGGCGAAGCGCGGCGTGCGCGGCGAACGGCTCTGCGTGGTGCGCAACGGCACGATCGGCACGCCGCGTCTCGCGCCCGAGGCAATGCCGGTGTCGCCCGCGCTGTCACGGCCGAGCATCGTCACGGTGGCGGGCATGTACGAACGCAAGGGCATCCAGGACCTGCTGCGCGCGTTCGCGCAGGTGCGCGAGCGGCTGCCGGGCGCGGCGCTGTATCTCGTCGGCGACGGTCCGGACCGCGCGGCGATGGAAGCGCTCGCGCACGAACTCGGCATAGCGGAGCATGCGCACTTCACGGGCTTCGTCGCGAATCCGCGCGCGCATCTGGCCGAAGCCGACGTGTTCGTGCTCGCGTCGCATCGCGAGCCGGGCGGCCTCGTGCTGTGCGAAGCGCGTGAAGCGGGCTGCGCGATCGTCGCGACGCAAGTGGACGGCAACCCGGAAATGCTCGACGACGGCGAAGCGGGCCTGCTGGTGCCGCCCGCCAGTCCCGCCGCGCTCGCCGCCGCACTCGAGCGGCTGCTCACCGACGAGGCAGGGCGCGCGGCCTGGCGCGCGCGGGCCCGCCGCAATCTCGACACGTTCGGCGTGCAGCACGTCTGCGATGCCTACCTGTCGATCTACGAACGCACGCTCGACGAGGTCCAGCCGCGCGGCCGCGCGCGCTCGACGGACGCGCGCGTGCCGTCGCCCGATGGAGTGATGCGATGAATGCCGTGCCGAAACCCGTCGAATCCGCACGCCTGGATGCGCGTGTCGACCCATCCGCGACGCCCGCGTTCGCCGTCTGCATCACGACGATGAACCGCACGGCGACGCTCGCCGCGTGTCTCGACAATCTCGCGTCCGGCACGCCGCGCGCCGCCTGTATCGTGGTCAGCGACGACTCGCCCGATCCCACCGTGCGCGCGGCGAATGCGGCCGTGGTCGCGCAGCATCCGGGCGTGGTGTGGCTCGAAGGTCCGCGGCGCGGCGTCTGCGCGAATCGCAACAACGCGGTGCGCTATTGCCTCGCGCATGCGCCGCAGTGCCGCTACGTATCGTTCGTCGACGACGACGTGCAGATCGCCCACGACTTTTTCTCGGTGGCCCGCGCGAGGCTCGATGCGCTACCGCTCGAACGGCGGCAACGCGTGATGCTGACGGGTGGGTCGTCGAGCGGCGCGGCGCAGCCCGAATGCCATCCCGTGCGGCTGTCGTTCGCCGGCTATTTCATGGCAGCCGACGAGCCGCAATGCGTGAACATCCACGCGGCCGTTTTTCCGCTGGCGCTGTTCAGCACGGACAGCTGGGACGAGAACATTTTCTTCGGCGTCGAAGATGCGGAACTGTCGCTGCGCGCGCTGAAGAAGGGCTATTCGATCGAACTGGTGCCCGCGCTGCGTGCCGTCGACACGATGCCGGGCACGGGCGTGATCGACAACGCATCGCGCGGCGCGCGCGGCATCTCGGTGTACCGGCAGCATTGCGAAGCGGCGCGTCTGTATGTCGGCGTGAAGCGTTATCGGGTCATCGATCCGAGCCTCGTGAAGTACGTGGCGTTCATCACCACCTACTTCGCGCATCTGACGCTGTATCTCGCGAAGCGCCGTGCGCTGTCGTCACTCGTGCCGATCGTGCGGATGTCGAACGTGCGGCGCGCGGCGACGCTGCCGCGATAACCGCGATCACGGACTTTTTCTTCACGCTATTTCGAGAGCCGGCCACGCGATGAACATCCTGTTCACCATCCATCACACCCTGAGCCGCAACGCGGGCGCACCGGGGGTCACGCTGAAGCTCGCGCAGGCGCTGCGCGAGCGCGGCCACGAAGTGGTCATCTATTCGCACGACAACGTGAAGGGCATCGGCGGGCGGGCGCGCACGATGCTGTTTCCGTGGTTCGTGCTGTTCCATGTGATCGCGCATCCGCAATACGATGTGCTCGACATGTCGGCGGGCGACGGCTGGCTGGTCAACCTGTTGCGGCGCGCGTTCGGCTGGCGGCGCCGGCAGTTGTCCGTGACGCGCAGCCACGGGATGGAGCCGGTGGTGCACGAGGTGTTTCTCGAAGGCTGGCGCACGGGCAACGTCGAGAAGACGTGGAAGTACCACATCTATCACGGCGGGCTGCGGCTGTGGGAATGCACGAAGTCGTTCAAATGGGCCGACGTCGCGATGTTGCTGAACGATACCGAATGCGAATTCGCCGTCACGCGGCTGGGATTTCGCGAGCAGCAGGTCGTGCAGATCGGCAACGGCATCGACGAGACGTTCACGTCGATCGCTCAGGAAGCGCTGAAGGATGACGCCGCTGAAACGGACACGCCGTTGCACCTCGCGTTCATCGGCCGTGCGAACTACTGGAAGGGCATCGAGACGCTGACGCAAACCATTCCGATGCTGTTCGCGCGGCATCCGCACGTGACGCTGTCGCTGTTCGGCACGGGCGAGCCGGCCGAACGCACGCTCGCGCGTTTTCCGGAGCGCCTGCACGCGCGCATCAAGGCCGTGCCGACCTATCAGAACGAGCGGTTGCCCGAGATGCTCGCGGGCTGCCACATTCTCGCGTTTCCGTCGATTTACGAAGGCTTTCCGCTCTCGCCGCTCGAAGCGATGGCGTGCGGACTCGTGCCCGTGGTGACGGACATCGGCGGCTTGCGTGCGTTCGTACGCGACGGCGACAACGGCGTGATCGTGCCGCCGGGCGATGCGGCCGCGCTCGATGCCGCATTGCAGGCACTGCTCGACGATCCCGTGCGCTGGACGGCACTGCGTCGCCGGGCGCGCGAGACGGCGCTCGAATATTCGTGGGCGCGGATCGCGGACCACTTCGAACGGTTGTATGTGTCGCGCCTGCACCGCGGCTTCACGCCTGTTGCCGCGTGACGCGTGTCGATGGGTGCAGTGCTGCCCGGCGAATGAATGGGTTTCTGGAGAACGCGATGGATCGTGTAAGCGGACATACCTTTTTTCCGCGCTTTATCAGGCGTGACAGCACGGTGGTCGATCTGGGCGCGAACGTCGGCACGTTCTCGCGGCTGATGTCGGAGAAGTACGGCTGCGTGTGCTACGCGGTCGAGCCGAATCCCGACTGCTTCGCGCGGCTCGGCAACATGGCGCGCGTGAAGCCGTTCAATCTCGCCATCGCCGATCGCGACGGCACGATGAGCTTCTACGTCGCGGCGAATTCCGAAGCGTCGTCGTTCGTGCGCACGGGCGACGACGATCGCGAGATCCAGGTGCCGACCTCGCGGCTCGATGTGTTCGCCGAGCGGCAGGGCATCGGCGCGATCGATCTGCTGAAGATCGACATCGAAGGCGCCGAAGTGCCGTTGCTCGACTCGCTGCCGGATGCGTTCCTGCGCGGCATCGGCCAGATCGCGATCGAATTCCACGACTTCTGCGGGCTCGTCGAGCGCAAGGAAGTGGTGCGGCTCGAACAGCGGCTCGAAGCGCTCGGCTTCCGCTCGATCAATTTTTCGAAGGAATCGCACGGTCACGAGGATCATCTGTTCGTGAACCAGGCACGCTGTCCCGTCGGCTTCGTCGAGTATGCGACGACGCGCTATGTGACGAAGTATCTGCTGGGCGCCGTGCGGATCGTCGGGCGGTTGAAGCGCGGCAAGCGCAAGGCGGCGATGTTGCCGGCGTGAGGTGTGTCAATGCGCTTGCAATGACTTGCAATGACGCGGAGAGGGCGAACAAAGAGGCGGGCGGCGAGCCCGCCTTTTTTATGGGTGCGCCCGGCAGGGCGCACTTACCTGGAGGTGAAAGTCCTCTACCCACCCGGCAAGGGGAAGGGTTAGCTGAACGGCAAGGGTGTCGCGGGCGACCGCGAATCTGGAGGAAGCCGAAGGCAAA
>NZ_JAAGPD010000039.1 GCF_017104565.1 Paraburkholderia sp. Tr-20389 | reverse complement strand
TGGCGGCCGCCGCCGAGGCGCCCGAGGCGGGCGCAGGCGGCGTCGCGAGCACGCCGGCCGCGGCGATCGCGTTTAGGGTGTCTTCGATCTGCGCGCGCTTCTTGGGGTCGTTCAGCACCTGCAGCGCCTGGCGGGCCTGTTCGGGCGTCAGCGTGACAGTGGTGGCGGACGCGCCCGACGCACTGGTCGTGGTCGTCACGGCGGAGAAAGCGGGCGCGCAAAAGAGCGCGAGCAGGCAGATCAGGATGAGTTTGCGCATGTAGGGCCGGTGGGCGGCGGCGATGCGCGTACGGCTTGACGCGATGCGGCGCCGGGAGCCACCACGATTCGACTGAAAATAAAACGACCCCGGCAGCGCACGATAAGTTCCGCAAAGGGCGCAATCCGTCCATTCAACGCGCATCGTCGCCGTGCGATGCGCGCATTGTCATGCGGATGCGCAACCGTGGGCGCCCGCTGGCGTCTCAGTCGCGAACGGCGCGAGCAGGCTGCCCGAGCGTGCCCTCGACGACTTCCGTGAACGTTCGTTCTTCTCGCAGGATGAAGCGTTTCGCCTGCGCCATGCGGAAGTTCGCGACCGATGCCGGATCGGTGCGCAACCGCGCCCGATAGGCTTCATAGGCCGCGAGGCTGTCGAACGCAATCAGGCCCCACGCGATGTCGTTGGTCCCTTCATGCGGCAGGAAATAGCCGAGCAGATGGCCGCCGCAACGCGGGATGATTTCTCCCCAGTTCTGCGCGTATTCCCTGAACGCGTCGCGCTGGAACGGATCGATCTGATAGCGGATGAAACAGGTGATCGTCATGGCAGGCTTCCTTCGTTGTCGTTGAATGCATGACGGTCAGTATCCGCGACGCGCCGCACGCGATGTTTCAGGCTGGATCGAAGTGTGGATGCATCGCGTAGAGGCTCAATGTGTCTCGTGCGGCGCGTTTCGTTGCCCGCGTATCGTCATGGCGGCGCACGCCGCGCCCAGCAATGCGCATAGGGCCGACACCAGCGCGACGGCGCGCAGGCCGGCGTCGATCGCATCGGACTGCGCTCCGACGATCACGGCAGGCACGGCATGCGCGCCCGCCATCGTATCCGGCGCGAGCAACTGGCCTGCGCGATGCAGATCGGTCGGAATATGCAATTGCTCGAGCCTCGCGGACAGCGCCGCGTCGTGCGACCACACGAACACGATGCCGAGCACCGCGATCGCCAGCAGGCTCGCGATCCGCGCGACCGCGTTGTTGATGCCGGACGCGACGCCTGTGCGCGCAGCGGCCACAGAGGTCATGACCGTGGTCGTCAGCGGCGCGACCGTGACCGTCATGCCGAGGCCGAGCACCGCGAGCGCCGGAAAGTAGCTGGTCCAGTAGCGTGAGCGGTCCATGTCGAGCCAGCCCGGCAGCGCGAGCAGCGCGAAGCCGGTTGCCGCGATCACGGGCCCCGCCGTCAGCAGCGCGCGCGGTCCGTAGCGCGCGGCGAGGCCGCCCGTGAAGCGCGACAGCACGCCGATCACGACGGGCACGGGCAACAGCGCCGCGCCTGCCTGCGTGGCCGTGTAGCCGTGCGCGCGGATCAGTGTGAACGGCAGAAAGAACAGCGCGCCGCCGAGCCCGAAATACAGCAGCAGCGTGACGAGGTTCGCGCCGCTGAAATCTCGCGAATGAAACACATCGAGCGGCATCATCGGATCGGCGCTGCGTGCTTCGATCGCGACGAACGCGGTGCACAGCGCGAGCCCGCAAGCGATTGCGCCGAGCACGATTTCGTCGTCGAAGCCTTCCGACGACGCAAGCGTGAGGCCGTACGTCAGCGCGCCGAGCCCCAATGCCGCCGTCAGTGCGCCCGCCCAGTCGAGCCGTTGCGAAGCGCGTGTATCGCGACTATCGCGGCTGTTCGGCACGGACGGCAACGCAAGCGCAATCGTGAGCGCGGCGATGGGCACGTTCAGATAGAAGATTGCGCGCCACGAAAACGCATCGACGAGCCAGCCGCCCGCGACCGGCCCGAGCGCCGACGTGATCGCGCCGAAGCCGGCCCAGGTGCCGATCGCGCGGCCGCGCTCGCGCTCGTCGAACACCGCGCCGATGATCGCGAGACTGCTCGGCACCAGCAGCGCGGCACCCGCGCCTTGCACGGCGCGTGCCGCGATCAGTGCGCCGGACTGCGGCGCGAGCCCGCATGCCGCCGATGCCGCCGTGAACAGCACGATGCCCGCGACGAACACCGTGCGCCGGCCGAGCTTGTCGCCCAGCGCGCCGCCCACCAGTACCAGCGAGCCGAGCAGCAGCAGATACGCGTTGACGACCCATTGCATCGCCGCGACGCTCGCGCCGAGTTCGCTCTGGATGGACGGCAGCGCGACGTTGACGACGGAGCCGTCGATGAACGCCATGCTGGAGCCGAGGATCGTCGCGGCGAGGGCGAGCCGTTTGTGGCGGCAGGGAAGACCGTCTGCCCGTTGCGCGCGGATCGCGAGATCGTCGCAGGGGCTGGCCTGGGCGGGAAAGGCGTGCGGCGCTTGAGGCGTGCCGTCGAGAGAAGCGCGGTCGGACATGAGCGGCGTCGGCTCCATTGCAGTGCGTTCGACAATGCAATGGACACATTACGCGCGCAGCCGTTCAGCGTGGAGCTGAACGGCTGGCGCAGCCGCTTTGGAAAACGCGCAGGAAGCGTCTGAAGAAGACGCGCAAAAACTCAGTCTGCCGATGCTGCCGCTACGGCGTGCGACCTGTGTGAGCCCGCCTCGTCGTCTTCCGGATTGCCCGAGCCGGACGAGCCGTCGGCGCCCTCCGCGCCACCGTCCGTGCGGCCTTCGCCGCCCGTGCGCCGCGCCGGCCGCATCGGGTTCGCGTCGGGATTCATCCGGTTCGCGTTCATCAGCCGGTACAGCGTCGCGCGCGATACGCCGAGATCGGTCGCCGCGCCCGACAGGTTGTGCCCGTGCCGCCGCAGCGCTTCTTCGATCGCTTCGATTTCGGCCGCCGTGCGGATTTCGGCGAGCGTGCGCGTGCGCGCTTTCGACACTTCCGGCAAGCCGAGATCGCCTTCCGTGATGAAGCGGCCTTCCGCCATCACGACGGCGCGCCGCACGCAGTTGATCAGCTCGCGCACGTTGCCGGGCCAGTCGTAGTTCGACAGCGCGACCACCGCGCTGCTGGAGAAGCCGCGAATCTTGTGCGTGCCGTCCTGGCGATACATGCTGAGCGCATAGTCGGCGAGCAGGCGGATGTCGTTGCCGCGCTCGCGCAGCGGCGGTTCGTCTAGCCGCAGCACACATAGCCGGTGATACAGGTCGGCGCGGAAACGTCCGTCCTTCACGGCGGCTTCGAGATTCACGTGCGTCGCCGAGATCACGCGCACGTCGACCTTGATGGGCGTGTTGCCGCCGAGGCGCTCGATCGTGCCTTCCTGCAGGAAGCGCAGCAGCACGGCCTGGCATTCGTGCGGCATGTCGCCGATTTCGTCGAGGAACAGCGTGCCGCCGTTCGCATGTTCGATCCGGCCGATCTTGCGTTGCAGCGCGCCCGTGAAGGCGCCGCGCTCATGGCCGAACAGTTCGGCCTGCAACAGCGTGGGCGGGATCGCCGCGCAATTGATCGCGACGAACGTCTGCTGCGCGCGCGTCGAGCTGTCGTGCACGGCACGCGCGGTCAGTTCCTTGCCCGTGCCCGATTCGCCCGCGATGAACACGGGCGCGTCGGTCTGCGCGCATTTTTCGATCCGCCGATACAGCTTTTGCATCGGCTCGCAATGGCCGACCATGCCGTGCGCACCGAGCGACGGCTGCGGCCGGAAGCTCGCGCGTCGCAGGTTCGACAGGCCATGCGCGTGGCCGAGCGCGAAGATCAGCCGGTCGTTGAGACAGGGTGCGGTGACGAAGTCGAAGCAGTAGTCGAGGATGAAGCGGCTGGTGAGCTCGTCGGTCGCCTGGCCCGGCGCGATCTGCGCGATCCAGTTCGCTTCGCCGTGACGCATGCAGGCCTCGAACGCCGACAGCTGCTGCTGCGTCACGTCGTCGGGCAGCGTGATGAGACCGACCTTGATGTCGCCGCGATCGAGCAGTTTCTCCGCCGCCGCCGTGGTTCTGGCGTGCACGACCTGCCATCCGGCATCGGCGAGGAAGGCCGCGAGTGCTTCGTCGGGCATCGATGCCACACAAAGCACGGTGCGGTCCGAAGCGCCCGTTGTGCAAGTGGAATTCATGTTACCCCCGGGTTGGACGTTGCCCTTGCGCATCGTTCTCATGATGCCTCAAGGCCAGTGATCCTTGTACTACGGCAAAACAGTTGGTCTATTGAGGGTTCAGCTGGGCGAACCTGAGTCTTTTTCGTTTTTCTTCTACATGCGGGTCATGCGCGCCGCAATGTCGTGTGGCTCGTGCTATGCGTCCATCCGTTGCAAAGCGATTTTATCGTCGCACGAATGGCGCGGTGGAAACAAAGATAAATGAATGGGTAGGGGCTTTGTATCAGCGTAAATCTGGATGCAGCCGCTCGCTTCGAGCAATTTCTACCGGCGCTTAAAACGTTTCCAAAGCGCTCGTCATGAAGCGGCCCGATCTCGGATTCGATCGTTGGAAGCCTTGTTTCGCAAGGCTGAGCGGGTTTTGTCACGATGCCGCTGGCTGCGTCTCAACTGTGCGACACATTTGACAATCGCTTTGCCGCATACCGCGACGACGACCCGCGTACGGTAGTTCTGACCGGAACCCCGCTTCCACGGGCCTTTCCGGCCGGACGCAGCGGATTGGCGACTTCGTGGAAGCGCTTGCGCGGTCCAGCGAACATCTGGCTTTCACATCGAAAGGACGTTACGGGTACGCAACATCGCGTGCCGCGTTCCGCCGCAAAACAGCACATGCCCGAAGCAGGATCACGGCGCGACAAGGGTTTGCGCCTGCATGGCACACCCGTTGCGATATGGCTGTCACACGAAACGCTGCAGCCGGAAAGCAAGGCCAAAGGAAGTCTCCGGCAGCAGCACAGTACTTCGCAGTCGCGGCCGGGGATTGCCAATGCGACTGTGGGGGCGGCGGAGCCAAAGGGGGGCGGACGTCGGCAGAAAGTGGCGCGAATGGTTCGTACGACGTACGGCCATTCGCGACCATGACGACGCTTCCGATGGAGCAAGCCGCTTGCAGTACGTCCGAAAGGACGGTTTTTTCCCGGTCAATGCGCATGGGGCGCGGCGGCCATGTGACATCTCATTTCCTACGGGGGACATCATGAAGAACGCAATCAACCAATTCCTGCGCGAAGAAGACGGCGTCTCGGCAATCGAATACGGTCTGCTGGCCGGGCTGATCGCCGTGGCGATCATTACGACGGTCACGACGCTCGGCACCAACCTGCGGACTGTCTTCACCACGATCTCGAACAAGCTCGCAGCGGTTGCGGCAGGTTGATCCAACAGCCGGATTCCGGTTCACAGGCTACGAGGGACCAGATGAAGAACGCAATCCTGCAATTCCTGCGCGAAGAAGACGGCGTGTCGGCAATCGAATACGGCCTGCTGGCCGGGTTGATCGCCGTGGCGATCATTACGACAGTCACGACGCTCGGCACCAACCTGAGGCAGGCCTTCTCCACCATTGCCGACAAGCTTGCAGCAGTGGCCGCAGGTTGATTCTGCGGTCGAGTGTCAGTCGGCAAGCCAGCACCGCACCCTGTCTCGCCAACGCAAGCGTTCGAGACAGGGCAGCGGCGGCCGGCAAGATTCAACAGTCGTAACCAGACAACGGAGTTTTCGATGAACGGCGTGCCTTTTCCAGTGGGTCCATGCGTGTTGGCGCTGGTCGTGATTGCCGCGATCTACGACATCCACGCACGGCGCATTCCGAACTGGCTGGTCATCGTCGGTCTGGGCGTAGGGCTCGTCGTGCAGTGCGCGCTGCATGGCGCGATGGAGGGAGTGCAGATGTGGGTGGGCGGCGCGCTTGCGGGCGGCGCCGTGCTTCTGCCCGGCTATCTGCTACGGATGATGGGGGCGGGCGACGTCAAGCTGATGGCGGCCGTCGGTTGTTTCTGCGGCGCGAGCGGCGCGTTGCAGGCGGCGCTGATCGTCTGCGCGGTCGGCGGGGTGTGGGCGCTCGTCGAGATGCTGCGGCGCCGGCAGGTGTACGCCGGATTGCACAACATGGCGGCCGTGCTGATCGATGTGTCGGTCGCATCGGGCGGCGCCCGGCGCGACAGCCCGCAGGACGCGGGCGGCACGAGAACGAGACGGCCGACGATGGGAACGCTGCCGTACGGCGTCGCCATCGCGACGGGCACGATGCTCTCGCTGTTCGTGAGCGTGTGACGAGGGACGAGGGACGACATAACAGGCCGCACGGCAACGAAGCGATAACACAGAAGCGGGTGAGATAGCCGCAGCGGACAGCAGTAACGAGGGGGCGGTAACGAGGGGCAGTGGCGGGGAACTGCAAGAGACGCGAAGCAGGCGAATCAGGGCAGGACAACAACAAGAAAACAACGCGACGACGACAACCAGCATCGGGCGAACGGCGGACAGCACCTGAAAACAGCCGAAGCCCGCGACGACGCAGCAAGGAACGCAGCCGCAGTGAAGCAAGATAACAGAGAGCCTTCACAGAAAGGCCGGAAGCAAAGTCAGGAACGGGGTGTGGACGTGGGGTCGTCCACCTGGAAAGCGCCTTCGAAAGAAGGACGGCCAGATACGGGGGTAGTCATGAAGACAAATGATTCAGGCCGCAAGACGGCCGACGCACGGGGAAGCCGTTCCGCATCGGCGGAAAACGGCAGCGGCGCAAACCTGGCCGGCAAGACCGGCCGGCCGCGCCGCACGGAGACCGCGTCCACCGCGTACGCAATGTACTACGTGGACGCGGCGCCGGAATTGCGCCACACGGCGAATCCGGCGATCCATCTGCATCAGCGCGCGCTGCTCACGCCTGCGGGACGCCGGCAACGCGAACACACGATGCTCGCGCTCATCGACGTGCTGGTGGTCGCGCAATGGGTGGCGAAGCGCGAAGCGCAACGCCGCGCGCTGGCCGCCGGGCAGCGGCAGGCCGCGCAGCTGTGGCTCGCGGCTCCGCAGCCGGTCCGGCACCCGGCCGCGCAGAGCGAAGACGAAGCGCCCGGCCCGCAGTACCGCGATCCCTGCGACGACCGCGATCTGACGGACTGATCCACCCCATTCCCGTAACACGATCCCAAACGCCGTCACCGACGGCGACAGTCAGGAGAACGACATGAAGAACGCTCGCGCGTTGGTGATGTTGCTCGTCGCGACGGCGGCCGGTCTTGCGGCCGTGGTGTTCGCGGCGCGCTGGATGGTGCAGCAGACGTCGACATCCACGACCAAGGTGGTGATCGCATCGGCCGACATGAGTCTCGGCCAGCGCGTCTCGCCCGAAATGCTCAAGGTGTCCGACTGGCCCGCGGGCAGCGTGCCGCCCGGCACGTTCAACGACGTGAAGAAGCTCGAAGGCCGCGTGCTGAAGGCGAGCCTGTCGCGCGGCGAACCCGTGCTGGAGGCGAAGCTCTCGCCCGTCGGCACGCTGGGCGGCCTGTCGGCCGTCATCAACGAAGGCAAGCGCGCGATCACGGTGCGCGTGAACGACGTGATCGGCGTCGCGGGCTTCGCGTTGCCGGGCAACTACGTCGACATTCTCGTGAACACCGAGAAGGACAACGGCAGCAAGGGTGAAGGCAGCGGCGGATCGGGCCGCGATCAGAACATCTCGAAGATCGTGCTCGAGAAGATCCTCGTGCTCGCCGTCGCGCAGGAAGCGGGCCGCGACGAAACCAAGCCGAAGGTCGTCGACGCCGTGACGCTCGAAGTCACGCCCGAGCAGGCCGAGAAGATCGACCTCGCGCGCAGCATCGGTTCGCTGTCGCTCGTGCTGCGCAACCAGGTCGATCCGCAGGACACATCGACGGCAGGCGCGACCAAGGCCACGCTGCTGAAGATTCCCGTCGCCGCGCCGCCCGCCGCACCGGCCCCTGCGCCGAAGCCGGTGGTGCACAAGGTCGTTGCACGGGCGCCGTCGAACTGCGTGAGCGTGATCGACGGATCGCAGAGCAGACAGGAATGTTTTTGAGCAGAACGAACAGAGACGCGAAAGCGCAAGCCGGGTCGAGACCAGACAACGGCGCCAATACGGGGGTAGGACATGAACGCGAGAGATAGCCAGCGCGCGCACGCACGGTGCGGACGCGACACGAAGCAAGCCGCGCAGCCGACGCACATCGGCACGCACGCCGCACCGTTCGCGCGCCGCGCGCGTCTGATCCAGGCGAGCGTCTGCGGACTGATGGGCGCCTGCCTGTGGGCATTGCCCGCCGCGCAGGCCGCCAGCCAGGAAGCCGCGAGCCAGGCGCCGCTGCCGATGACCATGGCGTCGAACGGCGGCGCCGTGCATCTGACGATCGGCATGAGCGGCGCAGCGCCGGCGGCTGCCGCGGGCGTGGCGCAGGGCGGCAAGGGCCCGAACTGCACGGGCGCGATCGCCGATCATCAGACGGTGACGATTCCCGTCGGCAAATCGACGATGGTCAACGTGCGCGAGTCGGTGAAGACGCGCACGGTCGGCAATCCGTCGATCGTGCAGGCGATGCTCGTGTCGCCGCAAACGCTCTATCTGCTCGGCACCGACGTCGGCACGACCAACATGATCGTGCAGGGCCGCAGCGGCTCGTGCACGATCATCGACGTCGCCGTGGGCGCCGATCCCGGCGGCCTGCAGCAGACGCTCGCCGTGCTGATGCCGGAAGAATCGGGCGTGCAGGTCAAGGCCGCCGCCGACACACTCGTGCTGACGGGCACCGTG
Source organism: Paraburkholderia sp. Tr-20389 (assembly GCF_017104565.1). Taxonomy (GTDB): domain Bacteria; phylum Pseudomonadota; class Gammaproteobacteria; order Burkholderiales; family Burkholderiaceae; genus Paraburkholderia. The sequence goes on along the minus strand of NZ_JAAGPD010000039.1, from coordinate 108,493 downwards.
TCCGACTCGGTGAAGGCCGAGCGCATCGTCGAGCTGGCGCGTGCGTATGTGGCGCGCCAGGCGGCGCCCGTGCCCGTCGCCGCGCCCGCCAATGCGGGCGGCGCCCAGGGCGGCGCGATGATCCCCGCCGTGCTGAGGCCGGCAGGCGCATCGGGCAACGGCAACAACGAGCGCATCGTCAACATGATGCATGTGGCCGCGCCGCAGCAGGTGATGCTCGAAGTGAAAGTGGCCGAAGTGTCGAAGACGCTGATCGATCAGCTCGGCATGGCCGCGAACATCCAGGGCGGCACGGGCAGCTGGAGCTTCGGCCTGCTGGCCGATTTCCTGTCGGGCGGCATGGGCGCGCTGCTCGGCTCGAAGGCGAACAACAAGCCGCTCAACTTCGCCATCGACGCGCAGAAGACCGACCAGCTCGTCAAGGTGCTGGCCGAGCCGAACCTGATGGCGATCAGCGGCCAGGAGGCGAGCTTCCTCGCGGGCGGCAAGGTGTTCATCCCCGTGCCGCAAAGCAACGGCGCGGCGGGCACGACGATCATCCTGCAGGAAGAGACGTTCGGCGTCGGCCTGACCTTCACGCCGACCGTGCTCGACAACGGCCGCATCAATCTCAAGGTTTCGCCGGAAGTGTCGGAGCTGTCGCCGACAGGCGTCGCCGTCACGGCGGGCACCGTCAGCACGACGGCCGTGCTGCCCCTCATCACCACGCGCCGCGCGTCGACCACGCTGCAGGTGTACGACGGTCAGAGCTTCGCGATCGGCGGTCTGATGAAGAGCAACGTGACGGGCACGCTCAAGGGCTTGCCGGGACTCGGCGAAGTGCCCGTGCTCGGCGCGCTGTTCCGCAGCACGAACTTCCAGGAGGACAAGACGGAACTCGTGTTCGTCGTGACGCCGCGCCTCGCGAAACCGCTGCCGCAGAACTACCCGCTGCCGACCGATCACTTCGGCAAGGTGACGGAAGCGAGCGTGCTCTTCACGGGCAACATGGAAGGCAAGAATCCGAAGGCGCCCGCCGAAGCCGCGCCGCCGTCGACGGGCGCCGCCGTGCCCGCCAATGCGATTCCGTCGCCGATGCCCGTCAAGGGCGGCTCGATTCCGACGACGGGTTCGGCTGCGCCCGTGGTGCTGACGCCCGTCATCACCTCGCAAGGCACGACGGCGCCGACGCCGGTGCCGGTGCCCGAGCGCACGCAGCCGGTGTCGGACGCGATCCGCGCACCCGCCACGCCTCGCGCACCCGAGAGCGGCAACGGCGGCGACGGTTCGGGCCCGATCACGCGGGTCGAACCCACCGACGTGCATACGGCAGCCGTGCAGACGGCGAGCGTGAGCGTGCAGCCGCTGGCAACGGCAGGCACGACCGCCGTCGCGCAGCCTGCCGCAGAGACCGCCACGCAGGCCGCCACGCAGCCCGCCACGCAGCAGGCCCGAGAAACCGGCGACAACGCTCGCACGCAATAAGCGCGACGCGCAACCGACGAACCCCTGGAGACCGACATGAAAACCATCCAGACATTGATCCGCGCGTCGCTGTGCGCGGCGGCGAGCGTGACGCTCGGAGGCTGCCTGACCTCGACGCCGCACTGGGACGCGACCTTCGGCAGTTCCGTTCAGCAGATCAAGGAAATGCAGACGCTCAATCCCAACGCGGGCATGAACACCGACCCGGTGGCGGGCGTCGACGGCGCGACGGCCACGGCGATCCAGAAGAACTACGCGAAGTCGTTCACGTCGCCGCCGCCGCCTGTCAACGTGTTCGCGGTCGGCCTGCCCAACTCGAACTGATGGCGACGGTGAACTGACGAAGACGCGCGCGCGTCGCAGCACGGCGCGCGCACGCCACCGACCCAACTCACGACAAGCCCCGTACGCGGAGACTGAACATGATCGACATCCTCCTCATCTCATCGGGTCCGGACCGCTCGCAGAAGATCGAGCAGTTGCTGGAGGGATGCGGCATCGCGCATCGCGTGCGGGTGCAGCACGGCTCGGTGCCGCAATTGCGGGCGCACGCCGCGGACATCAAGTCGGCGGATCTGCTGATCGTCGACGATGTCGATCTCGAGCCCCACGACATGGCGTCGATCGAGGAAGCGCTGTCGCACGTGCCGCAGCTGAACTGCATGCTGGTGACGCCCGCGCCCTCGACGGCGCTGCTGATGGCGGCGATGCGGGCCGGCGTGCGCCATGTGCTGCCCTGGCCGCTCGACGCGCAGGCATTCGCAAGCGAGCTTTCGCACGTGTGGGGCAAGAAGACCGCGGGTACGCGGCGCGAAGGGCGGGTCGTATCGCTGACTTCGTGCAAGGGCGGCACGGGCACGACCTTCATCGCGATGAACGTGGCGCATGCGCTCGCGACGCAGCGCGGCAAGCGGGTGCTGCTGGTCGACGCCAACCAGCAGTTCGCCGACGCCAGCCTGCTGGTGGCCGACCAGACGCCGGCCGCGACGCTCGCCGATGTGTGCGCGCAGATCGACCGGCTCGACAACGCGTTCTTCGACTCCTGTGTGATGCACATGAACGAGAACCTCGACGTGCTGGCGGGAGCGGGCGATCCGATCCGCGCGGGCGACCTGCGCCCCGCCCAGCTCGAACGCGTGCTCGCGCTCGCGCGCTCGCAATACGACGCGGTGATCGTCGATCTCGGCCTCGGGATCAATCCGCTCGCGATCCACGTGCTCGACCAGAGCGAACGCATCTGCATGCTGGTGCGCCAGAGCGTGCTCTATCTGCGCGCGGGCCGCCGCATGCTCGACATCTTCAACGAACTCGGCTACGCGAGCAGCAAGATCAGCGTGCTCGTGAACCAGTACGACAAACACGCACCCGTCGATCTGCAGGCGTTCGAGCAGAGCTTCGGGATGAGCATCGCGCATCGCTTTTCGCGCGACGACAAACAGGCGGGCGCGGCGCTCGATCAGGGGCTGCCCATCATGAGTGTGGCGAAAGGCAGCGCGCTCGCGCAGGACATCGTGGCCTTCGCGCATGTGCTGTCGCCCGCGCCGCAGAAAGAGAAGAAGGGCGGCCTTGCGCGCCTGTTCGCGTCGAAGCCGCGCGACGTGCCGCAACTGAAGACGGGCCATTGACGCACCGCGCGCCATCTCACAGCAACGGGGGAACCTCATCATGTCATTGCGCGATCAACTGAGATTGCAGAGTGTGTCGATGAACGGCGCGGCCGGCGGTGCCGCCTCGGCCGACCTGCCAGCAGGCAACACGGCCGAGAGCATGGCCGCGCGGCGCGCGTATCAGCAGCTGAAGATGAACGTGCACGAGAAGATCATCGACCGCGTCGAACTCGACAAGCTGCAGCGCCTCACGCCCGAACAGATCAGGCGCGAACTCGCGCAACTGGTCGAGCGCATCGTCGACGAAGACAAGATTCCGATGAACGAGATCGAACGCCGGCGTCTCGCCCAGGACGTGCACGACGAAATGTTCGGACTCGGACCGCTCGAACCGCTGCTCGCCGATCCGACGGTGTCGGACATTCTCGTCAACACGTCGCAGCACGTGTACGTGGAGCGGCGCGGCAAGCTCGAGCAGACCGACATCACGTTCTTCGACGACGCGCATCTGATGAAGATCATCGAGCGCATCGTGTCGCGCGTCGGACGGCGCATCGACGAGTCGACGCCGATGGTCGATGCGCGTCTGCCCGACGGCTCGCGTGTGAACGCGATCATTCCGCCGTCCGCGATCGACGGGCCGCTCGTGTCGATTCGCCGCTTCGCCGTGAATCCGCTGAAAGTGGACGACATGGTGAAGAACCAGTCCTTCACGCCCGCGATGGCGCAACTGCTCGAAGCGCTGATCAAGGCGAAGCTGAACGTGCTGATCTCGGGCGGCACGGGCAGCGGCAAGACGACCATGCTCAACCTGCTGTCGGGCTTCATTCCCAACGACGAGCGCATCGTCACGATCGAAGACGCCGCCGAACTGCAACTGCGCCAGGAGCACGTGCTGCGCCTCGAAACGCGGCCGCCGAATATCGAAGGCAAAGGGGAAATCTCGCAGCGTTCGCTGGTGAAGAACGCGCTGCGGATGCGCCCCGACCGCATCATCCTCGGCGAAGTGCGCGGCGCGGAAGCGCTCGACATGCTGCATGCGATGAACACGGGCCACGAAGGATCGATGGCGACGCTGCACGCGAACACACCGCGCGACGCGCTGACGCGCCTCGAAAACATGGTGGGGATGGCAGGCCTGACGATGCCGATCAAGGCGATGCGCCAGCAGATCGCATCGGCGATCACGGTGGTCGTGCAGGCGTCGCGTCTCACGGACGGCCGCCGCAAGCTGATGAGCATCCAGGAAATCACCGGGATGGAAGGCGAGATCATCAACATGCAGGAGATTTTCACCTTCAGGCGCACGGGCGTTGCGGAAGACGGCACGGTCAAAGGCTACTTCTGCGCCACGGGCGTGCGCCCCAAGTTCGCCGACCGGCTTGCCGCGTTCGGTCTCGCGCTGCCGGATCAGATGTTCGATCCGTCGCGACGCTACGAAGTCTGAACGGTCACGGAGACGGACATGGATACGACATTGCTGGCATTTGCCGTCCTCGGCTTCGTCGCGATCGTGCTGCTGATCGAAGGCGTGTATGTGTTCTGGAACAGCCGGCACGGCCCCGTCGTCAAGCGGATGGATGCGCGCATCCGCGCGATGTCGGCGGGCGGTCACGTGAGCGGCGAACAGATGTCGATTCTCAAGCAGCGTCTGCTGAGCGAATCGCCGACCTTCACGCGCGTGCTGATGCACATGCCGCGCGTGCATTTGCTCGACCTGTATCTGCAGCAGTCGGGGCTGTCGTGGTCGGTGGGACGCTTCGTCGGTTATTCGGCCGCGTGTGCGGTCGGCGGGCTGCTGTTCGGCATCGGCGGGATGCACCTGCCGTTCGCGATCGCGCTGGCCATAGCGGGTGGCGCCGCGCTGCTGCCGCTCGTGTATCTGCGCGGCAAGCGCGCGAAGCGCATCGTGCAGCTGGAGCGCCAGTTGCCCGACGCCGCCGATCTGATCGCCCGTGCATTGCGCGCCGGCCACTCGTTCCCCGCCTCGCTCGGCATGGTCGCCGACGAGCTGCCGATGCCGCTGGGCGGCGAGTTCCGCATCGCGTTCGACGAGATCAATTGCGGCGTGTCGATGAACGACGCGCTGATGAACCTCGTGAGCCGCGTGCCCGTCGACGACGTGCGCTACTTTGTGATCGCCGTGCTGATCCAGCGCGAGGCGGGCGGCAACCTCGCGGAGATTCTCGGCAACATCGCCACCATCATCCGCGAGCGGCTCAAGCTGCTCGCCAAGGTGCGCGTGCTGTCGGCGGAAGGCCGGCTGTCGGCGTGGATCCTCGGCCTGCTGCCGTTCTTCGTGATCGCCGCGCTGTCGGTGCTGAATCCCGGCTACTGCAAGGTGTTCTGGGAAGACGAGACGGGCCGGAAGATCGCGGGTATCGCGCTGTCGATGATGTTCTTCGGCGTGCTGTGGCTGCGCAGGACCGTGCGCATCCGCGTGTAGTGGCGTGCAAGCGCGAAACCGGATCGACGAAAACAACACAGGCAACGCAATAAACGGGGAAATCATGGAAACCCAACAGATTCTCGTGCTGGCCGCGATGTTCGCGATCGTGTTCGGCGCGGCGTGGAAGGCGATGTCGCTGCTTCGTCCCGATCCGCTGAAGCGCCGTATCGACGGTATCGCGGCGTCGTCTTCGGCGGGCATGGCAGGCATGGACGGCGCGCCGGGTGCCGCGGACGACGAAAGTCCCGCGTGGATGGAAACGGTCGCGAAGGTGTCGCATCACGTCGCGCGGCTGTCGCTGCCGAAGGACGACTGGGACAAGTCGGTGTTGCGGCGCCGTTTCGCGAATGCGGGGCTGCGCAGCGACAGCGCGCCCGCGATCTACTTCGCCGCGAAAACGCTGCTCGCCCTCGCGCTGCCCGCATTCGCGCTGGTCGGCATCACGCTGCTGGCCGGTGAGGACGCGCAGAAGTTCCTGCTGATGGCGACGCTTGGGTCGGCCGCGCTTGGCTTCTATCTGCCGAACGTGGTGCTGAGCCGTCTCGTCGAGTCGCGCAAGCGCACGATCTTCGAAGACCTGCCCGACGCGCTCGACCTGATGACCGTGTGCGTCGAAGCGGGACTGGGGCTGGACTCGGCGATGCAGCGCGTCGCCGAAGAGATCGGCGTGAAGAGCCACGCACTCAAGGACGAACTCGAACTCGTGCTGCTCGAACTGCGCGCGGGCTCGGGGCGCGACAAGGCGCTGCGCAATCTGGCGCTGCGCACGGGCGTCGAAGACATCGACACGCTCACGTCGATGCTGATTCAGGCGGACCGTTTCGGCACGAGCGTCGGCGATTCGCTGCGGGTGTTCATCGACGCGCTGCGCACGAGGCGCCGTCTGCGCGCCGAGGAGCAGGCGGCGAAGATCGCGCTGAAGCTGCTCTTTCCGCTGATGTTCTGCATCTTCCCGACGCTGATCATCGTGCTGATCGGGCCTGCCGCGATGCGCGTCGTACATGAGCTGCTGCCGACCATGAGCGGCATGCACTGAACGGTCTACGGGGAGCGAACACGATGAAAACCACAGGTGATCATCCACGCGTGCTGCCACGCATACGAAGGCGCGGCGGGCGCCAGGGCGGCGTCGCGACCCTTGAATTCGCGCTCGTGGCGCCCGTGCTGTTCTTTCTGTTGTGCATGGTGATGGATCTCGGCATCGCGCTGTGGGTGAACCTGACGATGCAATACGCGGTGCGCGAGGGCGCGCGCTATGCCGTGACGGGTCAGGCAGGGCTCGATCCGAACCAGTCGAACCCGCAGCGCTACCTGGCCGTGATCCAGGAAATCAGGGATCAGTCGATGGGCCTGTATCCCCTCGTCAATCCGAGCTACGCGATCACCGTCAACAGCGGCAAGACGCAGAGCTATGCGAGCGACACGAGCTACCAGTCGAACATGTTCGGCAATCCCGGCGACATCGTCGTGCTGCAGGTCAACTGCGCATGGCCGATGATTACGCCGATGATCCGCTCGTTCTTTCCCGGCGGCTTCTTCAACTTCAGCGTCGCCGCGACCATGCGCAACGAGGGCTTCTGACATGAAGACGAGACCACGGCTCACGAGGCGCCACAAGACGCGCGGCATCGTCAGCGTCGAGTTCGCGTTGCTGTTGCCGCTGCTGCTCGGTGTCGCGCTGCCGCTCTACGACATCGCGCGCAACGTGCAGGCGCAGATGATCCTCATCAACGTCAGCCGCGAAGGCGCGAACCTCGCGTCGCGCGCGGCAGCCACCTATCCGATGCAGACGATCATGTCGTCGCTCGCGGCCACCACGCCGCCGCTCAGCATGAGCGGGAAGGGCATGATCTACATCACGCAGATCATGGGCTCGACGGGGTGCGATGCGAAGGGCAACGGCTGCACGGGAACGGTCGTCGCGCAATGGAAATGGACGGGCGGCGGCGATGGCGGCGCGGCCAGCAAGATCTGGAACTGCTCGACGGCGGGCACCTCATGGGCGACGGACGGCAGCGGTGCGTGCAACGGCCTCGGCGGCAAGACGCCGCCGCAGCCGGTCGCGCTGCTCAAGGGCAAGCTCTCCGATGGCCAGATCGCCTATGCCGTCGAAGCGTTCTATGTGCAGACGCCGCTGGTCGGCGCGATCGATCTGGGCAACGGCGTCACGACGCCCGCGCTGTCGCCCGATCTCTATTCGATGAGCGTGTTCTGAAGCGTCGGCGCCGATGCAGCGCCGGGTACGGGGAAAGCGATGAAAACTTGCAGAAGAACGAGGCGTACGCCCACGCGCCAGCGGGGCTCGGTGAGCATCCTCGTCGTGGTGTCGCTGGTGGCGCTGCTCGGCATTGCCGGCCTCGCGATCGATGCGGGGCTCGGCTACATGATCAAGGCGCGACTGGATTCCGCCGTCGACGGCGCGCTGATCGCTGCCGGCCAGGCCGTTACGCGCGGCGCGAGCCAGGACGAGCAGATCACCAACGCAACCACTGCCGCGAATGCGTTCTTCGCGGCGAACTATCCAGCGGGCTTCCTCGGCTCGACCGCGTCGCTCAGCGCGCCGTCGATCAAGATCGACAAGGGCACGGTGACGATCGATCTCGCCGCGCAGGCATCCGTGCCCTTGACGTTGATGCAGATCCAGGGTTTCAAGGTGCTCAATGTCGCGACCTCGGGTCAGGCGATCCGGCGCGATCTGGATCTGTCGTTCGTGATCGACGTGACGAGTTCGATGAGCGATTCGACGACGCAGGCGGCGGTGCGGTCAGGGTCGACGGGCTTCCTGAACAACTTCAACACGTCGACCGACCGCGTGTCGCTGATGCACTTCGCGACGGGCACCGTGGTCGACGTGCCGTTCAAGAGCGACCAGAGCCGCGGCTTCGACCGCACGACGATGACCACGAAGATCAACGGCTACAGCTTCGGCGGCAACACGGCTTCCGTGGATGCCATCTGGAACGCGAAATACCAGCTCGATCACGTGATCACGCAGCCGTCCAGTCTGCGCGTGATCGTGTTCTTTTCGGACGGCGCGCCCAACAGCTTTGCAGCGAACTTCACCAAGGGCTCGACGACGACCTGCGCGACGGGCGGCTACACGATCGTGTCCGGCGACAGCCCGCCGACGTCGTCGTCCACGTCCAACAATCCAGGCGCGTTCAACAGCATGAGCGTGCAGAACCAGCAGAGCAGCTGTCATGACAACTACGCCGACAACGTGACCAGCATGCCCGCCACGTATGACGTGCACGCCGCATCCGACGCCAGCTCGACGCTGCCGATCACGCCGGCGTCTCCCATCGCGGGGACGCTGACGCGTACCGTGACCAGCAGCATGCCGAACGTCGCCTCGTCCAGTTCGAAGCTGAGCAACATGCTGATCAAGTACGCGAACGTGAACAACGCGTCGCGCAACCTGATGGAGATGATGGCTGCCAAGGCGCGCGCGGAAGGGATCTACGTGTTCGCGCTCGGCTATGGTCCGTCGCTGCTGACGAAGACGGGTGCGGGCAGCGGCGAGGTCGGCCAGGACATCCTGAAGTGCATCGCCAACGTCGCAGATGGTCCGAGCCGCTGCTTCGACGCGAAGCAGCCCGTCGGCGTGTATTGCTACGCGGCGACGATCAACGACATCAAACCGTGCTATGCCCAGCTCGCGTCCGCCATTCTGCGCATTGCGAAGTGAGGACGCAGCAGGCGCAGGTGACGGCGCCGTGTCAGCCGCTTCTGTTGCGGCGCGGCGATCGGCGCGCGCGCCCTGAAGTGCGCGCGAAATAAAGGTGCGCTATCGTGTGACTGCTTGCGGCTGGCGTTGCCCTTGAGGGCTCGCCTGAGTCTGGGCCGCAGACCTTGAGTCGAACGCTTCGATTCTCAACGGAGAAGCACGATGGTCAAGAAAGCTGCCGTGCATGCTGCCGCGCATTCCGCGCAGGCCTCGCGTGGATCCACGCGGGCTCGCAAGACAGTTGCGCCGGAAGGCTCGCGCTGGGCCGCCGCGCATCCCGACATCGATGCCCAGGTGGTGCTCGTGCTGCAAGGCGGCGGGGCGCTGGGTGCCTATCAGGCCGGCGTATTCGAAGCGCTGCACGATGCCGGAATCGAACCGGACTGGGTGATCGGCACGTCGATCGGCGCGATCAACGGGGCGATCATCGCGGGCAACCGGCCCGCCGACCGGATGAACCGTCTGCGCACGTTCTGGGAGCGCGTGACATGGACAGGCCATCACGCGCCGAACTGGCTCGCCGCCTGCGCGCCCGCGTGCACCGCACTGGGGGTGCCCGCGTATCTGGCGAGCGCGTGGGCTGCATGGATTCCAGGCTACGAGGCATGGCTGCGCAACCTGTCGATCATGTCGCAAGGCTTGCCCGCGTTCTTCACGCCGCGTGCCCACGCATGGCTCGCACTGCATACGCCCGTCGGCATCGAGCAGGCCGCGTTCTATCACACGGAGCCGTTGCGCGAGACGCTTGCTTCGCTAATCGACTTCGACTATCTGAACGGCAAGGAGACGCGCCTCACGGTCGGCACGGTCGGCGTGGGCAGCGGGCAGATGCGTTATTTCACCAATCGCGACGAGTCGCTCGACGTCGGGCACGTGATGGCGTCGGCGGCGTTTCCGCCGGGCTTTCCGTCCGTGCGCATCGACGGCGAAGCGTACTGGGACGGCGGCATCTATTCGAATACGCCGCTCGAAGCCGTGCTCGACGACCGGCCGCGGCATAGCTCCGTGATCTTCACGGTGCAGTTGTGGCCCGCGCATGGCGCCGAGCCGGCGTCGATCCGCGAAGCGATGAGCCGACAGCGCGACATCCAGTATTCGAGCCGCGCCGAGAGCCATCTGGAGCGTCAGCGGCAGATTCACCGCTTGCGGCACGTGATCCGCGAACTGGGCACGCATCTGCCCGACGACCAGCGCGATACGGCAGCCGTCAAGGAACTGCTGACCTGGGGCTGCGGCACCACGATGCAGGTGATCGAACTCGATGCGCCGAGCTTCGGGCAGGACGATCTGCACAAGGACATCGACTTTTCGGCGGAAGGCATCCGCCGCCGCTGGGACGCGGGTTATGCGGACACACAGCGGATGATCGAACGGGCGCCCTGGCGCGCCGAGCCGGACCCGATGGAAGGCATCGCGATTCATCGCTCGGATCCCGAGGCCGTGTAAGACGGCGACATCACTGAACGATTGCGCGACCGCGTGCGCGTGTTGTACCTTGCCTGAATCGCGCTGACGTATCGGCATGCGCGGCGGAATCGGACGCTATGGCGGCCGTCGCATCGGACGTGATGACGGCGGCCATGAAAGGCAAGTAAAACGGGGCACACAAGACCGACATGACTCATCCCAATGCGGCATTGATCGAGCGATTCTACGAGGCGTTCCAGCGGCGCGACGTCGAGACGATGGCCGCGTGCTACGCGCCCGACGTGACGTTCAGCGATCCCGTGTTCACGGAACTGCACGGGAATGAAGTCAGCGACATGTGGCGCATGCTGGTGTCGCGCGCGCAGGAGTTCACGCTCGCCTTCAGTCATGTCACCGCCGACGACCAGCACGGCAGTGCGCACTGGGTCGCGAGTTATGTGTTCAGCCAGACGGGCAGAGCCGTCGTCAATCAGATCGACGCGCGCTTCGTGTTCCGCGACGGACTGATCGTCGAGCACCGCGACCGTTTCGATCTGTGGCGCTGGGCCAGTCAGGCGTTGGGTGCGAAAGGCGCGCTGCTCGGCTGGACGCCCTTCGTGCAGGGCGCCATTCGCGAACAGGCGAAACGCGGACTCGCCGCGTGGCGGGCGCGATCGGCATAAAGGTGGTAAGAGCGCAGCGTGAATGCGGCACGACGCAGGACGTAATGGGGCACGTCAACCAGGCAGCGAGGGTGTGATGCGCGAAATGGATGCAGGATGGCAGGAATGGCTCACGACGAACGTGGGCCGTGGATGTACGCCGGAATCGATGGTCGAAGCGATGGTGCAGGCGGGCTTCGAAACGGATGCGGCACGCGAGATCGTGCGCCGCGCGGCGTCGGAGACGGGCGCGGAAGCCGTCGTCATCGAAACGCCGCAAGACGAGGCACGTGCTTACGACTACGACGCCTGTCCCGTCGCGGCGGGCAACACGGTGCGTGCGCACGACCGCGACGTGGCCGTGCGCGTGCGCTTCGAGCGTCCACAGGTGATCGCATTCGACGACGTGCTGTCGCGCGACGAATGCGACGAGCTGATCGAGCGCGCGCGGCATCGCCTGAAGCGCTCGACCACCGTCAACCCCGAGAACGGCCGCGAAGACGTGATCCAGCTGCGCACCAGCGAAGGCTTCTGGTTTCAGCGCTGCGAAGACGCATTCATCGAACGGCTGGACCGCCGCATCTCGGCCTTGATGAACTGGCCGCTCGAACACGGCGAGGGGTTGCAGATTCTGCATTACACGAAGGGCGGCGAGTACCGCCCGCACTTCGATTATTTTCCGCCCGGCCAGAACGGCAGCGTGCTGCATACGTCGCGTGGCGGTCAGCGCGTCGCGACGCTGATCGTCTATCTGAGCGATGTCGCGGGCGGCGGGGAAACGGTCTTTCCGGATGCGGGGCTCGCGGTCATGGCGCGGCAGGGCGGCGCGATCTACTTTCGCTACATGAACGGGCGCCGCCAGCTCGATCCGTTGACGCTGCACGGCGGCGCGCCCGTCACGAGCGGCGAGAAATGGATCATGACGAAATGGATGCGCGAGCGCCCTTACGTCTAGCGTGACGTCCGGACGGTGTGTCGACCGTCGGGCGATGCGGATTGGTTTTCAGGTACGGCGGGTGCTGTAAACGGCCAGCGCATGCGCGGCTGTGTCGAACGCCGCCCGCGCCAACGCATCGATCTCCCGGCAGGAACAACACACAATGGGGACCACAATGGACAACTATCAGCTGGAAAGCGAGCTTCAGCATCTGGAGCGGGTGCTCGGCCATCTCTCCGCGGAACACCGCTTTCCGCTTTCATACTGGCGCAACAGGCTCAATGCGGTGCTGGCAGCGCAACTGGTGCCGTCGCAACGGACGCGGGCGAGCAAGCTCGACGGACAGTTGCGGACGCTGGAGACGCGTGCGCCCGCAGTGGGTTGATGGCTTGTCGTTCGACGACCCGGAGCCAGACGCGCCAGGCACAGCGGATGCTCGATTCTCGTCGACTGACGCAACCGTGCGTCGGCGTAACCAGACGGAGTCAGCCATGAACAAGGATCAAGTGAAGGGCACCGCCGAAAAGGTGAAGGGCAAGGTCAACGAGGCGGTCGGCAAGGCCACGGGCAACCGTAGCCAGGAACTGAAGGGCGACCTGCAACAAGGCGCCGGCGAAATGCAGAAGTCTTATGGCGATGCGAAGGAGGCCGCGAAGGACGTTGCGCGCGAAGACCGCAAGCATCATCACTGATCAGGCGGCGCACAGAATAGAGCCGCCGCCCGGCGGTTCGATTGCAGGGAGCGTATAAGCAGACGGGCGAAGCCCGCAGGGCCGCGTTGCGACGCGGCCCGTTTCATTCCGGCTCCTGCATTTGCATCTTGTCCTTGCGTCGCATTCGTCCCCTATGCGTTCCGTTGCGCACGCAGCCATTGGAATGAGCGGTCCATTCATTCCGCACTGGAACCTTGCGTGTCGTCTCCTCGATGTGCTGGCCGCGCTGCGCGACGCGACGCGCAGCCGTCATGCACTGATCGATTCCGCGATGCCGCTTGCGATGGACGCGCCAGGCCCGCGTGACGATCGCTTGTACCTGCAACGGATTGCGGCGTGGCTCGCGGATGCTTGATTGCGAGTACAGAACGATGCGATTGAAGCGGATCGAGATGAAGCGATCGTCTTCTGGTCAGGAACCCGGCCACGCAGGCCATCGAAAGCGACACGGGCACCGACGCACGCACGCAGAGCGCGCAGGGCGCATTGAGCGCCTGGCGCGACGTTCATTCCGCTTCAGTGGGTTCGGGTTCAGTTCAGCGGCGCGTCGCCCGCGCCTTGCAGCGGGCCGGCTCCGCCATGCGGCCGGCGCAGCAGCAGGTCGACCTGGCCGAGCAGGGTTTCACGCGCGACGGGCTTGTGCAACGTGGCCTCGCAATCGAGATCGCCGGGAATGTCGGGCGAGGCGCTCCACAGGATCACGGGCATGCCGTCGAGGCCGGGATCGCTCTTGAGCATGCGGCACACTTCGGCGCCGTCCATGCCCGGCATCATCAGATCGGTGATGACGAGGGCGGGGTGCACACGTTGCGCGAGTTCGACGCCCTTGCGCGGCTCGAAAGCAGTGAGCACATGAAAGCCCTCCAGTTCGAGCAGGAGAGCCCACGCGATCAGAAGGTCCGGCTCGTCGTCGATGAGCAGGATGGTGGGGAGGCGGCTGTCCGATAAGGCGTTCGATTCCATGTGTACAGGCAGACTTCTGCTCGCGCAGCCGGCTAACGGGTGCAGGCGAATCGTGATCGTGAATTGATTACGCGGCACGCATGACCCGTGCCAATTCGATCGAAGCGGTATCGAAGATGCACGGGGTACGCGTTTGTGCGCTCCCGCTGGTGCATCGGTTCACGCACGCGGATGCGTCTGCCCTAGACGTGGCGCGGGTTATCGTGAGGTGGCGCGCATCGTGCGTTCGGAAGCGGCGCGCATGAACGGCCGGTCGGGAAACCGGGCGAGTTCCCAGGTGAGCGGGCGCACCGTTGTAAGTTTAGGCGCATCGCGCTGCCGATTTTTCAGGGTCCCGTTTTTCCATTCGGCTGGTTGGCGCGCGACAGGCGATTCGCGGCAGTGGTGGACTTTCTTCGGGCACATGGATTGCTCTTCATGCACGCCATTGCGCCGCATAGCCAGCCTGCATATCGTCATTCGTCATTCAGGTCCGTTCTAGCCCATTCGCCCGAGGAACCCAACCATGCCAACCGATTCCCGCATTGCCGAGGGCTTGCCGTTTCCGCTCGGCGCGACCTGGGACGGCAAAGGCGTCAACTTTGCGTTGTTTTCCGCGCATGCGACGAAGGTCGAGCTATGTCTCTTCGACGAGAAGGGAGAGAAGGAGCTCGAGCGCATCGAATTGCCCGAGTACACCGACGAAGTGTGGCACGTGCATATAGCAGGTCTGAAGCCGGGCACCGTGTACGGTTATCGCGTGCATGGTCCGTATGAACCCGAGGCGGGACATCGCTTCAATTCGAACAAGCTGCTGCTCGATCCGTACGCGAAGGCGCATGTCGGATCATTGCGCTGGGATCCGTCGCTGTTCGGCTATACGCTCGAAACGGAAGACGACCTGACGTTCGACGAACGCGACAGCGCGGCTTTCATGCCGAAGTGCCAGGTGGTCGACCAGACCTTCAACTGGACGCATCCGACGCGCATCCGCGTGCCGTGGGACCGTACGATCGTCTACGAGACGCACGTGCGCGGTTATACGAAGCTGCATCCGGGTGTGCCCGAGGCGATGCGCGGCACCTTCGACGGACTCGCGCAAAAGGCCGTGATCGACCATATCCGGCGCATCGGCGCGACGACGATCGAACTGCTTCCCGTGCACTCGTTCGTCAACGATCAATATCTGCTCGACAAGGGGCTGACGAACTATTGGGGGTACAACACGATCGGCTTTTTCGCGGCCGATCCGCGCTACTTCGCACGCGGCCCCGGCGCGATCGACGAGTTCAAGGAGATGATCGACCGGCTGCACGATGGCGGCCTCGAACTGATCCTCGACGTCGTGTACAACCACACCGCGGAAGGCAACGAGCGCGGACCGACGCTGTCGTTCCGCGGCATCGACAACGCGTCGTACTACCGGCTGATGCCTGAGGAACAACGCTACTACATCAACGATACGGGCACGGGCAATACGCTGAACCTGTCGCATCCACGCGTGCTGCAAATGGTCACGGACAGCCTGCGCTACTGGGTGACGGAGATGAACGTCGACGGCTTCCGCTTCGATCTCGCGACCATCCTCGGGCGCGAGCCGTATGGTTTCGACGAAGGTGGCGGCTTTCTCGACAGCTGCCGTCAAGACCCTATCATCTCCAGCGTGAAGCTGATTGCGGAGCCGTGGGATTGCGGGCCGGGCGGTTATCAGGTGGGCGGTTTCCCGCCGGGATGGGCCGAATGGAACGACCGCTTTCGCGACACCGTGCGCTCGTTCTGGAAGGGCGACGAAGCCTGTGCGGCCGATCTCGCGACGCGCCTCACGGCTTCGGGCGACTTCTTCAACCGGCGCGGCAGACGCCCATGGGCGAGCGTGAACTTCATCACTGCGCACGATGGCTTCACACTGAACGATCTCGTGTCGTACAACGAGCGTCACAACGAGGCGAACGGCGAGGACAACAACGACGGCCATAGCGACAACCGCTCGTGGAATTGCGACGTCGAAGGGCCGACCGACGATCCGGACGTGATCGCATTACGCGAGCGGCAGAAGCGCAATCTGCTTGCAACGCTGCTGTTTTCGCAAGGCACGCCGATGATGCTCGCCGGTGACGAATTCGGCCGCACGCAGAAGGGCAACAACAACGCGTATTGCCAGGACAACGAGATCAGCTGGGTCGACTGGGAAGGTATCGACGACGACGGCCGCGCGCTCGCCGAGTTCGTGCGCAAGCTGACCACGTTACGTCATGCGTTGCCCGTGCTGCGACGCAATCGCTTTCTGACGGGCGAGATGCGCGAGGACATCGGCGTCAAGGACGTGAAGTGGCTGAGCCCGGCGGGCGTCGAGTTGACGGACGAACAATGGTCCGATACCGCGATGCGCTGCTTCGGCCTCGTGATAGACGGGCGCGCGCAGGCGAGTGGCATCCGGCGCCCGGCTTCGGATGCGACGCTGCTGGTGGTCGTCAATGCGTATCACGACGTGGTCGAGTTCACGCTGCCGGAGATTCCGGGCAGCGATCAATGGAGTTGCATGATCGACACGAATGCGCCAGAACGTGACGAGTTGCCCGATTTCGAATCGGGCGATGTGTACCAGGTGACGGGGCGCTCGTTGCTGCTCTTTGCGTTGCACGCGAAGGGCGAAACGAAGCGGATCTTTCAGCGTCTGGAAGAGCGGCTGACCGAATGAGAAGAGCGAGGGTTTTGAAGGCGTAGTGGCGGACCTGAGAGGAAGCAGCAGTAGGAAGAAAAACGGACCTCGTCATCAGAAGAGGTCCGTTTCATTTTATGTAATCTGGCTTTGATATCACGCGCTGCGCGCCACGCTCTCCTGCGATGCTGCCGCATTGCTCCACGCCGCCGGTGCGTTCGCGGCATTGCCCACCGCGCTGCCAACATTCACGCGACGCTGCGCCGAGCCGGCCGCGACACGTTCGACATCGACGCGCGGTAGTGCCGGACGGGCATCCGTCAATCTGCCATACAGTTTCAGGTAAGCCTGCACCGGCTTGCGCCAGCTAAAGTCGCCTTGCATCGCATTGCGCTGCAACGCGTGCCACGACGAAGGCCGCATGAAGGCATCGAGCGCGCGTTGCAAGGCCGCGGCGATATCGTCGGCCGTTTCGCCATCGAACAGAAAACCCGTTGCGCCGTCTTCGGGCAAGCCGAGTTCGGGCGAACGCTCCGGCGTGTAATCGACGATCGTATCGCGCAGTCCGCCGACGCGCGAGGCGACGGGAATCGTGCCGTAACGCAGCGCGTAAAGCTGCGTGAGTCCGCATGGCTCGAAACGGCTGGCGTGCAGCAGCAGGTCGGCGCCTGCATGCAGCATGTGCGCGCGCTGCTCGTCGTAACCGATGTGCACGCCGACTCGCTGCGGCCACGCAGCGGCGAGATCGCGCATCGCGGCTTCCAGCCAGGCTTCGCCCTTGCCGAGAATGGCGACCTGAAGGCGCGGATCTCGCGCGAGTATCACGGGCAACGCATCGACCACCACGTCGGCGAGCTTCTGCGACGTCAGGCGGCTGCCGATCGCGACGATCGGCGCGAAAGGATCGACGCTCAGGCCGAAGGTCTGCTGCAGGTCGCGCTTGCAGGCCTGCTTGCCGCGCACGTCGTCGGCGCAGTACGCGCGCGCGATCAGCGGGTCGGCAGCAGGATTCCACGTGTCGATGTCGATGCCGTTGGTGATGCCCGACAGCTTGTGCGAGCACGCCTGCAGCACGCCTTCCATCAGATGCCCGAAATGCGGCGTGAGAATCTCGCGCGCGTAGTTCTCGCTGACGGTCACGACCTGATGCGCGTGCACGATACCCGCCTTCATCATGCTGAGCGCGCCATAGAACTCGATGCTGCGCGGGTCAGTCAGTGCAGGCGCGAGCAGCTCGGGCGGCACGCCCATCCAGCTGCCGAGCGCGAGCGGATAGTTGCCCTGGAACGCGAGGTTGTGCACGGTGAACACGCTTTTCGCCGCGACACCTGCGAGCTTCATCAGCAGCGGCGTGAGACCCGTGTGCCAGTCGTGCGCGTGGACGATGTCGGGTTTCTGCACGCCGCGCACGCCGCGTGCGATACGGGTGGCCGCGGCGGACAGCGACGCGAAGCGGATCGCGTTGTCGAGATAGTCGCGGCCCTGTTCGTCCTGATAGAGATTGTCGCGCTTGAACAGATGATCCATCTGCAGCAGAAGGACGGGCACGCCCGTATCGGGCATGTGCGCGCGCAACAGACGCGCGTCGCCGCCCGGCAGTCCGCTGATGCGGCAAATGGGCGTGACGCCGACAGCGCGCTCCAGCGCTGAAGGATACGCCGGCAACAGAATGGTCGAATCGACGCCAGCATCGCGCAACGCGGCGGCGTACGCACTCACCATATCGCCCAAACCGCCGGACTTCGCCAACGGCATCGCCTCCGAGGCGACGAGAAGGACGTTCAGCGTCAAGGTTATGACTCCTGGTGAAAGAGTAATCGGGGAGACGCTTGAAAAGCCGCCGCAAATGGCTGGCGCGATTCGCGAGGCGGATCGGGTCGGCGAAAGGCGAAGGACGGACGGCTTCGATGAACAGCAAGCGGTGTGCCAAACGCACGCGCCAGCGCGATGCCGCTGTGGTGCGGCGCACAGCTTTCTTCACATCTTTACGCGCGGCTTTGCTGCCGTGCATGACGCACTGTAGAGGGTGAAATGCGTCAACTTGGTGAATGCGCCTGCAACAAATGAGGGCTTGCGCGCGAATGTAAAACGCGCCGGAACAAACAGCGGGTTTTACATGGACGCTTTAAATTGGCACGCGCGTTCGCGGCTCGCCAGTATGCTCGACGCATGAAGCGCGCGAATATGCACGCTCCACGCGCGAACCCGCAAATGCACTAGATATCGAGCCGCGAAATCTTCGCGCCTTCGAGCGACACGCCTGCCATCAGGCCGGCATTGGTCAGCACGAATGCCTGGACAGGCTTCGTTGCCGTGGTCGTGTCGATGTTGCCGTTCGCGCCTACCTTTACGAGCGCGACGGTCGCATCGCCGCCGACCGACCAGCCGTTGCTGTTGCGGAACTGGTCCAGCGCGTCCTGCGTCATGAACAGGAAGACCACGCCCTTCGACTGTGCGCCGATCTGCAGGCCGAACGAACCTGCAGCGGTGCTGTAGTAACCCACCGTTTGCCCGCCGACGCGCAGCGACCCCTGGCCGTATTGCCCGCCGATCCAGAATCCCGCCTGCACGACCGACGGGAACACCAGCACGCCACGCGCTTTCGACACGAGTTCGCGCGAACCGTGAGCCGTCGTGTAGAGCCGCGAGAGCGTTTCGTCGACACTCGAATCGATCGCGCGGCGCTTATCCGCGTTGCTCGCGTTCGTCGAGGAATGCGTGCCCGTCATCGTGCAGCCTGAAAGGGCAAGGCCGCCCGCAGCGAGCGCGGCACTGGTGCTCAATATGAATTTTCTTCTATGCATCATCGTTCTCCTGTCTGTCAGCGCAAGGTCCTTCGGCGAGCTCCTCCCTTGGGGCTGCGCCGTCGCCGCCGACGGGGTGAAACCCTTGAGCGGCAAGGACTGACGATGTGACAGCAGTTCGTGTGCCTGCCCCCGCTGCGGACCCCGCACGCGAGCTGGCGAACGGCGCGATCAGTCCTTTGGGGTATGGATGCCGTCGTGCCGCGCGGCCGCGTATGTATGAATTACACGCGCGCTATGCGTCGTCGGAGGTGGCCCGCTTCAACAGTTCGAGCAGACGCTGCGGTGTGAGCGGCTTCGCGCAATGGGCGTCGAAGCCCGCTTCGCGCGCCCGTTCGCGGTCGTGATGCGACGCGTAGCCCGTGCACGCGATCAGCAGCATATGCGAGGTGGATGGGTTCGCGCGAAGTCGGCGCGCGAGTTCGAGTCCATCGACGCCGGGCATCGCGATGTCGAGCACGACGGCGAAGGGCTGCCATTCGGACGCGAGTTCGCAGACATCTTCGGCGCCATGCATCGCGCGGCATTCGAAGCCGTTCGCAAACAGCAGCAGTTGCAGCGCGTCGGCGGCATCGGCGTAATCGTCGACGACCAGCACGCGCCGGTTGTCGGTCATGTGCGTGCCGACGGGCCGCCATTGCAACTCGTCGTCACTGTCGTGCGGGTTTCTGGTTGCCATTGTCGGAGGTCTCCTTGTGGACTGGTCCCATGCAGTCCTCGTTGTATTGCGTGCTTGCCCAAGGCTGCGAATCCAGCAAGGGGCGGGCCCGAGACGACCGGATTCGATACGCGTTGAATACCGTTCTCAATCTCATCAATCATCGGTAATTGACAATTTTGGCGCCTCTCAGGGTTAACCAGCGAAAAGAGAGCAATTGGCAGACGCTAAACGAATTGGAATAAACGGAATGCTGTTGTTTATCGGGTGACTTTCTGTTTTATTCATGCGACATAAATCGGCATTCGGATTTATATTCTGATCGGCGCCGCAATAACGGATTCGACGCAGCGCGCGGGCCGCGCGCTGCTCAGGGCGACTGGAATCCGCGCTTCCAATAAGACCGAAAGCAATAAGACTGCAAGCGAGGGACTATGAATACATCGTCTGTGATGGGACGGCGTGCGCTCGGCATGGTCGGTGGCGCGGCGCGTCTCGCGAGCGTCGACGTGCTGCGCAAAATGCATGATGCCAATGCCACGGCGCGAACGTTTCGACCATTGAATATTGCCGTCGAGTGCGCGTCCAATAGCGGGCGCCGTGAATCGGATTCCTGTACGGCAGGTTCGGCGGAACATCAACTACGCACATTCGACGCGATTCGCGATTTCGAGCAACGCGATGTGCCTGCCGTGGCGCTGCCTTGTTTTGAAAGCCATCTCTTCATCGACGCGTTGCAGCAGAACACGCACATCGCGATCGTCGATATGATCGCCGCGTTGTTCGCGCATATCCGGCATCGCTTTCCGCCCGGGTGCCGCGTCGGCGTACTGACGTCGCCGGTGCTGTGCGAACGCCGGCTGTTCGAGCGCTACGGGGAACGCGCCGGCATCGAAGTCGTGAGCGTGGGCGTCAACAGCATCGGTGCACTGCGGGCCGCATGCGAGTCATTGATCCTGCAAGGCGTCGACTTGCTGCTGCCGGGCAGTACCGATAGCGCGTTGTCATTGCGGCGTATCGGCGAGCTGGCCGTGCCCGTGATCGATTCCTTTTCGGTGTACGCGCAGCATCTGCTCGATGCGGACTTTCGTCAGCCGGCACGGCAGATCAAGCTCGGCGTGGTCGGTGGCGTCGGGCCTGCCGCGACCGTCGATTTCTTGCACAAGGTCGTGCGCAATACGCCCGCCGTGCGCGATCAGGATCACATCAAGGTGATCGTCGAACAGAATCCGCAAATTCCCGATCGCACCGATTACCTGACGGGCAAGGGCGCGGATCCGACGCTCGCCTTGTACGCGACATGCAGAAAGCTCGAAGACGGCGGCGCCGATCTGATCGCGATTCCGTGCAATACCGCGCATGCGTTCATCGCATCCATCGAAGCGCGTTTGCGGATTCCCATCGTCAACATGATGAACGTGACGGCCGATTATCTGCGCGCGACGTTTCCTTCGGTGGACCGCATCGGCCTGCTTGCCACCGAGGGCACGATTGCGAGCGGCGTCTATCACAAGGCGCTCGAAGCGCGCGGCATGACCGAGGTGTTGCCGCCGCCTGCGTTGCAGGCGCGTGTGACGAACGCCATCTACGGCGCACGCGGCGTGAAAGCCGGTTATACGAGCGGCGAATGTGCCGACGACATCATCGCCGCCGTAGAGAGCCTTCTGTTCCAGCATGTCGAAGTCATCCTGCTCGCCTGCACGGAGTTGCCGCTGCTGTTTCCGCAAGCGGCCACGGTGACGCGCAACGGGCGCACTGCGCAGCTCGTCGATCCGACGGATGTGCTGGCGAAGTGTTGCGTCGAGTTCGCGCGCGGCCAGCCACTTGCAACGCAGAAGGCAAGGCGGCGCGAAGGGCCGCCGGTCGAATATGCCGCCCGTGCATTGCGCGGCGATAGAAAAACGGCACTTAATGCCGACCTGCTGATAAGCGCTATAGCACGATGACTAGCGTGTTTCTTTTCGCTTTCTGATAGCTTTCCATTAAAGGATATTTCAAGGTATTTCGTTGCCTTTGCAAACGTTTCACAATAATTTCTTCATTCGACATCAGACTGCGTTTCCAGCGACGGCAAGCCTTCTTTAAGCGAGCCGTCATCGGTCTAACCGGTAGTCAGACGCTGGAATCGGGATGCTCGAATGAACGGACTTCCTCTCTCGTCTTTGCGCGTGAGTACAATCGTTGCACTTGCATCGTTCGCACTCGCCGCCTGTGGGCCGGATGATGCGGCGACCGTCGGCAACACCCCGCCGGCTGCGTCGCAATCCAGTAACGGCGCGCCTTCCGCACTGAACGCGTCCATATCGCCACCGCTGCCGACGAGCCCCACGGGCAGTACCGCCAATGCCTTCAATACGCCGTCGGCGCTCGGCATGAGCGCGTCCCGTAACGCACGAAACGAAGCGCAGGACAACGGCCAGGACAGCGCCGCGATTCTCAGCGCGCAGGCGAGCCTCGCTGCCGACAGCCAGCAGGTTGCGCCCGTGCTCCGCTACGCGCCAGGCGACGACACCCATTGAATCGATGTTCTCGCAATAAAGAACTAAAGAATGCGCGTGAATGCGCGCGCTTATTCCGTTGTTAATTCCTTTCCCCCCGAGAAGAAGGCAATAACATCATGACATCCAATAGCCGTCGCCGTTTTCTAAAGACTGCTGCAACGTCCGCGGGCGCCGCCGCCGCCGTGACGATGCTGCCGGAATCGATCCGCAATGCGCTCGCCGTGCCCGCCAATTCGCGCACGGGTTCGATCCGTGACGTCGAGCACATTGTCGTGTTCATGCAGGAGAACCGTTCGTTCGACCACTACTTCGGTCATATGCGCGGCGTGCGCGGCTATAACGACCGCTTCCCGATTCCGCTGCCGAACGGCAAGCCCGTCTGGTATCAGCCGTCGAAAGCCGATGCGACCAAGCCCGTGCTGCCGTTTCACCTGAATACGCAGACGACGAGCGCGCAGTGCGTCGGCGATCTGGATCACTCCTGGTACAAGACGCATGCTGCGATCGACGCCGGCCGTTACGACCAGTGGCCCGCGAACAAGACGGACATGACGATGGGCTATCACCTGCGCCCGGACATTCCGTTCCATTACGCGCTGGCCGATGCGTTCACGGTGTGCGATGCCTACTTCTGCTCGCTGCCGGGACCGACGCACCCGAACCGCTCGTATCTGATGACGGGCACCGTCGATCCGACGGGCACGAAGGGCGGCCCGCTGCTCGACAACAACGATTTCGTCGATGGCGACGTGCCGCCGAAGTATCAGCTGCTGTCGTGGACGACCTATCCGGAACGTCTCGAAGCGGCCGGTATTTCGTGGCAGATCTATCAGCAGGGCACGGATGGCTCGGACCCGCTGAACGGCAACTACGGCACGAACATCCTGCAGAACTTCGAGAACTTCATCAACGCGCAGCCGGGTTCGTCGCTGTTCCAGCGCGCGCAGACGGTGCGCACGATCGACGACCTGAAGGCCGACGTGCAGGCCAACCGCCTGCCGCAAGTGTCGTGGCTGTGCCCGCCCGCCGCGTATTCGGAGCATCCGAAATACACGCCTGCTTACGGCGCGGAATACACGTCGCAGATTCTCGATGCGCTCACGTCGAACCCCGAGGTGTGGAGCAAAACGGTGCTCTTCATCATGTACGACGAGAACGACGGCTTCTTCGATCACATCGTGCCGCCGCAACCGGCTACGTCGCGCGCGCAGGGTCTCTCGACGGTGACGACGGACGGCGAGATTCACAACATCGTCAATCCGGCCCGTGGCGGCAGCTATACGGCCGACAATCTGCCGTACGGTCTCGGGCCGCGCGTGCCGATGACGATCGTGTCGCCGTGGACGAAGGGCGGCTTCGTGTGCTCGCAGGTGTTCGATCACACGTCGGTGATCCGCTTCATCGAATCGCGCTTCGGCGTGAATGAACCGAACATCACGGCATGGCGCCGCGCGGTGTGCGGCGACCTCACGACGGCCTTCGACTTCCGCACGCCGGACGCGAAGATGCCGCCGCTGCCGGACACGAGCAACTACAAGAGCATGGCCGACAACCAGTGCGCGACGCAGCCCGCGCCGACGGTGCCTGCCGTGCCGGGTCCGTTCGATCCGCAGGAATCGGGCATCCGCTTCGCGCGTGCATTGCCGTATGAATTGCATGTGAACGGCAAGGTCGATCAGAAGGCAAATTCGCTGACGATCGAAATCGGCAATACGGGCGAGCAGGGCGCGCACTTCTACGTGTACTCGGCCAACCGCACGGATGGTCCGTGGCGCTATACGGTGGAAGCGGGCAAGACGCTGAAGGACGTGTTCAACCTGGCGTCGACGAACGGCGTGTATCAGTTCACCGTGTATGGTCCGAATGGTTTCGTGCGGCAATTCGCGGGCAATGCACAGTCCAATGCGTCGAATGCAGCGGCTCTCGTGAATCACAATCACAAGCCCGCGTTGCCCGAAGTGAAGACGCATTACGACGTCGGCAACGGCAACGTGTACCTGACGTTCAAGAATCATGGCGAGAGCATCGCGCGGCTGTCGGTCGTCGACAACGCGTACGGCGCGCATCCGCGCCCCGTGATCGTGCCGCCGGGCGCATCGGTCGAAGAGGCGTGGGTGCTGTCGGCGAGCCATCACTGGTACGACCTGACGGTGACCGACAACGACGATGCGTCGTTCCAGCGCCGCCTTGCGGGTCACGTCGAAACGGGCAAGACGAGCATCAGCGATCCTGCTGCCGTGACGCCCGTCATGGCGGCGTCGTAAAGGACCATGGCCTGAACAATAACGTATAAGACAGCGCAAACCTTCGCCCCGGCATGGTTCACGTGCCGGGGCTTTTTTCGTTCAAGGTTTGTGTGCGAGCGGCGGATTCAAATGTCCTCGGTCAGCATGCCGTTACGCGCAACGACCCGTCCGTTCGCGACCACCAGCTTGCGCACGGGCCGCGCGGCAACGGCATGCGCGACGGTTTCCGCATCGACGAGCACGAGGTCCGCACGCGCGCCCACCTGCAGGCCGTAGTCGGCGAACCGGCAGCCGCGCGCGGCTGCGTGGCTCACGCAATCGAATGCCATTGCAATCGCGTCGTCGCGCCGCAGGTCGTAGCGCATCGCGATCTGCGCCGCACGCTCCAGCATGTCGGGCGAGCCGAACGGATTCCAGGTGTCGCGGATGCCGTCATTGCCGCCGAACAGCGTGACACCTTTTTCGATGCATGCAGCGAGCGGCGGCACGGGTACGGAAGCGGGCGCCGTCGTGAGCAGCGCGACGTTCAGCAGCGCGAGCCGTTCGAGCAGCGGATCGCGCTCGCGCGGCGCCAGCGCACCGAGACAGAACGCATGGCTGATCACGACGCGTCCTTGCATGCCGAGCGCTTCGACGCGATCGAGCAGCAGCTTCAACGTGAAGGCGCCGATCTCGGCGGGCTCATGCAGATGGATATCGATCGGCTTCTGATGACGTGACGCGAGATCGAAGGAGGCATTCAGCGACGCGACGGGATCGCCGTCGAT
Organism: Paraburkholderia sp. Tr-20389; assembly: GCF_017104565.1. Classification (GTDB taxonomy): domain Bacteria; phylum Pseudomonadota; class Gammaproteobacteria; order Burkholderiales; family Burkholderiaceae; genus Paraburkholderia. The sequence continues at coordinate 82,950 of NZ_JAAGPD010000039.1, read as the reverse complement.
CAACGCCGGGTCCAGCGCGCCGAGCACGTCGGCGCCCGCACGCAACGCGTCGCCTAGCAACGTGATGGTGCCTTCGCGTTTGAGCATGCCCGACTGCGGAAACGCGACGGTCTGCAAGTCGAGGACGCCGCTTAGCGTGTCGCGTGTCTTCAGCACGCCTTCGAGGTGTTTGAGGCCCGCATCCGTGTCGATATCGACGTGCGTGCGCAACCGCGTGGTGCCCATTTGCAGGAACGCGCGGGCCAAGGCAAGCGATGCCGCCGCCGCGTCGTGTCCGCTCTCTGCACGAAAGCGCCGCTCGTTTTCGATGCGATCGGTGAGCTTCGGTCCGACTTCGTTCTGATACCACGGCATGCTCCACATCGTCTTGTCGAGATGCGTATGGCCTTCGACGAAACCCGGCAACAGCAGCGCACCGTTGCCGTGCTCGCGCGCGACGGCGCTTTCGACCTGCAAATCAGGGCCGATCGCATCGATGCGGCCTCCGGCGATCGACACATTCACGCGTATGCCGTCGGGCATCCGGACATCGGTAATCAACATCTGGTCTTTCATGCAGACTCCATTCTTCTTGCAGCGTCGATGCGCTTCAGGCGGCGGCGCGTCCAGATCGTCCAGAGCGTGAGCGAGCCGTAGATGGCCCAGCGCAGCACCGTCGATATCTGCTCGGCCAGCTCCGTATCGCTCAAGGTCGACACGACCCAATAACGCGCGACATTTTCAGCCGTGAGACCAATGCCCCAGATGACCGTCATCCGGCGAATCATCGTGACGAGTTCGGGGCGCTCGCGATAATGGCGCTCGAATTCCTCGACGCGTTCGTGCGATTCACGCGATACCGTCGAACGCGCGAGGTAATAGACCATCGGCTTGCGCAGCAGCAGCGACAGCAGAAACGTCACGCCGATGACGCCCGACACCATCGGATCTTCGAGCGCGCGCCGGTGTTCGCTCCGATCGATCAGCGCCCAGGCGAGCAGCGGCAGAATGCCCGCCAGCACGATCGCACTCAGCGCGTCGAAGTGCCGCGAGTGATACAGGTCCCATCCGATCCACGCCACCAGCGGCGCCGCCGATGCCGCGAGTGCACACGTCGTGCCCCAGTGCGGCAGCGCGACCCGGTACGCGAGCCACGGCAGCGCGAGATTGACGACCATCGCGGACAGGTATCGGTAGGGAACCTTCATATGCCCCTTGCAGCAGCGCGGCCTGTGTCGTGCGCATTTTCGCAGGTAGTGTCGCACATCGGCTGCAGTGAGCAAGTGACGGGACGCATCAGGCAGGCAACGCATGAAAAAACGGCGAGTGCCCGCAGGCACCCGCCGTTTGCATGTCACCGTGTGTTCAGACGAGCGGCAACGTCGGCCGGTTCAGTGCCGGCGTCATGATCGGCGTGAGCGCGGCGAAGGTGCGCGCGCCTTGCTCGTCGTTGATCACGCTGGTGAGCAGCGAACTGAAGCGCGGCTCCTGAACGCCCGACACGATGTACTGCCAACGGTACGCGTCGAGCATCGCGGCCTGTACCTCCGCGATGTCTTCGTGCAGCAGCGTGCGGCCCATGTGCTCGCAGAAGTACGCGGCATCTTCCTTCGCCTGCATCTGCACCACGCCGTCGACGCCCGCCACCAGCGCGATCAGGTCGTCGACGGCGGCATCGCGCTCGCGCTCGCGCTCGCCGACTTTCGCGTCCTCGCGCATCCATTCGAGTTCGTCGATGATCGCGTGCTGCGATTCTTCTTTCCAGTGGTACATGAACACGTCCTTGAAGAGCGGCGAGAGCGTGTCGTCCGCCTCGATGCTCTGGCGGTAATGCACCTGCGAAAATATTTCGATGAAACACGTCAGCGCGAGAATCGACCATGTCGATTTACCCAGCACGAACGTGGCGATATCGTCGGCATCGGGCAGGAAGCGATAGCCCGCCGGCATGTCCGCGCCCGCGAGCAGTTCGATACGGCGGAACAGTTCCTGATGCTTCAGTTCTTCGTCGGTCAGGCGCACGACGGCTTCGAGCGCGATCTGATCGCCCAGTGCGTGATCGCGTCCCAGTTCGAGCATCTTCGCACCGATGAAGCGTTCGACGAGTTTGAACATGTTGGCATAGGTGCGCCCTTGAACCTGCGAATAGAAGCGGCGTTCGGCCTCGTTCAGAAACGGCAGCCGGTAGACCTGCGAAAGGCCGTCGGGCAGGAACTTCTGATTGATGTCGAAGGTGCGGCCGCGAATCACGTCGTTGTCGATATCCCAGCGGATCCGCTTGGACACTTCGACGCATTTGGCGTAGCGATGGGAAGGCAGTTGGTACTCTACAGCTTGCATCTCTGAACTCCTTGGACTTCGGCCCCGGCGCTAAAGCTGAAGTGGGCTGTGCTTGCGATGAGGCAATGGGGATTGCAGTGGGGAGCGCCGAAAGGAGAACGAACAGAGACGGCGCTGACTCAAAGCGCTGCGCCGTGACATGCTGCAAGCCGAAGCGAAACGCTGATGCAGAGTGTGTGCATCGGCTGTTCGTCAGGCATGAGACGCGAGTCCCGATACGCGGGATGCGCACTGCACAAAGCAGCGAAAAGCCGGGACATGTGCCCCGTTACGCAGCGGGTGCGTCGAAGCCGGCCTTGCGCGCCATCACGATGGCCTGCGCGCGGCTTTCCACTTCGAGCTTCGCGAAGATGTTGGTGATGTGATTGCGCACGGTCTTCTCCGACAGGCCAAGCCGCGCGGCAATCTGCGCATTGTCGCGGCCGCCCGCGATCAGTTCGACGATCTCGCGTTCGCGTCGAGTAAGCGCTGAAAACACAGGGTCGATGTGTCGTGTGGGCGGCAGGAACGCGCGTACTTCATCGCGCCAGCGCTGCCACGCGCTTTCGCATTCGAGCGTCAGATGATTGTCGCTTTCGAGTGGCACGAAGCGCGCATTGGGAATCAGGCTCGCGAGCAGCCGGCTCTCTTCGAACGGCACACGTGCGTCGCGTACCGCATGCAGCACGAGCGTCGGACACTGCACGTGCGGCAGCAGATCGACCACGTCGATATTGTTGAAGACGCGCATGATGCGCGCGGCGTTGTGCGGTGTGGTGGTGATGCGTTCGAGTTCGTTGAACCAGTGATGCTGTTGCGGCGTGCCGCCCGGAATGAACTGCGTCGTGAAGAACTGGCGGAAGGCAGGGTTGTGCTGGCCCCAGCCGATTTCGGCGAGCTTGGCGAGCGTTTCCGCTTCATCGCGCGCCTGCTCGGAGCGTGAGCGCACCAGCCGCCCGCGCGCGTAGCCGCCATGCAAGATGAGGTGCGACACGCGTCCTGGAAACGCGACGGCATACGTGATGGCAATCGACGCGCCCTGCGAAATGCCGAGCAGCACGAAGCGGTCGACACCGCTCGCATCGATCACGGCGATCAGGTCGTGCTTCCATGCGTCGAACGAAATGTCGTCGACGTCGTGATCCGACAGTCCGCAGCCGCGCTGATCGTAGCGGATCAGCGTGTGCTCGCGGCACATCTCCGCGATCATGTGGCTCCAGACGGGGCTCGCGAGATCGAACTCGAGATGGCTCAGCCAGTTCGCGGCCTTGATGATGGGCGGCCCGCTGCCACAGGTTGCGTACGCGATGCGCGCGCCGTCGTGTGCGGTGCACAGCCGGATCTGCTGCCTGCACTTCGGGATGGTGGCTGACATGAGCCTCCCGGCGGCAATGGAACGAAGCGGAAGGGAGCGCGTGAGCTTGCGGGCAGCGGCATACGCGCTTTCATTCAGCTTATCACCGCATGGGCGCTTTGCCGCGCGAAGATGCAGATAATCGATGCGCTCACGAACGCAGACGCGCAGAACGTATGAAGCGCGTGATGCATTCGTGCCGAAAGAGGCCCGCGCGCGCTCACGCGTCGACGCCGCGCGGCGCCTGCTCGACGGCCGGCATGGACCGCGCGCAGGCCGCCTGCACGCACTGATTGACGAGGTCGCTGAAGGCGTTGGCGTTGTTCGTGCCGCTCAATGCGCCGACCTCGTCGACCGTCTCAGATTGCCCGCCGATGCCGACGATCAGATGCGCGCCGGGCGCACGCTCACGGATGCGCCGCAGCAGATTGCGCAGATAGGGCGGCGCTTCGGGCGCATCGAGCGTGATCACGCAGACGATGGCCGCGCCGTCGGCGCCGAACGCATCCGCCTGACCGCGCCTGAACTGCGCGTAGTTCGCCGTGACGGGCGTGAAGCCGCGCCGCGCCAGCAGTTGCACGGCGATGGCCGTCGTCACTTCGTCGAATGCGCCGCGGCCCGCCACGCACACGACCTGTTGCTGTGCAGCGTCGTCGGGCGACAGGGCGGGGAGCGCATCGGGTGCGTTCGGATCGGCCTTGTCCTCGGGCATGCCTTCGACCTGTTCGAGGTTCTCGACGATATCGAGCAGCGTCTCGTTCATGCGCGCCAGCTGCTCGGGCGCGAACACGCCGCGCAGCGTGTCGTTGCGCGCCAGCCGCAAGCCTTCGCGCGCCACGTCGTCGTAATAGCGGGTGAGCGGCATCTCTCTGAGAAAACGGTCGGCCTGCACGATGGCCTCGTGCGGATCGTCGGCGAGCAGCCGCTGATAGAAGTTTTGCGCAGGCGTCAGCGCGGGCTGATCGCCGAGCAGCACGGTCAGGAATTTCAGGCGCTCCGCGTATCGGCCCAGCGTAACGAGGCAGAGCGTGAGCGGCGTCGACAGCACGAGGCCGATGGGCCCCCACAGCCAGCTCCAGAAGATCGCCGCGACGACCACGGCGAGGGGCGACAGCCCCGAACTATGTCCATACAGAAGCGGCTCGACGACCTGACCCGCCACCACGTCGATCGACACGAACAGCACGATCGTCCATACCGCCATGGTCCATTGCGGCTGGATCGCGGCCGCGAGAATCACGGCGAGCAGCCCCGCGATCCACGTGCCGATGTACGGCACGAAACGCAGCAGCGCGGTCAGCACGCCGAACAGCAGCGCGCCCGGCACGCCGATGATCGCGAGACCGATCGCGATCGTCGCGCCCGCGCCCAGGTTCACGCCGAGTTGCGCGACGAAGTAGCGCGACAGGCGGCTCGCCGCGTCGTTGATGGCGGTGGTCGTGCGGTGCAGATCGCGCGCGCCGAACAGTCGTATCAGGCGATCGCGCAGATCTTCGCGCTGCAGCAGGATGAAGATCGTGACGACGAGCACGATGAACGTCGTTTCGAGCGGCCCGACCACGGGCGAGAACACACGCTGCGCGAGTTCCAGCGGCGACGGAATCGGCTCGTGCACTTCGACGGGCAAGGGTGCAGCGACGGTCGGCTTCTGGGAGCGGCCGGCTTCGTGCGCGGGCGCCGGGCGTTCCGGCGCGACACGCGCGAGCGCGGTAGCAGCGCGCGCGAGCAGCGCATCGGCGCGTCCGACCGTCTTCTCCTGCACGGTCTCGACCTTGCGCTCGATGGCCGCCTGGTATTGCGGCAGCGAGCCGGCAAGCTGCGCGATCTGCGCGCCGATCAGCGTGCTGACGGCGAGCAGCGTGACGACGGCGGTGAGCACCGCGACGAAGATCGACGGCAACTGGCCGAAGTGAAGGCGCCGCAGCAGGCCGACCAGCGGCGCGAGCAGAAAGCTCAGCAGCACCGCGAGCGTGATCGGGATCAGCACTTCACGCGCGAAGTACAGTCCCGAAACTACAACGACGAACGTGATCATCGACGTCAGGCCGTGCAGCCCCGGCGTCCCCGGCGGGTAGACGCGGTTGGACGAAGGGCGTTGCGGTTGGAGAGGAAGTTTCATGACGTCCTGTGCCGCGGTCGGGCGTGCCATCGATAGGGGGCAGCCATTGTAAGCAATACGCAGGCCCGGACGCAGAACCGACACGACGGCCGTGCGCGGGCCGCTTCAGTTTATCAACTGCGACGCACGGCGTTCATGTGGTGAACAAGCAGGCATAATCGCGGAATTGGCCTGGTCAAGTCGGCGAATTATCTTTCAGGTGCTGAGCCATTTACGGAGCGGAGAACATGCGGCGTGCGACGGAAATCGATCTTGCGCTGAACGAGCGGCCCGACGGCATGCCGCTGCAGCGCTGGCTCTATGCCGAACTGCGCGCGGCGATTCTGCAGGGCCGGCTCGGGCCCGGCGCACGGCTTCCCGCGACGCGCGATCTCGCCGCACGTCACGGCGTGTCGCGCGGCACGGTGCTGGGCGTGTTCGCGCAGCTCGCGGCGGAAGGCTATCTGTCGGGGGCCGTCGGCCGGGGCAGCTTCGTTGCGGGCGAATTGCCGGACGGCCGCTTCGAGCCGGCGCCCGCGGCCGCGGCACCGCGGCTTGTGCGCGGAAAAGCAGGGGCACGCGACGCAGCGAACGCAGATATCGGTCTGTCCGCACGCGGACGCCTGCTGGCGCGCAGCGGGTTCGCCGTCGAAGGCCGGACGGTTCCATCGCGTGCGTTCCGGCCAAGTCAGCCCGACTTGCAGTCGTTTCCCTTTGCGTTGTGGGCGCGTGTCGCGGCGCGCCGCTCGCGGCTCTTGAACCGCTCGATGCTCGCCGATGGCGAAGCGCAAGGCTACCGGCCGCTGCGCGAGGTCATCGCGGAACATGTACGCGTGACGCGCGGCATCGCGTGTACGGCCGAGCATGTCGCCATCGTCGGCAGCGCGCAGCAGGTGATCGATCTTGCCGCGCGTCTGTGGCTCGACCCCGGCGACGCTGCATGGATGGAAGATCCGGGCTATCCGGGCGCGCGGCTCGTGCTCGAAGCGGCGGGCGCGCGCATCGCGGCCGTTCCCGTCGACATGCACGGCATCGACGTGGCCGAGGGCCGACGGCTCGCGCCCGATGCGCGGCTCGCGTATGTGACGGCCGGTCGCCAGGCGCCGCTGGGTCCGGCGCTATCGCTGGAGAGGCGGCTCGCGCTGCTCGATTGGGCGCACGCGCGCGGCGCGCTCGTGATCGAGGACGATTACGACAGCGAGTATCGCTTCGAAGGGCGTCCGCTCGCGGCGCTGAAGAGTCTCGACAACGCGGATCACGTGATCTATTGCGGCACGTTCAGCAAGCTGCTGTTTCCGGCGCTGCGCATCGCGTATGCGGTCTTGCCCGAACGTCTCGTCGAGCCGTTCGTCGCCGCGTGGTCGCTGACGGGCCGGCACGTGCCCCTCGATCAGCAGGCGACGCTGCATGCGTTCATCGCGGAAGGGCATGCGGGCCGTCACGTGCGGCGCATGCGCGAACTGTACGGCGAGCGTGCCGAGGCGCTGCGCGAAGCGGCGCGCCGGCACTGGACGGGGCTCCTTGCGTTGCCGCCGATCGTCGCGGGGCTGGATGCGCCCGCGTTCCTGCCCGAAGGCGCGGACGATGCGCTGGCTGCGCGCCTTGCCGCCGAAGCGGGCATCGAGACGCGGCCGTTGTCGTCGTATGCGATCGGGCGTGCGGCGCCGGCGGGGCTGGTGCTGGGATTTGCGAGCGTCGGTGTGGACGACATCGATGCGGGGGCGCGGACCCTTGCGCGCGTGCTGCAGAAAATGCTCGACAAGACGTGAGGTTCGCTGCGCGTATCACGGCGGCAGCACGAGCGGTCCGCAGTTCGAATCGGTGACGAACACCGCGAGCAGTTTAGCGGGCTGCGCCGGGTCCGTGTTCTCGACGAAATCATGCAGCGTGCCGGGCGGCTCGAACCACGTCTGGCCGCTTCGATAGTCGATGGCCGGACCGCTGTTCAACCGGGAGCGCAGCGTGCCCGATATGACGTACGCCGTGACCGATCCCGGATGCCGGTGCGCGCCCGTGAAAGCGTGCGGCGGAAAATCGACCACGACGGTCGTCACGGATTTGCCGGGCACGTTCGCGAGCGGCTCGCATGAGAGCGTGTGCGATGTCGACGTAGGGCGTTGTGCCGCTGCGCCGGACGACGATGCGACGCTGAGCAACGGCGTGCTGCACATCGCGTCGAGCCATTGAAGGGCAGGACGCGCCGGCAGCATGGCGAGCGGGGCGAGCGCGAGGGTGGCGAAGGTCGCGAGCGTGCGCGCATGCCGTGCATGTTCGCTCGCGAACAGGTGGGCGGCGTTCATCTCGCCGTACTCATTGCCGCAGCGGCGGCGGTGCGCCGCCAGGCGGCCGACCAGCCGAGTTCGCGCTTCGCTTTGCCCGTCGAAACGACGGGATTGTCTTCGGCGATATTGAACGCGCCCGCTCGCGCATGCTTCAGGGCGAGCACAGTGGCGTGCGCGGCCGCATCGACATGAACCGGACTCGCGCCTTTTGCCTGCGCCGACCCGGTGCCGGGGCCATACAGTTGACCGTATCGCAGCACCGTGCCGATCAGCGGCGCGGTGAGCACCTGCGTTTCGAGCGATGCGACGCCGCGCACCGTGACGAGCCGGTTGCCCTCGGCATCCGTATCGAGCGGCTGGGTTTCTTCGTACGGTTGCGCGCCCTCGCGATAAGCCCACGCGATGCTTTGCGCGACGAAGCGCTTGCTGCCTGCCGCCAGCGCAGCGGCGAGCAGATTGCGCGTGCCTTCGTCGCGGATGCGCGCGTTCCCTGCGATGGCTTGCGGCATGCGCGCGGGATCGAGCGCGGGCGGCAGGTCGGTCAGTTGATGGATCACGGCGGCGGGCTGGATGCGCAGCAGCGCGTCCTTCAGCGCTTTTGCGTCGAATACGTCGACGATGACGGGCGTCGCACCCGCCCGTTCGATCTGCGCCGCGCGGTCGGTGCGGCGTGTGCTGCCGTAGACGAGATAGCCCGCATCCACCAGTTGCGGCACGAGCGCGCTGCCGATTGCGCCCGCGGCGCCTGCCAGAAAGACTGTCCTGTTCATCGATGATCTCCGTGTATGCCGGGCCTTGCCGCCCACACCCGAAGACTACGATCGATAATGGTTCATAGAAAGAGCCATTATCGACAGATTGAATGAGCCATTATGGAAAAGGCCGCACAACGAAAAACGGCGGTGCCGAACCGGCACGCGTCCGCATGCCGGCCAGAAACCGCCGTACAGGGCGAAACCCGGCGCTTTAGAACTTGTGGCGAATGCCCAGGTTGACCATCTCCTGATGGCTCGTGCCTGCGTAGCCGTACGAACCGATCGATGCCTGCGCGTCGGTGATCGTGTTCGTCGTTGCGTCGCGGGTCTGGCCGCTGGCGTGCTGATACGCGGCCGTCATGTACAGATCGGTGCGCCTGGACAGGGTGTAGTCCGCGCCGAGCGATACCTGGTGATAGGTCGCCGACGTGTCGCCGTTCGAGTGCGTGTAGCTGTAGCCGACGCCCAGCAGGATCGCGGGCGCAGCCTGATAGTTCACGAAGCCCTGGCCCGTGTTGTAGCGTTCGTTCGAGCCGAACACGGAGCTGTCGTCGCGACGGTACTGCGCGTTGCTGTAGCCGAGGCCGAACGTGAACGGACCGGCCGTGTACTGGCCTGCCACGCGTGCGATGCCGATCGAATGCGCCGTCTGATAGCCGAGGTTGACGGGGCCGTCGAAGGTGCCGTCGGACGTGCTGTTCCAGGTCGTGCGAAGGCCTTCCGAAGCCGGGCTGTTCGTCGTGTAGTAGTAGCCGGCCGCGAGGCCGATGGGACCGTTGTTGTACGCGACCGCGCTCGAATACGACTGCTCGGAACCCGTGCTGCCCGCCACGCCGCCGAACGAGTACATCGCTTCGAACTGCAGGCCCGCGAATACGGGCGACGTGTACTTGACCGCGTTGTTCACACGGAAGCTGTTGTCGTAGTTGTCGACGTCGCCTGCCGTCGCGAATGCGCTGCCGAAGTAGTTGTCGGCCGTGATGCCTTGCACGAGGTCGATCAGCGGATCGTATTGACGGCCGAGCGTCACGGAACCGTATTGATCTTGCGAAAGACCGACGAATGCCTGACGGCCGAACAGACGGCTGCCCTGGCCCATCTTGCCGGTGCTCGGATCAAAACCGCTTTCCAGCTGGAAGATGGCCTTCATGCCGGCGCCGAGGTCTTCGCTGCCCTTGAGGCCCCAGCGCGTGCCCGACAGATTGCCTGCGCTGGTATTGCCGAGCGACCACAGGCTGTTGTTGCCCGAGGCGTTATGAACATACGTGATCCCGGTGTCGATCGTGCCGTACAGCGTGACACTCGTCTGGGCGTGCGCGGCGCTGGTGGCCGTGGCCAGAGCGGCCAGCGACATCATCGAGAGGGCGGTGCGTTTCATTTTTCTATTCTCCTGCGTGTGGTAATTCGTGAGTGACGAGAGCCTAAAGGCGCACACAGGAAATGTAAAAACGCCAAAATAAGGCGTTAGTGAAATTCACAACACGCGATGCCGCGATTATTGCGGCTTGATACAAACAGTATTTCCGCGCCGCTTGTTCTGTGGGCGCGAGAGCGCGGATTGTGCTGGAGATGCGAAAGCCGAGTGGCTTTATCGCCGTTATTTCCCCGCATAATCGTGCGATCGGGAATATTGCGGAAACCACGATAATGAATTGCCTGTTGCGGGCTTTATCGTTTCACGCGATGCTTTAAAATCGCCCGCGTTTCATCCAGTCTGCACGCAGCAGACAAACACGCTTTGAACGCGGCTTTCCAGCCGCGTTTTTTTTCGCCGGTCTTTTGCGTGTGAGTCAGCCCTGATCGCCGCCGCCCACGGGCAATACGGTGCCCGTGATGTATGACGCGTCGTCCGAAGCGAGAAAGAGAATCGCGCCGACCTGTTCTTCGATCGTGCCGTAACGATGCATCAGGCTGCTTGCCCTGGTCTGGTCGACGATGCCCTGATACCAGATCGCTTCCTGTTCCGTCTGCTGTTGCGCGTTGCGCGGCACGCGTCGCGGCGGCGCTTCCGTGCCGCCCGTGGCGACCGCGTTGACGCGGATGCCGTCGGCGGCATGTTCGAATGCGAGGCTGGCCGTCAATGCATTCACGCCGCCTTTCGACGCCGCGTACGGCACGCGATAGATGCTGCGGGTCGCGATCGACGACACGTTGACGATCGCACCCGCCTGCCGCTCGATCATCGCGGGCAGCACGGCGCGGCAGCACCATAGCGTCGGAAACAGCGAGCGGCGCACTTCGGCTTCGATCTGCGCTTCCTCGTATTCCTGATAAGGCTTCGCCCAGATCGTTCCGCCGACGTTGTTGATCAGCACGTCGATGCGGCCGAATGCGCCGAGTGCGGCTTCCGTCAGCTTGCACGCGCCCGCATACGTTTCCAGATCGGCGATCACGGCAATGCAGCGTGCGCCCGGCGCAGAGATTTCTGCCGCGACTTCATGCACGAAATCCGAACGGTCGCACAACACGACGGTGGCGCCTTCCCGCGCGGCCGTCAGTGCGACGCCGCGTCCGATGCCTTGTGCCGCGCCCGTCACGACGACGACTTTTCCTTTGAAGCGTTGATTCATGATGGTCAGGCCGCGTTGGTGGCAGAGAACTTTTCGTAGTGGAAGCTGGCGGGCGTCACGCCGATTTCACCGAGCCAGCCGCGTACCGCATCGACCATCGCGACGGGGCCGCACAGATACACGTCCACATCGCCGCCATTGAGCCAGGCGGGATCGACATGCGTCGTCACGTAGCCTTTGAGCGGATGCGCGCTGGCGGGGTCGGCCACACAGGTGCGGTATTCGAAGTCCGGCAGTTTGCCTTGCGCGGCATCGAGCTGCGACAGCGCGACGAGATCGATGTCGTTCGTCACGCCGTACACCATGCGGACGGGTTGCTTCGCGCCGTCTTTCGCGGCGAGCACGTCGAGCATCGACAGGAAGGGCGCGATGCCCGTTCCGCCCGCGAGAAACAGCACGGGGCGCGCGGCGTCTCGCAGATAGAACGCGCCGTACGGTCCGGAAAACGCCACGCGTTGTCCCGCTTGCGCGTGGTCGCTCAGATACGTGCTCATCTTGCCTTCGGGCACGTTGCGCACGACGAACGACACGCGCGACTCGCCCGGCGCGGAGCTGAACGAGTACGAGCGCGACAGCTGGCTGCCGGGCACTTCGACGTTCACGTACTGGCCCGCAAGAAACGTCAGTTGATCGGGCGCGTCGACGTCGATCGAAAATTCGATCGTCGAATCGGAGAGTTTCTGCACGTTCGCGAGTGTGCCTTCATGACGCGCGACGCCCGTCTTGCACGCCGCCGACGAAGCGGGCACGCGGATCACGCAGTCCGAACGCGGCCGCGTCTGGCAGGCAAGCACGTAGCCTTGCGCGGCATCTTCGGGTGTCAGCGCGTCTTCGATATAGCTCGATTCGGGCAGGTCGTACGTGCCCGATTCGCAGAAGCCGCGACACGTGCCGCACGCGCCGTCGCGGCAATCGAGCGGAATGTTGATCTTCTGCCGGTAGGCGGCGTCCGACAGCGTTTCGTTGTCGCGGCACGTGATGAAGCGCGTGACGCCGTCTTCGAACTGAAGTGCGATGCGATGTTCCATGAACTGCTCCTGACTGCTGCTCGCGTATCGTGAGAGACCGCGCGCTCAGATGTGATAGATGTCGATGACCTGATTGATGTAGTCGTTCTTCAATACGACGTACTTGTTCAGGATGCGCGGCGACTCGCCGTTGAAATCGATCACGTAGCGCGACATGCCGAAGTAGCTGTAATTGGTCTTGTAGCGATGGCTGAGCGTGTGCCAGTTGAAGCGAACGGTGCAGACGCCATCGTCGTGCTGTTCGAGTTCTACGTTGCTGAGGTTGTGGCTCGTGCGCGTATCGGGAATCGTCGCGCTCGACCGCTCGGTCTTGATGCGGAACACGCGGTCTTCGAGGCCCTGACGGCTCGGGTAATAGATCAGCGAAATCTCGCGCTGCGGGTCCGTGATCAGTTGATCTGTGTCGTCCCACGACGGCATCCAGAAGACGGCGTCCGGGTGATACAGGTCGAGCCATTCATCCCATTGCTCGTCATCGAGCAAACGCGCTTCGCGATAGAGAAACGCCTGGATGTCCGCGAGCGTCGGCGGCGTGGCAATCGTGCTCATGCTGCGCTCCTTTCCTTCACGAGGGCATCGCGGATCGTTTCGACCCAGTAGCGGTGCTGGATCGTGTACAGGCCTTCGTCTTCCGTCTTCACACCGGAGAGCAGCGGCTTGAGACCGATCTTCTTCGCGCCTTCGTCCGCACCTTCGATCCAGTGCGTCGAGCCGCGGCACATGTCGTTCCATTCGACGGAACGCGCCGCATAGCCTTGCTGGCACGCGCGGAATTCTTCGAGATCGTCGGGCGTCGCCATGCCGCTCACGTTGAAGAAGTCTTCGTACTGGCGGATGCGGCGAGCGCGCGCGTCGTCGGATTCGCCCTTGGGTGCGATGCAGTAGATCGTCACTTCCGTCTTGTTGACGGACAGCGGCTTCAGCACGCGAATCTGCGAGCCGAACTGATCCATCAGATACACGTTCGGATAGAGGCAGAGATTGCGCGAGTTCTGGATCATCCAGTCCGCCGTTTCGCCGCCGCAGCGCGCGGCGAATTCATCGCGGCGATTGAAGTTCGGGCGGTCTTCCGGGTTCGCCCAGCGCGACCACAGCAGCATATGGCCGTGCTCGAATGCATAGAAGCCGCCGCCCTGACGGCCCCAGCCGCCCGCATCCATCGCGCGGATCTTGTCTTCTGCGGCGTTCTTTTCCTTGCGCTGGTTCGTGGTCGCCGCGTAGTTCCAGTGCACGGCCGACACGTGATAACCGTCCGCGCCGTTTTCCGCCGTCAGCTTCCAGTTGCCTTCATACGTATAGGTCGACGAACCGCGCAGCACTTCGAGACCTTGCTCCGACTGGTCGACGATCATGTCGATGATGCGTGCGGCCTCGCCGAGAAACTCGGTGAGCGGCTTCACGTCGGGATTCAGGCTGCCGAACAGAAAGCCGCGATAGCTTTCGAAACGCGCGACTTTCTTCAGATCATGCGAGCCCTCGTGATTGAAGCATTCGGGATAACCCGCATCGGCAGGGTCTTTCACTTTCAGCAGTTTGCCGCTGTTGTTGAAGGTCCAGCCGTGAAACGGGCACGTGAAGGTCGCCTTGTTGCCGCGCTTGTGGCGGCACAGCATGGCGCCGCGATGCGTGCACGAATTGACGAGCGCGCTCAGTTCGCCCTGACGGTTGCGCGTGATGACGACGGGCTGACGGCCCATCGTCGTCGTGAAGTAATCGTTGTTGGCCGGAATCTGGCTTTCGTGTGCGAGATAGATCCAGTTGCCTTCGAAAATGTGCTGCATTTCAAGCTCGAACAGCGCTTCGTCGGTGAAGGCGCTGCGGTGCAGGCGATAGTCGCCGCGTGCGGTGTCTTCGACCAGATAATCGTCGATGTGCTTGAGTGTCGGACTGCGGTCCGGGTAGATGGGGATCATCGGATGTCTCCTTTCGATGTCTGCGCGCGCCCGTCGTCTGGTTGCTACCCGAAAGGTATAATTTGTGAGGGCGCTGCGGTTGAGTGAAGAGTAGTTGGCGCACGTACGGCCCGTCCAACACTGATTTAGTATCAGTTCAATATCCAAGGGGTATCGTCATGGAGTTGCGCCATCTCCGTTATTTCGTCGCGGTGGCCGAGGAGCGCAACTTCACGCGCGCCGCGCAAAGGCTGCATATCGCGCAGCCGCCGCTCAGCCGCCAGATGCAGCAACTCGAAGATCTGCTTGGCGTGCAACTGTTCGTGCGCAATTCACGGCCGGTCGAATTGACGGACACGGGGCGCTTCTTTTACTCGCACGCAGTGCAGTTGCTCGCGCAGACGGCAGAACTCGAATCGATGACCCGACGTGTCGGCAAGATCGAGCGCAGTCTGTCGGTGGGATTCGTCGGCTCGACGCTGTACGGCATGCTGCCGAAGATCATCCGGCGCTTTCGCACCGAGCACCATGCCGTCGAGCTGACGCTGCTCGAAATGTCGACGATGGACCAGATCAAGGCGTTGAAAGAAGGCACGATCGACGTGGGCTTTGGGCGCATCCGTCATGAAGATCCGAGCATCAGGCGCATCGTGTTGCGCGAGGAGCGCATGATCGTCGCGCTGCCGTTCGGGCATCCGCTGGCGGACCTGAAGCCGGTGTTGTCGCTGCACGATCTGATCAACGAAACGCTGATCATCTTTCCGAAGGCACCGCGTCCGAGTTACGCGGATCAGGTGCTGGCCGCCTTCCGCGATCGAGGGCTTGAGCCGGCGCATATCTACGAGACGCGCGAATTGCAGATCGCGCTGGGACTGGTGGCGGCGGGCGAGGGGATATCCGTCGTGCCGAGCAGCGTGTACGGACTCAAGCGCGACGATGTCAGCTACAAGGAACTCGACGATTCGAACCTCGTGTCACCCATCATCATGAGCATGCGCATGCTCGACGAATCCGAAGATCTCACGCAAATGCTGGAGCTGATCTATCGGCTGTATGAAGAGGCGAACATGGAGTACTTGCCGCCGCATGCGGACGATGCGTGACGGGTGCTTGAATCTGCGCATGCACCTCGTCACGCAGCGGGGCTTACCCCGTCACAGGCGTGCGTTTCACTTCTGACAGATAGATCAGGATCAGCGAGACCCACACGATGCCGTAGAGAAACATGAAGCACGTCGAGCGGATCTTGAAGAAGTCGAGCAGGATGCCGAACAGGATCGGCAGCAGAAAGCCGCCCAGCCCGCCCGCAAGGCCGACGATGCCCGTCACGACGCCCATGTTGTCGGGGAAGTCGTCGGCCACGTACTTGAACGTCGACGCCATGCCGAAGGCGAACACCGCGCCGAGCAGGAACGTCAGCAGCACGAATACGGCGAGCGTGACCTCGATGTGCAGCGTCCTCGTGCCGTCGATGGTGTGAATCACGAAATCGGTCGACGGATACGACAGCAGGAACAGACAGATCCACGCCACCCACAGTCCCCACCATGTCACGCTGTGTGCGCCGAAGCGGTCCGCGAGTCCGCCGCCTACTGCGCGCAGGACAGAACCCGGCAGTGAGAAGCCCGCTGCGAACGCGGACGCCATCACGAGCGACATGCCGTATTCGGCCTTCAGATACTGCGGTATCCACAACGACAGCGCCGTAAAGCCGCCGAACGTGATCGAGTAGTACTGGCACAACCGCCATACGTTTGGATTGCGCAGCACCTTGAATGAGTCGAGCAATGAGCCCTGCGCCTTGCCCGCGCCGGGATCGCGCGCCGACGCGAACCAGAAAATCAGCGCGGTGACGAGCAGCGCGACGGCATAGACGCGCGGCACGAAGCGCCATCCATACGCAGCCTGCAAGGACGGCGTGACGAACAGATTGACGGCTGCGCCCGCCGTTCCTGCGCCGAAAAAGCCCATCGCGAAGCCGCGCCGCTCCGCCGGAAAGAAGCGCGCGACGTAAGGCGTGCCGACCGCGAACGATGCCCCGACACAACCGAGAAAAAGCCCGATCAGCAGAAACTGCCACAACGCTGTCGCGTAGCTGACGATATAGACGGGTATCGCGCAGACCACCAGCAGCACCGTCATCACGATGCGTCCGCCGAAGCGGTCTGTCCATGCGCCGAGCGGCAAGCGCATCAGCGCGCCCGTCAGCACGGGCGTCGACGTCAGCAGGCCGAATTGCGTGCTGTTGAGGTGCAGGTCTTCGCGCAGTTGCACGCCGAGCACGCCAAACATCATCCAGACCACGAAGCAGACCAGAAACGCCAGCGTGCTCGACAGCAACACGGACCATGCCTGCAAGCCGACGGCGCGTGAACTGCCGAGCTTGTTCATACCGCTGTGTGTGCTCATGGGTGTCACCTCGCTTATTGAAGCAGTGGCCCGCTGGTCTCGCCGAGGTGCGCGCCTTCGATTCGCGCACGCGATGCGAGTACGGTCACGTACTGCTGGATCGCTTTGTGGCGGACACGTTCGCCGAGAAAGCGCGCGATATCGGCTTCGACCGTTTCAAACGGCAACGGCTCGCCGTCGACGCGCCGCTCGATACGAACGATGTGAAAACCGAAGCGCGTGTTGACGAGCCTCGGCAGCAGGCCTGTATCCTGCACATCGAATACGGCGCGTTCGAACTCGGGTACGCTGTCGCCGCGCAGCAACTGTCCAAGACTGCCGCCGACGCCTGCGGAAGGGCAGTTCGATACTTCGCGCGCAGTGCTTTCGAAGGCGTCAGGCGCAGCGAGAATCGCATGCAGCGTGGCCTCGGCTTTCTGCCGGATCAGCGCGAGCGGCGCGTGTTCGGTGATGGCGAACAGGATGTGGCTCGCGAAGACAATGTCGTTGCGACGGAAGCGCGTCGGATGACTGTCGTAGTAGCGCTCGCAGTCCGCGCGGGTCGCGGTCGGCACGCTCAGTTCGTTCGCAAGCAATTCATCCAGCGATGCGTCGTCCAACTGGGCACCTTCCGCGATCAGCTTCAACTCGACCGCGCGCTGCCGCAGCAATTCGCGGATCACGAGTGCATGTCGTGCAGCTTCGTGCGGATCGGGTGCGTCGGCGTGATGTTCGCGTTCGGAATCGATGGTAGCCGCGTCGATGGCGACGCCGTTCACGCGCAATGCGCTTTCCTGTTCCGGCGCCATAGACTGTTCGATCGTGCTCATCGCGCTCTCCTTAGCGCTTGCGCACGAGCTGATACGGCCGGATCAGATAGGCGACAGACGCGAAGCCGCTCCAGATATGCACCATCCGCGTAAACGGCGTGATCAGGAAGATCGTGAAGCCGAGCGCGATGTGCACCTGATACGTGAGCGGCACGCCCACCAGCAGGCTCGCGATATTCGGCTGGAAGGTCACGACGCCTTTCACGTAGTCGGTGAGCTGCTCGAACATCGCGCCGTCCATGTGACGCATCGACAACACCACGGTGCCGAGGCCGAGCGCGAGCTGTACCCAGAGGATCAGCACGATCGCGATATCGGAGACGCGGCTGTTGCGGCGGATACGCACATCGGCGAGCCGCCGGTGAATCAGGATGGTCAGGCCGATGATCGCGACGACCCCCGCTGCGCCGCCCGCGACCATCGCGAGCAACTGATGCATGGACGCCGACAGGAACGGCGACACGAGCCAGTGCGGCGCGAGAAAGCCGACGAAATGCCCGCCGACCACGACGAGGATGCCGAAGTGAAACAGGTTGCTGCCGAGCCGCAGCGCACCGTGCCGCAGCATCTGCGACGAATCGCTTTTCCACGTGTACTGCTCGCGATCGAAGCGCACGAGGCTGCCGAGCAGCAGCACGGCAAGACAGATGTACGGATAGATGCCGAACACGAACTGATGAAAATAGTCGCTCATGACTTGTTCTCCCGTTTGCCTGGGGTGCGTGACGTGCGGCTGTCGTAGAACTGGATCGGGGCCTGCGCGGGTGTCGACGCGCCGACGAAGCGCACGGGCTCGTCGGCCCATGCGGCATCGAGCGCGCGATAATCGGCGGGCGTGGGCGCCTGCTGCGCGTCGTCGTCGTGCAACGCGTCGGGCTTCTCGCCCTTGCCGACGCCTGCGAGCGGCAACAGCGCGCCCACGACGAAGCTGTACGGACTGCCGCGTTTTGCGAGCTGCGTGGTGATCGACTGCAGAATCTCGCCCGTTTCTGCAAGCAGCGAGCGCGCCTCCGATGCTGGCAGGCGCGACAGGTATTCGAGAAACACGGGCAGATAATCGGGCAGTTCGCCCGCCGCGAGATGCAGGCCGTGCGCGTCGTACATGCGCAGCAGATCGACCATCGCCTGGCCCCGATCGCGTGATTCTCCATGCACGTGCTCGAACAGATAGAGCGAGGTCGCGCGTCCGCGATCGAACAGCGCGACGTAATTCTCCTGCAGCGTGATGGGATCGCGCTGCGCGCAGTAGTCGATGAACTGGTCGAGACCGGCGCGGGCGTCGCGGCTCAGGCCGCGTTCGCCGTTCAGCAGTTCCCGGGCTTCCGGCAATGCGTCGAGCAGTGGCGCGTCGGGATAACTCAGCAGGGCGCCGAGCACGGCATACGTTGCGCCGGGCGGAACGGCATCGCGCGAACCCATGTCAGAACTCCTGGCGGATCGGAATCTTGCGGTTGCTCTTTTTCGTCGTGAAGAGGCTCGCTTCGGAGCGGCCGTCCGAACAGCCGTTGCCGAACGAGAAGCCGCACGACGAACGCAGGTCGAATGCGTCTTCCGCGTACTCGCGGTGCGAGGTCGGAATCACGAAGCGATCCTCGAAGTTCGCAATGGCCAGATAGCGGTACATGTCCTCGACTTGCGCGACGCTCAGTCCCGCCTGCTTCAACACGCCGGGGGCGTCGACCTGATCGACGTGACGCGCGCGCATGAACGCGCGCATCGCCAGCAGCCGTTCGAGCGCGAGCTTGACAGGCGCTTCCTTGCCCGCCGTCAGCAGGTTCGCGAGATAGCGCAGCGGAATGCGCAGCGAGTCGATATCGGGCAAATAGCCGTTCATGCCGAGTTCGCCGCTATTCGCGGCCGCGTTGATGGGCGAAAGGGGCGGGACGTACCAGACCATCGGCAGCGTGCGGTATTCGGGGTGCAGAGGAAAGGCGATTTTCCAGTCGATCGCCATCTTGTAGACGGGCGAGCGGCGCGCGCCGTCGAGCCATGCCGCCGGCACGCCGTCGCGCTCGGCCTGCGCGATCACTTCGGGATCGTTCGGGTCGAGAAAAACGGACAGCTGCGCTTCGTACAGATCGGCTTCGTTCTCGACGCTCGCCGCTTCGCTGATGCGGTCCGCGTCATACAGCATCACGCCGAGATAGCGGATGCGGCCCACGCACGTTTCCGAGCAGACGGTAGGCTGCCCGACCTCGATACGCGGATAGCAGAAGATGCATTTCTCCGCCTTGCCGCTGTGCCAGTTGAAGTAGATCTTCTTGTATGGGCAACCGGACACGCACATGCGCCAGCCACGGCACTTGTCCTGATCGATCAGCACGATGCCGTCTTCCTCGCGCTTGTAGATCGAACCGGACGGACACGCCGCGACGCATGCGGGATTCAGGCAATGCTCGCACAGCCGCGGCAGATACATCATGAAGGTGTTCTCGAACTGCCCGTAGATGTCCTTCTGCACGTTCTCGAAGTTGTAGTCCTTCGAGCGTTTTTCGAATTCGCCGCCGAGTATCTCTTCCCAGTTCGGCCCCCATTCGATCTTTTCGAGCCGCTCGCCGCTGATCAGCGAGCGCGGCCGCGCCACGGGCATCGCCTTCGTATCGCCCGCGTCCTGCAGATGCGCGTAGTCGAACGTGAAGGGCTCGTAGTAGTCGTCGATCTCGGGTAGATGCGGATTCGCGAAGATCTGCGCGAGCAGCCGCCACTTGCTGCCGAGGCGCGGCTCGATCTTGCCGTCGGCCTTGCGTTTCCATCCGCCGTGCCAGCGGTCCTGATTCTCCCAGTCCTTCGGATAGCCGATACCCGGCTTCGTCTCGACGTTGTTGAACCACGCGTATTCCATTCCTTCGCGGCTCGTCCATACGTTCTTGCAGGTCACCGAACACGTATGGCAACCGATGCATTTGTCGAGATTGAGCACCATTGCAATCTGCGCGCGAACCTTCATGAGGTTTCTCCTTGACGCTGTTTATGCTCGGTGGCGGGATTGACGGGGTCGGCGGGCGCATCGTCGAGCCAGTCGACGTGCTTCATCTTGCGCACGATCAGGAATTCGTCACGGTTCGAGCCGACCGTGCCGTAGTAGTTGAAGCCATACGCAAGCTGCGCATAGCCGCCGATCATATGCGTCGGCTTCAGCGCGACACGCGTCACCGAGTTGTGAATGCCGCCGCGTGTGCCCGTGATTTCGGAGCCCGGCGTGTTCACGATCTTTTCCTGCGCGTGATACATCATCACCATGCCGGGCGGGATGCGCTGGCTGACGACGGCGCGTGCGCACAGCGCGCCATTCGCGTTGTAGCACTCGATCCAGTCGTTGTCGTTGACGCCGATGCTATGCGCGTCGGTCTCCGACAGCCACACGATCGGCCCACCGCGCGACAGCGTCAGCATCAGCAGATTGTCGGTGTAGGTGCTGTGGATGCCCCACTTCTGATGCGGTGTGATGAAGTTCAATACGATCTCGGGGTTGCCGTTCGAGCGCGTGCCCAGCATCTTCTCGTAGTTGCCGGTTTCGATGGGCGGCTTGTACACGCAGAGGGATTCGCCGAACGCGCGCATCCACACGTGATCTTGATAGAGTTGCTGGCGGCCGCTGAGCGTGCGCCACGGAATCAGTTCGTGCACGTTGGTGTAGCCCGCGTTGTACGACACGTGCTCGGACTCGATGCCGCTCCACGTCGGCGACGAGATGATCTTGCGCGGCTGCGCCTGGATGTCGCGAAAGCGGATCTTTTCGTCGGCGCGCGCCTGGGCGAGATGCGCATGCTCGATGCCCGTCAGCGACGACACCGCTTGCCATGCTTTCACGGCGACGGCACCATTGGTTTCGGGCGCGAGCGACAGGATCACTTCGGCGGCGTCGAGCGCGGTGTCGATGCGCGGACGGCCTGCGGCACCGTTCGGCGTGTCATGGCCATTGGCAACGCGATAGTTGAGATCGCCGAGCAGCGCAACTTCGTCCTTCGTATCCCACGCAATGCCTTTGCCGCCGTTGCCGAGCTTGTCCATCAACCGGCCGAGCGACGTGAAGCGCTCATACGTGGCGGGATAGTTTCGCTCGACCACGATTACGGAGGGCATCGTCTTGCCCGGCATTGGCTCGCATTCGCCCTGTTTCCAGTCGAGCACGTCGAATGGTTGCGCGAGTTCGGCGGGACTGTCGTGCGCAATCGGCGCAAGCACGACATCGCGCTCGACGCCGAGTTGCCCGACGCTCAGTTCGGAAAAGCGCTTCGCGATGCCTTTGAAGATTTCCCAGTCGCTCTTCGATTGCCAGGCGGGATCGACGGCGGCCGACAGCGGATGAATGAACGGATGCATGTCCGACGTATTCATGTCGTCCTTCTCGTACCACGTAGCCGTGGGCAGAACGACGTCGGAGTACATGCAGGTCGTCGACATGCGGAAGTCGAGCGTGACGAGCAGATCCAGCTTGCCGCGCGGCGCTTCATCGTGCCACGTGATTTCCTCGGGACGCGGATGCCCCGACTTCACTACTTCCTCGCCTTGCACGCCGTTGGTCGTGCCGAGCAGATGCTTGAGGAAGTACTCGTGACCTTTGCCCGACGAGCCGAGCAGGTTGGAGCGCCACACGAACAGGTTGCGCGGAAAGTTTGTCGGACTGTCGGGATCCTCGCAGGCCATGCGCAGACTGCCCGATTTGAGATCGCTTGCGATCGTCGCGGCCGCTTGCGCAGGGTCCCTCAGCGCGCGGCCGATCTCGAGCGGATTCGCATCGAGCTGCGGCGCGGACGGCAGCCAGCCCATGCGTTCGGCGCGCACGTTGTAATCGATGGGCGCGCCGTGAAAGCGCGTCTTGTCGACGAGCGGGGAAAGCAGGGCGGCGGGATCCATCGGGTCATAGCGCCACTGGTCCGTGTGCGCATAGAAGAACGAGGTGGAATTCATCTGGCGCGGCGGCCGGTTCCAGTCGAGCGCGAAAGCGAGCGCCGTCCAGCCCGTCTGCGGACGCAGCTTTTCCTGGCCGACGTAATGCGACCAGCCGCCCCCCGACTTGCCGATGCAGCCGCACATGATCAGCATGTTGATGATCGCGCGGTACGACATGTCCATGTGGAACCAGTGGTTGATCCCCGCGCCGATGATCACCATCGACTTGCCCTGCGTCTTGTGCGCGTTCTCCGCGAACTGCCGCGCGACGTTGATCACGTCGGCGCGCTTCACGCCTGTGATGGCTTCCTGCCATGCGGGCGTGTACGGCAGATCGTCGTCATAGCTCGCGGCGATATGCTCGCCGCCCAGGCCCTGATCGAGCCCGTAGTTCGCGACGTACAGGTCATAGACGGTGGCGACCAGCATGTCGCCGTTGCGCGTCGCGATGCGCCGCACACCGATCTTGCGCGACAGTTCCGACGCATGCGACGTGTGATTGAAATGCGGATGCCGGATGTTGCCGAAGTACGGGAACAGCACGTCGGCGACTTCGTCGTGTGCATCGACGAGCGACAGCCGCGGCACGATCGCAGTACCTGAAGCCGCCTGCTCTTTCAGGTTCCATTTGCCCTTGTCTTCGCCTTTCTTTTGTCCCCAGCGAAAGCCCGCCGAACCCACGGGCACGACGGCTTCATGCGTAGCCGTGTCGATCACGACCGTCTTCCACTCGGGATTGTTGAGCTGACCGAGCGCATCGTCGAAATCCGATGCACGCACGAGCCGCTCAGGCACATAGCGGTCGCCGCGCGCGACGAGGCGCACGAGGCACGGCATGTCGGTGTAGCGGCGGCAATAGTCGGTGAAGTAGTCGCTCTTGCCCGCGAGGTGAAACTCCTTGAGGATCACATGACCCATCGCGAGCGCGAGCGCCGCGTCGGTGCCTTGCTTCGGATGCAGCCAGATGTCGCCGAATTTCGCGCCTTCCGCGTAGTCGGGAAAGATCGATACGATCTTCGTGCCCTTGTAGCGCACCTCGGTCATGAAATGCGCATCGGGCGTGCGGGTTTGCGGCACATTGGAGCCCCACAGCATGATGAACGTGGAGTTGTACCAGTCGGCGGATTCGGGCACGTCGGTCTGCTCGCCCCAGGTTTGCGGCGACGCAGGCGGAAGATCGCAATACCAGTCGTAGAAGCTCAGGCACACGCCGCCGATCAGCGACAGATAACGCGAGCCGGCTGCATACGAGACCATCGACATCGCGGGAATCGGAGAGAAGCCGATTACACGGTCGGGCCCATGACGCCTGATGGTGTGGACGTTGGCGGCGGCGACGATCTCGTTGACTTCGTCCCATGTGGAGCGGATAAAACCGCCGAGCCCGCGACGGCTCTGGTAGCCGCGCCGTGCCGCATCGTCTTCGACGATCGACTGCCATGCCTGCAGGGGTTCCATCGAGCGGCGCCGCTCCCGCCATAGCTTGATGAGCGCACTGCGCACGAGCGGATACTTGAGACGGTTCGCGCTATATAGATACCAGGAGTACGACGCGCCGCGCGAACACCCGCGCGGCTCGTGATTGGGCATGTCGGGACGCGTGCGCGGATAGTCGGTCTGCTGCGTTTCCCACGTGACGATGCCGCCCTTCACGTAGATCTTCCACGAGCACGAGCCGGTGCAGTTCACGCCATGTGTCGAGCGCACGATCTTGTCGTGCTGCCATCGTTGCCGATAGGCGTCTTCCCACTTTCTGTCTTCGTCCGTGACGGCGCCGTGTCCATCGGAGAACTGCGGCCGGGCCGTTGTGAAATAGCGCAACCTGTCCAGAAAGTGGCTCATGGAAGATCCTGCTTTTATCGTGGGGGACGGTTTAAAGCATTAAAGTATGCAAAGCTGAATATGTAAAGTTGACACGTATTTGGCATCCACCGCATCGAATCGTATCGATCTTGCCGATGAAGCGCGCAAGCGCTCGCTCCCTAAGCGAAGCAAGGCCGCCAGGCGTGCGCTGTAAGGAAGGCGGTGCGAGACGGGCGCTTCGACACCAATATCACATGTTGTGATATATCGGTGAAGCCTGTGTGTCACGCGTATCAGATCGACATCGCGTAGGAAGAATAGAAAAGCGCTACCCCGGCATCACGACAGTGGCCGTATGCGGGGAGCGCTTCAACAACACTTGCGGCGGATTGAACAATCGGCGACGGCATTGACTAAACCAACGCTGATCACGCCTTCGGCAATTTCGCAGCTGCATCGCGCAAAGCCGTGCGCAAGCCTTCTTCGACGACGGGGTGATAGAACGGCATCGCCAGCATGGCATCGACCGTGAGGTTCATCTGCAGCGCCCATGCAAGCAGATGCGCGATATGCTCGGCATCGGGCCCGATCCACTCGGCGCCCACGAAGCGGCGCGTTGCCTTGTCGGCATACACGTGCATCAGTCCACGATTGCGCAGCATCACGCGGCTGCGGCCCTGGTCTTCGAAACTCACTTCGCCCGTCACGAACGATCCCGCCGCGAGGTCTGCATGGCGAGCACCGACCATCGCAATCCCCGGCTCGGAGAACACCACGGAGATCGGCGCGCGACGTACCAGCGGCTTCACATCAGGAAAGCGCGCTGCGTTCTCGCCTGCTGAACGGCCTTCGTCAGCGGCTTCGTGCAGGAGCGGCAGCACGTCGTTCGCGTCGCCGGCGATGAACACGGGATGCGTGCCGGCCTGCAGCGTCAACGGATCGAACACGGGCACGCCGCGCGCATCGAGTTCGAGCGTGGTGTTGTGCAGCGCCAGCTTGTCCATGTTCGGACGGCGGCCGGCTGTCACCAGTACATAGTCGAACATGTCTTCGCGCAGTTCACCCGCGCTGTCGCGATAGCGCAGATGCACGCTGTCGCCTTCGCGCGTCGCCGCTTCGACTTGCGCATGCGGCTCGAAGTGGAACACGTCGCTAAATACCTTGCGCCCGTAGTCCTTGATCGCGGGATCGCTCAGCGGACCGACGCGACCGCGCGCGCCCAGCATCGTCACCTCGACGCCGAGCCACGCGAGCGCCTGACCCAGTTCCAGCCCGATCACACCCGCGCCGACCACGGCCACTTTGCGCGGCAGGTCGTCCCATGCGAACACGTCGTCGTTGACGATTGCGCGGTCGCCGAGCGCCTGATACATCGCAGGCACATACGGCGACGACCCTGTCGCGATCACCACGCTCTTCGCATAGACGCGCGTGTGGTCGCCCACTTGCAGCACGTTGTCGTCGATGAACCGCGCGTAGCCAATCAGCCGTTCTTCATCGGGAATGCTTTCCGTCGATTCGACGACGAAGCCGACGAAGCGGTCGCGTTCGCGCTTGACGCGCGCCATCACTTCGCGTCCGTCGATCCGCACGGCGCCGTCGACGTGCACGCCGAACGGCGCCGTTCTGCGCGCCGCATGCGCGGCTTCTGCGGCGGCGATCAGCAGCTTCGACGGCATACAGCCGACGCGCGCACAGGTCGTCCCGTACGCACCGCCCTCGATCAGCACCGCACTCGCGCCCGCCGCCTTCGCCGCGCGAAACGCGGGCAGACCTGCGCTGCCTGCGCCAACCACTGCGACATCGATATGAAGCGTCTTCATCATGTTCCTCGCTCGGACGGCCGGGCGGCGGATCCGGTTTCCCCTCTGCCGCGCGCCGTGCTGCCGTCCAGTAGAATCGGTTTGCATTGCACGGTGTCACTGTACGGTTTCGGGTCCGCTGTGCTAATCCTCGAACGATTCAAAAACATGCTTATTCGGCTCATATGGACCTGCTAAGCCGCTTCCTGTCGCTGATGCCCGTGAGCGGGCGCGTGGATGTCCGCTGCCACTTCGGCGCGCCGTGGGCGATCGAAGAAGGCCCGGCAGGCGTGCGCGAGATTCCGTATCACGTGCTGCTGTCGGGGCGCGCGGTGCTCGAAGACGGCAACGGGCCGCCCGAGGCGCTGGTGGCGGGCGACATCATCGTGTTTCCGACGGGTAACGCGCACCGCATCCACGACGGCAGCGGCGCGCAGCCCGTGCCCGCCACGGAGCGGCGCAACTTCATGCTGACCGTCGCGGAGAACGGCGGCACGGGCGAAACGGCCGACATCCTGTGCGGACGCTTTCTGCTCGGCGCGGTGCCGGACCGGCTGCTGCGCGATCATCTGCCGTCGCGGCTGGTGGTGCGCAGCGGCGCGCATACGACGGCGAGCGGCGAAGCTTCGAACGGCGACGACAGCGCGGCGCAGACGAGCGTCGCGGGTTCGCGGCTCGCGCGGCTGATCCAGTTGATGCGCGAGGAGGCCGCCGACGAATGTCCCGGCAGCGAAACGCTCGTGAACCATCTGTCGGCCGCGCTGTTCGCGCTGACGCTGCGCTTTGCGAGCGAAGCGGCGCAGCCGCCGCATGGTCTGCTGGCGCTGGCCGGGCGTCCGCGTTTGCAGGCGGCGGTGTCGGCGATGTTCGAGTCGCCCGGCAAGCCGTGGACGCTCGATCAGTTCGCCGCGCTCTGCAACATGTCGCGCGCGACCTTCGTGCGGCAGTTCCAGGAAGCGATCGGCCGCTCGGCGACCGACGTGCTCACGGAAGTGCGCATGACTATCGCGGGCCGCATGCTGCTCGAATCGGCGACGCCCGTCGGCGATATCGGCGAGACGGTCGGCTATCAGTCGGAAGCGGCGTTCCAGCGCGTGTTCAAGAAGCAGATCGGCGTGACGCCCGCGCGTTGGCGCGCGTCGGGCGGACATGTGCAGGCTGCACAGGACGTAGCGGATGACGAGGCGTCGTCCGCCGAAGCGGAATAGAGAATTTCAGAAAACGTGCCGCACGCGCTCAGTGCGTTTGGTCCGATCCCGTCAATCCGCCTGAAACCCATGCTGCACAAGGCGTGCGCCGGTGACACCCAGGCCGTGCGCCACGCCTGGATTCGCATGCGCCGAATGCCGGTGAGCCGATCGAGCATCTTCGTGAGACGCACCGACATTCACGCCCCTGCGATGCGCACCTACAGTTGAGCCATCCCGTCGACGACGGCAACTCTTCTCAAAGGTGCTCATCATGAATCGCGCTTATCAAGCTCTCGTTCTCGCGGCTGCACTTGGTCTGCCGCTCGCCAGCCACGCTCAGTCGCAATCGACGGTGACGCGCGCCGAGGTTCGCGCCGAACTGATCGCCGCGCAGCAGTCCGGCCAGTACCCGCAAGGCGACACGAACTATCCGGAGCCCGCGAACTACTCGGCGGCCGCGCCGCACGTGCTGCATCGCTCGCACGATGTGCTAGCCGCATCGTATGGCCCGTCGACGACTGGCAGCGCCGACTCGGGTTTCCGCGCGACGCGCGCCCGTTCGCTCGGAGGCGCGCCTTTCGCATTCGACGACGTCTACCGCGGCCAGTAACACGCCGTATCGGCAACGCACTTACACGGAGAACATCATGTCCGCCATCACCATCTATACGACACCGACGTGCCCGTACTGTCACGCCGCGAAAGCGCTACTGACGAACAAGGGCTTGTCGTACAAGGAAGTCAACGTGCAGAGCGATCGTGCGACGGCCCTTGCATTGATGGAACGCACGGGACGCCGCACGGTGCCGCAGATTTTCATCGGCGACACGCATGTGGGTGGATTCGACGATCTGAATGCGCTGGAAACGGCGGGGCGGCTCGATCCGCTGCTCGAAGCGAACGCGCTGGGCTAGGCAGCACGCCGGGTTTCGATGCTCAATGAGCCGCAGACGGCGCAGTCCGTTTGCGGCTTTTTTGTTGCCCGTTGGTTTCTCAGGAGCCGATGCGCGGAAGGTAGGACGCGGGATCGACTGCCTTGCCGTCTTTGCGGACTTCGAATTGCATCGAGCCCGCGCCGTGCTCCGTGTTCGCCATTTCGGCGATCGCGTCGCCGCGCTTCACACTGGCGCCTTCCTTCACGAGCAGCTTGCGGTTGTGGCCGTAGGCGGTGACGAGCGTGTCGTCGTGCTTGATGACGATCAGCTTGCCGTACGGCTTGCCGGCATCGCCCGCGAACACCACGCGGCCCGGCGCTACCGCTCTTACTGGGTCGCCCGCTTTGGCGGCGATCACCATGCCCTTCGATTTGCCTTGCCCATACACCGCGCTCAAGGTGCCGCGCGCGGGCCAGCCGAAGCGGGATGTATCGTTGTTGGCACTCTTGCTTTTGTTGTCGTGTGTTGGATCGGAGGTATCCGTTTTGTCGCCTTTCGGTTTGGCGTCGACGGTATCGCGCCTGGCGGGCGCTTTCGTGCGTGTCGAGGGAGACGCGGCGGCACCGTGTTCATCGATCGCATCGGGGGGCGCAACGCGCAACACGCTGCCGGGTTCGATATGGTCACGGTCGGTGAGGTTGTTCCATTTGACGATGTCGTCACTGCGCTGGCCATGACTCGCCGCGATCCGGTAGAGCGTGTCACCCGGTTTTACGCGGTAATAGGCGCCCGTCACCGGTTTGTCGGTAGCCGGGGACGCGCGCGGCGCCGGTTGGCTGACGGGGGTGAGCGTCTGCGACGATGGCTGTATCGACCGCTCGTCGGGCGCCATCTGCCACGGCACCGTCGTGCAGCCGCCGATGGCCAATAGCACGAGCACGGTGAGGCCCGCGTGTGGCAGTCCATGCACGCGGCGATTCGATTGCGTATGTGTCATGTCGGTCTTCCTCTTGTCGTTCGACGATGCCGCTGCATCGGTTCGGTCCGCCATGAGACGGCGCGTGCGCCCGGCGGGGTAGAACGTGAATCTGACAGGAAGTGGCGACGGGTGGTTTGGGTATCCTTAATGTTTTACAGTGCTTCGCTTTTATGCTTTTTCGCCGTGCGTTTGTGTTGCGAAGCTTCGCGGCGGATGGGCTCAGCCGGGACGTGCCGCTGTGCGCTCGCGTTGCGCGCAGCGGCGAGGCGGGCATCTAGGGACGGCGCTTTTTCCACGCGTAATCGGCGGGCGGATCCGACGCGCCCGCCTTGCCGACGGAGCGCGGATTCTCGCTGCAGAGCGTAACGAAGCTCACGTCCTCGCCCGCAGCCTGTTTCCTGCGCAGCGTTTCGGTGAACGCGAGCGCCTGTGTCATCTGATCGTCGGGGAACCGCTCGAAACGAGCGGTTCCCGTCGGTATGCTGCCTTCTTCCAGCCAGTACACGACGAACATGCGTTTCCCTTATTGCAGCGTCGAGCGCGGCATCATGCGAGATCGAGCGCGCCCGTCAGATCGCCGATGGGCGCAAGGCCGTTCTGCGCGAACGCCCGGTCGCGCGCGACGATGCCATCCAGCGGCGCGAGTCCGTGCACGCGGCTGATCAGGCGCAGGATCGAATTGGTGTCGTACACCGTGTGGTCGACGTACCCCTTCTTCGCGAGCGGCGAGATGACGAGCGCGGGGATGCGCGAGCCCGGTCCCCAGCGGTCGCCCTTCGGCGGCGCGACGTGATCCCACCAGCCGCCGTTTTCGTCGTGCGTGATGACGATCACCGTGTTCTGCCATTGCGGCCCGCGCTGGATGTGCTCGATCACGTTCGCGATGTGCCGGTCACCCGATTCGACATCGGCGTAGCCCGCATGCATGTTCAGATTGCCCTGCGGTTTATAGAAGGTGACGGCGGGCAGGCGGCCCGCGTCGATATCGGCGATGAAGCGGTTGGTGGACGCGTCGTCGCCGACCCCGCCGTCGCGCAGATACCGCGCACGGGCCGCCGTGCCAGGCGCGAAGTTCGCGAAGTAATTGAACGGCTGATGGTGATACTGGAAGTCGGGCACGGCGCCCGTATCGCGATGATCTAGCGCGTATTGCCACGCGCCGCTATACCACGCCCAGTCGACGCCCTTGGCGGAGAGCCGGTCGCCGATCGTCGCGTAGCGTTGCGGCGGCAGCACCTTCGGCTCGGCCGGATTGGCGAGCGCCGGGTCGCCGCCCTCGGCGGGACGCACCATGCTCGGCTGGTAGGGCGGCGCCATCGTGTTGACGGCGTAGCCATCGGGCGTGAACAGGCCGTCGCTGATGAACTTGGGCGGGCCGTCGAGCGCCGACTTCGGCGCATCGGGTGCGAGCTTTAGACGCGTACCGAGAGGATCGTCGCCATCGACGACGGATACCAGCTTCTTGCCCGGCCCGTTGCCGATGTCCGGCACGAGCGGCGCCTGCGCGGAGATCAGGAAGATGTGATTGAGCCATGAGCCGCCGAACGCAGCCATGAAGAAGTTGTCGCACAGCGTGTATTGCTGTGCGAGCGCCCACAGTTTCAGCGACTCGCCGGAACTGCGGTAATGCCCCATCACGAGGCCGCCCGAATCGCCCCATGCGGCGAACTGGTCGTTGCGGCCTGCGTTGATCTGCATCTGGTTCTGATAGAAACGATGCACGAGATCGCGTGTGATCACGCTGTTCGGCAGCGGCGCGCCATGCGCGTCGGTGAGATGGAACGGCTGGTTGCGCAAGCCGGCGATGTCGCGTTCGGCAATCATATAGCGCTTGCCGTCGACTTCCTGCGCCTGCGGCACGAGGCCGCCCCAGATTTTCGGCAGCGTCGCGAGCGGCGTTTTGCCGTCGCGGTCGAGTTGCACGTAGCGTTCCGGCGCGACATTGGAAAGCGGATATTGCACGCCGGGGAAATTGCCGTACAGGTTCGCGAAACTGCGATTTTCCGCGTAAATCACGACGATCCGCTTGACCTGATCATGCAGGGCGGCGTCGAGGCGCGCGTCGGCCGCGCTGCGCGGCGCGCCGTTCGCGGCGCTGTCCATCGACTGACAGCCTGCCAGCGCGAAGCCGAGGCCTGCCGCTGCGAGTCCCGTAAGGACACGGCGGCGTTCCGGGTCGTCGGGACGGTCGGAGGAGGCGTCGGGGAGTTCGGAAGCCGGGGGCAGTGTGGGATCGTCGTGCTCGTTCATCGGTCAGTCTCCTGGCACAGTGAAACGCGGTTGAGGCACAGCAGGCGGGGCTGAATTCGGGGCGCGTGGCGCGCGCCACCCGCATCGTCGCATTCGGTGCGGGCGGTTCGCAAGCTTTGTGCGGGGGATCGGTGTTGTGGTCCGGAAACGGAGAACGCCTTCCGGTCAGGCGAGCGGGCGGAGGTCGGCCGCCGAAGCCGGATCGCCGCGAACCACGCACGGCGATCCGCCCGGCGCAGGCAACCGCAGGCAACGCCAGGACAACTACAGCCGCCCCTTCAGATCGTCGAGCGACACGCCGAGTTCGCCCGCCAGATGCGTGACGAGCGCTTCGAGCCGCTCGACGCGCTCGCTCAACTCGCGCTGCTGCGCGCGCAGGCCTTCCAGCTCGCCGGGCGGCAGCGGTTCGTCGGAAAGCGTGGCCCCGCGCAGTTGCTCGGCGGACGGTTCGCCGCACAGCAGATGCATCCAGCGGCTTTCGCGCTCGCCCGGCGTGCGCGGGAGCTTGACGACGCGCGGCGGATCGTTGTCGGCGAGTTCTTCGAGAAACGCTTCGACGGACGACGTGTCGGCGAAGCTATGCAGGCGCGACGTGGCAAGCCGCAGTTCGGCCGCCGTCTGCGGGCCGCGCAGCAGCAGCGCCGTCAGCAGCGCCGCCGACTGGCGCGGCAACCCGAACACGCGTTCGATATTGTGCTCGTAGCGCGGCACGCGGCTGCTGCTGCCTTCCAGCACGAGGGAGAGACGCTTGAGCGTGTTGATCGCGTCGAGAATCTCGGTCTCGCTGACGTTCATCACGGGCGAGCGGGAGGTCTTCTGGTTGCAGCCCGCCGCGAGCGAATTGAGCGAAAGCGGGTAGGTATCGGGCACGGTGTGCTGCTTCTCGAACAGCACGCCCAGCACGCGGGCTTCGAGCGGCGTGAGCGCGCGCAGGGCGGGGCGCGGGGTATCGTCGGTGGTCGAATTCATGGGCAATAGACTCAAAAGGATGGCCGCGTGTGCGACAGCGCGAGCACACGGGCTCGCGCGTTAGCATAGTCTATTGCCCCGGCGGCAGGACCGGAAGCGTCGCGACGTTTCCGGGCAGTCGGGTGTTACAGCGCGTTGTACGGCTCGTTGGGCACGTCGAACACGGTGTCCTCGACTTCGAGTTCGATCGAACAGCTGTCCGCCGATGCAGCCTTCGCCCGCGATGCGTCGACATGCCGGCGCACGAGATCCTTCAAACGGTCCTGCACGATTCGCCGTTTGGACGTTTCGAGCGCCGCATAGCGGTCGATCTGGGCATCGACGAGTTTGATCGTCGCGATACAGCGCGCGTCCAGGGTCGTATCCCGACCCGTTTCGACGACCCACGAGAGCGTCAGATACGTGGTCGTCCCTTCCTGATACGCGCTCACGGTGGGCGCTTTCGGCGATTCGAACATGCCCGCGAGAGCCAGTTCGATTTCCTCGATGCGCTGCGACAATCCAATCGTATTCATGGCTGCTCCTTTTCGTTTTGGGGGCCCTCTGTCCGGATAGGAGCAACCGGGGTGCCACGTATGCTGCGCTGCCGCTCGCGATGCCCGCGTCACGCTTAGGCCTGGCTCGAACAAGGCCGCCGATGGCGGGGTGTCATGTGCGCGCGCTACACTGCCGGAACCCTTTCGTCCATACACTTCAACAATAATCAGGGGCAACCCGAAGGAGAGTCACATGCGTACCAGCGCCCGCAATCATTTCGCCGGCCAGGTCACGGCCGTCAAGAACGGTGCCGTCAACGACGAAGTCACGCTCCGTAGCCAGGACGGACTCGAAATCGTCGCGGTCATCACGCACGGCAGTGCAACCTCGCTCGGACTCGCGGCAGGCAAGCCCGCGTTCGCGCTCGTCAAGGCTTCGTCGGTGATCGTGATGGTCGATGCCGACAGCAGCAAGGTGTCGGCGCGCAATTGCGTCGCAGGCACGGTCGCGTCGGTCACGAAGGGCGCCGTCAACAGCGAGGTCATTATTTCGGCGGCGGGCGGCGCGCAGATCGCGGCCATCGTCACCAACGACAGCGTCGACCGTCTCGGCCTCGCGAGCGGCAAGGCGGCTGCGGCGATCTTCAAGGCTTCGAGCGTGATCGTCGGCGTCGACCAGTAAGCGCTTTGCCCTGACACCGGCGGCGGTCTTGTGTCCGTCGTCCGCCGCCGGTGTTTCATACGCCGTGCAATATGCCCTCTATGTCGCGGATCTCCTGGGCAGCCGTTGCTCGCGCAGCGTAATATATCCACCGATACATCGCGCGGCGGATCGACGCTGCAACGGAACGGAGACGGACGATGGGACAGACGGGCACGGCGGCGCTGCCGCTGCAGGACACGACGGCAGGCGCCGTCACGCTGGCGGGCGCTCTCCTGCGCCCGATGCGGGTGACGCTCGACGATCTGCGGCAGCACGCGAGCGTCACAGCCGATGCCTTCGACCTGCGCTGCTACACGACGAACCGCTTCATTCGCAAGATCGACCAGTATCGCGGCGTGCTGCTGAAAGACCTGATCGAGATGGCCGGCCTGCGCAACGACAAGCCCGGCGACTTCAAGCGGACCGTGTTCATTGCGCACGCTCATGATGGCTACGCCGTGACCTTCTCCTGGCATGAACTGTTCAATACCCCCATCGGCGAACGCGTGCTCGTTGCGTTCGAGCGCGGCGACCAGCCGCTCTCCGTCGACGACGGCGCGCCCATTCTGTTCTCCGCAGCCGATATTCTGCCCGCGCCGCGCCACGTGAAACGGCTGGCGGGTGTCGTCGCGCGCGTGCTCGAATTGTGATGCGTTGAGGTCTGCGTGCACCGCGGACTGGTGCAATTGCCGATTGATTGGCCGCATATGGCATCGTGTATGCTTGCGCGCATGAGGCAACCGGCAGATAACATGAAAACATCGGCACATCCGAAGCCCGAGGTGCGGTTCAGAATGCGTATCCAGCAGGCCGGCACGATCGCGCTCGGACCGGGAAAGGTCGCGCTGCTCGAGGCGGTGCGCGAGCACGGTTCGATTTCGGCTGCGGCGCGCAGCCTCAGCATGTCGTATCGGCGCGCGTGGCTGCTGATGGATGAGTTGAACCGTTCGCTGAAATCGCCCGCGACGGTGTCGGAGCACGGCGGACAGAGCGGCGGCGGCAGCGTGCTCACGCCTGTCGGGGAAGAAATCATCCGGCTCTATCGCGGGATCGAGGCGCAGGCGTACGCGGCATGCTCCGACGACATCGCCGCGCTTACGAAAATGGTGCGGCGCTAGGCTTCACGCACGGCGCCTAGCCGTGTCGCAGACAGAAGCGCGGCGAACCGCCCGGCTGCGTGTTGGTTTGCGCGTCGGCATTGAGCCGGCCGATCAGTTCGACGAAACTCGCGACGCTCGCCGTGCGCAGCGGATACCACGCGATGTGACCGCGTTCGCAGATGCGCTTGAGCATATTCATCGAGTCGTGATCGATGCAGTCGACGGGGAACACGACCATGTCCGCGCCGGGCAGCGCGGCCGCGAGCAGACCTTTGCGATCTTCGATACCGCCGTCGTGCACGGTGATCTCACCGGCTGCCGACTCGACGATACGTTTGATCGCCGCATTCGATCCCGGCCGTCCGCCGACATACACGATCCGCATGCGCTCCAGAATCGCGAGCGACGCGGCCGGATCGTGCGACGGGTCGTCGGCGGCCGTGACCTGAAGCGTGCGTTCGAGCGCGCTCGCTTCCGCTTGCAGCGTTTTCACGAGCGCATCCATTTCATCGAGCCTCGCGCGCAATGCACGTGCGCTGTCGTGTTCGGCTGCCGCACGCTGTTCGGCAGCCTCGCGGCGGTTCGTGTGCAACGCGAGCCGTTCATCGCGTGCCGTCAGCGCTTCGCGCAACGTGTGGACTTCGGCGCGCAACGCGTCGTCGCTTTCGGCATCCTGCGCTTTGGCATGCGCGGCGCGCGCATCCAGTTCATGCGTGGCGGCGTCGCGCTGCAAGCTCATCTCCTGCAAGCGGCTCTGCTGCCGATCGATCTTCGCGCGCAACGACACGTTCTCTTCTTCCAGCGCGACGAGCCGGCGTATGTCCGCCCGATTCGCGGCGCCAACCAGATGCGACAGCATGTGCAGATCGCCGAAGGCCGTTTGCCGCACGCTCATCGTCGTTTGCGAATGCGTCATCAGCGCCCAGTACGCGGGCGGAATGTCGCCGTTCTTGAGCGCTTCTTTCCATAGCGCGAGCACCGCGTCGGGATCTTTCGCCTTGTCGAACAGACGGATCGCGCCGGCGTAGCGTTCGTCGAGCGCCTTTTGCAGCGCCTTGCCGCCTGCGCCGCCTTCGATCGCGAGTTCGACGGCCGTGTGGTGAATCTCCAGGTCGCTCGCGCGCTGCCGGTCGAGGTCCGTGTACTTCGGCACGAGCTTGCGCAATTCATGCGTGCTCAGACACGTGCCGATGATCGAGCAATGCAGATGCGAGTCCAGTTCTGCGAGGCGCGCGCGCCGTCTCAGGTCGGCGAGTTGCGCTTTCGACGGCGCGCAGCAGGCATCGGCGCGCCCTTCGGCAGTGCGCTGCGCGGAATGCACGGATGTTTCGATGCTGGACGTGCGGGCAAGACGAAAGGGCGGAGCGTGCATGGTGACCTCTATCCGGACAGTCAGGCGGACCGGGGTGGATGCGCGAACGGATAAGCGAAATATACCATCGAATATATCGAGTCGTTCGGACGCGCCAATCAGTGCACGGGCTCGGGTTGACGCCGGCGCGTCTGCGGCGGCGCGCGCTTGAGGGCGACCGTACGCGGTGGCACCGCCTTGTGACGTTCGAGCACGTGTTCGACGCACAGTCCGACGAGAATCGCATCGACGCGCTCCAGCGCGGTGACCGTCTCGCGCATCGCGGTAGGGTCCGTGCTGAACGACTCGGAGAACACGGCGTCGCGCGTGCGTTCGAGCAGACGTGCCTGGCGGATCGCGATCTTCAGTTCGCGCAGCCGCGCAAAGCGCGCGGCCTGGGCTTCGCTCGCGAGCATGGCCAGCAGCTCGCGCAAGGTCGCGGAGGAAAGACGATCGGCGGGCGGCGGCGCGCTTCTCGCGGCCGCGAACATCTGCACGAAGCGCGTAACGCTGCTGTGCAGACGTCTGAACCCATCGACGACGTCGCGGATCTGCTGCGCGCGCACGTCGTCCGACACCGGCTTGAGCGTGCTGATCTTTTTGGATAGCGCATCTTTGGGCGCATCGCGACGACTGTTGTCCACCCCGTTTCTCCCGAGATCCGAACGTTCGATGTATTCTATCGTATACATCGATGCGCCGGACACCCGGCCGTTTTTGTCTGTCAGATCGAGATCAGCGGCGTGCGACGACGAGCGCGATGCCGCCCAGTATCGCGAGCGCGCTCAACGCGAGGCGTGTCGTCAGCGGTTCGCCGAGCAGCACGATACCGCCCGCCGCGGCGATCAGCGGCACGCTCAGTTGCACAGTTGCCGCCGTGGCGGACGCGATGTGCTTCAACGCGGCATACCAGATCACATAGCCGACGCCCGATGTCAGCGCGCCTGAAATCGCCGCGAAAAACAGGCCGGTTCTATCGACGGATGCATGCGTGAACATGCCCGCGCTGATAACGACCGCGAATGGGATCGCGCGCATGAAGTTGCCGGCCGTGGTGGCCGTCGGATCGGCGGCGCGTTTGCCGCGCAGCGAATAGACGCCCCACGCGATGCCCGCGCACAGCATCAGCAGCGACGCGAACAGAGGCGGCGCACTGACGCCGGGCAGTACCAGACCGACGAGCCCCGTGAGGGCGCATGCGAGGCCGATCCATTGCAGCAGGCGCAGGCGGTCGCCGCGCGTCAGCGCATAGCCGATCATCGTCGCCTGCACTGCGCCGAACAGCAGCAACGCGCCCGTGCCGGCCGCCAGCGATACATAGGCAAACGAAAACGCCGCAGCGTAGGCAAACAGCGCGAACGCCGACAGCCAGTTGCCGCCGACGCGTTGCGAATTGCCGCGTGTACGCAGAATGATCCACAACACGACTGCCGCCGACACGATGCGCACCGACGTGAACGTCGCGGGATCGATCGATGTGCCTTTCAGGGCGACGCGGCACAGCAGCGAATTGCCCGCGAACGCGAACATCGCGATGAGGGTCAGTAACGCGATGCGCAGGCGCGGTATGGAGCGGTGGGCGGCAATCTGCATCGACGGGAGAAGGGCGTTGAACAGCGAATGCCGGATGGCAGGCAGGTTGCCATCCGGCGTTTCGAACGCGCAGCACTCAGGCCATGGCAGATGGCTTGATGTTCTGGTTATGCCGGAACAGGTTCTGCGGATCGTAACGGTCTTTCACGGCGACGAGTCGAGCGTAGTTAGGACCATAGGCAGCACCGACGCGCCCGGATTCCTCCTCCGTCATGAAGTTCACGTAGACGCTGCCGAGCGCGAACGGCGCCGATGCATCGAAGAATGCGCGCGACCAGGCAATGCAGCGTTCGTCGTCGGCGGCCTCGGTCCAGCGGCCGTGCACGTTCATCACATACTTCGCGTCGCGATTCGAATAGGCCGTGGCGTCGGGCGCCGCGCGCATCGTTTGGCCGCCTATTGCGCCAAAGAAAATTTCGCACTGAGGCGACGGCAGGTTGCCGATCGCATCGACGAACGCGTCGATCAGGCCGTCGTCGAGCGTGGCCAGATTGTGCGACTTCCAGTAGTTGCGCGCGCCGGGCGTCAGCAGCGGATCGAACGCCTGTTGCCAGGCGGTGTACGGCATCGGTCCGAGATGCTCGCCATAGGGCGTACCGAACTTGCGCACTTCGTCGACCACGGCGGGACCGTTCGCGACGGGTCCCGTATAGCAGACGGCGAACGCGATGATCGGCTTGCCGTGCACATCGGCGGGCAGGAAAGGCAGCGGTGGCGCAAAGCGCGCAACGGCCCAGACGGTCAATTCGTCAGGCCACGTCTCGAATGCCTTGCGGTATTTCACGAGTGCATCGCGCGCCTGATCCATCGGCAACACGACGAGGCCGCCATACACTTCCGGACCGACTTCGTGCAGACGAAACTCGAACATCGTGACGACGCCGAAGTTGCCGCCGCCGCCGCGAATCGCCCAGAACAGATCTTCATGCGAATCGGCGCTGCAGCGGATCATTTGGCCGTCGGCGGTGACGACGTCGGCTGAAATCAGGTTGTCCACCGTCATGCCGAAGCGCCGGCTGAGCCAGCCGAAGCCACCGCCGAGCGTCAGACCGGCGACGCCCGTGGTCGAGTTGATGCCGAGCGGCGTGGCGAGACCGAAGGCTTGTGCTTCGTGATCGAAGTCGCGCAGCAGACAGCCGGGCTCCACATAGGCGCGCCGCGCCACGGGATCGATGCGCGCGGACTTCATCGGCGAAAGATCGAGCAGCATGCCGTCTTCGCACACGCCGCTGCCTGCTATGTTGTGACCGCCGCCGCGCACGGCGAGCAGAAGCTGGTTGTCGCGGGCGAAATTGACCGCGCAACGGACGTCGGCAGTGCCCGCGCAGCGAACGATGATCGCGGGGCGACGATCGATCATGCCATTCCAGATACTGCGTGCTTCATCGAACGACGGGTCGCCGGGCAATACGATCTGGCCTCGTGTGAGAGCCTTGAATTCGTCGATTGCACTGCTGGACAGATTCGCCATGCTACACCTCCGGTACGAACAAACAACGTCCGAACCCCTCGATCATGTCTGATCAAAGTAGTTCGGACGACCTGGCTTTCACTTCAGTAAACGGGGCTGCCCGGCGCGCACAAATTAACGTATACCCGCATGCGTCGATGCAGCCCGACAAGTCCTTTAGAGAAGGGCTGTCTCGCGCAAAAACGCCATAAAACAAGGCGTTTTTCGAACACATCCACGGATGGAGTGCTTCGTGAATTGCGTGCGATCGACGTGTCCTTTTGTGTGCGTTTTGCGCGTGGCCCAACCCTAAGCAAGGTGCTTTTTCGTCGATCGAAATGCGCGTGCACGTGATCTGCTGCCAACGCTGAATGGAAGGTCGCAGTCGCCCTGCGTCTCTCGTTTCTTCTGTTACGCTGACCGCCAACTTTCTTTTGGTAAGAAAACTGGCGTCAATGCGTAATAGATTGTTCTACTGTCCGTAAGTAGGGTAGATGGTCGTTGTTCGTGTTTTGTATGGTTAACCCCGATTTAAACGTAAACGAACAAAAGAGAACATTGTTGCTGTTGTTTTGATTTCCTTTTTGAACATCGGCCTTGTGGCCTGTTTTTGAAGTACCCGAATAAAAAAACCATCGGGACAATGGATCGACAACAGCTTCTCCGGCGCCTTCGCGGCGCTATCCCTTGCCCTGCCTCTCGTATGCAAACCGGGCCGTGCTTTCGCGCCGCCGGGCGTTTGCGCACGCCGTAAGCGCGTCATTGCTGTAGCCGTACCAAAGCATCTGCATTGGCGTCGAAGC
Source organism: Paraburkholderia sp. Tr-20389 (assembly GCF_017104565.1). Taxonomy (GTDB): domain Bacteria; phylum Pseudomonadota; class Gammaproteobacteria; order Burkholderiales; family Burkholderiaceae; genus Paraburkholderia. The sequence goes on along the minus strand of NZ_JAAGPD010000039.1, from coordinate 43,218 downwards.
CGCAGTTGAACAACGAACAAGCAGAAGAAAGCGAAGCAGCATCGGACAAAGGAGAGCAATTTGGTTTTGGAACTGGAGCGGGTCACCGTCGTTTCGGGCGGGCTGACGCATCTGTATGGCGTCGATCTGCGGCTTGTCCCGGGGGCGATCAATGTGCTGCTGGGTCCGACTCAGGCAGGCAAGACCACGTTGATGCGCGTGATGGCAGGACTCGACAGGCCTGCGTCCGGGCGCGTGCTCGCCGACGGCCAGGACGTGACGGGAGTGAGCGTACGTCAGCGCAATCTCGCGATGGTTTATCAGCAGTTCATCAACTATCCCGCGATGACGGTGTTCGGCAACATCGCATCGCCGCTCAAGCTGCAAAAGACGGATGCCGCCGAGATACGCCGCCGCGTGAACGAAGTCGCGTCGAAGCTGCATATCGAGCATCTGCTCGAGCGGCGGCCCGGCGAACTGTCGGGCGGCCAGCAGCAGCGTTGCGCGCTGGCGCGTGCGCTCGTCAAGCGCACATCGCTGGTGTTGCTCGACGAGCCGCTCGTCAACCTCGACTACAAGCTGCGCGAAGAACTTCGGGCGGAACTCACCACGCTCTTTTCCGACGGCAAGACCACTGTCGTTTATGCGACGACGGAGCCGCTCGAAGCGCTGCTGCTCGGTGGCTATACGGCCGTGGTCGACAAGGGCCGCGTGCTGCAGTTCGGGCCGACGCTCGACGTCTACAACGCGCCCGCGAATGTCGATGTGGCCGCCGTGTTCAACGACCCGCCCATGAACATGCTGACGAGCGAACTGCTCGACAACGGCGACGCGCGCCTGCCCATCGGCGTCGACGTGCCTGTGCGGCATGCAGCCGCGACGGCCGTCGGCACGGGTAGCTGCCGGATCGGCATACGGCCCGGCCATCTGCGGCTGGCGCCGCGCAATGCGCATTCGATCGCGGTGCCTTGCCTGCTCGAACTCGCCGAGCTGAGCGGCTCGGAAACGTACCTGCATCTGCACACGCGTCACGGCGGCATCGACCTTGTCGCGCAATTGCAAGGCGTGCATCAGATCGCGATCGGCACGCAACTCGACGTCTATATCGACCCGGACGAACTGTTCGTGTTCGGCGCGGACGCGAGTCTTGTCGCGCGTCCCAAGGTGCAGGAGGTGGCATATGGCGCGCATTGAATTTCAGAACCTCGGGCACGCGTACCGCCCGAATCCTTCATCGCTCGACGACTATGCACTGCAGCCGATGAGCATGGTCTGGGAAGACGGCGGCGCGTATGCATTGCTCGGACCTTCGGGCTGCGGCAAGTCGACCTTGCTCAATATCGTGTCGGGTCTGCTGAAGCCCTCGGAAGGCAAGGTGCTGTTCAACGGGCACGACGTCACCACGCAAGGCGCGCGCGAACGCAACATCGCGCAGGTGTTCCAGTTCCCCGTGATTTACGACACGATGTCCGTGTTCGACAACCTCGCATTTCCGCTGCGCAATCGCGGGCTTCCTGCGGCCGAAGTGCGCACGCGCGTGCATGAAGTGGCCGACATTCTCGACATGGCGCGCGACTTGCCGCGCAAGGCGAGCAATCTGTCGGCGGATGCGAAACAGAAGATCTCGCTTGGACGCGGACTCGTGCGCAAGGATGTGGCGGCCATTCTTTTCGACGAGCCGCTGACCGTCATCGATCCGCACATGAAGTGGATGCTGCGGCGTCAACTGAAGAAGATCCATCAGCAGCTGAAGCTCACGCTGATCTACGTGACGCACGATCAGGTCGAAGCGCTGACGTTCGCCGATGAAGTGGTCGTGATGACCAATGGGCGTGTCGTGCAGAAGGGCGGACCGGAAGCGCTGTTTCTGCGACCCGATCATTCGTTCGTCGGTTATTTCATCGGCAGTCCGGGGATGAACCTGTGTCCCGTCAGTCTGGATGAAGGTGCGGTCAAGCTGGGTTCGCAGCGCATTGCCGTCGACGCGAATACGCTCGCGACACTCAAGAACACGAATGGCGATCTCAAGCTCGGCATTCGTCCGGAGTTCGTGCGCCTCGCTGACGACGGCGAAACAGGCGCCGTCAGGGCGCAAGTCACGCGCGCGCAGCAGCTCGGCAATTATCAGCTCGTGACGGCGAACTGCGAAGGTCACGTGTTCAACGCAAAGATGGAGCCGAACTTGCGCGTCGTGGATGGCCCTGTGTGGTTGCGCGTCGCCGCGCCCGAAACCGTTTATTTCAGCAACGACGAACGCATCGCGGTACGCGCCGCAGCGGGAGGCGCGCGATGAACAAGCCGCTCAACCAGAAGGCCTGGCTGCTCGTCGTGCCCGTGTTCATCTGCGTCGCGTTCTCCGCGATCCTGCCGTTGATGACGGTCGTCAACTACTCGGTGCAGGACATCATCAGCCCGACACAGCATGTGTTCGTCGGTACGGAATGGTTTCGCAACATCATGACCGACCCGGATCTGCGCGGCGCATTGGGACGGCAGATCATTTTCTCGGCTTGTGTGCTGCTGTTCGAGATTCCGCTGGGTGTCGCGCTTGCGCTCGCGATGCCTGCGTCGGGCTGGCGTGCATCGGCTGCGCTCGTCGTGCTCGCGATGCCGCTGCTCATTCCATGGAACGTGGTCGGCACGATCTGGCAGATCTTCGGGCGGCCCGATATCGGCCTGCTTGGCTACGCGCTGAATCGTATCGGCGTCGAATACAACTACACGGCGAGTCCTACCGATGCATGGGTGACGGTGCTCGTGATGGATATCTGGCACTGGACGCCGCTGGTCGCCTTGCTGTGCTATGCAGGTTTGCGTGCAATTCCCGATGCCTTCTACCAGGCCGCGGAAATCGACGGCGCCAGTCGCTTTGCCGTGTTCCGCTATATCCAGTTGCCCAAGATGCGCGGCGTGCTGATGATCGCTGTGCTGTTGCGCTTCATGGACAGCTTCATGATCTACACGGAGCCATTCGTGCTGACGGGCGGCGGTCCTGGCGACTCGACGACGTTCCTTAGCCAGTACCTCACGCAAAAGGCCGTGGGTCAATTCGATCTCGGCCCCGCGGCGGCGTTTTCGCTGATCTACTTCCTGATCATCCTGTTGCTCTGCTTCATTCTCTACAACTGGATGGAGCGCGTGGGCAAGGGCGGTCCTGCAACGACGGGAGAAGACAATGCGTGACAATCGCCGCTGGATACGCGCGCTCGTATTGCTTGTCTATATCGCGTTTGCGCTGATTCCGCTGTACTGGATGCTGTCGATTTCGCTGCGCACGAACGAAGAAACGATGTCGGCGTTCTCGATCTGGCCGCACCATGTGACGTTCGACAACTTCAAGATCATTTTCACCGACCCGTCGTGGTACTGGGGGTATATCAACTCGATCGTCTATGTGTTGATGAATACGGTGATGTCGGTGCTGGTCGCATTGCCGGCTGCGTACGCGTTCTCGCGCTATCGCTTTCTAGGCGACAAGCACATGTTCTTCTGGCTTCTCACTAACCGGATGACGCCGCCCGCCGTGTTTCTCTTGCCGTTCTTTCAGCTTTATTCGAGCGTGGGTCTGATGGATACGTATGTCGCCGTTGCATTGGCGCACATGCTGTTCAACGTGCCGCTCGCCGTGTGGATACTCGAGGGCTTCATGTCGGGTGTCTCGCGTGAAATCGATGAGACGGCGTATATCGACGGGTATTCGTTTCCCGCGTTCTTCATCAAGATCTTTCTGCCGTTGATCAAGGCAGGCGTGGGCGTGACGGCGTTCTTCTGCTTCATGTTCAGCTGGGTCGAGCTGCTGCTGGCGCGCACGTTGACCACGGTGAACGCGAAGCCGATCGCGGCGGTGATGACACGAACGATATCGGCGGCGGGCATGGATTGGGGCGTGCTGTCGGCGGCCGGCGTGCTGACGATCATTCCCGGCGCTCTCGTCATCTATTTCGTCCGCAATTACATCGCGAAGGGTTTCGCGATGGGGAGAGTGTGATGTTCACGTGGATGTACTGGACACCGGAAGTCGCGATCTTCTTCGGCTGCGTCGTCGTGATGCTCACGGGCATGACCGTTTGGGAAATGCGCTCGCCGACTATCGAACGTAAAGGCTTCTTGCCGATTGCCACGACGCGCGGCGACCGGCTGTTCATCGGCCTGTTGACGGCGGCGTATGTGAATCTCGCGTGGATCGCGATCAGCGGCGAAGGCGCGAGTGCATGGCCCGGCTTTGCGGCATCCGTCGTCGTGCTGCTCGCGATCATGTGGAAGGGATAAAGGAAGCAGGAACAAACCGGTTCCGTTGATGCCCCGGGCGGCTATCGGCTGATGATCCATAAGGGGTGTGGAGACACAGGAGAAGACCATGCAACACAGGAGACGGATCGTCGCGCTTGCAGTAGCAGGAGTGGTCGCGGGGGCTTGTGCGAATCACGCTGCGCTGGCAGGCACGCCCGAAGCGCAGAAATGGGTCGATAGCGAATTCCAGCCGAGCACACTGACCAAACAGCAGCAGATGGACGAAATGAAATGGTTCGTCGATACGGCTGCGAAGCTCAAGTCGCAAGGCGTCAAGGAAGTGCACGTGGTGTCCGAAACGCTCGACACGCACATGTACGAATCGAAAACGCTTGCTAAGGCATTCACCGAAATCACAGGCATTCAGGTCAAGCACGACATCATTCAGGAAGGCGACGTCGTCGAAAAGCTTCAGACCTCGATGCAATCGGGCCAAAGCATTTACGACGGCTGGATTTCCGATTCCGATCTGATCGGCACGCACTATCGCTATGGCGTGATCATTCCGCTCTCCGACTATATGGAAGGCGAAGGCAAGCAATATACGAATCCGAATCTCGACATCAAGGACTTCATCGGCACGAGCTTTACCACGGCGCCCGACAAGAAGCTCTACCAGTTGCCCGACCAGCAGTTCGCGAACCTCTACTGGTTCCGCGCGGACTGGTTTGCCCGCAAAGATCTTCAGGACAAGTTCAAGGCCAAGTATGGCTACGATCTCGGCGTGCCCGTCAACTGGTCCGCGTATGAAGATATCGCCGAGTTCTTTACCAATGACGTGAAGACAATCGACGGAGAAAAAGTCTTCGGTCACATGGACTACGGCAAGAAAGATCCGTCACTGGGCTGGCGCTTTACCGATGCGTGGCTTTCGATGGCGGGCGAAGCGGATAAAGGCATTCCGAACGGTCTGCCCGTCGACGAGTGGGGCATCCGCGTGACGCCGGATGGATGTCATGCCGTGGGTGCGTCGGTGTCACGCGGCGGCGGCACGAACAGTCCCGCGGCCGTCTTCGCAACGACGAAGTACATCGACTGGCTGAAGAAATATGCACCGCCGGAAGCGTCCGGCATGACCTTCAACGAAGCCGGCCCGGTTCCGGCGCAAGGCAAGATCGCGCAACAGATCTTCTGGTACAGCGCCTTCACGGCATCGATGCTGAAGCCCGGCAATGTGACGAACGCTGACGGTACGCCGAAGTGGCGCATGGCGCCGTCGCCGCACGGCCCGTACTGGAAAGACGGCATGCAGAACGGCTATCAGGATGTCGGCTCGTGGACTTTCTTCAAATCGACGCCGGCTAACCAGCGTGCGGCCGCATGGCTTTACGCGCAGTTCGTGACGTCGAAGAGCGTGTCGCTCAAGAAGTCGATTGTCGGTCTCACGTTCATCCGCGATTCCGACATTCATAGCGATTACTTCACGAAGAACGCGGACAAATACGGCGGCCTGATCGAGTTCTATCGCAGTCCCGCGCGTGTCGCGTGGACGCCGACCGGCAACAACGTGCCGGACTATCCGAAGATGGCGCAACTGTGGTGGAAGAACGTTGCGACTGCCGTTGCCGGCGAAAAGACGCCACAAGCGGCGATGGACAACCTCGCGAGGGAAATGGATCAGGTGCTGGGCCGCTTGCAACGCGCGGGCATGAAGGTCTGTGCGCCTGAACTGAATGCGGAAAGCGACACGTCGAAATGGCTTTCCGATCAACACGCGCCATGGAAGAAGCTCGCAAATGAAAAGCCGAAGGGGGAAACGGTCAAATACGACCAGTTGCTGGCGGCATGGAAGGCGGGCAAGGTGCGCTAAGCAGCGTCTTTAGCAAAGAAGCGGGAAGGCTTGAATGGGCGGCGTCGAAAGACGCCGCTTTTTTTATTGGCTTTTTAATCGCGTCTAAAAGCAGTGAGAAGTGGGCATGATTTAACCGTTAGTCGAAAGCGAATCGTCATTAAAAAGAATGACGCGCAATGACCACACATGCCGTGTGCATTATTGCGAACCATTACCGTTCATGTAATGATATCGATTCGCATTTAATGGCGGCCAGCCGGAGGTGTTGTCGGCTCGGCGGGGCGGTTCGCGCGAAGGCGTGAACCGGACGGGCAGGCAGCGCCCGTTGCACCAAAAAAATCAGTGACAACGACAGGGAATCGCGATGTATCGAACAACGCCACTCGCAGCGGCCGTCATGGCCGTCTTTGCGACGCCGCTCTACGCCCAAACGACGACGCCTGCCACACCGGCAGCACAAGTAGCCCAGGCCGCAACGTCCACTTCTCCCGCCAGCCAGCCCTCCGCCAGCCAGCCTTCCGAAAGCACCGCACTGCCTGCTGTTCATGTGTCGGGCCAAGCGGACAACGCTACCGACTTCCAGCCCGACACGTCGAGCGTCGGCGCCAAGGTGCCGACCGCATTGCGTGACATTCCGCAAGCCGCGACCGTCGTGCCCAAGGCCGTGCTGCAATCGCAGGCCGTGAGCTCCTTCTCCGATGCGTTGCGCAACGTGCCCGGCATTACGATCGGCGCAGCCGAAGGCGGGCAGATCGGCAACAACATCAACCTGCGCGGCTTCTCGGCGCGTACCGACATTTACCTCGATGGCTTTCGCGATCGCGGCCAGTACTATCGCGACACGTTCAACCTCGAGTCGATCGATGTGCTGTATGGTCCGTCGTCGCTGTACTTCGGTCGTGGTTCGACGGGCGGCGTGATCAACCAGGTCAGCAAGGAGCCGACGCTGAAGAAGCGCGCCGACGTCTCCGTGCAGGCCGGCACACATGACCGCTATCGCACGACCGTCGACCTCGACACGCCGATCACTGACACGTCAGCGTTCCGCATCAACGCATTCGGCCAGAGCCTCGGCTCGTCGCGCGACGTGATGAAGAACAAGGACTACGGCGTCGCGCCCGAAGTGAAGTTCGGCATCGGCACGCCGACGGAAATCACGCTGTCCGCGCTGATCCAGCACAACCGCGATCAGCCCGACTACGGTATTCCGCCGCTGAACGGCCATCCCGCGCCGGTGAATCGCGGCACGTTTTACGGCTACACCGACGACCGCACGATTCAGGACGTGCAGACGCTCAGCGCGCGCATCAAGCACCGTTTCAACGACGACCTGATTCTGCGTAACCAGACGCAGTTCAGCCACTACAGCACGGAAGCGCGCGCGACCAACGCGGCATCGGTGCTGACGGGTCCGCTCTCGACGTCGACGGCGCTGACCAACGGCAACTTCACGACGATCGATCCGTCGAAGCTGTTCGTGAAGCTGCAGGGCAAGGACCGCAACATCAACGACCACTCGGTCTACAACTCGACCGATCTCGAAGCGAAGTTCAACACGGGTCCGCTCAAACACGACGTGATCACGGGTCTCGACCTGAGCCACGAAACGTATAGCAATCAGACCTTCACCGCGACCTCGCCGGGTATGACCTCGAATACGATCGGCGTCGTGCCGCTGATCGATCCGCCGTATCTGCCGCGTCCTGCGAACGTGAAGGAAGTCGCCACCAATCTCGCGGAATCGAGTGCGAATGGCGTGGGTGCGTACGTGAACGATACGGTGTCGATCGGCCAGCACTGGAAGGTGGTGGGCGGCGTGCGCTGGGATCGCTATGAAGCGTCGATTCACAATTCGATCAACGTGCCGGGCTATGCGACGCAGACGAACTACTTCACGAGCGTGCGCGGCGGCATCATTTATCAGCCGGCCGACTGGCAATCGTATTATGTGTCGTACGGCACGTCGTTCGATCCGTCGCTCGAAGCGCTGACGTTGACGAACGGCCAGCAGAGCCTGCCGCCCGAACACAACAAGTCGTATGAAGTGGGCGCGAAGCTGGATCTGCTTGGCGGTGGATTGTCCGTCACGCAATCGCTGTTCAACATCGAAAAGACGAATGCGCGCACGGCGAACCCGGACGGCAGCTACACGCTCGATGGCGATATCCGCGTGCGCGGTTATCAGCTCGGTCTTGCCGGTCACATCACGAACAACTGGCAGGTGTTCGGTGGCTACACGTACATGGACGGCGAGATCCTGAAGGCGTTAGACGGTACGCAAGGCAAGGTGCCCGCCAACACGCCCAAGCACACGCTCACGCTGTGGACCACGTACCTGTTCACGCCGCATTGGGAAATCGGCGGCGGGCCGACGTATATGTCGTCGCGCTATGCAGCGAATAACAACTTCGTGCAGGTCGGCGGCTACACGCGCTGGGATGCGATGGCCGCGTATCACGCGAAGCGTTACGACGTTCAGCTCAACGTGTTGAACCTTACCGACAAGAACTACTACGACGCGCTGATTCCGTCCGACGGCGGACGCGCGGTGCCGGGTTACGGCCGTACGTTCCTCGCGACGGTAAACTATCGCTTCTTCTGATCGCATGAAGCGATAGCCCACGACATGCCGCGTGCTTCCCGCATGAAGCGATTCATGCAGAAAGCGCGCGGCGTTGTCCGTTAAGCAGGAACCTTGAACGATGATAGTCTCGATCCCGGACGTACTGAGCCCCGCCGAAGCCGCCGCGATGCGCGCGCAGCTCGAAACGAGCGATGCATGGGTCGATGGCCGCGCGACAGCCGGCTATCAGGGCGCACCCGTCAAGCGCAACCAGCAGATCGCGGAGGGCTCGCCCATCGCGCTGGAAATGGGCGACCGGATCGTCGCGTCGCTGGAACGCCATCCGCTTTTCATCAGCGCCGCGCTGCCGAACAAGGTGTATCCGCCGCTGTTCAACCGTTATGAAGGCGGCATGCACTTCGGCAGTCACGTGGACGGTGCGATCCGGCTCGTGCCGGGCAGTGGCGCGCGCGTGCGCACCGACATCTCGATCACGCTGTTCCTCACGCCGCCCGACGAATACGACGGCGGCGAGCTGCTGATCGAAGATACTTTCGGCGTGCAGGAAGTGAAGCTGCCCGCCGGACACGCAATCGTCTATCCGGGCACGAGCCTGCATCAGGTGCGGCCCGTCTCGCGCGGTGCGCGTGTATCGAGCTTCTTCTGGGTGCAGAGCCTCGTGCGCGACGACACGCAGCGCGCGATGCTGTTCGATCTCGACGGCGCGATCCAGCGGCTCAATGCATCGAATGGCGATGAAGCGGCGCGCCGCACGCTGGTAGGGTGTTATCACAACCTGCTGCGTATGTGGAGCGATACCTAGGCAGCCGTGCGCCCCGCGGAAGAAGCAGGAGCCGCTTTCTTCTGCGGATTGCGGCCGCTTTGCAGCAGGAACACGCCGCCGAGAATGCAGACCATGGCGAGCAGATCGAGCGAACGGATCGGCTCGTGCGCGAACAGCACGCCGATCACCAATGCGACGACGGGCGGAATATACGTGACGCTCGACGCGGCGAGCGCGCCGAGCCGCTGCACGATGAAGTAGTACAGGATATACGCGACGCCCGTGCCGAGCAGCCCAAGCCCGAGCACGATGCCGACGACGGCGCGCGTCTCGTGCGCGATGCTTGCGATGCCGTCGAATGGCGTCACGCAGGCAATCGTCAGGAGCGCAAAGCCGATTTGCCACGTCGACAGCGCGACGGGAGACATGTCGAGTGTCGATAGAAAGCGCCGGGCGTAGACAAAAGAGCCGCCCACGCTCAACGATCCCGCCGCCATATACCCGACGCCCCCCAGATTCACGCTCGCGACGGCGCCATTCCACGGCCGCGCGATCATCAGCACGCCAACGAAACCGCACACCACGCCGACGATCATCTTCGCGGTCGGCCGCTCGGCCCGCAACAGTGCCCACGCGCAGACGAACGAGAACAGTGGAATCGCGCCGCTCAGCATGCCGGCTACGCTCGACAGCAACAGCGACGCGCCTTTTGCAAACGCGTAGTAGTAGACGCTCGTAGCAAGCAGCGACATCACAATGAAGTGATGGGCATGGCGCAACTGCTTCCACGACAGCGCCTTCGTGGCAAACGCATAGACGACGAGCGGCAGGAAGCCGAACAGCACGCGCAGGAAGACGATCTGTGCGGGCGAGATCAACACGCTGGCCCACTTCATAAAAAGAAAATTGCTGCCCCAGATCAGGCCGAGCAGCGCGAATGCGAAATAGGCGGGGTTCATGGCAAACACCATCGGAAGCAGAGACGATGGGCCGATTGTGCTGCGCACGCAGATGCGGTACAAACGATTTGTTTTCGTCGATAGTGAAGAAAAACTATCTTATGTCCGGCATACCCCCACTCAAGGCACTGGTCGCGTTTGAAGCCGCGATGCGACTGAACAGTTTTTCTCTAGCTGCTGACGAATTGAACGTGACGCCCGGCGCGGTAGGTCAGCAGATCCAGAAGCTCGAAGCGTGGCTCGGGGTCGCGCTGTTTGCTCGTCAGGTTCGGCAAATCGTGCCGACGGACGATGCGCGCGCTTACTACACACAGGTTCAACCCGCGCTCGCGCAGATCGTGCATGCGAGCCGCCGCGTGCGGGAGAGCCAGAACAAAGGCGTACGCATATCCATGCCGCCCAGTTTCGCCGCGAAATGGTTTGCGCCACGCATGACGGAGTTTCTGATCGCGCATCCGGACATCGCGCTGGAACTGAACACGACGACTGCGATGGTCGATTTCGAATTGCAGTCCATCGATCTGGCCGTGCGCTATTTCGACGGCAACGCGCCCGACCTGAACGTGCAACTGCTGCATCCCGACGAAGCGCACGTCTATTGCAGTCCGTCGTACGCGAGACGGCTCAAGCTGAAAAGCCCCGACGATCTGCCACGTGCGACGCTGCTGCACAACACGCTGCATCCGCATTGGACGACGTGGCTCAGGAAATTCGGCAAGCTGTCCGCGCGGCAGATCGATGGCATTCCAGGCATTCACTTCGACCAGTCGCTGATGGCGATCGAGGCGGCCGTGCGCGGGCAGGGCGTCGTGCTGACGAGCGCCGTGTTGACGGAAGCGGAGCGGGCGGCGAAGTCGCTGGTCGATCCGTTTGGCTTGAGCTTGCCCTTGAAGACTGCGTACTACCTCGTGCATCCGAGGTCGGTCGAACTCAAGCCGGGAGCGGAGACCTTGAAAGCGTGGTTTATCAGCGAGCCTTAAGCAAAAACGCCCGCAAATAATGCGGGCGTTTCTTCAGATACAGTAAGCGGAAGGATCAGCCCGGCAGCATGCCCGGCAACACATACGCCTGCAGCAGCGTGATCAGGCCGACGATCACCGCGAACAGCAGGCTATGCCGCACGGTGAATCGAAACAGCTCCGACTCGCGTCCGACGAGACCCGTCGCCGCGCAAGCAACCGCGATCGATTGCGGCGAAATCATCTTGCCCGTCACACCGCCCGTCGTATTTGCGGCCACCAGAAGCGTGTCCGACACGCCGATCTGATGCGCGGTCGTATGCTGAAGCGAGCAGAACAGCGCATTCGACGACGTATCCGAACCTGTCAGAAACACACCGAGCCAGCCGAGCACCGGCGAGAAGAACGGGAACGCGGCGCCCGTGCCGGCGAGCAGCAATGCCAGCGTCGACGACATGCCCGAATAGTTCGCGACGAACGCGAACGACAGCACGAGACCGATCGACAGGATGGGGCGGCGCAGTTCCTTCAGCGTTTCGCCGAACGTGGAGAGCGCGTCGCGCGGCTTCACGCGCAGCAGGATCATCGATATCAGCGCGGTCAGCAGAATCGCCGTGCCGACTGCGGAGAGCAGATCGAGCTTGAACACGGCTTCATATGCTTTGGGCGTCGCAACGATGGGCGCCGTTTTCATCACGAGTTGATCGAGCGCGGGCACCTTGAACTTGATGATGCTCCACGCAAGCGCGCCCTTCGCAGCGAACAGCGCCTTGAACGATTGCAGGCTCCACACGGTGACGACGGCGGTCAGAATGCCGAAGGGCGCCCACGCGCGGATGGTCTGTGCGACCGTGTACGGCGACGCGCGACGGCTCGTGCCATTCGATGCACCATTACCGCCGCCAAAGCCACCGAGAGAAAGCGCCGCCGCGCCGCCGCCGACGGTGCCGCGCGCCGTATCGTGTGCGCGGCGCGGCTGCCAGACCTTCAGGAACGAAGCAAGTGCGACGAGGCTCACGAGCGCCGACGTGATATCGGGCAGCTCAGGTCCGATGTGATTCGACGTGAAGTATTGCGTGACGGCGAAGCTGCCGCCCGCGACGAGCGCGGCCGGCCACGTTTCCTTGATGCCGCGTTTGGCGTCCATCATGAAGACCAGCCAGAACGGCACGGCCAGCGACAGCAGCGGCAACTGACGGCCCGCCGTCGCGCCGATCAGGAACGGGTCGATGCCCGTCACCTGGCCCGCGACGATGATGGGAATGCCCATCGCGCCGAACGCAACGGGTGCGGTATTGGCGATCAGACACATGCCCGCCGCCTTCAGTGGATCGAAGCCCAGACCGACGAGCAGGGCTGCCGTGATCGCGACGGGTGCGCCGAAGCCAGCCGCGCCTTCGAGAAACGCGCCGAACGAAAAGCCGATCAGCAGCAGTTGCAGACGCTGATCGTCCGTCAGCGCGAGGACGGATGCGCGGATGATGTCGAACTGCCCCGTCTTCACGACCAGCTTGTAGAGGAATACGGCCGTGACGATGATCCATGCGATCGGCCACAGGCCGTAGGCGAAGCCGAAGCCCGCGGCCGCGAAGGCCTGCGGCGCGGGCATGCCGTACGCGAAGATCGCTACGGCGAGCGACAGGATCAGCGTTCCCGCTGCCGCGACATGTCCCTTCAGGCGCAGCGCCGCCAGCGCGACGAAGAAAAAGATGATCGGGATGCTGGCCGCGAGCGCGGATAGCCAGAGGCTGCCGAGCGGCAGATAGGTCTGATACCACGGGTGCATGTCGGTCTCCTCCGAAAATGCGTTCAATGAATTCTTGTTGGCGGCACGCAGCCGCTCGCGGTGCATCGCCTGTGAAGACGGTGCACGCGTGTCCCTGTGCTGAATAAACTAAGTAAAGTAATCGCTACCCGGGCTGGCCGCGCTCGCGCAGCAGATCGTGCAGACTGCGCGCGGCAGGCTTCAGCGGCTCGCGATGACGGGTCCAGCCCATCTGGTTCTTCGGCGCGAAGCCGCGCAGCCGCGTGGCCGCCCAGCGCAGCATCCGGTAGGCGCGCGGATGCGCGAAGGCGCCGCTCCAGAAGCGCCACACGAACTGTTCCTCGCGGCTGAACTTCGCGCCCTGGCCGCGCAACGGATGCGCGACCACTTCGTTCGGATCGCGGTTCGCTTCCGTGCGCAGGCGCACGAGCAATTCGGGAATCGGTATCCGCACGGGGCACACTTCGCCGCAGGCGCCGCACAGGCTCGATGCCGTCGGCAGATCGGCGGTTTCTTCGAGGCCCAGCAGATGCGGTGAAATGATCTTGCCGATCGGACCCGGATACGTGGTTCCGTATGCATGTCCGCCGATCCGCGTGTACACGGGGCAGTGATTCATGCACGCGCCGCAGCGGATGCATTGCAGCGTCGCGCGCAACTGCTCGTCCGCATACGCCTGCGTGCGGCCGTTGTCGAGCAGCACCACGTGCATCTCGCGCGGACCGTCGCGCTCGCCTTCGCGGCGCGGGCCCGTGATCAGGTTGAAGTACGTCGTGATCGCCTGGCCCGTCGCGGAGCGCGTCAGGAGGCTCGAAAGCGGCACGATGTGCGACAGCTTCGCGACCACCTTTTCCATGCCCATGATCGCGATGTGCACGTCGGGCACGGTCGTGGACAGACGTCCGTTGCCTTCGTTTTCGACGAGCCAGAGCGTGCCCGTATCGGCTGCCGCGAAGTTGACGCCCGACAGGCCGATGTCGGCGTCGATGAATGCGCGGCGCAGTGCGCGGCGGCCCGTCTGGATCAGTTCGTCGACATCTTCCGTGTAGCGCGTATCGGGGATGTGTTGCTCGAACAGTTCGGCGATATCGGCCTTCGTCTTGTGGATCGCGGGCATCACGATATGCGACGGCTTTTCGTGTGCGAGCTGCACGATGTACTCGCCCATATCGGATTCGATACAGTCGATGCCGCGCGCTTCGAGGTAATGGTTGAGCTCGATCTCCTCGCTCGCCATCGACTTGCCCTTGATCACGCGCTTCGCGTCGCGCGATTGCGCGATGCGATGAATGATCGCGGTGGCGTCGGCAGCGGTTTCGGCCCAATGCACATGAACGCCACGCGCCGTGAGCTGTTCTTCGAGCTGCACAAGCAGATCGGGCAGGCGCGACAGCGCGTGCTGGCGCACGGCTTCGCCGAGATCGCGCAGATGCTGGAGTTCGTCGTCGTCGGGGAATTGCGTGCGGCGTTTGGTTTGCAGAAAGTCCATTGCGCCGCGAAAACTGCTGCGAAGTTTGGGATCGTCGAGCGCGGCACGGGCGCGCGTCTTGAAGTCCTGCGGCGGCACGAAGTGCATCGGCGTGGCGTTCATGCGGCGTCTCCGTGCGCGAAGTCGGCCTGATGTTCGACGATCACGACCCACAGTTCGCGCGGACCATGCGCGCCGTAGGCGAGCGTTTGCTGGATATCGGATGTCTTCGACGGGCCCGAGATCATCACGAGATTGGTCGGCATGTCTGTCTGCCATTGCTCGGCGCGCATCGCGGCGTGCAGGTCCGCGTGCAGCGTGTGCGCGTAGACGAGCGCGATGTGCAGCGGCGGCACCAGCGACATCGTGCGCGGCGAGCCCGCGTCGGGTGCGACGATCAGCGTGCCCGTCGCTGCGAGACCCGAGCGCGCGACCGTGAAGCCGGCGTCGATCGTGTCGAATAGTTCGGCTTTCCAGTTTTCGATCGGCTGATCGTAGTTGCGTGTCGCGACGGACGCAGGCAGCGCCTGCTGTAACGCGGCACCTTCCGCGCGCGACGTGTCGAGCAGCACGCGCTTCACATTCGCTTCGCGCAGGCGTTGTGCGATCAACGCGGGCCACGTGCGCTCCGTCGCGCGAAACACGTCGGCGTGCGACGCGCGCAGTGCAGCCTGCATCGATTCGATCAGCGTCTGCGTCGGCGACGCGACGCGGCGGCTGTCGTAATGCAGATCGATGCCTGCGTCGAGGTGTTCGAGGTCGTCGGCGGAAACCTGAGCGGGCGCGGCGGCGCGCAATCGTCCGAGCATGCGTTCGCGCGCGTTCATGCGTTGTCTCCCTTGTCATGCGCATCGGCGCGCTGCGTGCGCCGCCACAGGAAGCTCGCGATATGTTCGACTTCAACGGGCGCGTGCTGATGACGGGCGGCATGGCCGATGTTCAGCAGGCAACCGCAATCGGCGGACACGATGCGCTCGCAGCCCGTTGCGCACGCCGACGCGACCTTGTCGCGAACCATCGCGCCGGAAATGTCGGGATGCTTGAGCGAAAACGTGCCGCCGAACCCGCAGCATTCCGATTCGCGTTCATGCTCGATACGCGTGACGCCCGGCAACGCATCGACGAGTTCGACGCCATGCACCCGCGTGCCCATTTCACGTCGCGCAGCACATGAGGTATGCAGCACGATGCGTTCGTCGGCGGCATCGCTCGAAGTGGGCAATTCGATGTGCAGCACGCGCAGCAGGAATTCGCTGAGTTCGTAGACGCGCTCGCTGAGTTCTTCCGCCCTGGCGGCCATCGCGGGATCGTCCGCGAAGAGCTTCGGCCAGTGGTGGCGCATCATGCCCGCGCACGAGCCGGACGGCACGATCACGGGCCACGGGTTCGAGAAGAGCTCGAACTGGGCACGCGCGACGCTGCGCGCCTGTTCGGGATTGCCGCTGCTGTACGCGGGCTGGCCGCAGCAGCTTTGTTCCTGAGGAAAGTGCACGACGAGCCCTTCGCGTTCGAGCAGCTTCACGGCGTCGAGGCCGGCTTCGGGCACGAACAGGTCGACGAGGCAGGTGGCGAACAGATACACATCGCGCGGGGCCGCCGGATATTGCCTTTCCTTCATATCTCGCTCCAGAATGCGTCCGCTTTGTGCGCCGCTTGAAACTCGTTTGAAGCTCAAGTGGCAGCGCGGATTGCTTGAATCGTTGGCGCATGATTCCCAAATGTGCGCGACAATACAAATTGGTTGGACCAATAAAGGGGCGAGGGATGGCGACGCAGACGAGAGAGCGGGGCAGGGTGGAGGGCATCATGCGCCAGATGGAAACGTCGCTGCTCGACGGCACGTGGCCGCCCGGTTCGCGGCTGCCCGCCGAGCGTACGCTGGCGGAACAGTACGACGCCTCGCGCAACACGGTGCGCGAGGCGATCCAGCGGCTGGCGGCGCGCGGCCTGCTGCAAAGCCGGCGCGGCGCGGGCGTGTATGCGACGGATCAGTTGCGCGCGGGCATCGCGTCGCCGTGGGGGCAACTGGTCGCGGACCACCCGGTGCTGCGCAACGACATTCTGGAATTTCGCCGCGTGCTGGAAGGCGCGACGGCCTATTTCGCGGCGATGCGCGCGACGGGCGCGGACATCAAACGGATCCGTTCACTGATGCGCGAACTGGAGCGCTCGCACGACTGCGACGACAAGGAAAGCGAAGCCACGGCCGATACACAGTTGCACGACGCCATCGCGCAGGCCTCGCACAACACGATGTTCCTGCATCTGCATACGAGCATTCTCGGCATGCTGCGCGAACACATCACGATCAGCGGGACGGATTTGCGGGCACTGGGCGCGACGGAGTCGGCCCAGCTGCTGATCCAGCATCGCGCCGTCTGCGACGCGATCTGCATGCGGCGGCCCGAAGAAGCGCGCACGGCGATGCACACGCATATCGACTACGTGCGCAGCAACCTGCACGAATAGGGCGAGGAAGCCGAAACTGGTCCAACCACGCTGGAGTCAGTCGCGGCTAAAAAAACATCAGACGGTTTCGGCGACCTGAAACGCATCCACCGAAGTCTTCAACCGCCCAGCCTGCTCGGTCAGCGAATGCGCAGCGGCTGCCGCCTGTTCGACGAGCGCCGCGTTTTCCTGCGTGAGGCTGTCCATCTGCGTGACGGCGAGATTGACCTGATCGATGCCCGCGCTCTGTTCGGCGGCGGCAGCGGCGATTTCCTGCATCACGCCCGTCACGCTCGCAATCGCATCGCGTGCCTGCTGAATCGTCGATCCCGTGCGCTCGACGAGACCCGCGCCGTTGCCGACCTTGTCGACGGCGCGGCTGATCAGTTGCCGCACTTCCTTCGCGGCGCCCGCGCTGCGATGCGCGAGCGTGCGCACTTCGCCCGCGACGACCGCGAAGCCGCGTCCCTGTTCGCCCGCGCGCGCCGCTTCGACGGCGGCATTCAGCGCGAGGATGTTGGTCTGAAAGGCGATGCTCTCGATCACCGCGATCACCTCGACCATCTTCTGCGATTCGCTGGAGATGTCGCGCATTGTCGAGACGGCCTCGCCGACCATCACGCTGCCCTGGTTCGCGATCTGCGCGGCGCTTTCGGCGAGTTCGCTGGCGGTGCGCGCGTTCTCCGCCGTCTGCCGCACCATCGACGTCATCTGTTCCATGCTCGCCGCCGTCTCCTGCAACGAGGCGGCCTGATTCTCGGTGCGCGACGAGAGGTCCGCATTGCCGCTGGCGATTTCCCCCGCACCCGTCGCGACGTTGTCGGCGGCATGCTTGATTGCGCGGATCGTGTCCGTCAGCGTATCGCGCATGCGGCGCATCTCGCGCAGCAGGCTGCGCTCGTCGTTCTGGCGCGTGTCGATCGACACGGTCAGATCGCCGATCGCGATCGCGTTGGCGACGTCGGCCGCATAGCCGGGGTCGCCGCCGATCGTGCGCTGGATGCTGCGGTTGGTCACCGCGACGAGCGTGGCCAGCAGCACGGCGATGCCGATGAACACGCCGCCGATCAGATAGAGCGAGCGCATGAATGCGGCGTCGATATCGTCGACGTACGCGCCTGTTGCGATGATCCAGTCCCACGGCGCGTAGCGCACGACGTAGCCGATCTTGCCGACGGCTTCGGCGGGGCCCGATGCCGACGCGGGGCGCGAATGCGGAAACACGTAGTCGACGAAGCCGCCATCGGGCGACTGTGCGACTTTAGCGAATGTCACGTAATGGTGGCGGCCATCGGCGTCAGCGGTGCCGGCGAGATCCTTGCCATTGGTCGCGGGCTTGATGGGATGCATGACCATGCGCGGCGTCGAATCGATCACGAGGAAGTAGCCGTCCTCGCCGTAGCGGATGTCGCGCAGGCGGGCGAGCGCCTCCTTGCGCGCGTCCGCGTCGCTGAGCTTGCCGTTCTGCGCGAGCGCCGCATATTCCTGAACCAGCGACAAACCGACATGCGCGACGTTCACGAGGTCGTTCTTGCGTTCCTCGATACGCGTCTCGCGCGACAGGTATGCCGCCGACACCGATACCAGCAACAACGCGATCAGGCTGATGACGAGCGGCAACCACAGCTTCTGGGTAAAACTCAGCTTCACCATTCGGACGCCTCGCTACGTGCGCGATTTTTAAAATGTGGACGCGCTTCGACAGGATGCGGCGCGCATGTCTCCTTCTGATATATCGACAGATGTCGCCCCGGCTTGCGTACAGAAAAACCCTGTCATGGATTCTGCGTAGAAGGCCCGCGTGGCAGCGGTCTGCGAATCGCACCTATCTAGCGTCGAAGCGCGCCGCGAGGCGCCGCTCGCGAAACGCCCCGACGATGAAGTCGATGAACACGCGGGTCTTCGCGGGCAATAGCTTGCGGTTCGGGTAATAGAGCGTAAGGGGGCTGATGGGCGCGTGCCAGCCGGGCAGCAGCCGCATCAACTGGCCGCTTTCGAGCCACGGCGCCGCGTGCGGCGTCGGCAGGAAGGCGATGCCGAGACCTTGCATCGCCGCATGCGCCATCGCTTCGGGATCGTCGAAGATCATCCGCACGCGGCATTCGGCAAGCGCCTCTTCACCGACCTGGTTGCGCATCGTCCACGCGCGCAGGCGGCCCGTGCTGCTGGAGCGGCGTGCAATGCCGTCCAGGTCCGCGAGTTCGGACGGATGCGCGGGCAGCGGCCGGCCCTTCATATACGCCGGCGACGCCGCGACGATCGTGCAAGGCCGCGCGATCTCGCGCGCGACCACGCCTTGCGTCAACTCGATCCCGGCGCCGATGGCGGCATCGAAGCCACCCGCGATCAGATCGACGGCGCGGTTGTCGAAGTGCCAGTCGGGCACGATGTCCGGATAGCGTTCGAGAAATTCGCCGAGCAGGGGCACCAGATACTCCCGCCCGAACGACAGCGCCATGCCGACCTTCAGCACGCCCGACGGCTTGCCGTCGTGCTGCGCGGCGCGCGCAAACGCGTCCTGCAGGCTCGCGAACGGCGCGCCCGCGTCGGCCCATAGCTGCTCGCCGCCGGGCGTCATCGTAAGCTTGCGGGTGCTGCGATGAAAGAGCCGCACGCCCAGATGCGCCTCCAGCCGCGCGACGTTCTTGCTGACACCGGCAGGCGTAAGGCCGAGCCTGCGCGCGGCTGCCGAGAAACTGCCCGTTTCGGCTGTCTGGATGAACGATTCGATGAGGTTCAGGGCTTCCATTTGTTGTCGGTCTAGGCTGTCGTTTCAGCCGCTTGCGGACGATGGCCGTCCGTTTCGGCTTATACCTGTAGTTGAAACTGTTAGTCGTGATTAGATGCTACCGGCAATGTAATCGCTTGACCATACTTGCATCACCTCAACACCACTTCATCAGGAGCACAACATGAACTCGAATCTTCAAGGCAAGGTTGCTTTCGTCACGGGCGGTGCACGCGGAATCGGTGCGGCGGTGGTTCGCCGGCTCGCCCGCGAAGGCGCGACGGTCGCCTTCACGTATCACAGCTCGGCAGCGGGAGCGAACGATCTGGTCGCGAGCATCGAGAAGGCGGGTGGCCGTGCGATTGCCGTGAAGGCGGACGTCGCGGATGCCGCTGCGCTGACGAACGCGATCAACGAGACGGCGCGTGAACTCGGCAAGATCGACATCCTCGTGAACAACGCGGGCGTGCTGCGCATCGGCACGCTGGACACTTTCACGCTCGAAGACTTCGATGCGACCGTGCAAGTGAACGTGCGCGCCGTGTTCGTCGCGTCGAAGGCGGTGCTGCCGCACATGGGACAAGGCGGCCGGATCATCAACATCGGCAGCACGAATGCCGAGCGCATGCCGTTCGCGGGCGGCGCGGCGTACGCAATGAGCAAGTCGGCGCTGCTGGGCCTCGTGCAAGGCCTCGCGCGTGACCTCGGCCCGAAGGGCATCACGGTCAACAACGTGGCGCCCGGTCCCGTCAATACCGACATGAACCCGGAAGCGGGCGAGTTTGGCGCATCGCTGCACGGTTTGATGGCGATCCCGCGTCACGGCACGACGGACGAAATCGCGGGCATGGTCGCGTATGTCGCAAGCCCTGAAGCGGCTTTCGTGACGGGCGCGAACCTGCTGATCGACGGCGGCTTCGCTGCGTAAGCATCGGGCGCAGCCGTCCGCAATCGTGCGGGCGGCTGCGTATCGAACGCGGCGGGAGCGAGATTCGCCGCTTTTGCCGGCATCGCCGCTGACAAAGCCGTCAAAAGCCTGTCAACTCGTCGACAAATAAGCGTCAAACAGCTGTCACGTAACGCTGCTGACGCGATGCTCATGTCAGAATGGCGCTTTCGTGGACCCCACCCCGAAACGCACATGACTTTGAACCTGGCGCCCAGCACCTACGGAGCCGACCGCTCCGGCCTCGTTTGCGGATTTCGCTTTGCCCCCGACACGCCCGGCCTGGCCGTCGACACCGACACGGCCGCCGATTGGCTTGCCGAATGCCGCAACGAAACGAAGGCGTCGAGCGCCCATCAGAGTGAATTTCTCTGGCTGCATTTCAATCTCGCGCATGTGTCCAGCGAGCGCTGGATCCGCACGCATCTCGATCTGCCCGACACCTTCTTCGAAGCGCTGCAAGAAGGCTCGCACTCCACGCGCATCGAGCACCAGCACGGCGCGCTGCTCGCCGTCGTCAACGATGTGATGTACGACTTCGAGCAGACGCCTTCCGAAATCGCGACGCTGTGGGTCTACACGCACAAGCGGATCATGGTGACGGCGCGTCTGAAGCAACTGCGCTCGGTCGACCGGCTGCGCGCGTCGGTGCGCAACGGCGAGAACTTCGACACATCGGCGGAACTGCTGATCCATCTGCTGCGCGATCAGGCCGATCTGCTCGTCGAAATCGTGCGCCGGACCAGCATCGAGGTCGACCGCATCGAAGATCATTTCCTGTCGCAGCGCGTCTATCAGAGCCGCCGCGACCTCGGCGCAATGCGGCGCGTGCTGGTGCGCCTGCAACGGCTGCTCGCGCCCGAGCCCGGCTCGATCTTCCGCCTGCTGGTGCGGCCGCCCGCATGGCTGCTGCCCGCCGACGTGCAGAGCCTGCGCGATTCGACGGAAGAGTTCTCGCTGGTGCTCGGCGACCTGTCGGGTCTCGCGGAACGCATCAAGCTGCTGCAGGAAGAGATTGCCGCGCGCCTGAACGAGCAGACCAACCGCACGCTGTACACGCTGACCATCGTGACCGTGCTCGCGCTGCCCATCAACATCATCGCGGGTCTGTTCGGGATGAACGTCGGCGGCGTGCCGCTCGCGGAGAACAAGCACGGCTTCTGGATGATGGTGCTGCTCGTCGTGAGTTTTACCGTGCTCGCGGGCTGGTGGGCGTTGCGTCGCAGGCCGTCGGGTTGATGCGTGCAGCGGCTGTTTCGAAACGCGTCCCTTCACACGGCTTTCGCATAAGCCCGGCGTAGAATCCATGAGCCGTTCGAGCGGCATTCTGCATTGGCCAGCGGTATCGGTAGCACGCATTGATCAGCCGTATTGGTCATTAGCAGGCGGCGCAACACTGAACGTCCGTTTCAGGAGGCATGACATGGCAAAGCTCGTCGCGCTCTACAAGACCCCCACCGACCGCAACGCATTCGACGCCCATTACTTCGATAAACACGTGCCGCTCGCGAAGTCGATACCCGGCCTGCGCGGCTACGAAGTGAGCGTCGGACCCGTGGCAAGCGCCAAGGGCGAGTCGCCATATGCGCTCGCCGCCATCCTCAGTTTCGACAGCTTCGAATCGTTGCAGCAGGCGATGGGCACGCCCGAAGCCGCGGCCACTACCGCCGATCTGCAGAACTTCGCGCAGGCGGGCGTCGAACTGCTCGTGTTCGACACGAAAGAAGTCTGACGCAGGCGGCGCGTTCGCGACACAGCCGCGCGGGCCGGTCCGCGCGGCATGTCTTCATACCTGATTTTCCATTGCGTCTCCGTACTATCCCTGGCGGACGGAGCGGAATGATAACGCTACCATCCGTGCATCCGAATGATCGTTTCGCAGCCGCGAAAGCCCCTATCCGTCGCGTCCCGCCGCCGTTTTCGCGGCCGGAAATGATAGCGTTACCAAGGAGACTGATTTGTCCTCGAATCGCAAGAAGCCCGAAGAACTGCGCAGCTACCGCTGGTATGGCGTCAACGATCTCCGGTCGTTCGGTCACCGCTCGCGCACCGCGCAGATGGGTTATCACTCGTCGGACTACATGGGCAAGCCGGTGATCGCCGTCGTCAACACGTGGAGCGAGATCAACTCATGCCACACGCACTTCAAGCAGCGCGTCGAGGAAGTGAAGCGCGGCATCTGGCAGGCGGGCGGCTTTCCCGTCGAAATGCCTGTGATGACGCTCGCCGAGCCGTTCCAGAAGCCGACCACGATGCTGTACCGCAACTTCCTCGCAATGGAGACGGAAGAGCTGCTGAAGTCCTATCCGTTCGACGGCTGCGTGCTGATGGGCGGCTGCGACAAGACCACGCCGGGTCTGCTGATGGGCGCGATCAGCATGGACCTGCCCGCGATCTATCTGCCCGCCGGTCCGATGCTGCGCGGCAACTGGAACGGCCGCACGCTCGGCAGCGGTTCGGACACGTGGAAATACTGGGCGGAGCTGCGTGCGGGCAAGATCACGGAAGACGAATGGAAGGGCATCGAGAGCGGCATCGCGCGTTCGCCCGGCCATTGCATGACGATGGGCACGGCCTCCACGATGACGAGCGCGACGGAATCGCTCGGCCTCACGCTGCCCGGATTCTCGTCGATTCCCGCCGCCGATTCGCGTCACGCGCAATATGCGTCGCTGACGGGGCAGCGCATCGTCGAGATGGTGTGGACCGATCAGAAGCCGTCCGACATCCTCACCGCGAAGTCGTTCGACAACGCCGTGACGACCGTGCTCGCGATGTCGGGTTCGACGAATGCGATCGTGCATCTGGTGGCCGTCGCACGCCGCGCGGGCATCGATCTGACGACGGCGCGCTTTGACGAACTGGCGCGCGTGACGCCCGTGCTCGGCAACATCCGTCCGGCGGGCCAGTATCTGATGGAGGATTTTTATTACGCGGGCGGCCTGCGCGCGTTGCTGGTCGAACTGGGCGAACTGATCGACGGCACGCAGATGACGGTGAACGGCCAGACGCTCGGCGAGAACATCGCGGGCGCGGAGATTTTCAACGACGACGTGATCCGCAAGCGCGCCAATCCGCTGGTCGAACGTGACGGTCTCGCCGTGCTGACAGGCAATCTCGCGCCCGATGGCGCCGTCATCAAACCGGCCGCGATGGAGTCGCACCTGCTGAAGCATCGCGGTCCCGCGGTCGTGTTCAAGGACTACGGCGACATGGCTGCGCGCATCGACAGCGAAGACCTCGACGTGACGGCCGATTCGGTGATCGTGTTGCAGCATGCGGGTCCCGTCGGCGCGCCGGGCATGCCCGAGTGGGGCCAACTGCCGATTCCGCAAAAGCTGCTGAAGCAGGGCGTGCGCGACATGCTGCGTATCTCCGATGCGCGCATGAGCGGCACCAGCTACGGCGCGTGCGTGCTGCACGTCGCGCCCGAGTCGTTCGTCGGCGGGCCGCTCGCGCTCGTGAAGGACGGCGACATCATCGAACTGGACGTGGCCGCTCGCCGCCTGCATGTCGAGGTCAGCGATCAGGAACTGGCCGCGCGCAAGGAAGCGTGGCAAGCGCCGAAACGTCCGTTCGAACGCGGCTTCGGCGTGATGCATCAACTGCACGTGACCCAGGCGAACAAGGGTTGCGATTTCGATTTTCTCGAAGAAAAACTGACCGTCTCCTCCGATGCGAATCGCGATGAGCCGGAAATCCACTAACGCATACCGAGCCACCCGACACCTAATATGACCGCAACCGAAACGACCGTGAGCGCCGAAGCGCTCGAACAACTCCGCCACGTGAGCACCGCGACGCTCACCACGCAGCTCTTCAAGCGCGGCCTGCGCAATGTGTTCCTGCAAGGCGTCGCGCCGCTCGTGAAGCCCGCGCCCGGCGCGCCGAACCTGGTCGGTCCCGCGTTCACGCTGCGCAATATCCCGGCGCGCGAAGACCTCGATCATGTGGGCGTGTTCCAGAACCCCGACCATCCGCAGCGCAAGGCCGTCGAGACAGCGCCGCCCGGCAGCGTGCTCGTGCAGGATTGCCGCGGCGACCGCACGGTCGCTTCGGTCGGCTCGATTCTCGCGCTGCGACTCGCGAAGCGCGGCGTCGCGGGCATGGTGTCGGACGGCGCGGTGCGCGACAGCGGCACGATCTCCGAACTGGGTCTGCCCATCTGGTGCGCGGGCGCGAGCGCGCCGCTCAATCTCGCGAAGCATCACGCCGTCGACATGAATGTGCCCATCGCGTGCGGCGGCGTGCCCGTCTATCCGGGCGACATCGTCGTCGGGGACGTGGACGGCGTCGTGATCGTGCCGCGCGAAATGGCCGAAGACGTTGCGCGCGATGCAACCGAACAGGAGCAGCTCGAAGCGTTCATCCAGCAGCGCGTCGCCGACGGCAGTCCGCTGCGCGGCACGTATCCGCCGAACGAGGAAACGCTGGCCGCCTACAAGGCGTGGCGCGAGCAGCAGAAGTAACGCGCTGTAGAGGTCACGCGCAACCCGTCACGACGACAACCGCCATAAGGAGGTCCGCGCGCACGCAGCGGGCCCAGGAGACAACGTGAACACCGTCACTTCCGCGATCGACGAATCGCGCCTCATCAATCGTCTGGGCCTGCGGCTGATGCCGCTGCTCGGCGTCCTGTATCTGGTCGCGTATATCGACCGCTCGAACATCAGCTTCGCGAAACTGCAGATGCTCGGCAGTCTTGGGCTGTCGGAAGTGGCGTATGGGTTGGGCGCGTCGCTGTTCTTCATCGGCTATCTGATCTTCGAGGTGCCGAGCAACGTTTTGCTTCACAAGTACGGCGCGCCGAAATGGATGGCGCGCATCATGCTGACGTGGGGCATCGTGACGATCCTGCTCGCGTTCACGCGGAACGCAACGATGTTCTATGTGCTGCGGTTTCTGCTGGGCGCATCGGAAGCCGGGCTGTATCCCGGCGTGATCTATTACCTGACGCTGTGGTTTCCGCAGCGGCATCGCGTGCGGATGCTCGGGTACTTCACGGTGGGCAGCAGCCTCGGCAACATGGTCGGCGCGCCGATCTGCGGCTGGCTGCTCGACAAGGGCGGTTTCCTCGGGCTGCAAGGGTGGCAGCTCGTGTTCGTCGTGACGGGCATTCCTTCCGTGCTGCTTACGCTGGTCGTGCTGTTCTGCCTGCCCGCATCGCCGCGCGAAGCGAAGTTTCTGTCGAACGAAGAAAAGGGCTGGCTTGCGCGCACGCTGGAGAACGAGAGCGCGCAGGCCCGCAAGAACGCCGCGCATCACACGACGCTGCTGTCCGTGCTCGCCGAGCCGCGCGTGATCGGCATGGCGCTCTACTACATGATGCTGTCGATCTCCGTGTACGGCGTGAGCTACTGGCTGCCGACGCTCGTCAAAGGCTTCGGCGTCACGAACACGACGAACGGTTTCCTCAACATCATTCCGTGGCTGATGGCGACGATCGTGCTCGCGTGGCTGCCGTCGAAACTGCGAGCGGGCAATCGCGCGATCGTCGCGATGCTCGCGTCGGCGCTGCTCGGCATGGTGTTCTTCCTGTCGTCGGTATTCCTGCCGACCAATACGCTGCGCTTCGTCGCGCTGTGCTTCGGCGCACCGTGCATGTATCTGCTGATTCCGTGCTTCTGGACGCTGCCGCCGAAGTTCCTGTTCGGCGCGCGCGCGGCGGCGGGCATTGCGGCCATCAACTCGCTCGGCAATATCGGCGGCTTCATCGCGCAGAATCTCGTGCCGTTCGTGAAGCAGACCACAGGCAGCACGCAGGCACCGATGCTGATTCCCGCCGCGTGCATGCTGGTCTTCGCGATCGTCACCAGCTTCGTTCTGCGCCGCAGCGCTCGCGCGGCACAGGGCGTGAGCGGCGCGCCCGCAATCGAATGAACGCGCGCGTGAAAGTGCGCGTGAATGTGTGCATCGCGCATTGGCTACAATAGCCGCGCAACTTTTCCAGGTGCATCTTTTCATGCCGACCGCCAAGCCAACCGACGACGCCCCGATCGATCTCAAGGGCAGCGCCACACCCGCGCGGCGCACGCGCGGCGGGCCGAAGGGCTTGCGCATCACGGATGTCGCGGCGCAAGCGGGCGTGTCGCCCATCACGGTGTCGCGCGTGTTCAACAACCCGGAGTCCGTCGCGCCCGAAACGCTCGAGCGTGTGCGCCAGGTCGTGCAGAAGCTCGGCTATGTGCCGAATCGTCTCGCGGGCGGTTTGTCGTCGGCGCGTTCGCGGCTGATCGCGGCCATCGTGCCGACCATCGCGCACTCGCTGTTCTCCGAAACCATTCAGGTGTTCAGCGAGACCATGTCGCGCGCAGGCTATGAAGTGCTGCTCGCGCTCAGCGGCTACAGCGACACCAACGAAGAAAGCCTGCTCGATACCGTGCTGAGCCGCCGGCCCGAAGGCGTGCTGCTGACGGGCGTCGCGCATACGGCTTCGTTGCGCGAGCGTCTGCGCAACGTCGGTATTCCCGTCGTCGAAACGTGGGACATGACGGAGACGCCGATCGACATGCTGGTTGGCTTCTCGCATGAGCAGATCGGCGCGGCGGTGGCGGAGCGCTTTCTGGCGCGCGGCGCGAAACGGCCCGCGCTGATTTCGGCGAGCGACGTGCGCGCGCTTGCACGCCGCGCAGGCTTTCGCGACCGGCTCGCGAAGGCGGGGATGACGGACGTGGCGGAAGTGATCGTTGCGCCGCCCAGTTCGCTGGCGACAGGCAAGGCCGCGTTGCCGCAACTGCTGCAGAGCGCGCCGGATGTCGATGCCGTGTTCTGCGGCTCCGACCTGCTGGCGATCGGCGCGCTCGGCGCAGCGAGACGCATGGGCATCGACGTGCCTTCGCGACTCGCGATCTGCGGTTTCGGCGATCTCGACT
Organism: Paraburkholderia sp. Tr-20389; assembly: GCF_017104565.1. Lineage (GTDB taxonomy): Bacteria > Pseudomonadota > Gammaproteobacteria > Burkholderiales > Burkholderiaceae > Paraburkholderia. The sequence goes on along the minus strand of NZ_JAAGPD010000039.1, from coordinate 15,665 downwards.
TCGCGACAGAAACGACGCCGCAACTGACGACGGTGCGCGTCGACGGCACGCGTATCGGCGTGAGCGCGGCGCGCGCGCTGCTCGACCGGCTGAACGGCGTCCACGAGCGCGCATTCGTCGATGTCGGGTTCAGTATGGTCGAGCGCGAATCGGCTTGAGCCCTCACGAAGCAGGCTGTCGAACCGACTCGGCACCTAGTCGGAATGACTAGGGTGCGAGTGACTAGCGAACACCGTAAGTTACTGTTTTCCTGAACATTACTGGTTGGCACGAAACGTGTTTAAGGGTTAACGCGAGCCCAAAGGCCGCGTATCCAGTCAACATAAGAATGTGCAGGTCAACAACCATGTCACTGATCACCACGCTCAAGCACGACCACGAAGAGATTTTCCGTTTGCTCGATGAATGCCGCGCGCTCGGCGTCGCCTCCGAAGAAGGCCGCCGCAAGCTGAAGCTGCTGCGCGGCGTCGTCGTCGCGCATCTCGCGCGCGAAGACCAGAAGCTCTACCCCGCGATGCAGAAGCACGACGCGACGCGCGCCCTCGGCGATATGTACGCGCAGGAGATGCGCGCGATGTCGGCGGAAATTCTCGGCTTTTTCGATTCGCTCGACAGAGGGCGCTCGGGACTCGAATCCGCGCGTGAAATCGGCCGCGTGATTTCGCATCTGCGGCAACGGATGACGCGCGAAGAAGTGCGTCTCTATCCCGCGTTCGAAGCGCACTGCGCATAACGAAGCGCAGACCCGCTGGAAAGCGGCGAGGCCGCTTTCTCATCCTTTGCGTTGCCCTGAAGAAAGCGAGCGAATCATGAAACCCGTCGAACCCCGTGCGACCTTCGTTCCGCTGCCGGGACGCTACCGGCCCGCGCAGCGTTTCGCGCTGCTCAACCTGGGCTTTCGTCCGTTCTATCTGGCGGGCGCGGGCTTTGCCGCGCTCGCGCTCAGCGTATGGCTGCTCGTGCTCGCGGGCGTGCCGGCGATGGGCCACTATCTGCTCAAACTCGATCCCATCGGATGGCATGCGCACGAAATGGTGTTCGGCTTTGCGGCATCCATCGTCGCGGGCTTTCTGCTGACAGCCGTGCGCGCCTGGACGGGCATGCAGACGACCAGCCCGCGCGTGCTCGCCGCGCTCGCACTGTTGTGGCTGTGTGCGCGCGTGCTCGTGTGGAGTGGACCGGCTGTACCGGCCGCGCTCATCGACAGCGCGTTCCTGCCCGTCGTCGCATTCGTGTTGCTGCGCGTGCTGATGAAGGCGGGGAACCGGCGCAACTATTTCCTCGTGCCCGTGTTGCTGACCTTCGGTGCCCTGAACGCCGCGTTCCATGTGCTGATGCAGACCGGGCACGCCGGGCTCGCGCTGCGCTGCATTTACGCGGCGGCGGGTATCGTCGTGCTGCTGGTGAGCGTGATCGGCGCGCGCGTGATTCCGATGTTCACGTCGAACGCGATTCCTGGCTTCGTCACGCGTCGCTGGACGTGGGTCGAACGCAGCGCCGCGCCGTTGACGCTCGCCGCGCTGTTCGCCGACGCGGCTGCGCTGCCGCCGGCGCTCATTGCGACGCTCGCGTTGGCTGCCTGCGCGGTCCACGGCGCGCGTCTGATCGGCTGGCGTTCGTACAAGGTGCGCGGTCCGGCGATTCTGCTGATCCTGCATATCGCGTATGCGTGGATGCCCATCGGCTTTGCGTTGCTGGGTCTGAGCGCATTCGGATTCGTGCCGCATTCCGTGGCACTGCATGCGTTCACGGCGGGCGTGATCGGCGGGGCGATCATCGCGATGATCACGCGCACGGCGCGCGGTCACACGGGCCGGCCGCTCGTCGCGGATACGCGCGATCTCGCGAGCTATGCGCTCGTCACGCTGGGTTCGGCGTTGCGGATCGTCGGTCCGCTGCTTGCGCCGGGGCATTACACGATGTGGATCGGGAGCGCGGGCGTGTGCTGGATCGCGGCATTCGCGATCTATGTGGGCGCGTATGCGCTGCCGTTGATGCGGCCGCGCGCGGACGGCAAGCCGGGTTAGGGCGCCGGCGACCCGGCGGCAACACGTGGAAGAAGGCGCATCACCCGGCGGCCCCGCGTGCCGCGCCCTTGCCGCCCTCCATCGCCGCGACACGATTCTTGCCGTCGCGCTTCGCACGATAGAGCGCGAGGTCGGCGGATTCGATCAGCGTCGTCATCGGCGCATCGGGTGCCGGCACCAGCGTCGCGCAGCCGACGCTGACCGTCACATACTTCCCCGACGACGAGCCCGCGTGCGGAATGCGCAGCGCCTCGACTTCGAGACGGATCTTCTCGGCGAGCAGGCGCGTCCCGCCCGCCGACGTGCCGGGCAGCACGACCGCGAATTCCTCGCCGCCGAAGCGCGCGGCGAGATCGCCGGGACGCCCGAGGCAGCCTTCCACTGTCGACGCGATCTGCTTGAGCACTTCGTCGCCCGCGACGTGCCCGTAGGTGTCGTTGTACGGCTTGAAGTTGTCGACGTCGAGCATCAGCATCGACACTTCCGTTTGCGCGCGCATGCCGCGCCGCCACTCGGCGTTCAGGTACTCGTCCAGATAGCGGCGGTTCGACAGACCCGTCAGGCCATCCGACTGTGTGAGCTTGCGCAGTTCGAGATTGGCTTCGAGCAGTTGCTGCTGCGATTCGCGCAGCGCGCGGTAGGCCTCGTCGCGTTGCAGCAGGTTCACGTATGAGCGCGAGTGATAGCGAATGCGCGCAACGAGTTCGATGCGGTCGGGCAGCTTGACGAGATAGTCGTTCGCGCCTGCCGCGAAGGCCGCGCTCTTGATGGTCGGCTCTTCCTTCGTCGACAGCACGATGATGGGCACGTCGCGCAGCTTCGCGTTCGTGCGGTACGCCTTCACGAGCGTGAGACCGTCGATGCCGGGCATCACGAGATCCTGCAGGATCACCGTGGGACGCGTATGGGTGGCCGCGCGGATCGCTTCGTCGGCGCTCGCGCAGTAGTGCAGATCGATGCCTTCCTCGTTCGCGAGCGCGCGCTTCACCGCTTCCGCGACGATCGCCTGGTCGTCGACGAGCAGCACCATGATCGGCATGTCAGACAGCGCCGCCGTTTCGAGCGCGGCGCGCGCGGCTTCCAGCGCGGCATTCGCGCGGTCGACCGACGTCGATGTGGAACCCCCCTGGTCCCGTGCCCCGATTTGATCGAAGTCCATTTGCGTACCCCTGTCGGAAATGCTGCTCATGCCCCGTCTCTATCGTTGATCGCCGATACCATTGATGCCCCCGATACCGTCATCGGCGCGCATAGACCATCAACTGGCCGCCGATGTCGCCGAGCGGCAGGATCCGGCTCGCCGCGCCGAGGGCCGCAGCCGCTTTCGGCATGCCGTACACGGCGCTGGTTGCCTGATCCTGCGCGATCGTTTCGTAGCCCTTCGCGCGCATCGCCTTGAGCCCGATCGCGCCGTCGCGGCCCATGCCCGTCAACAGTACGCCGAGCGCGTCGCCGGGCCAATGCTCGACGACACTCTGAAAGAACACGTCGACGGAAGGACGGTACGGCAGTTCGACCGGATCGGGAGTGTAGTGCAGGGCGCCGTTTTGTGTCATCAGCAGGTGGTCGTTGGTTGCCGCCAGCAGCGCGACGCCCGCAACCGGCGGTTCGCCCTCGCGGACCGTGCGCACGGTGAGCGGCGTCTGCCCGTCGAGCCATTGCGCCATGCCGTCGGCGAACACCTTGTCGACGTGCTGCACGATCACGATGGGTGCCGCGAAGCTCGCTGGCAGGCTGCCCAGCACGGTCGCGAGCGCGGCCGGACCGCCCGCCGACGCGCCGATCGCGACCAGTTGCCGGGCGTCGGGCCGCAGCGGCGCGGCAGCCGTTTGCCGGGGCGTGGCGGGCCGGTCCATCAGCCGGCCGATCTGGTCGATCTTCTGCAGCATCAGTTGCGCGGACTCGCCAATGCCGCGTCCTGATAGCGTCGGTGTATCGACGGCGTCGAGCGCGCCCGCGCCCATTGCCTCGTAGACGCGCCACGTGTTCGCGCCGACGCTGCTCGTGACGATCAGGATCGGGCAGGGCGTGCGCGCCATGATGCGGCGCGTCGCTTCCACGCCGTCGAGCTTCGGCATGATGAGATCCATCAGCACGACGTCGGGCGTTTGCGCCGCGCAGAAATCGACGGCTTCTTCGCCGTTCGCCGCGACCCACAGCACGCGATGCTCGGGACGCAGCGCGATCACGCGGCGCAGCGCCTCGACGGCGAGGGGCAGGTCGTTGGCGATGCCGATCGTCATGCCTGCGCTTCTTCCCGATGTCATTGGACCGCCTCTCCGATCAGATCGCGTACGGCATCGAGCAGCGCTTCGTCGTGGAAGCTGCCCTTTGCGAGATAGTAGTCCGCACCCGCTTCGAGCCCGCGCCGGCGGTCCTCGTCGCGGTCCTTGTACGACACGATCATGACAGGCACGGGCTTGAACAGCGGGTCGCGCTTGATCAGGGTGACGAGCTCGATGCCGTCCATGCGCGGCATGTCGATATCGGTGACGACGAGATCGAAGCTGCCGCTGCGCAGCGCGTTCCAGCCGTCCATGCCGTCGACGGCGACCGTGACCGCATAGCCGCGCTTTTCCAGCAGCTTGCGTTCGAGTTCGCGCACCGTCAGCGAGTCTTCGACGACGAGCACGTGCTTGCGCTGCCGGGTCGCGACATCGTGCGCGCGGCCGATCTTGTCGAGCTGGCCGCCGCGCACGAGCTTGTCGACGGACCGCAGCAGGTCGTCGACATCGACGATCAGCACGGCGTCGCCGTTCTCCATCAACGCACCCGCCGCGATGTCCCTGATCTTGCCGAGGCGTGCATCGAGCGGCTGCACGACGAGCATCCGCTCGCCGAGAAAGCGGTCGACGGCGATCCCGTACGTCTCGCGCTCGTCGCCGATCACGACCACCGACACCGACTCGCGCGCGATGCCCGCGGCCTGCGCGCCGAGCAGCTGATGCGCGGTGACGAGCCCGACGGGTTTGCCGTCGAATGCGAAATGCTGCTGGCCTTCGAGCATGTCGATATCGGCACGCGCGAGTTCGAGCGTGCGCCGCACGTGCGCGAGCGGAAACGCGTACGCTTCGCCGCCCACGTCGACGAGCAGGCTGCGCACCACGGACAGCGTCAGCGGCAACTGCATCACGAAGCGCGAGCCTTTGCCAGGATCGTTGAAGATACGCACGGTGCCGCGCACGGCCTTGACCATCTCGTGGACGGCATCGAGCCCGACGCCGCGCCCCGATACGTCCGTGACGTGGTCGCGCATCGAAAAGCCCGGCAGCAGCAGGAAATCGAGCAGTTCCTGTTCGGAGAGGCGCGCGGCCGTGTCCGCGTCGGCGAGCTGGCGGCGGATGACGGACGCGCGAACCTCGTCGAGATCGATGCCCGTGCCGTCGTCGCTGACACTGATCAGCAGCTTGCCCGCGCTGTGACGCGCTTCGAGCGTCACGTGGGCTTCAACGGGCTTGCCGCTCGCGGCGCGTTGCTCGGGCGTCTCGATGCCGTGATCGATGGCATTGCGCAGCAGATGGCCGAGCGGCGCGTCGAGCATGTCGAGAATGTCGCGGTCCACCTGCGTCGACGTGCCGACGATCTGGAACGTCACGCGTTTGCCGAGCGAACGCGCGAGATCGCGCACGACGCGCGGATACGCATGCGTCGCGTCGCCGAACGGACGCATCCGGCATTGCAGCGCTTCGTCGTACAGCAGTTGCGCGAGATTGGCGCTGCTGCGCTCGTAGTGATCGAGTTCGTCGATACGCGCGCCGAGCGTCTGCTGCATCCCGTTGAGCGCGCTGCGCACATCCGCGAGCGCTGACAGCGCGACTTCGCCGAGATGCACAGCGAGCGTGTCGTAGAGCGCATCGAGTGCGAGCGAGGTCTCGCGCTGCGTACGCTTCATGCGCAGCATCGACGACGCGAAGGGCTTGAGCCAGCGCGATTCGACGAGCGCTTCGCCCGACAGGCTCAGCACGCGGTCGAGATTCGCGGCGCGCACGCGCAGCATGCGGTCGGCGTGACGCGCGGCGTCGGGCTTTTCGACGGTGTCGGCGGCCGCCGTTTCCTGGCGCTGCGCGAGCGCTTCGGCCTGCAACTGCGCCTGAAGCTGCGCATACACGTCGAGCCCGGCATCCGCATGTTGCTGCCCGGCCGGCTCGTCCGCACCCTGTTCGGGCGACGACAGCCGCCGCACGAATGCGTCGATATCCGCGCGCGTGACGGGTGCCTCCGGCTTCGCTTCGCCCACGCGCAACAGCAGATCGACACCGCGCAGCAGCACGTCGATATGCGCGGGCGTCAGTTGCAATTCGCCGCGTTGCGCGCCGACGAAGCATTCTTCCATCAGATGCGCGATATCGACGCCATCCTGCAAGCCGATGATCCGCGCCGCGCCCTTGAGCGAATGCGCGGCGCGCATGCAGGCTTCGAGCGCGGCGGCGTCGGTGGGGCGCTGTTCGAGCGCGAGCAGTCCGTCGGACAGCACGCGCGTTTGCGCGCCGGCTTCTTCGCGGAACAGTTCGAGCAGCGACTGGCGGCTCAGATCGTCATCCGTCATCGCAGGCTCCGGGCGATCGAGTCGAACAGGCGTGCGGGGTCGAGCAGGCCGACGGTCTGGTCACGCCAGACGAGCACGCCGCGCGCATGCGACGCGGTGGCGTGCGCGAGCGTCGCGGGCACGGGCAGGACCGCAGTGTCGGCATAACGGATCACGCCTTCCACTTCATCGACGGGAAACGCGACGGGCTCGCTGTCGTGCGCGGCGACCAGCATGCGCGCGTAGCCGTTGCGCGCGACCGCTCGGGCGTTGGCGGCCGGCTCCATGTTCAGTAGTTCGCCGAGCGAGACCGCCAGGGTCAGCGCGCCGCGCACGTTGACGATGCCGAGTACCGCGCGCGAGCGCTGATGAGGCAGCGAATGGATCGCGCGAATATCGTCGACTTCGCGCAGCACGCGGGTCGGCAACGCGAGCCATTCGCCCGCGATGCGGAAGGCGAGGGCGGAATGCGTCGCGGCGTCGTTGCCGTACGCAACGCCGCTTGCTTCGTCTGCGTTCAGGCGCGGCGTGAGATCCGCGTCGCTCAACGGCCGGTCGAGCAGGTGTGCTGCGCCTTGCGCGAACACCGGGCAATTCAGGCAGCGCGAATAGTCGGCGAGGCGCGGGCACGAGTTGTCGCCACGCGTGCCGATGCGATTCCAGCAGTCGTCGATGCGCAGGGTCGCGCTCGCGAGATCAGGAGCGTCGTGAAGCATGGAATCCTCGTGATCGTTGTGCTTCGTCCGCCGACGCGTCCGTCGACCGTGCGGCGCGCGCGGCCGAGCGTTGCGCGCGCTGCATCAGGTTCTGCGCGCCCGCGTGATCGCCGCCGATATCGAGCAGCGCGGCCAGATGCGTGAGCGCCTCGTAATGTGCGGGGTCCAGATAGAGCGCCTTTCGATAGAAGTCAGCGGCGTCGTCAACGTGCCCGCGCGCATCGGCGATCAGTCCCAGTAGATGGAACGCGTCGACGTTCGGGCCATGCACGATCGCATGCTGATGCGCGAGACGTTCGGCGGCGTCGAACTCGCCGGCATCCGCGTGACGGCGCGCGGCATCGAGCGATGGCACGGCGGCCGCTTGCGGCGGTACTTCGGGCGGCATCGCTCTGACAGTCGGCGGCGCGCGCAATGGTGTACGCGTGAAAGCACGGTGCGCGGGCGATTGCTTTGCCGAGTCGCGTGTGCCTGCCGCAGAGGTCGATGCAGCCGTATGCACGGCGCGCGCCGCGATGCCCGACACAGCCTGCTTCACCGCTTGCCGCGTGGCGTCCCGTTCTTCCGGCGTGCTGCGCCGGAACGCGAAGGCGAGCGGAATGCGCGCCGACGTCATCGCGTGACGCATCATCAGGCCGGTTTCGGCAGGGCCGACGAAGATCGTGCCGCCGTCGGCGAGATGCGCGTCGAGCAGCCGGATCGCGCGGTCCTGCGCGTCGCGATCGAAATAGATCAGCACGTTGCGGCAGAAGATGAAGTCATAGGGCGCTTGCACATTCGGCTGCAGATCGAACAGATTGGCCTGCGTAAAGCGCACCGTCTGCCGCACACGCTCGCCCAGTTGCCAGCCCTCCTTGAATGCCGTGAAATGCCGGTCGCGAAACGCGAGCGGCGCGCCGCGAAACGAATTGCGACCGTAGATGCCGGCGCGCGCATGGTCGATCACGCGCGCGCTGATATCGAAGGCATCGACGGTAAAGCGGTTCTCGCCGATGCCGTCGTCGAGCAGTGTCATCGCCACCGTGTACGGCTCTTCGCCTGTCGAGCACGGCAGGCTCAGCGCGCGCAGCACATGGGTGGGATCGCGCACCAGCCGCTCATTCGCGAGCCGCGCGAGCGCGACGTACGCTTCGCGGTCGCGATAGAACCAGGTCTCGGGCACGACGAGCGCTTCGATCAGCACCTGCTGTTCGTCGCGCGACGTCGTCAGCTGCTGCCAGTACGCATCGATGTCGGCGGGATCGACGGACACGTTCGTGTCGTGCGCGCTTGCACCGAGGCACGCGACGCGCACGCGTTCGAGCACCGCGCGTTCGAGCGCATTGACGCCGAGCGACGACGCGTCGATCCCCGTCTCCCGCAGGAGCCAGGCTTCGAAGCGCGGCACGAAGGCGTTCGCGGCGGTCATTGCGGATGAGGTTCGGGTTGCGGGAAGAGCAGTGCCTTCACGTCGTCGTCGAGCATCTGCTGTACGTCGATTCGCTGGATCATGCCGAATTCGTCGCTCGCGACAGCACCGAGCCAGCGCGCGTGCGGCGTCGCGATGCCGCTGTCGGCGAAACGCTCGCGTTCGATGCGGTGCGTCTGCGTCGCGCGTTCGACGATCAGGCCGAGCAGGCGCGACGGCGCTTCAGGTGTCTCCTGGTAGCGCACCAGCACGAGCCGGGTCGAACGCCACCGCTGCGACGGCCGGCCGAGCGCAAGCTGCGCGAGATCGATCACGGGCACGGGCCCGCCGTGCCGCTCGATCAGACCCGCGACCCACGCGGGCGCACCCGGAATCGTCTTCGCGGCCGTCAGCGCCTGGACTTCGACGATGCAGGCGGCATCGAGCGCATAGCGGTCGCCGTCGAGTTCGAAGAGGAGAAAGAGCATCGCACTCACCGTGTCAGCGGAGCCGGGGGCATGCGCGCAAGGTCAGGCTTCGATCTTGAAGCGCGACACGCCCGTGCGCAACTGGTTCGCGACCAGCGTCAGGTCGTCGATCGCCTGCGACGACTGACGCAGCGACTCCGCCGTCTGCTGCGCGGCCTCCGACAGTTGCGACAGCGCCTGCGTGATCTGCTCGGCGCTCGTCGCCTGCGTGTGCATGCCTTCGTTGACGAGCTGGAAGCGCGGCGCGAGCGTCTGCACTTCGTGGATGATCTGCGATAGCTGGTCGCTCACCTGCTGCACGTCGCTCATGCCGCGCCGCACTTCTTCGGAGAACTTGTCCATGCCCATCACGCCCGCCGATACGGCCGACTGGATCTCCTTCACGGTCTGTTCGATGTCGTAGGTGGCCACGGCCGTCTGGTCCGCGAGCCGGCGGATCTCCGTCGCGACGACCGCGAAGCCGCGGCCGTATTCGCCGGCTTTCTCCGCTTCGATCGCCGCGTTCAGCGACAGCAGGTTGGTCTGGTCGGCGACCTTCGTGATCGTCGCGACGACCTGATTGATGTTGACGGCTTTTTCGTTGAGGATCGCGAGCTTCGCGTTCACGGAGCCCGCCGCTTCCATCACGCTGCGCATCGTGTCTTCCATGCGCGTGAGGCCGCTCTGGCTCGTGCCCGCGAGCGTCGCCGACTGCTCGGCGACGGTCGACACTTCGTTCATCGTGCGCAGCAGGTCGCGCGAGGTCGCGAAGATCTCGCGCGAAGTCGCGCCGATTTCCGTCGTGGTCGCGGCCGTTTCCGTCGCGGTCGCCTGTTGTTCCTTCGAGGTCGCGGCGATCTCGGCCACCGACGTGGTCACCTGTAGCGACGATTTCTGCGCCTGAGCGACGAGGCTGTTCAGTTCTTCGGCCATGCGGTTGAAGCCGTCTTCGAGCGTGCCGAATTCGTCGCGGCGGCCGAGCTTCAGGCGATGCGTCAGATTGCCCGTGCGCATCACGTTGTGCACGTCGACGAGGTTCGCCATCGGCACGGTGATCGCGCGATACAGCGAAAAGCCCGTGAACAGCGCGACCAGCAGCGTGACGCCGAGCGCGGTCGCGAGTGTGATTTCGGTGCTGGCGACGGAATCGCGGATGGCTTTGGCGGAATCGTCGGCCTGCGTGCGGTTTTCGGTGACGAGCTCGTTGGCCGCGCGGATCACGTTGTCCCACGCGGGTGCGAGCTTGAGGAAGGTGGCCTGCGCCTGCGCCTTCGAGGCGGGCGCGGCGCGGATCGCGTCGTTCAGCTGCGGCAGGTATTGATCCCAGGCGGCGCGAAAGGCGCGGAAGTGCTCGCGGTCCGCGTCGCGATAGAGCGTTGCCTGGTACTGGGCCGATACCTGATCGAAATTGCGCAGCAACTGCGGCATGCGTTCGAGGTCGCTCGTCGTCGCGGCAGCGCTGCCTTCGACGAACAGCGCGCGTTGCAGCGTCGCGTAGCCTTCGTTCGCCGTCGCGCGCAGCGTGGTCGCAAGATAGAGGCCGGGCACGGAATCGCGGCCCATGCTGAGCGCTTCGTCGTCCATCGTGCGCAGCCGCGTCCAGGAGATCGCGGCCATCAACAGCATCAGCACGAACAGCGCGCCGAAGCTCAGCATGATCCGGTTGCCGAGCGTGAAGCGGCCAGCGTGCTTCGAATCGAGCAGGGTGGTGTCGCTGGTGCGGGACGTCGCAGTGGCCATTGTGATGACTCTTCCTGGGTGGGGGATATGAGGCGGCGCACGGGATGACGAACATCCGGACGGTCCACGCCGACACTAACGGGAAATTACCCGAACATAAGACGATTCATTATCGCAAAAAGGCCGGCGAATCCACGCCTGATCGGGCATTTGGAAAAATGTGGCCGGCTGGGTGAGAACGGCGCGTCAACCACGCGACGACGATGCGCGCTTGCGCACTGCGAGCCGAATGTGGCGAAACTGGACCGCGCGTCCTCACAGCCTGTCCCAGCGCCACGCCTGCGCGAGCCGTTCGCGCAGATAGTCGACGAACGCGCGCACGCGCGGCGCGAGATGCTGGCTATGCGGGTAGATGGCGTGCAGCGGCGCCGCGGACATCGAATGCTGCGGCAGCACGCGGCGCAGCTTGCCGGCGAGGATGTCGTCGCCCACGTCCCAGATCGACTTCACCGCGATGCCCGCATCGGCGAGTGCGAACAGATGTGCGGCTTCGCCGTCGTTCGTGATGATCGCGGCATCGACGCGCACGGCGATGCTCTCGTCGCCCTCGAAGCGCCATTCCGCGCGCCGCTGGTCGCCGATCAGGATGCAGCGGTGCGAGGTCAGATCGTGCGGATGCTTCGGTGTGCCGTGCTCCGTCAGATAGGCAGGCGACGCGCACAACACGCGGAAATTCGGCGCCAGCGTGCGCGCGATCAGCGACGAATCCGCGAGGCTGCCGAAGCGGATCGCGAGATCCAACCCGCCTTCGACGAGATCGACGACGGCATCCGTCAAATCCAGCTGCACCGTGAGTTGCGGATGCAGACGCTGAAAATCGGCGATCAGCGGCGCGATCTTCTGGCGGCCGAGCTGGCCGGGCGCCGTCACACGCAGCAGGCCGCTGACCTCCTGACGGCGCTGCGACAGCAGTTCTTCCGCCTGCTCGATTTCATCGAGGATGCGCACCACGCGCGCATGAAACAGCGCGCCTTCCTCGGTGAGCGTCTGGCGGCGCGTGGTGCGCTGGATCAGCCGCACGCCGACGCTTTTCTCCAGGTGCGCGAGCCGCTTGCTGACCACGGACAGCGGCAGATCCATTTCGCGCGCGGCCGCCGACAGACTGCCCGCCGACACGACGCGGGAAAAGGCAAGCAGCGCGGGGAGGCTATCGATCCGGGTGTCGGTCATTCTTCTCAAAAAAGAAAGGATTCATCAGTCGTCGAGCGGTATTTCTTCCGTATTGCGAAGGCTAGCATACGACTCAACAAATGCTTTGTTTTTCTTCAAGGAGCCCATCATGTCGTTTCGTCCTGCTTCCTCGCTGCGTCGCGCTGTGTCTGCTGCTCTTGCTGTTGCATCGCTGGCTGTCGCGCCCGCATTTGCCGCCACGCCGGCGTCTGCGCTCGTTCAACCGCAGCATCTGACCGTCGATCCGAGCCTGCCCAAGGCGCAGCGCGACGCGCAGATTCTCGCGGCGCGCCGCTACGACACGTTCTGGAGCACGGGCGACGAAGCGCTCGCCCGCGCCGCGCTCGCGCCGGGCTTCACCGACCGCACCTTGCCGCCGGGCCGCGCGCAGGGTATCGAGGGGCCGCTCGCCGCGTCGAAGTTCGTGCGCGCCGCCGTGCCCGACCTGCAGGCGGAGATCGAGCAGATGGTGGTGGCGGGCGATCGCGTCGTCGTGCATCTGCGTTTTCATGGCCACTTCACGGGACAGTTCAAGGACGTGCAGGGCCACGGCCAGAACATCGATTTCATCGCGACGGACATCTACCGGGTCGCCGATGGCCGTATCGCGGAGAACTGGCATCTCGAAGACAACCTGACGTTCCTGCAGCAACTTGGCGTCGTCGCGAAGTAACGGCGCGCGAAACCTCCCCCTTCTTTGTCCATCCAGGAGACACACCATGAATTCGCTTCAATCGAAACGCGTGCTGATCGTCGGCGGCAGTTCGGGTATCGGCGCAGCGGCTGCGAAGGCGTTCGCGTCGCTCGGTGCGCAGGTGACGATTGCGTCGCGCCATGCACAGAAGCTGTCGGCGGCTGCGCAGGAGATCGGCCACGGCGTGCTGACGGCGGAGCTCGACACGACCGACGCCGCAGCCGTCGATGCGTTCTTCGCCGCGCAGCACGCGTTCGATCACGTCGTGATTTCGGCCGCCCAGACGCCGTCGGGCCCCGTGCGCCAGTTGCCGCTCGACGACGCCTATCGGGCGATGGACAGCAAGTTCTGGGGCGCGTATCGCGTGGCGCGCGCCGTGAAGATTGCCGAAGGCGGCTCGCTGACGTTCGTGTCGGGCTTTCTCGCCGTGCGTCCGAGCAAGTCGTCCGTGCTGCAAGGCGCGATCAACGCCGCGCTCGAAGCGCTCGCGCGCGGACTTGCGCTGGAACTGTCTCCCGTGCGCGTGAACACGGTGTCGCCGGGACTGATCGCGACGCCGCTGTGGTCGAAGCTCTCTGACGAAGCGCGCGACAGCATGTTCGAAGGCGCGGCGAACCGTCTGCCGGCGCGGCGCGTCGGCCAGCCCGAAGACGTCGCGAACGCGATCGTCTATCTGGCGACGACGCCGTACGCGACGGGCTCGACGGTGCTCGTCGACGGGGGCGGTGCGATTGCCTGAGAGGGCGGCACAGCGCGAAGGCGAGGACTATTCGACTTTCGCGCCCCGGTCGGCGAGCAACTGACGCAGTACGCTGCGATGGCAGCGGTTTTCGTCCTCGCAATAGCAGCCGAGCGAAAAATTGCTCGTGGCCGACAGCGCGGCCAGCGTGTCGAGCACCTTCGACGCGTCGCCGTGATTCATTTCCGCGCGAAACTTGCGCACGAAGGTTTTCCATTCGGCATCTGTCTGCGCAGCCAGCGCCTCGCTGACGAGTTCCGGCGTCGGCGAGAGCGTCGGCAGCCAGACATCGTAATAGTTGCGGCGGCTGAACTCGGACTTCGGCACGCCGCGCGGCGGGCGCCGCACGGTGCCGATGCGCACGCCTTCGTCGGCGGCGCGGTCCGATCCGAGCCGAACGATGCGTATGGTCATGGGCGAGGTCTCCTCGATCGCTGTGATTGTTTTTGCGGTTGCGCCGGTGATGCGCCCGAATACTCAGCCGAGCGTGTTCTTCATGCCCAGCACGTCGATGCGGCCGATCTGCGGCGGCCCGGTAAACAGGTCGTTCGCGACGCCCATCAGCGCCTTCGCGATCGGGCCGTCGAGATGGGCCTGGCGGCCCGCCTCGTCGGGGAAGGCGTCGAACACGCCGTAGGTGTGCTCGGCGATCTTCAGTGCGAACCAGATCGGCGTGGTGCTTTCCTGATTCGCCATCTCCAGTCCTTTCTGCAGAAACGCCTCGACCTCGGCTTCCTTGCCGGGCTTGGCCTCGAAACGCGCGAACAATGCGTACTTGATCATCATCGGTCTCCTGTCGACGTGGCTCGTTGCGATCCTTCCAATTTAACCGTATGTCGCCCGGCATGTTGCCGCCGATGATGACCGCCTCGATATGCGTCAACTGTTGTCAAACGATTACATGGAAAACACCTAGTACCCATACAGTTGTTTGACAACATTGCGAAGCCGATGCTAATTTCTGGCTCGTCCGCTACCCATTCGAAACCCGAGACCCTATGAACGAGTCACCGATCGACGAGCGCGAGTTCGCGTCTACCGTGATGGCGGTTCCGCCGCTCGCGCGCCGCGCCGATTTGTCGCTCGACATCGACGCCAACCGGACACTGATCCGTCATATCGAAGCGGGTGGCGTGCGGACGCTGCTGTATGGCGGCAACGCCAATTTCTATCACGTGGCCGTCAGCGAATACCGTGATCTGCTCGACATGCTGGCCGAAAGTGCTGCGCCCATGACGCGCGTGATCCCCGCCATCGGTCCGGACTTCGGCAAGATGCTCGATCAGGCGCGCATCCTCGCGCAGACGACGTACCGCACCGCGATGGTGTTGCCGCTGTCCGGCTTCACGACGCCGGCGGGCGTCGAAGCAGGGCTCACGCGCATCGTCGATGCCGCGGGCATGCCGCTCACGCTGTACATCAAGAGCGAAGAGTATGTGGACGTCGACACGCTCGCGCGTCTCGTCGATAGCGGCACGCTGCTCGCGGTCAAGTACGCGATCGTCCGCGCGGACCCGTCGCACGATCCTTATCTGCGGCGTCTGCTCGAAAGCGTGAGCCCGTCGCGCGTGATCTCCGGCATGGGCGAACGTCCCGCGCTGACGCACGTGCGCGACTTCGGCCTCGCTGCGTGGACGACGGGCAGCGGCTGCATTGCATCGCATGCGGTGACGGGACTGCTCGCAGCGGCGAAGAAAGGGCGCGACGCCGAAGCGCAGCGCCTCTACGACGCCTTCATGCCGCTCGAAACGCTGCGCGACAACATCTCGCTGATCCGCGTGCTGCACGACGCCGTCACGTTCTCGGGCATCGCCGACATGGGACCGATCCTGCCGCTGCTGAGCGCGACGCCCGTCGAACAGCATGCGGCTGTCGCGCAGGCGGTGCGCGATCTGCTCGCGTTCGAGCGCGAGTTCGCGGGCAGCGTGTCCGCGTGATCGATCGATCGATTGAAGCGAAGCGCGGCGCGATGAGCACGCGGCGCCGCGCATGACGTGCAGCAGCATCGCAGTGGCATCGAAGCAATACCATGAGTGAGACGAAACGTGAGCAACAACGGCAACGGACGGAACCAACGCAAGACGCCCGAAGAACTGCGCAGTCACCGCTGGTATGGCGTGAACGATCTGCGGTCGTTCGGCCATCGCTCGCGCACTGCGCAGATGGGCTACAGCCGTGAGGAATATGCGGGCAAGCCGGT
>NZ_JAAGPD010000038.1 GCF_017104565.1 Paraburkholderia sp. Tr-20389 | reverse complement strand
CGCCGCCGCAACCGCCCACGCAGCCGCCGCGTCCCGCACCGTTCGCCGGCGCGTCGCCGCGCGGCACGCTGCAAGACGCGCCGGGCTCCGATCCCTACGATGCAGGCCGCACGCGCGATCTGCGTCAACGAGGCATGCCGGCGTCCGCGTGAATGCACCCAGGTGCATGACGCGCATCACGCAGATGGCCTCGCATCATCGCCCGGCAGCGCCGGTTCTTTTCGCACTACGCCGTGTTATTCGCCAATGAAAATTCTTCATCTACTTTCGACAGTCGATCCGCGGGCAGGCGGACCGACTGAAGGTGTACGACAGAGCGGCGTCGCGATGGCGTCGCTGGGCCACGAGATCGAGGTCGTGTCGCTCGATGCCGCCGATGCGCCGTATGTGCGCGACTTCCCGTTGCCCGTGCATGCGCTCGGTCCGGGCCGCAACTACTACGGCTTCACGCCCGCCTACGCGCCGTGGCTCAGCCGCGAAGCGCCGCGTTTCGATGCCGTGATCGTGCATGGACTGTGGCAGTACCACGGCTTCGGCGCGTGGCGTGCGCTGCGCGCGGCGAAGGTGCCGTACTACGTGTACACGCACGGCATGCTCGATCCGTATTTCAAGCGTACGTATCCGCTCAAGCATCTGAAGAAATGGGCGTACTGGCCTTGGGCCGAATATCGCGTGCTGCGCGATGCGGCCGCGGTGATCTTCACGACCGAGGAAGAGAGGCTGCTCGCGCGTCAGTCGTTCTGGCTGTATCGCGCAAACGAGCGTGTCGTGCCGTTCGGCACCAACGCACCGCCGCCGCATGCGCAGGCGCTGCGCGAAGTGTTCCTGAGCGCGTATCCGCAGTTACGCGGCAAGCGGATCGTGCTGTTTCTCGGGCGCATTCACGAGAAGAAGGGCTGCGATCTGCTGATACACGCTTTCGCCGATCATGCGCAGCGCGACCCCGACGCACATCTCGTGATCGCCGGGCCCGATGCGACAGGCTGGCAGCGGCCTTTGCAGGCGCTCGCGCGCTCGTGCGGAATCGAGGAACGGATCGCGTGGCCGGGCATGCTGCAAGGCGACCTGAAATGGGGCGCCTTCTATGCGAGCGATGTGTTCGCGCTGCCTTCGCATCAGGAGAACTTCGGCGTGGCCGTCGCCGAGGCGCTGGCGTGCGGCCTGCCCGTGTTGCTGTCGGACAAGGTCGGGGTGTGGCGCGAGGTGGAGAACGATCAGGCGGGCTTCGTTTCCAGCGATACGATCAACGGCACCCAGCGCAACCTGCTGAACTGGCATTCGCTCGATGCTGCCGCGAAGGCGAACATGCGCGAGCAGGCGCGCAAAACGTTCGATGCACGCTTCGGGATTGCGAGCATGGTCGATTCGTTGACGGCGCTATTGCAGCCGCAGGCGAGCGCGGCAACGGCGGCGCGCCCCGGCGATCAGCAGACGCCGCAGAATACGCCGGGGGGAGCCGCGATGGTGTCGAAGGTCGCGAAGGCACCGGCGCAGAGGGAGCCGTCGGTGAGTTGAGCGACTGCGCGCTTTTGCGCACGTCGCCCGACGTAGCGAAAGCGCCATAAAAAAATCCCGCGACCTGCATCGCGGGATTTTTCTTTGGCGCTACCGTTCCTGATAGCGCACGGTCTTCTCGAGGGCGGGCCGTCGCGTCACATCGCCTCGTTGCCCCCTGCCCTGACCAGCGACTGCGCCGCAATAGGCAGCTTGCCCAGCTCCGCACTCGCCACGCCGCCGAAGCGCATGCTGGCCGCGTCGCCGATGGGCACAATGGTCGCGGTATCGGGTTTGCCCAGCCGCTGCACCAGATGCTCCCCCAGCCGCAACGCGAGCGCCGAAATCGTGATGGTCGGGAAATTCGCGCCGACCGTCGGGAACACCGAACTGCCCGCGACATACAGATTGCTCACGCCATGCATCTTGCAGTCGCGATCGACGACGCCTTCGCGCGGCGAATCGTGCATCCGCGTCGTGCCCATGTGATGCCATGTGCCTTCGAGTTTCGCCGGCCATGCGCGGCCCATGAGCGGTTCGTCGAGTTCGACTTCTCCGACGCCCATCATTTTCAGTTCGTCGGCAAGTAGCTGGAACGTGCGGTCGAACGTGCGTTGCACGAGTTCAGTGAGCCGCCAGTCCACTTTCACGCGCGGCAGGCCGAGACTGTCCTTGCGGTCCGACAGCGTGACGCGGCTGTCGCGGTTCGGTTCCGCTTCGACGATCGCCTGCAGCTTCACGTCCGAGATCAGCGCGCGCAACTGCAGCAGGCGCGTGAGACCGAAGCCGACGGTATCGACGGGATGCGCGGCCATCGTCAGATAGTCGTCGCGCGCGCGGCGGCCCGGCTGTTCCTTGCGATGCAGCGCCTCGCGGCAGCGGATCAGCGCCTCCGATCCCGCGCTGCCCTCGCCGAAGAAACGCGAGAAGAACCAGACACGCGAATTGAGCAGCTTCTCGCGCTTGATCACGTCGTGCGTCAGCGCGAACTGCGACGAGATATGCGTGCCGTGCGCCGCGACCACCGGGTTCTGATAGTGGTACTTGATGTCGTAGAGCTTGTTGCGCGCCCATTCCTTCGAGAACTTCACCGTACCCGTCATCAGGCGCGGATGATCCATGAAGAAGCGACCCACCAGATCGTTGCCGTTGCCGAGACCCGCCGCCTGCACCTTGTTCGACGCCAGCAGCAGCCGTGCATTTTCGATGCCGCCCGTCGCGAGCACGAAGACTTTCGCATTCACGCGAAACCGCTTGCCCGTGAGCGTCGCGACTTCGACACCCGTGACTTCCGTCGCCTGCGCATCGGTGTCGATGTTGACGACGTTCGCGTACAGGAACACGCGCACGCGCTCCGAGCGCCGCAACACCTCGCGATACACCTTGCCGAAACGCACGGGCGGGCTGAACTGCGAAACGGTGTCGCGCACGTTACCCGAACTCAACGGATAGCGGCGCACGTCGTGGCGGTTGATCTGCTGCTCCCACCACGCAGGATCGAAATTGTGCGGGCCGAGCTTGAGCAACGCATGTGTGCGCAGATAGTACGGCGCGAGTTCTTCGAGGCCGAACGGCCAGCCGCTGTGCGCGACCCAGTCCTTCTTGTCGAAGTCCCACGGGTCGAGGGGCCGGCACCAGCCGCCCCAGCAATTGCTGCTGCCGCCGAGATAGCGGCTCCTGCAGCCGTCCGCGAAGGTGTAGGGGATGCCGACGTTTTCACCGCGATAGAGATCGCGCGTTTCGTCGTCGGCCTTGTAACCGCCGCTTTCGAGCAGGCAGCATTCGATGCCCGCGCGGTCCAGTTCCATCGCGAGCGTGATACCCGCGACACCAGCCCCGATGATGCATACCGTCGTCGACACAGCGACGCCCTGTTCGACACTGCGGGTATCGATCAACATCCCCTGCTCCCAGCTTGTGTTCTGTTCGTACCTTGTACGGCCGCGTGAAGCAGCGTCCGTTCTGGCCCCCCGCCGCGCATGCGAGACAGGCTCGTCATGCAGCAACGCCCTGTGGGTTTACACGAGCAGGGCGCCAGAGACCGCATACTACGTTCCCGCGCCAGCCAGTGCTTACGTAGGATGATGGCGCTGCGTAAGGCAGTTCATCCGCCAACTTCGCGCTTCCGGCAGACAGAACCATGCATCCCGTGAAAAGTTATGAGGCGCGCCCCACATCCGCGTCAAAACGCTTGCGGATGAAGCGGCACGGATTGCCGCCATACACGCCTTCCGCCTCTAGCGAACGGTGCACGACGGACAGCGGCGTCACGACAGCCGAACGACCGATCGTCACGCCCATCTGCACGACGCACTTCGACGAGATCCACGCGCCGTCCTCGATGACGATGGGCGCCACGCACAGATCCATGTTTGTTCGCATGTCATGCGAACCCGCGCTCAGAAAGCTGCCTTGCGAGATGCAGACATTCGAGCCGATGCGGATGGGAGCCTGGTTGTAGATCCACACGTCGACGCCGAACCAGCAGTTGTCGCCGACCGTGAGATTCCACGGCGCCTTCACGCGCACGGGATGCACGAAACGGCAGTTCGCGCCGATCTTCGCGCCGAACAGCCTCAGCAGCGCGACGCGCACCGACGACACGGGCAGCAGCTTGTTGTTGATCACGCACGCTTCGATGAAGAACCAGATCAGCTCGGTGAGAAAACCGCGCGACGAGACGTAATTGCCCTTGCCCGCGAGGCTCAGGTCGATCACGCGGCCCGGCGGCTGCGTCGCAACAGAAGCGTCGTGCAAGGGCGAATCGGGCGGCGCTGCGGCCTCGGATGCGCGCGCGGCATGCTGGTCTTTCATCCGCGCGTCCTGGCCGTCCGCTGCCCGACCGAGGGTCGGGCCGAACGTGTTATCCATAGTCTTCTCCAATCGATGGAGGCGCATCGCCGACTCGTCATCCGGTTGTGTCGCCAGGCCGGACATTGCGCGCCCTGTCGTTTGATTATCTGGCTCACGCGCGCGCGTGGACGACGGCTGTCCGTGCCGTGCGGAACTTTGGCGGATCGATGCAGAGTGTCCGTATCAACATGGCAACAGGCTTCATGACGTTTGCAGGAGGACGACGACAATGGCTGCTCATCTTCGCTCGCGGCAAGCCTCGGCGCTCGCGCATGCGTCCCGGCACGCCGGGTTGCGCTCGCGCGTGCTGCTGATGTGCGTGGCGCTCGCGTCGGCGCTCGTGCTGATGCCGCACGCGCATGCGCAGAACAATGCCGCGCAGGGCAACGGGCAGAACGCGGCCGCTAACAACGGCAAGAACGCGGGTAATAACAACGGCAACGGCGCGCCAGTGTCCAAGACGGCCGCGCAGCGCACGCAGGAAGACGCGCAGCGTCTGCTCGGCGGACCGTCGATGGCGGTCGGCGGCTACAACATGGAAGGCGCGACACCCGATGCGCAGCGCTACTCGCTGCTCAACACCGAGCGCATGCGCGCCGCGAAGCCCAATACGCAGGCAGCAGGCGGCCCGTCAGCGGCGGTGGGTGGCAATGGTCCGGAGGCGGCAGCTGGCGGCGCGATCCGGCGCCCGGCTCGCGGCGGCGCGGCTGCGGGTGGCGCCGCACAGCGCGGCGGCCCTGTCAACGCAGCCGCTGCGGGCGGCGCCGCAACCGCGGTGTACAGCGATCCGTACAGCCAGCGCGCGGGACGCGACGTGTTCAAGTCGCCCTGGTAAGACACGCTCCACCTTACGCAATCCAGGCAACCCGCACAGTTCACGCAAAAACCGAAGGCCGCAGGCGAATCGTCAGATGACGGTCCGCCTGCGGCCTTCTCTCTTTCCGGCAACCGCGTACCCGCGCGCGTCGCTCCATCACTCCACTTCCGACTCCTCGACGCGCGCCGGCAGGATCGGCGCATTCGTCAACGGCGCCGCGACCGGCTTCGCAGCCGTTGCATCGTCGCCCGTCAGCAGCGCAAGGCGCGTATCGAGCGTGAGCAGCGTCGAGAGGGGCGACAGCATCGTCTCCGCATAGCGCCGCCCGGCCG
The DNA here is from genome assembly GCF_017104565.1 of Paraburkholderia sp. Tr-20389. GTDB lineage: Bacteria > Pseudomonadota > Gammaproteobacteria > Burkholderiales > Burkholderiaceae > Paraburkholderia. Next base: position 114,925 of record NZ_JAAGPD010000038.1, on the reverse strand, counting down.
CGCCGATCGCGGCGCGCCGCGCCGTGTCTCCGGCGAGCATCGCGATCGCTTCGACGAGCGCGGGCGTATCTTCGGGCAGCACGGTCACGCCGTTGTTCGCGACGGCCTCGTACAGCGCCGTGCCTGCGCGCGCCATCGCGATCACCGCGCCGCCGCTCGCCAGCATGCCCGTCAGCTTCGACGGCATCACGAGGTCGGCTGCGTCGCTACGCTGCGGCAGCACGTGAATATCCGCGACATTGAGCAGTTCGTTGAGCGACGACGCCGGCTGCAGCGGTAAAAAGCGGCAGTTGCGCAAGCCCTCGCAACGCTTGACGAGATCGTCCCGCGCCGCGCCGTTGCCGCAGAACACGAAGCTGATGTCGTCGCGCGAAGCCAGCGACGCAGCCGCCTGCGCGAGCGTTTCGATACCCTGCTTCGCGCCCATGTTGCCCGAGTACAGGACCACCGTATTGCTCGCCGGAATGCCGAGCGCTTCGCGGTATTCGCTCACGCGGCCAAGCGGAAAGATGTCGCGCGTATCGACCCAGTTCGGCAGGAACTCGGTCTTTGACGCATCGACGCCTTTGCTGACCGCGCGGCCGACCATCTGGTTCGAAATCGACGACACCACGTCGAAGCGCTTCAGCACGAGCCGCTCGATCCAGTACGCAAGACGCGCGGCGCGCCCGCTCTTCAGCAGGCCCAGATCGAACGCGGCGTCGACCTCGTAGTCCTGGATATGCAGCCACGCCTTCGCGCCCGTCACGCGCGCCAGCGCCAGCGCGCCGGGGGCGCAGGCCATCGTCGGTGCGATCAGCATCACGGCGCCGGGCCGCCACGCAATCTGCCGTGCGAGCAGCGGCAGCGACGCCAGCGCGAAGGACGCCAGATGCACCATGCGCTTCAGGCCGCTGGGCTGCGACGGCACCCACAACGGCGCGCGCCAGATGCGTACGCCGCGCAGGGTGTCGCGCCCATAGCGCCACATCGAATAACCTTCCGCTACCTTCCATTCCGGGTAATACGGCGGCGCGCAAACGACGCGCACTTCATGACCGCACTCCGCCAGCATCTGCGCCATCTCAGCTGTGTACTTCCCCGTGCCTGAGAGTTCGGGCGCGTAATTGAGGCCATAAATCAGGATCTTCATATTGGACTTCCACGACGAGTGTCCGTCATGCGGCAGCGGACAGCGCTACGCCTACCCCGTTCCCGACGCGGCCCGGTATGCTCGAGCCGGAACCGCGCGTGCCCTCGATCTCACGTACCCAGCATCAGCGCGCAGCCGCGCGCGATGTTGGCCGCCGCTGACGGCGGATCGAAACGCCGTATCACGTCCATGCAGCGATGGGCCGATGCTTCGGCATCGGCGAATGCTTCCGTTGCCTTCAGCAGCGTACGCTGCAGGCCCGCCACGTCCCCTGCCGTGAACGCGTAGCCGCTCTCGCCTTCATGCACGAGTTCCGGCACGCAGCCGCAGCTCTCGCTGACGACGACGGGACAGCCATGCGCAAGCGACTCGTTGACGACGAGCCCCCACGGTTCGCTGCGGCTCGGCAGCACCATGCAGGTCGCGCCGTAGTATTCGCGCGAAAGCGGCTCGTCCTGAAGACTGCCGACGAAGGTGATCGCTCCGTCGAGGCCCAGCTCGGTCACCCGCTTGCGCAAGTCGCGTTCGAGCGGCCCCGTGCCGACGATGCGCAGTTGCGGATCGTGCAGGCGCTTCGCGATGCCCGCGAACGCGTCGATCAGCGTCGTGATGCCCTTCTCTTCCGACAGCCGCCCGACGTACAGAAACACGGTCGGGTTGCCCGCGCGATACCGCACGCGCTCGGCGAGCGCGCGCTCCGGCGAAAAGGTGACGGGCAGCGCGGCCGCCTGACAGGGAATGAAGATCTTCTCGCGCTTCGCGCCGAGCGACATCAGGTAATCGCGGCTGCGCTCGCCGAAACCGAAGTAGCCGTCGCACAGCGAGAAAAACACGCGCTTGGGAATCGACGTGATGAGCCGCTTCGGACGGTCGCGCGCCGTCGAATCGCAGAACACGGCGCGCCGCTTGCCCGTCACGACGCACGCGGCGAGCATCGCCCAGTACTCGGGGCGGTGATAGCCGGGCAGCACGATCAGATCCGACTTCGCCTTCAGGACTTCCCACACGAGGCGCACGGTCAGGCGCCAGCGCGGCACGTCCTCGTAGCAGCCGTCGAACAGCTTGTGCATCGGATAACGATGAAACGAATAGTCGACGTCCGAAAACCCGATGCGGTCATGTTCCGTGTCCGCGATCTGCACCATCGAATAGCTGATCGCCCCCGATGCCGAGATGTTGTGCAACGCGGAGAACACGGCTCCCTTGTGCCGTGACCACACAACGTTGTGGAAGATCGTGACTGACGCGCTCATGTTCTTACAGTCCTCATTCTGTCGAATCTGTCGGTTGCCTTGAAAAAAGAACGGACGTCGCCCTAATCCCGGTCCCGGGCAACGTCCGTCACCAGGAGCGGCTCATCAGACACGCGCGGCCATCGCGAACGAAGGCGCGGCGCGCTTCTCCCCATGCTTGTCTCCGTACCTCTCCTCATACCGCGCAGCAAACTCGCGATAGGTATTGCCGATTCCTTCCGCGAGCCCGATGCTCGCGCGCCAGCCCATCGCCGCCAGCCGCGACACGTCGAGCAGCTTGCGCGGCGTGCCGTCGGGCTTGCTCGCGTCGAACTGCAGATCGCCTTCGAAGCCCACCACGTCGCAGATCGTCTGCGCGAGTTCGCGAATGCTCAGGTCTTCGCCGACGCCGACGTTGAACACGCCCGTGTTCACCTCGTGTTCGAGCACGAACAGCGTGGCCGCCGCGAGATCGTCGACGTGCAGAAACTCGCGGCGTGGCGTGCCGCTGCCCCACACGGTCAACGACCGATCGCCGTGCAGGCGCGCCTCGTGCGCCTTGCGGATCAGCGCCGGCAGCACGTGGCTGTTCTTCAGGTCGTAGTTGTCGTTCGGACCGTACAGGTTGGTCGGCATCAGCGCGACGTAGCGCGTGCCGTACTCGCGGTTGTACGCCTCGCAGAGTTTCAGGCCGGCGATCTTCGCGATTGCGTACGCGTCGTTGGTCGGCTCCAGTTCCGATGTCAGCAGATACGATTCGAGGATCGGCTGCGGACACAGCTTCGGATAGATGCACGACGAGCCGAAGAACACGAGGCGGTCGACGTTCGCGCGATACGCCGCGTGAATCACGTTGGTTTCGATCACGAGGTTCTCGTAGAGAAACTCGCCGGGCTGCGTCGCGTTCGCGAGAATGCCGCCGACGCGCGCCGCCGCGAGCAGCACGACGTCGATCTGCTCGCGCTCGAAGAAGCGGTTCACGGCGGCCTGATCGGTCAGATCGAGTTCTGCATGCGTACGCGTGACGAGGTTGCGATAGCCGCTCGTCTCGAGCTTGCGCACGAGTGCCGAGCCGACCATCCCGCGATGTCCCGCGACGAAGATGCGTGCGTTTTTGTCCATGGGCGTCACTCGTGATGTTCAAGCGCCTTGAAGCCAGCCAGCGTGACGAGCGCATCGCGCCGCGCGATCTGGTAGTCCGACAGCACCATTTCCTTCACGAGCGCCTCGAACGGCGTGGCGGGCCGCCAGCCGAGCTTCTCATGCGCCTTCGACGGATCGCCGAGCAGCGTTTCGACTTCCGTCGGACGGAAGTAGCGCGGATCGACGCGTACGATCACGTCGCCCGGCTGCACGCGCATTTCGGCGCGATGGCGGCGCTCGACATGTTCGACGATGCCCACTTCATGCACGCCGCTGCCTTCGAAGCGCACCGTGACGCCCAGTTCGGCGGCCGCGCGCTGCACGAACTCGCGCACGCTGTACTGCACGCCCGTGGCGATCACGAAGTCTTCGGGCTGCTCCTGCTGCAGCATCATCCATTGCATGTCGACGTAGTCGCGCGCGTGGCCCCAGTCGCGCAGCGCGGACAGGTTGCCCAGATAGAGCTGGTCTTGCAGACCGACCGCGATGCGCGCAATCGCGCGCGTGATCTTGCGCGTGACGAAGGTCTCGCCGCGCACGGGCGACTCGTGATTGAACAGGATGCCGTTGCACGCGTAGATGCCATACGCTTCGCGATAGTTGACCGTGGTCCAGTACGCGAACAGCTTCGCGACGGCGTACGGGCTGCGCGGATAGAACGGCGTGGTCTCGCGCTGCGGCACTTCCTGCACGAGGCCGTAGAGTTCGGAGGTCGATGCCTGATAGAAGCGCGTCTTCTTCTCGAAGCCGCAGATGCGGATCGCTTCGAGCAGACGCAACGTGCCGAGTCCGTCGGCATTGGCCGTGTATTCCGGCTCCTCGAACGACACGGCGACATGGCTCTGCGCCGCGAGGTTATAGACTTCGTCGGGCTCGACGCGCTGCATGATGCGCAGCAGGCTCGTCGAATCCGTCAGGTCGCCGTGATGCAGTTGCAGGCGCTGGTCCGGGTCATGCACATCGCGGTAAAGGTGGTCGATCCGGTCGGTGTTGAACAACGACGAGCGACGCTTGATGCCGTGCACCTCGTAGCCCTTGTCGATCAACAACTCGGCCAGGTATGAGCCGTCCTGGCCGGTAATGCCGGTAATCAAGGCAACCTTCTGAGTCATCGTATTCTCCTGTGTCGGCCGGGGTCGTGGCCTGTGCGCGGCCCCCAGCCCATGCACCAGTTCGTATAGATGTCCGCGGGCGCACCCTTGCCGCCCGGCCGGACATGCGCTGCTCCTACCCTGCGATACTCTCGTAGCCGTAGTAGCCGCCTCGATAACCCGAGCCGATGAACGCGCCCGCCTGCGGTACGTCGGTCAACAACACCCCCTGCAAATTCACGCCGCCATTGCGCAAGCGCTTCGCGGTTTCCGCGAGTTCGCTCACCGGATGGCGACCGTGACGAATCACGAGCAACGTCGTCCCCACGTGCTTGCCGATCACGGTCGAATCGGTGACGGCGAGCACGGGCGGCGTATCGATGATGATCAGGTCGTACTGGTTCTTGAGTTCTTCGAGCATCGTTTCGAAGCGCTTGCTCATCAGCAGCTCCGAAGGATGCGAGGGCAGCGAGCCCTTGGTCAGCACGTCGAGGCCGGGCAGCACTTCGCGCTGGATCGACGATTGCAGATCGCCGCCGCGCAGCACGTCGGAGAGACCCGGCTGATGCTGCAGGCCGAAGTGCGAGTGCACGTCGCCGCGCCGCATGTCGCCGTCGATCACCAGCGTGCGCTTGGCCGTCGATGCGACGAGCGCCGACAGGTTCACCGACAGGAACGACTTGCCGGCATCCGGACGCGAGCCAGTCAGCATCACGACGTTGTTCTGCTTGTCGTCGACGGTCAGCTGCAGCGAGGTGCGCAGGTTGCGCACGCCTTCCACGGCGATGTCCTGCGGCGCCTGTTCGGCGAGCACGTGCAGGCCGCGCCGACGCATCATCACGTCCTGCTGAAGGCGAATCTGCTGCTCGCTGCGCGGCACCACGGCGAAGACGGGCACGCCGAGGGCGGATTCCAGCTCGTCCGGACGTTCGACGCCGCCATACAGCGTCTTGCGCACGAAGGCGAACACGATGCCGATGAACAGACCCGCGCCGAAGCTGATCAGGATCACGACCAGACGCTTCGGACGCACGGGGTCGTCGGCGGCTTCGGCGAAGTCGACGATCCGCACGTCGCCCACCTGGCCGGCCTTGGCGATGCGCAACTGCTGCGCGCTGTTGAGCAGGTTCGTGTACAGCTCGGTGTCGACGTGCACGTCGCGCAGCAGACGCAGTGCCGTCTGCTCGGTGTCGGGCAGCGTCTGCACGCTCTTGCCCATCTTCGACAGATTGCCTTGCAGCGAAGCGATCTGCGCATCGAGCGCGGCCACGGCCGGGTGATTCGCGGTGAAGCGCTGCGACATCTCCGCGCGCTGCGTCTGCAGGTCGACGAGCTTGGTCTTGTTGTCGACGATCTGTTGCAGCAGCAGCCGGCTTTCCTCGCTCAGATCGACGGTGCCGTGCTGGTTGCGGAACGTGTTGTAGCGCTGCTCGGCGGCATCCAGTTCCTTGCGCAACTGCGGCAGTTGCTGGTCGAGGAACGCCAGCATGTGCTCGGCTTCCGACGAACGGCTTTCGACGTCCTGGCGGATGAACTCGCGCGCCATGCTGTTCATGATGTCGGCCGTGAGTTTCGGATTCTGGCCTTCGAGGCTCGCGCGGATCACGCCCGACTGCAGCGTCGACTCGCCGATATCCATCGCTTTCTGCAGGCGCTCGACGGTCGTCAGCGTGGAAGCGCGCGTCAGATCGTAACGCGTGCCCGGCGCGCCGACGATCTCGTCGACACGCAGCGTGATCGGGCCAGCCGGCGTTTCGCGCACGACGTTTTCGCCGACCCGGCCTTCGAGAATCGCGACGCCGTCGGGGTTGTTCAGCACGAAGTCGCCGTTCTGGCCGGCGATCAGCGTGAAGTCCTTGTCGTACATGTCCTTTGCGGTGTCGAAGCGCGACACCTTGATGCTCTCGTTGCCCCACGCGTAGCTCGGCAACTGCATCGACGGCGGCAGCTTGATGCCCCACTTGCCGTTCATCAGCGGCGCCAGCAGTCCGCCGACGAAGGGCAGCGTATGCGGCCGCGCGGCGATATCGAGGTGCAGCTGCTTGACGGTCTCTTCCGTCACGAGCCGCGACTTCATCAGTTCGATTTCGGCCGCCGTGGACGGCTTCGTGTCGAACATGCCGGTGAGCGGCTGGAGGCCGTCCTGCTTGTTGTTGTTTTCTGACTTGTCGACCACGTGGAACAGAACGTCCGCGCGGTAGACGGGCGTCGCCAGGAAGGCGTAAGCGGTGCCCAGTGCCGTGACGGCCAGTGTGATCAGCAGAATCGAGCGCCAGTTCGCGACGATGGCCTGCAGATAATCCGTCAGATGCATCTCGTCCGAGCTGACGTCCGTATAGCGATTGTCAAAGTTGATAGCCATTTGCGTGATCCATCAAAGACCAACACTCTTGAAAGCGTTGCGCGCCCTTATCCCCGCTGATGCAAAGCGCGCAACGCATGCCCCGCCTCTTACTACTTCGCGAGCAGCGCTGCCGTCACGCCAGCGTTGATCGCCGGCAACAGCAGAGACAACACGCGGTTGAATTTCACGAGACCGTTGTTGTCGACGTAGACGACGTCCTTCGGCTCCAGGTTGAACTGGTTCGCAAGGATCATCGACGTCGGCGACGTGGCATCGAGGTGGTAAATCTCCGGCTTCTCGCCCATCGAGTTGCGAATCACGAAGAGCTGCTTCGCGTAAGCCGTGTTCGGATTCACGCTGCCCGCCTGCGACAGCGCTTCGGCAAGCGACAGGCGGCCGTCGCGCATCGGCAGGATGGTCGCCGGCCGGTTCACTTCGCCCATCAGATACACGCCGTATTCATCGCGGCCGCCGACCCGCAGCAGGTCGCCCGGCTGCAGATAGATCGACGTCGGCGCCTTGCCGCGGCGGATCAGGTCAGGCACGTTGATGTTGTACGTGTGGCCGTCACGCGTGAGTTCGACGTGGCTCTGATCGGCGTTCGGCGTGAAGCCGCCCGTACGGTTGATCGCCTCAGTCAGCGACATCGGAATGTCGTTGACCTGCGCGGGCCCTGGCGCATGAACCTCGCCGTCCACATACACCTGCGAAGAACGGAACGACGACACACGCACCGTCACCTCGGGCTTCGAATAGACGTTGCTCAACTTCTTGTACAACTCCTTCTGCACCGTGGTCGCATCCTTGCCGCCCACGTGGATCGTGCCGGCGTACGGGAACTGGATGTTGCCGTCCGCATCCACGAGGAAGCCGAGACCGGGATCGCCCTTGTTCACGTTCTGCGCCGGCTGGCCGAGAGCGGCCGCCAGTTCAGGGTGATCCCACACGGTGATCTGCAGCACGTCGCCCGGCCCGAGCTTGTAGGAGGGGGGTTTGGTACTGAAGAGGCCAGCGATCTGCTGGTTCAGTTCCGTCGTCTGGCCCTTCATGTCACGCACCAGCTTGAGATTGATGTCGGTAACAGGGATCTGAACATTCTGTTCAGGATCACTGCTGTACTCGCCGCCCGTCTCGGGCAGCGTGGGCGGGGAGACCATCCGTTGTCCGGGCACGATGCTGCATGCAGAGAGCAGCACTGAAACCGACAGCAGTAATGGTGCACCTACACCCAATCCAAATCGCTGCTTCATGGCAGTTCCTCCTAGCAGGGGAGCTTGGTCCTTTTTCACTGGCTTGCTTCCCGTCTCAATACGCGTTGGTATGAATGAAGCCCTTGACGATCGTGGCGCCGATGATTCGCATGTCGAGCCAGAACGTCCAGTGCCCCAGGTAATACAAATCGTGCGCAACGCGCCGCTCCATTTTTTCGATGCGGTCGGTTTCGCCCCGAAACCCGTTGATTTGCGCCCAACCTGTGATGCCCGGCTTGATCCTGTAGCGGTGGATATAGCCGGCCACGACTTTCTGATACAGATCGTCGTGTTCGAGTGCGTGGGGGCGTGGCCCTACCACGGACATGTCGCCGCGCAGCACGTTGAAGAACTGCGGCAACTCGTCGAGGCTCGTGCGGCGCAGGAACGCGCCGACCCTCGTGATGCGCGGATCGCCCTTGGTCGCCTGGCTGACCTTGCCGGCTTCCTCGGTGTGCACGCGCATCGAGCGGAACTTGTAGATCGTGAAGACGCGCCCGTCGGCGCCCTTGCGCTTCTGCCGGAAGAACACGGGTCCCGGCGACGACAGCTTCACGGCAATCGAAATCGCGATCAGCAGCGGCGCAAGCCCGAGAATCGCGGCCGCGGCGAACACGCGGTCGAACAGATCCTTCTTGAACAGCGCACGCGACGACAGCGGCGACGCGACGAGGTTGATCGCGGGCACGCCGAGCAGCTCGATCACGCTGCTGGTGTCGAACAGCGCGAGGCTGCGCACGTCCGGCATGAAACGGATGTTCACCAGGTCGTTGCGGAATTCGGTGACGATGCGAAAGATCGTGCGCTCGTCGGTCAGCGACAGCGCGAGCCACAGTTCGTGCACGTCGTTGCTGCGCACGTATTCGGCGAAAGCCTGCTGCGAATCGAAACACGTGACGCGCTGGTTGGTCAGCGGCGAATCCTCCGGATGCGTGTTCAATACGGCCGTGGCGCGAAAGCCCGTGGCCGGCTGCGATTCGATGCGGCGCAGAATCTGGTCGCAATGCCCGCCACTGCCGATGATCGCCACCTGATGCAGGTTCCAGCCGGCGCGGCGCGCACGCGCCAGCACGGCGTGCGCGATCAGCCGCCACGCGATCAGCAGGCCGCCCGCCATCGCCGTCCAGTACGCGAACCAGAGGCGCGACACGATATCGATGCGATGCAGCGAATACATCAGCGCGAGCGCGCAGCCCTGCACGACGAGCCACGCCAGCGCAACCTGGCCGGCGAGCGCGAGCTTCGAGCGGCCGCGCCACGATGCATAGACGCCGAACGCCGGGAACATCGCCAGCGCAAAAGCCGCGGAGAACAGCACGAACGCGTCGTAGAAGCCGCGCTGTGAAAATTCGTCGAAGCGGATCTGCGATGCGACGACGGCGCCCAGCAGAATCAGCGCCACGTCGGCCACCCGCGCGAAAAAGTCCTGTAAGTCCCGCATGTCGTTCACCCTGCCGTTCGTCGTTCGTTACCTGCTCTACGGGTGTTGCGTCTTTCGCCGCCGCGCGCCCTAACTCGTCGGCCCGCAGCGTCCGTAGGTGTCGTCGAAGCGCACGATGTCGTCTTCGCCGAGATACGAGCCCGACTGCACCTCGATGATTTCGAGCGGCACCTTGCCCGGGTTCTCCAGCCGATGCCGCACGCCGAGCGGAATGTAGGTCGATTCGTTTTCGCTCAGCAGAAACTGTTCGTCGCCGCGCGTGACGAGCGCCGTGCCGCGCACGACGATCCAGTGCTCCGCGCGATGGTGATGCAGTTGCAGCGAGAGCTTCGCGCCCGGCGTCACGACGATGCGCTTCACCTGGAAGCGGTCGCCCTGATCGATCGAGTCGTAGAAGCCCCACGGCCGCCGCACCTTGCGATGCGCGTCGGCCTCGGGCGCCTTTTGCGCCTTGATGCGCGCCACCAGCCCTTTCACGTCCTGCACGCGCGAACGGTCGGCGACGAGCACGGCATCTGCCGTTTCGACGACGACGACATTCGTCGTGCCGACACACGCAACGAGGCGTCCTTCCGAATGCGCGTAGCTCGACACCGCGCCTTCGAACATCACGCGGCCGCGCGCGACGTTGCCGTTTTCGTCTTTCGGCTGCGCGGCCCACACGGCATCCCACGAGCCGAGATCGGACCAGCCTGCGTCGAGCGGCACGACCACGCCCGCCGAGGTCCAGCCCGCCGAAGCATTGAGGCGCTCCATCACCGCGTAGTCGATCGAATCGGCGGGCGAGCGCGTGAACGCGTCGGCTGCGGGACGGAACGTGGCGCCGTCCGATTGCCCTTGCACGAACGCGGCAAGACACGCTGCGTGCATGTCGGGCTGCAGCGATTGCAGCGTCGCGAGCCACACGCTTGCGCGCACAATGAAGATGCCGCTGTTCCACCAGTACGTGCCTTGCGCGAGATACTGCTTCGCGAGTTCGGCTGCGGGCTTTTCGACGAAGCCGTCGATCTCGCGCGCCTCGTCGTCGAGCTTCTTTCCGACACGGATATAGCCAAAGCCCGTTTCAGGCGCGCGCGGCGGCACGCCGAGCGTGGCAATCGACCCACGCTGGGCGTGACGCGCGGCGACTTCGAGCGCGCGCTGCAAGGCGGGCACATCGGCGATCGCATGATCGGACGGCATCACGACGAGAATCGCGTCGTCGCCGTTCGCGCATGCGAGCGCGGCCGCCAGCGTCAGCGCGGGCGCCGTGTCGCGGCGCGCCGGCTCGACCACGAGGCGTGGCGTGCAGCCGTTGTGCGTCAACTGCTCGGCAATCACGAAGCGATGTTCTTCGCCGCAGACGATGATGGGCGCCCGCGACACGTCCCATTCACTCGGAAAGCCTTCCATCCGATGCACGGTGTCCTGCAGCAGCGACTCCGAACCGACCACGCCGATCAGCTGCTTCGGAAAGTTTTCACGCGACATCGGCCACAGGCGCGTGCCCGATCCGCCTGCCAGAATCACGGGCACGATATGCGTGCAGGCGGGCAACGCGCTTGCCGGTTCTGCGGCATTCGTCGGATTGTTCTGGTCCGTCAGCATTTACGCACTCCTTAATGTCTGCCACTGAACGCCTGGCATGAAGGCCCGACAACCACTGCGGGATCGAGGTCGGCTAGATGCCGGCTTCGCGCCGGGTTTTCATCCGGTATTCCGTCGGCGAGACTTTCATCCGCTTGCGGAAGATCTTGGCGAGGCGATCGCCGTTGCCCATCCCCGTGCGCCGCGCGATCTTGTCGACGGGCAGTTCGGAATCGGTCAACAGGCTGCAGGTAATCGCGAGCCGTGCGTGCAGCAGGTAATCGGACGGAGTGACGCCCACTTCCATCTTGAAGCGACGCAGGAAATTGCGTTCGCTCATCGCGGCCACCTGGGCCGCATCCGCGATCGAGATCGACCGCTGGCAGTTCTCCTGTAACCAGCGCGCCGCGGCGCGCACCTTGTCCGCTGGACTCTTGCCCGTGCTGTCGCCGAGCAGCGACATCAGGCTGTCGCCGGCGTCGGGCATCAGGCGTTCGGCCACGTTGCGCGCGACGTCGATGCCGAGATCGCGCTTGATCAGCATCAGCGCGCTCTTCATCGACTCGAGGCGGTCGTTCGCTTCGCTGCCGTTACGTTCTTCGCGTTCTTCGCGCACCGTGTAGCTGCCGAAGTCGCGTTGCTGGATGCCGTTGATGCAGGCCGCCTCGAGCAGCGAGCGTCCTTCGCCGATAGGACGCACGGTGCTCGTGTTCGCATGCACACGTCGCAGCCAGGCGATGAGCCGTTCGTCGCGGGCCGCGGAATGCGCACCCTTGCCCCCCGCCACGAACAGCGCATCGAAACCCATGTAATGACGCGCATCGAGTCCATCCGTCCACACGCGGATCGACGACGAGCACGTGATGTTGCCGCCGGCAGCCGAGAGGAAGCTCACGTCGTAGATCCAGTTGTGACTGGCGGATGAAGACAGTTCGTTAGCGGCATGAAAGACCTCAGCGACGATGCCCGCGCCAAGCAGCGAACAACCGTCGAACAGCAAGATTGCAATGTGCCGAGTGGCGGCTGCGTAGTGCGCGCTGCGCTCCGGCGCTCGCACCCAACCCACCATCGGAGATTCAAGACTTGCATACGCCATGACTCTTCCCCCTTGACCATTCCGGCGTGGAAAGAACTAGATAAATGCATGCGATGTGCAGTGCATCATACGCATTAAAAAAACAATCCCGGCGGCTACTGACTGAAACTGACGATGTATTGGCGTATTCGGTCCGTTGGATGATAACGGGCTTTCAGGCCGCATTTAACAATCCCATTAAACGATTATCGGGGCCCGCATTTCCAAGCTAATTCGCCATTTCATAAGACGAAGTAAGCAGTACGTCAAACACCGCGCCAGGCTTGACACAAAGACTTACAAATTGTTGCAATGACAGTTTCTTCATACTAATGCCGCAGCAATTTTTTCGGATTGAAAATCAGGGTCCGCAATACTTACCCGAACGCATACCTGGTTATCCCAATTCCCGATCAAAATGCCATTTTGCTAATATGAAATGAAAGCGCGATTGATATGATGAAATCGCGCACACAATGGCACGAATTAGGAATTATAAGAACGGAAAAGCCACGCCAAATAATTTCTTCTTTTCGTTTTTGAGTGCGGCCATAAATAAATCGATTAATGTTTCAAACGCGAAACATCGGGCCCCGTCGCGAGGCGCCGCAGCGCTAACCAGGTGCAGTCGAAGCGGTACCTGCACACCCTTTTCTCTCGTCTTCAGACATTCAAACGCCTTGTCGCACGGTCGCAAACCGTTGCGCGAAGCGGCTTTCGTGCATTAGCCTCTATTCGCCACGATTCAGCGTCGCAACGACGCAACATTCGTATCGATCCGCCATCGAAGTTGCGTCCAGGTACTAGGAAACGTCGAATTCCTGCTAACTCGCCGGTGTAATCTTGGTCGCTCGCAATGCGCTAACCCGGTCATCCATACCGTATGGGAGAAAGAATGACTGATGGCGACAATGGTCTCGGTAAGACGTGCGCATCACGTGCGCAGTTACATCTTTCGCGCAATACTTCGCTCACCTTGCGAGCTGCGACGCTCGCGCTATGCATCGCGATAGCGAGCGGCTGTGACGATGCATCGGCCGATAACGACAGCTGGACGAAATGTGCGGACGAACGCGGCACATGCAGCTTCAACGGCACGCGCGACGTGCGCTATGGCAGCGAGTCGCACAACACGGTCAAGTCGCTGACGAACGGCACGCCCTGCAATAACGCCATATTCGGCGATCCCGCGCCCGGTGAACTCAAGCAATGCTGGATCGCAGGCGCGAACGACGAAGCCGCCCCTTCCGCTTCCGCCAAAGCGACGACCGCGACGGCCGCCGCGTCCACGCGCACGTCCTCCGACGACAACGACTGGCCGATGAAAGCGCCACCGCGTGCGAACGACTCTCAAGGACTCCGTTGCAACAAGCCGGCGGAGACGACGGCAGCAAATCCACAGGGCGATCCCGTCGAAGCAGATACGCCCGGCAGCGACGGCACGCGCCTCTTTCCGCGCGACCGTTCGTTCCAGATTGTCATCACCACGCGCGCAGCGCGCGACGACAAGCTCGCGTGGAAGATCCGCGATGCGTGGGGCACCGTGCAGGCCAGCGGCACGTATGACGTAGCGAAAGGCGCGCGTCAGGCGAAACTGAATTGTGAGTCTTCATTAGCCGGCTACTTCGCGTTGTCGGCGTCGCTTGAAGAGACGCATGCGCAATTGCCCGCACGCGGCACCCGTCCGCAAGGCATTGCAACCTTCGGCGTGCTGCCCGATGTGTCGGCGAGCGTGCCGCCCGTGCATTTCGCACACGCGGACCTGCATCGCTTCGGCGGCCAGGGCGGCGCGTTCGTCGCGCCCGGCGAGCACTGCTGCGACGGCGACGGCTATCGGCCGATGTACACGCAGCTCGGCCTGACATGGGTCAACGACAACCGCAACTGGTACAAGGAAGAGCCCGACCGTCCGGATACCTTCAGTCCCGCCACGCGGCAACTCGCGTCGTGGTTCCGCAAGGGCGACCTGCTGCGGCTGATCCAGCTCGATGGCATTCCTGGCTGGGCAAGTCCCACGGGCAAGCAGACGCACAGCTATCTGCCGAAGTCGACGAGCGCGTTGCGCGAATACATGCAGCGCGTCGGCACCGAATCGAGCCACGTGCGCAGCGCGGTGTTTCCGACGCAGCAGAGCAACTACTACCAGGTGACGTGGGAACCCGATGCGGCAGGCGGGCTACCGTGGCGCGATACCGATGCGAATTTCGTCGAGCTTTATAAAGCCGTGCATGAAGGCATTCATGCGACCGATCCGAATGCCGTCGTGATGGGACCGACGTATGGCTCGGTGGTCGGCAACGTCGAATGGCTCAAGCGTCTCGCGCCCCTCGGTCTACCGAAGTATGTCGATGGAATCGCGATTCACGGCTACTACGATCCCGGCGGCAACAGCCCGTCACATCCGCCGGAGCGGCTGATGAACGCGAGCGATCCGCAACAGGCGCAATACGCGCTGCCGACCGCGATGCGCGCGCTGCGCCGTGTGATGGCCGAGCAGTACAAGCCCGGTGCGAAACTGTTCGCGACGGAGACGGGCATCAGCTACGACGTCGGCGAGCAATACGGTCCGCACTATCCGCCCAACGACGTGCTGTACGCGCAAGGCGCCGTCGTCGCACGCACGCATCTGATCCTGCTCGGCGAAGGCGCGGACATGACCTATATCTTCTATTCGAACGACTCGCCTGCCGCGACGCCGGGCTACGGCGTGTTCTTCGATCTCGATCATCCCAAAGGCGCATTCGGACCCAACACGGTGAGTCCGAAACCCGCTGCATCCGCGATCGTCGCGATGACGCGCCTGATCGACGGCACGGCGACGCTCGGCCCCATCAAGCGCACGCCGGCGGGCGTCTACGCGTACGCGTTCCAGCGGCTGAACAACGGCAAGGTGATCACGGCCGCCTGGACGCATGACAACGCGAAGTGGAACAAGTCGACCCACTTCGATCCGACAGCAGGCGTGACGTGGCGGCTGCAGGTCGATGCGCCGGGCACGTCGGGCAAGGTAACGGTGTTCGACATGATGGGCAATCCGTCGAGCCTGCCCTACGAGGACGGCCACGTGACGCTCGCGCTGACGGAGACGCCTGTGTATGTGGTGTCGTCGAATGCCGCTGTGATGAAGGCCAACGTGACGACGCCTGCGGGCTACGTCGCGCCATGACGAAGCGGCCTTGATGGTTTCTCTCGTCCTCTCGCGACCGATCGCCCAGCGCGCGTGCGCATCTGTCGCGAATTGGCCATACGAGACGGGATTTAGGCGTCAGACGACAGAACCGCCATTTATTGCTACGACTAGACTCTCTGCAATGCCGCAAGCCTCGCGGCACGGGCACGGAGCGCAGCGCACGCAAGCACGCGAGGCCACGACGACGGAGCAGTGGGGATGACCGGTTTGGGCTGGATCATGGTGATTTTGGTCGCAATACTGGCCTCCGCGCTGTTCCTGTGCGTGGGGATCGCCGTCGTCATCGCCTTTCTGTTCGGCACCTCGTCGCGTCTGTTCACCCACGACCGCGATCAATAGACGAGGCATGCCGGTTGCGCATCCGATCGCGCGCCGGCCGCGTGGCCGGCCTATGAAGCGGCACTGCGCTGCACCCATTAAACAAGACAACAGGCGAGAGAGAGACATGGCCGCTACGTGCGCGGATTTTCTCGAAGCAGACGATTTTCTTCAGGTCGTGCGAATGACGCCGCTCGTGTCGATCGACCTGATCGTGTCCGATTACGGGGGCCGCGTGCTGGTCGGGCATCGACGCAACCGGCCGGCGCTCGGCACGTGGTTCGTGCCGGGCGGGCGCATCTGCAAGAACGAAAGGCTCGACGCGGCGTTCACGCGCATCGTCGATGCGGAACTGGGCATTGCGGGCATGGAGCGATCGGCCGCGCGTTTTGGCGGACTGTTCGAACACCTTTATAAGGACAACTTCGCCGGCGCCGACGCGATCTCCACGCACTATGTCGTGCTCGCCTATTTCCTGACGCTGGAAAATACCGCATCCGTGGGTCGCTTCGATCAGCACAGCCGCTATATCTGGCTCACGCCCGAAGCGCTGCTCGCGCGCGACGACGTGCACGAGAATACCAAGGCCTATTTCCGCTGAGTCCGCACGCGTGCGGCGGTGCCTGGATGAAAAAAGCGCGGCGGACTCTGCCCGCCGCGCCTTGTCGAAACGCTTGTCGAAACCACTGCGCGCTCACACCCGGCTCAATAACTCGGCCAGTTCTTCCTTCGCGCCCTCGCCGTCCGCGACGCGTCCGTCCTGCATGCGCTCGCGCAGATACGCATCGAACGCGTCCTTGACCTCGGGATGACGCAACGCGAATTCGACGGTCGCTTTCAGATAGCCGAGCTTGCTGCCGCAGTCGAAACGCCTGCCCAGATATTGATACGCAAGCGCCTGCTCGCTGCCGAGCAACGCCTGGATGGCGTCCGTCAGCTGGATCTCGCCGCCCGTGCCTGCATGCTGGCGCCGCAGCCGATCGAAGATGGCAGGCATGAGCACATAGCGGCCCACCACGCCGAGGTTCGACGGCGCGTCTTCCGGCGCGGGCTTTTCAACGATGCCGGACATCTTGAAGAGCCGGTCGTCCCAACGCTTGCCGTCGATCACGCCGTACGAACGCGATTCCTGCTTCCCTATCTCCTCGACACCGACGATCGAGCAGTGATAGTGATTGAAGAGGCTCACCATCTGGGAAAGCACGGGCGGCTCGCCGTCGAGCAGATCATCCGCGAGGATCACGGCGAACGGTTCGTCGCCCACCAGCTTTTCCGCGCAGAGCACCGCGTGGCCCAGCCCGAGCGGCTCCGGCTGGCGCACGTAGCAGCACTCGACGTGACTCGGCTTGATGTTCTGCACCAGTTCGAGCAGCGCGAGCTTGCCGCGTGCGAGCAGCTCGCACTCGACCTCGTACGACTTGTCGAAATGGTCTTCGATCGCACGCTTGCTGCGCCCCGTGACGAAGATCATTTCGGTGATGCCCGCGGCGATCGCCTCTTCGACTGCGTACTGGATGAGCGGTTTGTCCACCACGGGCAGCATTTCTTTGGGGCTTGCCTTCGTCGCCGGGAGGAATCGGGTGCCGAGACCGGCCACGGGGAACACCGCCTTGCGTATGCTGAGCATGCTCGCGCCTCTTCGTTGAGTTGATTGATAAGCATCCATACGCCAGCGTATTCCGCGAATATCGAGCCGATCTGCCAACTTCTCGTTTATTTCCGACTTGAGCGTTCAGCCAGCAAAAACGTAGGCCTATGATGGAGCCAAGGCACGCAGACCTTTATTCTTTCGCCGTCCTCGGCACTGGAGACAGACGATGCGATATGAGCACGCGGTGAGTCGGTGGATGGATTCAACCTCGTCGAGCGCAGTCGTCAACCTCGGGCACATGGTCAAACGCATCGGTATTCTCGTTTTTGAACGATTTCCGCTTAGCGACGTTTGCCTGCTCGCTGACGCATTTCGACTCGCCAATGAAGCACAAGCCGACCAATCCGGCGACGAGGGTTCGGGTGTCGAACCGTCCTATTCGATCGTCATGCTGTCCGAAATGGGCGGCAGCGTCGTCAGCAGCTGTTCGCTGCGCGTGTGGACGGAGAGCCTCAATGGACCGCTGCTGAACGGCTTCGATACGCTGTTCATCGTCGGCGGTCCGGGCGCGTCGCGCGCGAAAGCGAACGAGCGGTTGATCCGAAGGTTGCGCGCAATCGCGCCGAAGATTCGCGTCGTCAAGGCGCTCGACGAAGGACTCGGCGTGCTGGCCGCCGCCGATATCGCCTTCGAGCGGCGCGGCTGGCGCAGCATGCCGGGCGCAACCGACGCCTCGGGCAGGCCCGTCGCACCCGTCGCCCACGAAACCCAATGGCAGATCGAGGCAGGCGCCTCCATCGACGTCGACGCACCCGTGCGTTCGATCGCGGCCGCGCTGACCGTGATCAAGCGCGATCACGGCACGCCGATCGCACGGATCGTGTCGGAGCGCGCGCTGTCGGGCGCATCGCGCCGGCTCGACGCGATTCTCGACGACGACGAAAAAAAGGGCATCAGCCGAAAGATCACGACGGCCGCGCACTGGATCCGCGAGAACTACACGCGGCATATCTCGGTCGCGGAAGCGGCCGAAGTAGCCAAGATGAGCGAGCGCAACTTCCTGCGACGCTTCAAGGCGCAAGTCGGGCTCACGCCGTCGGAATATCTGCTGCGCGCGCGGCTCGACGCGAGCTGTCTGCTGCTGACGGAGACCGACATGTCGATCGACGGTATCGCGCGCCGCTGCGGCGTGCGCAGCGGCGACGGACTCGCGAAGATCTTCCGCAAACGCCTGTCCATTTCCCCCACCGACTATCGCGCAGCGCATCGGCACAGCATCACCAAAAATTGAAGACGCGAGCCTGCTTACATGTCCACCGTGATGCGTCCCGCATGACGGTGTGCATGAGCTAATAACAAAAATAACGTTGATCGCGGTGAATGGGCGCCAGTACGATTCGCCCTTTTGCGCGTTTTTGCGCGCACACGCCGCATGTCCACCACTCTTCTCGCGCCCGAAGCAGGCGTCGCGCAGGCATCGCCCCGCGCCGATAACAAGCCTGTCATCCGCTCCGCCGCCGACGTCTCGGCACTCGTCAACCAGGGCGCCGCCGTCGGCAGCGACGCGCGCATCGTCGTCGCGATCGCACTCGGCGGCGTCTTCCTCGATGCCTACGATCTCGGCGCGCTTGCGTTCGGCCTCAAGGACGTCGGGCGCGAATTCTCGCTGACGCCCGCCGGCACGGGCTTCGTCGCTTCGGCGATCACGTTCGGCGCGATCGTCGGCGCGTGTCTCGGCGGCTTTCTGACGGATCGTATCGGCCGCTATCGCGTGTTCATGGCCGACATGTTCTTCTTCGTGATCGCCGCGCTCGCCTGCGCATTCGCGCCGAATGCATGGGTGCTCGGCGGCGCGCGCTTCGTGATGGGACTGGGCGTCGGCATCGATCTGCCCGTCGCGATGGCGTTTCTCGCCGAATTCTCGCGGCTGCAGGGCAAGGGCAACAAGGCCGCACGCGTGGCGATGTGGTGTCCCGTCTGGTACGCGGCCATCAGCGTGTCCTATCTGCTCGTGCTTGCGTTCTACGCGACGCTGCCGGAGAGCCACCAGCCTCTGCTATGGCGTCTGATTCTCGGCTTTGGCGCCGTGCCCGCCATCGTCATCATCGCGATCCGCAGCCGCTATATCAGCGAATCGCCGGTCTGGGCCGCGAATCAGGGCGATCTCAAGGGCGCTGCGCAGATTCTCAAGCGCTCATATGGCATCGATGCCGACGTCGCGCCGGATGCCGCCGCGGCCGCGCAACGCAGCCACGTGCGCACGGCATCGTGGAAGAACTACGGCACGCTGCTCAAAGGCGTCTATCTGAAGCGCACGGTGCTCGCGACGGTGATCGCGATCGCGTCGTCGTTCGCCTATAACGCGGTCGCGTTCGGTCTGCCCGTCATCATCTCGAGCTTCCTCGCGCAGTCGATGCTCACGACGATCCTCGCATCGCTCGTGCTGAACCTCGCATTTGCGTTCGTCGGCGGCATCATCGCGGTGCGCACGGTGCCGAAGGTCGGCGCGTGGAAGCTGACGGTGCTCGGCTACGCCTGCCAGCTCGTCGCGCTGGTCGGTCTTGCCGTCGTCGGCAAACCGGCCGGCGGCGCGCAGGTCGCCATCGCGATCGCGATGCTCGCGCTCTTCCTGTTCGGCCAGGGTTTCGGGCCGGGCTCGCACAGCATGACGTTCGCGTCCTTGAGCTATCCGACCTCGCTTCGCGGCGTCGGCGTCGGCTTCAACCAGACGCTGATGCGCGCCAGTTCCACGGTCTCGCTGTTCCTCTTCCCCGTGCTCGCGGCAGCGCTGCATACGCGCGTGTTCTGGATCATCGCGGCCGCGCCGCTGTGCGGCCTCATCGCGCTGCTGGCGATCCGCTGGGAGCCATCGGGCTACGACGTCGACGCGGAAGACTTCGCGCCCGCCGCGCCGGTCAAACCGTAACGAGACGTTCGTCGTCGTGAAATCAAAAGGGTCTCCGGGCAACCGGAGACCCTTTTTCACATTTGGCGTGCCGGGCAGCGTCGAAACGTCATAAACCATCACAGCGTGTCGTACCCGGCCAACGTGTTATTCCGGACTCCCTATATTTGCATTTATCGAGATGAAAAGGCGTGCAATGATCGCGCGGCTACTCGCAGGGTCGGCTTTCACACATCGATCGCACATGGCGAGAGGCATCGTCAAGGATCGCTTTCATCTCACCGCCATGATCAATTTCCTGCTCGATCTGATTTCGAACCTGGCCATTCTGGCCGCGTTGCTGGTCGTCTGTTGCGTCGTCAACAAGATGAGGCCCGACGCCTACGCGAACGGCTACCTGCTGTTCGTTGCGTTCGTCGCGGTCGCGCTGCTGTTCGATGCGGCATTGACCTTTCTCGTGTTCGCGGATTCGCAGGCGCGCTACGGCAAGTTCAGCACGACCGACGCCTTCGCGACGCGCAGCGCCGCTTATCTGACGGCATGCGGAATCGCCATCGGCCTGTCGCGCATGCGCAGCCGCAAAGCTGCCGAACGCACGGACACGCGCGCTGTCGTGGGCACCTAGGCAAGGTGCAACCGGCCACCGCCGTTCCAGGCAACTGGGTAGCAGGAATAGAGCTTGCTCAGGGCCGCGCCATCACCTATAACAGTCGATGATTGCAGGCTGCGGCAACTGCGCCGCCGTTTCTCGCATCTCGGGCAACTCCGCCCGTTCAAGCCGTTCGCCGTACCGGAAAAGAACATCGTGCAGCACCACGCGATGGACGCGGCGTCCGCCTTGCTGATCCGCCTCGCATCCGCTGCGTCGTCGCATGCACGAGTCAGTCATACGCAACCGACTCAAGCGAGGGAATCGTGGATATAGAAGCCGTACGCGTCTTTCTGATGACCCAGGGCATCGACATCGGAATCAAGGTACTCGGTGCAATCGTTCTGTGGATCGTCGGGCGATGGGTGATCGGACTCATCATCGGCCTGCTGCGCAAAGTGCTCGCGCGCAACAGCAGAGTCGACCCGACGCTCGCGCACTATCTCGGCTCGATCCTCGCCGGCCTTCTGAACCTGCTGCTGGTACTCGCGATCCTGCAGGTGTTCGGCGTGCAGACCACATCTTTCGCGGCGTTGCTCGCGGGCGTCGGTCTCGCGGTCGGCACGGCGTGGGGCGGGCTGCTGGCGCACTTCGCGGCGGGCATCTTCATGCAGGTGCTGCGGCCGTTCAAGGTCGGCGATTTCGTGTCGGCGGGCGGCGTGACGGGTACGGTCCAGGAACTCGGCCTGTTCGGCACGACGATCATCACGCCCGACAACGTGTTGACCATCGTCGGCAACAACACGATTTTTTCTGGCGTGATCTCGAACTACAGCGCGCAACCGGTGCGGCGCGTCGAACTGACGGCGAAGGTCGCGAACGGCGTGGATCCCATCGATGCGGCGAACCGCTTGCGCGCCGCCGTCACGAAGATTCCAAATGTTTCGGAGAGTCCGCCGCCGGATATCGAGGTGCTGTCGTTCACGCCGGAAGGGCCGCTCCTGTGCGTGCGGCCTTACACGCATAACGACAACTACTGGCAGGTGTACTTCGATACGAACCGCGCGATCATCGATACCTTCCGCGAAGCGGGCTATCCGACGCCGGAAACGCCCGTGGTGCGGCGCGCGGCGACCTGAAGGTCCTTCTTCTGCGCGATTCCTTGCGCGGGCATCCGTTGAATGCGTTGAACGGATGCCCGCGGCTTGCGTGCGTCAATGGCCCGTGCGATTGCCGGCCGAGCCCGACGGCTGACGCTTGCTGCGGAACATTTTCCACAGGGCGCCGAGCACCACGGGCACGATGGCCGCGCCGATACCGACCAGCACGATCACATTCAGATACTGGCGGATGAACGGAATATTGCCGAAGAAGAAACCAAGCAGCGTGAGCAGCAGCACCCAGAACAGCGCACCCGCGATGTTGAAGAACTGGAAGCGTTTAACGCTCATCTGCGAAGCGCCCGCGACGAACGGCGCGAAGGTCCGCACGACGGGGATGAAACGCGCGAGCACGATGGTCTTGCCGCCGTGACGCTCGTAGAAGTTGTGTGTCTTGCGCAGCGCCTCGCGATCGAGGAACCGTTCGAGCACGGGTATGTGCGAGTTGAAGACCTTCGGTCCGATCGCGCGGCCGATCATGTAGTTCACCGTGTTGCCGAGCACGGCGGCTGCGAGCAGCAGCACGATCAGCAATTCGATGTTCATTTCGCCCGTCGCGCAAAAAGCGCCGCCAATGAACAGCAGCGAATCGCCCGGCAGGAACGGCAGCACGACGAGACCCGTCTCGCAGAATACGATCAGGAACAGCACCGCGTAGACCCACGCGCCGTACTGGTGAATGAAGACTCCGAGAAACTTGTCGATGTGCAGGACAAGATTGACGAATTGCAGCAGCGTGTCCAAAGGTCGTCCTTATAAAAGCAGATAGCTGGCGTGACGGGCATCGCGCCCCGCCGCGCTGTTGGCGAGCGATATGACGGTACGAATCGCGTCGTAGGCAGAAAATTGACCGCGCCATGATACCGAAAGTGCCATGACGTCTTGAAAAAAAGTCGCTCGCGATCTGCGCGTTCAGATGGTTTGCGACGAATCGCTATAATTTCGCCATGTCCGCGATCCCCGAATCTTCCGAAACGCGCGCCGACGCGCCCGCCGCTCCGGCGGCTGCGAGCCCCGACGCCGGCGCAGCCGAAAACGCCCTCACGCCGCGTCCGTTGCGCGCCATCCAGCCGCTGCCCGACCAGTTGATCAGCCAGATCGCGGCGGGCGAAGTGGTCGAGCGGCCGGCGTCCGTCGTGAAGGAACTGCTGGAAAACGCGCTCGATGCGGGCGCAAAGACGCTGCGCATCCTGCTCGACGAAGGCGGCGTCAAGCGCATCTCGATCACCGACGACGGCTGCGGCATTCCCGAAAGCGAACTGGCGCTCGCGTTGATGCGCCACGCGACGAGCAAGATCCGCTCGCTCGCCGAACTCGAAGCCGTCGCGACGCTCGGGTTTCGCGGCGAAGCGCTGGCGTCGATCGCGTCGGTGTCGGAAATGCACATCACGAGCCGCATTGAGACTGTTTCTCACGCGACGCGCATCGATGCACAGACGGGCGCGCTGTCGCCCGCAGCGGGCACGCGCGGCACCACGATCGAAGTGCGCGAGCTGTACTTCAACACGCCCGCGCGCCGCAAGTTCCTCAAGAGCGAACAGACGGAACTCGGCCATTGTCTTGAGATGATCCGTCGCGCTGCGCTCGCACGGCCCGACGTCGCGATTTCGGTGCTGCATAACGGGCGCGCCGTCGAGCACTGGAACGCGAGCGATCCCGCGACGCGCGTCGCGAAGATTCTCGGCGAAACGTTCGCAGGCGCGCATCTGCCCCTCGACGAATCGGCTGGACCGCTTGCCGTGTACGGCTGCGCCGGCCTGCCGACCGCGAGCCGCGGACGCGCCGACCAGCAGTATTTCTTCGTCAACGGCCGCTTCGTGCGCGACAAGCTGCTCACGCATGCGGTGCGCGCCGCGTACGAGGACGTGCTGCACGGCGATCGCTACCCGTCGTATGTGCTGTTCCTCGATCTGCCGCCCGAAGCCGTCGACGTGAACGTGCATCCGTCGAAAATCGAAGTTCGTTTCCGGGATTCGCGCTCGATTCACCAGTTCGTTTTCCATGCCGTGCAGCGCGCGCTCGCAAGGCACGCGGGCGCTTCGCCGGAAACGACGTCGGGCGGTCACGCGGCGCGCATCGAGCCGATGCCATCCGCGTCGCCCGCATCGTCTTTTTCGACGGGCACGCCTGCTTCGTTCGGCTCGACGCCGCTCGGCGGCGGCTTCCGGGTCAGCGACGGCGGCAGCTCGCAGCCGGGCAACACCTGGATGCGCCAGGCGCGCATGACGCAAGGCACGTTGCCCGTCGCGCAGCCGCTTGCGCTATATGACGCGCTGTTCGGCCGCAAGGACGCGGGCGCGGGTACGTCGCAAGGCACGACCTCGCTCGAACTGCGCGACGCCGCGGATACGGCTGACGGCGCCGTCGCGCCCTCTTTTGCGGGCTTCGCTGCCACCCAGCCTTCCGCCGCGCCGCAAAGCTTCAATCCACATGACGAACAGCCGCTCGGCTTCGCGCTCGGCCAGATCCACGGTATCTACGTGCTCGCGCAGAACGCGCGCGGCCTCGTGATCGTCGACATGCACGCGGCGCACGAGCGCATCCTGTACGAGCAGTTCAAGAATGCGCTCGCCGATCGCGCAATTGCGGTGCAGCCGTTGCTGATTCCCGTGTCGATGACAGCCGATGCCGTCGAAATCGGCGTTGTCGAAGAGGAGCGTGAGACGCTCGATGCACTCGGCTTCGATCTTGCCGTTTTGTCGCCGACGACCATCGCGATCCGTGCCGTGCCCGCGTTGCTGAAGGACGCCGATTTGCAGGCGCTGGCGCGCGCGGTGCTGTCCGATCTGCATGCGTACGGCGGCTCGCGCGTGCTGACGGAACGCCAGCACGAACTGCTCGGCACGCTCGCGTGCCATCACGCCGTGCGCGCGAACCGGCGGCTGACGCTCGATGAAATGAATGCGCTGTTGCGCCAGATGGAAGCGACGGAACGCGCCGATCAATGCAATCACGGGCGCCCGACCTGGTATCAGCTGACGCTCGCCGATCTCGACCGGCTGTTCATGCGCGGACAGTGAGCGGCGCCGTTTTTTTCAACCGCTCACGTTTTTCATGACGCAGCACACACCGCAACCCATCGCCTGTCTCCTCGGCCCGACCGCCTCCGGCAAAACGGCGGCCGCGCTTGCGTTCGCCGCGCGGGCGCCCGTCGAGATCGTCAGCGTCGACTCGGCGCTCGTTTATCGCGAGATGGACATCGGCACTGCGAAGCCATCGGCGGAAGAACGCGCCGTCGCGCCTCATCACCTGATCGACATCGTCGATCCCGTGGACGCCTATTCCGCCGCCGATTTCCGCGCCGACGCGCTGCGACTCGTCGGCGAGATCACGGCGCGCGGCAACGTGCCGTTGCTTGTGGGCGGCACGATGCTGTACTACAAGGCGCTGACGCAAGGTCTGAACGACCTGCCCGCCGCCGACGCAGAGGTACGCGCGACGCTAGACGCCGACGCGGCACGCGAAGGCTGGCCGGCGCTGCACGCGCGGCTGGCCGCGGTCGATGCGATCACGGCTGCGCGACTCGCGCCGAACGATTCGCAACGGATTCAACGAGCGCTCGAGGTGTTCATGCTGACCGGGCAGCCGATGTCGGTGTTGCTTGCTGCGCCCGCGCGCAGTGATGATCTGGCGAGCCGGTATCGGTTTGTGCCCATTGCGTTGGAGCCGTCCGATCGCAGCGTGCTGCATGCTCGTATTGCGCAGCGGTTCGATGCGATGCTCGCGAATGGGTTTATCGACGAGGTAAGGCGACTGCGCGCGCGGGGCGATCTGCATCCTGGCCTGCCGTCGATGCGCTGCGTCGGGTATCGGCAGGCCTGGGAATATCTCGACGGCGAAACCGATTACGACACCATGCGGGATAAAGGCGTCTTTGCGACGCGGCAACTGTGCAAGCGGCAGCTTACCTGGCTGCGGGCGATGCCCGAACGTGTTGTTGTTGATTGCTGCGCAGGCGATGTTACTGGGTTGGCCTTGCAGGCTATCGAGCGCGTTATTGCTGGGTAGGTTTTTTGTTTTTGTCTGCGACTCAGTCGGCGTTTTTTGCCTGCGGCGCGGCGTTGCCGGTTTTTTTTCTTCGCTGGCGTCCGCGTTTTGTCTCTGGTTTGCTGGCGTTGCCCCTGTGCGGGGCGGCACTTACTTTCTTTGCCGCCGCAAAGAAAGTAAGCAAAGAAAGCGGGCTCACACCGCCAGTCCTTGTTTTTGCCTGCGGGCCCCCGACGGTTCTTACGCTTCACGCGGCAACCCACTTGTTTGCGCCCGTTGCCAGCGGGCTACCTGCACGCATCACCCGCTTCATACTCCCGCGTCGCCGACTGCGTTACCAGACGTCTACCGCCGCCCAGGTGGCAAACGGTGTGTAGGCTGTCGCGATGGAAGTGCACCACTCCGGACTGAAAAACAGATCGGTGTCGTAGGATCGCCAACGCATACGGCGCGACAACCTACACACCGTTTGCCACCTGGGCGGCGCAGACGAATCGCTGCCGCTAGCTGCGCTACGGGTGACTGGAGTGGGTGATGCGCCTGTTCGAGGCGCTGGCAACGGGAGCAAAACAAAGTGTTGCCGTGTGGAGTGCGGGACCCGTAGGGGGCCCGCGGGCAAGTACAAAAGCTGGCGGTGTGAGCGGCTTTCTTTTGCCTACTTTTCTTTGCCGCTGCAAAGAAAAGTAGGTGCCGCCCCGCACAGGGGCAACGCCAGCAAACCAGAGACATCACGCGGATGCCAGCGAAAAAAAACCAAACCCGCGCGCCGAAGAAAGCGCATCAAACCACGACGGTCTGCGCCTCACCTTCCTTGCTCTGACGAACGGTACCAATCTTCCAGACCTGCTCACCGGCGGCAGCCAGAAGCCCAGTAGCGGCATCGGCATCAGCGGCAGAAACAATCACAGCCATCCCGATACCGCAATTGAACACGCGATGCATCTCAGCATCAGCCACACCGCCATGCTTCTGCAGCCATGCAAACAGCGGCGGCAGCGGCCACGCGCGATGATCCAGCTCAGCCGTCAAGCCCTCGCGCAATACGCGCGGGATATTCTCGACCAGACCGCCGCCCGTGATGTGCGCCATGCCCTTCACTTCGAGTTGCTGCATCAGCGCCAGCAGCGGCTTCACGTAGATGTGCGTCGGCGCCATCAGCGCCTCGGCCAGCGTGCGGCCGTCGAAGTCGGCGTTCAGATCGGGCTGCGCGCGCTCGATGATCTTGCGCACCAGCGAATAACCGTTCGAATGAATGCCGCTCGACGCGAGACCCAGCACGACGTCGCCCGGCACGATCTTGCTGCCGTCGATGATCTTGCTCTTCTCCACAGCACCAACCGCGAAGCCCGCCAGATCGTATTCGCCATCCGGATACATGCCCGGCATCTCAGCCGTCTCGCCGCCGATCAGCGCGCAGCCAGCCAGCTCGCAACCCTGCGCGATGCCCTTGACGACCGTCGCCGCCGTGCCGACGTCCAGCTTGCCGCATGCGAAATAGTCGAGGAAGAACAGCGGCTCGGCGCCTTGCACCAGAATGTCGTTGACGCTCATCGCGACGAGGTCCTGGCCCACCGTGTCGTGCCGGTTCAGCTGGAATGCCAGCCGAAGCTTCGTACCGACGCCGTCCGTACCCGAAACCAGCACCGGCTCCTTGTACTTCTTCGGCACCTCGAACAGCGCGCCGAAACCGCCGATGCCGCCCAGCACGCCGTCGCGCAGCGTCTTCTTGGCAAAGGGCTTGATCGCGTCGACCAGGGCGTCGCCCGCGTCGATGTCCACGCCTGCGTCCCGATACGACAAACCTTGGGCCGAATCAGGTGAATTCGGAGCGGATTTCGGTTGATTCATGGGGGGAGTGCTCGAAGGTCGGTAAAATGCGATTTTACCCGATGCCGGCCGCGTGGCTGGAATTTGAGACGCCGACACGACACCTGGGAAATCCGCCTTGCAGCAAAACAGTCCGATCCTCACGCCGTACCAGCGCCGCGCCTTTATCTGGCTTGCCATTGCGCTTGCCGTGGGCATTCTGCTCTGGCTGTTGAGCCCCGTGCTCACGCCGTTCCTGCTCGGCGCGATCCTCGCCTATATCCTGCAGCCGGGCGTCGCGTGGATGACGCGCCGCCGCGTGCCGCGCGGCCTCGCCGCGTCGCTGATGATCCTTTTTTTCGTCGCGATCGTCACGCTGCTCGGGCTGCTCGTGCTGGGCGTGATCCAGAAGGAAGTGCCGCAGCTCAAGCAGCAGGTGCCGGTGTTCTTCTCGCACCTGCATGGCTGGCTCACGCCGAAGCTCGCCGTGCTGGGCGTGAGCGACTCGCTCGATTTCGCCAGCGTCCGAGACATGGTGATGGGCCAGCTCGAAGGCAGCGCGCAGACGGTCGCGCTGTACGCGTGGACGTCGATCCGCACCAGCTCGAACGTGATGCTCACGGTGGTCGGCAACGTGGTGATGGTGCCGCTCGTGCTGTTCTATCTGCTGTACGACTGGAACGCGATGCTCGCGCGCGTGCGTGGCTTCATCCCGCGCCGCTGGTTCGCGAAGACGATCCATCTCGCGCGCGACATGGATCACATGCTGTCGCAATACCTGCGCGGCCAGCTCCTCGTGATGGGCGTGCTCGCCGTCTTCTACGCGGCCGCGCTGTATATCGCCGGTTTCGAAATCGCGCTGCCCGTGGGCATCTTTACCGGACTCGCTGTGTTCATCCCGTATCTCGGCTTCGCGACAGGCCTTGCGCTCGCGCTCCTCGCCGCGCTGCTGCAGTTCGGCAACTGGTACGGCTTCGGCGCCGTCGCGGTGATCTACGGCGTCGGTCAGATACTCGAAAGTTTCTTCCTGACGCCGAGACTGGTCGGCGAACGGATCGGCCTGCATCCGCTCGCGGTGATCTTCGCCCTGCTCGCGTTCGGCCAGCTGTTCGGCTTTTTTGGCGTGCTGCTCGCGCTGCCCGTCAGCGCGATACTCTCGGTCGCGTTTCGCGAGCTGCGGCAGAGCTATCTGTCGAGTTCGCTTTACAAGAACTGATCGCCAACCGGGTCACGTAACGGGTTATTAGGGCTTATTTACGGCTTAACTATTGTGTCGCGCCAACTGACGCTCGATCTCGGCACCCCGCCGCCATCGACATTCGACAACTTCTTCGCCGGCGCCAACGCCGAGCTGGTCACGCGCCTGCGCGAGCTGGACGCGGCGCTCGCGGCCGGCCCCGTCGCGGACCGCACGTTCTATATCTGGGGCGAGACGGGCAGCGGCCGCACGCATCTGCTGGAGGCGCTCGTACACGAAGCGCCGCCCGGCCATGCGCGCTATGCCGGCCCGCAGAGCAGCCTCGCCGCGTTCACGTTCGATCCCACCGTCGCGCTGTATGCCGTCGACGAGTGCGACCGTCTTTCGGGCGCGCAGCAGATCGCGCTGTTCAATCTCGTCAACGAAGTGCGCGCGCATCCGACCAGCGCGCTCGTCGTCACGGGCAACGCCCCGCCGATGGGCCTGGAAGTGCGCGAAGACCTGCGCACGCGCATGGGCTGGGGCCTCGTGTTCCACGTCGCGCCCCTCGCCGACGAAGGCAAGGCGGCCGTGCTCAAGCGTGCCGCGCGCGAGCGCGGCATCAATCTCGCCGACGACGTGCCCGCCTACCTGCTCACGCATTTCCGCCGCGACATGCCGAGCCTGATGTCCTTGCTCGACGCGCTGGACCGCTTTTCACTCGAACAGAAACGCGCCGTCACGCTCCCGTTGCTGCGCACGATGCTCGCCTCGCCCGATAATGCGGGCGGCAGCAGCGACAGCCCGCGACGCGCGGCTCTGCAAGCCTCGTCATCCGCTTCAAGTAAAATAGTCCCCCATGGCTAATCTCGCTCTCTTCGACCTCGATCACACGCTCATTCCCACCGACAGCGACCACGAATGGGGCCGCTTCATGGTGAAACTCGGCATTGTCGAAGCCGAAAGTTTCGCGCGTGAAAACGATCGCTTCTTTGCCGACTACAAGGCCGGCAAGCTCGACATTCATGCCTATCTGGTCGCGATGCTGACGCCGCTGGCGAAATACCCGCGCTCGCAGCTGAAAACGTGGCACGACCAATACATGCACGAAGTGATCAAGCCGGCCATCGTGCCCGCCGCGATGGAACTCGTGCAGAAGCACCTCGACGCGGGCGACCTGTGCTGCATGGTCACCGCGACCAACGAGTTCATCACCGCGCCCATCGCCGAAGTGTTCGGCATCGACAAGCTGATCGCGTGCGAAGTGGAAACGGTCGACGGCCATCCGGCATCGGACTACACGGGCTTCCCGAAAGGCACGCCGAGCTACCGTGAAGGCAAGATCGTGCGCACGGAAGAATGGCTCGCGTCGCTGGGCAAATCATGGTCGGACTTCGAGCGCAGCTATTTCTACAGCGATTCGCATAACGACATCCCGCTGCTCGAAAAGGTCACCGACCCGATCGCGACCAACCCGGACGACACCCTGCGCGCGCATGCGCAGAAGCAAGGCTGGCGCATCCTCGAACTCTTTCAACCCACGTGATCAAGAAACTCATTCGCAAGCTGTTCGGACAGGACGCGGAGCCCGCTGACGAGGCCGCGCCTTCCACGGAATCCGACGACTCCTCCTTCGACGAGCGCCCGCACACGGTCCGCTCGACTCCCAGGTCATCGAAAGGCGGCTCGCGCCGCAAGCCGGCCGCGGCCACTGCTGTCGCCAGCGAGCCCGACGCGCCCGTCATCATCTCCTCCGATATTCACGGCATCGACCCGTCGCTGATTTCGCGCAACGCCATCCGCGTGACGGAAGGCCTGCAGCAGGCTGGCTTTCGCGCGTTCATCGTCGGCGGCGCGGTGCGCGATCTGCTGCTCGGCATCGCGCCGAAGGACTTCGACGTCGCCACCGACGCCACGCCCGAACAGGTGCAGAAGCTGTTCCGCCGCGCGCGCATCATCGGCCGGCGCTTTCAGATCGTGCACGTGCAGTTCGGCCAGGAGATCATCGAAACGTCGACCTTCCGCGCACTCGTGGACGCGCCGCCCGCCGACTCGCCCCCGCCTCGCCGCCTGAAGCGCGACGAACTGGACCGGCGCACGCATGCCGTCGACGCAAGCGGCCGCGTGCTGCGCGACAACGTCTGGGGCGAGCAGCACGAAGACGCTACGCGCCGCGACTTCACCGTCAACGCGATGTACTACGATCCCGCAACGCAGACGGTGCTCGACTATCACAACGGCATGGCCGACGTTCGCGCGCGCCTGCTGCGCATGATCGGCGACCCCGCCACGCGCTATCGCGAAGACCCGGTGCGCATGCTGCGCGTCGTGCGTTTCGCGGCGAAGCTCGACTTCGAAATCGACGAAGCCACCCGCGCGCCGATCACCGAACTCGCCGACCTGATCAACAACGTGCCCGCCGCGCGGCTGTTCGACGAGATGCTCAAGCTGCTGCTGTCGGGTCACGCGCTCGCGTGCCTGCAGCGTCTGCGCAAGGAAGGTCTGCATCACGGCCTGCTGCCGCTACTCGACGTCGTGCTGGAACAGCCGCACGGCGAGAAGTTCATCACGCTCGCACTGAACAACACCGACGCGCGCGTGCGCGCCGGCAAGCCGGTGTCGCCGGGCTTCCTGTTCGCGACGCTGCTGTGGCACGACATGCAGCAACGCTGGCAGCAATACGAGGCGAACGGCGAATACCCGGTGCCTGCGCTGCATCGCGCGATGGACGACGTGCTCGACATGCAGACCGAAAAGCTCGCCATTCACAAGCGCTTCTCGTCGGACATGCGCGAGATCTGGGGCCTGCAGCATCGCCTCGAAAAGCGTTCGGGCCGTAGCGCGCTGAAGCTGCTGGAACACCAAAGATTTAGAGCGGGGTATGATTTCCTCCTGTTGCGCTGCGAATCGGGCGAACTGGATGAAGCGGTCGGTTCGTGGTGGACGGAGTTCATCGAAGGAGACGCCGCTGCGCGCGAAGCACTGCTTTCGCAAGGCGGGAAGGACCGGGCGCCCAGAAAACGACGGCGGCGTAGCAATAGCCGAAACCGCAGCAAACAGGGCGACGGAATGGAGGGCGGCACGGCTTCAGGAAACCACGCAGCAGACGATGCGAGCCACGACGGCCCGCATGAGGACTGACGCATTTCCGGCGCGCGCCGTCGAACGCAAGTTGCAGGAAGTTATGCCATGACGGTTGCCTATCTCGGCCTCGGCGCGAATCTCGGGGACGCGCGCCAGACCCTGAAAGACGCGGTGGTGTGCCTCGCACAACAGCACACCATCACCGTGCTCGCGAAATCGAGCCTTTATCGAACTGCCCCGATCGACGCGGGCGGCGACGACTATCTGAATCTCGTCGTCAAGCTCGACACCTCGATGCCCGTGCGGCATCTGCTCGCGCTGTGCCACAAGATCGAGCATCACTTCGGCCGGGAGCGTCCCTTTCGCAACGCGCCGCGCACGCTCGATCTCGACATTCTGCTGTACGGCGAACACGCCATCGACGAACCCGATCTGATCGTGCCGCATCCGCGTATGACGGAGCGCGCGTTCGTGCTTGTGCCGCTTGTCGAAATCGAACCGGCGCTGATCATTCCGCAACGCGGCCGCGCCGATGCGTTTCTCGCAGGTGTCGCCGATCAGCGCATCGAGAAGATGAAGTCCACCTGCCAGTGCCTCGCACCCAACGCGAGCGCCGCAACCGGCTCGATCGGCATGGCAGACGACAGGGACGACGCGCCCAAAGGCGGCTGCCGATGAGTTCGCTGCCGATGACCGCCCCGCCGCTCACCGTGACGGCGCCCGATCTGCGTCCGCCACATGGGTATCTGACGATCGAAGGGCCGATCGGTGTCGGCAAGACCTCGCTTGCGCGCCGGCTTGCGCAGCGCTGGTCGATGCACGAACTGTTCGAGCGCCCGCAGGACAATCCGTTTCTCGAACGCTTCTATCGCGACACGTCGCGTCATGCGTTGCCCACGCAACTGAGCTTCGCGTTGCAGCGCGCGCAGCAGACGCAGGACATCGCCGCGCTGCGCACGGCTGGCACTCCGCTCATCACCGATTTCATGACGCAGAAGAACGATATCTTCGCGCGTCTGACGCTGGACGACGACGAGTACCAGCTATACCGCGCGCTCGCGGCCAAGCTCGATACGCCGGGTCCGTCGCCGGATCTGGTCGTCTATCTGCAGGCGAGCCCCGAAGTTCTGTTCTCGCGCATCCAGAAGCGCGCGGTGCCGATGGAACTGCAGATTTCGGATGCATACCTGCGTTCTCTGTGCGACGCGTACAACGATTTCTTCTATCACTATGACGGCGCGTCCGTTCTCACGGTCAGCGCCGAACACCTGAACCCGCTCGAATCCGACGCGGACCTTGCTTTGCTCGTCGAACGCATCGAAACGATGCGCGGGCGCAAGGAATTCTTTGTCAAAGGCGGCACGCTATAGCATCTGGCTGTAGCGTGTAGCCGCATTACCAATGGACTTCCCATGACCTACTTGCAGGAGACGAGCCGCAGCGCCGTCACCGTCCCGAAACTGCTGGCGATGCGCGACGCCGGCGAAAAGATCGCGATGCTTACCTGCTACGACGCGAGCTTCGCGGCGCTGCTCGATCGCGCGGGCGTCGATTCGCTGCTGATCGGCGACTCGCTCGGCAATGTGTTGCAAGGACAGAGCACCACGCTGCCCGTCACACTCGACGAAATCGCGTATCACACGGCCTGCGTCGCACGTGCCAAGCCGTCGGCGCTGATCGTCGCCGACATGCCCTTCGGCACGTACGGCACGCCCGCCGATGCGTACGCGAACGCCGTCAAGCTGATGCAGGCAGGCGCGCAGATGATCAAGCTCGAAGGCGGCGAATGGCTCGCGGATACGGTGCGCTTTCTGGTCGAGCGCTCGGTGCCCGTCTGCGCGCACGTCGGACTCACGCCGCAATCGGTGCACGCTTTCGGCGGCTTCAAGGTGCAGGGCAAGACGGAATCGGGCGCGGCCCAACTGCTGCGCGACTCGCGCGCGATGCAGGACGCGGGCGCGCAACTGCTGGTGATGGAAGCGATGCCGACGCTGCTGGCCGCCGAGGTCACGAAGCAGTTGCGCATTCCGACGATCGGCATCGGCGCGGGTGTCGACTGCTCGGGTCAGGTGCTCGTGCTGCACGACATGCTGGGCATTTTTCCCGGCAAGCGTCCGCGCTTCGTGAAGGATTTCATGCAAGGACAGCCGAGTATTCTCGCCGCCGTCGAAGCCTATGTGCGGGCCGTCAAGGACGGCACCTTCCCTGGACCGGAGCACACGTTCTGATTCAGGCCTGGCGGCGCTTTCGAGCGCCGCTTTTCATTTGTTTTCGGCTGCGGCTCAGGCTTCGTTCGGTCGATCACACATCTTTCAGACGGGTCCGGTTCGCCCTGTAATCGGCGTCGTCTATCTTCGTTCTCCTTTCAGCGCGCGAGCCGCGCATCGACGGAGAGACGACCATGAGCCCCTTTTGCCTGATCGACGTCACGAGCATTCGTGACCATGCGCACCGCGCCCGCGAACACGACGCCACCTGGCATGCGCGGCTGGGCGCGTGGATCGGGCGCCTGCTTCATCGGCATCACGCCTGATGCAGGGCCCTTCCGCCCTCGCGCTGCCGGTTCAATCCTTCAAACAATAATCCGCGCCGGCATCGCGCCACGCAGCGCATTGCAGAGCATCAGCGCTTGCGCATTCAACACATCGTTCCGCGTCAACACACGCTCGCCTGCCTGCATGTCGGGATCGTCGAGCAGCACGCCACGCATCACGCCCGGTAGCACGCCCGACGACAATGGCGGCGTCCACCAGCGTCCGTCCAGCTTCACGAAAACATTCGATCGCCCGCCCTCGGTCAACTCGCCGCGCTCGTTGAAGAACAACGTGTCGAACGCATCGCGCGATTCGGCTTCGCGCCAGCCGCGATCGTATTCCGCGCGGCGCGTGGTCTTGTGTAGCAGCAGCGGATCGGCTGCCTGCATCGTCGCGAACCCATGATCCGGGCCCAGCAGTACGCCGACCACCTCTTCTGTCAGCGGTACGAGCGGCGCAAACGTGATTTCCGTCGCACCTGCCTTGTCCAGTGTGAGCCGCATCCGGTGCGGGGTTTCGTTGCGCAGCGTCGCGCATTGCGCGGCGAGTTGTGCGCGCACGCTGTTGTCAGCGAATGCGAAACCCAGCCAGCGTGCACTTTGACCAAGCCGCGCCAGATGGCGTTCGAGATGCCGCACGCCACCCTCGCGCGTCGCGTACATCGTTTCGAATAGCTGGAAGCCGGGGTCGGCTTCCGTCAGGAAACGTGCTTTCAATTTGCACTCCGCGTATTCGTCTTGCGCCACGCTGTCGAGCACGATGCCCGCGCCGATGCCCATTTCGCCGCGCCGGGGCGCGAACGGCGTCGCGGCACCGAGCGTCAGCGTGCGAATCGCCACCGACAGACAGAAGTCCTCGCACTGCTTGCCGACCGCTTCGCCAAAATCGGGCGGTGCGTCGAGCCAGCCGATTGCACCCGTGTACAAGCCGCGCGGCGTGGATTCGAGTTGTTCGATCAGCTGCATGGTCTTGTGCTTCGGCGCGCCCGTAATCGAGCCGCAGGGAAAGAGCGCGCGCAGAACGTCAGCGAACGATGTGCGCGGGCGCAGCGTCGCCGTCACCGTCGACGTCATCTGCCACACCGACTGATACGGCTCGACGGAAAAGAGCGCCGGCGTTTTCACCGTGCCCGTTTCGGCGATCCGCGAAAGGTCGTTGCGCAGCAGATCGACGATCATCACGTTTTCCGCGCGGTTCTTTGGATCGTGGGCGAGGAATTCGGCCGCCGCACGGTCCTGCTCCGCGTTCGACGCGCGCGGCGCCGTACCCTTCATCGGGCGCGTGCGCAACGAAGCGCCCTTCTTCTCGACGAACAGTTCCGGCGAACACGACACGACCCAGCGGTCGCCCGGCAGCGCAATCAGTGCGCCGTAATGAACCGACTGCCGCGCGCGCAGCCGCCTGAAAAGTGCGGCCGGCGTACCGAACACGTCGAAGTACAGCCGGTAGGTGTAGTTGATCTGATAGGAGTCGCCCGCACGGAGCGCCTCGTGGACGGCGTCGATGGCCCGCGTGAACGCGGTTTCGTCGACGCTCGCCTGAATGCCGCCGATGCCCGCCACCGACGGCTCGACCGCCGCGCTGTCGTAGAGTGCAAGCCAGGTGTCGACTTCGTCGCGCGACATCTTCTGACACTGTTCGAACAACAAAAAACGCAGCGTGCCACCGGCACGCTGCGTTTCCTGTTGCAAAGCCTGTCCGAACTCGTAGTCGGCCAGCACGACCGCGAAAAGACCGCTGTCGACATCGGCCGAAGCCGCATCGCACACGGCATCCAGCTGCGCTCGGTCAGTGCAGACGTGCTCGTGCCGAAAGCCCGTGTATAACCGGCTCGACCGGCGACTCGAGGTCGAGTCGCAGTCGTCCAGCAACGCGAACACGCCGCCTGTCGCTTGAGCCGCCATGCATACCGCCAACTTCAGAATGCGTTAGTCGAAAAAGCTCTTGACGCGGTCGAACCAGCTCTTGCTCTGCGGGCTATGACGCGCGCCGCCTTCGACCAGCGACTTTTCGAACTGCTGCAGCAGATCACGCTGTGAATCCGTGAGCTTGACGGGCGTTTCCACCTGCACATGCACGTAGAGGTCGCCGGCGATACTCGAACGCAGACCCTTGATGCCCTTGCCGCGCAGACGGAACGTCTTGCCCGACTGCGTGCCTTCCGGCACGGTGAAGCTGGCGCGGCCCGCGAGCGTCGGCACTTCGATCTCTCCGCCCAACGCCGCCTTGGTGAACGGAATCGGCATCTGGCAATGCAGATCGTCGCCGTCGCGCTCGAACACCGCGTGCGCCTTGATGTGAATCTCGACGTACAGGTCGCCCGACGGACCGCCATTGATACCCGGCTCGCCGTTGCCGGCCGAACGGATACGCATGCCGTCGTCGATGCCTGCCGGAATCTTCACTTCCAGCGTCTTGGTTTCCTTGGTCTTGCCTGCGCCATGGCAGTGCGTGCAAGGCTCGGGAATGTAGGTGCCCGTGCCATGACACTTCGGACACGTCTGCTGGATGCTGAAGAAACCTTGCGACATACGCACTGCGCCCGAGCCGTTACAGGTCGGACAGGTTTCCGGTTTCGTACCCGGCTTCGCGCCAGAGCCGTGGCAGATTTCACACGACACCCAGCTCGGCACGCGGATCTGCGTGTCGTAGCCATGCGCGGCCTGCTCGAGCGTGATTTCCATGCTGTAGCGCAGATCGGCGCCGCGATAGACCTGAGGACCGCCACGGCCGCCACGTCCACCTGCCGCCGCCTGGCCGAAGATGTCGCCGAAAATATCGCCGAATGCGTCGGCGAAACCGCCGAAACCCTGCGCGCCCGCACCCGCCATGTTCGGATCGACGCCTGCGTGGCCGTACTGGTCGTACGCGGCACGCTTTTGCGAGTCCGACAGCATTTCATAGGCTTCCTTCACCTCTTTGAAATGCTCTTCCGCATCCTTGTTGCCCGGATTGCGGTCGGGGTGGTACTTCATCGCGAGCTTGCGATAAGCCTTCTTGATTTCGTCGTCGCCCGCGTTCTTCGCGACGCCCAGAACCTCGTAGTAATCCCGTTTCGCCATATCGGTTCAACGCCATCCGCGCGATGCGGCGCGGCGGCTCCTCTTGAATGCTGGAGTCTCGCGACTCGTAAGGCCCGGACCTTGCCCGCAATTACGGGTCAAAAGCCCTGCCCTCCATAAAACAAATGTGCCCGGAGAGCCAAAAAGGCTCGCCAGGCGCGTGATCGGTTCAATCGCCCGAAAAGATCAGGCGCAACCTTTTGCAGCCGGGCTGCGCACGTCTCCATGCGCAGCCTTGCGGTCGAACAGAACCCGGCTTAGTCCTTCTTCACTTCCTTGAACTCGGCGTCGACGACATCGTCGGCCTGCTGCTGGCTCGCGCCAGCCGCTTCGGCGCCTGCTGCCCCCGCTGCGCCGGCCGCGCCCGCTGCACCTTGCGCCTGCATGTCCGCGTACATCTTTTCGCCGAGCTTCTGCGACGCCGTTGCAACCGTCTCGATCTTCGCTTCGATGGCAGCCTTGTCGCTCGAGCTGTTCTTCAGCGTGTCTTCAAGATCCTTCAACGCAGCTTCGATCTTTTCCTTCTCGCCCGCTTCCAGCTTGTCGCCGTATTCGGTGAGGGCCTTCTTCGTGCTGTGGACCAGCGCGTCGCCCTGGTTGCGGGCATCCGCCAGTTCACGCAGCTTGTGATCTTCTTCCGCGTTCGCTTCCGCGTCCTTCACCATCTTCTCGATTTCGGCTTCGGACAGACCCGAGTTCGCCTTGATCGTGATGCGGTTTTCCTTGCCCGTCGCCTTGTCCTTCGCGCCGACGTGCAGAATGCCGTTCGCGTCGATGTCGAAGGTCACTTCGATCTGCGGCACGCCGCGCGGCGACGGCGGAATGCCTTCCAGGTTGAATTCGCCCAGCAGCTTGTTGCCCGCTGCCATTTCGCGCTCGCCCTGGAACACCTTGATCGTCACGGCCGACTGGTTGTCGTCCGCCGTCGAATACACCTGAGCGTGCTTCGTCGGGATCGTGGTGTTCTTGTTGATCATCTTCGTCATCACGCCGCCGAGCGTTTCGATGCCCAGCGACAGCGGCGTCACGTCCAGCAGCAGCACGTCCTTGCGGTCGCCCGACAGCACCTGGCCCTGGATCGCCGCGCCGACAGCAACGGCTTCGTCCGGGTTCACGTCACGGCGCGGCTCCTTGCCGAAGAACTCCTTCACCTTCTCCTGCACCTTCGGCATACGCGTCTGGCCGCCGACGAGAATCACGTCGTCGATTTCACCGACCTTCACGCCTGCGTCCTTGATCGCGATGCGGCACGGCTCGATGGTGCGCTCGATCAGGTCTTCGACCAGCGCTTCCAGCTTGGCGCGCGTGATCTTCAGGTTCAAGTGCTTCGGACCCGATGCGTCAGCCGTGATGTACGGCAGGTTGATTTCGGTCTGCTGACCCGACGACAGTTCGATCTTCGCCTTTTCAGCCGCTTCCTTCAGGCGTTGCAGCGCGAGCACGTCCTTCGACAGATCGACGCCCTGCTCCTTCTTGAACTCGCCGATGATGTAGTCGATGATGCGCTGGTCGAAATCTTCACCGCCGAGGAACGTATCGCCGTTGGTCGACAGCACTTCGAACTGCATTTCGCCGTCCACGTCCGCGATTTCGATGATCGAAATGTCGAACGTGCCGCCGCCCAGGTCGAACACCGCGATCTTGCGGTCGCCCTTTTCGGCCTTGTCCAGACCAAACGCGAGCGCAGCCGCCGTCGGTTCGTTGATGATGCGCTTGACTTCCAGACCGGCGATGCGGCCTGCGTCCTTCGTGGCTTGACGCTGGCTGTCGTTGAAGTACGCCGGCACCGTGATCACAGCTTCCGTGACCGGCTCGCCGAGGTAGTCTTCAGCCGTCTTCTTCATCTTGCGGAGCACTTCCGCCGACACCTGCGACGGCGCGAGCTTGTTGCCGTGCGCTTCGACCCATGCGTCGCCGTTATCGTGCTTGACGATCTTGTACGGCATCAGGCCGATGTCCTTCTGTACTTCCTTTTCTTCGAAGCGGCGGCCGATCAGGCGCTTGACCGCGTACAGCGTATTCTTCGGGTTCGTGACCGACTGACGCTTCGCGGGCGCGCCGACGAGGACTTCGTTGTCGTCCATGTAGGCGATGATCGACGGCGTGGTGCGAGCACCTTCCGAGTTCTCGATCACCTTGACCTGATTGCCTTCCATCAGCGCCACGCACGAATTGGTGGTGCCGAGGTCGATGCCGATGATTTTGCCCATTTTTACTAATCTCCTGACTTTGATCGCTGCGGGCATCGCTGGCTGGCCGTTCCGGCCACCGGGCGCCCCGCCCCTGAAATTCATCCTGCACCCAACATAAGTGCAGCCGCATCGTTTTCAAGACCCCTTATGCGATGCGGTCATTAAATTTTTTCAATCGGCTTTGCCGCTGCCCGATCCGGCCCCGAAGTCTGCCCCGGCGCCGGCCGCGCGGATTTTCTCACGAGCCGCGGCGACGGCTGCCTCGAATTGCACCAGCCCATGCCAGCCCGTCGCTCGCCCCAGCCGCTTTCCACGGTGGAAGAAGAACCATGTCGGCACGCCGTGCAGCGTGAAGCGCCGGCCGAGATCGCGATGTTCATAAACGTTGCCGTGAAACCAGCGCAGGCCGAGCGCGCGGATTGCGTCCGGCTGCGCGAGCATCGCCTTCTTCGCGATTTCGCAGTTGAAGCAGTCGAGCCCCCAGAAGAACACCACTGCGAGATCGTCGCCCGCCGACTGGAGGCCGGCGTCGAAGGTATCCGCCGTGAGTTCCTGCATGTCGAAGGCCGCGAATGCGGCACTGTCGACGGGGATCGCGGCCATGACCGGGCAGTGCCGCTTACTTCGGCGCTGCGACCGTGACGAGCGCCGGACGCAGCACGCGGTCGGCAATCACATAGCCCTTTTGCAGCACGGCGACGACCGTGTTCGGCTCCTGATCCGCCGGAACCATCGAAATGGCCTGGTGGCGGTGCGGATCGAATTTTTCGCCGACCGGATTCAGCGCGACCACCTTGCCCTTTTCCAGCGCGCCCGTCAGTTGGCGCAGCGTGAGTTCGACACCTTCGCGAACCTTGGCGAGGTCGTCGCTGGAGTGCGTGACTGCCGCTTCGAGGCTGTCCATGACGGGCAGCAGATGTTCGGCAAAGCTTTCGATCGCGAATTTGTGCGCCTTCGCGACGTCTTCCTGACCACGGCGGCGGACGTTTTCCGTCTCGGCCTTGGCGCGCAGGAAGCTTTCCTGCAGTTCGGCCACCTTGGCCTGTGCTTCGGCCAGTGCGGCGTCGGCGCCTGCCGGTTGTGCCTGTGCCGGTTGTTCGCCTGCAGCCGCTGCCGGCTGCTGCGCCTGACCCTGCGGCTCGCCCGATGCGGCCTCTGCGGCCTGGCGCGCGGCTTCGTCGGCGGGCGTGGGGTTCTGGCTCGTCGGATTCTCTTGCGTGTTTTCCATGTCGCTGAAATTCAAAAAATGAAGGCCAAGAAACGGCGGCAGTTTAATGGGACTCGCCCGCTGGGCGTGGTGCCGATACAACATGCCGGCCGCGCATCAACGGTGCAAGTAAGGGTGCACACGCCGTATTTCAAGGCTTCCGCCGATGCTTTTTGCACCTCGCAGGGGCCCGGAAATCTGGCGTAACAAGCATTTCGAGCGCGACATCATATTGAGATTGAGTGCGCTTCGCGAGTGTCCTAAACTCAACCTGAGCGTCCGAAAAGGCACGTTAACCCTAACCTGACGCCAGCCTTACCACCAGCTTAATAGCCCGTTTCCGCTTGTCATCTCCGAGGGGAGTACCGTGAAACTGACCTTCGCTATATCGGTGGTCGCCTTGGTACTCGTCGCGGGCACCACGACCATCTGCATGTCCGGGGTAGTCAACGAACACACGACCGAATACGGCGGCGTTCACGCGACCATTGAAGAGCTGTTCAACCCCCACTGGAAATTTTGTCGATAACGCGCCTGTCGCGTTTTGTCGGCCGTCCATGCATGCTGGCGGCCGGCTCGCGATGGGTCTTGCGCCGCTCGTTCTCCATTAGGCGCTTCTGCCTGCCTTCGTCCGTTTCCGCGTAAAGGGTCTGCGCGACGCTCGCCGGCCCGCGCACGTCGCACACGCCGAGCACCTCGACCTGCCACACGATCCGCTCGATGTCGATCTCGACGAGATCGCCGACCCGCACTTCCTTGGCCGGCTTCATCGTCGCACCGCCGATCCGCACGCGGCCCTTCTCGACGGCATCCGCTGCCAGCGAACGTGTTTTGAAAAAGCGCGCCGCCCACAGCCATTTGTCGATGCGCAAGCGAGCGCCCGGTTCGGTAGAAATCTTGTAGTTCATCAGTCCTTCTTCAACTGTTCCCAGAAGCCTTGAGCCATGACACGCGCCGTCACACGGATGCAGATTGCATGCCGGATACGCGAATTCAAGCCACAGACGCGCTTTGCGGCGTCGCTGCCTGAACCGGCCAGCCCTGCAGATGCTGCGCGACGATTTCGCCAAGCGCCGCGATCCATGCGGGCGCCGCGTTCAGGCATGGAATCGCGTGAAAAACCTTCCCGCCGGCATGAACGAATTCGTCGCGCACTTCCATGCCGATTTCCTCGATGGTCTCCAGACAGTCCGCCGTGAAGCCCGGGCAGAACACGTCCGCGCGATGCACGCCCGCCGCACCCAATTCCTTGAGTGTCGGCGCCGTATAGGGCTGAAGCCACTCGGCCTTGCCGAAACGCGACTGAAACGTCACGCGGCATTCGACGGACGTCAGCCCGAGCGCATGCATCAACAGCGACGCCGTCTGCTGACATTGGTCGTGATACGGATCGCCCAGGTCGAGCGTGCGCTTGGGCACGCCGTGAAAACTCAACACGAGCTTGTCGCCCGCCGCGAAGTCGGGACG
This sequence comes from Paraburkholderia sp. Tr-20389, assembly GCF_017104565.1. GTDB lineage: Bacteria > Pseudomonadota > Gammaproteobacteria > Burkholderiales > Burkholderiaceae > Paraburkholderia. The sequence continues at coordinate 72,382 of NZ_JAAGPD010000038.1, read as the reverse complement.
GCCGTGCGCATGCCAATAGTGATTCACCTGCGCCGCGAGCGCCGCAATGTACGCGGGATGATCCGCGTACTGGCGCACGGTACGGATTTCCGGCTGATTGCGCATCCGCTTGAGCGCCACGAACGCCGCGTCGAACGCAGTGGCCGTCGTCGACGCCGAATACTGCGGGTACATCGGCATCAGCAGGATGCGCTCGGCGCCCGCCAGCTTCAGCTGGTTCAGCATGGCGGGAATGTCGGGCGTGCCGTAGCGCATCGCGTATTCGACGATCACCGTGTAGTCGTTCAGATGCAGCAGATGCCGCAGCCCCTCGACCTGCTTTTGCGTATGCACGCGCAACGGCGAGCCTTCCGGCATCCACACCGACGCGTACTTCTTCGCCGAGGCCACGCCGCGAAACGGCAGGATGAACAGACGCAGGATGACTTGCCATACGAACGACGGAATCTCGACCACGCGCGGATCGGACAGAAACTCCGCGAGGTAGCGCCGCACGGCACGAGGCGTCGGCGCATCGGGCGTGCCGAGGTTGATCAGCAACACGGCGACGCGATGTGCCGTAGCAGACTGCAAGGGCCGCTCGAGATCGAAGCGCATAGGCAAAAGACAAGAGCCGCGCACAGGCGCGGCACGTAATGGACTGAAAGCTCATTATAGCGGCGCGCTCTGCCGGCGATACCTGGCCATTCGGCCAATTGGCACGGCGAAAAACGCCGCGCATGATGAACGTCATCGCGGCGTTCGCGCAGCTTCCCGGTAACGGCTGGGTTACTGCTGGCTGAGGGTCATCGAAAGCAGGCGCGCGGTGATGTCGACGATGGGAATCACGCGGTTGTACGCCATGCGCGTCGGGCCAATCACGCCGAGCGTGCCGACAATCTTGCCGTTCACTTCGTACGGCGCCGTCACCACGCTCATTTCCTCGATGGGAACGAGGTTCGACTCGCCGCCAATGAAGATCTGCACGCCTTGCGCGTGACTCGACACGTCGAGCAACTGAAGGAGGCTTGTCTTTTGATCGAATACATCGAAGAGCTTACGCAGCCGTGCCATGTCCGACGAAAGGTCGGCCACTTCGAGCAGATTGCGTTCGCCGGAAATCAGCACGGTTTCGCCCGTGTCCGTGACGTCCGTGCTCGCGGTGACGGCCGCGTGCATCAGCGTCGTCATGTCGCCGCGCAGTTCGTCGATTTCCCCGCGCAGACGCCGGCGCACTTCATCGAACGACAGCCCCGCAAAGTGCGCGTTGATGTAATTGGACGCCTCGACCAGCTGCGACGGCGTGAAGTCGCGCTGCGTCGCCATGATCCGGTTCTGCACATCCCCTTCCGGCGTCACGATGATCAGCAGGATGCGCTTGTCGGACAGGCGCAGGAATTCGATCTGCTTGAACACGTGACTGCGGCGCGGCGTCAGTATCACGCCCGCGAACTGCGACAGGTTGGACAGCACGCTCGCGGCCGCCGCTACCACCTTCTGCGGCTCGCCGGGCTGCAGCGTGGTTTTGACCGCGCGCATCACGGCGTCCTCGTCGGCGGAAGGCTCGACGGTCAGCATCGTGTCGACGAACAGCCGGTAGCCTCGCGGCGTGGGAATGCGCCCCGCCGACGTATGCGGACTGATGACGAGCCCCAGTTCCTCCAGATCGGACATCACGTTGCGGATCGTCGCCGGGCTGAGTTCGAGCCCGGAGTACCGCGACAGCGTGCGCGAGCCGACCGGCTGACCTTCGGCGATATACCGCTCGATCAGCGTTTTGAGGAGGGTTTGTGCGCGAGGATCTAGCATGGCGAAAAATTTTAGCGTAACCACCACATGGCGACGAGCGCGCGGCGGTGCGCTGCCAGGCGGCCTCGCCGCCCGACGCGCCCTGCGCGGCACCCCGCCCGCGCACGAACCGCATCGCCCTGACCCAGACAGTCGTCACGTCTGTCATGAGGACTTCACCATTCTAACGATAATCGGGCGAAGGCTGGCCGGCGTCACGCGGCAGCCGGGCATCCGCCCCGGCCGGCGCGCCGCCGCCGCCGACGGTTCTTTTCAGGTCGCACCTATGGTGTAATGCCGGCATGCAAGCTAACAGCCAGTTCAAGACCGTTGCGCTCGTCGGGCGCAGCAATACGCCGGGCATCGGGGAACCGCTGACCGCGCTCGCCACGTGCATCGAAAAGCTGGGCTTCGAGATCGCGTTCGAGGCGGAAACTGCGCAGGAAATCGGCGTCTCGCGCTGGCCCGCACTGCGGCCGGCGGAAATCGGCGCACGCGCGGACGTGGCGATCGTGCTCGGCGGCGACGGCACGATGCTGGGCATCGGCCGGCAACTGGCGCCGTACAAGACTCCGCTGATCGGCATCAACCATGGTCGGCTCGGCTTCATCACCGACATCCCGTTCTCCGACATGCGGGAAATCATTCCGCAGATGCTGTCGGGCAGCTTCGAACGGGAAGAGCGCTCGCTGCTGGAATCGCGGATCATGCGCGACGGCCAGCCGATCTACCACGCGCTCGCGTTCAACGACGTCGTCGTGAACCGTTCGGGTTTTTCGGGCATGGCGGAACTGCGTGTATCCGTGGACGGGCGCTTCATGTACAACCAGCGATCGGACGGACTGATCGTCGCGACGCCGACGGGCTCGACGGCCTACTCGCTGTCGTCGCAAGGGCCCATCCTGCATCCGCAGTTGCAGGGCCTCGTGCTCGTGCCGATCGCACCGCATGCGCTGTCGAACCGGCCTATCGTGATACCCGACGACTCGAAGGTCAGCATCCAGATCATTTCGGGCCGCGACGTCAACGTGAACTTCGACATGCAGTCGTTCACCGCGCTGGAACTGAACGACACGATCGACGTGCGCCGCTCGCGCCATACGGTGCCTTTCCTGCATCCCGTCGGCTACAGCTACTACGCGACGCTGCGCAAGAAGCTGCACTGGAACGAGTACCCGTCGCACGAAGACGACCCGGACAACTGAACGCAAACCGAACGCAGGCGGCGCAGCCAGTCGGCAAAGCCGAGCGTCACCGCAACAGATCAGACCAACTCACGCACGCCACGCCAGACACACGAGCCATGCTCCGCCACCTTTCGATACGCGACTTCGTCATCGTCGCCGCGCTCGACCTCGAATTCGACAGCGGCTTTACGGTCTTCTCCGGCGAAACGGGCGCCGGCAAATCCATTCTCATCGACGCGCTCGCGCTGGCGCTCGGCTCGCGCGCCGATGCGAGCATCGTGCGCACGGGCGAGGCGCGCGCCGACATCACGGCCGAGTTCGACACGCACCCGATCGTCGATGCATGGCTCGACGAACAGGCGCTGGCCGCCGACGAAACGGAGCACGGCAACATCGTGATGCTGCGCCGCGTGGTCGATGCCAACGGCCGCTCGCGCGCGTTCATCAACGGCACGGCGGCGACGCTCACGCAACTGCGCGAAGTCGGCGAGATGCTCGTCGATATTCATGGCCAGCACGCCCATCAGCTGTTGATGCGTCCTGACGCGCAGCGCGAACTGTTCGACACGCACGCCGGCCTGCTCGACACGACGGCCGCCGTCAACCGCGCCTGGCGCGCCTGGCGCGAGGCCGTGCAAGCGGTCGAAACCGCACAGAGCAAGGACCGCGAGCTGCAACTCGAACGCGAGCGCCTGGCGTGGCAGCTGGCGGAACTCGACAAGCTGTCGCCACAGCCCGGCGAGTGGGAAGAAGTCAACACGGAACACCGGCGGCTGTCGCACTCGGCGAATCTGATCGACGGCGTGCAGGGTGCGCTGTCTGCGCTGTCCGAATCGGACGAGGCGATGCTCGGCCATTTGTCTTCGATCATCTCGAAGCTGCGCGACCTCGCCGAGATCGATCCCGAGCTGAACGACGCGCTCGCTGCACTCGAACCGGCCGAAATCCAGCTGCAGGAAGCCTCGTATTCGCTGAGCCATTACGCACAGCGGCTCGAACTCGATCCCGACCGCCTCGCGCAGGTCGAACGACGCCTCGAAGCGCTGCATTCGGCCGCTCGCAAGTTCCGGCTGCAACCGGAAACCTTGCCGCAAGAACATCAGGAGCGCCGCGAGCAGCTCGCGAAGCTCGACGCCGCCGCCGACCTCGACGCATTGCGCACCGCGGAAGCCAAAGCGAAAGAAGTCTACGCGGCCGAAGCGAAGGTGCTGTCCAAGGCACGCGCGAAAGCCGCGAAAGCGCTCGGCGCGGCCGTCACGACGGGCATGCAGGAACTGTCGATGGTGGGCGGCAGCTTCGAGGTCGCGCTCGTCCCGCTGCCCGAAGGCGGCGCGCACGGGATGGAGCAGATCGAATTCCGCGTCGCCGGACATGCCGGCGTGCCGCTGCGGCCGCTCGCAAAAGTGGCCTCGGGCGGCGAACTCGCGCGTATCAGCCTCGCGCTCTCGGTGATCGCGAGCGCCGCCAGCCCGACGCCGACGCTCATCTTCGACGAAGTGGACACGGGCATCGGCGGTGGGGTGGCGGAAGTGGTCGGCCGCCTGTTGCATCAACTCGGCGAACAACGCCAGGTGCTGTGCGTGACCCACTTGCCGCAAGTCGCCGCGCGCGGCGATCAGCATTTCCAGGTCGCGAAGAGCGGCAACGGCAAGGGCGGCACGATCAGCACGGTGACTTCGCTGGACAAGTCGAGCCGTATCGAGGAAGTCGCGCGCATGCTGGGCGGCCTGGAGATCACGGCCACCACGCGCAAGCACGCGAAGGAAATGCTGAGGGCGGCGTAGCGCCCAAGCGCTCAACCAGCGCGCAGGACGGACAGCAAGCCCGTCCCGCGCGCTTCATGCAGCGTCATCCGAACACGCGCCGCCACAGACGCAGCACGGCTTCACGCTCTTTCTCGACCGTCTGCGGCTCGACCCGCGCCTTCTCCATGCCGTCCAGCCGCAGCTTGTGCTGCAGCTTCCGATAGGTCCGGTAAGCTGCGCCCACCGTATCCGCCTCCTCGCCGCTCATCAGCCCGAAGCGCGACACCTCGCGCAGCAGCGCGATATTGCCCGTGTTGCGGATCAGTTCAGGATCGCGCGCCGCGTGCAGCAGCACCCAGTACTGCACGGCAAACTCGATATCGACCATGCCGCCGCGGTCGTGCTTGAGGTCGAACAGTTCGGTCCGGTTCGGGTGGCCGTCTTCGACGCGCCGGCGCATGTCGACGATCTCGGCGGACAGTGTGGCCGCTTCGCGCGGCGTCGTCAGCACCTGCTCGCGGATCGCCTCGAACTGCGCGCCGATGGCGGGATCGCCGGCACAGTAGCGCGCCCGCGTCAGCGCCTGATGCTCCCAGACCCACGCCGTATTGGCCGCATCGCCCTCACGCAACTGGTAGCGGCGAAACGCGTCGAGATCGGTCACGAGCAGGCCCGACTCGCCGTTCGGCCGCAGCCGCAGGTCGACGTCGAACAGCGTGCCCGCGCCCGTCGCCGTCGTGAGCCACGTGATCAGCCGCCGCGTGAAGGTTGCGTAGATGTCGGATGCGTTGTCGTCGGCGTCCTCGTAAAGGAAGATCAGATCGAGGTCCGACGCATAGCCGAGTTCCTTTCCGCCCAGCTTGCCGTACGCGATGACCGCAAAGCGCGGCACCTCGCGATGGCGCTTCGCGAGCTGATTCCAGACGGCTTCGACCGTCACGTCGAGCACGGCATCGGCGAGTTCGGACAGCCGGTCGCTGACATGCTCGACGCTCAGCTTGCCGGCCAGGTCGATCAGCAGAATGCGGAATACTTCCGCCTGGTGCGCGTGCCGCAGCAGATCCATCTGATGCTCGACGCCGTCGGCCGCCGCGAGCCGCGCGCGCAGCGTGCGCTTGAACTCCGGCCAGTCGAACGGACTGGCCATCGCTTCGTCGTCGAGCAGTTCGTCGAGCAGTTGCGGATGGCGGATCAGATAACCCGCCGCCCAGCGCGACGCGCCGAGCACCGACAGCACGCGATGCAGCGCCTGCGGGTACTCGGTCAGCAGTGCAAGATAGGCGCCGCGCCGCCCGATGGCTTCGAGCAGATCGAACAGGCGCACGAGAATATCGCCGCGCCGCTCGGCAGGTTCCAGCGTATGCGCGGCCTCGAGCGCGCGCTGCGCGACGATGTCGAAGCGCTGGCGGCTGCTTTCCGCGAGACCCGCATAGCGCGACGAGTGCCACACGGCCTTCAGGCGCGCGAGCAGATCAGCGGGGCGTTCGACACCCAGTTCGACGAGCCGCGCGGCCAGCGCGTCGTCGGCGCTGTCGTCGGCGAGCGCACTGCTCCACACCCACACGGCCGCGCCGTCTTCGCGCGCGCCACAGCCGCCCTGCCCGCTCACCTTGTCGGCGAAGATCTGGTCGAACTGCTGCTCGACGAGTTCGCGGTGCGTTTCGAGCTTCGCCATCAGCGACGCGTAGTCGTCGAAGCCCATCGCCTGCGCGAGATGCGCGCGCTCGGCGGGATCGACGGGCATCGCATGGGTCTGCGCGTCGTTTCGATATTGCAGACGGTGTTCGAGATCGCGCAGGAACAGATACGCGCTGGTCAGATCCGCGCACACGCCGGGCGAAACAAGCCCGCGCGCGGCCGCGTGGCGCAGTACGGCGAGCGTCGGCCGCACGCGGAAACCGGCGTCCTGGCCGCCGCGGATCAACTGGAACACCTGCGCGCTGAATTCGATCTCGCGGATGCCGCCGCGGCCGAGCTTGATGTCGTCGGCCTTGTCCGGGCGCATCGATGCGCGCCGCTGCGCTTCCTGGCGAATCTGCAGATGCAGCGAGCGGATCGCGCTGATCACACCGAAGTCCAGATAGCGCCGGTAGATGAACGGCTTCACGATCGCGTCGAGCTGCTTCGACAGGCGCCGCGCCGAATCGGTGGCGTGCTCGGAGACGAGCCTGCCTTTGATCCACGCATAACGCTCCCACTCGCGGCCCTGCACGTAGAAATATTCTTCGAGCATGCCGAGACTGCACACGAGCGGCCCCGAGTCGCCGTTCGGCCGCAGCCGCATGTCGACTCGAAACACGTAGCCGTCCGCCGTGACTTCGGCGAGCGCCGCGATCAGCCGCTTGCCGAGCCGCGTGAAGAAATCTTGTGTCGCGATGGACGAACGCTGGCCGCCCGTCGTTTCGCCATCGTCCTCATAGACGAAGATCAGGTCGATGTCCGACGACACGTTCAGCTCGCGGCCGCCCAGCTTGCCCATGCCGACCACGCCCAGCGACAGCCGTTCGCCCTGCGAGCCGCGCGGCTCGCCATACAGCGCTTCGAGATCGGCGGAGACCACGGCCATCGCGCGCTGGACCGTCGCTTCCGCCAGGTCGGTCATCGTGCCCGTCACTTCCGCGACGTCGGCGGCACGGGACAGGTCGCGCTCCATCACCGCGCAGAACACTTCCGCGCGAAGCTGGCGCAGCGCCTTCTTCAGTGCGTCTTCGGAAAGGGGCGCCTCGGGCGTCGCGCGCAACGCATTCAACAATGCATCGAGCCGTTCGTCGATGCGCTCGCGGGTGATGGGCGCCGCCGCCAGCGCCGCCACACGGGACGCCAGATCGGGCTGTGCCGCATAGGCACGGGACGCGTAGTGCGAATAGCTGGAACTCAACAGAGATGGTTCGGTCATCAAAGATCTGGCTCGCTCGTTGCTTGAATACTGCTTCGGGCCATCGCAGCCGATGCTCGCGCATGCTGCCGACACCCCGTGTGGCCTTGTGCACACAGGCCGGACCATAGGTTCGTGGCGGCGGGCCCGTGTGATACATTTCGTCGTTAGACCGCAAAACTACCATACGCCCACCCCGTCGCAGCATGTCCGAGCGAAACTCATCCGCCGACCCGACCGAAGCCGGACGCGTCAAGCCCGTAGGCGGAAGCGATCATGCAGTGCTGCGTCACACGCTGCGCGTCCTGCTCGGCATCGCGCTGTTCCTGTACTTCGTCGTCGTGCTGGCCGTACTCGGCTTGCGCTATGTCGTGCTGCCGCGCGTCGATTCGTTCCGTCCGCAAATCGAGTCGGCCGTCTCCGAAAAAATTCACGCACAACTCAGGATCGGCAAGATCGCGCCCCACTGGACGGGCTTCCAGCCGGGCCTCGAAGTCACCGACGTCACCATCACCAACCGCGAAGGCAAGGCCGCGCTGACCATTCCGCATGCGAGCGCAACGGTGTCGTGGTCGTCCATCTGGAAGCTCGCGCCCATCCTGTCGAGCGTGATCGTCGACAAGCCGGACCTGCTGATCGAGCGCGAAACGGACGGCTCGCTGACCGTCGCGGGCGTGATGGTGCCGACCACCCACTCGGGCAACGACACGTTCAGCACCTGGCTGCTGCGTCAGCAGGCCATGGTCCTGCGCGGCGGCACGCTGCGCTGGCACGACGCGCGACGCGACGCGCCCGAAATCGCGCTGCAGAACATCCGCCTCGCCATTCTGAGCGACGGCTACGATCACCGGCTCGCGCTGCAGGCGCCGCCCGATGGCAAGGTGCTGTTCGGGCCGCTCGACTTCCGCGCGTACTTCCGTCACGCGCGCCTCGCGGCAATGGGCAAGCCGGTCAACTGGACGGGCGAAGCCTATATCTCGACGGGCTCCGTGGATCTCCCGATGCTCGCCCGCTACATGGACTTCCCGATTGAAACCTATGCGGGCCGCGTCGCCAACAAGATCTGGCTGCAGTTTTCGCAAGGCCGCGTGCGCTCGGCGTCGGGCGAGTCGTCGGGCAACAACATCGCGCTGCGCGTGAAGCCGACGCAGCCGAAGCTGGATGTGCCCGTCGCGCAGTTTTCGTGGGCCGTCGCGCACGACGGCGACGAGTGGACGCTCGATCTCAACGATCTGCGCGCCGAACTCGGCCAGCCGCCGCTCGACGACGGCACGCCCGTCGCACGCATTCTCGCGCTGCACACGCTGTCTAGCCGCTACCGGATGCCGAGCGTGCAGCATGGCCAGTTGATCAGCATCTCGGGCGACCGCGTCGATCTTGGCATCCTCGCCGAGTTCAGCCGCGCGCTGCCGCTGCCGAAGCGGCTGCTCAACGGCCTCGTGCGCTTCAACCCGCGCGGACTCGTGGCGAACTACACGATCGAAGTCGAACGTGGCAAGCCGGATTCGGGCGAAGCGGCCACGGAACATCGCGAGCCGGGCGCGGAGCCGATCGTCCGCTATCGCTTCAAGGCCGACCTGCAAGGCATCAGCGTCGCCGCGCAGGAACCGCCGCCGGGGCTGACGGCGCGCAATCACCCGCGCGCGGGCATTCCGGGCGTGGAGAATCTGTGGGGCAGCGTCGATGCCGACGAAAAACACGGCACCATCGCCATCGACACGTCCAACGCCGCGCTCACGCTGCCCGGCGTATTCGACGATCCGCGCCTCACATTCGATCACCTGAGCGGCAAGGGCGCGTGGACGATCGCGTCGACCATAGAACCCGGTCAGCGGCACAAGGCGTTCAAGGTCGATGTATCGGAACTGAAGGTATCGAACGCGGACACGGCCGCGCGGGCGACGGCCAGCTATTCGAACGTCGGCAGCGGGCGCGGCTCGCTCGATCTGAAAGCCGACTTCGAGCGCGCGCAGGTCACGCGCATCACACGCTACCTGCCGACCAGCATCAGCGAAAGACTGCGCATCTATCTGACGCACGGGTTGCAGGCGGGCATGTCGCACGGCGCGACGATCGAAATTCACGGCAATCTCGAGAAATTCCCGTACTCGCGCGACCCGAGTGCGGGCGTGTTCAGGATCGTCGCCCCGTTCAAGGGCGGCCGCTTCGATCCGTCGCCGTACCCGCCGCGCACGATGAAGAACGGCATACCGAACGTGTGGCCGGCGCTCGACGGCATCGACGGCACCTTCCAGCTGAAAGAGAAGCTGTTGCGTTTCGACGTCGACCGCGCGCACTACAAGGGCGTCGCGCTCGGCAAGGTGACGGGCAAGATCGACGACATGGGTAACCGGGCATCGAGCCTCGTGATTACGGGCGACGGACATGGGCCGCTCGCCGACATGCTCGACTATGTGAACAACAGTGCGCTCGGCGGGCTGGCGAAACACCAGACGGAAAAACTGCACGTCGACGGACCCGCCGCGCTCGCGCTGAAGCTGACGGTACCGCGCAATCCACCCACGCCGCCGGGCGTCGCGCCGCCGAAGACGCACGTGGCCGTCGAGGGCTCGCTGGCGTTCGAGAACGACCGGCTTGCGATGGACAACGTGCCGCCGCTGTCGCAACTTCGCGGCAAGGTCAGCTTCACCGACCATACTGCGCAGATCGACGGGCTGACGGGACAGTTCATGGGCGGCGACATCCACGCCAAAGGCGGGCTGAACCAGAAAGGCGCCTATGCGCTCGACGTGTCCGGCCATTTCGCCGTCGACGCGGCGCGCGACCTGAATCTGCGCGGCCTGCCCGCGCAGGTGCTGACGCGGATGAACGGCACCGCGCCCTATGACATCAGCGTGCACGGCGCGAAGGGCGGCTTGCCGGAGGTCGCCGTTCATTCGGACCTGACGGGGCTCGCGCTCAACTTCCCGGCGCCGTTCAACAAGCCCATCGGCACGCCAATGCCGCTTGCTTTCACCTTCCAACCGACCATCGGCAGCAGCGGCAGCGCGGTCGCGAACAGCGGCTCCACCACGGGCGGCGGCGACAGCGCGAACAGCGACGTCCTGCAACGCGCCGACCTCACCTTCGGCCCGATCGCGGCGACGTATCTGTTGCGGCGCACGCCCGGCCAACCGCCCGAAGTCGTGCGCGGCGCGATCGGCGTGAACCGGACCACCGACCTGCCATCGGAAGGCGTGATTGCCGCCGTCGACATTGATGCGCTCGACGCCGATGCGTGGCGCGCCCTCTTCCTGCAGATGCGCAAGGCCAATGAAGGTGTCGCGCCCGTGCCGCCCAGCGCGACGGCCGCGCAGTTCCTGCCGAACCGCTTCGCGATCCACATCGGCACACTGACGCTGCTCAAGCGTCACTGGGAAAGCGTGGTGGTCGGCGCATCGCACATCGACAAGCAGTGGCAGGCGAACATCGCGTCGAACCAGGTGTCGGGTCACGTGTCGTGGCTGCCTGGGGCGCAGCCGGGTTCGCCGGGCACGCTGCAGGCGCGGCTCGCGCGGCTCGTGATTCCGTCCGCCACTGAAAACGATCTGCTCGGCCCCGCGATCAACCAGCCGGCGCAGAACATTCCGTCGATCGATCTCGTCGTCAACGAACTGATCGTACGCGAGCGCAATTTCGGCAAGCTCGAAGTCAGCGCACACAACTTCGAGGACAACGGCACGCCCGTCTGGCAACTCGATTCGCTCGAAATCAACAACCCGGCCGCCGTGCTGAAGGCGACGGCGAACTGGCGCACGGGCCGCAACTATGGTCCGAGCCAGGACGACGAAGCCGAGCGCAGCACCGAACTCGATTTCAAGCTGGATATCAAGGACGCCGGCCTGCTGCTCGAGCGCGCCGGCCTGCCGCGCACGCTCAAGGCGGGCGAAGGCTCGCTGTCGGGCAAGCTCGGCTGGCGCGGCGGCCCCACCAAGCCGGACTATCCGACGCTCAACGGCAATCTTGCCGTCGACCTGCGGCACGGCCAGATCCTCAAGGTCGATCCCGGCGTCGCGAAGCTGCTTGGCGTGCTGAGCCTGCAAAGCCTCGCGCGCTATGCATCGATGAACTTCCGCGACGTGATCGGCGAAGGCCTGCCGTTCGAGCACGTGACGGGCACCGCGCTGGTGGTGAACGGCATCGGCTCCACGAACAACTTCGAGATGGTGACGGCGCCCGCGCGCGCCGAAATGAAAGGCACCGTCGATCTGGCCCACGAAACGCAGAACCTGAACGTGCATATCGTGCCGACTGTCAGCGCGGGCACGGGCGTCGTCGTGGCGGCCGTGATCAATCCGCTGCTGGGGCTCGCTGCGCTGATCGGCGATCTCGCGCTGTCGCATTCGATCGAACATGCATTCGCGCGCGATTACTCGATCACGGGTTCGTGGGCCAAACCGCACGTCGAGCGGGTCCACGGAGATAGCGGTAATATGAACGCGCCGGCCGCCATCGCGGCGCCGAACTGAGTTCACTTCGGCTCTGGGCGGCAACCGGCGCGCTCCGTGCAGCGCGGCATCGAGCGCCCGATGTCCGCCGTCGCTGTTCCATACCCGCTGTCCGCACTGCTTATGCAGGAGTCTTTCGAACGCTTATGAGCGACCTGAACACGCAGTCCGCGAAGTCCCCTTCCCACGCTGGTCCGTTCCGCGTCGCCGCGCTGCAGATGGTGAGCACGCCGGATCGCGACCGCAATCTCGCCGATGCCGAACGCCTGATCGCACAAGCCGCCGCCGACGGCGCGCAGCTCGTGCTGCTGCCCGAGTATTTCTGCTTCATGGGTTTCAAGGACACCGACAAGCTCACGGTGCGCGAAACCTACGGCGACGGCCCGATCCAACGCTTTCTCGCGGATGCGGCGCGCCGCCATCGGGTCTGGATCATCGGCGGCACGCTGCCTTTGAAGGCGCCCGAAGAAACCCGCGTGCTGAACACGACGCTCGTGTTCGACCCGCAAGGCAACGAGGCCGCGCGCTACGACAAGATCCATCTGTTCAACTTCGAGAAAGGCGAAGAATCGTTCGACGAAGCGCGCACGATCCGCCCCGGCGACACGGTCCGCACGTTCGATGCGCCGTTCGGGCGCGTGGGTCTGTCCGTCTGCTACGATCTACGCTTTCCCGAGCTGTACCGGCGCATGGGCGACTGCGCGCTGATCGTCGTGCCGTCCGCATTCACGTACACGACGGGCCGCGCGCACTGGGAAACGCTGCTGCGCGCGCGGGCCGTCGAGAATCAGTGCTACGTGCTCGCCGCGGCGCAGGGCGGCAAGCATGAGAACGGTCGGCGCACGTGGGGCCACAGCATGCTGATCGACCCGTGGGGCGAAATCATCGACGTGCGCGACGAAGGCGCGGGCGTCGTCGTGGGCAATATCGAGCGCTCACGCATCGACGAAGTCCGGCAAAGCCTGCCGGCCTGGCGTCACCGCGTGCTGAGCTGAAAGCGTTTGACCTGAATCGCACGCATTGAAAGTGCCGCCGCCGCTACCCATGTAGGCGACGTGCACCAACCGAATACCCTGAATCGAGCGAACTTCGCATGAACATCATCGAACCCAGCATCCGTAATCTCGCGACGGCCAAAGACGTGCTGCTCACGCCCTATGGCCTCGACGAAGCCGTGCTGACCCGCACGCTCGCCGAAATCTTTACGCATCGCGTCGATTACGCCGACCTCTACTTCCAGACCACGCGCAGCGAAGCGTGGAGCCTCGAGGAAGGCATCGTCAAGTCGGGCAGCTTCAGCATCGACCAGGGCGTCGGCGTGCGCGCCGTGTCGGGCGACCGCACGGCGTTCGCGTATTCGGACGACCTGTCGCCCGAAGCGATCCGCCAGGCGGCCATCGCCACGCGCGCCATCGCGAAGGCGGGCGGCGGCAAGCAGAAGATCAAGGCGGCTTCGACGCTGACGGGCGTGTCCGGGCGCGATCTGTATCTGCCGTCCGATCCGCTGCATTCGCTCGACGCGACCGCCAAGGTCAAGCTGCTGGAACGCATCGAGCAGATGGCGCGCAGCCGCGATCCGCGCATCACGCAGGTGATGGCGGGCCTCGCGGGCGAATACGACGTCGTGCTGGTCGCGCGCAGCGACGGTGCGCTGGCCGCGGACATCCGGCCGCTCGTGCGCGTGTCCGTGACGGTGATCGCCGAGCAGAACGGCCGCCGCGAAATCGGCAGCGGCGGCGGCGGCGGACGCTTCGACTACGGCTATTTCACTGACGACATCCTGTCGAAATACGTCGATGACGCGGTGCACGCGGCGCTCGTCAATCTCGACGCTCGTCCGGCGCCCGCCGGCGCGATGACCGTCGTGCTCGGACCGGGCTGGCCCGGCGTGCTGCTGCACGAAGCGATCGGCCACGGCCTCGAAGGCGACTTCAACCGCAAGGGCTCGTCGGCATTCGCGGGGCGCATCGGCGAGCAGGTCGCTGCCAAGGGCGTGACGGTGGTCGACGACGGCACGCTGCCGAACCGCCGCGGATCGCTGAACATCGACGACGAAGGCAACCCGACGCAGTGCACGACGCTGATCGAAGACGGCATCCTGAAGGGTTATATCCAGGACACGCTGAACGCACGCCTGATGAAGATGCCCGTGACGGGCAACGCGCGCCGCGAATCGTACGCCGCGCTGCCGATGCCGCGCATGACCAACACGTACATGCTCAACGGCGACAAGGATCCGCAGGAAATCATCGAATCGGTGAAGAATGGTCTGTATGCGGTGAACTTCGGCGGCGGCCAGGTCGACATCACGAACGGCAAGTTCGTGTTTTCGGCGTCGGAGGCGTACATGATCGAAAACGGCAAGATCACGTATCCCGTCAAGGGCGCGACGCTGATCGGCAGCGGCCCCGAATCGCTCAAGTTCGTGAGCATGATCGGCAACGACATGTCGCTGGATACGGGTGTCGGCGTGTGCGGCAAGGAAGGCCAGAGCGTGCCCGTCGGTGTCGGCCAGCCGACGCTGCGCATCGACAAAATGACGGTCGGCGGCACGGTGTGATTTCGCACCACACGCACGAATCGCGCATGACAACGTCGATTCGTGCGGATTTTCCGCATTTTTGGCGCCTCCAGCTTGCCAGCCGAGCAAACCTCGGGTTATAAAGCCAATCAACCTTTTTGACGAGCCATCCCTTTTTCGCCATGTCCGCCAAGTTTTATTTTTATTTCTTTTGGGCATCTCAGACCGCTGGCGGATCGAGAGGGGTGTGAACGTACATAGGCACCTGAAATTCCCGAAAAAACCGCCAGCGAGTCTGGCGGTTTTTTTTCGCCCCTGACAACTTTGATTTTGACCTTTTTAGCCTGTTGACCTGTTCGCCGCGGCGCCGTCGTTGAATCGCAGCAAACCGCCCGAACCGCACAAAGAATCGAGGAGAAAACCATGCCCCCGCACAACACCGACGATGTCCGTATCCGCGAACTGAAAGAACTGACGCCGCCCGCGCACCTGATCCGTGAATTCCCCTGCGACGAGAAGGTGTCGGACCTGATCTTCAACGCGCGTCAATCGATGCATCGGATTCTGCACGGCATGGACGACCGGCTGATCGTCATCGTCGGACCGTGCTCGATTCACGACACGAAGGCCGCGCTGGAATACGCGGGTCGCCTGATCGAGCAGCGCAAGCGCTTCGCGGGCGAACTGGAAATCGTGATGCGCGTGTACTTCGAGAAACCGCGCACGACGGTGGGCTGGAAAGGCCTCATCAACGACCCGTACATGGACAACAGCTTCAAGATCAACGACGGCCTGCGCACTGCGCGCGAGCTGCTCATGAAGATCAACGAGCTGGGGCTCCCCGCGGGCACCGAGTACCTCGACATGATCAGCCCGCAATACATCGCCGATCTGATCTCGTGGGGTGCGATCGGCGCGCGCACGACTGAATCGCAGGTGCATCGCGAACTCGCGTCGGGCCTGTCGTGCCCCGTCGGCTTCAAGAACGGCACGGACGGCAATGTGAAGATCGCCGTCGACGCCATCAAGGCCGCCTCGCAGCCGCACCATTTCCTGTCGGTGACGAAGGGCGGCCATTCGGCCATCGTCTCGACGGCGGGCAACGAGGATTGCCACATCATCCTGCGCGGCGGCAAAACCCCGAACTACGACGCGGACAGCGTCAACGCCGCGTGCAGCGACATCGGCAAGGCGGGCCTCGCCGCGCGCCTGATGATCGACGCGAGCCACGCGAACAGCTCGAAGAAGCACGAAAATCAGATTCCCGTGTGCGCCGACATCGGCCGCCAGATCGCGGCCGGTGACGAACGCATCGTTGGCGTGATGGTCGAGTCGCACCTCGTCGCGGGCCGCCAGGATCTCCAGGACGGCTGCGCGCTGACGTACGGCCAGAGCATCACCGATGCGTGCATCGGCTGGGACGACAGCGTCGCCGTGCTCGAAGGTCTCGCGGATGCCGTCAAGCAGCGGCGCGTTGCGCGCGGCAGCGGGAACTGACGCGGCTTCTTTCCCTTTCTACGCAGACTTTGCCCGGCTCACGCAGCCGGGCTTTTTTTTGGCCATTCGGCCGAATCGAACTTTCCCCTTCCGTTCGGTACCTTCGAATCTCGTTCCGGTGATCGCACAAACGCGTTGAACATCGGAGAAATGAGGTATAAAATTTTATACATGAAGGGGGCTCATGGAGCTTGAAAAAGAGATTCGCTGGGTCGGCTCCAGTTACGACGATCTGCTTGCGTTTCCGGAAGAACCGCGCCGTCGTGCTGGCTTTCAGCTTGCCAAGGTGCAGGCTGGTCTCGATCCGGACAACTGGAAAGCGTTCGACATCGTCGGCGCGGGTACGCGTGAAATTCGCGTCAATGAGCCTGAAGGCGCTTTTCGCGTGATGTACGTCGCGAAATTCGTTGAAGCCGTTTATGTGCTGCACTGCTTCGACAAGAAATCGCAGGCAACCAGCCGGCGTGACAGGGAAATCGCCGAGGCGCGCTACCGCGCCGTGGCCAATGTGAGGAACGTATGAACACCATCGACACCAAGGTCCGTCATGTGACAAAACCGGGCGCGAATCTGTTTCTCGAGCTGGGCTTCCCGGCAGAGGAAGCAGAGCGTCTGCATGCAGCGTCTCAGAAGCAGATCAACGACACCCGGCTTCTCAAGGAACAATTGATGACCGAACTGTCCACATGGATCGAGCAGCATGGTCTGAAGCAGTCTGAAGCTGCCGACATCCTCATGGTGTCGCGGCCGCGCGTGTCGGACGTCGTCAACAAGAAAACCGCCAAGTTCACCATCGACACGCTCGTCGAAATGATGAGCCGCATCGGCAAACCCGTCACGCTCGCCGTCGGGTGAGCGGCCTCACGGAGTGCACGCTGTTCCGTTGCGTTACGCATCCTCTTTTTGCGCGCCACGGTCGTGGCGCCACAGCACGTCGCCACCGCCGTCCATGCGGTTCAGCACGCGTGCCAGCACGAACAGCAGATCCGACAGGCGGTTCACGTAGCGGCGCGGCGCCTCGTTGATCGCATCGACAGCGCCCAACGCGACAATCGATCGTTCCGCGCGCCTGCAAACCGTCCGGCACACATGTGCAAGCGACGCTGCGCGCGTGCCCGCAGGCAGAATGAACTCCCTGAGCGGCGGCAGCGTTGCGTTGTATTCGGCAAGCCAGGTATCAAGTTGCGCGAGATGTGAATCGGCGATCATCGAATGGCCCGGAATGCATAGCTCGCCGCCAAGATCGAACAGATCGTGCTGGATTGCCGTCAGCGCCGCGCGCACCTCGTCGGACAAGGTTTCGCACAGCAACACGCCGATGTTCGAGTTCAATTCGTCGACGTCGCCGATCGCAGCAATCCGTGCGTCGTCCTTGCGCACCCGGCTGCCGTCGCCGAGACCCGTGGTGCCGTCGTCGCCCGTGCGCGTCGATATCTTGCTCAACCGGTTGCCCATGATGTCCGTGTCCTCGTAGTGGTCCGCACAGTGGTCCGCGATGCATCCATCCGGATATAACGCGGCATGGCGTTCATGCTTCGATCCATTATAAGGATGCCAGGCCTCGCGCTTGCGGCTGCCGGCCTGCAAGCATGGCGCCGCGCCGGCCGTCGATGGGCGTAAAATGGGCATCAACCATCAGAACATTCGCCATCAGGAGACGCAGGTGAACCATCCCGTGCCGCCCACCCCCGTGCGCCGCCCTTTTCCTGCTGAACTTCTCACTGCGCTCAAGTCGGCATTCGGCGAACGCGTATCCACATCCGAAGCCGTCCGCGCCCATCATGGCCGCGACGAATCACCATTCGATCCGCAACTGCCCGACGCCGTCGTCTATGCACGCAGCACCGAGGACGTGCAGGCCATCGTCAAGCTGTGCGGGCAATACGACGTGCCCATCATTCCATACGGCAACGGTTCCTCGCTCGAAGGCCACCTGCTCGCCGTACAAGGCGGCGTGTCGATCGATCTTTCCGAAATGAACCGCGTGCTGTCCATCAACGCGGAAGATCTGACGGTCACCGTCGAGCCCGGCATCTCGCGCAAGCAGCTTAACGACGCGCTGCGCGACACGGGCCTGTTCTTCCCGATCGACCCTGGCGCGGACGCGAGCATCGGTGGTATGTCGGCGACACGCGCGTCGGGCACGAATGCCGTGCGCTACGGCACGATGCGCGAAAACGTGCTCGGCCTGACCGTCGTGCTGGCCGATGGCCGCGTGATCCACACAGGCACACGCGCACGCAAATCGTCTGCTGGCTATGACCTCACGCGCCTGTTCGTCGGCTCGGAAGGCACACTGGGCGTCATCACCGAAATCACGGTGCGCCTGTATCCGCAGCCGGAAGCGGTGTCGGCAGCCGTGTGCACCTTTCCGTCGATGGGCGACGCCGTGCGCGCGGTGATCGAAACCATCCAGATCGGCGTGCCGATCGCGCGCGTCGAGTTCGTCGATTCGCTCGCCGTCCGTTCGATCAACCGTCACTCGAACCTGACCTTGCGCGAAGCGCCCACCCTGTTCTTCGAATTCCACGGCACGGAAGCCGGCGTGAAGGAACAGGCCGAGCTCGTGCAGGAGATCGCCGCGCAGAACAAGGGCGAAGGCTTCGAATGGGCGACGCGTCCGGAAGACCGCAGCCGTCTGTGGAATGCCCGTCATAACGCCTACTTCGCGATGCTGCAGCTGAAGCCCGGCAGCCGCGCCGTCACCACCGACGTTTGCGTGCCCATCTCGCGGCTTGCAGAGTGCGTGGTCGAAACGGAAGAAGACCTGAAGACCTCGCCGCTGCCCTGCCCGATCGTCGGACACGTCGGCGACGGCAACTTCCACGTCGCGATGCTGATCGACCCGAACAAGCCGGACGAACTGGAGGAAGCGGAGCGCCTGAATCATCGCATCGTGCAACGGGCACTGCGCATGGACGGCACCTGCACGGGCGAGCATGGCGTGGGTTTGCACAAGATGGGCTTCCTGCTTGAAGAGCATGGCCCAGTCGCAGTCGACGTGATGCGTTCCATCAAGCATTCGCTCGATCCGCGCAACCTGATGAATCCAGGCAAGATCTTTACGTGGGCGGCATAGCGTAACCGTATGTCCGGCCGCGCTGCGCAACGACGCGCGTGGCCGTCCAAGGAGGAGACATTCCATGAACGCACCCGGCGAGCTGTCCCCTGAGCTGTCGCCCGAGATGCTCGCGCAGCGTCAGCGCGAAGTCGTGCAGGCGTTGATGGCCGTACTGCCAACGCATTGCCTGTTGTATCGCGAAGAAGATACCGTCGCGTACGAATGCGACGGTCTTGCCGCCTATCGTCGCCTGCCGCTGGCCGTCGCGCTGCCCGAAACGGAATCGCAGGTGCAGCGCATCGTGCAGATCTGCCACCGGCTGAATGTTCCCATCGTGCCGCGCGGCGCCGGCACGAGCCTGTCGGGCGGCGCGATGCCGATCCGTCATGGCGTGGTCGTGTCGCTCGCGCGCTTTCGCAAGATCATCGAAGTCGATCCGTATGCGCGCACGGCAACCGTCCAGCCGGGCGTGCGCAATCTGTCTATCTCAGAAGCAGCCGCGCCTTATGGCCTTTACTACGCGCCCGATCCTTCATCGCAGATCGCCTGCACGATAGGTGGCAACGTCGCCGAAAATTCGGGCGGCGTGCACTGCCTCAAGTACGGTCTGACCGTCCACAACGTGATGCGCGTGCGCGCAATCACCATGGAAGGCGAAATCGTCGAGTTCGGGTCGCTGAGTCCGGACGCGCCGGGTCTCGATCTGCTTGCCGTCGTGATCGGCAGCGAAGGAATGTTCGCGATCGTCACAGAAGTCACGGTCAAGCTGATTCCGAAGCCGCAGGCCTCGCAGGTCATCATGGCGAGCTTCGACGACGTCGTGAAAGGCGGCGATGCCGTCGCGGGCATCATTGCCGCGGGCATCATCCCGGCCGGACTCGAGATGATGGACAAGCCGGCCACGCGTGCCGTCGAGGAATTCGTGAACGCCGGCTACGACCTCGACGCGGCCGCCATTCTGCTGTGCGAATCGGACGGTACGCCCGAAGAAGTCAGCGAGGAAATCGTCCGCATGACGGCCGTGTTGCGCGAGCACGGCGCGACGCGCATCCAGATCTCACGCACGGAAGCCGAGCGCCTGCGTTTCTGGTCGGGCCGCAAGAACGCGTTTCCGGCCGCCGGCCGCATCTCACCCGACTACTACTGCATGGACGGAACGGTGCCGCGCCGCAGCATCGGCCCGCTACTCGCGCGTATCGAAGAAATGGAAAAGAAGTACAACCTGCGCTGCATCAACGTGTTCCATGCGGGTGACGGCAATATGCATCCGCTGATCCTCTTCAACGGCAACGACCTCGACGAGTGGCATCGCGCCGAGGCCTTCGGCTGCGACATTCTCGAAACGTGCGTCGAGCTGGGCGGCACGGTGACGGGCGAACATGGCGTAGGCATCGAGAAAATCAATTCGATGTGCGTGCAGTTTTCGCCGGAAGAGCGCGACGCGTTCCACGCGGTCAAGCGCGCGTTCGATCCCGCCTGTCTGCTCAACCCCGACAAAGGCATTCCGACGCGCGCCCGCTGTGCCGAGTACGGAAAGATGCATGTGCGAGGCGGCCTGCTGCCTCACCCGGAACTGCCGCGCTTCTGAATATGGCATAGCGCCATGCGGCACCCGGCTGCATGGCGCTTGCGTCGTCGTTGCGTCGTCATAACGCATAAAAGCAGCAATACCTTCGATACGGGTCTGAACCGGGTTGCGAGCGCGGCTTGCCTCGGTACAATCGAACGCACTACAACGAAGCAACGCACCATGAAAGAGGACGACATCGTCGCCGCGTGGTCGGAACGGGTTCGTGCGGCCACGGCCGCGGAGCAGCCGATCCGCATCCGTGGCGGCGGCACGAAGGACTGGTACGGCCAGTCATTGCAAGGTGAGGTCCTCGACACGCGCGCGCACCGCGGCATCATCGCGTACGATCCCGCGGAGCTGGTCATTACGGCGCGCGCCGGTACGCCGCTCCTCGAAATCGAAGCGGCGCTCGCCGAACACGATCAGATGCTCGCCTTCGAGCCGCCTCATTTCGGCCCTCAAGCGACGTTCGGCGGCTGCATTGCAGCAGGCATCGCCGGACCGCGCCGACATTCGGCGGGCTCGCCGCGCGACTTCGTGCTCGGCGCCGTCGTCATGAACGGCCAGGGGCAGGTATTGACGTTCGGCGGCCAGGTCGTGAAGAACGTCGCTGGCTACGACGTGTCCCGGCTGATGGCCGGCTCGCTGGGCACGCTTGGCCTGATCCTCGAACTGTCCGTCAAGGTGCTGCCACGTCCGAAGGCGGAAGCGACGCTCAAGTTCGATATGAACGGCACCGATGCCGTGCGCAAGCTCAACGAATGGGGCGGCCGCCCGCTGCCCATCACGGGCAGCGCCTGGCGCCACGGCACGCTCGCCGTGCGGCTGGGCGGCGCCGAGGCAGCCGTCAAATCGGCGCGAACGTCGCTGGGCGGCGAAGTGGTCGACGCGGTGGAAGCCGAACGCTTCTGGGCAGGTCTGCGCGAACAGACCGACCCGTTCTTCGCGGCCATTGCGCCGAAGTCCGCGCTCTGGCGGCTCGCGCTGCCGACCATCACCGAGCCCCTGCAATTGCCCGGTGCGCAGCTGATGGAATGGGGCGGCGCACAACGCTGGTGGATCACCGACGCCGACGCGCAAACCGTACGCATCAGCGCGAAACAGGCGGGCGGCCACGCGACCATCTTCCGAACCGGCCACGGCTATGACCGTGGCGCAGGCGTGTTCACGCCTCTGCCTGCCCCGCTGATGAAGATCCATCGTGGCCTGAAGGCAGCTTTCGACCCGGCCCGCATCTTCAACCGCGGCCGGCTGTACCCCGACTTCTGAGCGCGCGATGCAAACCAATCTCGCCGACTTCATTCGCAACACACCGGACGGTGACGAAGCCGACGCCATCCTGCGCAAATGCGTGCATTGCGGCTTCTGCACGGCCACTTGCCCGACCTATCAACTGCTCGGCGACGAACTCGACGGGCCGCGCGGACGCATCTATCTGATCAAGCAGATGGTGGAAGGCACGCCCGTCACGCGCAGCACGCAGTTGCATCTGGATCGTTGCCTGACCTGCCGCAATTGCGAATCCACCTGCCCGTCCGGCGTGCAGTACGGCAAGCTCGTTGAGATAGGCCGCAAGCTCACCGAAGAGAAAGTGCCGCGCCCGCTCGGCCAGCGTCTGATGCGCCGCGTGCTCGCGAGCTTCGTGCCGAACGCCACGCTGTTCACGCCCGCGATGCGGCTCGGCCAGCATTTCCGCCCGCTGTTGCCGAAGAAGCTGCGCGACAAGGTTCCGCAACGTCAGCGCCAGCTCGAATGGCCGACGGCCACGCATTCGCGCAAGATGCTGATGCTCGCAGGGTGTGTACAGCCTTCCATGATGCCGAACGTCAACATTGCGACGGCACGCGTGCTGGACGCGCTCGGCATTCAGACGGTGATCGCGCCGGAAGCGGGTTGTTGCGGCGCGATCCGCCTGCATCTCGGCTACAACGACGAGGCCCTCGACGACGTGCGCCAGAACATCGACGCGTGGTGGCCGCATGTCGAGCAAGGTGCGGAAGCGATCGTAATGAATGCGTCCGGCTGCGGCGCAACAGTGAAGGAGTATGCGCACCTGATGCGCAACGACCCGGCTTACGCGGAGAAGGCGAAGCGGATCGTCGAACTGACGCGCGACATCAGCGAAATCCTGCCGGACTTCGAAGAAGCGCTGACGCCGCTCACACGTCGCCGCGCGATTCATACGGTTGCGTATCACCCGCCTTGCACGTTGCAGCATGGCCAGCAGATACGCGGCAAGGTCGAGCATCTTCTGACCGCACTTGGCATCGAAGTCAGGCTCCCCGCCGACAGCCATCTGTGCTGCGGCTCCGCCGGCACCTATTCGCTCACGCAGCCCGCGCTCTCGTACGCATTGCGCAACCAGAAGCTGGAAAAGCTGAAGGCACAGGAGCCACAGATCGTCGTGTCCGCGAATGTGGGTTGTATCGCGCATCTGCAAAGCGGCACCTCCATGCCTGTCGTGCATTGGGTCGAACTCGTCGAGCACATGCTCGCGTCCTGACCGGAAGCATCGCTTGCGGCACGCTCGTGCACAACCTGGCCGATCGGCCAGGTCGTGGCGCGAGGGCGGCGTCCGTATAATTCGAATCGTCGCCCCTCGCCTCGGTACTCGCTTCATGCCCGACCTCGCTCACAATCTCGACGCAGTGCATCAGCGCATCGCCCTCGCCGCGCAGGTCGCGGGCCGCGACGCTGGCTCCATTGCGCTTCTTGCCGTCTCGAAGACATTCCCCGCCGAAGACGTTCGCGCCGCGCATGCCGCGGGGCAGCGTGCATTCGGCGAAAACTACGTGCAGGAAGCGCTGACGAAAATCGAGGCGCTGTCCGATCTGCGCGCCTCGCTCGTCTGGCATTTCATCGGGCCGCTGCAATCGAACAAGACGCGCCCAGTCGCCGAGCATTTCGACTGGGTGCATTCCGTCGACCGGCTGAAGATCGCCCAGCGTTTGTCGGAGCAGCGGCCGGATGCGCTGCCCGCGCTCAATGTATGCCTGCAGGTCAACATCAGCGGCGAAGCCTCGAAGAGCGGCGTCACGCCGGACGAAGCCGTCGACGTGGCGCGCCAGGTCGCTGCGCTTCCCAGGTTGCGTCTGCGCGGCCTGATGGCGATTCCCGAACCGGCGGGCGACGTCGAACAGCAGCGCGTGCCGCATCGCGCGTTGCGCGAGCTGTTCGAAAAGCTGCGTGCGCAAGGCCTCGAACTCGACACGCTGTCGATGGGCATGTCGGGCGATCTCGAAGCAGCCGTACTTGAAGGCGCGACTATCGTACGCGTCGGCACGGCAATCTTCGGCGCCCGCGATTACTCTCACTGAACCTTCCGAACATCATGAAAATTGCCTTCATCGGCGGCGGCAATATGGCCGCCGCGCTCATCGGCGGAATGATCAAGCGCGGCGTCGCGCCGGCCGATATCCTCGCGATCGATCCCAACGAAGACGCGCGCAAGCGCAATGAGCAGCAGTTCGGCATCGGCACAAGCGCTTCGGCGGGTGCGTCGCTGAAATCGTTCGATGCCGTCGTGCTCGCGGTAAAGCCGCAGATCGTGAAAGACGTCGCTGCGGCGCTCGCGCCGCATCTGACGGCTTCGCAGCTCGTCATCAGCATCGTCGCTGGCATTCGCAGCGCAGACCTGTCGCGCTGGCTCGGTGGCCATGCGCGGCTCGTGCGCACGATGCCGAACACGCCGGCGCTGATCGGCATGGGCGTGACGGGCCTCGTTGCGACCGAAGGCGTCGACACAGCGGGTCGCGATCTGGCCTCGCAGGTGCTCGGCGCAGTCGGGCAAACGGTATGGTTCGACGACGAAGCGAAGATCGATGCCGTCACCGCGATCTCGGGCAGCGGCCCGGCCTACGTGTTCTACTTCATCGAGGCCATGCAGGAAGCGGCGCGGCAACTCGGCATGGACGACGAGCAAGGCCGTGCGCTGGCAGTCGCCACGTTCACGGGCGCGGCGCAGCTCGCCGCGCAGTCCGGTGAACCGGCGAGCGTGCTGCGCGAGCGCGTGACGTCGAAGGGCGGCACGACGGCAGCTGCCCTGGCATCGTTCGATGCGCAAGGTGTGAAGGACGCGATCGTGCGCGGCGCGTTGGCCGCGGATGCACGTGCACGTGAAATGGGAGAGGAATTCGGCAAGCAGTGATGTCGCTTGCTGAAGTAGATCGGCGGACGAAGCATGCGACAGCCGTGCTTCGTCGCGCCGACCAATGAAGATTCAGAACGCCTGCGCGGCGTAATGCGCGGCGATACCCGCGAACAGCGCGCCGCCCAGCCAGTTGTTGTGCCGGAACGCCGCGAAGCACGGCATGCGCTCGCGGTCCTTGATCAGCGTGTAGTGATAGACGGCGCAGCCCGCCGCTGCAGCCAGCCCGATCCAGTACAGCACGCCGAAGCCCAGCGCAAAACCGATGCCGACGTAGATACCGAGCGTCATCGCATAGCAGAGCATGATCGCGAGCACGTCGAAGCGGCCGAACGTCAATGCGGACGTACGGATACCGATCTTGATGTCGTCATCGCGATCGACCATCGCGTATTCGGTGTCGTACGCGACCGACCAGAACACATTGGCAATCAGCATCACCCACGCGAGCAGCGGCACCTGATTCTGCACGGCGGCGAACGCCATCGGAATGCCGAAGCCGAACGCGATGCCCAGATACGCCTGCGGAATCGCGAAGAAGCGCTTCGTGAACGGATACGTGCCCGCAACGAACAGCGCCGCTACCGACAACTCTTTCGTCAACGTA
The DNA here is from genome assembly GCF_017104565.1 of Paraburkholderia sp. Tr-20389. Lineage (GTDB taxonomy): Bacteria > Pseudomonadota > Gammaproteobacteria > Burkholderiales > Burkholderiaceae > Paraburkholderia. Next base: position 46,957 of record NZ_JAAGPD010000038.1, on the reverse strand, counting down.
TTGAGCGGCAGAATCAGCAGGAACGCGATCAGCGACAGCCCCGCTGCCAGCGCCACAGCTTCCCATGCCTTGATCTTGCCCGACGTGATCGGCCGGTTTTCGGTGCGCTTCACATAGCGGTCGAAGTCGCGGTCGGCATAGTCGTTGATCGCGCAGCCGGCGGAGCGCATCAGAATCGTGCCGATCGCGAAGATCAGCAGCAACGACAACGACGGATGACCGTCCGAGGCAATCCACAACGCGTTGAGCGTCGGCCATAGCAGCAGCAGGCTGCCGATCGGCTTGTCCATGCGGACAAGGCGCAGATAGAGCGGGAGTCGGGCGAACATGGCGGTGCGCGTAGATTCGATCCCGCTATTTTAGAACAGCGCGCGTGACCGTCCCCTTCTGACGCGCAGGCAAAAAAACAAAAAGCCCGACAGGCTTCACTGTCGGGCTTTTTTCATCGGCGACGCAGCGCAGGCATTTTGCCTACGCCGTTGCACCGATTACGCCAGCATCGAACGCAGCATCCACGCGTTCTTTTCGTGCGTCTGCATGCGTTGCGTCAGCAGGTCGGCCGTCGGCTCGTCGTGGGCCGCGTCCGTCACCGGGAAGATCGCGCGCGCGGTGCGCACCACGGCTTCCTGGCCTTCCACCAGCTGGCGGATCATGTCTTCGGCGGCGGGCACGCCGTCCGCTTCGGCGATCGACGACAGCTTCGCGAATTCCTTGTAGCTGCCGGGCGCAGCGACGCCCAGCGCACGGATGCGCTCGGCGATCAGGTCGACGGCCATCGCGAGTTCCGTGTACTGCGTCTCGAACATCAGATGCAGCGTGTTGAACATCGGACCCGTGACGTTCCAGTGGAAGTTATGGGTCTTCAGATAAAGCGTGTACGTGTCCGCGAGAAGACGCGAGAGACCTTCTGCGATCTTCTTGCGATCCTTGTCGCTGATACCAATGTTGACGTGCGGTACGGCTTCTTTCTTGGCCATGATGACTCCTTTTAAGAGTGATTCGAACCGGTCTGCTTGCCCGGAACTGCGCGTGTGCAATCGTTCAACGCTCGAACGCCCGCCAGTGTAGCCTGGAACACATTTGCGTTCGCGCGACCCTGCGCCTCGCTACCCGTGACCCGCAAATCACGCATGGCCCCATACGTGCGGTTCGTCATCCGCCGACGGCGTGCACCAGCGTTGCGACGATCGCCACATAGCCACTGCCGAGAATCGCGAACCCAACGAGCTTCTGGAAAAGCATGGGAGTCCGCACCTGTTGCGCGACGCTGCCCGCGTTGCCTGTCTCATTGCCTGCTTCATTGCCGGCGTGATAGCCGACTGCGTTCATCACCATCTGAACCATGATCTTTCTCCTTTGCCGACGAGAGCGCGTCGCTCCCGTCCTGTCCAGCCTGACTGCTCACGCAGACGGCGCAGCCGCCGTCTGCAATCCCAAACGTTACTTCGCCTTCGCTTTCGCGAGCGCCTCGATTGCCGCGATCACGCCGTCCGCATACGCCGGATCGATCTTGCGGAAGTGCTCAATCTGTCGCGCGACGATATCGGCGGGCACGCCGTCGATCGCTCGCGCGATGTTGCCAAACAGCCGCTCGCGCTGCGCGCTGTCGAAAATCCTGAACAGCGCCGCAGGCTGACTGTAGTAGTCCTCGTCCTCGCGATGGTTGTAGTGATCGACATTGCCTGCCGCGAGCGGCGGCTCGATCGCATTACGGTCCTGCGCGAAGTCGCCGAAACGGTTCGGCTCGTAGTTCACATTGCCGCCGAGATTGCCGTCGACGCGCATGCCGCCATCGCGATGGAACGAGCGCACGTTCGGCGCGCGCGACGCGTTCACGGGAATCAGATGGTGATTCACGCCGAGACGATAGCGCTGCGTGTCACCGTACGAGAACAGCCGTCCTTGCAACAGACGGTCCGGCGAGAAGCCAATGCCCGGCACCACGTTCGCCGGCGTAAATGCGGCCTGCTCGACATCCGCGAAATAGTTCTGCGCGTTGCGGTTCAACTCGATCACACCGACGTCGATCAGCGGATAGTCCTTGTACGGCCAGACCTTCGTGATATCGAACGGGTTGTAGCGGTACGCCGCTGCATCCTGTTCGGGCATCACCTGGATCTGGAAGCGCCATTTCGGAAATTCGCCGCCGTCGATCGATTCGACCAGATCGCGCTGCGCGCTTTCACGGTCGCGCGCGACCACTTGCGCGGCTTCTTCGTCGGTGTAGTTTTCGATGCCCTGCATCGACTTGAAATGAAACTTGACCCAGAAGCGCTCGTCATTCGCGTTGATGAACGAGAACGTGTGCGAGCCGAAACCATGCATCTGGCGGTAATTCTTCGGAATGCCGCGATCGCTCATCACGATCGTCACCTGATGCAGCGACTCGGGGTGTCGCGAGAAGAAATCCCACGCGTTCGTCGCGCTGCGCATGTTCGTGTACGGATCGCGCTTTTGCGTGTGAATGAAGTCGGGAAACTTCAGCGGATCGCGGATGAAGAACACGGGCGTGTTGTTGCCCACCACGTCCCAGTTGCCCTCTTCCGTATAGAACTTGATCGAGAAGCCGCGCACGTCGCGCTCGGCGTCGGCGGCACCGCGCTCGCCCGCCACCGTCGAAAAGCGCATGAAGAGCGGCGTTTCCTTGCCCACTTGCGAGAACACCTTCGCCTTCGTGTAGCGCGAGATGTCGTGCGTCACCTTGAGCATGCCGAACGCGCCCGAACCCTTCGCGTGAACGCGGCGCTCAGGAATCACTTCGCGGTCGAAGTGAGCGAGCTTTTCGATCAGCCACACGTCCTGCAGCGCGACGGGGCCGCGTGGGCCCGCCGTCAGCGAATTCTGGTTGTCGGCGACAGGTGCGCCCGAGGCGGTGGTGAGATTGCGTTCAGACATAGTTCTTCTCCGGGTGATGCTTGAGTTGCGGTCGTAGCGTGGGATGGATTCGATTCGGTGAACAGCGTGGGCGCGTTCAGGCGGACAGCGCGCGGTCGACGAGCAGTGAAAACGCAACCGTTCTGAAGCTGGACGCGCTGCTAGCGGCAGCCGGTTGCTGCGATGACGAGGAAACTGACGGGAACAGCGAAGACGTGGACGGCTGCATGATTTCCTCCGGTGTGTAGTGGTGGATCGCGGGGACCCATGGAGGAAATCTTATTAAAAACTATCGAATTGCGCGATTTGATTAATTTTATATATTCGATAGGCGCCGCCTCATGCAGAAGGCGGCGGGCGGCGCATCAACAGCGAGCAGGCTGTCGATGCGCCTTTAGGAACAGCGTTCAGTTGACGGCGGCGGGCAGATCGAGCTTCTTCACGCCCGGCAGATCGCAGGCGGCGATCGCATCGCAGATCGCGTCGATGGCGGGCATCCGCGTGAAGCTCTTGCGCCAGGCCAGCACGACGCGGCGATCCGGCACGGGATCGTCGAACGGCACGTAGCTGAGCAGGCCGGAATCGACGCCGCCCGCGTGCGGCTTCACTTCGTGCACCGACATGCGCGGCAGCACCGTAATGCCGACGCCGCTCGCGACCATATGCCGGATCGTTTCCAGCGACGATCCCTCGAAGGTCTTCTGGATGCCGTCGGCGTTCTGCGAGAAGCGCATCAGTTCCGGACACACGCCGAGCACGTGATCGCGGAAGCAATGGCCGCTGCCGAGCAGCAGCATGGTTTCCTGCTTCAGGTCGCCCGGATCGATCTTGTTGCGCGACTCCCACGCATGGCCCGACGGCAGCGCGACGACGAACGGCTCGTCGTACAGCGGACGCAGCATCAAGCCGGTTTCCGGAAACGGCAGCGCCATGATCGCGACGTCGATTTCGCCCTGCTTCAGCAGTTCGATCAGCTTGAGCGTGTAGTTTTCCTGCAGCATCAGCGGCATCTGCGGAACGCGCTTGATCATCTGCTTGACGAGCGTGGGCAGCAGGTACGGCCCGATCGTGTAAATCACGCCGAGGCGCAGCGGCCCGACCAGCGGATCCTTGCCCTGCTTGGCGATCTCCTTGATGGCGAGCGTCTGTTCGAGCACGCGCTGCGCCTGGGTGACGATCTGCTCGCCAATCGGCGTGACGCTGACTTCGCTCGTGCCGCGCTCGAAAATCTGTACGTTCAGCTCGTCCTCGAGCTTCTTGATCGCGACCGACAACGTCGGCTGGCTCACGAAACACGCTTCTGCCGCGCGGCCGAAATGGCGCTCGCGCGCTACCGCGACAATGTACTTTAGTTCAGTGAGGGTCATTGGGGACCAATCAGGGCGATAGATTCGATAGGTTTCTGTTATACACCTATGGGGCCAATTGGCCAACCTTCAAGCCGAACCAGGCATGCTGCAGCGCGAAGCACTCCCTTGCACGAGATTTCATCAGGCTTTCAGATATTGCTCGCGCGTATTCAGCCAGCGCAAAAGATGTTGCGTGACGACATTCGGATACTGCGCGAGCAGCGTCGCCGCCGCTTCACGCGCCGGCTCGATCAGCCAGCCGTCGTTTTCGAGATCGGCGAACCGCAGCATCGCGGCGCCCGACTGCCGCGCGCCGAGAAACTCGCCGGGACCGCGGATTTCGAGGTCGCGACGCGCGATTTCGAAGCCGTCGGTGGTTTCGCGCATCGTTTGCAGGCGCGCGCGCGCCGTCATCGACAATGGTCCGGTGTACAGCAGCACGCACACGGAGGCCGCGCTGCCGCGCCCCACCCGTCCGCGCAACTGATGCAACTGAGCCAACCCGAAGCGCTCCGCGTGCTCGATCACCATCAGCGACGCGTTCGGCACGTCGACGCCCACTTCGATCACCGTCGTCGCGACCAGCAGCTGCACTTCGTTGCGGCTGAACGCGTCCATCACGGTCGCTTTTTCGACGGGCGTGAGGCGTCCGTGCACGAGCCCGACCTTCAGCTCCGGCAGCGCGGCAACGAGCGTTTCGTAGGTTTCGACGGCCGTCTGCAACTGCAGCGTCTCGCTTTCCTCGATCAGCGGACACACCCAGTACACCTGCCGCCCCGTCAGCGCCGCCTCGCGCACGCGGCCGATCACTTCGTCGCGGCGCCCGTCGGACACGAGCTTGGTCAGGATCGGCGTACGGCCGGGCGGCAGTTCGTCGATTGTCGAGACCTCGAGGTCAGCGTAATACGTCATCGCGAGCGTGCGCGGAATCGGCGTGGCCGACATCATCAGCTGATGCGGCTGGAAATCGCGCGCGCCATCGGCGGCATTTTGAGCCTTGGCGCGCAGCGCAAGCCGCTGCGCGACGCCGAAGCGATGCTGCTCGTCGACGATCACGAGGCCGAGCCGCGCGAACTCGACCGCGTCCTGGATGATCGCGTGCGTGCCGATCACGAGTTGCGCGGTGCCGAGCGCGGCCGCTTCGATCGCGCTGCGCTTTTCCTTGGTCTTGAGACTGCCCGCGAGCCACGCGACCGTCACGCCGAGCGGCTCCAGCCACCCGCGCAGCTTGCGCGCGTGCTGTTCGGCGAGAATTTCGGTCGGCGCCATCATCGCCGCCTGATAACCGGCGTCGATCGCCTGCGCGGCCGCGAGTGCCGCGACAACCGTCTTGCCGCTGCCGACGTCGCCCTGCAACAGGCGCTGCATCGGATGCGGCTGCGTCAGATCCTGCGCGATTTCACCGCACACGCGTTGCTGTGCGCCCGTCAGCGAGAACGGCAGCGTTGCCAGCAGACGCGCGACCAGCGATGTCTCGTCCGCATCGGCGCGGCGCGGCATCGCGGGCGCGGCGCGGGTGCGGCGTTCCTCGTGCGCGCGCTTGAGCGACAGTTGCTGCGCGAGCAGTTCCTCGAACTTGATGCGCGTCCACGCGGGATGCGTGCCGTCGATCAGCGCCGTCTCGTCCGAATGCGAATTCGGATGATGCAACGTCCGCACCGCGTCCATCAGCGCCGGGACTTCGAGCGGCCGCAGATATTGCCGCTCGATAGGCTCCGGCAGCAGTTCCGGCAGCGACGTGCGCGCGAGCGCGTTGTCGATCGCCTTGCGCAGATAGGCCTGCGACACGCCCGCCGTCCTCGGATAAACAGGCGTGAGCGCTTGCGGCAGCGGCGTGTCTTCATCGACGGCACGAACGGCCGGATGCACCATCTCCATCCCGAAGAAGCCGCCGCGCACGTCGCCGCGCACGCGCAGCCGCACACCCACCGACATCTGCTTGACCTGCGAGCCGTAGAAATTGAGGAAGCGCAGGATCAGTTCGTCGCCTGCTTCGTCGCGCATTTTCACAAGCAGCTGGCGGCGCGGCCGGTACGCGATTTCGTTGTCGTACACGACGCCTTCCGTCTGCGCGATACCGCCGGGCAGCAGTTCGCCGATCGGCGTCAGCGAGGTTTCGTCCTCGTAGCGCATGGGCAGATGCAGCACGAGATCGATATCGCGCGTGAGGCCTAGCTTGGCGAGCTTGTCGGCCGTTTTGGCGAGCGTGGGCTTCTTTGCGGCGGGCTTTTTTGCGCCTTGTGGCGCGTCTTTCAACCCGGGCGCAGCCGCGTCCGTGTCCGCCTTGCTCCGCGCGGCGCGGCGCTTCGTCGGGGCGCTGTCGTCGTCGGTGTCGAGGGGTGAACGGGTATCGGACAAAGGCATGAGTCGCTTCGCAAGTACAATATCGGCTTCAGAAGTTTTGCGGCCAGTGCGCGCATGAGTTGTGTGCGCACGCCGGGCCGCCGCGGCAATGTCCCGCAATCATAGCCGCTCGTGAGGCGCTGTCGTAGACGCTGATGCTTCAGTCGTCGTATCGGCTTCGCGCTGTCCGGGCGGCGGTTCCGCTTCGCACTGTTCCATACCGCATCAAGTCAGTCCGCATGTTCACGCTTTCCGATTTCGATTTCGACCTGCCGCCCGAGCTGATCGCGCAAATCGCCCTGCCCGAGCGCAGCGCGAGCCGCCTGCTCGAGGTGAACGGGCAAACCGCGCCCGCAACATTCACCGACCGCCGTTTTGCCGAGCTGCCCGAGTGCATCGAGTCCGGCGACCTGCTCGTCTTCAACGATACCAAAGTGCTGAAGGCCCGCTTCCTCGGCCAGAAGGCCAGCGGCGGCAAGATCGAGGTGCTGGTCGAGCGGCTCACGGGCGAACGCACGGCGCTCGCGCAGATTCGCGCGAGCAAGAGTCCGGGGCCGGGCACCGTGCTGCGTCTCGCCGATGCCTTCGACGTCACCGTCGGCGAGCGCGTCGAGCCGTTCTACACGCTGCATTTCCCGGACGACTGCCTGACGCTGATCGAGCAGTTCGGCCGCCTGCCGCTGCCGCCGTATATCGAGCACGACCCCGACGCGTTCGACGAAACGCGCTACCAGACGGTGTACGCGCAGAATCCGGGCGCCGTCGCCGCGCCGACGGCGGGCCTGCATTTCGACGATTCGATCTTCGCGAGGCTGGACGCGAAGGGCGTCGAGCGCGCGACGCTCACGCTGCACGTCGGCGCGGGCACGTTCCAGCCGGTGCGCGTCGAGAACATCGCCGAGCACAAGATGCACAGCGAGTGGTACCAGTTGCCGCAGTCGCTGGTGGACAAGATTGCGGCGACGAAGGCGCGCGGCAATCGCGTGATCGCGGTCGGCACCACGTCGATGCGCGCGCTCGAAGCCGCCGCGCGCGATGCCGACGCTGCGGGCAAACCGCTCGCCGCGACCAGCGCCGAGACCGATATCTTCATCACGCCGGGCTACCAGTTCCGCGTGGTCGACCGGCTCGTGACGAATTTCCATCTGCCCAAGTCGACGCTGCTGATGCTGGTGTCGGCGTTCGCGGGCATCGAAACGATCCGCGCGGCGTATCGTCACGCGATCGACGAGCGTTACCGCTTCTTCAGCTACGGCGACGCGATGCTGCTCACGCGCAGCGAAGACGCACTGAACGCATAATCCTCACTCGCTGCCGGACCCGCTCCGGCAGCCTTCTTCATCATGCGCCGGACTGTTTTCCGGTCTGCACACGGAGTCAACCCATGACCGACGGTCATCACACTGCTGCACGCGCCGACGGCGCTTACCTCGGCGACCACGTTCGCCCCGATAACGGCCTGAAGTTCGAGCTGCTCAAAACCGACGGCCAGGCGCGCCGTGGGCGCCTCACGCTCAATCACGGCGTGGTCGAAACGCCGATCTTCCAGCCCGTCGGCACGTACGGCACCGTCAAGGCGATCCAGCCGCGCGAACTCGAAGAAATCCGCGCGCAGATCATCCTCGGCAACACATTCCACCTCTGGCTGCGCCCCGGTCTGGAAACGATCGCGGCGCACGGCGGCCTGCACGGCTTCATGGGCTGGAAGCGGCCGATCCTCACCGACTCGGGCGGCTTCCAGGTCTTCTCGCTCGGCGACCTGCGCAAGATCACCGAAGACGGCGTGACGTTCGCGTCGCCGATCAACGGCGACAAGCTGTTCCTGTCGCCGGAAGTGTCGATGCAGATCCAGAAGGTGCTGAATTCGGACATCGTGATGCAGTTCGACGAATGCACGCCCTACGCGACCAACGGCGTGCCCACGTCGCACAAGGAGGCCGCCGATTCGATGCGCATGTCGATGCGCTGGGCGAAGCGCTCGATCGACGAATTCAACCGGCTCGACAATCCGAACGCGCTGTTCGGCATTGTCCAGGGCGGCATGTTCGAAGACCTGCGCGACGAGTCGCTGGCAGGGCTGTCGGAGATCGGCTTCCACGGCCTCGCGATCGGCGGGCTGTCCGTTGGCGAGCCGAAGGAAGACATGATGCGCGTGCTCAACCACATCGGCCCGAAGCTGCCCGCCGACAAGCCGCATTACCTGATGGGCGTCGGCACGCCGGAAGACCTCGTGGCGGGCGTGGCGGCGGGCGTCGACATGTTCGACTGCGTGATGCCGACCCGCAACGCACGCAACGGCTGGCTCTTCACGCGTTTCGGCGACATCAAGATCCGCAACGCGACGCACAAGAATTCGCAGCGCCCGCTCGACGAGCAATGCGGCTGCTACACCTGCCGCAATTTCACGCGCGGCTATCTGCATCACCTGCATCGCGTCGGCGAGATTCTCGGCGCGCAGCTGAACACGATCCACAACCTGCACTACTACCTCGAACTGATGCAGGAAATGCGCGACGCCATCGACGCGCAGATGTTCGACGCGTTCCGGAAGCTGTTCCACGACAACCGGGCGCGCGGGACAGAGCAAAGTTAAACGCGGCGCCGGAAGGCTCGTGACAAGCGAGCCTCCCACATAGCGCGCCAGACATTACAATTAACTTTCGGATCGGTGCCCAAAGCCCTTGACCGCCCGTCAGGAAAACCCGTTCCGGGTGCCGTCCCGTAAATGGCCAGTGGTAGAATAACCGGCTGATTTTTTTCGATTGTTATAACGGAGAGACCAACGTGTCGTTCATTTCCAATGCCTTCGCGCAAGGCAGTGCAGCAGGTGGCGCCGAATCGAGCCTGATGAGCTTCCTGCCGCTGATTCTGATGTTCGCGGTGCTGTACTTCATCATGATTCGCCCGCAAATGAAGCGCCAGAAGGAACACCGCAACATGCTTTCCGCCATGGCCAAGGGCGATGAAGTGGTGACGAACGGCGGCATCGTCGGCAAGGTGACGAAGGTCGGCGAAGCCTACGTTGGGGTCGAAATCGCAGAAGGCACCGAAATCACCGTGCAGAAGGCCTCCGTCACGACCATTCTGCCGAAGGGCACCCTGAAGTCGCTGTAAGGCCTGCTCTCTTGCGTCCGGCGCGGCCTCGCGCCGAGCGGAATCTCCATCCGACGCTTCCGCTCGCCGCGCTCATCGCCGGACGCATCGCTTTCAAGCCAACCTCCCGTTGGACCACTCCATGAATCGTTACCCCCTCTGGAAGTATGCCGTGATGCTGGTGGCGCTGGTCATCGGCCTCGTGTACACGCTGCCCAATTTCTTCGGCGAAGCGCCGGCGGTGCAGGTGTCGAGCGGCAAGGCAACGGTGAAGCTCGATTCGACCACGCTGTCGCAGGTCGAAGCGGCGCTCGCATCCAGCCAGATCAAGCCCGACGACGTCACGTTCGACAACTCGACGCAGAACGCGAACATCCGCGTGCGTCTGAAAGACACCGACACGCAACTGCGCGTGAAGGATCTGCTGCAAAAGTCGCTCAACAGCGACCCGACCGATCCGCAGTTCATCGTGGCGCTGAACCTGCAAAGCGCGTCGCCGCACTGGCTGACCGCGCTGCACGCGCTGCCCATGTACCTCGGTCTCGACCTGCGCGGCGGCGTGCACTTCCTGCTGCAAGTCGACATGGCAGGCGCGCTCAACAAGAAACTGGATTCCGACGCATCGGATGCGCGCACGCTGCTGCGCGACAAGGGCATCCGCGATGGCGGCGTGAACCGCGTCGGCCAGTCGGTCGTCATCAATTTCGCCGATCAGGACGTCGCGGAAACGGCGCGCAAGCAGCTGACCACGGGCGTCACCGAACTCCAGTGGGCGACGCAGCCGAATCCGAGCGGCGGCTTCCAGGCGGTGGGCACGTTCACGCCTGCCGTACAGAAGACGGTCGAAGACGCAGCGCTCAAGCAGAACATCACGACGCTGCATAACCGGGTCAACGAGCTCGGCGTGGCCGAACCCGTCATCCAGCAGCAAGGCTCCGACCGCATCGTCGTCGAACTGCCGGGCGTGCAGGACACGGCGAAGGCGAAGGACATCATCGGCCGTACGGCGACGCTCGAAGCGCGCCTCGCCGATCCGAACGGCCTGCATCCGAATCCGTCCGACCCTGTTCCGGCAGGCGACGAACTGTTCACGCAAGGCAATGCCGTACCCGTGCTGCTGCGCAAGGCCGTGATCTTCACGGGCGACCGCATCATCGACGCGTCGGCGGGCTTCGACGAGCATCAGCGTCCGTCCGTCAACATCCGTCTCGATTCGGCAGGCGGCCGCGCGGTGCGCAGCGTGTCGCGCGACAACATCGGCAAGCCGATGGCGATGGTGCTGTTCGAAAAGGGCAAGGGCGAAGTGCTGACGGTCGCGACGATCCAGTCGGAACTGGGCGACCGCTTCCAGATCACGGGCCAGCCGACCCCGCAAGCGGCAACCGACCTCGCGCTGCTGTTGCGCGCCGGTTCGCTCGCGGCACCGATGGACATCATCGAAGAACGTACGATCGGCCCGAGCCTCGGCGCGGACAACATCAAGAAGGGCTTCGATTCCGTCGTGTACGGCTTTATCGCGATCGCGGCCTTCATGATCGCGTACTACATGCTGTTCGGCCTGATCTCGATGATCGCGCTGTCGGTGAACCTGCTGCTGCTGATCGCGGTCCTGTCGATGCTGCAGGCCACGCTCACCTTGCCGGGTATTGCCGCTATCGCGCTGGCGCTCGGTATGGCCATCGACGCGAACGTGCTGATCAACGAGCGTGTGCGTGAAGAACTGCGCAACGGCGCGCCGCCGCAACTGGCCATCCAGAACGGCTACGCGCATGCATGGGCGACGATTCTCGACTCGAACGTGACCACCCTGATCGCCGGCCTCGCGCTGCTCGCGTTCGGCTCCGGCCCGGTGCGCGGCTTTGCCGTCGTGCACTGTATCGGCATCATGACGTCGATGTTCTCGGCCGTGTTCTTCTCGCGTGGTCTTGTGAACGTGTGGTACGGCGGCAAGAAGAAGCTGCAATCGCTTGCGATCGGCCAGGTGTGGAAGCCCGCAGCGGTTGAAGGCGCGACGGCTTACCTCGACAACGCCGACGAACAGACCGACACGGCTGCGCAGATCGCCGCGACCAAGGCAGCGAAGCCGAAGACCAAGGCGCAGGCGGGAGCGCAAGCTCGCGCGGGCAAACCGACGCTGCGCAACCGCAACACGCCGGGTGGCACGAACAAGCCGGGTTCGACCCGCTGAGTCCGGAGAAAGAGAACATGGAATTTTTCCGCATCCGTAAAGACATTCCGTTCATGCAGCGCGCGTTGGTCTTCAACGCGATCTCGCTGCTGACGTTCATCGCCGCCGTGTTTTTCCTGCTGCATCGCGGGCTGCATCTGTCCGTCGAATTCACGGGCGGCACCGTGATCGAAGTGCAGTATCCGGGCGCAGTACCGCTTGAACCCGTGCGCGACACGCTGACCAAGATCGGCTACGGCGACGCTCAGGTGCAGAACTTCGGCACCTCGCGCGACGTGCTGATCCGTCTGCCGCTCAAGCAGGGCCTGACGTCGGCGCAGCAGAGCGATCAGGTGATGGCCTCGCTGAAAGGCCAGGACGCGAATGCGAAGCTGCAGCGCGTCGAGTTCGTCGGACCGCAAGTCGGCAAGGAACTCGCCACCGACGGCCTGCTCGCGCTCGCGTGCGTGGTCGCGGGCATCGTGATCTATCTGTCCTTCCGCTTCGAATGGAAGTACGCGGTCGCGGGCGTGATCGCCAACCTGCACGACGTCGTGATCATTCTCGGCTTCTTCGCGTTCTTCCAGTGGGAGTTCTCGCTGTCGGTGCTGGCGGCGGTGCTTGCCGTGCTCGGCTACTCGGTGAACGAATCCGTGGTTATCTTCGACCGGATTCGCGAAACCTTCCGTCGCGAACGCAAGATGAGCGTGATGGAAGTGATCAACCACGCGATCACGAGCACGATGTCGCGTACCATCATCACGCACGGCTGTACGCAGATGATGGTGCTGTCGATGTTCCTGTTCGGCGGCCCGACGCTGCACTACTTCGCGCTCGCGCTGACGGTCGGTATCCTGTTCGGTATCTACTCGTCGGTGTTCGTCGCGGCAGCGCTGGCGATGTGGTTCGGCGTGAAGCGCGAGGATCTGCTGAAGGAAAAGAAGGAAAGCCACGATCCGAACGATCCCAACGCAGGCGCGCAGGTTTGATCGTCAGCGTCTGACAGGATCTGAAGCAACGCAAAGCAAAGGCCGGTTCAATCGAACCGGCCTTTGTTGTTTACCTCGTCACAAACGTGGAAGGCATCACCTGAAACCGAGCTTGCGTCGCGCCGCAATCAGCGCGATCACGCTCACCACGGCCGCGAGCATCAGATAGAAGCTCGGCGCGATTTTCGAACCCGTCGCGTCGATCAGCCACGCGATGATGAATGGCCCGAAGCCGCCGAAGATCGTCACCGCGATGTTATAGGCGAGCGACATGCCCGTCGTGCGCGTCTGCACGGGGAAGATTTCCGACAACAGACCGGGCAGCGCGCCGAAGTAACTCGTCATCAGAACGCCGAGCACGATCTGCATCGCCAGCAGCGTGCCGAACGTCGGATGCGCGACGAGATACGAGAAGGCCGGACAGATCAGCAGGAACAGCAGCACGGCGGGCACGAGCATGATGCGCACGCGTCCGTGACGATCGGACAGATGTCCGACGATCGGCGAACACACCAGCTGGATCACGCCGACCAGCGAAATCGCGGTGAACGCCACGGACGGCGCGAGCTTCAACTGCTTGATCGCATACGTCGGCATGAACAGCACCAGATACGTCGCCACCGTGCCGAGCACGACGATCCCCATGCCGATGAAGAGCCGCGTCTTCTGACTCGCGAAGGTATCGCGAAGCGGCGTTTGCGTGGTTTCGGCGGCGAGGAATTCCGGCGTTTCGTCGAGTTTCGTGCGGATGTACCACGCGACGGGCCCGATCAGCAGGCCGAAGAAAAACGGCACGCGCCAGCCCCACGCGTTCAGTTGCTCGGGCGACAACTGGCTCGTCAACACGGCGCCGAACAACGCGGCAAGCAAGGTGGTCAGGCCCTGGCTCGCGATCTGCCAGCTGGCGAAATAGCCGCGCCGCCCCGGCACGTGCTCGGCGAGAAAAGCCGTCGCGCTGCCGAATTCGCCCCCTGCCGAGAACCCTTGCATCAGACGCGCGACGACGAGAATCAGCGGCGCCGCAAGGCCGATCGACTGATACGTCGGCAACACGGCGATAATCAGCGTGCCCATCATCATCAGCAGAATGGAGAGCGTCAGCGCGGCCTTGCGCCCTGCCCGGTCGGCATACGCACCGAGCACGATCGCGCCCAGCGGCCGCATGAAGAACGACACGCCGAACGTGCCGAGCGTCAGCAGAAGAGAGACGGTCTCGTTGCCCGCCGGAAAGAACAGCTTCGAGATGACGACGGCGAAAAAGCCATAGACGACCAGGTCGAACCATTCCAGCGCATTGCCGATCGACGCGGCCACCACCGTGCGCCACGTATCGGAACGGCGCTGCGCCGTGTTCGCGGCTATCGTTGAACTCATTGTGGATCTCCAGGTGCGCGCGGTAGTCGTTATCGTGACGATCGCGAAGAATCGCCCGGTCCTGTCTTTTCGCCGGATTCGATGCGCGCACAACCGATCCGGCGTCGGCGTCCACTATGAACCAAAAAATAAGTCTGCACGAGCAGTGAAAGCGCCAGGTTCTGACGCCAATAAAAAACCGCTCCGTCGCAGGGCGAACGGAGCGGTTTGCTCGGCACGCGATGCTGGCCGCCCGATGCTTACTGCTTGATCCCTTCAGCCTGAATATGCAGCACGGTCTTCATGCTGAAGCCGTATTTCGTGCCGAAGTCCATGCCGAAGTCCGCACGGTTGAATTCGCCCGTCGCCTCCACGCCGCACACCTCGCGCTTCAGCACGGGATGCTGGATGCATTTGAACGACTCGATTTTCAGATTCACCGGTTTCGTGACGCCCTTCATCGTGAGCTGTCCGTCGACGGCAACGGGCGTGTCGCCGTCGAACTTGATCGCCGTGCCCTTGTAGGTCGCCGTCGGATACTTCGCGACGTCGAAGAAATCAGGCGAGCGCAGATGCTCTTCGAGCTTCGTATTGCCGATCTGGACCGACGACGTATCGACCGTGACCTCGACGCTGCCCGTCTTCGCCGCGCGGTCGAGCGTCACCGTGCCGGAGCTTTTCGTGAACTTGCCGCGCCACGTCGACACGCCGCCCATGTGATCCGCCTCGAAGCTCGGATACGTGTGAGTCGGATCGAGCTGATAGGTATCGGCGGCGAATGCGCCCGCCGCCATCGACGACGCCAGCGCGCCAGCCACAATCAAAAGCATCGGTTTCAATTCATTCTCCTTTCTGTCTGCCTGACTGCTACGAATCCACGGATCACTTGCTTGCGGCGACGATATGGAACTTGATCGTCACGTCGTCCGCGACCACCGACGTATCTTTCCACTCGCCCGTGCCGATATCGAACTGCGAGCGCTTGACGGTTACCGCGCCGTCATAGACCTGCGCAGCGCCCTGCCTCGTCACCGTGACGGGCACGACCACCGTCTGCGACTTGCCCTTCATGGTCAGCTTGCCCGTCACCTTGAACTGGTTGTTGCCTGCGGGCGCAATCGCAGTGGAAACGAAGGTCGCCGTCGGGTAGGTCTTCGAATCGAACCATTCCTTGCCGCGCACCTGTTCGTTGTAGCTTTCGTCGCCGAGATCGTAGCTCGACGTGTCGACCGTGACCTGCGCGGTGCCCGCTGCCGGCTTCGACGCGTCGAACGCGATCTGCGCGGTGAACTTGTTGAACTTGCCTTCGACGGGCACGTTCATCTGCTTCGAGATCGCCGTGACCGTGCTCTTGCCCATGTCGACCTGCGCGAACGCGGCGCCCGACGCAGCCAGCGACGCCGCCGCGAACGCAGCGAGCATATAGCGGTAGAACGATACCTTCATGTTTGTCCTTATTTGAGGAAAGGGATCATGCGCGACAGCAAGCCGTCGCGATCGACAATCTGATGCTTGAGCGCCGCAACGACATGCAGCCCGACCAGCACGAGCAGCGTGTAGTTGAGCGTGATGTGGACGCCCTTCAACAGTTCCTTCAGATGCGGATCGGGTGCGATCAGACGCGGCAGCGGCACAAGCCCGAGATAGACGACGGGCACGTTGGCGGCCGAACTGTACAGATAGCCCGACACGGGAATCGCGACCATCAGCACGTAAAGCAGGAAGTGCGTCAAATGTGCGACGCCGCGCTGCCACGCGGGCATATGCGAGGGCATCGGCGGCACGGTGTGCGTCGCCCGCCACAAGATGCGGATGATGACGAGCGCGAACACGGTCACGCCGATCCACTTGTGCCACGAGAAGTATTTGAGCTTGGTCGGCGTGAAGCCGGGGATGTCCGTCATCACCCAGCCGAGCGCGAAACCGCAGACGATCAGAAGCGCGATGAGCCAATGCAGCGCGATGGCCGTCGAGGTATAGGACGAGCCGCGCGAGGAGAACGAATGAAACGAAGAGGTATGTGCCATGACAGGACCGACGTCGACATAAACGTTAAACGACCCGGGCGATGTCATTATTCCCCTCGCATCCGGTATCGGCGCCAACGGCTTGCGCGGCGCTAATCGTACCGCAAGCAGCGGCAACCGGCTGACGCCTTTGCGCGCGGTTCGGACGCGGTTCGGAAATTGCTACCGCCGACCGAACCCGTGCGTGCCACCTCTGTCAGACAAGGCCCACAGAAATGTGCGGATCGCGCCGTCTCCGCCGACGGGCTTACGTGCACCTACCTGTACGACGTCGCGGTAGCGAGCTTTGATACTATTGCGCCAGGCCGCGACGCGCACGCGCTTTCAACGTGCATGAACGCCCTTGCGTAACACGCTGTAATACGCCGACGACAAACACGACGACAACATCGCTTCCCGTATCCCGATCGCCTGCATGGACCATGACCATCTGATTGCCTGCCACGAATGCGACGCGCTGTTCCAGAAACCGCGCCTTGGACGCGGACGCATCGCGCGCTGCCAGCGCTGCGGCGCCATGCTGTACTGGAGCGCATCGGGTCGGCTGGACGGCATCACGGCCATGACGGTCTCCGCACTGATCACGTTTCTGATCGCGCAGGGCTTTCCGATCGTCGAACTGGAAACCAACGGCATCACGTCGCAGACCAGTCTGCTCGGCGCCATCGTCGCGCTGTGGGACGAGAACATGCAGGTCGTCGCGATGATGGTGTTCTGCTCGACTTTCCTCTTTCCGCTCACCGAACTGCTCGCGCTGCTCTATCTGCTTCTGCCGATCCGCGCGGGCATCGTGCCGCCCTTCTTCAACCCCATGCTGCGCGCCATTCAATTCGTGCGACCGTGGGGCATGATCGAAGTGTTCATGCTCGGCGTACTCGTGACGATGGTGAAAATGGTGAGTCTCGCGCGCGTGATTCCCGAAGCCGCGATGTTCGCGTTCGGCGCGCTGACCCTGATGTTCGTCGTGGTCGTCACGTTCGATCCGCGCACGCTGTGGGACGTCGCCGAAGGGCTGAACGTGCTGCAGGCGCGCCGCGAACGGCACGCGCGCGAAGAAGAAGCGCGCGCTCAAGATTCACACGACAGCGATAACGGCGAGCCCAGTACGGGCGCGCCGGGCATCGACGGTCCCGCCGCACCGCACCGGGGATGACAGGCCGATGAAATACACGACGGCCTCGCGCGCCGGTCTGATCGCCTGTCACGCGTGTTCGCGCGTGCAGCCACGCGTGCGCTCGAAGGAGCCGCAACGCTGCACGCGCTGCGGCGCGATCATGCACCGGCGCAATCCGGACAGCCTGATGCGCACGTGGGCGCTGCTGATCGCGGCGGCCGTGCTCTACATTCCCGCGAACCTGCTGCCCGTGATGCATACGTCGTCGCTGCTCGGCGCGGAGGACGACACGATCATGAGCGGCGTCGTCTACTTCTGGACCTCGGGCGACTGGCCGCTCGCGATGATCGTGTTCATCGCCAGTATTCTCGTGCCGATGCTCAAGCTCTCGGTGCTCGCGCTGCTGACCTGCACGGCACAGCGCCACTCGAGATGGCGGCCGCTCGAACGCACGAAGCTGTACCGGATCGTCGAACGCATCGGACGCTGGTCGATGCTCGACATCTTCGTCATCACGCTGACGGTGGCGCTGGTGCGCTTCAAATCGCTGGCCGTCATCACGGCGGGACCGGGCGCGCTCGCGTTCGGCTCCGTCGTGATTCTCACGATGATCGCCTCGATGCAATTCGATCCACGCCTGATCTGGGACGACGTGGACAAAGACCAGGACGGCGCCGCCGCACACAAGCCGAGAGCCGCCAAACCTCAGGACCCGAAACATGAATAGCCCCAAAGCGCCGACGCCGCCCTCCAGCGCGCCGAACAACGAGCCGCCCGAGCCCGAGATCGTCACGAAACGGGGCTGGCTGCCTTCGCTCGTCTGGGTGATTCCGCTGATCGCGGCGCTGATCGGCGTCAGCCTCGTTGTGAAGTCGGTGCTCGAGAAAGGGCCGACCATCAACATCAGCTTCATCAGCGCCGAAGGGCTCGAACCGGGCAAGACGAAGGTCAAATACAAGGACGTCGACATCGGCTTCGTCAAGACGATCAAGCTCGCGAAGAATCACTCGCGCGTGAACGTCGAAGTGCAGCTGACTAAAGAAGCCGAAGACTTCGCGGTGAAGGACAGTCGCTTCTGGGTCGTGCGTCCGCGTATCGGCGCAAGCGGCGTATCGGGGCTCGGCACGCTGTTGTCGGGGGCGTACATCGGCGTGGACGGCGGCCGTTCGACGGAAACACAGACGCAGTTCGTCGGCCTCGAATCGCCGCCCGCCGTCACCGTCGACCAGAAGGGCCGCCAGTTCACGCTGCGCGGCGAATCGCTCGGCTCGATCGACATCGGCTCGCCGGTGTTCTACCGGCGTGTGCAGGTCGGCCAGGTCACGGGCTTCTCGCTCGACAAGGACGGCACGGGCGTCACGCTGCAGGTGTTCGTCAGCGCGCCGTTCGACCAGTACGTCGGCACGAATTCGCGCTGGTGGCACGCGAGCGGTGTCGACGTGCGGCTCGATTCGAGCGGCTTCAAGCTGAACACGCAGTCGCTCGCGACGGTGATCGTCGGCGGACTCGCGTTCCAGTCGCCACCGGGACAGGCCGTCGGCGTGCAGGCGCCGAACAACATGAC
Organism: Paraburkholderia sp. Tr-20389; assembly: GCF_017104565.1. Classification (GTDB taxonomy): domain Bacteria; phylum Pseudomonadota; class Gammaproteobacteria; order Burkholderiales; family Burkholderiaceae; genus Paraburkholderia. Next base: position 28,084 of record NZ_JAAGPD010000038.1, on the reverse strand, counting down.
GTTCCGGCTCGGTTCTGACGAAGCCGACGCGATGCGCGAGCCCGACGGCGAGCCGGTGCGCGTCGTGATGAACTTCAACCAGTCGCTGCGCGGCCTGTCCGTCGGCGCGCCCGTCGACTTCCGCGGCATCGTGCTGGGGCAGGTGACCAACATCGGCGTCGAGTTCGATCCGCAGACGAAGAACTTCAACATGCCCGTCACGATGGATCTCTACCCCGATCGCCTGCGCCGCCGTTCGCGCGGTCAACCCGTGCCGGATTCGGGCACCGACGAAAGCCACCGGATGCTGCTCGCGCTCGTCAAGCACGGCCTGCGCGGCCAGTTGCGCACAGGCAATCTGCTGACGGGTCAGCTGTACGTCGCGATCGACCTGTTCCCGAAAGCGCCGCAGGCAACCGTGGACATCTCGCGCGACCCGATCGAACTGCCGACCATTCCGAACTCGCTCGACGAACTGCAACTGCAGATCGCCGATATCGCGAAGAAACTCGATCAGGTGCCGTTCGACCAGATCGGCAACAACCTCAACACCGCGTTGAAGAACGCCGACCATCTCTTCTCGCAGCTCGACAAGGAAGTGTTGCCGCAGGCGCGCGACACGCTGGCGGCGGCGAAGCAGACCTTCGGTTCGGCGGAAGCGACGCTGCAGCAGGACTCGCCGCTGCAATCCGACGTGCATCAGGCGCTGCAGGAACTGACGCGCACGCTGCAATCGCTGAACGCGCTGTCGGACTATCTCGAACGCCACCCCGAATCGCTGCTGCGCGGTAAATCAGGAGACAAGCCATGACGTTCGCACGCGTCCCCCGAACGATGCACGCTAGCGTGCGCGCGCTTTCCGTTGCGCTATCAGGCGTACTGCTTGCCGCACTGGCCGCGTGCTCGTCGCCGCCGAGCCACTTCTACACGCTGTCGGCAGGCGATGCATCGCCCGATTCCGTGCGCACCGCGAGCAACCCGGCGTTCCTGATCGAAGTGCCGCCCGTCGACGTGCCGCCGCAAGTGGCGAAAAACCAGCTCGTCGTGCAGACGGGGCCGACTCAGGTCCAGGTGCTCGAACAGGAGCGCTGGGCGTCGCTGCCCGGCGACGAAATCCGCCGCGCACTGTCCAGTTCGCTCACGCAGCAACTGGGCACGATCGACGTGTACGGCTCGCCGTATCCCGACCGCGTGCCCGTCTATCGCGTCAGCGTGAACGTGCAGCGCTTCGAGTCGTGGCCCGGTTCGCGCACGCTGATCGACGCCGTGTGGAGCGTGCGCGCGGTGCGCACGCAGGCCGTGCTGACATGCCGCAGCGTGGTTGGCGAGACTGTCTCGGGCGGTTACGACGCGATTGCCGACGGACATCGGCGCGCGGTGCAGCAGATTTCCACGGAGATCGGCGCCGCCGTGCGCAATCTGGCGGCCGCGCCGACTCGCGGCGCGACCGTGACGTGCCCGGCAGCGACGACGGGGCCGGCGGCAGCGCCCGTATCCGCGTCGGCGACGAAGGGCTGATCCGCACGGGGCCGCGCTTAGGCCAGGCGTCCGGCACGCGTCAGGCAGACACGTCGACCCGCGTGTGAACGACCTGCCGCAGGGCACGGCAAGGCGACCGCGTACAATGTCGCCTTAATCAACGCCTTTGCGGCAATCTCCATGTCCTTCGAATTTTTCATCCCCTGCCCGCGCGGCCTTGAAGCCGCGCTCGCCGCCGAACTCGCCGAGATCGCCGCGCGTCATCTGAAAGGCAAGCCGTTCACCGCCGGCGCGCAAGTGCCCGGCGGCGTGCACTTCAAGGGCGATTGGGCAGCCGGCATGGCCGCCAACCTGCATTCGCGGATCGCGAGCCGTGTGCTGCTGAAGATCGCGCATCGTCCGTATCGCAACGAGCAGGACATCTTCGGGCTCGCGCTCGAACAGCGCTGGGAGCAGTGGTTCTCGGCGAACGAGACGCTGCGCGTCGACGTCACGGCAATCAAGTCGCCGCTGCGCAGCCTCGAATTCGCGACGCTGCGCGTGAAGGACGCGATCTGCGACCGTCTGCGCGACAAGACGGGCGCGCGTCCGAGCATCGACACGGGCGCGCCCGACGTGCGCGTGTTCGCATTCCTGACGGCCACCGACTGCACGCTGTATCTCGACACATCCGGCGAGCCGCTGTTCAAGCGCGGCTGGCGTCTGGACAAGGGTGCGGCGCCGCTGCGCGAGAATCTCGCGGCGGGCATTCTGCGGCTGACGGGCTGGACGCCGGGCACGCCGCTGTACGACCCGATGTGCGGCAGCGGCACGTTCCTCGCGGAAGCGGCGCAGGTCGCGCTGAGCATTGCACCGGGCGTCGACCGGCGCTTCGCCTTCGAGAAGTTCAAGCAATACGACGTGTCCGCGTGGCAGACGCTGAAGGTCGCCGCGCAGGACGCGAAGCGCGCGGCGCGCGCGGGCCGCGGCGATCTGCTGATCTTCGGCAGCGACATCTCCGACAACATGCTCGAGAAGGCGCGCGCAAACTTCGAGCGTGCCGGCTTCCCGGCGCTGCCGCTGAAGCAGATCGATGCGCGCAACATGATGCCGCCCGTGAGCGAAGCGGGCATCCTCGTCGCGAATCCGCCGTATGGCGAGCGGATCGAAGTGCGCGGGCGCGGTCCGCGCGGCGAGATCCGCAACACGGGGCGCGAAGAAGGCGGCTTCCGGCGTGCGGAAACGGATACGCCGGACATGACCGAGTTCTTCCAGTCCTTCGGCGATGCGCTGAAGAAGCGCTTTACCGGCTGGCACGCGTTCGTGCTGACGTCGGATCGCAAGCTGCCGGGGCAACTGCGCCTGCGCGAGTCGGCCAAGACCCCGCTGTATAACGGCGCGCTCGAATGCCGCCTGTTCCGCTTCGATCTGATCGCGGGCAGCGTGCGGCAACGACCGGCGGCGGATGAGCCGAAGGCGTAAGCCGATTTCCTGTTCGGATGAAGAAGCGGGCGCGATGCCCGCTTTTTTATTGCCCGCGCGTTTGCGGCTGAGCCAACGCTACTGACAGAACGTTGTCAGTAGCCCGCCCGCACACTTCTCCTACGCCATCCGGCGACAACCACCAACAGGAGAACGTCATGTCCGCACAACTCAACCGCGCAATCGCCTGGTTCGAAATTCCGTCCATCGATTTCGATCGCGCCGTCCGTTTCTATGAAGCCGCGCTCGACACGCAGCTACGCCGCGAGGACTTCGGCGTGCCGATGGCGATTTTCAACTACGACGAGCCGTCGACGGGCGGCAGCATCGTGAAGAGTTCGACGCTGGAGCCTTCGGCGACGGGTACGGTGATCTATCTGAACGCTCGACCCACCGTCGATGCGACGCTCGAACGCGTGAAGCGCGCGGGCGGCAAGGTCGAAGGGCCCGCCGTGCAGTTGCCGAACGACATCGGCTGGATCGGCTTTTTCACCGACACGGAAGGCAACCGCATCGGCCTGCATTCGAAGACCAACGGCTGAAGGCATCGCCGGTGTGACAGGGGCACGTCGTGCGGCGCTATCATCGCGGGAGATTCCCCGTGTACTTCCGCGAGACTCCCACGATGACGCGACGCGCCGATCGCCTGTTCCAGATTGCCGAACTGCTGCGCGGCCGGCGCCTGACGACCGCGCAGCAACTGGCGGACTGGCTGCACGTATCGTTGCGTACCGTGTATCGCGATGTGCAGGATCTGCAACTGTCGGGCGTGCCGATCGAGGGCGAAGCGGGCATCGGCTACCGCTTGAGCCGCAGCGCGAGCCTGCCGCCTTTGACCTTTACCGCCGAAGAACTGATGGCACTGGCGGCCGGTGCGCGGATGGTCGAATCGTGGGGCGGCGAGAGCATGGCGGCGGGCGCGCGCGGCGCGCTGGCGAAGATTGCTTCGGCGATGCCCGCTGACAAGCGCGCGACCATCGACCGGCTGGCATTCTTTGCGCCGTCGTTTCATGTCGATGGAAACGTGTCGGCGATTGTGGATACGCTGCATCGCGCGATCGATACGCGGCATATCGTGAGCTTTGCGTATCAGGACAAGCATGGCGCCGCGACGCAGCGGCGGGTTTGGCCGCTAGCGCTAGCTTATTGGGGGGCGCGGTTTACGCTCGGCGCGTGGTGCGAGCTGCGGGAGGATTTTCGCCACTTTGCGCTTGCGAATATGGATGAGCTAGCGGTGCTCGAGGCTTTTCCCGATGTCGAGGGGAGAAGGCTTGCGGATTTCATGCGGAGTATTGGCGTCAAACCGCGCTGAGGGCGTGCGGCGCCTTTCGCTTCGAAAAGCCGCTGTACCTATAAAATACGGGATTGACCACGATTCCCGTGGCGACTGTACTTTGGCACCCATGTTACGTTTAAGCGAAGTCAAACTCCCTCTCGACCATGCCGACAGCGATCTCGACGCCGCGGTTCGCGCACGCCTCGCGGATCTCGGCGTGGCGGCAGAGGGGATCGTCCGTTACACCGTATTCCGCCGTGCGCACGATGCACGCAAGCGTTCCGATATCAAGTTGACGTATATCGTCGACGTCGAAGTCAAGGACGAAGCGACCGCACGCACGCGACTCGCCGGCACGCCGCATTGCGGGGTGACACCGGACATGACATACCGCTTCGTCGCAAAGGCACCTGAGCACACCACCCGGCCGCGTCCGGTGGTGATCGGGATGGGACCGTGCGGACTGTTTGCGGGACTGATCCTCGCGCAGATGGGGTTCCGCCCCATCATTCTCGAGCGTGGCAAGGCCGTGCGTGAGCGCACCAAGGACACCTTTGGCCTGTGGCGCAAGTCCGTGCTCAACCCTGAATCCAACGTGCAGTTCGGCGAAGGCGGCGCCGGAACGTTTTCCGACGGCAAGCTGTACAGCCAGATCAAGGATCCGAACCACTATGGCCGCAAGGTGCTCGAAGAATTCGTCAAGGCGGGCGCACCGGAAGACATCCTGTATCTGAGCCGGCCGCACATCGGCACGTTCCGCCTCGTCAGCATGGTGGAAAAAATGCGCGCCACCATTCACGAGCTGGGTGGCGAAGTGCGCTTCGAAACGCGAGTCGAAGACATCGAAATCGATCAGGGCAAGGTGCGCTCGCTCAAGCTCTCGACCGGTGAAACGCTTCGGTGCGACCACGTCGTGCTGGCAGTGGGCCATAGCGCCCGCGACACTTTCCAGATGCTGCACGATCGCGGTGTATATATGGAAGCCAAGCCGTTTTCACTGGGTTTTCGCATTGAACATCCGCAGGGGCTGATCGATCGCAGCCGTTTCGGCAAGTTTGCGGGCCACAAGCAACTCGGCGCGGCCGACTACAAGGTGGTCCATCACGCCAACAATGGACGGGCGGTCTATAGCTTTTGCATGTGCCCCGGCGGCACGGTGGTCGCGGCGACCTCTGAACCCGGCCGCGTCGTCACCAATGGCATGAGCCAGTATTCGCGGGCCGAGCGCAACGCGAATGCGGGCATCGTCGTCGGCATCACGCCGGACGACTATCCGGGCGGTCCGCTGGCTGGCATTGCGTTCCAGCGAAAATGGGAGGAGCGTGCGTTCGAACTCGGTGGCGGCAACTACCACGCGCCCGGCCAACTGGTCGGTGACTTTATCGCCGGCCGGCCGTCGACGTCGCTTGGCTCCGTGGTGCCGTCATACAAGCCGGGTGTGCACCCGACCGATCTCAGCACTGCGCTGCCCGACTACGTGATCGAAGCCATCCGTGAAGCGCTGCCCCAACTGGACAAGAAGATCGCCGGCTTCGCGATGCACGATGCCGTGCTCACAGGCGTGGAGACGCGCACGTCGTCACCGCTCCGGATCCGACGCCGGGACGATTACCAGAGCATGAACGTAGAAGGTCTGTATCCGGCAGGAGAGGGTGCCGGGTATGCGGGCGGTATCTATTCGGCGGCCATCGACGGCATCGAAGTCGCGCAAGCGTTGGCGCTCAACCTGACGTCGGCGCAAACGCCCTGAATGTACGGAAATCGGGCTGACGACGCCCGACAAACCCATGCCCGCGACGCCGGTGAAGAACCTGACCAGCGTCGCGGAAAGCAAAGCCCAACACCTCAATCGACGGACTTGACCATTTCCTCGATCACCTTCTTGGCATCGCCAAACACCATCATGGTCTTGTCCATGTAGAAGAGATCGTTGTCGAGCCCGGCATACCCCGCCGCCATCGAGCGCTTGTTGACGATCACCGTGCGGGCCTTGTACGCCTCGATAATCGGCATCCCCGCGATCGGCGACTTCGGATCGGTCTTCGCCGCCGGATTCACCACGTCGTTCGCGCCCAGCACCAGCACGACGTCGACCTGACCGAACTCGCCGTTGATGTCCTCCATCTCATGGACGATCTCATACGGCACTTCGGCTTCCGCCAGCAGCACGTTCATGTGACCCGGCATCCGTCCCGCGACAGGGTGAATCGCATACTTCACGTCGATGCCCTTCTCGACCAGCTTGTCGGTGAGTTCCTTCAGCGCATGCTGGGCGCGGGCAACGGCCAGACCATAACCCGGCACGATCACGACCGTCTCGGCATTGCCGAGCATGAACGACGCATCTTCCGCCGAACCCGACTTCACCGGCTTCTGTTCACCCGAGCCGCCTGCCGTCGCCGCCGTAGCCTCACCACCAAAGCCACCGAGAATCACGTTGAAGAACGAACGGTTCATCGCCTTGCACATGATGTACGACAGGATCGCACCGGACGAGCCGACCAGCGAACCGGCAATGATCAGCATCGCGTTGTTCAGCGAGAAGCCGATGCCCGCCGCCGCCCAGCCCGAGTACGAGTTCAACATCGACACGACCACCGGCATGTCCGCCCCGCCGATCGGGATGATGATCAGCACGCCCAGCGCAAACGCGATCAGCGTCATGATGATGAACGGCAGCCACGATTGCGTGAGGAAGAAGATCACGCCGAAGCCGATCATCGCGATCGCGAGCAGCAGGTTGATCAGATGCTGACCCGCGTAGACCACAGGCGCGCCCTGGAACAGCCGGAACTTGTACTTGCCCGACAGCTTGCCGAACGCGATCACCGAACCACTGAAGGTAATCGCACCGACGAACGTGCCGATGAACAGTTCGATCCGGTTGCCGTACGGCAGGAAGCCAGGGATGCCCTCTTCAGCACCCAGTCCGAATGCAGCCGGCTCCGAGACCACCGCATAAGCGATACACACAGCCGCCATACCGATCAGCGAGTGCATCGCCGCGACCAGTTCCGGCATCTTCGTCATCTCGACGCGCGCGGCAACGAATGCGCCAATCCCGCCGCCGACAATCAGCGCAACGAACACGAGCGACAGACCCAGCGACAGATTCGAGCCGAGCGCGGCCGCCTGCTTCGCGATCAGCGCGACGGTCGTCAGAATCGCGATCGCCATGCCGACCATGCCGAACAAGTTACCCGTTCGCGCGGTCTTCGGATTGGACAGCCCCTTGAGTGCCTGAATAAAGCAGACGGAGGCGATCAGATAGAGGAGCGTAACGACGTTCAGGCTCATTTACGCACCCTCCTTCGGACCAGCAATCTTCTTCGGTTCCTTCTTCTTGAACATCTCCAGCATTCGCCTCGTCACGAGGAAGCCGCCGAATACGTTCACGGCGGCAAGCGCGACAGCAACCGTGCCGAAGAACTTGCCGGTGCCGCCGACGGTAAGGCCTGCCGCGAGCATCGCGCCGACGATCACGATCGCCGAAATCGCGTTCGTCACGGCCATCAGCGGCGTGTGCAACGCGGGCGTCACATTCCAGACGACGTGGTAGCCGACGTAGATCGCCAGCACGAATATGATCAGATTGATCACGGTATGGTTGATGACTTCCATCACCCGTCTCCTATGTCTTATGCCTTGCGCGTGACTTCGCCGTCGCGCGCCAGCAGCGTGGCCGCGACGATGTCGTCCGCGAGATCGATATTGAGCGTGCCTTCCTTCGTGACGATCAGCTTCATGAAGTCCAGCAGATTGCGCGCGTACAGCGCCGAAGCATCCGACGCGACCATCGACGCGAGATTCGTATAGCCCGCGATCGTCACGCCATGCTTGGAGACGACCTTGTCCGCTTCCGTCAGCGGACAGTTGCCGCCGCGCTGGCCTTCGTACTCCGGCCCGCGTCCGGCAGCGAGGTCGATCACCACGGAGCCCGGCTTCATCGCCTGCACGGTTTCGACGGACAGCAGCGTCGGCGCGGGACGGCCCGGAATCAGCGCGGTCGAGATGATCACGTCCGCCTGCTTCGCGCGCTCGTGGACGAGCGCCGACTGGCGCGTGAGCCACGAAGGCGGCATCGGCCGCGCGTAGCCGCCGACGCCTTGCGCTGCTTCGCGCTCCTCATCGGTTTCGTAAGGCACATCGAGGAATTTCGCACCGAGCGATTCGATCTGCTCTTTTACAGCAGGCCGCACGTCGGAGGCTTCGATCACGGCGCCGAGGCGCTTTGCAGTCGCAATCGCCTGCAAGCCCGCCACGCCCGCGCCGAGAATCAGCACGCGCGCGGCTTTCACCGTGCCCGCAGCCGTCATCAGCATCGGCATGAAGCGCGGGTAAAGATCGGCGGCGAGCAGCACCGCTTTGTAACCCGCAATGTTGGCTTGAGACGACAGTACGTCGAGGCTTTGCGCGCGCGTCGTGCGCGGCGCGGCTTCGAGCGCGAACGCAGTGATGCCTGCAGTTGCTAGCTTCGATGCGTTTTCAGCATTAAACGGCTCGAGCATGCCGACCAGTACCGACCCGCGTTTGAGAAGCGGGAGTTCTGAATCGGTCGGGCTTTGAACCTTGAGAACGAGCTCTGCGCCGAATGCGGCCGGCGCATCGACGAGCTCTGCGCCCGCAGCTGCGTACGCGTCGTCCAGATAACTCGCGGCCGTCCCTGCGCCGCGCTGTACGCTAACCCTGTGGCCCTGCGACACGTACTTCTTGACCGTCTCGGGCGTCGCGGCGACGCGTGTTTCGTACGGCCGCGTCTCGGCTGGCACTCCGATGTGCATCGTAAATCCTCCTCGACCATCCTGTTATGAAAATCTGGAATCGCCGACGAAGGGCAACGCCGGCAATGCAAAAAGGCAAGTGCAACGGCTACGCACGGCTGGGGCTTCAGCCACGAGGTCCACTTTAACCGAAGTCTAGGGGCGGATCGAAATTGGTAACGATCCCGGTATTCAGGAACACGATCCTTGTGTCTTCCCGTGCCTTTTTCATCGATATGTGCTAAGGGGGCCGCCCCGTTCTTCGCCGGCACCGGCAAGCCCTGCCCATAAACGGTAAAATGCCGTCCCATGAAACCGGAAACTTGGGCTCCGCATGTCACGGTGGCGGCCGTCGTCGAACGCGACGGACGCTTCCTGCTGGTCGAAGAACACACGGCCGCCGGGCTGCGTCTGAACCAGCCCGCCGGGCATCTGGAGGCGGGCGAAACGCTGACGCAAGCTGTCATCCGCGAAGCGCTCGAAGAAACAGCGCAGACCTTCGCGCCCACGGCGCTGGTCGGCGTGTACATGACGCATTTCAGCCGGCCCGAGACAGTCGACGGCCCGCAGGACGGCGTGACGTATCTGCGCTTCACGTATTGCGGCAAGACGGACAGCGAACCCGCCGAAGGCCGCGCGCTCGATCCCGACATCGTCCGCACCGTATGGATGAGCGCCGACGAACTGCGCGCCTGTCCCGACCGGCATCGCACGCCGCTCGTGATGCAATGTGTCGACGACTACCTCGCAGGCCGGCGTTTCCCGCTCGACTTCGTGCAAACGCATTCGGTCGGGCCCTCCCGATAGAACGCGTGTCAACGCACGAAAGAAAGCAGTCAGGCAGATTCAAATGAGCAAACAACGAGTAGTGGTAGGCATGTCGGGCGGCGTCGATTCGTCCGTTACGGCATGGCTGCTGAAGGAACAGGGTTACGACGTCGTCGGCCTGTTCATGAAGAACTGGGAAGACGACGACGACAGCGAATACTGTTCGACGCGTCAGGACTGGATCGACGTCGTCTCCGTCGCCGACCTGATCGGTATCGACGTCGAAGCGGTGAACTTCGCCGCCGAATACAAGGACCGCGTGTTCGCCGAATTCCTGCGCGAATACTCGGCGGGCCGCACGCCGAACCCGGACGTGCTGTGCAACGCCGAGATCAAGTTCAAGGCGTTCCTCGACCACGCGATGTCGCTCGGCGCGGAAACCATCGCGACGGGCCACTACGCGCGCGTGCGCGAAGTCGACGGCCGTTTCGAGCTGCTCAAGGCGCTCGATCACACCAAAGATCAGTCGTACTTCCTGCACCGGCTGAATCAGGCGCAGCTGTCGAAGACGCTTTTCCCGCTCGGCGAAATTCCGAAGACGAAGGTGCGCGAGATCGCCGAACAGATCGGGCTGCCGAACGCAAAGAAGAAAGACTCGACGGGGATCTGCTTCATCGGCGAGCGGCCGTTCCGCGACTTTCTGAACCGCTATCTGCCGACCAAACCCGGCCCGATGAAAACCACCGACGGCAAGACGGTCGGCGAGCACATCGGTCTCGCGTTCTATACGTTCGGGCAGCGCAAGGGCATCGGCCTTGGCGGCAGCAAGGACGGCAGCGGCGAGCCGTGGTTCGTCGCGGGCAAGGACATCGAGTCGAACACGCTGTATGTCGCGCAGGGCCACGATCACCCGTGGCTGCTGAGCCATACGCTCACGGCGGGCAACACGAGCTGGGTCGCCGGACACGCGCCCGAAGTGGGCCACGCGTGCGCGGCCAAGACGCGCTATCGCCAGGCGGATGCCGCGTGCACGTTCGACGCGGCGGGCGCAGGCGCGGACCCGAACGCCCTCTTCTCCCTTCATTTCGCCGACGCCCAATGGGCTGTCACGCCGGGGCAATCGGCCGTGCTCTACGATGGCGATGTTTGCCTCGGCGGCGGCATCATCGAGCACGCGGCGACTGCACAGCCGGTGGCGCGGCAACCTCAGAAAGCGGCACTGCTGACGGCGCGCTGAAGAGCGTGGGGATTGACGCGAGCAGGCGCTGAAGCGCCCACGCTCGTCGACCGCTCTGCGTGGGACGCGAGTAGGGGCTGAAGCGCCAACTCGCGTCGACCGCTTTGCGTGGGACACGAGCAGGGGCTGAAGCGCCAACTCGCGTCGACCGCTCTGCGTGGGACGCGAGCAGGGGCTGAAGCGCCAACTCCCGTCGACCGCTCTGCATGGGACCGGAGCAGGCGCTAAAGCGCCAACTCCGGTCGACCGCTCTGCGTGGGACCGGAGTAGGCGCTGAAGCGCCAACTCCGGTCGACATCGCTGCACCGATTTGCGCTTCGTTGTATCTTCCGGGCACGGTTGTCCCGCCGACCAGGCTTTACGACGTAACAACAAATCGATGCGCGGCCGCGCGAAGACAACCCGCCGTACCAACTCGCAGCGCGATCCATCCCCACGGACGCCCGCCGTTTTCGCGAGAAGACCCGACGCCAGCCGCGCCGGATGCTCCCGCTGCGTGGAAATCACCGCAATGGAGTTGTCATGTTTTCTCGACGTTATCTGGCGATGTGGAGTGCCATCCTGCTGCTCGCGGCCTGCGCCGCGCTCGCGGCAACCGGTCACATCGCATGGCTGTGGATCATCGTGCCCGTGCTGCTGGTCGCGCTCGGCGCCTACGATCTGACGCAGGAGCGCCACGCGATCCTGCGCAACTATCCGCTCTGGGGCCATCTGCGCTTCCTGTTCGAGTTCATCCGGCCTGAGATCCGCCAGTATTTCGTCGAAGACGACACGGAAGAAAGGCCGTTCTCCCGCGCACAGCGCAGCATCGTCTATCAACGCGCCAAGAACGAAGTCGACAGCCGTCCGTACGGCACGGAAATCGACGTGAAAGCGACGGGCCACGAATTCATCAGCCACTCGCTCTCGCCGACGAAACTCGACGGCCACGATTTCCGCATCGTCGTCGGCGCGAACCGCGCGAAGCCGTATTCGATGTCGATCTTCAACGTCTCGGCAATGAGCTTCGGCTCGCTGTCCGCGAACGCGATCCGCGCGCTGAACCTCGGTGCGAAAAAGGGCAACTTCGCGCACGACACCGGCGAAGGCTCGATGTCGAAGTATCACCGCGAGCATGGCGGCGACATCATCTGGGAAATCGCGTCGGGCTACTTCGGCTGCCGCAACGACGACGGCACGTTCAACCCCGACAAGTTCGCGAAGCAGGCGAGCGAGCCGCAGGTGAAGATGATCGAAGTGAAACTGTCGCAAGGCGCGAAGCCGGGCCACGGCGGCGTGCTGCCCGCGGCGAAGATCACACCGGAAATCGCCGAAACGCGCGGCGTGCCGATGGGCCGCGACTGCATCTCGCCCGCGACGCACTCGGAGTTCTCGACGCCGCGCGGGCTGCTCGAATTCGTCGATCGACTGCGCAACCTGTCGGGCGGGAAGCCGACGGGCTTCAAGCTGTGCATCGGCCATCCGTGGGAATTCTTCGGCATCGCCAAAGCGATGCTGGAAACGGGCATCCTGCCCGACTTCATCGTCGTCGACGGCGCGGAAGGCGGCACGGGCGCCGCGCCGCTCGAATTCACCGATCACATCGGCGTGCCGCTGCAGGAAGGACTGCTGCTCGTGCACAACACGCTGGTCGGCATCGGACTGCGCGACAGGATCCGCATCGGCGCGAGCGGCAAGATGATCACCGCGTTCGATATCGCGAAGACGCTCGCCATCGGCGCGGACTGGGTGAACGCGGCACGCGGCTTCATGTTCGCCGTCGGCTGCATTCAGGCGCAGACGTGTCACACGGGCCGCTGCCCGACGGGCGTCGCGACGCAAGACCCTGTACGCCAGCGCGCGCTGATCGTCACCGACAAGTCGGACCGCGTGTTCAACTTCCATCACAACACGCTGCACGCGCTGCAGGAAATCGTCCAGGCGGCAGGCCTGCGCCATCCCGCCGATCTGCGCGCGCATCACATCGTGCGGCGCGTGTCGTCGTATGAAGTGCGGCTGATGTCGGATCTGCTGAAGTACCTGGAACCCGACGACCTGCTCAACGGCCGCTACCGCTATACGCTCTATGAAAAGTGGTGGCCGGTGGCTCGCAGCGATTCGTTTGCGCCGATACTCGAAGAATCGGTTGCTGCATAACCGTGGTTGATTCCGAAGTGCAATGAAAAACGCGCACTGGACCTGAAATCCAGCGCGCGTTTTGTTTTGGACGATGCTACGTTATTTGTTCGACGCGATCCGCTGCTGGATATGCTGCGCACGCGCCGCCGACGCCGGATGCGAACTCAGCATGCTCGACTTGCCGCCGTCGAGCTTCGCGAGTTTCTGGAACGCGGTGACGAGTCCCGACGGGTCCTGGCCTTTCTTCTTCTGGATATCGAACGAATAGTCGTCGGCTGCCGATTCCTGCGTCTGCGAGAACTGCGCGTTGATCAGCTTCTCGGAGAAGTCGCCAAGCTGCGACGCCGAAATCGCACCCGTGATGCCGCCCGCCGACGACGCCACCGAGCGCACCGCCGACGTCGCGTAGGCAACCTGCATCGCCTTCTTCGTGTGACCTAGCGCGACGTGACCCATCTCGTGACCGACGACGCCGCGCACTTCGTCGTCCGTCATCATGTCCATCAGACCGCTGTAGACGCGCACGCAGCCGTTCGCCATCGCCCACGCGTTGACATCCTTGGTGATGTAGACCTTGTAGTTGACGGGCACGCCGTTGATGTTGTCGCCGAGCTGAGCCGCGATCTTGTTCAGGCGCTTCGTGTACGCGCTGCCGGCGGGCGCGATCTGGTTCTCCGAGTCGAGCTGCGCGCAGGACTTGTCGGACAGCGTGCGCACGTCGGTGTCGGTGAGCGATGCGGCCTGCACGGCCTGCGTGCCCGACTGCACGAGCGAATTGGGGTCGAGGCTCATCCCCGAACAGGCGGCAAGCACGCCGCACGCGGCGGCAACGAGAGCAACGCGGATCGTTTTCATGGCGAACGTCCCTTGACGGATGGTATCGGTGGTCGGTTCCGCACAGACGCTCAAAAGAAAAGCGCCTGACGGGCAGGCGCTTTTTTAGCACATAGAAAGGAATTCTCGGGGAAAACGTAAGCTTTCTTGACACTCCCGTCGGGCCACGGCGACACTCGCGCGGCGTTTCGATGCGCGATGAATCGTGGGCGCCGCTCAGGTCAATGCGGTGTCGATGAACGACGGGCGCTGCGACAGCTTCTGGTAGTACTTGTCGAGATTCGGATGCAGTTCGCGCCAGTTCAGTTGCGGCATGCGGAAGTCCAGGTAGCTCAGCGCGCAACCGACGGCGACGTCGGCGAGCGTGTAGTGGTTGCCCGCGCACCAGGTCTTCGCGGCGAGACCTTGCGCCATCGCGGTCAGGCCATCGTCGATCTTGTGCTGCTGACGCGCGACCCACGATGCGCTGCGATGCGCTTCCTCGCGTAGCACGCCTTCCAGACGGATCAGCACGGCGGCATCCATGATGCCGTCCGCGAGCGCTTCCCAGCAACGCACCTCGACGCGCTCGCGGCCCGATTGCGGCACGAGCTTGCACACGGGCGACAGCGTGTCGACATATTCGCAGATCACGCGCGAATCGAACACGGCGGCGCCGTCTTCCATCACCAGACACGGCACCTTGCCGATCGGATTGAAGTCGTGGATGGCCGTATCGTCGGCCCAGACGTTTTCCAGTTCGAACTTATAGTCGATTTTCTTTTCGGCGAGCACGATCCGCGCCTTGCGGACAAACGGGCTCGACAGCGAACCGATGAGTTTCATTACATCCTGCCTCGATTGAAATTGGCCGAAAGTATACGTGCGTTGGCGGGTGTTGGAGGCTTTTCCGTGCAATGCGGGCCTTGCTTCGCATTCGAAGCGCGTACGGCTGTCGACAGATTGCAACAATGCCGGTCGTCGGCGCGATGGTCTACCTGGCCTGATGGCCAGGCATGGCGATGGCGAATCGCCCGCAAGCGCATGGCCCGGGACGACTGGCGCGGCACGGGCGGCCAGGCGGCGAGCCCGAAACGATTTTCCGTTGGGCGATACAATCGCAGCATTAAATCGCATCATTGCCTCGCGGCGAACGACCTTGCCTGCCGCGCCGCCGTCCACCTCGCACGATGAACCGCCGACCGAACTCATGACCGATCTGACTCCGGCTATCGACCTCTACCGTCAGCGCCGCGCGCGCGTGCTCGATGCGCTGCGCGCTGCGGGCGGCGGCGTCGCAATCGTTCCGACCGCGCCCGAAGCGCTGCGCAACCGGGACGCCGATTATCCGTACCGGCACGACAGCTACTTCTACTATCTGACGGGCTTCACCGAACCCGAGGCGATGCTCGTGCTGGACGCGAGCGCGAAACAGAACGAGCCTGCCGCGGTCCTGTTCTGCCGCGCGAAGAACGCGGAGCGCGAAACGTGGGAAGGCTTCCGTTTCGGTCCCGACGGTGCGCGCGAAGCCTTCGGTTTCGACGCCGCCTTTGCGTTCGACGACATCGACACGCAACTGCCGCGCATCATCGCCGACAAGCCGGCGCTGCACTATGCGCTCGGCGCTTCGGAACAGTTCGACGGCAAGGTGCGTCAATGGCTCGACGCCGTGCGCATGCAGGGCAGAAGCGGCGTGCTCGCGCCTTCGGCCGTGCATGACCTCGTGCCGTTGCTCGACGAGATGCGGCTCGTGAAAGACGAGCACGAACTGGCGATCATGCGCCGCGCCGCCGCGATCTCCGCGCAGGCGCACCGTCGCGCGATGGCCGCGTGCCGCCCCGGCGTGCGCGAATACGAACTCGAGGCCGAACTGCTCTACACGTTCCGCAAGCATGGCGCGCAGGCGCCCGCTTATGGCTCGATCGTGGCTGCGGGTGCGAACGCGTGCGTGCTGCACTACCCGGCCGGCAACGCAGCCGCGCAGGACGGCGACCTGATCCTGATCGATGCGGCGTGCGAACTCGACGGCTACGCGTCCGACATCACGCGCACCTTCCCCGCTAACGGCCGCTTCACGCCTGCGCAGCGCGAAATCTACGACATCGTGCTGGCCGCGCAGCAAGCCGCGATCGACGCGACAAAAGCCGGCGCGAGCTTCGACGCGCCGCATCAGGCTGCCGTGCGCGTACTCGCGCAAGGGCTGCTCGACACGGGCATCCTGAATCGCGACCTGTTCGCGAGCGTCGACGAAGCGATCGAAGAACGCGCGTACGCGCGTTTCTACATGCATCGCACGGGTCATTGGCTCGGCATGGACGTACACGATGCAGGCGACTATCGCGAGCGCGGCGTGCCCGCCGACGAACACGGCGCGCTGCCCTGGCGCACGCTGAAACCGGGCATGACGCTGACGATCGAACCGGGCCTCTACATCCGAGCGGCGGACGACGTGCCCGAACAGTACTGGAACATCGGCATCCGCATCGAGGACGACGCGATCGTCACGGCTACGGGCTGCGAACTGATCACGCGTGACGTGCCCGTCGACGCGGACGAAATTGAAGCGTTGATGCAGGACGCGCAGACGACGGGCGCGGCCTGAGCGCGCAAGGAACAGAAAAGAAGATGAACGAAGTCCCACAGCCGGTTGCCGACGCGCCGCTAGTCCCGTCGAATACGCAGCCCTACGACTACGACGTGACGATCGTCGGCGCGGGGCCCGTCGGTCTCGCCCTCGCCGGCTGGCTCACGCGGCGCAGCGCGACGCAGAAGCTGAGTGTCGCGCTGATCGACGCGCGCGAGCCCGAAGATTCGATTGCCGATCCGCGCGCGATCGCCGTGTCGCAAGGCAGCCGGATGATCCTCGAGCCGCTAAGCTGGCCGTCCGACGCGACCGCAATCCAGCGCATCCACGTGTCGCAGCGCGGCCATTTCGGGCGCACCGTGATCGATCACGCGGAGCATGGTCTGCCCGCGCTCGGGTATGTGCTGCGCTACGGCTCGATCGTGCATGCGCTCGCCGAGTCCGTGCGCGCGACGCCCGTGCACTGGTTCAAGTCGACCCGAGCGCAAGCCCCGCAGCAACTCGAAGACGACGGCGTGCTGCTGCCGATCGAAAGCGCGCACGTCACGCGCACGCTGCGCACGCGCGTTCTGGTGAACGCCGAAGGCGGCCTGTTCGGCGAGCAGCAGGCGGGCTCGGGCGAAACGCGTGACTACGGGCAAACGGCGCTCGTCGGTACAGTGACGCTGTCCTCGCCCCAACCGCATGTGGCATGGGAGCGTTTCACGTCGCAAGGTCCGATTGCCCTCCTGCCGACAGGCGGCGTGCGCGGCGCGGACTACGCGCTGGTCTGGTGCTGCGCGCCGCAAGAAGCGGCGCGCCGCGCGCAGTTGTCGGACGAAGATTTCCTGCGCGAACTGGGCGCCGAGTTCGGCGACCGGATGGGCCGCTTCGTGCAGATCAAGGGACGTGCCGCGTTCCCGCTCGGGCTGAATACCGTCGATACGCTCGTCAAAGGCAACGTCGTCGCGATCGGCAATGCGGCACAGACGTTGCATCCCGTCGCGGGCCAGGGTCTGAACCTCGGCCTGCGCGATGCCCACGCACTCGCCGACGCGCTCTCGCACTATGGCGCGACCCGCACGGCGCTGAACGCCTTCGCGCAACGCCGCGCGCTCGACCGGCGCATGACGATCGGCGCCACCGATACGCTCGCCCGCCTGTTCACAATCGACTTCCCGCCGCTCGCGACGCTGCGCGGCCTGGCCCTCACTGCGCTCGAATTCGCGCCACCGTTGAAGACCGCGCTGGCGCGGCAGATGATGTTCGGGCAACGTCGCTAGCGCCTGGCGACATCACGATAAAGTGGCCGCCGTTCTATGAGCGCGGACACTTTCATAGAAGATTTAATGAGTTACCTCAGACGCGGTTCCGTCTGGGGCTAGCCCGTTAACGCTAAAATAGATGTTTTCCCTCGTATTTTGCGGTACGTGCGGTGCGCGAATTCCACATTTTCAGCGCACCCGACGCTCGCCGCCGATGTCCGCCATGCCCACTCTCGGCTCCCACACACTACGCAACAACCTGTTCGTCGCCCCGATGGCAGGCGTGACCGACCGGCCGTTCCGTCAGCTCTGCAAGCGCATGGGCGCGGGCTACGCGGTATCGGAGATGGTCGCGTCGAACGCGCAGCTGTGGAAAAGCGAAAAGACGATGCGCCGCGCCAATCACACGGGCGAGGTCGAACCGATCGCGGTGCAGATCGCCGGCGCCGATCCGCAGATGATGGCGGAAGCCGCGCGTTACAACGTCGAGAACGGCGCGCAGATCATCGACATCAACATGGGCTGCCCGGCCAAAAAGGTCTGCAATGTCGCGGCAGGTTCCGCGCTGCTGCAGAACGAGCCGCTCGTGCAGCGCATCGTCGAAGCGGTGGTGAACGCGGTTGGCGTCGGACCGGACGCCGTGCCCGTCACGCTGAAAATCCGCACAGGCTGGAATCGCGAGAACAAGAATGCGCTGAATGTTGCGCGGCTCGCCGAAAGCGCCGGCATTTCGATGCTGACCGTGCACGGCCGCACGCGCGCCGACCTGTATCACGGCGAAGCGGAGTACGAAACGATCGCTGCCGTGAAGGCCGCGGTGAACATTCCCGTGGTCGCGAACGGTGACATCACGTCGCCGCAGAAGGCGCGCGCGGTGCTCGCCGCAACGGGCGCGGACGCGATCATGATCGGCCGCGCGGCGCAGGGGCGCCCCTGGCTCTTCCGCGAGATCGAGTATTTCCTGCAGACGGGCGAACTGATGGAAGCGCCCCGTATCGACGAGATCCAGCAGGTGATGAACGAGCACCTGGAGGATCACTACGCGTTCTACGGCGAATTTACGGGTGTTCGCACTGCGCGCAAGCACATCGGCTGGTACACTCGCGGCCTTTCCGGCGCCAACGTGTTCCGGCACCGCATGAATACGCTGGACACGACGCGCGAACAACTGCTCGCCGTCAATGAGTTCTTCGACGCGCAGAAGGCGATCTCGGACCGCCTCGTGTACGTCGACAACGAAGTCAACAACAACGGTGAGCAGGATCAAACCGACCGACTAGCAGCATGAGCAAGCACAATATCGAACAATGTGTCCGCGATAGCCTGGGGATGTACTTCCAGGATCTCGACGGCTCCAATCCGCACGACGTTTACGACATGGTGATTTCGTGCGTCGAAAAACCGCTGCTCGAGGTGGTGCTCGAGCAGGCCGGCGGCAACCAGTCGCTGGCAGCCGAGTATCTCGGCATCAACCGCAATACGCTGCGCAAGAAACTGCAACAGCACGGCCTGCTGTAGTTTCGGCGCCCTGCCACGCCTTTCATCGGCTATTTGTTCCCATCATGATCAAGCAAGCGCTCATCTCCGTTTCCGACAAGTCCGGCATCGTCGATTTCGCGAAATCGCTGTCGGACCTCGGCGTCAAGATCCTGTCGACGGGCGGCACCGCGAAACTGCTCGCGGACGCCGGCCTTCCCGTTACCGAAGTGGCCGACTACACGGGCTTTCCGGAAATGCTGGATGGGCGCGTGAAGACGCTGCACCCGAAGGTGCACGGCGGCATCCTCGCCCGCCGCGATCTGCCCGAACACATGGCCGCGCTCGAAAAGCATGACATTCCGACCATCGACCTGCTCGTCGTGAACCTGTATCCGTTCGTGCAGACCGTGTCGAAGGAAGAATGCACGCTGGAAGACGCGATCGAGAACATCGATATCGGCGGCCCGACCATGCTGCGTTCGGCGGCGAAGAATCATCGCGACGTGACCGTCGTGGTCGATCCGGCCGACTACGCGACCGTGCTCGATGAAATGCGCGCCAATGGCAACGCGGTCGGTTACAAGACGAACTTCCGCCTCGCGACCAAGGTGTTCGCGCACACCGCGCAGTACGACGGCGCGATCACGAACTACCTGACCAGCCTCACGGAACAACTGCAGCACCGCGACCGCAACACGTATCCGGTCACGCTGAACATGGCGTTCGAAAAGGTGCAGGACCTGCGCTACGGCGAGAACCCGCACCAGAGCGCCGCGTTCTATCGCGACATCGCGGTGCCCGCCGGCGCGCTCGCGAACTATCGTCAGCTGCAGGGCAAGGAACTGTCGTACAACAACATCGCCGACTCGGATGCCGCGTGGGAATGCGTGAAGACGTTCGACGCGCCCGCCTGCGTGATCATCAAGCACGCGAACCCGTGCGGCGTGGCAGTCGGCGCGAACCCGCACGAAGCGTATTCGAAGGCGTTCCAGACCGACCCGACCTCGGCGTTCGGCGGCATCATCGCGTTCAACCGTGAAGTCGACGAAACGGCTGCGCAGGCTGTCGCGAAGCAGTTCGTCGAAGTGCTGATCGCGCCGTCGTTCAGCGAAGCGGCAAAGCAGCTGTTCGCGGCCAAGCAGAACGTGCGTCTGCTCGAAATCGCGCTGGGTGAAGGCCACAATGCGTTCGATCTGAAGCGCGTGGGCGGCGGTCTGCTGGTGCAATCGCTCGATGCCAAGAACGTGCAGCCGCACGAACTGCGCGTCGTCACGAAGCGTCACCCCACGCCGAAGGAAATGGACGACCTGCTGTTCGCATGGCGCGTGGCGAAGTTTGTGAAGTCGAACGCGATCGTGTTCTGCGCGAACGGCATGACGATGGGCGTGGGCGCCGGCCAGATGAGCCGTGTGGACTCGGCGCGCATCGCAAGCATCAAGGCGCAGAACGCTGGCCTGACGCTGTCGGGCACGGCGGTGGCATCGGATGCGTTCTTCCCGTTCCGCGACGGCCTCGACGTGGTCGTGAACGCGGGCGCAACGTGCGTGATCCAGCCGGGCGGCTCGATGCGCGACGACGAAGTGATCGCCGCCGCCGACGAGCACAACATCGCAATGGTCGTGACGGGCGTACGCCACTTCCGCCACTGATCGGCTGTTCTGCTTCTTTCGAAACGGCCCGGCAGTTTGCAACTGCCGGGCCGTTTTGCATTTCACGTTTCACGTTGTGCCGTTGTAGTATCGCAGGCACTGAATACGCACGGCACTTATGAGAATTCTCGGCATCGACCCTGGCTTGCGCGTGACTGGCTTCGGCGTGATCGATCAGTCCGGCCATCAACTGACTTACGTAACGAGCGGCGTCATCAAGACCGCCGACGCCGATCTGCCGACGCGCCTCGGCACGATCTTCGAGGGCATTTCGACGCTGATTCGCCAGCATGCGCCCGACCAGTCCGCGATCGAGAAGGTGTTCGTCAACGTCAATCCGCAGTCGACGCTATTGCTCGGCCAGGCACGCGGCGCGGCAATTTGCGGACTGGTGTCGGGCGGCGTGCCCGTTGCCGAATACACCGCGCTGCAACTGAAGCAGGCCGTGGTCGGCTACGGACGCGCGACCAAGGAGCAGATGCAGCAGATGGTCGTGCGGCTGCTGTGCCTGTCGGGCATTCCGTCGACAGATGCCGCCGACGCGCTCGGCATGGCGATCTGCCATGCACATGGCGGCGGCACCTTGAGCACGCTGGGCGGCATTGCGCCGGCGCTTGCGAAGAAGGGCTTGCGGGTGCGTCGCGGACGGTTGGTGGGTTAGGACGCGTTCGGCGTCAGCGTTGTCCTGCTAATGCCAGTCGACACGCCAGGCCCGCAAACACCGAACCAAGCAAATACTGTGGCCAGCGCGACGGGTTTTTGCCGCCGGTCAGCTTTCGGCTCAATTTGCTGGCAAGCAGAATCACGCTGCCGTTCACGACGAAGCCAATCACGTTAAGCACGGTCGCAAGCAGCATGATCTGCACAGCAACCGATCCCGCCTCCGGTTTCACGAACTGCGGAAACAGGGCGAGCACGAACAGCGCAACCTTCGGATTGAGCAGGTTCGTGAACAAGCCCTGCCTGAAAATTCGGCCAATGGGAAAGCGCCGCATCGACGCATCCGGCGCCAGCACTGTGCCCTGCGAGCGGAACGTCTTCCATGCGAGATAGAGCAGATAGGCCGCCCCGGTGAAGCGTACGATGTCGTAGGCCATCGGTGCGGCAACAAAGAGCTGTGACAGGCCGAACGCTGCGGCGAGTGCATGGCAGTACGTTCCAGCCAGAATCCCGGCAAGCGACGCGAAACCCGCAGTCCTCCCTTGGCTCACGCTGCGAGAGGCAATCAGCAACATATCGGGACCGGGCGTGGCAGTGAGCGCGAGACACGCGCCTGAAAACAGCGCGAGCGTGGTGAGACTGAGCATCGAAGACTCCTTTTGGGCTGGTTATGGAACGTCCAAAAGGGATCTCAGTGTAGGGAGCGTGGGAAGCCGGGTCAATCAGCCGCTCTCCCACTTCGTCAGAAGCGACGTACGAAAGCCCTCTGCCCTGCGCTACACTCGCGCTTTCCCTTTCGATAGAACCCGCCATGATCGGTCGCATCGCCGGCGTCCTGCTGGAAAAGAATCCGCCTCACCTGCTGATCGACTGCAATGGTGTCGGTTATGAAGTCGACGTGCCGATGAGCACGTTCTACAACCTGCCCGGAACGGGGGAGAAGGTCGTGCTGCTCACGCAGATGATCGTGCGCGAAGACGCACATCTGCTGTATGGCTTTCTCACGCCGCAAGAGCGTTCGACGTTTCGCGAGTTGTTAAAGATCACGGGTATCGGCGCGCGCATGGCGCTGGCCGTGCTGTCGGGGATGAGCGTGCAGGAACTGTCGCAGACAGTGACGATGCAGGACGCCGCACGCCTCACGCGGGTGCCGGGCATCGGCAAGAAGACGGCGGAGCGGCTCCTGCTCGAACTGAAGGGCAAGCTCGGCGCCGACCTCGGCGCGATGGCGGGCGCCGCGTCGCAGTCCGATCATGCTTCCGACATCCTGAATGCATTGCTGGCATTGGGTTACTCCGAAAAAGAAGCGCTGGCAGCCATCAAGAACGTGCCGGCCGGCACGGGCGTTTCCGAGGGCATCAAACTCGCGTTGAAGGCGCTGTCGAAGGCCTGAATTGGCGCTCGGCAAACGGCATGCATGAAGCTTCGCATGCCGTTTCCTGCAAGACACCCTGGCCGTTCGGCCAGATCTTCCGGCGGGCCGCGCGCGGTACAATGCCCGCATGATCGAACACGACAAACTCGCCGCCGAACGCATCATCGCCGCCACGCCTGTGTCGCCGAACGAGGAAGCGTTCGAGCGCGCGTTGCGCCCGCGTCAGCTCGACGAATACGTCGGCCAGGAAAAGGTGCGCGGCCAGCTGGAAATTTTCATCGAGGCGGCCAGGCGCCGCTCGGAATCGCTGGATCACGTGTTGCTGTTCGGTCCTCCGGGCCTCGGCAAGACCACGCTCGCGCACATCATCGCGCGCGAAATGGGCGTGAATCTGCGGCAAACCTCCGGTCCGGTGCTTGAGCGCGCGGGCGATCTCGCAGCGCTTCTGACCAATCTCGAAGCCAACGACGTTCTCTTCATCGACGAGATTCACCGGCTGTCGCCCGTCGTCGAGGAAATCCTGTATCCGGCGCTCGAGGATTATCAGATCGACATCATGATCGGCGAAGGTCCTGCGGCACGAAGCGTGAAGCTCGATCTGCAACCGTTCACGCTGGTCGGCGCCACGACGCGCGCGGGCATGCTCACCAACCCGTTGCGCGACCGTTTCGGCATCGTCGCGCGGCTGGAGTTTTATAACGCGGAAGAGCTGGCCCGGATCGTGAGCCGGTCGGCTTCGCTGCTGGGCGCGCAGATCCATCCGGAAGGCGCACTGGAAATCGCGAAGCGCTCGCGCGGCACACCGCGTATCGCGAACCGGCTGCTACGCCGCGTCCGCGATTACGCCGAAGTGAAGGCGGACGGCAATATCACCGCGAAGGTCGCCGATGCCGCGCTGAAAATGCTCGACGTCGATCCCGTCGGTTTCGATCTGATGGACCGCAAGCTGCTCGAAGCGATCCTGCACAAGTTCGATGGCGGTCCTGTCGGCGTCGACAATCTGGCGGCGGCAATCGGTGAGGAGCGCGACACGATCGAAGATGTGCTCGAGCCGTATCTGATCCAGCAGGGCTTTCTGCAACGCACGCCGCGTGGACGGGTCGCCACGCTGTTGACGTATCGGCACTTCGGGCTTGCCGCACCTGACTCGGCAAGTCCTGTTCGTAATCTGTGGGATTCTGAGCCGAACTGAGTGGCTCTTAAGATAGGACACGCGGCGTTCGATGTCGCCGCGTCGATCGAACTCAACGCTCGGCTTCGGGTGTCTTCTTGAAGCTGTCGTCTTCGGCGTGGCCACCAAGATGCATGACGTCGGCCCACGACACGACCGTCGCGCGGCCGTTATCGAAATCAACGATATTGACGCTGGTGTTCAGCAACTGATAGTTGCGCGGCGCATCCAGCGATCGACCGTTGGCGAAGCGATACACGCAATCCAGTACGCCACCATGCGCGACGACAGCAATCCGTCCGTCCGGATGCGCGGCAACGATCGGCTCGAGCGCATGCAACACGCGGTGATAGAACACGCGCTGCGACTCTCCCTCAGGTGGTGAGAAGCCGGGATCGCGCGTTTGCCACTGCGCGTATTCGTCGGGAAAGCGCAGCGAGATTTCGTCGCTGTCATGGCCCTGGAACGCGCCGTAATTGCGTTCGCGCAGGCCTTCCCTGAGTTGCAGCGACAGCCCGAGCACATCCGCGAAAGGCTGCGCCGTTTGCTGCGCACGCATCAGATCGCTCGAATAGATCGCGTCGAGCCGCGCGCCGTCATGCGCCTCGCGCCCAAACCGCTCGGCGAGCCGCTGGGCCTGTTCGACGCCGCTCGCGGCGAGCGGGATATCGATGTGCCCTTGAATCCGCTTGATGCGGTTCCAGTCGGTTTCGCCGTGTCGGATGAAGAGAACTTGTGTCGCCATGAATTCGGAACAGGAAAACGGAAGTTACGCGCGTGTCTGCAGCCAGAACGTCACCGGGCCGTCATTGACGAGCGACACCTGCATGTCCGCGCCGAACTCGCCCGTTTCGACGATGGCATGCTTCGCGCGCGCGGCCGCCACGAAGTAGTCGAACAGCCGCTTGCCCTCGTCGGGCGGCGCAGCCGGCGTGAAGCTAGGGCGCAGGCCGCTGTTCGTGTCGGCGGCCAGCGTGAACTGCGACACGAGCAGCAAACCGCCCGCGCGCCCCGTGCCGTCGATGTTCTGTACGGGCAGATTCATCTTGCCCGCGGCGTCGCTGAATACGCGGTAGCCGAGCACCTTCGCGAGCAGCTTGTCGGCGACTGCATCGGTGTCACCGCGCTCGGCGCAGACCAGCGCAAGCAGGCCCGCGTCGATTGCACCCGTCACGCGATCGCCGACGCGCACTTCGGCGCGCCGCACGCGTTGAATCAGCGCGATCATGCGACGCGCGCCCCTCGTGGCGCTAGCACAGGCTGACAGACCATCATGCCGTCAGC
This sequence comes from Paraburkholderia sp. Tr-20389, assembly GCF_017104565.1. Taxonomy (GTDB): domain Bacteria; phylum Pseudomonadota; class Gammaproteobacteria; order Burkholderiales; family Burkholderiaceae; genus Paraburkholderia. Next base: position 2,747 of record NZ_JAAGPD010000038.1, on the reverse strand, counting down.
GTGACACGCGCAAAACGACGCTTGCCGACCTGCACGACGAACTCGCCCGCCTCAACCTTCAGGCCCTTGTCCGACACGGTTGCGCCGTCGATCTTCACGCCGCCCTGTTCGATGTTGCGCAGCGCTTCGCTCGTCGACGGCACGAGGCCCGCCTGCTTCAGCAGTTGGCCGATAGCGAGCGGCGCACCTGCGAGCGTCACCGACGGAATGTCGTCAGGCACACCGCCCTTCGCGCGGTGGTTGAAGTCTTCGAGTGCCCGCTCGGCATCACCCTGCGAATGGAAGCGCGCGACGATTTCCTGCGCGAGCAACACCTTGAAGTCGCGCGGATTGCGTCCGCCTTCGATTTCGCGCTTGAAGCCCTCGATTTCCGTCATCGGACGGAACGACAGCAGTTCGAAGTAACGCCACATCAGCACGTCGGAGATGCTCATCAGCTTGCCGAACATGTCATTCGGCTTTTCGCTGATACCGACGTAGTTGCCCTTCGACTTCGACATCTTTTCGACGCCGTCCAGACCTTCGAGCAGCGGCATCGTCAGAATGCACTGCTGTTCCTGGCCGTACTGCTTCTGCAGTTCACGGCCGACCAGCAGGTTGAACTTCTGGTCCGTGCCGCCGAGTTCGAGGTCGGCATTCAGCGCCACGGAATCGTAGCCCTGCATCAGCGGGTACAGGAATTCGTGGATCGAGATGGGCACGCCGCTCTGGAAACGCTTCGTGAAGTCTTCGCGTTCCAGAATGCGCGCGACCGTGTAGCGCGACGCGAGCTTGATCATGCCGTCGGCGCCGAGCGGCATCGACCATTCGCTGTTGTAGCGGATTTCCGTCTTCGCGCGATCGAGCACGAGCGCGGCCTGCTCGAAGTATGTCTTCGCGTTCGATTCGATCTGCTCGCGCGTGAGCGGCGGGCGTGTCGCGTTGCGGCCGGACGGATCACCGATCAGCGAGGTGAAATCGCCGATCAGGAAGATCACCGTGTGGCCGAGATCCTGCAACTGGCGCATCTTGTTCAGCACGACGGTGTGGCCGATGTGGATGTCGGGCGCCGTCGGATCGAGACCGAGCTTGATGCGCAGCGGCGTGCCCGTGGCCGCGCTCTTCGCGAGCTTTTGCGCGAACTCCTCTTCGATCAGCAGTTCGTCGACGCCGCGCTTCGTGACTTCGAGCGCGTGGCGGACTTCGTCGGTGATCGGGAAGGTGGAATTGGGCTTGGCGGTGGACTCGGTGCTCATGCTGGAACGGGAGATCGCAAAAAGAGAGATTGTCCCATAGTTGCGGCGCATTGCGCCCTCAACTCTCTGCAAACGTCTGGAACTGGGTCGACACGTATTGTCCGCATTTCCTGTGGCCGCGCACCCTGGCCGACCGGCCAGGTTGTGATGCAACTCGACGTTGAGCGACAATCCCCGTCAACGGCATGCACGAGGCGTGCGACAGCGCTACAGGAGCAAACGTGGACAACACAGGCAACAAGGCAGACGGCGTGTACTTCGGGCTGATGTCGGGAACGAGCATGGACGGCGTGGACGGTGTCGCGGTCGAGTTTGCAGCGGGCAAGGCGCCCGTCGTGCGATCTCAGGCGTTCGTGGGCTTTTCCGAAGGCCTGCGCGACGCGCTGTTCAGCCTTCAGCAGCCCGGCGACAACGAAATCGAGCGCGAGGCGCTGGCCGCCAATGCATTGGCCGCTCGTTACACGGTGTGCTGCCACGAGCTGTTGCGCGCGGGCAATCTGTCCGCCGCCGACGTCCGCGCCATCGGCGTGCACGGTCAAACGGTGCGGCATCGGCCTGAAAAGGGTTATACGCGGCAGATCAACAACCCCGCGCTGCTCGCGGAAATGACCCATATCGATGTGATCGCCGATTTCCGCAGCCGCGATGTCGCGGCGGGCGGCCAGGGCGCGCCGCTCGTACCCGCGTTCCATGCGACGGTGTTCGGCGCGAAGAACGAGACGCGCGTGGTCTGTAACCTCGGCGGAATCAGCAACATCACGGTTCTGTCGGCGAACGGCGCCGTGCGGGGCTTCGATTGCGGCCCTGCGAACGCGCTGCTGGACGAATGGGCGCACCGGCATCTGCGCAAACCGTTCGACGAGAACGGTCAGTTTGCCGCGACGGGCCAGGTGCATCGCCCGCTCCTGAACGCGTTCCTCGACGAGCCGTTTTTCGAGGCGCAGCCGCCCAAAAGCACGGGGCGCGACCTGTTCAATCCGGAGTGGCTCGACGCAAAGCTGCAAGGTTTCGCCGACGTCAGTCCCGCAGACGTCCAGGCGACCTTGGTCGCGCTGACGGCCGTGACCGTCGCACGCGAGATCGAACGCCATGCACCCGACTGCAAGGCCGTCTATGTATGCGGCGGCGGCGCGCGCAATCCGGAGATCATGAACGCACTGCAGAGTGCGCTTGCCGACAGCGGCTGCAGTGGCGTTCCCGTCCTGACGACCGAGGCGCTCGGCGTGCCGCCGCATCAGGTCGAGCCGCTGGCATTCGCGTGGCTTGCCATGCGCTGCGTCGCACGCGAACCCGGGAATCTGCCGTCGGTAACGGGCGCCGCCGACGCACGCGTGCTCGGCGCGATCTATCCGCGTTGACCCTCGAAAATAGAAAACGGGGCCGAAGCCCTAATGCCGTTCAGTTAAGGTCTCTTTTGAGGACTCGAACGGTATAACGAAACGGTCTGGACTTGACGGCCCGAGCGCAAGAGCGCCCGGGCCGTTTTTCGTTGATAAGTTGCTTGAGCCGCTC
>NZ_JAAGPD010000002.1 GCF_017104565.1 Paraburkholderia sp. Tr-20389 | reverse complement strand
CCGCTCGGCCGCGGGCGGCGACCGCGGCGGCGTATCGAACCGCGCGAGCGCAGGCGGCGGTGCGGGCGACGTCACACGAGCAAGCGATCGCGTAGGGGGCGCGGGAGGCGGCGGAGGCCGCGACAACGCGTTTCAGGGCGTCGGCGCAGGCAACGCATCGCAGCGCAGCTATGATCGCGGACGCTCCAGCGCCCAGGGCTCTGGCTTCAACCGGCCGAGCAGCGGCGGCATGCGGAGCGGCGGTGGTGGTGGTGGCGGCGGACGCGGAAGACGCTAGGAGACACGATCATGACAACCTCGTCACGATTCCGTCCGGGTTCGACGGCGGCGGGCACGCTGTGCGCCGTTGCGCTCGCATGCGCGCTGAGTGTCGGCGGCGTGTCCACGGCGCACGCGCAGAAGAACTTCAGTTCGCCCGATGCCGCGATGAACGCGTTCGGCGAAGCCATCGCCAACAACGAGGAAGCGACGCTGCAATCGCTCTTCGGGCGCGACTTCCGCGAACTGATTCCGCCCGCTGGCGCCGACGTGCGCAGCCGCTTCATCGACGCATGGGGCAAGTCGCATGAGATCCAGCGGAAAGACGACCATCACGCGCATATCGCGGTAGGCGGCGATGGCTGGACGTTCCCCATTCCGCTCGTGAAATCCGCCGAAGGCTGGCATTTCGACACCCGCGCGGGCGCCGAGGAAATGCGGCTGCGCCGCATCGGCCGCAACGAGCTTGCCGTCATCCAGACGATGCTCGCGGTCTACGACGCGCAGCGCGAATACGCACTCACCGATCACGATGGCGACGGCTTGCTGTCGTATGCGTCGAAGCTGTCGAGTTCGCCGGGGAAACAGGACGGACTGTACTGGCCGACGCAGACGGATGCGCCGCCTAGCCCGCTCGGACCGGCATTCATCCAGGCGAGCACGCGCAACGTCGGCGATAGCGGCTACCACGGGTATCACTACAAGCTGCTCACGTCGCAAGGGCCGCACGCGCCCGGTGGCGCATACGACTATCTCGCGCACGGCAAGCTGTTCGGCGGCTTTGCCGTGATCGCGTGGCCCGCGCGCTATGGGGACACGGGCATCAAGAGCTTCATGGTGAGCCACGCCGGGCAGGTCTACGAGCGCGACCTCGGGCCCGACAGCGCGGACAAGGCGAAGGCGACGACGTCGTTCGATCCCGGGCCTGGCTGGGCGAAGGTGCAGCCCTGAAACGTGCTCGCGAGCGCGGTCGCGGATGCATCTGGTGAGTCCGACCCATTCGGACAGTGAGGCAACATGAGACGTTCCGCCTCTCTCCTCGTTCTGCTGACGACGACGCTGATCTTCACAGCGTCGTCTCACGCTGCGATCCATCGCGAAGCCGACTCCGCGTCGCCACCTGTCGCTCCGGGCCCAGCCGTGAGCGGCATGGATACCGAATCCGCCGAACTCGAGAACCTGTTGCGCAAGCACGGTATCGATGCGGATTCGAACAAGTCGCGGATCATCCTGCGTTGGGTCCAGAAGATCCAGCGGGACCCCGTGATCGCCGAAGACCTTCAGCACGGCGGCCAGCATGTCGGGCAAATCTTTCTCGATCCCCGGGCGCGCGAAGAGCTGATGTCGAACGGGCTGGCTCATTTGACGCCTTCGGACCGGCTTCAGTACGTGAAGCTGCTGACCCGCTTCCTCGACGAACTGGTTCCCGTCAACTGCTTCGGTCTCGACGACATGAGCGCGGTGATGAACCATGTGTCGCTGCGCGAGATGTCGGACGCCGACGTCGATCAGTATTTCGGGCTGCTTTACAAGGTCATGGTCAGCGACGTGTCGGATGCGCCCGTGCCCACGCCGACGCCACAGCAGAACGCCGCGGCAGAGAATCAGCTCACGCGTATGCTGATCGCCGAGCTTCGCGGCGACCAGACGAGTCTCGAACGGTTTGCGTTCTATACGTCGAACCCGAAGCAGGCGACACCGACGGATGTGTGCTGGACGACGCGCGTGACCTTGCACGCGATCATCGCGATGCCCGATCCGGAACGGGATCTCGTCCTGCTCCGGACGATGGCGCCGCACAAGATGCAGGGGGCGTCGCCGGAAACGCGTCTGGGCACGCCGGCAACCGCAATTCCGCCGCCCGCCTCGTCGACGCGTGGAGGGGCGGGCGCGCCTTGATGCATCGCTTGCCTCTCGTACGAAGAACGGTCAACTGGTATCGTTGGGTACACCACCCACCTTCGAACCGTCGTATGAAGCCAGTGAAACCCGTCGAGGCGCCGCGATGCGCGTAGGCAAACCCGTCAAGGCGCTGCCGCAGCCTTTGTGCGACTACTGCGGCGCAAAGGCCGTGCTTGCGCGCGCCGGAGACGAAAGCTATCCGTATCGCGACGATCACGGTCCCGTCTGGGTCTGCTCGCCGTGTCAGGCGTGGATCGGTATTCATGCGCGCAGCACGAGGAATGTCCCTCTCGGCCGACTCGCCGATGCCGCGTTGCGCGAAGCGAAAAGCCGCTTGCACGACGCGCTCGAACCGCTCGTCGCGGGCAAGGTGCGGCGCGACGGCGTCAATGCGTTCGAAGCGCGCTCGAAGGCGATCCGTTGGGTTGCGACCGAGCTGGGCATCGATCCGCTACCCAATTCGATTCACATGCTGTCGCTCGATCAATGCGAGCAGGCGCTTCGTTATGTCGAGGCGTTCATGGCCGCGCGCCGCAGCAGCTGAGACGCGCTGCGCTTCGCATAGCGTCGCACGTCGAAGCGCTCTCTAGTCGCGCGGCCACACGCCCGAACTGCCGCGGCGATGACTGTCGACCAGATGCGTATCCACGATACCCGTGGCTTCCATTAATGCATGCATCGTCGTCGGTCCGACGAATACGAAACCGCGCTTGCGCAGCGCCTTGCTCAACGCGATGGATTCGGCGGATGTCGTCGGAATGTCGCCGATCGTGCGCGGCGCGGGCGTCGCGGGCGGCTGGAACGACCAGATCAGCGCGGCAAGACCACCTTCTTCGCGCATGCGGATCGTCGCGGCCGCGTTCGCGATCGTCGCGAGAATTTTTGCGCGATTGCGGATGATGCGTTCGTCGGTCATCAGACGCTCGACGTCCTTGTCGTCGAACGCGGCGACGACGTCAGGGTCGAAACCGGCGAACGCCTCGCGAAACGCATCGCGCTTGCGCAGAATGGTCGCCCACGAGAGTCCCGACTGAAACGCCTCGAGGCTCAGACGTTCGAACAGCCCGTGCTCGTCGCGCACGGGCATGCCCCATTCGGTGTCGTAGTAATGCTTGAGCAGCGGATCGACGGCGGCCCACGGCGGACGGGCGAGACCATCGGCGCCGACGATTGCATCGAGTGGTTGCGGCTTCTTCGGACGCGCTGCTTTCTTTGCTGCGGCGCGTGATTTTTTCGCGGCAGGCTTCGTGGCAGAAGGGGTTTTTTTCATCATGGTTGCCCGCGTGGGGCGTTGGATCGGCAGCTTGGTTTTCAGCGCGCTTATTGTCGTCTTCCTCACCCGCCGATCGCAAGCGCGCGCGAATGATTCCGTTCACGCATCAATCGACGCCCACGCGTGATCAATCGTGGTCGAGGCCGGAAGCGCGAGCTGGCGCGCGGACTGCAAGCAGCCGGACATTTGCGTATGCTTGTGCGTATCCACAGTGCCCATATATACGAGCGACGCCCGCCAGCGGGCCGTCAGACTCGCGCGGCGGGCGTCGGCGCTCGCTGCCCACATCAAGGAGAGATTCACACATGTCCGCGTACGAAAAAACACCGGAAGCATTGGCCCGACTCACCGCCGAGCAGCGTCGCGTGACGCAGGAAAGCGGGACGGAACGCCCGTTTTACAACGAGTTCTGGGACAGCAAGGAAGCTGGTCTGTACGTCGACGTCGTATCCGGCGAGCCGCTTTTCACGTCGCTGGACAAGTTCGACAGCGGCTGCGGCTGGCCGAGCTTCACGAAGCCGCTGGAAGACGAGCACGTCGTCGAGTTGCGTGACATGACCCACGGCATGATCCGCACCGAAGTGCGCTCGAAGCACGGCGACAGCCATCTCGGCCACGTGTTCCCGGACGGTCCGCGCGAAACAGGCGGGCTGCGTTATTGCATCAATTCGGCATCGCTGCGCTTCATCCCGGTTTCGCAGCTCGAAGCAGAAGGTTACGGGCAATATCGCAGTCTGTTCGAAGTCGCGAAAAAGTAAGCGACATCCGCCACAAGCGATGCGATGGAGCGCGCTAGCCCTCGACGGGCAGCGCCTCGATCGCGTCGCCGATCCTGATGGCTCCGCCTGACACGACGCGCGCGGTTATGCCGCCGAAACCACGCACCGCGTTGTAGCCGCCCACGCCCAGCACTTCCTCCATACGCGAACACGGGTGACATTCACCCGTCGCTTGCAACACGGCCTCGCCGATGCGAAATTGCCGGTCTTTCAGCGCCATCAGATTGATGCCTTCCGTGACGATGTTGCGCCGCAGGTCGAGCGCGGCGACATCGCTGCGCCCAAGATGACTCGCGATACTCCGCAGGCTCTCGGCCTGAATCAGCGTCACCTGACGCGCGCCGGCACGGCTTGCATAGTGATCGCCGACGAGGCCCGCTCCGGTGTCGATCACGGCCGTCTCGACTACCGACATCGCGTCTTTTCGCCGCGGCCGCAAGCCGATCCAGACGATCCTGCCAGGATGGACCGGACCGTTGAGCAAGCGGGCAAGCGGCGATGACGGGTTGAGCGGCATGAGTGTGATCCGGTTGTACGGAGTCGATGTGGGTCAGCGGCAGTGGATGCCTGACTGGGGCACGGCGGCGCCCGTCTTTATACTATCGCCCATCTGACAACAGGAACCGGAAATGAAACGAGCAGTAGCCGCAGCGGTGCTTGCCGTCTGCCTCGCGCAGCCGTCGACGCAAGCGTTCGCGCAGACGGTCACCGACCAGTGTTTCGCAGTCGGCGATATCGCAGGTCAGGTGGCGTCGTGGCGCCGTCACAAGAAAACGAAGGATCAGGCGCTGACGCAGGCGCAGAAATACTACAAGAACGAGTCGGATCGTCAGGCGGTCACGGCGATGATCGAGCGCATCTACAGCAGCCCCGAAGCGATGACGCCCGACCAGGCGAGCATGCTCTTCACGCAGGAATGCGCAAATCACAACAAGCCCGCCGCCGCGCAATAAAACGTCAGAACACAATTGCGTGCGTGCCGCACACTAGCCGACGTGCAGCCGCACGAGCGCGAAAATCTGCGAGCTGACGTAAAGCAGCAACCCGATGCATCCGCCGACGAGCGTTCCGTTGATGCGGATGTACTGCAAATCCTTGCCGATGTTCAGCTCGATCTGTTGCGACATGTCGCGCGAATCCCAGTTCTTGACCGTGTCGCTGATGTGGCGCGTCAGGTAGCCGGCAAAGTCCGGCGCCATTGCGCGCGCCGCTTCCTCCATATGATCGTTCAGCGAACGGCGCAACGATTCGTCCTGCGCCAGTTCGCGCCCGATCCATTGCCCCATTGCCGCCACCTTCGAATGCAGCACGGAGTCGTCGCGCGCGAGGTCGCGCCGCAGCCAGTCGCGTAACTGGCCCCACAGATCCTTCACGTAGAGCGCGAGATTCTCGCTCTCCTTCACATAGCGTTTGATCTCTTCGCCCTTCTCGAGGAAAGCGGGATCGGACTTCAGCTTCACGACGAGGCGTGCGGCCGCTTCGTCGAATTTGTGACGCAGTTTGTGGCTGCGGTCTTCGCTCACGCGCAGCAGCATGTTGTTCACTGTATCGGCGACGATGTTCGCGCCGCTTTCGCCGAGCCATTCGGACGGCATGAGCTTTTCGAGCGTTGGATACTCGCGCTTGAACCAGTCGACGATCTGCTCGGCGATGAACGTACGGACACCCGGTTCACGCAACAACCCCATTAGATGCTCGATGCCTTCGTCGAGCAGTTCCTGATGACGGCCGTCGCGCGTCAGCGTGTCGAGAACTGCGCCCGTCGCTTTCGACAGGTCGATCTTGTCGAGCATCGCGTCCAGTGCGTCCTTGATGAAGATCTGGATGCGCGCGTCGTCGAGCAACTCGAGAATGCCGCTCGTCAGCTTGAGCACGTAGTCGCCGAGGCGCTGCGTATTCGCATCGACGGAAAGCCAGTTCGTGATGCTCTGCGCTGGATCGTGCTTGCGGATCAAACCGACGATCGACGATTCGTCCAGAAACTTCTCGCGCACGAAGATCGCGAGGTTGTCGGCGATCTTGTCCTTGTTCTGAGGAATGATCGCCGTGTGCGCGGCGACGCCGGGAATCGGCACACGGCGGAACAGCGCGACGACGGCGAACCAGTCGGCGAGCGCGCCGACCATCGCAGCTTCCGCGACGGCCTTGATGCCGTCGATCCACATGCTTCGCTGCATGAAGGCCGTCGCGACGAAGATGGCCGTGGCAATCAGGAGCAGGAGCGTCGCGCGACGCTTGGCGCGTTTGAGTTCGACTTCCTTGTTCATCGTGGGTGGGTGTCGGGTCGATGGTGTCCGGGACGCGGGGGTGTTCCCGCGAGGCTCAGTATCGAATGTGCTGAAGCGTTCGTCTGCGCTCATTCGAGTGGTGGGCTGACGAGGGCGAGATTCTTGGGCTCTCCCGCGAATTCGCTGGAGATACCGAGGCGCTCGAAGTGCAGTTTCGGCAGAATTTGGCGTGCGGGACGGATGTGGCGCCGGGAATTCGTAGCGAATACGACGAACTACGTAGCGAACGATACGATCGTATCGATTTACGGCAGAAAATCAGCGATCCGGCATTTTGCTGCGAAATATCTCACTCGAAGCGGCGAAATGCGTGAAACATTCGGTGGCTGGATAGCTAACTCATTGCATTATAAAGGTTTCTTCTTGCCTGTGGTTTTCTTAAGGTTGTTTCACGGATTGGGCTGCAAGTCGTTGGCGGGAAATAGTTTTTGCTTGAATCGCGGGATTTGGGGTCGATTTAAGGCTGTTTGGCGGGTTTGTGGTGTGCGTCTGTTCCCTCGGGTTGTCTGAGCGGGTTGAGGCGCGCCTGAAGGGTTTTTAGGCGCGCAGGCGCATGTTGCGCTTCAAAGGGCTTATGACTCGATGACTCTGAGTTATTTAATATGGATAGCTTAGTATTTTTTTGAGATTGCGAGGAGTCCAGCGGCATCGATGGTGGATTCGGGCTGTCGATCACCGGCCGATATGTTGTCGCCGTGAAATCAACGGTTGGAATTGGCTTCAGCGCGGATCGTGTTGGGGGCGTATGTTGCTGGCGCTTTTCGGTCTTTGTCTGGGGTGTGGCCTTGGTGCCCGTTGGTTGTGTCGTCCGGTAATCAACGGCTGTGGTGCGCCCCGGAGGCGTGCCGATTAAATTCACGCCGCCGTAACAGAAATGTCCGACGATGTCGGCCGCCCTCTTCGCACGTGAAATTCGCCGTGACGAGGTTGCAATAGGTCGGATCGCGTCTCGACAACGGATCGTCCCTATGTGCAGTTTTGCGACGCGCTCTTTCGAGGTGGGAGGCATCCCGTGTTCTGCTCGCGAAGATCGGGTTGATCGCGAAATTAGAGAAGTCGCCTAGGGTTGGGGTGTCTGGCCGCGTGGTGGGCTCGGGGCTCGTTGTATCAATCGAGGCACCGGTTTTATGCCGAGCTTTTGCAGGCGAACTTTACTACCGTCAAAGGGCTACGGGGTTACCGACAGGATCGCCGTTTCACATTCTCGCGACGATAGGGTCGGCGACGGTGTACAGACTGGAGACATGGTTGACACATGTACGGGGACATCGTTGACACCTGATGGTCAGGGTTTGGGTGCCTTCAGGTCAAGTTTCGCGATGCGCTGATGGGCGAACCATATCTCGGGCGGGCTGCCACCTTGCAGCCCCTTGAGCGCGATCCAGAGCTTCAGTTGCTCCCCCCGTACTCGCACCACGCAGCTTGCATTCACCCGTAGAGCGTCATCACCGGGGGCGTATCGAGCTCGGGCAGCCGATCTGGGATCGCGCGCTGGCTGCATACGTTGCGTGCGATGAGTGTGGCCATCCCCAGTGCCTTGCGCGGGCGTTCAACGTTGTGCACGTGCCGCCAGCGATCCAGTGTCTGCTGCATGTGCTCATGCGTGAGACTCGTGCTGCGACAAGCCACCTTCTCGACAACGGATCGTCCCTACATGCTGCCTCGCTCTTTCCTAATCGGAGGCATGGGACGAGAGTGGCGCGAATTGGTCGAGCGAATGCTTTTCGCTTGGTCGCCATTTTGTTCCGGCGCGTGACTAGCGTTATTTGCCGACGCTCGCGCTGGCGCGTCTTTGGCTTTTTGTCTGGTCACCACCTCGATTTGCACGAGTAGGGAGCAGCCGCGCAAACGATGAAGAGCGATTACAACTGGGTCACTCCGGTGTTGCTCCTGCGTCGCCGAACCGAGCACCAACTGCGGTTTATTTGCCGTTCCAGATTCGTCGTAATGGGCATCAGCGCGTCTGATGCGCGACGGTGTTGGACCGCAAATAGCGCGTATCGCTTTTCGGCGGGTTCGGGGATCGTATCCATCCATGTTCGGGATTCGTCGGCCGCGCCTCGCCGTGAAGCTGCATAGAACGATCTCGGGATCATGCCGAGAAGCGCGCGCGAACCTCTGGAAACCGTCACCGTGACAGGTGGGGCCAGACAGCCGTCTGCCGATGCGCAGCCGCCGTGGGGCTATTTATCGTAAATAACCAGCGCGTGCGCATGTCACGCCATTTGGATTTGAGGTGGGCTATTTACCGTAAATAGGCTTTGGGGTACCTCTAGCGGCTATGTCCATCGAACAGCGCGGCTTCGCACCGCCCTCTATCGGCCGCTCCGCGTGGCTTCTCGCAGGCCATCACAACATGCGGGCTCCGCGAGCCAAACCACTCAAAGCCGGCTCCCCCATCTATTTACGGTAAATAACCTGATCGGGACGCCGTCCCTATCAGCAGCCCATCAACCCCCGCTTACGCCGAAAACCACGCCGCGGTGTTCAAGAATCTCAGCTGCGCGCGTCGAAGCTATTACCGGACGACGCAGTAAGGCCACCGCATAGCCGAAACCAGCGGCACAGACAGAACAAGGGATGAGGCCATCAGGAAAAACATCGGCCGGATTCGACCAGGGAGACGGGAGACGGACGTCGACGAACGCAACGTCTGAGGGAATCAACACAAACCGCAATACTTGAATCTAGACACAACTGGTGCCCACCGCCCTGCGGCAGGCACCGTCAAGATCTCAATCCGCCGATGACTGTACGTCCTCGAGGAATCCAGTAATCAACTGCCTCAGCTCTTCGACCCGGTCCTGCGGTACGCCACTGGCGCGCAGCCGAATCACCAAGAGATCGCCCTTCCGCTCAATCCCAACTTCCTCTTCCTTCCGGGCAGGAGCAGCAGGTCGACCTGCTCCCAGCAACGCGGCCAACACCTCTTGCGCAGTCCGCGCCGGATCTTCCGCCAGTTCGACCGCACGCTGCACGATTTCGTCGCCCGCCTTCTTGAGCGCCACTGACAGCTTTCGCGCAGCCTGAAACTGGATATCGTGCGGCGAAGGAAATGCGCCAACGATCTCGGCCGGAAGCTCCGCTACCAGCAACGCGCTGGAAATATTCCCCTGCGACAACCCGCACGCTTTCGCCATCGCGTTCTGCGACGGCCACAGTTCGTCGTCGAGCGCGCGCTTGTACCACACGCCCTGCTCCCACGGACTCAGGTTTTTCCGCGCGCGGTTTTCCTGATCCATCTGGACGAATTGGCCTTGCTCCGTAATCTCGCGATCGACAATTGCGTTCACGGGCAGATCAAGCTCCAGACACGCGCGATGACGGCGGTGCCCGAAAACGATCTCGTAGCCATCCCCATCGCTCGCCGGACGAACCTTGATCGGCTGCGTATTACCGCCCGCTTCCGCAATCAGAGACTTCAGCTCCGCAAAGCTCTCGTCGCCGAAGTCCTGCCGGTTTGCCCACTTCGACGCCTGGATCGTCTTCGGATCCAACGCGCGAATCGCAACCGCGCCGTCGTACTCCTTGAGCTGCGCTTCCAGCTGCGAAACACGATCCGAGCTTTCGCGCATCGCGCTACGAAACGCGAGCATCTGACCGGGCGCCGTCCGAGGCGATGCCGCGCGTCCTGCTTCCTGCGCCGGAGCCGGCACCATCAGATCACCCGTCTTCTTTGCAAGCCTGTCTTTGATCGACATTTATCGCTCCCCCTTATTCCGACTTCGCCCAGAAGGCGACAATGGATTGCTCGACAATTTCCGTCACCCGGTCATATGCCTCGCGCGCGCGGCGATACGTTTTCGCATTGCCGTCGTAGCGCGAAATGTCATACACCGTGCCGAACTCCGCCGAACTTGCTGCCGTCACCGCCGTTTTGGGAATCTCCACCGGCAGCACCTTTTCGGCGTACGTCGCGGAAATCCATTCCCGCACGACGCCCGCGGCCGCATCCGCCGGGTCGACGCGTGAAAGCAGCACATGGATGAATTCGAACGATTTATCCGTGTTTGTTTCCGCCGTCAGGTTCGAAGCGAGGTCGCTGAAGAGCGTCCAGAACTGGGCCGAACTGGCGAAGTCCAGTGCATTGGGCGGTGTCGGAACGATCAGGCCGTCCGCTGCCATGAATGCGTTGACCGTGCCGTAGCTCAACGCGGGCGGCGTATCGATGATGATCACGTCGTAGTTTCTTCGCGCCTGCTCGAGACTCGTATTCAAGACGTTCCAGAATTCGAAGTCCGGCTCCTTCATCTGACGGCTAGGCAAGATGAATTCCACATTGAATAGCGATGACGAAGCGGGCACGAGATCGATGCCGTCCCAGTATGTTTCGCGAATCGCGTATTCGATGCTCGACTGATCGCCCGTCGCCAGCGCGGTGATCGTCGAGTCTTCTTCGACCTCCGTATCGGGAAGAATCCCGAACAGTGTCGTCAGCGAACCCTGCGGATCGGTGTCGATCACGAGCACGCGATGCCCGCGCAAGCTCAGACCCTGAGCGAGCGTCATTGCAGTGGTGGTCTTGCTCACGCCCCCCTTGAAGTTACCGATGGCGACCGTCATCGCCGGTGCGCTTTCCGGCCGCAGCGCATTCGCGCGGTACGCGCGAACCCACTCGCGTGCTTCCAGCAACGAGAATTCGCGTCGCGATCCCGTCGCGTTGACGGTACCGGGCGGCAGGTCGCCCTTCGACGTGCGGTAGGTGATTTGGCTTTTATCGACTTCGCACAGCGCAGCGAGCTGTGAAGCGTTGAAAACAGGCGGGTTTTTGCGGGCATTCGGCGCCAGCATGCGACCTCGAACCTGCGAGACGATGTCAGTCGCGCGAGCGGCCTGATCGACGATGTCTTGAATAGTGATGTTCATTAGCTGATCCGCAAGAGACGATGCAGTCAGCTTATATCAGATGGCTCGACAGAAAGCCATCCATTCAACGGAAATTCCGAATTCCCGTCAATTCCGTTGCAACGCGATGTCCTGGTGATTTTCCGATAACCACGCGTCGAACTTAGGCGCGTCGAATTCGGGGCGTACGCGATTTCTCAGCCACGATGCGAAGTTCACGCGGCCCACTGAGCCGGAGAAGAGCCCCGGACTGTCCGGACGAAATTCGCGTGCGTACTTAGCGCCGTCGCCTTCGACGAACTGACGCGCGAAAGCTCGCTTCTCGTCCTGGGTCAGCGCCTTGACGGCCGACGCGCATTGGAGACGGTCGAAGTCGATGCGCAACTCCTGGAGACGTGCATCGAGCGTCCGCGAACGCGCTGCCGCAGCCTGCTTCTGGGCCTTTTCGCGCTTCTCTTTCTCGTATTCCGGCTCGGACACGTCTGCTTTATTCTCGATCAGCGTGCGGATGAAACCCGCAGTCGAGCGCTTGATCTGCCCTTTCTTGTCTTTCTCTTCGGCAAGCTGCACCACGAGCCGCGCCCGTTCTTCGTCTTCGATGACGAAGCTGAGCGCGAGCTTGTCCCCAATGCCGTGCGCCCGGAGCTTGCGGTAAATCTCGCTGTCGCGCACATGCGCGAACTCGTCTTCCGTCTCCGGCGTAAGGAGCGACTGCTGCGCGCCCTGGCGGATCAAAAATTTCACGCCCGTCACCGAGCGGCCCATACGCTGATATTCGACGTCGACGTTGATGTCCGAGACGTCGTTGATCTCCTTGACGGCCTTCTGAATCACCTTGCTGTTCAGCCGGCGGAAATCGTCGTAGTACTCCTGGGTTGCTCCCAGAAGCTTCCGCAGGACAGGCAGTTCGATCCAGCCGGTCGACCCAACCTTCTGAAAACGCAGACAATTTTCGTAGAGCGTCAGCGCGTGCGACTTCGAAAATTTGCGCTGCACGCCGAGGTTGACGGTCGCGTAGATCGACGGATCGTAGAGCTTTTCGGCCAACGCCTCGTCGTAGCGGTACGAACACACGCCGGTGCGAATCTCGGCGAAGGACAGGATGGGCATCACGCTCCATCGCTCGCGGCCGTCGTCCATCACGTTGAATTCGACCGCCGTAGTAGCGAGTTGTCTAAGCGCTTCGCGTAGCTTTTCGGTGTTTTCGCTTTCAGTCCAGCCGAGCACGAGCATGAGCGTCCGAACCGGCAGGCGGTGCGTTCTCGTGGTCAGGAGGTTGTCGTACGAATGCAGCAAGAGCACGTTGGACAGCTTCCGCTCGAGCAGCGAAAGCTCGCCGCTCGTATGGATGGCCGCTACGTGCTTTTTGACGCTTTCGGTACGTACCTCATTCGGCAAAGGTCTGGGCATGACCCGGATTGTGCTCTAAATGACCCCACGTTGCAATCACCCACTGGGACATCATGCGCACCCGACTGGCGAAATGTCCCGATTCTCGTTGGGCGATGAGTCGGATCCAAACCCCTGTGGGTAGATTCACCGCAGACGGGGACAATTCCACCGCATCTGGGGGCGCGAAACGCCCCAAAAGGGGACGTTTGGTAGCAGATGACACCCCAACCAGGGTCGGTTGCCGCCCCAAACGGAGACGTTTACCTCTGGAAACCCTTATTGGATAAGGATCTTAGCTGTGTAAACGTTGTAAACGTTGTTTACCAAACGGTATACAAACCTCAATACACCCCAGACGGGGACACGAACGCCGCGTTTGTTGCTGTTTTTTCGTGGAGAAGATCAATCCCTAACCCCGTCACACAACGCATCGTTTACCCACCGCAACTCGAACCATCGCAAAGAACCTTCGCTAACTCTATGAACCTAAATCGTAAAATCGCGAATCGCAAACGCACCCGAATTTGCCGACGTCGTATTTATCGTAAATAAGTGGACAGCGCGTTACGGCGGACCAACCGTGTCACCCTGCCTGGGGACATTAACCATTGCCGCGCCGACGGCACTGCCGCAGCCACCCCAGCTGGGGACAAAGTCACAGAAACGGCCTCTCAGCCCCCTCACACGCCCATTCACGGGTCCCCCGGCCGCAGAAAACCCACAAATCCCAGAGCGCAAGCCGCATGATGTGAATCTGCACACCCTAGATGGGGACATCAGTCACACGGACATCGCATACCTAGCGAGGCTCGATAGACACCCGCCCCAAGTGGGGACATTAGTCGTCGCGCTCTCATATTTACGGTAAATACGCACATGTCAGCGCCTCAGATCGACGCACTGGCCTGCTTCAGATCGCGCAGCCACAGCCAAACCAGTCCGAAAAATCGAGACTGCCGGGCACGCAGCGGCCATTTGCGACGCTTCCTCGAAGCGCGTACTAGTCAAAAACGATGAAACCAACTATCTCGAAAAGTAAGGAACTCCAGGTAATATAGGCGCGGACAAAAGAAAAAAATATAGACGAATCAATAACTTAAAACTGGTAGTTGATCGACACGTCGCACACCCCATTCGTCTTCGTTTGCGTGATCGGGCTGTTAGCGGCGCTGCCGAGCAGGCGCTTGAGCGCTCCGTCCGCGGTTACGAACCAGTGCTTGTTGACGAACCAGACCATCGTCACGCCAAAACCTGCGGATTTCAGCCCGGCGCTCGCGTCATACTGTGAATATCGAGATGAAGCTGCCTGCGCCGCATTCACGCCGAACCAGCTGTTCATATATTTGGAATCGGCGAAGGTCACCGACGGTCCCGCGAACCAGTAAAAGCTTTCCGAACTGCCCGGCAGCGGCATGTACGCGCCGAGATCCGCGACCCAACCATTCGATCCGCCGAAGCTGCGAGTCACCGCACCCCGGAACACCAGCGGAAACTCCTTCGAGATTACATACTCTCCAGCCAGCTTCACCTCGGGCGCCGGGTTGATGTTGCCCATGCCGTCCAGCCGGGTTGGGTCGTCGTGCGCCCGCCGGCCCAGGTCATAGACGGCCGCGATGCTCACGCGCCAGTTTTGGCCCTGGAGCACGTTGACGCCCAGACCTTCACCCGTTGAAAGAAAAGCCAGATCCTTGTAGCGGATATCGGTGCTTGGACCGACCAGCGTGTGATAGCGATCCGAGCCGTCATAGCGCGGTTCGAACGTCGCGCCAATGCCAAGTCGCACTTTCCAGTCAGGTCGATTGGGCTCAAACAGCTTTTCGAGCGGGATGCCCGCTGAGTATTGCCACTCGCCGAGCGGCGAGGGCGTTTGCGCGAGGGCCGCCGGTGCGTGGCAGATCAGATAGGCGAGGCTGGCGTAGACGGGTAGCTTTGTCATGTCGACGAACGTCTTGGGGTTGCGAGACCGCGGCCGCGGCTCGTTGCTGCCACATACAGACTAACCACGAAGATTTCGGCGGCAATCCAGCAAACGCCGTACCTGAACCGCTCGATCAACCACGCACCAGCATGACATTGATCGGCGATTCTCTCCGATGACGCCTATATATATAGTTGTCTTGCTAATCAAATGCCTGAGCGAAATTCATGTTCGATCAATGCCTGTATTTCAACGCGTCCGCACTTGCTCGTCGGGTCGAGCGCGAATGGGCCGACATTTATGCCGACTTCGGCTTGACGCCGGCGCAAGGTTACGTGTTACGCGTCGTCCTGTCGGAGCCGGGTTGCCTCGGCAGCGAGATCGCGGACAGACTGGGCATTGCCCGCCCGACGGCAACACGGCTCATCGATAACCTGTCGAGGAAGAAGCTCGTCGAACGACGGCAGGGCACGTCCGACGCACGAGAGCGGGGCGTCCACCCGACGCGCTCGGGGAAGGCGCTGGACGCGGCGATCCGCGACGCGAGCGCGCAAATCAGCCGGCGTCTCAAAGCGAAGGTCGGCGCGGAAGTCTTCGAGAGCACGATCGCCGGCATGCGCAAGATCCGAAAGGCCCTCAAATAAACTCGCGCCGCGTATCCACTCCGACACCAGCACCCGACGATTTCATTCGATGAAATTGTCGGAGCGGCATGAACAGTCAATTCAGTGAAGGGCGCTTTATCCACGCGCGCTGCATTTGTACAGTCCAGAGTCGAATCTCTGACCTTCGTCGATCGTCGCGATCGACGCTTCTACAGAAGCGCAACGATGGACTATCTGCAGTCACTCAGAATGTTTGTAAAGGTCGCGGAGCTGGGCAGCTTCACGGGCGCCGCCGATCAACTGAAAGTATCGAGCGCCGTCGCGACGCGTAGTGTCGCGTCACTCGAGGAGCGCCTCGACGCGCGCCTGCTCCAGCGCACGACACGCAGCGTCACGCTGACGGAAGCGGGGCGGCTGTTTCTGGATCGCGTCAGGACGATCGTCGACGAGATCGACGACGTCGAAGGCGGGCTGCTCGCGGCCACAGGTGTGCCGTCGGGCACGTTGCGCATCGCGGTGCAGGGCAGCGTGGGCGCAGGGTATCTCGCGAAACTGCTGAGTGCATATACCGAACGCCATCCGCTCGTCGTGCCGCAGGTGATTTACGCGGACGGTCCCATCGGCCTCGTCGAAGGGCGCTTCGATGCGGCGTTGACGAACGACACCTATCCGCATCCCGGGTCAGTCGTCGCGCGCGCCTTCGCGCATCTGGACATGATGCTCGTTGCGTCGCCGCGCTATATGCCGGGCATACATGGCATCGCGAATCTGACGGACATCGCTCCGCTCGCGATGCTCTCCCACGACGACGGCACGGCAAGCACCGAGCATGATCCCGTACATCGATGGCTCGACACGAATACCGCGCACGCGACTCATATTCACGCAAACAATAGCGACATGCTGCGTCGAATGGCGATTGAAGGGATGGGCGTCGCGTTAGTGCCCGCCGTGCTCGTCGAAGACGATCTGGACGACGGCTCGCTCGTACCGGTATTGTCGGAAACGCCTTTGCCGTCGATGGGCCTATCGGTTGCATATGGCAGTCGCCGCAATCTCGCGCCGAACGTGCGTGCACTGGTCGATCTGCTGGTCGAGCAGTCCAAATACGATCGGCTGCCCGTTGCGCTCAGACACGACGATGCCGCGCTCGTATCGGGCGACTAGCCGTTACGCGTGCGATGAAACCGATGCCGGGCTTTCTTGCTGAGTCACGCGCGTACCGCTGATCCACGCGCTTACGCCGCGTGCATCGATTGTAAAACGCGCTGGCCCGCGCCCCAGCCCGTGCAAAGGTTCGACATCGCAGGCAATGTCGAAACGCATTTCACCGATATTCGCGACCGCATAGAGATCGCCGTGCCGCAATTCCACGGAATCGATGGTGCCGGCATACGCGCCGTCCCGCGCAATCTCGATAGACGACGGCGCCACGCGCCACATCACCTGTTCACCAGCAGAAATAGAGTGGTCCGCGACCTCGAATGAGAGTCCCGATGCCGTTTCGATCACACCAGCCGCGCGCATCGTCCCGGTACCGACGTTATGCAATCCCAGCAGCGCCGCGACCTGCAACGAGGCCGGCTGCCGGAAGACATGATCGACGGTTCCCGCTTGCAGCACGCGTCCGCGTTCGATCACGAGCACTTCGTCGGCGAGCAGCGCAGCCTCGTCGGGATCGTGCGTGACGAGCACGGTGACGGCCGAGATCTCGCGCTGCAACGCGCGCAGCGCCTGTTGCAGGCGACGACGACGCGGTGTATCGAGCGCGGAAAACGGCTCGTCGAACAACAGAATCTGGCTATGCCGCGAAAGGGCACGCGCAAGCGCCACACGTTGACGCTGACCAAACGACAACTGGCGCGGCAAACGCGCCGTCAGCGCGGATAGACCGAGATGCTCGACCCAGTAGCGTGCGCTCGCGGCATCCGCATCGACGGGAAACGACAACTGGCGCGCAACCGTCATATGCGGAAACAGCCCGTAGTCCTGCGGCACATAGCCGACATGACGCTGTTCGGGCGGCAGCGCATCCAGTTGCTTCTCGCCGACGCGCACGAACCCGGCTTCGTTGTGTTCGAGCCCGGCAATCAGCTTCAGCGCGAGCGACTTGCCTGAGCCCGACGGCCCGATGATCGCGAGTCGTCGCGTCGAAGGCATCCATTCGATGTCGAGATCGAATGCGCCGAGATGGCGCTTCAGTGCGAAGGCGAGCCGAGGATTCGGCAGGGCAGGGCGGACCGCTTCCCCGGCTGGTTGGTCTGACGCATCGCCATTGTCGGCAACCTCAACAAGACGCGTAGAACCGCCGCCGCGCCACGCCACGGAGAGCGCCGCGCACAACACGGCGATCACGAGCGTGGGCAGCAGCAGCGGCATCATCGCGGGCAGCCCCTGGCCGCCGAACACGACGTACGTATAGACGGGCAGCGAATATGGATGATAGGCGACCATCACCGTCGCACCGAACTCGCCGAATGCCCGAAGCCACGCGAGCACCAGACCGGCGCGGATCGACGGCCAGGCGATCGGCAGCATCACGCGAAAGAAGCGGCTCGTCGCGCGATGTCCGAGCGTGGCGGCAACGTCGTCGTAGACAGGATCGATCGCGGCAAACGCAGAGCGCGCCGCGAC
This sequence comes from Paraburkholderia sp. Tr-20389, assembly GCF_017104565.1. Taxonomy (GTDB): domain Bacteria; phylum Pseudomonadota; class Gammaproteobacteria; order Burkholderiales; family Burkholderiaceae; genus Paraburkholderia. The sequence continues at coordinate 330,906 of NZ_JAAGPD010000002.1, read as the reverse complement.
GACCAGGAACGGCGCGGCCACGAACGTTTCCGCGAGCACGATACCCGCGAACGAATCGGTGAGCGCGCCGTTCGTCAGTCGACCGAGCATGCTATACGGCCCGAGCAGAAATAGCAGCAGGACGCCGCTCGTGAGCGGCGGCAGCGCAAGCGGCAACTGGACGATGAAGCCGAGCAGCGCCATGCCGCGCGAGCGCGAACGCGCGAGCCAGTAGCCGAGCGGCACGCCGCCGATCAGGATCGCGAGCGCCGCGACGCTCGCGCTGCACGCCGATACGGCCACTGCCGACCACGTGCCGCGCCAGTCGACGCCTGCCCAGTCCGCGTGGCCGATCTGCGGAATGCTCGCGACGAACGGCGCGCACAGATACACAGCAAGCAGGCAGGCGAGCCACAGCAGCGGCCGCGCGGTCGGGCGCGTCATTGCGCGGCGTCGAGTACGGCTTGCACCGACGACGGCACAGCCTGCGCATTGCCCGTCACGGTCGGCTTCACGATATCGACGCCATGCTGCTTCAGCAACGCACGGCCCGACGCGCTCAACAGGAAGTTCACGAAGCGCACCGCACCCGCCTCGTTGGGCGCATCGGTGAGAATCGTCAGCGTGTAGCTGGCCTTCGCCTGAAGCTCAGGCGCAGGACGAAGCGCGGGAATCTTGAGGTCCGACGTTTCCGTCGAATAGAAGAAGCCGGCATCGAGCTGACCCGATTGCAGACGGCCCACCAGCGTCTCTTCCGGCAACACCTGCGCCGGATTCTCCGGATCGCCGAGCGTCTTTTGCACGAGGTCCGGCTGCTGATACAGCGCGGCTGCCTTCGTCATCATTTCGACCGTGAAGGCGCCCTTCGGATCGAGCTTCGGATCGGTGCGTCCGATGCGAATGCCCGGCTCCTGCAGCACTTCATCCCAGCGCTTCTTCTTGAAGTCGGCGGCGAAACGGCTTTGCGGGTTGTAGCCGATCATCAGCGGCGACTCGGCGAAGTTCACGTACCACGTCACCTGATTGCCGTTTGCCGCGCCCATCAGGCCCGTGTTGACCTTCGGGCTCGCGCTGATGAACACGTCGCCGCGTCGCAGCTTGCCCTTGATCTCGTTGGCGATCTTGTTCGAGCCTGCTGCATAGCCCTGAAAATGCAGGCCCGTTTCCTTTTCGAAAGCCGGACCGACGCTGCGTTCCATCAGATTCACGAGCGACCCTGCGTACAGCACCTCGACCTTGCCTTCATCGGCGGAAGCAGCGCCCGTGAAAAGAAGACCCGTCAAAACGATTCCCGACAACAACAGCTTGCGCATCACGATTTCCCCGTTTGGCGTTATGAACGGGCATATATTACGACGACGGGGGAGGAAGCTGCAGTCGAGACAGCGCGGGGTCAATCCGTAGCGTTTGCATCCGTCAACGCATTGCGGTCCCAGCCGCCGCCGAGCGCTTTCAGCAATTGCACGCTTGCGTCGATGCGCCGCGCGTCGATCTGTTCCGCCGTGCGCTCGTTGGACAGCGCGATGGTCTGCGCCGTCACGACGTTCAGATAATCGACGGCGCCCGCCTGATAGCGATTGGTCGTGAGCTTGAGCGACAGGTCGGCGGCCGCTGTCGCGCGTTGCTGGCTGTCGGCTTCGTTCGCGAGCGTATTGAGCGCCGATAGATCGTCCTCGACCTGCTGGAAGGCAACCAGCACCGTTTGCCGGTAATCGGCAACCGTGCCGTCGTATTGCGCGCTGGCGTTCTTCAGCGCTGCCGTTCGGCGGCCGCCGTCGAACAGCGTACCCGCGATCTGCGAGCCGAGCGACCAGAACAGGCTCGACGCCGTGAGCCACGGCGCAAAGAACGAGCTTTCGAGTCCTGCCGTTGCCGACAGCGTCAGATTCGGATAGAACGCCGCGCGCGCTTCGCCGATCTGTGCGTTCGCGGCGGCCACGCGCCGTTCAGCGGCGGCGATGTCGGGACGGCGCTCAAGCAATTGCGACGGCACGCCCGCCGGAATCTGCGGCAGCGCGACGGTTTCCACCTTCGGCGGCAGCGCGAAAGACGAAGCGGGCTGGCCGATCAGCGTGGCGATCGCGTGTTCGAGCTGCGCGCGCTGCACATCGATATCGCTGTCCTGCGTGCGCGTGCTTTCGAGTTGCGTTTGCGCCTGCGCGACGGCCGATGCATCGATCGCACCGTCCTTCAGTTGCTGCTGCACGATCCGCAGCGCGGCGGCATAAGCGGTGACGGTATCGTCGAGCAGTTTCTTCTGCCGGTCGAGCGAGCGCAGATCGAAATAGTCGATCGCGAGATCGGTGGCGACGGAAAGGCGCACCGACTGCAGATCGGCTTCGCTGGCCTGCGCATTGTCGCGCGCATTGACGGTCGCGTTCTTCACGCGGCCGAACAGATCGGGTTCCCAGCTCGCCGCGAGTCCGGTCGAGAAATCGGGCACGGTATGACCCGCCAGACCTTTGTGCACCACATTCTGCGACGTCCGATAGCGCTGCGCCGAAGCGCCTGCGGTGACCACGGGCGAGTAGCCCGCGCGCTGATAGTCGACCATCGCGCGCGCCGCTTCCAGTTGCGTGACGGCTTTGCGCACAGTCTGGTTCGACACGTCGACCTGCGCTTCGAGATGGTTCAGATCGTCGTCGTTGAAGAGCGTCCACCACGGGCCGCGCACCTGCGAGTCGGCGGGTGCGGCGACCGTCCAGCCGGCGGACGGTCGCGGCGTGCTTGCGAAATGATCGGGCACAGCCGTTTGCGGCTGCGAGTAATGCGGCAGCGTCGAACACGCGGTCAGTGCGCTTGCCACGGCCACGGCAATTATCTTGCGAACCAGCGATCCACGGATAGTGAACATGATGAGCCTCGCTTTCCGTTTCTCAACCGCGCTTCGCCGGCGTCGCTGCCTGCGCTGCATTTACAGGCGCCACGCGTACGGTTTCGCCACTGCTGATCGCATCGCCCGGATTGTTGATCACGCGATCGTTTGCTTCGAGCCCCGTTGCGACTTCGACATACGTGCCGAAATCGCGGCCGATGGTTACGGTCTTCAACTGCACCTTGTCGTCGGTACCGATCGTCGCGACAGTGACGCCGTCCGGCCGGAACAGCAGCGCGCTGACGGGCACTTCGAGCGCGGGGTGCGCTGTTTCCAGCGCAAGATGAACCTGCGCATACGCACCCGGCAGCAACGTGCCGTCGCGATTGTCGACGTCGACTTCGACGCGCAGCGTGCGGCTCACGGGATCGATCGAATCCGCGCTGCGCGCGACCGTCGCGTCGAACTTGCGCCCCGGATACTGCTGCGTCGTCAGATAGACCTTCGTGCCCGGCGCGACACCCTGCGCATCGTTTTGCGGTACGTCGACATATACGCGCAGCCGGTCGGTCTGTTCGATATGAAAGAGTTCGCCGCCATTGGCCGCGATGCCGGGCGAACCGCCCGACGTCACCAGCGCGCCGACGTCGACGTTGCGCGCGGTGATCACGCCATCGAACGGCGCCGTCACTTTCTCGTACGACACCAGCTCCGAAAGCCGCGCCACGTTCGCTTGCGCCGCTTGCCACGCGGCCAGCTTCGCTGCGCTGTCGCTGGTTTTCGCGTCGGCGTCCTGCTGCGAGACCGACTGCGTTTGCAGCATCGTTTGCCAGCGTTGCGCAGTGCTGTTCGCAAAGGTGTAGTTGGCTTTCGCGGTTGCCTCATCGGCGCGTGCCTGGCGCAGTTGCGCGTCGAGTTCGGGCGTATCGATGTCGGCGAGCGTTTGACCCGCTTTGACCTTCGCTCCGATATCCGAATACCAGTGCTGGATGTAGCCGCTCGTGCGAGCGTAGATCGACGCATCCGCGAACGGCATCACGTTGCCCGGCAGCAGCAGTTCCTGCGACGTGGGCGCGCGCTTCGGCGTGAGCGCTTCGACCGTGAGATAGCGCTGTGCATCGACCTGCTGCGTCAGTGCCGTGTTGGCCTGTAGACGCGGCACGATGCCGATCGCGAGCAGCGCGGCGGCGACAGCCGCGAGCGCTGCAGGCAATATCCAACGCCGCGTCGTGCGTGTGTGTTTGTGATCGAGAGGCGCAAGGTCTGTGCGAGCCGAAGGTTCCGGACCTGTCGGCAGATTGGGCGTGGTCATGGCAAGTCCTTATTGAGCGTGTGTGGTCACGTCGGCACGATCGGCTGCTTTCTTCGCGCGGCGCTTCGCGAGCCACGCGTGCACCATGCCGAACACGACGGGTACGAACATCAGCGTCGAAACCGTGCCGATCGCGAGCCCGCCGATCACCGCGCGGCCGAGCGGCGCGTTCTGTTCGCCGCCGTCGCCGAGGCCGAGCGCCATCGGCAGCATGCCGATCAGCATCGCGAGCGCCGTCATCAGCACCGGGCGGAAGCGGTTGAAGCCTGCATCGAGCGCGGCGGCGAGCGGCTCCATACCGTTCGCGAGCGACTCGCGCGCCGTGTTGATGACGAGAATGCTGTTCGCCGTCGCAATGCCGATGCATAAGATCGTGCCTGTCAGCGCGGGGACGCTGAGCGTCGTGTGCGTGGCGAACAGCATCCACGCGATGCCCGCTAACGAACCCGGCAAGCCGCTGACGATGATGAGCGGATCGAGCCACGACTGGAAATTCACGACCATCAGCAGATAGACAAGGGCGATCGCGAACACGAGACCGTAGCCGAGGCCCACGAACGACTCGTTCATCGACTGCACCTGCCCGCGAATCACGATCGACGAGCCGGGCGGCAACTGCGCGCGTGCGGCGTCGACGAGTTTCGTCACGTCAGTGGCGACGCTGCCCAGATCGCGCCCTTGCGTCGACGCGAAAATGTCGAGCACGGGCTGTACGTTGTAGTGCGAGACGACGGCCTGCTGTGTGCTGCGCGATGTCGTGCCGAGCGTGCCCAGCTGATTCTGCGGATTGACGCGCACCTGGTTGGTCGTCAACGGAATGTTGGTGAGCGTCTGCAGCGAGTGAATGTCGTACTGCGGCACTTCCGTCACCAATGGATAACTGACACCGTTCTTCGGATCGAGCCAGAAATTCGGCGTGGTCTGCGAACTGCCCGACAGCGCGATCAGCATGTTCTGCGCGACGTCTTTCTGCGTCAGGCCGGCCTGTATCGCCTTCGTGCGATCCACGTTGACGTCGATGGTCGGTTCGTCGCCGGGCTGCTGGATGCGCGCATCGACGAGACCGCGCACGCCGCGCATCTGCGCGAGCAGCTTGTCGGCGACGACACGGTTCTGATCGAGCTTGTTGCCGACGATCTGCACGTCGATGGGCGCGGGCAGACCGAAGTTCAGAATCTGGCTGACGATATCGGCGGGCAGAAACGCGAACGTCACGCCGGGAAATGCCTGCGTCAGCACGTTGCGCAACTGCGCGACGTATTGCGCCGTCGGCTTGTGATCGGGCGTGAGCGTGACCATGATGTCGGCGTCTTCGGGGCCGATCGGATCCGCCGAGTCGTACGTCAGGTTGATGCCGCTCACCGGCACGCCGATGTTATCGAGCACGGCTGCCTGTTCCGACTTTGGAATCACGCTGCGGATCTTCGCTTCGACCTGATCGGTGATACGCGCCGTCTGCTCGATACGTGTGCCCGTCGGTGCGCGCAAATGCAGGCGAATTTCCCCGGTATCGACGGCGGGGAAGAAGTCGCGGCCCGCGAACGGAAGCAATGCGAGCGACGCGAAGCACAGCGCAAGATAGACAGGGATGAAGCGGCGGCGATTCGCGACCGTGCGTTGCAGCACGTTGTGATAACCGTTGCGCAGCGTTTCGAAGCGCTGCTCGAAGCCGTGTTGAAAACGCACGAAGATGGCGAAGCGGCCCGACGCGGCATGTCTATCCGCAGACGGCGCGCGCATCAGATACATCGCGAGCGTCGGGACCAGCGTGCGCGAGAAGAAGTACGACGCGCACATCGCGAACACGACGGCTTCCGCCAACGGCACGAACAGATAGCGCGCGACGCCCGACAACAGGAACATCGGCACGAACACGATGCAGATCGACAGCGTCGAGACGAAAGTCGGCACGGCAATTTCGCCGGACCCATTCAGAATAGCGTCGTGCAGCAGCTCGCCTTTTTCGAGGTGATGCGTGATGTTTTCGATCGCCACGGTCGCATCGTCGACGAGAATGCCGACCGCGAGCGCGAGTCCGCCGAGCGTCATGATGTTGATGGTCTGCCCGAGCGCCGCGAGCGCGATCAGCGACGTCAATACGGCCAGCGGAATCGACACGGCAATGATCAGCGTCGCGCGCCAGCTGCCGAGAAACAGCAGGATCATCGCGGCCGTCAGGCAAGCGGCGATCAGCGCTTCGCGCACGACGCCCGAAATCGCGGACTTCACGAACACGGACTGATCGGAGAGCGGCGTGATCTTCAGCGCACTCGGCAAACCGGCGGCGATCTTCGGCAGCATCGCCTTGACCTGCTGGATGATGGTGAGCGTCGATGCGCTGCCCGTCTTCTCGATTTGCAGCAGCGCCGCGCGCTTGCCGTCGCTGCGCACGATATTCGTTTGCGGCGCGTAGCCGTCGATTACATGCGCGACATCGCGCACATAGACCACGCTGCCGTTGACCGTCTTGATGGGCAGATCGTTGAGGGCAGCGACGGTGCTCGTGCTGCCGTTCATCTCGACGTTGTATTCGCGCGAGCCGATCTTCGCGGTGCCGCCGGGCAGAATCAGGTTTTGCGCGTTGACTGCGTTGACCACGTCGGCGGGTGCAAGGCCCTTCGCCTGCAACGCTTTCGGATCGAGCTGGACCATGATCTGGCGGATCTTGCCGCCGTATGGCAGCGGCACGGCTGCGCCTTGAATCGTCGCGAGCTGCGTGCGGATGAAGCTGTTGCCCAGATCGTAGAGCGTCTGTTCGGGCAGCGTGTTGCTGGACAAACCCAGTTGCAGCACGGGCACCGTCGATGCGTTGTACGTGATGATGTTCGGCGGCAGTGTGCCGGGCGGCAGCACGCGCAGGATCGACGCGGAGTTCGACGCGGCTTCGGCGATCGCGCGGTTGATGTCCGCGCCCGGATGAAAGAACACCTTCACGACGGACACGCCGTTGAGCGATTGCGATTCGATGTGTTCGATATCGTCGACGTCGGTGGTGAGCGCGCGCTCGTAGTTCGACGTGATCCGGTGCGCCATGTCTTCGGCGGAAAAGCCGTTATACGACCAGACGATGCTGACGACGGGAATGTTGATGTTCGGGAAGATATCCGTCGGTGTGCGCAGGATCGCGAGCGGCCCGACGATGAAGAGCAGCACGGCCAGCACGATGAAAGTGTAGGGCCGCCGCAGGGCCAGTTTGACGATCCACATGACGGGTTCCTTGGACGATGATCGGCCGGTATGTCCGAACGCGGATCGCGCCCGAACATTTCATGGGATCGCAGTGTGGCGGCGGGGCACTTACTCGCAAGTGACTGTGACATTACGAATTCGACATCTTGGGCGGAGGATAAACAGCCCTAAACGATGTCGATTGCGTAAATGACCGATTTGTCATCTGAGGGACAGGCTTAGGTCAGCACTCAGTGCCCACAATGGCGTTAACCCTTTGCGAACCGGCGGCCACACGGTTGACGGGACCCAAACCGACAAGCAGTGAAACGCGGCGAAGGGCATTGGGGCCGCATCCTCGTGGACGTTATGGATGCGGCGCTGGTCAAGAACTCACATGCAGGTGAACCATCATGAAAGCACTGATTCAGGCCGTAGTTGTTTCGTGTGCGCTGGCTGCGCCGGCACTTTCCTTTGCTCAGGCCGACCAGGGCCAGGTCACGCGCGCACAGGTTCGCGAAGATCTGCAACGCGTCGAACAGGCGGGCTATCGTCCCTCGTCGGACGACGCCTCCTATCCTGCCGACATCCAGGCAGCCGAAGCCAAGGCATCAGCGGGCGAGCAGCCGCCGCTGGAACAGACAGCCGTAGGCGGCGTCGCGCCGAGCGGCACGATGCAGATGGGCGCGCCGGCATCGTCGGATGGCAATCCGAAGCCGGTTTTTTTCGGAAACTGAGTGAGATGCAGCGGGCGCGCGTCGCCCGCTGCATCATCGCGACGTGAAAGCCGGCGGTCGCCTCACACGCAGCGACCGTGCCTGACGTCTTGCCGACGCTCGCCCCGACTCAGGCGAGATTCTCCGTCGAGAACGGCAGCGCATACACCCGCTTGCCCGTGGCCGCGAAAATCGCGTTTGCGACGGCGGGCCCGACGGGCGCGACACCTGGCTCACCGATGCCGGTGGGCGCTTGCGCCGAAGCAACGATGTGCACTTCGACCTTCGGCATTGCGTCCATGCGCAGCACGCGATAGCCGTCGAAGTTGTTCTGCTCGATGCGGCCGTCCTTCAACGTGATCGCGCCGTACAACGCCGCGCCCAGGCCGAAGCCGATGCCGCCTTCGATCTGTGCCGCGATCACGTCCGGATTGATCGCGGTACCGCAATCCACTGCGCAGACGACGCGATCGACCTTCACTTTGCCGTCCTTGTCGACAGACACCTCGGCGACCTGCGCGACGAAGGTCTTGAACGCTTCGGCCACCGCGATGCCGCGGCCTTTCCCGGGCGGCAAAGGCGCGTTGCTCCAGCCCGCCTTCTGGGCGGCGAGATCGAGCACGCCGCGCATGCGCGGCTCGTGTTCGAGCAGATCGCGCCGGAACGTGTACGGATCTTTGCCGGCCGCGTGCGCTGCTTCATCCATGAACGCTTCGACGGCGAAGGCCGTGTGCGAGCTGCCCACCACGCGCCACCACAGAACGGGCACGCCCGTGCGCATCGTCGACAGTTCGACGGAGATGTTCGGAATCGCGTACGCGATGTTCGCCGCGCCTTCCACCGACGTTCCGTCGATGCCGTTCTTGATCAACCCCGCGAACGGTGTGTCGGCGACGATCGATTGCCCGACGATCCGGTGCTGCCAGCCGACGAGCTTGCCATCGCGCGACAGGCCTGCTTCGAGCTTGTGAAAGTACATCGGGCGATACAGGCCGCCGTGGATGTCGTCTTCGCGCGTCCATTGCAGCTTGACGGGCGTGCCGTTCGCGCCGAGCGCCTTCGCGATCGACACGGCTTCGACGATATAGTCCGAGCCCGGATTCGCACGCCGACCGAAGCTGCCGCCCGCGTACAGCGTGTGGATGCTGACCTGCTGCGGTTGCAGACCGGCGACGTGCGCCGCGTTCGCCTGATCGACGGTCTGGAACTGGTCGCCCGCCCAGATTTCGCAACTGTTGGCCGTCAGTTTGACGACGGCGTCGAGCGGTTCCATCGGCGCGTGAGCGAGGTACGGGAATTCGTAGCTCGCGCTGATCTTGCGCGCCGCGCCCTGAATCGCCTTCGACGCGTCGCCTTCCGTGCGCGCGGGCAGACCGGGCTTGTCGGCGGCCTTGCGGTATTCGGCCATGATGTCCGCCGAACTGCGCTTCTCCGCGTTCGTATCGTCCCATTCCACCTTCAGCGCGTCGCGGCCCTGTTTCGCCGCCCAGAAGCTCTTGCCGACGACCGCCACGCCGCGCGGCACCTGCACGACGTTCACGACGCCGGGCACCGCTTTCGCCGCCGACGCATCGAAGGAACGCACCGTTGCGCCGAACTGCGGCGGCCGCTGGATCAAGGCGACGAGCATGCCGGGGAAGGTCACGTCGAGCGTGAACTGTGCGGTGCCGTCGGTCTTGGGCGGCACGTCGACACGCGGCGCCTGACTGCCGATCAGTTTGAAGTTCTTCGGGTCCTTGAGCGTCACGTTTTCCGGCACAGGCAATGCGGCTGCCGCCGATGCCAGCGAACCGTACGTCGCATGCCGGCCGCTCGCGTCGTGATAAACGACGCCGCGCTCAGTGCGCAAGTCGGCTGCGGGCACCTTCCATTGCTGTGCCGCCGCCGTCACCAGCATCGCGCGCGCTTTCGCGCCCGCGTCGCGCAATTGCATCCACGAATTGGCCATCGCCGAACTGCCGCCCGTGCCCTGCATCGTGCCGAACGCGAGATTCGCGTAGCGCTTCGCATCGGCGGGCGCGCTTTCGACCCGCACGTGCGACCAGTCCGCATCCAGTTCTTCGGCGACGATCGTCGCGATGCCCGTGTACGCGCCCTGGCCCATCTCGACGTGCTTGGCGATCACGGTCACGCTGTCGTCGGCACCGACGCGCAGGAATGCGTTCGGTGCGAACGGCGCACCCGGCGTCGGCGCCGCGAGCGCGCGGCGCGACGTGACGGTCCATTCGAAGCCGATGGTGAGCGCGAGCGCGGCCGCCGTGCCCGCGCCTTTCAGAAAGGAGCGCCGCGCCGGGCGCTGAAGGTCAACGATATCGGTCGTCATCGCTCACCCCTGAATCGTGCCGGCGGCATCGTGGATCGCGGCGCGAATTCGCGTATAGGTCGCACAGCGGCAGATGTTGCCGCTCATCGCGGCGTCGATATCCGCGTCCGTCGGCTTGGGGTTTTGCGCGAGCAGCGCGGCAGCGGACATGATCTGTCCGGACTGACAGTAGCCGCACTGCGGGACTTGCAGCTTCACCCACGCGGCCTGCACGGCCTTCGCCGGCTTGCCCTGCAATCCTTCGATCGTCGTAATGTGGCGGCCCTCCACGGCCGACAGCGGCGTAATGCACGAGCGGATCGGCTGGCCTTCGAGATGAACCGTGCACGCGCCGCATTGCGCCATCCCGCAGCCGAATTTCGTTCCGTGCAGACCCGCGACTTCGCGGATCGCCCAGAGCAGCGGCATGTTGGGATCGGCGTCCAGCGTCGTGGACTTGCCGTTGAGAATCAGAGTGGTGGACATCGATGACTCCGAGTAGGTTCTGGTTATGCACGCGCACTGCGTAGCCTCGAACGGCATTACGCGGTTGCGAGTCGGAGTGTGGCGCAAAGCGGGCCGTTCCGCTGTCCAAATACTCTGGAAGTCTTGCCTGATTCTGCGGTGCGTCGAGCGCGGCGGGCGTATATTCGTCGATGGCGCAAACAGTTTCCGCGTGATCGCCACGATCAGGAGACCGCGATGAACAATCGATGGTTGAAGGGCTCCGTTGCAGCCCTCTGGCTCGCTGCATTCGCGTCGCTGGCTTCGGCCCAGCAAGGCGGCGTCGGGAACGCAACGAGCGCTTCCGCGCCCGTCGTCTACGTGTCGGACTTCGAACTCGACGCGGCCAACATCACGCCCGATCAAAGCCGTCTGAGTCGCGCGCGCCGCTTTGCCGGCAGCCTGTCGCCGCTGCATCTGTCAGAGCAGGACCCGCAGAAAAAATCGCAGGCGCTGGTCGCCAGCATGGCCGATACGCTGGTCGCCGACCTGCAGCACGACGGGATCGATGCGCGCCGTCTTCCCGTCGGCGCTCCGCTGCCCGCGCAAGGCTGGCTGGTGCGAGGCGTCTTTCTGGCGGTCGACGAAGGCAACCGCGTGCGGCGCGCCGTCGTGGGTTTCGGCGCGGGTCAGGGCAAGATCGAACTGGCCGTCGCCATCGACGGATTGCCTGTCGAATCGCCCACGCCGCTCTATCTGACCGTCGAGGGACAGTCCGACAAGCACGCGCCCGGCGCGATGATCAAGCTGAATCCTTACGTCGTGGCGGCACGCTACGTGATGGCGGGCAACGACCAGCAGGCCGACATCAAGCAGGCTGCATCACAGGTCGCCGAGGCCGTGGTCGCGCGTGTGAAAGCGCGGACCACGGCAGCGCCGCAGCAATGAACCGCACGCGCGCAAACGCGCGCATCGATGCCCTTCAGATACTTTCCGGACTGACCTCGATACGCGGCCAGACGAGCGCCTCGAACTGATCGGGCGGGACCGGCTGCGAATACAGGAAGCCTTGCGCGAAGTCGCAACCGACAGCCGTCAGAAAGTCGCGCTGCTCGATAGTTTCGACGCCTTCCGCGATCACCTTCAGCCCGAGCTTGTGAGCCAGCACGACCATCGCCTCGCACAGCGCCTGATTGTCCGCGTCGAAGCCGAGGTTCTGCACGAAAGAGCGGTCGATCTTCAGAAAGTCGATGTCGAAGCGCTTCAGATAAGCCAGCGACGAGTAGCCCGTGCCGAAGTCGTCGATCGAAATGCGGATGCCCGCGTGGCGGAACGTCGCGAGCCGCTCGTCGATATTCAGATCGGCGTGCAGCAACAGGCCTTCCGTGATTTCGATCGCGATACTTTGTCCCGGCATGCCTTCGCGGGTCAGGTAGTCGGACCATTGCGTGCCGAGCTGATAGTCCTGGCGAATCTGCACGGGCGACATGTTCACGCTGATCTGGAACGACGGATGGAAGCGCCTGCGCCACAGCTTCGCCTGCTGCACGGCCTGACGGAACACCCAGTCGCCGATCGGCACGATCAGGCCCGTGTCTTCCGCGAGCGGTATGAAGTCCAGCGGGCTGACCATGCCGCGCTCGGGATGCAGCCAGCGGATCAGCGCTTCGGCCTTGAAGATGTCTCCCGTCGACAGATCGACGATCGGCTGGTAGTAGAGCCGGAATTGATCGTGCGGCAACGCGGTGCGCAGATCGCTCGTCAGGCGCAGGCGCTTTTCCGCTGCAACCTGCAGGTCCGGCGTGAAGTAGTTCAGGCGATTGCGTCCGGCATTCTTGGCCGCGTACATCGCCTGGTCGGCGTTCTTGAACAGCACGTCGAGTTCGCGCGTGTCGTCCGGATACACCGTGATGCCGATACTCGCCGAGATGAACGCTTCGTCAGGGCCGAGCGCGAACGGCTCGGACAGCGTGTCGATGATCGTTCGCGCGATCCGTTCGATGCTGCCGCTGTTGTCGATGTTCGGCAGGATCACGGTGAACTCGTCGCCGCCCAGGCGCGCGACAGTGTCCGATTCGCGCACGCACGAAGTGATGCGCCGCGCGGCTTCGATCAGCAGCGTGTCGCCCGTATCGTGTCCCAGCGAATCATTGACTTCCTTGAAGCGGTCCAGATCGATCAGCATCAAGGCCATCCGATGTCCGGAGCGCTGCGCGATCTTCGCTTCCTGTTCGAGACGGTTCTGGAACATTTGCCGGTTCGGCAACTGCGTCAGCGTATCGAAGTTGGCCTGTTGCCAGATCGCCGCTTCGAACGCCATGCGGTCCGACAGGTCACGGCCGACGGCGAGCACCGAGTTCACGGTGCCCGACGGATCGATCTCGGGCGTGAGGCGGATATGCGAGCACTGCTCCTGACCGTCCTTGCTGAGCCAGCGCAGTTCGAACTGCCCGCTCTTGCCGCTCGAAATCGCTTCGCTGATCTTGCGCTCGTAGATCAGCGCGTTGGCCCCGCCGGGAATCTCCGACGGCCGCTTGCCGAGCGCTTCGCTGAGCGTGCGTCCCGCCGACGTGCAAAACGCCGGGTTCGCATACGTGCGGCGCAGGTCGCGGTCGTAGCGCGTGATCGTGTCCGGCGAGTTTTCGATCAGCGTGCGCGACTCCAGCTCCCGGCTGACGAGTTCGGCCGTGCGCTCGGCCACCGTCTGTTCGAGCGATGCATTGATCTCGTTGATCTTCTGGATCTTCTGCCGGATTGCCCCGCGCATTCTTTCGAAACGCTGTTCGAGCCGGCCCAGCTCGTCCTGCCCGTCGTCGACAGGCGCTTCCGTCAGCGCCTCGGCTTCGGCGCCCGCATCGCTGCCCGTGTCGTGCATCTTCCGCACGAGATTCTTCAGCGGCGCCGAAATACTGTGCGAGATGAAGTACGCAAAGAAAATGGAAAGCAGGAAGCCCGAAATGCCGACCAGCACGATCTGGTTGCGCACGGATTGCACCTCGGCCGTCAGCTTTTTCTCCGGGATCGTGCTGACGACGAACCACGTCGTGCCGGGAATCCGCGTGTACGCCGCGAAGTAGCCCGCGCGGTTCTTGCCCTCGAAGCTGACGAAGCCGTTGGGCTCGCCGAGCGTTTCGGTGTTGTGCGTGATCTTGTCGATCAGGCCGGGTTCGGCCGTCGCGTTGGCGCTGGCGGGTGTATCGTCGGCGCGCACGATCAGTTTGTTGTTGCTCGTGTCGAGCACGTAGATCTGCGTGTCCGTGCCCAATGCAACGTCGTTGAAGATCGTCGAGAAATGTTCGGGGCGGATCACCAGCACCAGATTGCCGAGCTGCTGGTTGTTGCTCTTGCCGATGACCGCGCGCACCATCCCCAGGTTCTGCTGGCCGACGCCGTTGTCGTAGCTGCCCCAGTAAGGGCGTCCATTGTGTTCGGGTGCCTGCCTGACGAAGTGCATCACGCCGCGCGTCAGTTGCGCGAACGCCTGGGTGTCCATGATCCGGTCGTGCTGGTCGAGCAGGTATTTTTCGTTGATGAAATCGACCGAGCCGTAGTGATCGAGAAGCAGCCGCGTCATATCCTGACGCGCTTCGCTCTGTTCCTTCGGGCTGCCGCTTTCGACCTTCATCAGCGCGGTTTGAACCTGATCGGACAGCACCAGCAGGCTGCTCTCCGTCTCGACCTGCTCCATGCGCAGCACGACGTTGCGCGACACCTGCTTGACCACTTCCTTCGAAAAGATCTCGGCTTTCTCTTTGATGGCTGCCGTCGACTCCGCGTACGATATGTAGCCCGAAATGAGCACAGGCAGCAGCGACAGCAGGATGAACGCGGTAATCAGCCGGTAGCGTATTTCGACACGTCGCAACAGATCCTGCGACAGGTATTCAAAAGCGCGTTGCAGTGAAGCGATGATCGAGCTCATTTGTAATGCATCTTTGCTTCATTCTTGACGGACGCGTCGAGCAGCTGGGCCGCCTGCTTCGGTGTGATCCGGTTCAAGAGGACATCCTGCATCAGACGATGCAGGCGCTCGATGGAATTGGACGGAAGCACCGAATAGTACGGGCTCGCCGTGACGGGATAACGACTGACGGCGCGCGTATAGTCGACGATCTGCGGATCGCCCGCGATCGTCCCCGCGCTTTGCCTGAACGGCGAAATATTCTGGCGCTTCGCCTGCAGAATGCCGAAGCCCTTGCCCGCGATGAACTCGAGAAAACGCATGGCGGCAGCCTTGTTGGGGGTTTCGCACACCGCAAAACCCGTTTCGCTGCCGATCACGGGCACGACCCGCTTGCCGGGCGCATTCCACGGCGGAATGAAGACGCCCGCCTGGAACGGATTGCCGTGCAGCAGCAGACCCGCCGCCCAGCTGCCGTGGAAAGCCATCGCGACCTTGCCTTCCTTGAACAGGCGGATGCCGCCGTCGTAGTCCGTCGCCATGTATCCGTCCTGCACGTAACCGCGCTCCGCGATCAGGGACATCTTGGCAAATATATCGGCGACGGCGGGCGTGTTCAGATTGAGCGTGCCGTCGTCGATCTTCTTTTTCCAGGCGGGCTCGCGCGCCACCACGTTGTTGGCGAAGCCGAAGCTGAACGGACCGTTGCCCAGCATGTTCGGAAACCCGCCGTTCCACATGATAGGCGTGAAACCCGCGCGCTTGAGCTGCTCGCAGACGGCCAGGAACTCGCGAAAGTTGGTCGGCAGCGTCTTGATGCCGGCTTTCTCGAACATGTCCTGGTTGTAGTACATCAGCACCGTCGCCACGCCGCCCGAAATGCCGAACGCCTTCGACTGGCGACGGCTCGTCCAGTCGTCCTTGAGCGGATCGAGCATGTTGTTCCATGCCGCCGTCTTGCCGACATCGGCGAGTATGCCTTGATCCGCGAGATCAGCCGAGTAGGCATTCGGGTTCACACTGACGAGATCCGGCAGGTTGCCCGAGGCGATGCGCGGCTTGATGTTCGCCTCGACGGAATTGCCGACCATGAACTGCACGTTCACGCCGATGTCCGGATTTTCCTTGCTGAATTCGGCGGCGATCTGAAGCATTTCTTCCGGCCAGTCCGGAGCCCAGACCAGCGCAGTGATGATCGTTTTCGCCGGCGCAGCCGCGCTCGACGAAGCGGAATCCTTCTGATGACAACCGTACAACGACAAAAAAAGGACAGTCACCAGGCCGGATAGCAGGGAGGCAAGGGTAAGTCGTCGCACGTGAGAATCACTTTCAGGTTCGAAGTGGAGAAAATCCGTCATGACGTTCTGTCCGCGCAACGCATCGACGAGCGGAAGCGGCGCCTCGCATGGAAGCGCGCCGCTCAGTGAGCGTTGAATTCGTTGAATAGGCGGAAAGCAAACGATTGCCGGAAAACCAGGGCCCGATTAGACGGCGTGACGAGATGATCTGAGCAAGCAAGGGAACGCTTGCGGCGGATGCGACGCGCATATCGGGGCCCTGACGGCGGCTAGGAAGATCGGACGGGTGTTGTGCCTCAACTGCATATCGGCACGCCCTGTTATTACTTGAGGTGGCGGCACGCCCGTGCGCGAAGCTGTGAGTCCGTCAGCCTTGAGCGTGGCGAGAGGATATTTCCTGCAAATCTAGATCGCGCTCCATCTCGTGCAGTAATTCGTCGTGAATCAGGCCGCTGCGATGCATTTTCAACAGTTCAGTGCGCCCTGCTGCGAGGGCAGTCAGAATCACGTCGTAGTGCGCTTTACGCGCTTCTTTTGGAAAGCTCGCCTCGTGCTGGAACTCTTGCGTCAGGCGCGCACGATAGCTGTACTGTTCGAGCAGCCGCGGATGCAGCACGCTGCCGTCGGGCGCGTAGACGAGCGGCTTGATCGCTTCGAGCTGCGCGGCTTCGAGACGCGCCCACGCCTGCGGCTCGGACAGATAGTTCGACGCGTGCGCGTCGGCGGCGGGACGAATGATGCGGATCACCAGCCCGATCGTCGTACCTTGCAGCAGCACCGTAAAAAGAATCACCACGAACGCGGAGAACTGGATCAGGTCGCGGCCCGGCATCGTTTCGGGCAGCGACAGCGCAATTGCCAGAGTCACGACGCCGCGCATGCCTGCCCAGCTCACGACGGAAGCGGAGCGCCAGTCGGCGGACGGCGCCGCGCGGCGCGAGATCCGGTGCAAGACCGCATTGATCGATTCGAGGCCGAAGGTCCATACGCCGCGCGATACGACGACCGTCGCGACGGTTGCCAATGCAGCGGGGCCGAGCAGCGCGAGTGCATTGTCGATGCCGCCGAGCCGCAGCATCACGCCGCGCAGCGACAGCCCGATCAGCACGAACACCAGTGCTTCGAACACGAACACGATGACTTGCCAGAACGCCGTGCCGCGCATGCGCACGGCGGCCGAAAAGATTTCATGCTGATGCCAGCCGAGCACCATGCCGCACGTCACTGTCGAAATGACGCTCGACACGCCCAGCATTTCGCCCGCGATATAGCTGATCCACGCGGAAATCACCGACGTGGTGATGATCAGATAGTCGCCATCGAGCAGACGCAACAGCCATACGACGACATAGCCGACCACGCATCCGACGGCCACGCCGCCCGCCGCGAGTCCCGCGAAGCTCAGCACGGCGTGTGACGCGCTGAACGCGCCCGTCAACGCGGCGGCGACGGCGAAGCGGAACAGCACGAGACCGGCTGCATCGTTGAGCAGGCTCTCGCCTTCGAGCAGCACCATCAGGCGGCGCGGCAGCGCGACCCGTTCGAGCACCGCTTTGGCAGCGACAGCATCGGGCGGCGACACGACCGCGCCGAGCGCGAAGCAGGCAGCCCACGGCAGCGACGGCACGACCCAATGCACGACGACGCCGACGATCCACGTCGTGAACGCGACCGCACCGATCGCATACAGCAGAATGGGCTTGATGTGCCGCTTGAAGTCGGTCCAGACGAAGAAGTACGCGCCATCCATCAGCAAGGGCGGCAGGAACACGATCAGCACGAGATCGGGATCGAGGACAACGGGCGGCAGGCCGGGCGCGAACGCCATCGCCGCGCCGCCGACGAGCAACGCTGCGGCGGGTGGCAAGCGCAGACGCTTGGCGAGCAGTTCGAGCGCGATGATCGCGATCAGCGACAGCAGCACCAGCTTGAATGCCGACACAGCCGACATGACATCTCCTGTCGAGCGCTCTTGGGGAGCCAGAAGCGTGCAGTATGCCGGTGTCGGAAGGAAGGTGCCGTCGATGGGCGGCGTGGTGGTTCGAAACGGGCAGGCGGATAGCCGCGCTGCCCTTTATCGCTCGCTTAAACGAGCGTGACGGTCACATCGATATTGCCGCGCGTCGCCTTCGAATACGGGCAGGTCTGATGCGCGCGGTCGACCACTTGCTGCGCGACATCGCGCGGCAGGCCGGGCAGGCTCACGTTCAGACGCGCCTGGATGAAATAGGCGCCGTCGGTGGTACCGAGATCGACTTCCGTATCGACGCTCGTGTCCGCGGGCAGCGAGATGTTCAGCGCGCGTGCCGCGCCGCCCATCGCGCCGATGAAGCATGCCGACCAGCCCGCGCCGAGCAGTTGCTCGGGGTTCGTGCCCGCGCCTGCGCCGCCCGGCGTCGACAGCTTGATGTCGAGGCGGCCGTCCGTGCTGCGTGCGGCGCCTTCGCGGCCGCCCGTCGTGTGAACCTTGCCTGTGTACAGTACTTTTTCGATCTGGGCCATGATGCGTGCTCCGTTGAGTGGTTGAGGGCAAACAATCGATGACCGTATTGAAGCGCGCCGATGTATCCCGCTTGTGTCGAGCGGCGCGGTCTGTGTATGCGTTTGTATCCGCGCAGGGAGCGGATACATTGCGCTACAAAAAAAGAACGGGCCTTGCGGCCCGTTCGATGTCGAAAGATTGACCGCCCGTTATGGCGTGTCGTGCACCCACGCATGCTGGCGTGCCGGCTCCGCGACGGGATTGCCGATGTCCTTGCCCGCGACGAACTTCGCGATCCGCCATCCGAACACGATCGCGGGACCCAGCGTCGTGCCCGGCCCCGGATACGTGCCGCGAAAGATCGAAGCCAGATCGTTGCCGCATGCGAAGAGTCCGGAAATCACCGCGCCGTGTGCATCGAGCACTTCGCCGTTAGCCGTGCCCGCAAGTCCCGCACTGCACGCGAGATCGGCGGGCCAGACCGTGACCGCATAGTACGGCCCGTCACCCAATGGACGGACGCACGGGTTGGGCTTTTGCGCCGGATCGCCATTGAAGCGGCTCATCGGCCCGGAGCCGCGGCCGAATGCCGGATCCTTGCCCACTGCGGCGTGACGGTTGTAGGTATCGACGGTACGCGCGAGTCCTGTCGCGTCGACATCCAGCTTCTTTGCCAACTCGGCGAGCGTCGCGCCTTTCACCAGATACCCGGACCGTTCGAACTCGGCGATACGCGCGCGGCTGCGTCCGGGCATCAACAGACCCAACCCGTAGTCGCGAAGGAACGCCGCATCGACGATCAGATGGGCGGGCACGCTCGTGCCGTTGCCTGCATCGCGCAGCATGCCCATGACGAAATCGTGGTACGAGTTCGACTCGTTCACGAAGCGCTCGCCGCGCCTGTTGACGGCGATGAGCCCCGGTTTCGCGCGATCGAGAATGATGTGCGGCCATACGCTGTCGTTGCCGTCGCGCGAGCGGCGGATCGAGCAGGGCATCCAGAGTCCGGGGCTGTCGCCGCCGTTTTCGAGCCGCGCGTCGATCTTCAGCGCGCTGCCGACGCCGTCGCCCGTATGCGTATCGGGCGACAGTGACAGCGGCTCAGCGCCCGCGGGAAACAGTTGCTTGCGCAGCGCGGGATGGCGCGTGACGCCGCCCGTCGCGAGCACGACGCCGAGACGCGCGCCGATCCGCGTGCTCGCGCCGTTCTTCGAGCCGACCACCGCGCCGGTCACTCTGCCGTTCTCGCGCACGAGTTCGATGAGGGGCGCTTCGAACCGCACGTTCACGCCGCGCTTGCGCAGGCTGTAGAAAAGGCGGGCGGCGAGGGCGTTGCCCATCACGAGTTGCGTGCCGCGCGGAAAGCGCAGCCGATCGAGGAAATAGCGTCCCACGACGGACACCGTGCGCTTGAAATTGCCGACCGACGCGAAAGGAAACAGCAACGCGTTCAGATCGCTGCGATTGACCATCATGCCGCCGAGGCCCAAGAACTCCTTGCGCGGCGGCCTGACCCGCGCGAGATCCTTGCCGAGCACGCTCGCATCGAACGGAACGGGCGCGAGCGCGCGGCCGCCGAACGCCGCGCCGGGGCCCGTCACGTAGTCGGGGTGCGCGGCTGCCGCGACGAAGCGGACATCGCTGATGCGCTGCAGTTCGTCGATGGCGAGCGGCCCGCTTTGCAGGAACGCTTCCCGCGCTTCGTCGCCGCCACGATCGCCGACCACCGATTGCAGAAAGCGCCGCGCATCGTCGACGCTATCGGGCACGCCCGCGTCGATGCTCAGTTGCGTGCCGGGCACCCACGTCGTGCCGCCCGAGGTCGACGTAATGCCGCCGACGGCCTCTGTCTTTTCGCACACGAGAACCTTGAGCCCCTCGTGATGCGCGATCAGCGCCGCCGTCATGCCGGCCGCGCCCGCGCCGAATATCAGCAGATCGACTTCTTCGTCCCAGCCGGACGCTCGCTCCGAAACCATGCCTGTCTCCTTCGTTCCGCCGCATCGCCGTTGCTCCGGCGACATTCAATGAATGGAATGATATTCCAGTATTTATGAAAGTGGAACTATATTCCATAAATGAGGGCCGAAGCCTGTTTCGAGGGTTGGGCTTCAATAGGTCGCACGTCCTCCGGAGAGGTCGAAGGTCGCGCCGCACGAAAACGAGCATTCGTCCGACGCCAGCCACGCGGCCAGATTCGCGACTTCATCGGCCGTACCCGCGCGCTGCATCGGAATCTTCGCGAGGCTCGCGGCGAGCGCTTCCGGCGTCATCTGTTGCAGCAACGGCGTTTCGATGACGGCGGGCGCGACGCAGTTCACGCGCACGGGCGTGAGCGCGAGTTCCTTGCCCATCGACTTCGTGAACGCGATCACACCCGCCTTCGCCGCCGAATACGCGGACATCGACGGATTGCCTTCCTTGCCCGCAATCGACGCGAGATTCACGATGCGTCCGAAGCCCGCCGCGAGCATCGGTCTGACGGCGGCGCGCGAGCACAGGAACACGCTGCGCAGATTGACGTCGATGCAGCGCTGCCACGCATCGAGCGCGCTGTCGGCGACGGGCGCGATCGGTCCCGTCGTGCCCGCGCTGTTGATCAGCACGTGCAGCGAGCCGAAGCGATCGAGCGTGGTCTGAAGGGCGGCGGCGACGGATGCCTCGTCCGTGACATCGGCATGCACGCCGATGGCCGTGCCGTCCGGCAATGCAGAGGCCGCTTCGCGCGCGGCGGCCGCATCGAGATCCCACAGTGCGACGCGCAGGCCGTCGCGTTGCAACCGCGCCGCAATCGCGCGGCCGATGCCGCCCGCGCCACCCGTGACGATGGCGACCCGCTGCGTCGCACTCATGCGTCGCCGTCCAGCAGGAACTCGACCATGCGGTCGCAGACGCGCGCGAACATCTGCGTGCCCGTCACCGTCTTGCAGCCGCGTGCGCGAGCCGCTTCGATGAACGGCGTGAGCGGCGGCTTCGTCACCACGTCGCCGACGAAGGTCGATGCAGCGAGACGCGATACATCGACGGGCAATGGGTCGTCGGCGCGCATACCCATCGGCGATGCATTGACGACAACATCGAACGATTCGGCCGCGACGTCCTTCGACGCCGTGTGGACGGCGCCGCGTTGCAGCGCGGCGAGCCGCGCAACCAGCGATTCGGTGCGCGCGGCGTCGTTGTCGAGCACATCGAGCGACGCGACGCCCGCGTTGACGAGTGCGTGTCCGATCGCCGAGCCCGCACCGCCCGCGCCGACCAGCAACGCGCGCTTGCCTTGCAGATCGCAGCCGGCATCGACGAGCGCCGCGACGAAGCCGGTGCCGTCGAACATGCCGCCGTGCCACGTGCCATCGGGCGCGCGGCGCAACGTATTCACCGCGCAGAGAAACGCGGCCTCTTCGGAAAAGCTCTTGCAGTACGC
This sequence comes from Paraburkholderia sp. Tr-20389, assembly GCF_017104565.1. Classification (GTDB taxonomy): domain Bacteria; phylum Pseudomonadota; class Gammaproteobacteria; order Burkholderiales; family Burkholderiaceae; genus Paraburkholderia. The sequence continues at coordinate 309,068 of NZ_JAAGPD010000002.1, read as the reverse complement.
CGCGGCGCTGAACTTGTGCGGCACCGTGATGATCACGCCGTCGACGTTGCGCATCGGCGCGACGCCCGCGAAGAATGCGGCCAGGTCGTCGGGCGCGACGTGCGCAGGAACTACCAGCGCATCGCGTCCTGCTTCGCGCAGCGCGGCCGTCACGCCCTTCGGCGAGCGCACCTGCGCAATCGGATCGCCGACGATGAAGTACACGCGCGTCGCGCCGCTGAGTCCTTCGTCGAGCGATACGGCGGCTTGCGTTGCTGTGGATTCGGTCATGCTGATTTCACCTCCAGAGTAGAACTTGCATCGTCATGCACGATGCCTAGCAGTTTGGCTTGCATCGCGGCGTCCTGCGCCAGCGCATCGGCCGTGTTTTCATAGGCGACGCGTCCGTTGACGAGCACGTACACGCGGTCCGCAATCGGCAGCACCATGTCCGCCTGATGTTCGACGATCACGACGCTTGCGCGCTCGCGCAGCTTCACGACGGCGTCGAGCACTTCCTGCACGACGGCAGGCGCGAGCCCTTCGAACGGCTCGTCGAGCAGAATCGCTTTAGCGGGCGCCATCAACGCACGCGCAATCGCCACCATCTGCCGCTCGCCGCCGGAAAGATGTTCAGCGCGCACGTCCTTGCGGTTCGCGAGCCGCGGAAACAGCGCATACATCTCGTCGACGCTCGCGCCGCCCTTGCGCGCCGCAAGCCGCAGGTTTTCGTAGACGGTCAGGTTCGGGAACAGGCGGCGGCCTTCGGGCACCATCGCGAGGCCGAGGCGGTTGATCTCGTGCGGCGCGCGCGACGTGATGTCGTGACCGTCGAAGGTAATCGTACCCCCGCTGACCTGCGCGACGCCCGTTGCCGCGCGCAACGCCGTGGTCTTGCCCACGCCGTTGCGACCGAGGATCGCGATGACTTCGCCTTCGTGCAGCGCGAGATCGATGCCGTCGAGGATCGTGTTGCCCGCGTAACCCGCCTTCACGCCTTCGAGACGCAGCAGCGGGTGCTTCTCTTTCGACGTGTCGCGCTTTGCGTCGATGCGTTGAGCCAGACGCACGTCGACGGCACGCTCGCCCTTCGCATGACCCATGTACGCTTCGATCACTTCGGGATGCGCGGCCACGACGGCGGGCGAGCCGTCCGCGATCAGATGCCCGCGATGCAGCACGCTGACGCGATCGGAAATGGTCAGCACACGGTCGATGTCGTGTTCGATCAACAGCACGGCATGATGATTCGCGAGTTCGCGCACGATGCGCGCGACGGTCGCGCGATCCGCTTCGGCGAGTCCGGCGAGCGGTTCGTCGAGCAGCAGAAGGCGCGCTTGCGTCGCGAGCGACAACGCGATTTCGAGCAGCCGCTGCTCGCCGTGCGACAGACTTTCGCACGAGGCGGCCGCACGCTCGACGAGACCGACGGCGGCGAGCAGCGACCATGTCTGCGCATTCTGCTTGTCGAGCGTATGCGCGTCGTGCCAGAGACCGAGACGTTTGCGCTGGGCCGCCTGCACGGCGACGCGCACGTTCTCGAACACGGTGAGATTGCGGAACACACTGAGGATCTGAAACGAGCGGCTCATGCCGAGCCTCACGCGGCGGAACATCGCGAGCTTCGTGACGTCCCTGCCGTCGAAGGCGATCGTGCCCGACGAAGGAGGCAGCACGCCCGTCAGCATGTTGAAGAACGTCGTCTTGCCCGCACCGTTCGGTCCGATGAAGCTGTGCAGCTTGTACGGATACACGTCGAGATCGATGTTGTCGGCGGTGACGAGCGAGCCGAACTGTTTCGACAGGCCGCGCACGCTGAGAATCGGCGTGTTGGGGTCCATGTCGATGCGGCTCGCGCGGTACGGCGCGATGACTTCGGGACGCGGCGGGATGGTGTCGCGAACGAGCGTCCAGCGAGGCCGGCGCAGCAGCCGTTGTGCGAGCCCCTGAATGCCCTCGGGCGAGAAGAACGCAAACGCGATGATGATGGGCGCGAACATCAGCCACCAATGCTCCGTCAGGCTGCTCAGCTTGTCTTCGAGCAGGATGAACGCGATGGCGCCCCACAGCGGCCCGAGAAACTGATGCACGCCGCCGAGCACGGTCATCAGCAGGCTGTCGCCGGCGTGTTCCCAGCTCAGGTTGTTCGCGTACGCGCCTTGCAGCATCAGGCAGAGCAGGCCGCCTGCGTAACCGATCACGGAAGCCGAGATGACAAACGCATAGAGCTTGAGCCGATACGTGTCGTAGCCGAGGCTCGCGGCGCGCTGCTCGTTGTCGCGCAGCGCCTGCAACGCGCGTCCGAACGGCGCATGCACGAGCCGCCACAGACCGTACGCAACGGCCACCACGGTCACGCAGGCAAAGATGTGGAAGCCCGTGGTGGTCGCGAAGGTCGGGCGCGGTACGTTCTGCAGTCCGTTCTCGCCGCCCGTCATATCGGTCCATTTGAATGCGATTTCGAATGCGATCTGCGAGCACGCGAGCGTCAGCAGCGAGAAGTACAGGCCGCGCCGCTTGAGCACGATGGCGCCGATCAGCGCCGCCATCGCGCCCGTGACGATCACGCTCGCGGCGAGCGCGACGACTTCGTTGCCGATCAGGCGTTGCAGCGAAATCGCGACCAGATATGTCGACGTGCCGAAGAACACCGACGCACCGAACGGCACGAGGCCCGTGTACGCGACGAGCAGATTCACGCCCATGCCGTAGAGCGTGTAGATGGCGATCTGCGTCGCGCGTTCGAGCGGCGTGCCCGTCGCGGTCAACGCGATCGACACGATGAAGAGACAAGTCGCCAGCAGCGCGACGGGGTGGCGGGTCAAGAGTTTGAGATTCATTCGAAGCGCTCCCAGCGTTCGCCGAACAACCCGCGCGGACGCACGAGCAGAACGAGTGCCATCAGCACGTACATCGCCACCGACGAGCCTTCGGGGAAGAACTGCACGGCCAGCGCGGTGACGATGCCGACCAGCAATCCCGCGACGACGGCGCCCGCGAACGAGCCCAGGCCGCCGATCGTGACGATCACGAAGGCGGGCATCACGGCGGCTGTCGCCATGCTCGGCGTGACCGTCAGCAGCGGAGCGGCCAGCACGCCGGCCGCGCCTGCGAGCAGTGCGCCGAGCCCGAATGCGCCCGTCAGCACGCGCGGCAGATTGATGCCGAGCAGGCCGACCATTTCGGGGTCGCGGCTGCCCGCGCGCAGGATGCGTCCATAGGGCGTGAATTTCATGAACCACCACAACGCGAGCAGAATCGCGACCGTCGCGGCGAGCACGAACAGGCGGTATTTCGTGATCAGCAGCGGCCCATAGACGAGGAAGCCGTTCAGCGCAGCAGGCGGGCTGAACGGCAGGCCGCCCGCGCCCCACACCAGCCGGATCAGCGCCGTCAGCAGCAGCGACAGCGCGAACGTCACGATCAGGCCGAGCAAAGGCTCCTTTCCATACAACCGGCGGATGAAGATCACTTCGATCAACATGCCGACCAGCGCGACGAGAACGGGCGCGACGATCACGGCCGCCCAGCCGAACTGCATCGACAGCGCGATTGCGAAGTACGCGCCCAGCGCGAACAGCGCGCCGTGCGCGAAATTGACGATGCCAAGCAGCCCGCAGATGATCGACAGACCGATCGCGAGCAGCACGTAGAGAAAGCCCAGTACCAGTCCATTGGCGATCTGGGACAACACCATTTCTGCCATGCCGTACTCCAGGTGTCGACGGCCGTTGCACCGCGTTTGATGCAACGGCGTCGTGAGTTCAACTCGCGATTTCGCTGGAAACCGCAGAGCGCAGGTCAGCGCGCGGCCATCGTGCAGCCGATTTCCTGGCGCGTGCCGTACAGCTTGTCGAGTTCCGAAGGGTTCTGCGGCACGGCCGACACCTGGTTGAGCCAGTCCCATTTGTCGGTGATGTGATCCTTGACCTTGAACACGGTCCAGCGCCGCAGCATCTGGTGATCCCACGGACGGAAGTACGCGGGCCCGCTGCTGTCGCCGAACTGCACCGTCTCCAGGCTTTGCACGATGTCCGGTCCCGACGTGCTCTTCGCCTGGTTGACACCCGCGAGCAGCGCGCGCGTCGTGAACCAGCCGATCCACGCCTTGTCGGCGGGCGGCTTGCCGTATTTCGCCGTGTACTTCTTGATGAACGCGACTTCTTCGGGCGAATGGCCCGGCGAGCTGAAGTGCCACGGCTTGCCGTAATAGCCCGTTGCCGCGTCGACGCTGATCGACCACAAGTCCGAGTCGCCGATGATCGGGCACGCGACGGGAATCTTGTCCTTCATGCCCATTTCCGCGTACTGCTTGAGGAAGGTCGACAGATCGCCGCCGGGCAGGCCGAGCAGCACCACGTCGGGCTTCGACTGGCGGATCTTGAGGATGAACGAGCTGAAGTCGGTGGTGTTGAGCGGCGTCACGTCAGCGCCCGTGATCGTGCCGCCCGACTGCTTCAACAGATCGGACATCGAACGCTGGATGTCCTGTCCATACGCATAGTTCGCGACGAGAAAATGCCACTTCTTGCCGATCGCGAGCAGCGACGGCGCGAGCGCGCGGCACGTGACGGGCGTCGGGCTCAGCACGCGGAACGTGTACGGATTGCAGCTGCCGCCCGTCAGTTCGCGCGCGGCCGCATTGGGTGCGATATACGGCGTCTTCGTGCGGTTCGCGACGGACGACATCGCCAGCGACGTGCCGCTGTTCGTGCCGCCGATCACGGCAATCACCTTGTCCTGCTCGACGAGCTTCTGCATGTTTTGCTGCGCCGACTGCGGATTCGGTTCGTCGTACCAGACGAGATCGACGCGTCGTCCGCGCGCCTGGTTGTTCGCGTCGTCGAGCGCCATCTTCACGCCGTTCGCGATCACTTCGCCCTGTTCCGTCCACACACCCTGCTTGGCCATCAGCAGGCCGAGCTTGAGCGGCTGCTCGCCCTGCGCGCGCACGATCGCGGGCGCGGCGAGCACCGCCGCGCCGCTCGCGAGCGTCTTGCCCGCCGTCGCGAGCCAGTCGCGGCGCGTCATGCGCGTGCCGCCGCTGCTGCCTTCGTCGGCGGCAGGCGTGCCGTGGTTGAGAACTGCATCCGCTTGCTTGTGCTTGTCGCTCATCTGTCTCTCCGCTCCTGTTCGTATCCGTGGAATGCGCGGCGTCGTGAATCGTCGCGCATTGAAAACTTTTGGTGAACTCTAGTTCGAATTGGAATAGCATTCAACAATTAAAGCGGATTTCAGAGTATCCGGGTATTCACCTGGTACGCGCGAACGACTGTTCAATCAAGGAGAAGAGACGATGGCAAGGAGACGTCTGGCGGTAATCGGCGCGGGCGCGATCGGACGCATGCATGTGGAGCGGGCGCGGCTGCATCCGCAGGCGGAGGTGGTGGCGATTGCGGATCCGTCGCCTGCTGCGAGCGAGTTTGCGCGGCAAGAGGGACTGCGCTGGTTCGAAGGCTACGAGGCGATGCTGGAGGACGTGCGGCCGGAAGGCGCGATTGTCGCGACACCGAATGCGACGCACGTCGATGTCGGGCTCGCGTGCATTGCGCGCGGCGTGCCCGCGTTGATCGAAAAGCCGATCGCCGACGACGTCGACGAAGCGCTGCGGCTGGCACGCGCGGCAGACGAGGCGGGCGTGCCGCTACTGGTCGGCCATCACCGCCGACACAATCCGATCCTGCGGCGCGCGCGGGAGATCGTTCAATCGGGCCGTCTCGGCACGCCCGTCACGGCGAATGCGCTGGCGACGTTCTACAAGCCGGATGCGTACTTCGACGTCGAATGGCGGCGGCGCGCGGGCGGCGGGCCGGTGCTGATCAACCTGATCCACGACATCGACATCATGCGTTTCCTGCTCGGCGATATCGTCGAAGTACAGGCGCTCACGTCGAACGCGGTGCGCGGGTTCGACGTCGAGGACACGGCCGCTGTGCTGTTTCGCTTCGCCAGCGGCGCGCTCGGCACGCTCGCCGTCTCCGACTGCGCGACCTCGCCGTGGAACTGGGATCTCGCAGCGGGCGAAGCGGCGCATTATCCGCGTCAGCAGGTGAACACGCATTTCCTGATCGGCACGGACGCGTCGCTGACGCTGCCGCAACTCGACGTGTGGGAGTACCGTGCGCGCAAGGGCTGGCACGAGCCGCTGACGGTCGAGCGCAGCACACCGCATAGCGCCGACCCGTATCACGAGCAGTTGCGCCACTTCGCCGCCGTGATCGCACGTGAGGAAGCGCCGCTATGTTCCGCCGATGACGCCGCGCGCACGCTCGCCGCGACGCTTGCCGTGCATCGGGCCGTGGCGGCGCGCGGGCCCGTGGCGCCCGCGCGTTGACGGCGTTCTATTGCGTCTGCAGCGACGTCTGCAGCGCGTGACGATAGAACGCAATGGTCTGCCGCAGCCCGTCATCGAGCGAGGTGCGCGGCAGACCGGGCAGCAGGTGGTCGAGTGCTGGATCGTGGGGAAATTCTGTCGCGATGGGCAACGGTGCGCCTGCTGCGTCGATCCGCGCGTCGGGCACCAGCGTCGCAATCCGGTCGATCACGCTCGCGACGGACGCGATGTCGCCCGCCAGCGTGAAGGCGTGCGCGCCCTCGATGTCGCGCAGCAACGCGGCTTCATACGCGGCGGCGACGTCGTCGGCGAACACGAAGCCCGTCGAACCCGTGAACGGCATCGTGTAGCGCTCGCCGCGCGCGGCAGCGCGGCAGGCGAGGCTCGGCGCCGCACTCGAACCCGTTTCGCGGCCCGCGCCATACACGACGAGCGGGCGAAAGCCGACGCTCGCGATGCGATGATCGTTCCAGTACGCGCGCGCCGAGCCTTCGCACGCGAGCTTGAACGCGCCGTAGTGCGTTTGCGGATGCGGCGTCGCGCCGTCGTCGGGGCCGAATACGCCTGCGCTGCTGGCGTACAGCACGCGTTTGAGGCCCGCTGCGCGCGCCGCATCGAAGATGTTCAGCGTGCCGATCAGGTTGATCTGCGCGCCGCGCACGGGGTTGGCCGCGCAGTCCGGCGTGAGGATGCCCGCGAGATGAATCACGGCGTCGCAGCCGTGCAGTGCGCGTGTCACATCGTCGGCTCGTGCGATGTCGCCCGTGCGCCACTGCACGCCTGCAGCGTGTTCCGGCGCGAGCGCCTGCAGCAGTTGCGGCTTCGCGTGCAGATCGAACGCGACGCAATCGATGCCCCGCGCAAGCAGGCGCCGCATGATCCACGCGCCCAGAAAGCCGCTGCCACCTGTTACCAGTACCCGCATGTCCTTTCTCCTCATCGTCATAAAATCTTTGCAAGATCGCGTTTTGTGGAATAGTATTCCAGAAAGAAAGTTAGTTCCATAGTTGGATGAAATCCTCTGATCAAGCAGAACCGAAGATGAAACGTGAACCGATTCTCGAATGCGACGTGTTGGTGCTGGGTTCCGGCGCAGGCGGCCTGTCGGCTGCCGTCACGGCGGCGGCGCAGGGTTTGCGGGTGATCGTCGCGGAGAAGGAGAGCGTGTTCGGCGGCACGACCGCGTGGTCGGGCGGCTGGATGTGGATTCCGCGTAATCCGCTCGCCACGGCAGCAGGCATTCGCGAAGACGTCGACACGCCCCGCACCTATCTGAAGAACGAACTTGGCACGCAATTCGATGCGGCAAAGGCCGACGCGCTGCTCGAACGCGGGCCGGAAATGATCGAATTCTTCGAGCGCAACACGGCGATGCGTTTCATCGACGGCAATCGCATTCCGGATTTCCACACCACGCCGGGCGCCGGAACGGGCGGCCGCTCCGTGTGCGCGATGCCGTTCGACGGACGCGAACTCGGCGCATTGATCCACAAGCTGCGCGAGCCGCTTGGCGTGATGACGCTGAAGGGCATGGCACTGGCATCAGGACAGGATCTCGCCCATTTCTATCGCGCGACGCGCTCGCTGAAATCGGCGCTGTACGTAACGCGCAGGCTGGCGGCGTTCGCGTGGCAGAAGTTGCGCTATGGACGCTCGATGCATCTCGTCAACGGCAACGCGCTCGTTGCGCGGCTGCTGAAGTCGGCGGCCGATCGCAAGGTGGATTTGCGCACGCACGCCAAAGCGATTGGCCTTCTGCGCGACGATTCGCGCGTCACAGGTGCGCGCGTCGAAATAGAGGGTGTCGTGCATGAAGTACGCGCGGCGCGCGGCGTCGTGCTCGCGTGCGGCGGCTTTCCACACGATGTCGAACGGCGCGCGCGCGAGTTCGCCTATACGCCTTCGGGGCGCGAGCACTGGTCGGCGGCGCCGCGCAGCAACACGGGCGACGGCATCCGCCTGGGCGAGTCGATCGGCGGCGCGTTCGACGGCACGCTTGATGCGCCCGCGGCATGGGCGCCCGTGTCGCTCGTGCCGCAGCGCGGCGGCGCGCCCGACGTGGCGTTTCCTCATCTGATCGAGCGCGCGAAGCCGGGCGTGATTGCCGTTACGCGCGCCGGGCAGCGCTTCGTCAATGAAGCGTCGTCGTATCACGACTTCATTTCGGCTCTGCTCGGCACCACGCCCGGGGGCGAGGAAGTGTGCGCATGGCTGATCTGCGATCAGCGTTTTCAGCGGCGTTACGGGCTCGGTTTTTCGAAGCCGTTTCCGTTTCCGTTGGCGCCGTATCTCCGCTCCGGCTATCTGAAGCGCGGCGCGACGCTTGCTGAACTCGCGGCGGCGTGCGGCATCGATCCCCAAGGATTGTCGAACACCGTGTCGACCTGCAACACCTACGCGAAAGAGGGCTTCGATCCGCAGTTTCACAAAGGCTCGACACCGTACAACCGCGTGCAGGGCGATGCCGAACATACACCCAATCCGTGCCTCGCGGCCATCGAAACGGGTCCGTTCTACGCGGTGAAGCTGCTGCCCGGAAGCCTCGGCACATTCTCAGGACTCGCCACCGATGCAAACGCACGCGTGCTCGACCGCAACGAGCGTGCGATTCCCGGTCTCTACGCGGTCGGCAACGACGCCGCGAGCATGATGGGCGGCTGCTATCCGAGCGGCGGCATCACGCTCGGACCGGCAATGACTTTCGGCTATCTCGCGGGACTTTCTCTTGCCGGCGCGGCGCATGACGAGACGCGCGCCTGCTCTTCCATTCACATCAAAGGGACATTGCAATGACTCTGTATGACACAGTCACGCTGACGGTGAAAATCGGCACGAACGCGCAGGTTTTCGAAAGCATCAAGGCAAACGGCAATCAGGCGGGCGCGATGCTGCTCGGCTGCTGGTATTCGGACATCGGCGCGCTCGGCAAGGTGATGGTGCTGCGCGGCTTCGAATCGGAAGCCGCGCTGGTGAACGAGCGCAAGCGTCTGTTGCTGGAAGGCAATCCGTTCGGCTGCGGCGAATTCGTCGACGACGTGAAGGTGGAAAGCTATGCGCTCTTTCCGTTTCTGCCGCCCATCGAACCGGCCGTGCATGGCGGCATCTATGAAATGCGCGTGTACGGCACGAAGCTCGCGAGTCTTCAGCACACGATCGACGCGTGGGAAAAGGCCGTGCCCGAACGCACGAAGCGCTCGCCGCTGATCGGCGCGATGTATTCGCTCGACGGCACCGTGCCGCGCTTTCTGAACATCTGGCCGTATGCGAGCGTCGACGAGCGTTCGCGCATTCGCGCGGAAGCCGTGAAAGACGGCATCTGGCCGCCGAAGGGCGGCCCCGCGCATCTGACGACGATGGAGTCGACCATCTACATGCCCGCGCCGTTCTCGCCGCTGCGCTGAACGGCCTGAATGAAACGCGAAACGAAAACAGGAGACATCATGACCCAAGCTCATTCGCGGGCGTTGTCGCTGTCGGCACTGACGGCACTCGAACTCGCCCCGCCGCAGATGGTTCAGTGCGCGGCCGACGCGGGCTACGACTTCGTCGGCCTGCGCCTGCTGCCAGCCACGGATCATGAAGTGCGGCACGAGATCGTCGGCGATACGCCGCTCAAGCGCGAAACGCTCGCGGTGCTCAAAGGCACGGGCATGCGCGTGCTCGATGTCGAGATCCTGCGGCTCAAGCCGGATACGGACGTCGCGTCGTACAAGCCGATGCTCGAAACGGCAGCCGAACTCGGTGCGCGCTACGTGCTCGTGGCGGGCAACGATCCCGACAAAGCGCGCACCGTCGACAATCTCGGCAAGCTCTGCGATCTGGCGGCGCCGCTCGGACTTTCGCCTTCGGTAGAACCGATGCCGTGGACGGAAGTGAAGAACATCACGCAAGGCGCGCGCGTCGTGAAGGCAAGCGGCAAGCGCAATACGGGGCTGATCATCGATCCGCTGCACTTCGATCGCGCGGCTTCGTCGCTGGATGAATTGCGCGCTCTGCCGCGCGAATGGTTCGGTTACGTGCAGTTCTGCGATGCACCCGCCGAGCGTCCGACGGATCTCGACACGCTGCTCTTCCAGGCACGCTGCGAGCGGATGATTCCGGGCGAGGGCGGGATCGATCTAGCCGGCATCTTGCGCGCGTTGCCGGATCATCTGCCCATCAGCATCGAAGTGCCGACCGAGCAATGGGCAAAGACGACGCCCGCAGTGGAACGCGCGCGCCGCTTGCGCGAAGCGACGCTGGCTGTCGTCGAACAGGCTTACGCGACGATCTGAACGTCCATGGCAGTTGTCGCGATTGCCTGTCATGCGGCGGGGAACGCGAATCCGCTTGAATTCCAGTGTGGAATCGTGTTCTCATTTGCGTATGACTGATTGAACGGGACTACCCACATGGCAGGCAATCTGGAGCGGGCGCTGGCAGTGCTCGAACTGCTGGCGAAGAATGGCGGCCGCATGCCGCTCGCGGCCATCGCCGACACGCTCAACATTCCGCGCAGCGGCACGCATCGGCTGCTGTCGATGCTGATCGAGGAAGGCTTCGTGCGCCAGGACGAAGACCACGGCGAATACATGCTGGCGCTCAAGCTGGTGTCGCTCGCGCTGATCTATCTGTCGACGAGCGGCGTGTTCGACATTTCGCAGCCGGTGCTCGACCGGCTCGCCGAAACATCGGGCGAACTGGCGCGGCTGGGCGTCGTCGAGGACGATCATCTGACGTTCGTCGGCAAGGCGCAGGGAGCGAAGTCCGGCTTGCGCTACGACCCGGACATGGGCAGCCAGCCGCCGCTGCATTGCACGGCGAGCGGACAGGCGTGGCTGTCGACGCTATCGGACGAACGCGCGATCGAACTCGTGTCGAAGCAGGGCGGGCTCGCCGCGAAGTCGCAGAGCGCGCCGCGCGCGCCCAAGACGATCCAGCAGTTCCTCAAGGACCTGAACGGCGCGCGTCAACGCGGTTACGGCGTGGCGATCGAGACTTACGAAGCGGGCATGACGTCGATTGCCGCGCCCGTGCGAAACCCTGTGACGAACGAAGTGGTTGGCATCGTCAGTCTTGCCGGGCCGACCAGCCGGCTGCCCGAATCGCGTTTGAAGGAGTTGGCGCCCTCGTTGCTGAGCGCGGCATCGGACATGGGTGCGGCGACGCTGAGCTCGCCTTACTTCAAGCGCGTGGGCGCTGTCGTGGCGACGCCCGAAAAGCTGGAGAAGCCCGTGAGCGATGTGAAGAAACGCGTCAAGGCTGCGGCGAAGGTCTAGCGCGCGGCGCTCGCGCTCGACGGCACGCCGCGTCCTGCCTTGCGCGCCTCGTCGAGCATGAATTCGATGAAACGCGCCGTCGCGCGCGTGTGGTGACGGTTCGGCATATACAGCATGTACATGTTCGTGCCGAAAATGCTGAGCCGCCACGGGTCCAGCGCGGTGACGACGTCGCCGCGCCTGATGTCGTCGTGCACCACGTAGTCGGGTACGAGTCCGACACCTAGTCCTGCGAGAATCGCCTCGCGCAAGAACAGAAAATTCTCGGAGATCACGCCCGGTTCGAGCAGCACTTCGTGCCGTTCGTCGCGCAGATAGGCGGCAAGGCGCAGTTGCCTGCCGACTACCGCAGACGTGATGAGCGGCGTGGTGCGCAGTGCGTCGAGATCGGCAGGCATGCCGTGCTGCGCCGCATAAGCCGACGACGCACACGCGACCCATCGCACCGGCCCCATGTCACGCGCGACGAGGTTTTGCGGCGGCTCCGACATCACGCGCACGGCAATGTCCACTTCGTCGCGCAGCAGATCTTCCACACGGTTTTCGAACATCACGTCGAGCACGATGCCCGGATAGTCGCGCTTGAACGCGATCAGCCACGCCGACATCACCAGTTGCCCATACCCGCTCGGCACCGACAGACGCACGCGGCCTTGCAGGCTTTCTCCGAGCGTCGAGACGGATTCCTGCGCGGCCAGCAGCGAATTGCGGATCGCGCGGCCGTGTTCGTAGAGTTTCAGCCCGATCTCGGTCGGCTCGACGCGACGGGTCGTGCGCCGGACCAGTTGCAGGCCGAGCGATTTTTCGAACTGATTGAGGTGATAGCTGACGTTGGCGCGAGTCATCTTGAGCCGCCGCGCAGCCTCGCTGAGGTTGCCGGCATCGATGATCTCGACCAGCAGCGTGAGGGCGTTGACGTCCAAGGCGGGGCTACTGTCAAAGATTCCTTGACACTCTGTCAATGGATGCTGCGATTGTCAATTGAGTTTATCGCCAGGACAATCATCGGCGATTCCGCTCATCTGCTGCACGAGGAGACACTGCACATGACATCGACCCCAGCCGCCGCGCCCGTTTTCCACGAATTGCGCGGCAACCTCCTGCTCGTCACCGTCGACAACCCGCCCGTCAACGCGCTGGGCGTCGAGGTCCGGCGCGGCCTCGTCGCGGCGATCGAAGCCGCCGAAGCGAATGCGGCGGCGCGGGCCGTGTTGATCGTCGGGGCCGGACGCAATTTCATTGCGGGTGCGGATATCCGCGAGTTCGGCAAGCCGCCGCAAATGCCGACGCTGCCCGACGTGTGCAACCGCATCGAGGCGTGCAGCAAGCCCGTCATCGTCGCGATTCATGGCGCCGCGCTGGGCGGCGGACTCGAAATCGCGCTGGCGGCCCACTACCGGCTCGCGGTGGCGGGCGCGAAACTCGGCCTGCCCGAAGTGCTGCTCGGTCTGTTGCCGGGCGCGGGCGGCACGCAGCGGACGCCGCGTCTGATCGGCGCCGAGGCGGCGTTGTCGCTGATGCTGAGCGGCAAGCATATCGGCGAGCAGGGCGCGCTGAAGATGGGCCTCGTCGATCGTATCGGGCAGAGCGACGACGTGCTCGCAGAAGGACTCGCGTACGCGCAGCAATTGCTGGTCGAGCATGCGAGCGTGCGGCGCACGCGCGACGCGCAAGCGCTCGCCGACAAGGACGCGGGCACGGCCGCGATTGCCGCTGCGCGCGCCGATACCGCGAAGAAATCGCGCGGCCTGCTGTCGCCGCTGAAGATCGTCGATTGCGTCGAAGCGGCGCTGACGCTGCCGTTCGAAGAAGGTCTGCGCGTCGAGCGCGCGCGGTTTCTCGAATGCCTCGACAGCCCGCAGCGCGCGGCGCTCGTCCACGCGTTTCAGGCGGAAAGGGAAGCGCAGAAAGCACCTGAAACGCGCAGTGCGCAGCCGAGGCCGATCGCGTCCGCCGGCGTGGTGGGCGGCGGCACAATGGGCGCGGGCATCGCCGTCGCGCTGCTCGATGCCGGCTTGCCCGTGACGATGATCGAGCGCGACGACGCATCGCTCGCGCGCGGCCGAGCGCATGTCGAAAAAGTCTATGACGGCCTGATCGCGAAGAGACGTCTCACTGAGGATGCCAAGGCGAAGAAGCTCGCGCGATTCGCGGGCAGCACGTCGTACGATGCGCTCGCCGATGCCGACGTCGTGATCGAAGCCGTGTTCGAAGACATGGCGGTCAAACAGGCCGTGTTCGCGGAACTCGACCGCGTGTGCAAGCCGGGCGCCGTGCTCGCGACCAACACGTCGTATCTCGACATCGACGCGATCGCGGCCGGCATCGCGCGGCCGCAGGACGTGATCGGCCTGCACTTCTTCTCGCCGGCGCACATCATGAAGCTGCTGGAAGTCGTCGTGCCCGCGCGCGTGAGCGCCGACGTCGTCGCGACTGCCTTCGATCTCGCGAAGAAGCTGCGCAAAGTGCCCGTGCGCGCAGGCGTGTGCGACGGTTTCATCGGCAACCGGATGCTCGCGGTGTACCGCGCGGCGGCCGATCATCTGATGGAAGACGGCGCGTCGCCGTATCAGATCGACAAGGCCGTGCGCGAGCTGGGCTTTCCGATGGGACCGTATCAGGTGATCGATCTCGCGGGCGGCGACATCGGATGGGCGACGCGCAAACGCCGTGCGGCGACGCGCGATCCCAACGCGCGCTACGTGCAGATTCCCGATCGTCTATGCGAGCGCGGCTGGTTCGGCCAGAAGACGGCACGCGGCTTTTACCGGTATGAAGACGGTCAGCGTGCCGGTAAGCCCGATCCCGAAGTCGATGCGATCATCGACGCGGAGCGCGAGCGTGCGGGCGTCACGCCGCACGCGTTCACGGACGAGCAGATTGTGCGCCGCTACATGGCCGCGATGATCAACGAAGGCGCGAACGTGATTCACGAACGCATCGCGCTGCGGCCACTCGATATCGACGTGACGTTGATGAACGGCTTCGGTTTTCCGGCCTGGCGCGGCGGTCCGATGCATTACGCCGATACGGTCGGTCTGCCTGCATTGCTCGCGGATATCCGCGAATTCGAAAAGCAGGATCCTTTGTTCTGGAAGCCGTCGCCGTTGCTGGTGGAACTCGTCGAACGCGGTGAGTCGTTTTCGAGTTTGAATCGGGCTGTGTGATTTGCGTGGCGAGCCGCAGCGCACATGCGCTGCGGCTTTGTTGCGCCGGTCTTCTGGCATAGCTGTCGTCAGGTGTTTTGTTTGTTCCTGAACGCGGCCTCGCCCGCATCGGATACCTCCACCCACTTCCGGTCAGGCGGCGCGTCGTCGACATAGCTGTCGTGCCAGTTCCACCACTTGTAAGTCGGCGTCTGCGGATAGCCCTCGGGCGAATCTTCCCAGACCTCTTGCCGGCCGAGCGGTGTGATGTCGAGATAGTTCCACGTGCCGCCCATCTGCTCATCGCCGCGATTGTTGATGAAGTACGTGCGGAACACGCGTTCGCCGTCGCGATAGAACACGTTCGTGCCGTGCCATTCGCCGACGCCGAAATCGGCGTCGAAGCTGTCCGTGATCGTGAACCACGGAATTTGCCAGCCCATGTGCGCCTTCAATCGAGCGATGTCGGGCTGCGGTGCGCGCGAGACGAAAACGAGCGTCGTATCGCGTGCGTTGAGATGCGCGAGATGGGCAACCTGGTCGGCCACGATCGAGCAGCCCCGGCACGCATGCTCCGGCCAGCCATACACGCCCGGCTCGTAGAACGCGCGATAGACGATCAGCTGACGCCTGCCGTTGAACAGGTCGAGCAGGCTGAGCTTGCCAGTGGGCGCTTCGAACACATAGGTTTTGTCGACGGCCATCCACGGCATGCGGCGGCGCTCGGCGGCCAGCGCATCGCGCGCGCGGGTGTGGGCCTTTTCCTTGACGAGCAACTGCTGACGCGCGGCTTCCCAATCCTGCTGCGATACCACGGGCGGCGTGTGCATCGCCGGCTGTTCGCTGTTCTTTCCGTTCTGGTCTGATGTGGACATGGCTCGTGCGACCTCCTGATTTGAACAGGCTGCCGCGCCTCGTGGATGAGGCGCGGCGCTATCGCCTGTTGTGTGTCGAGAGACAGTTTGGACCGGAAAAGGAAACGCCGGGAGTAACAAGTCTGGCGGCATTTTCCTCAGAGTCGCGGGTCGCAACGGGCGTGCCCGCCGGATGCGCGGCACCCCACTTCACAGCCGGCGCTTACGCGCCTTGCGAGCACGCCTGAACGACGCGGCGTGCGTTCATCGCTTTCCAGTACGTGAGGAAGCGCCCACCGAACACACCTGCGACGACGCCCGACACCGCCGCGCTCAGCAACACGTACACACCGAGCGATGACAGACTCGTCGCGGTCGCCAGTTCGACGCCGAGCCAGAATTTGGCCGCGAACGTGATGACGATCAGCACCAGCGGCACCATGGAGCCGGGCAGCATGACGGTGTTCGCAATCGGATCGACGATGAAGCGCGTCCGGCTCGCGATGAACACACCGCCCGCGATGCCAGCCAGCGCGCAAATCACCCAGACGATCACGGACGACCAACCCGCCAACGGGTCGGTGATCAGATGCAGGACGCCCCACGCCGTGAAGACGAGCGGCACGATGGCGAGCTTCGAAAGCGGCGCGGTGCCGCTGTTCATGGCCTTGAATCCGCGCGAGAGCAGAAAGACGAGCAGCACCCAGACCCAGATTGGCGTGCCTTGAATGATGGCTGCGAGCGGCATGATGACCTCCTTCAGACGAATGTGTTCCAGGATGTGGCTGACGATGCGTCAGCGAATGAGGTGCATCGTAGAGGTGGGGAATTAGACAAGAATGAGGAGAGGCAATCCACCCGTAAGCCCCCGTAAGGCCCCCGTTTGAATCGTTGCGCCGGAAAACACTCTCACCTTGTTTGGGGAGTGTTCGATGAAAAAAGCTGTACCTGTGTTGTTGCTTGCTGTTTCGTGTGTCGTGGCCCAGACCCAGGCATTCGCGCAATATGCCCCCGGCGACGATGGCGGTCCGGGCCGTCATCCTGTTGCCGATCAACGCGGCGGTCCCGATGGTCCGGACGGCCACGATGGTCCGCAAGGCCCCGGCGCGCCGCATCGTCCCGTGCCGCATCGCGACTGGCATCGCGGCGACCGCTTGCCGCCCGACTATCGCGGTCCGCAGTACGTTGTCGACGACTGGCACGCGCACGACCTTCAACCGCCGCCGTCGGGTTATCAGTGGGTGCAGGTCAATGGCGACTTCGTGCTGGCCGCGATCGCCACGGGCGTGATCTCGAGCATCCTGCTCGCGCCGCATCGTTGATGAACGACGGATGCCGCCCACGACGGGCGGCATCGAAACCACATAGAGAGAACGTGCCGCTAGATCTCGCGGCGAAACGTCAGCGTCACGCGAAACCCGCCCTCAGGCGCGTTGTCGCATACGAACTGGCCGCCGTTATAGCGCGTGAGCCGTCGCACGATCGCGAGGCCCAGGCCGCAATGCGCATCGCCGCCGCGCGCCGGATCGAGCCGCGTGAACGGCTGCAGCGCACGTTCGAGCTGATCCTGCGGAATGCCCACACCGTGATCGCGCACGGTGAGCGTGTAGACGCCGTTATGCGCGGACGTCGAAATCTCGACGGGCGGCTCGCCGTAGTTCATCGCGTTTTCGATCAGGTTCGACAGAATCCGGTCGAGATCCACGAGCGGCAGATTGAAGCCGTCGCCCGCATTCAGATGCAATCGCACGAGCGCTTCGTCGTCGAGTCCGTCGCCGTAGTGACGCCGGCAATGCGCATCGACATTCGCTTGCGGCGACGGATCGGCCGTGTCGCGCGCATAGTCGAGAAACTGCGTCACGATGCGCGACAGCGATTCCGCGTCGCGCAGAAAGCCGCTGCGATTGGCCGCATCGGGCAGCAGGTCCGCGCGCACCTGCATGCGCGTGATCGGCGCGCGCAAATCGTGTGCGACACCCGCGAGCATCACCGCGCGTTCCTGCTCGGCTTTACCGAGTTCGCTCATCATCTCGTTGAAGTCGCCGATCAGCGAGCGCATCTCAGCGGGACCGCTTTCCGTCACGGGCGGCACGCGCCGTCCGATCCTGAATTCGCGCGCCGCATCCGCGAGCCGGTGCAAGGGGCGCTGGAACCGCCATGCGGCGAACAGCGCCGCGCACACGGCGAGCACCAGCATCACCAGCGACGAACCGAGAAAACGCATGCCCGGCAGATTGGCGTTGCGGATGTACAGCCAGTACGGCTCGCTTCCGTAGCGTATCCACAGCGATCCCGTGCCCGGATCGAACACGACGCGGCTGCCAGGCGGAAGGCGCGGCAGCAGGTCACGTTCGAATGGCGCATCCGTGCCTTTGCACGGCGGCGGACAGCCGGAACTGAGCACGTCGGCATCGGCGATGTATTCGATGCCGAGCGTCTGCGCGACGTGTCGCGCGCTCGCTTCACCATCGTGCTTCGCCTGCACGGCGAGCATCACGTCGCGGCGCGCATGTTCCGCGTCGATCTGGCCGCGCTCGCGGTCGACGGCGAACAGCGACGTCACGTGCACGGCCACGATCAGGCCGACCGTCATCGTCGCGAGACGGCCGAAAAGCGTATTGAACGGATTTTTCATTACGATGCGTCGTCGCCGCCCTGGCCGCCTTCACTGCTTACGTCGCCATCGCCGGTTTCGCCCGGCACGAACATGTAGCCGATGCCGCGCATCGTCTGGATACGGCGCGGCGCGGCGGGATCGTCTTCGAGCAGCCGCCGCAGACGCCATACGGGCACGTCGATGCCGCGCTCCGTCACTTCGGAATCGGGACCATGCAACAGATCGACGATGCGCGTGCGGGACAGCGTTTCCATCGGATGCTGTGCGAACACTTCGAGCAGCGCGTATTCGCTGCCCGTCAGCTTGATGGGCTCGTTGTCGCGAAAGAGCGTGCGCGATGCGAAGTCAAGCCGGAAGCGCCCAAACACGAGCGCCTCGCGATGCTCGACGGGCGGCGCTTCGGGATGCAGCGCATGACGGCGCAGCACGGCGTGAATGCGCGCGAGCAATTCCTGCGGCATGAACGGCTTGCCGAGGTAATCGTCCGCGCCGAGTTCGAGGCCGATCACGCGATCGACGCCGTCGGCGCGCGCCGTCAGCATGATCACGGGAATCGTGTCGCCGCTTCCGCGCAACTGCTTGAGCGCCGTGAGGCCGTCGACGCCTGGCATCATCAGATCGAGCACGATGATCGACGGACGCTCGCGTTCGAGCCGCCGCGCGAGATGCGTGGCGTCGTGCAGCACCGAGAAGTCGATGCCGCGTTGCTGGAAGAAATTGCGAAGCAGGTCGCGCAGGTCGGCGTCGTCGTCGACGAGCAGTACCTGAAGGGGCGTGTCGGGCATGATGTGAGCAGGCTGCGCCGGGCTTTGCCGCTTGGGACGGGCAGCGCCCTTGCCGCCGGGTATCGGATCTGCGTATGACTATAGCGCAACGCGGTGCGGCCCCGGTTCTGGGGACTTAGCGAGTCTTACGAAGTCTTAGCGATTTGCAGCGGCCTTGTAATGACCTTCTGCGAGGTTTGCCGGGGTCAGACGCGTGCCGGTTCGAACGAGGGTTGTGCGCCGACGCATCTCATCGCCGATGCAAGCGTCTGATCGGCCTCCACATCGACGCGCGATTCGGCGGACATCAACAGCCGCTTGTGCAGAAAGCCCGTCAGCGCCGCATGAATGAAACCGGCGGCGGCACGCGTGTCGACGTTGGGCGGCAACTGTCCGCGTTCGGACGCGGCGCGTAACGCCGCGTCGATCTGCGCTTCGGCGCGCAAGGCCGCCATCGACACGCGCTCATAAAACGCCGCCGTCTCCGCCGTGACCTCGCACTTCGTCAGCGCGATGCTGTACAGGCGCCGCGCGCGCCGCATGTGCAGCGCGTCGCGCAACCGCTGGCGCAGTTGCGCATGCAGATGCTGCAACGGGTCCGCGTCCTCTTCGCATGCTTGCACGACAAATGGGTCCAGCGGCATGTCCGCGTTCTCGTAGATCGACTGAAACAAGGCCTCCTTGTTCCTGAAGTGCCCGTAAACAGCGCCGCGCGTGACGCCCGCTTCCGATGCGATGTCTTCCAATGACGCGCGCGCAAAGCCGCGCACGAAGAACACGCGCTCGGCGGCTTCGATGATCTTCGCCCGCGTGTCGAGCGCCTGTTGCTTCGTTCGTCCCATGACGGGTGCCTCTCCTGAATCACGCGGCCATCGTAGTCGCCACGCTACAGCGTTGGATTAACAAGTCTTACGGCAGCCTGGTGGCTGTAACCCGCGAAAGGCGAACAAAGCCTATCTTCACGCACTTATCGTGTCGGTGCGCGTTGGATCAACGCTCGTTGCGCGCCGGCCCCGTTCAATACATACAAGGTTGTACGATGCCTGCGCTATTAAAGAACCGTAACTTTCGAATGCTCGCGGCCACGGCTACGATTTCCGCCGTACTGCCGCTGCTCGCCGCGTGCGGCGACAAGCACGCGGCCCCGCCGCAACAGACGCCCGAGGTCGGCGTCGTCACCATCCAACCCTCCGCTGTGCCCGTCACCGTCGAATTGCCGGGCCGCGTGAGCGCGCATCTCGTTGCCGAAGTGCGTGCGCGCGTCGACGGCATCGTGCAGAAGCGCCTCTATACAGAAGGCAGCGAAGTGAAGGCGGGGCAGACGCTCTACAAGATCGATCCCGCGCCGTATATCGCGTCGTTGAACAGCGCGAAGGCAACGCTTGCGAAGGCGCAGGCGACGCTCGTTTCCGCGCATGCCGAGGCCGAGCGCTACAAGGTGCTGGTTGCAGCGAACGCGATCAGCAAGCAGGACTACGACAACGCCGTGGCATCCGAAGGTCAGGCCGCCGCCGATGTCGCGGCAGGCAAAGCCGCTGTCGACACGGCACAGATCAATGTCGGCTATACGGACGTGACCTCGCCGATCTCGGGCCGCATCGGCAAGTCGTCGGTGACGGAAGGCGCCTACGTGCAGTCGAGCGCGGCAACGCTGCTCGCGACCGTGCAGCAACTCGATCCCGTCTACGTGGACCTCACGCAATCGAGCCTCGTCGGCCTCAAGCTGCGCCGCGACGCACAGGAAGGGCGCCTCAAGACGAGCGGCCCGAACGCGGCGAAAGTCACGCTGATTCTCGAAGACGGCCGTCCGTACGTCGGCACGGGCAAGCTCGAATTCTCCGACGTGACCGTCGATCAGACGACGGGCTCCGTCACCGTGCGCGCGCTGTTCGGCAACGCGCAGCGCGTGTTGCTGCCTGGCATGTATGTGCGCGCGAAGATCGAAGAGGGTGTCAACGAACAGGCGTTCGTGGTGCCGCAACAGGGCGTCACGCATGACCAGAAGGGCGATCCGACCGCGCTCGTCGTTGGCGCGGACGGCAAGGTAGCGATGCGGCAACTGGTGACGTCGGGCACGTACGGTGCGAACTGGGTTGTCGAAAGCGGCCTGCAAACGGGCGACCGCGTGATCGTGCAAGGTGTCGACAAGGTGCGCCCCGGCATGAGCGTAAAGACAGTCGCGGCACAACTGCCCGCCGCCGATACGGCCACGCAGACGGCGGCAACGCCCGCGTCCGGCGCGCAGAACGCGCAGTAACGAGGACGCGCAATGGCAAAGTCTTTTATCGACCGGCCCATCTTTGCGTGGGTCATTGCAATCATCCTGATGCTCGCGGGCATCGCCTCCATCTTCAACCTGCCCATCGCGCAGTATCCGACCATCGCGCCGCCTGCCGTGCAGATCAGCGCGACGTATCCGGGCGCATCGGCGAAAACCGTTGAAAACACCGTCACCCAGGTGATCGAACAGCAGATGAGCGGTCTCGACCATCTGCTCTACATGTCGTCGAGCAGCGATGACTCCGGCAACGCGACCATCACGCTGACCTTCGCGGCGGGCACGAACCCGGACATCGCGCAGGTGCAGGTGCAGAACAAGCTGCAACTCGCGACGCCGCTGCTGCCCGAAAGCGTGCAGCAGCAGGGCACCAAGGTCACGAAGTCGAGCAGCAGCTTCCTGCTGGTGATGGCGTTCGTGTCGACGGACGGCAGCATGGACCGCTACGACCTCGCGAACTATGTCGCGTCGCACGTGGAAGACCCGGTGAGCCGCGTCAACGGCGTCGGCACCGTACAGCTGTTCGGCTCGCAGTTCGCGATGCGCGTCTGGCTCGACGCGAACAAGCTGAACCAGTACAGCCTCACACCCGTTGATGTCGAAACCGCGTTGACCAATCAGAACGTGCAGGTCGCGGCGGGCTCGCTCGGCGGCACGCCTTCGGTGCCAGGCCAGGTGCTGCAGGCAACCATCACACAGGCGACGCTGCTGCAAACACCCGAGCAGTTCGGCAACGTGCTGCTGAAGGTGAGTCAGGACGGCTCGCAGGTGCGCGTGAAGGATGTGGCGCGTATCGACCTGGGCGGCGAAAACTACAACTTCGACACCAAGTACAACGGCCAGCCGACGGCTGGCTTCGGGATCCAGTTGGCGACGGGCGCGAACGCGCTCGAAACGGCGAAGCTGGTGCGCGCGAAGATCGATCAGTTGTCGAAGAACTTCCCGCACGGCCTGGTCGTGAAGTATCCGTACGACACGACGCCGTTCGTGAAGATGTCGATCGAGGAAGTGGTGAAGACGCTGCTCGAAGGCATCGTCCTCGTGTTCCTCGTGATGTACCTGTTCCTGCAAAACCTGCGCGCCACGCTGATCCCGACGATCGCGGTGCCCGTGGTGCTGCTCGGCACGTTCGCGATCATGAGCGCGGCCGGCTTCTCGATCAACACGCTGTCGATGTTCGGTCTCGTGCTGGCGATCGGTCTGCTGGTGGACGATGCGATCGTGGTCGTGGAGAACGTCGAACGCGTGATGTCGGAGGAAGGCTTGTCGCCAAGGGAAGCGACGCGCAAGGCAATGGGCCAGATCACGGGCGCACTGGTCGGCGTGGCACTCGTGCTGTCGGCGGTGTTCGTGCCCGTGGCGTTCTCGGGCGGGTCGGTCGGTGCAATCTATCGACAGTTCTCGCTGACGATCGTCGCCGCGATGGTGCTGTCCGTGCTGGTCGCGCTGGTTCTCACGCCCGCGTTGTGCGCGACGATTCTCAAGCCGATACCGAAGGGGCATCACGGCGCGAAGACGGGCTTCTTCGGCTGGTTCAACCGTACGTTCGACAACGGCCGCGACCGCTATCACAGCGGCGTGCAACATGTGATCCGCCGCTCGGGACGCTGGCTCGTGCTGTATCTCGTCGTGATTGTCGCCGTCGGCTTCCTGTTCATGCGTCTGCCTAAGTCGTTCCTGCCCGATGAAGATCAGGGCACGATGTTCGTGCTGGTGCAGACGCCGCCCGGCTCGACGCAGGAAACCACGGCGCGCACGCTGAAGAACGTCACCGACTATCTGCTCAACGACGAGAAGGACATCGTCGAATCCGTCTTCACCGTGAACGGCTTCAGCTTCGCCGGCCGCGGCCAGAACGCGGGTCTCGCGTTCGTGCGGATGAAGGACTACTCGGTGCGCCAGCATGCGAACCAGAAGGTGCAGGCGCTGGTGGGCCGCGTGTACGGTCACTACGCGTCGTACAAGGACGCGACCGTGCTCGCCGTGAATCCGCCGTCCATTCCGGAACTGGGCACCGCATCGGGCTTCGATTTCGAATTGACGGACAACGCGTCGCTCGGTCACGAAGCCTTGATGGCGGCGCGCAACCAATTGCTCGGCATGGCCGCGAAAGATCCGTCGCTGGCGCTCGTGCGTCCGAACGGACTGTCCGATACGCCGCAGTTCAAGATCGATATCGATCGCGAAAAGGCGCAGGCGCTCGGCGTCACGGTGTCGGACATCGACCAGACGTTCTCGATTGCATGGGCGTCGGCGTATGTGAACAACTTCCTCGATACCGATGGACGGATCAAGAAGGTCTATCTGCAAGGGGACGCGCCGTTCCGCATGACGCCGGAAGACATGAGCAAGTGGTACGTGCGCGGCAGTTCGGGAACCATGATGCCGCTGACGTCGGTGGCGTCGGGCCACTGGATCTACGGCTCGCCGAAGCTCGAACGCTACAACGGCATCTCATCCGTCGAAATTCAGGGCCAGGCCGCGGCGGGCAAGAGTACGGGCCAGGCAATGTCCGCGATGGAAGCGCTGGCCACGAAGCTGCCGCAAGGCATCGGCTACGAATGGACGGGCCTGTCGTTCCAGGAGCGCCAGTCGGGCTCGCAAGCGCCGATTCTGTACGGCATTTCGATTCTCGTCGTGTTCCTGTGTCTCGCCGCGCTGTATGAAAGCTGGTCGATTCCGTTCGCGGTGATTCTGGTGGTGCCGCTCGGCGTGATCGGCGCGCTGCTCGCCGTGACGATGCGCGGGCTCGAAAACGACGTGTTCTTCCAGGTCGGCTTGCTGACCACGGTCGGTTTGTCCGCGAAGAACGCGATTCTGATCGTCGAGTTTGCGCGCGAGTTGCAGATCAAGGAAGGCATGACGGCCGTGCAGGCCGCGCTCGAAGCGTCGCGTCTGCGGCTGCGCCCGATCCTGATGACGTCGCTTGCCTTCGTGCTCGGCGTGCTGCCGCTCGCGATCAGCAACGGCGCCGGTTCGTCGAGCCAGCATGCGATCGGCACGGGCGTGATCGGCGGGATGCTGACGGCCACGTTCCTCGCCGTTTTCATGATCCCGATGTTCTACGTCGTGATCCGCTCGAAATTCTCGCGCGACGGCGCGACACCTAACAGCACGGAGCCGGACGTCGAAGAGGAAACGGCTCAGTGAGGACAAAGCAAATGAACAGAACGATACTGACGGCGCTCGCCGCAGCGCTCTTCGCGAGCGGCTGCACGCTCGCGCCGACTTACGAACGGCCGGCCGCGCCCGTCACGGCGACGTACCCGCAAGGCGGCGTCTACGATAACCAGCCGGCGAAAGGCACGGCCACGCGCACGGCCAACGATCATGCCGCCACCGACATCGGCTGGCGCGAATTCTTCGTCGATCCGCGCCTGCAACGCCTGATCGAACTCGCGTTGCAGAACAACCGCGATCTGCGCGTGTCGGCGTTGAAGGTCGAAGAAGCGCGTGCGCAATACCGCATCCAGCGCGCGGACCTGATGCCGTCGGTTTCCATCGACGGCACGGGTACGCGCAGCCGTACGCCGAAGGATCTGTCCTACGTTGGACGGGCGACAGTGAGCAGCGACTATCAGGTCGCGGCGAGCGCGTCGTGGGAACTCGACTTCTTCGGCAAGGTGCGCAGTCTCACGCAACAGGCGCTGCAAACCTATTTCTCGACGGCGCAAGCGCGCAAGGCCGAAGAAATCCTGCTGGTTTCGCAGGTCGCGGATCAATACCTGACACTCGTCGCCTATGACGAAATGCTTCAGAGCACGAAGAACACGTACGACACGGCACGCCGCTCGTATGAGCTGACGAAGCTCCAGTACAACACGGGCACCGGCTCCGAACTCGATCTGCGCGAAGCGGCGGGCACGATGCAGCAGGCGCAGGCGAGCTACGAAAGCCAGCAGCGTTCGCGCGCACAGGCCGAGAACGCGCTCGTGCTGCTGGTCGGCGCGCCGTTGCCCGCCGACTTGCCGCAAGGCTTGCCGCTCGCGAGCCAGCAACTGCTCGCGGACATTCCTGCGGGCTTGCCGTCCGATCTGCTGACGCGCCGTCCCGACATCATGGAAGCCGAAGCGACCTTGATCGGCGCGAACGCGAACATCGGCGCGGCGCGTGCGGCGTTCTTCCCGAGCATCTCGCTGACGGGCGACTTCGGCACGGCAAGTGCGAGTCTCGGCACGCTGTTCAAGCCGGGCCAGCTTGCCTGGAGTTTCGGCCCGACCATTTCGGTGCCGATCTTCAAGGGCGGCGAGAACCGCGCGAATCTCGATCTTGCGAAGCTCGAAACGAACGTTGCCGTCGCGCAGTACGAAAAGGCGATCCAGACGGCGTTCCGTGAAGTCTCCGACGGTCTCGCCGCGCGCGGCACGTACGACCGGCAGATCAAGGCGTTGCAGGAGAACGTCGAGTCGCAGCAGCGTCGCTATGACCTGTCGGATCTGCGCTATCGCAATGGCGTCGACAGCTACCTGAACGTGCTGACCGCGCAGACCGATCTGTATTCGGCGCAGCAGTCGCTGATTACGGCATCGTTGAACCGCCTGACCAATCTTGTCGATCTGTATCAGTACCTGGGCGGCGGCTGGATCGAGCATTCGGGCGACACGCCCCGTGCTGCCGATGCGCCATACGCACAGCAGGCGCAACAGACCACGCACGTCGCTTCGCAGCAGTAACACGCGGAAACATCTGCTAAGCGCGCTAAACCTGGGCGCGCTTTCCCGTTGCTACATTCCCCTCACCTGCACGGCACTCGCCGGTTTCTCCTGGCGGCGCAGTGCCGATTTCCGGCGACGCCCTCGCGGCGTCGTCCTTTTCATTCCTTCCGTTCCGTGTTCAGCGCCTGAGCGCCGATCCATCATCGCGTGAAATTCAATCGTCCATCCCGTCGTCTTCTGGTTGTCGCGTGCATTGCCGCTGCCGGCGTCATCGTGTGGCAGGCGTACGCTGCGTTCCACAAGCCGCAGCGTCCGGCTGCGCAAGAAACGCCCGTCACGATCGGCACGGTTCAGCGCGCCGACGTGCCGCTGCAACTCGACGCACTCGGCACCGTCACGCCGCGCGCAACCGTCACCGTCAAAACGCAGGTCAACGGCACGCTCGAAGCCGTGCTCGTGAAGGAAGGCCAGCGCGTGAAAGCGGGGCAGCCGATCGCGCGGATCGATTCGCGCGCCTTGCGCGCGCAACTGCTCGAAGCGCAAGGCACGCTCGAACACGACGAAGCGCTGCTCGCGAACGCGAAAGCCGACCTGACGCGCTATGAAACGCTGATCGACGGCGGCTCGATCTCGCGTCAGACGCTCGATACGCAGCGCGCCACGCTGCGCCAGTATCAGGGCACCGTGAAGGCCGATCAGGGCAGCGTCGCGAATCTGCGCGTGCAGGTGAGCTATTGCGACATCGTCGCGCCGATGGACGGCACGATCGGCCTGCTCTCCACCGACGCCGGCAACTACGTGACGACGAGCGACACGACGGGCATAGCGACCATCACGAGCGACTCGCCGACCACCGTCGTCTACGCACTGCCCGAAGACAAGATGGGCGACGTCGTGGATGCGTTCCGCGACAAGGGCGCGTTGCCCGTCGAGATTTTCGCGCGCGACAAGCGCACCGTGCTCGATCACGCGACGCTCGCCGCCATCGACAACCAGGCGGACACGACGACGGGCACCGTCAAGCTCAAGGCGAGTGCGCCGAACCATGACGGCCGCCTGTTCCCGAATCGCTTCGTCAATGTGCGGATGACGGTCGGCACGCTGCACGACGCGTTGACGGTGCCGACGGTCGCGATCCAGCACGGCGCGTCGGGCGATTTCGTGCTGACGATGAACGCCGCCGACGTGAAGAAGAACGCCGGCAAGGTCGCATTGCGCCACGTGACGGCGGGTGTCTCGTACAACGACGCCACCGTGATCGAGCAGGGCGGCCTGAAAGCGGGCGACGCAATCGTGCTGGACGGTGCGGACAAGCTCGACGACGGCAGCGCCGTGAAGATCGTCCGCAACTGACGCGCGCTTTCAGACCGATAGAAACCGATGGATATTTCCCGCCCGTTCATTCGCCGTCCCGTCGCGACGGGATTGATGACACTCGCCCTGTTGCTGATCGGTCTGATCGCGTATCGGCTGATGCCCGTGTCCGCGTTGCCCGAAATCGACTACCCGACGATCCAGGTCTACACACAATATCCGGGCGCATCGCCCGATGTGGTGAGCACGTCCGTTACCGCGCCGCTCGAAAAGCAGTTCGGGCAGATGGCGGGGCTCAAGCGCATGAACTCGACGAGTTCGCTCGGCGTGTCGCTCGTCACGCTGCAGTTCCAGACCTCGACGAACCTCGACGAAGCCGAGCAGGAAGTGCAGGCCGCGATCAACAGCGCGAACAGCACGCTGCCGTCGAACCTGCCTTATCCGCCCGTCTACAGCAAGGTCAATCCCGCCGATACGGCGGTGCTCACGCTCGCCGTCACGTCGGATGCGTTGCCGCTCACGCGTGTCGAAGACCTGACGGACACGCGCATTGCGCAGAAGCTTTCGCAGGTGTCGGGCGTCGGGCTCGTCACGCTGTCGGGCGGCGCGCGGCCCTCCGTACGCGTGCAGACCGACACCCGTGCGTTGAACGCGATGGGCCTGTCGCTCGAAGACGTGCGCACGGCAGTCGGCAACGCGAACGTGAACAGCGCGAAGGGCACGATCGACGGGACGCTGCAGGCCTTCACCATCGATGCGAACGATCAGCTCACGTCCGCCGAGGATTACGCGGACCTCGTGCTCGCGTATCGCAACGGCGCGCCCGTTCGGCTGTCGAATGTCGCGAAGCTCTCGGAAATGGCGGAGAACCCGCGTCAGGCCGCATGGAGCGGCGCAACGCCTGCGATCATCATCAACGTGCAACGCCAGCCGGGCGCGAACGTGATCGACGTCGTGAACCGGATCGAAGCGCTGTTGCCGCAATTGCGCGCGTCGGTGCCCGCGACGGTGAAGATCAACGTGCTGAGCGACCGCACACAGACCATCCGCGCGTCGGTGCATGACGTGAAGATGGAACTGGCGGCGGCGATTGCGCTTGTCGTGATGGTCGTGTTCGTATTTCTGCGCCGGCTCGAATTCACATTGATTCCTGCGGTGACGGTGCCGTTCGCACTCGTGGGCACGGTCGCCGGCATTTACGCGCTCGGCTTCTCGGTCAACAACCTCACGCTGATGGCGTTGACGGTGGCGACCGGCTTCGTGGTCGACGATGCGATCGTGATGCTCGAAAACGTGATGCGTCACATCGAAAACGGCGAGACGCCGCTCGATGCCGCACTGAAGGGCGCGCGGCAGATCGGCTTCACGATCCTGTCGATCTCGGTCGCGCTCGTCGCCGTGCTGATTCCGTTGTTCTTCATGCCGGATGTGATCGGCCGGCTGTTCCGCGAATTCGCGCTGACGCTCGCGATTGCGATCGTGATTTCAGCGTGGGTGTCGCTGACGCTCACGCCGATGATGGCGGCCCGCATGCTGCGCGCGGATCACGCCGCAAGCGACAGCGACGCGAACGCGAACGACTGGCTCGCGCGGCTGAACCGCGGTTATCTGCGCGCGCTCGACTGGGCGTTTGCGCATCGCCTGGCCGTGCTCGCGCTCGTCGGGCTGGCGACGCTGCTGACGGTCGCGCTGTTCATGCTGCTGCCGAAGGGGCTGTTTCCGCAGCAGGACACGGGTTTGATCGAAGGGATTTCGCTCGGCTCGCCGCGCACGTCGTTCGAACGGATGGCGGCGTCGACGCGCACGCTGGCGGGCCGCATTGCCAGCGATAGCGCGGTGGCAAGCGTGTCGTCGTTCGTCGGCATCGATCAGAACAATGCGACCCTCAACCAGGGACGCATGCTGATCAGCCTGAAAGAGAACGGCGGCGCGTCGAGCCGAGACGTGATCGACAGGCTCACACGCGATGCGGCGCAGCGCGCGGATCTCAAGCTGTATCTGCATCCCGTGCAGGATCTGACGCTCGATGACCAGATCAACGCAAACAGCTACCGCGTCGGCGTTCAGGCCACCGACCGCGCCGAACTCGCCGAATGGACGCAGCGCCTGCTCGCCGCGATGCGCGCCGATCCGCTTTTCACCGACGTGCAGAGTCAGGCGCAGCAGCAAGGCAATGTGCTGAAGTTCGACTTCGACCGTGCGACGGCATCGCGTCTCGGGCTGTCGGCGCAGGACATCGACAATGCGCTCTATGACGCGTTCGGTGACCGGCAGATTTCGACCATCTATACGCACGTGAACCAGTATCACGTGACGCTGGGTGCGGATGTGCGGCTGGTTGGCGAGTCGCCGCTCGCATTGCTCGACGGCATGTATGTGGGGACGTCGAG
This sequence comes from Paraburkholderia sp. Tr-20389, assembly GCF_017104565.1. GTDB lineage: Bacteria > Pseudomonadota > Gammaproteobacteria > Burkholderiales > Burkholderiaceae > Paraburkholderia. The sequence continues at coordinate 279,479 of NZ_JAAGPD010000002.1, read as the reverse complement.
CAGTTCGTCGTCGTCTTCTTCATCTTCTTCTACGTCTTCCACGTCTTCCACGTCTTCCACGTCTTCCACGTCTTCCACGTCGACGTCTTCTTCTACGCTCGCGCCGCTGTCGAGCATCGCAAGCGCGTCGGTGGGCGCAGCGCCGTTGACGATTCAGCGCCAGGCGCAGTTTCCGTACGCCGACGTGTCGTTCAATCTCGCGCAAGGCGTGACGCTCGGCACGGCCATCGACCGCATCGAAGCCATCGAAGCGAAGCTGAATCCGCCCGCGAGCGTGCAGATGAATCTCGAAGGCGCCGCGCAGTTGTATAGCTCGTCGCTCGGGAACGAAGCGTTGCTGCTGGTGGGCGCGCTGGTGGCCGTCTACATTCTGCTCGGCATGCTGTACGAGAGCCTCGTGCATCCGCTGACCATTCTGTCGACCTTGCCGTCCGCCGCGTGCGGCGCGCTCGCCGCGTTGCTGCTGTGCGGCGGCGAACTCGACATCATCGGCCTGATCGGCATCGTGCTGCTGGTCGGCATCGTGATGAAGAACGCGATCATGATGGTCGACTTCGCGCTCGAACAGGAACGCACGCTCGGTCTTTCCGCGCTGGACGCGATGCGCCGTGCGTGCGAACTGCGCTTCCGCCCGATCCTGATGACGACGTGCGCGTCGCTGTTCGGCGCATTGCCGCTCGCGCTCGGCACGGGCATGGGCCACGAGTTGCGGCAGCCGCTCGGCATTGCGATCATCGGCGGCCTGGTGGTGAGCCAGTTGCTCACGTTGTTCTCGACGCCCGTGATCTTCCTCGCGTTGCATCGCTTCGCGACGCGCGCCGCGATCACGCCGTCCGACGACGCGAACGCGAGCTAAGGGGCGCACGATGAACCTGTCCGCTCCGTTCATCCGCCGGCCGGTGGGCACGATGCTGCTGGCGCTCGGTCTGGCGCTGTTCGGCATCGTCGCGTTCCGGCTGCTGCCCGTCGCCGCGCTGCCGTCCGTGGATTTTCCCGTCGTGATGGTCAGCGCAACGTTGTCGGGTGCGAATCCCGACACGGTCGCGAAGACGGTGACCGCGCCGCTCGAACGCGCGTTCGGCTCGATTGCCGGCTTGACGCAGATGACCTCGCAAAGCTCGTCGGGCTCGTCGCAGATCGTGTTGCAGTTCGATCTGAACCGCGATATCGACGGCGCGGCACGCGACGTGCAGGCCGCGATCAACGCGGCGCGCAGCAATCTGCCGACGACGCTCACGCAAACGCCGACCTATCGCAAGATGAATCCTGCGGCGGCGCCCGTGATGATCGTCGGCCTCACGTCGGATACGGTGGGCGTCGGGCAGATGTACGACTATGCGTCGTCGGTGCTGCAACAGAAGCTGCTTCAGGTGCCCGGCGTCGGCGATGTGACGGTGGGCGGCGGCGCGCTTCCCGCCGTGCGGATCGAACTGAATCCCGATCAACTGAGCCATTACGGCATCGCGCTCGATACCGTGCGCACCGCGCTGGCGAATGCGAGCGTCGATCTGCCGAAGGGCGCCGTCAGCATGAACGGCGAGCACTACGTGGTGACGGCGAACGACCAGCTGCCGAACGCCGACGACTACAAGCCGCTCGTGATCCGCACGCATGACGGGGCGATCGTGCATGTGTCGGACGTTGCGCAAGTGGTGAAGTCGACGGAAGACCTGCGCAACTACGGTCTCGCGAACGGCAAACCTGCCGTGCTGCTGATCGTGTCGAAGCAGCCGAATGCGAACGTCATCAAGACCGTCGATGCAATCCGCGCCGCGCTGCCGCAGCTCTCGGCGAGCCTGCCGTCGACGGTGAAGCTCGGCGTCGTGCTCGACGGCACGCAGACGATCCGCTCGTCGGTGCTCGACGTGGAACTCTCGCTGCTCGCGTCGGTGCTGCTGGTGACGGCCGTGTCATATGCGTTTTTTCGCGACTGGCGCAGCACGCTGATCCCCGCGATCACCGTGCCGCTCGCGTTGGCGGGCACGTTCACGGCGATGTACTTTCTCGGCTATAGCCTGAACAATCTGTCGCTGATGGCGCTGACGATCTCGACGGGCTTCGTGGTCGACGATGCGATCGTGGTCGTCGAGAACATCATGCGGCATCTCGATCAGGGCAAGACCCCGCTCGCCGCCGCGCTCGACGGCACGCGCGAAGTGGGCTTCACGGTGCTGACCATCAGCGTGTCGCTCGTGGTCGTGTTTCTGCCGCTGATCATGATGAGCGGCATCGTCGGTCGGTTGTTCCGGGAGTTTTCCGTATCGCTCGCCATCGCGATCATGATTTCGATGGTGATTTCGCTGACGCTCGCGCCGACGCTGGGCCGCCTGCTGCTGCGCCACGCGCCGTCGAAGCATGGCGAAGCGGCTTTGGGACAGCGCGTCGAGCGCGGGTATGGAAAGAGTCTGCGCTGGGCGCTGCGTCATCCGAAGACGATGCTCGCCGTCACCGTGCTGTTGCTGTTCGCGAACGTCGGCGTGGTCGCCGTGATGCCGAAGGGCTTCTTTCCGACGGAAGACACCGGGCGGCTGATGGGCAACATCCAGGCATCGCAGAGCATTTCGTTTCAGGCGATGAAGCAAAAGTTCGACGAAATCAACAAGCGCATGTTGCAGAACCCCAATGTGCAGTCCGTGTCCGGCTATGTCGGCGGACGCAATGCCGTCAGCAACAGTATGATGTTCGTCACGCTCAAGCCGCTGTCGGAGCGCACGCAGAGCGCCGATCAGGTCATCGCGGATCTGAGCCGCCGCACGGCCGATCTGCCCGGCGTGCGCCTGCTGCTGCAATCCGCGCAGGATCTGATGTTCGGCGCGCGGCAAAGCGCGGCGCAGTTTCAGTACACGGTGACGGCGGAGAACCAGACCGAACTGGATACATGGCTGCCGCGTATCGAAGCGAAGCTGCGCGCGTTGCCGCAACTGCGCGACGTGAATGCCGACGTGCAAAGCGCGAGTCTTTCGATGATGCTGCAGGTGAATCGCGACGCGGCGGCGCGCATGGGCGTGCCGTTCGAAGCGATCGACGATACCTTGAACGACGCGTTCAGCCAGCGCCAGATCGCGACGATCTACGGGCCGGCGAATCAGTATCACGTGGTGATGGAAGTCGCGCCGCAGTACTGGCAGGATCCGAAGACGCTGGATACGCTGTATGTGCCTGCCACCACGGCAAGCAGTTCCAGCAGCAGTACGTCTTCGTCGACCTCGTCGAGTTCTTCGACAAGTTCTAGCGCCACGCTCGTGCCGCTGTCCGCACTTGCCAAGCGCACGCTGTCGCATGCGCCCGTCACCATCGCACACGACAACCAGTTTCCCGCCGTCACGCTCTCGTACAACCTGCGCGAAGGCGTATCGATGAGCGATGCGAACGCGGCAATCAAGAGCGCTGTCGCTTCACTGCATCTGCCGAACACGGTGTTGCCGTCGTTCGCGGGGCAAGGCGCGCAGATGCAGCAATCGGGCGGCAGCGAACTGCTGCTTATCGTTGGTGCGTTGATTGCGGTGTATATCGCGCTCGGCATTCTGTACGAGAACCTCGTGCATCCGCTGACGATACTCTCGACCCTGCCTTCAGCAGGTCTCGGCGCGCTGATCGCGCTGTATGTATGCGGCTACGAGCTGTCGATCATCGCGCTGATCGGCATCGTGCTGCTGATCGGCATCGTGAAGAAGAACGCGATCATGATGGTCGACTTCGCCGTCACCTACGAGCGCGAACATGCGGCCAGCGCGGAGGAATCGATCTACCAGGCGTGTCTCACGCGCTTCAGGCCGATCATGATGACGACGCTTGCCGCTTTGCTCGGCGCGGTGCCGCTGATCGTCAGTTCGGGCTACGGGCACGAGTTTCGTCATCCGCTCGGCGTCGCGATCCTCGGCGGCCTGATGGTCAGCCAGGCGCTGACGCTCTTCACGACACCCGTGATCTATCTTTGGCTCGACCGCTTCAACGGCCGGCGCGCCTCACGTAACGGAACCCCATCATGATGGACACACCGACGCGCACGATGCGGCGTCTGCATCGAACGATCGTGGCTGCGGCCATTGCGGCGCTGTGCGCGGGCTGCGCGGTCGGCCCCGACTACAAGCGCCCGGATGTCGCCGTGCCCGCGACGTTCAAGGAAATGAACAGCCCCGATGCGAGCGGTCTGTGGCAACAGGCGCAACCCGATCCCGCCGCCGCGCTCGACAGCCGCTGGTGGACGATGTTCGGCGACGACACGCTGAACGAACTGTGCGAACGCGCGCTGAAAGCGAACCAGACGCTGGCGCAATACGACGCGGCGTATCGCGCGGCGCGCGCGCAGGTGTCGTCCGCGCGCGCGAGCCTGTTTCCGACCGTTTCGTTCGCCGGTTCGGGCACGCGGTCGGGCAGCGGCAGCACGACGCAGGTTTCGTCGAGCGGCAGCGTGAGCAGCTATGCGTCGAAGAGCGTGTCGGCGGAACTCGAAGCCAGTTGGGAGCCGGACCTGTGGGGCAGCGTGCGGCGCTCGGTCGAAGCCAGCGAGGCGAGCGCGCAGGCGTCCGATGCGCAACTGGCGGGCGAACGCCTGAGCGTGCTCGCCACGCTGGCCGTCGATTACTTCACCGTGCGGGCTGCCGATGCCGATCTCGCGCTGCTCGCGGAAGAGCGCCGTATCGACGCGGAACTGCTCGCGCTGACGGAAGCGAAGTACAAGCAGGGCGTTTCATCGTATGACGATGTGCGCACCGCACACAACACGCTGCAAACCATCGACGAGAGCATCGCGAGCGCGCAGCTCACGCGGCGTCAGTACGAGCATGCGCTTGCCGTGCTGGTCGGCGAAGCGCCCGCCGCGTTTTCGCTGCCGGTTCAGGCCGACTACCGCTTCGCGCTGCCGACAATGCCGGCGGCGTTGCCGTCCACGCTGCTCCAGCGGCGTCCCGACATCGTGCAGGCGGAACGCACGGTCGCGCAATACAACGCGAAGATCGGCGTTGCGAAGGCGGGCTATTTCCCGACCATCACGCTGTCCGCCGATGGCGGCTGGAGCGGCACGTCGCTCGCGCATCTCGTGTCGCTGCCGACGCGTTTCTGGTCGCTCGGACTCGACGTGGCGCAGACCGTGTTCGACGCGGGCGCAACGGCTGCATCCGTGCGCAACGCGAAGGCCAACTACGATCAGGAAGTGGCCGCGTATCGGCAGACGGTGTTGAGCGCGTTTCAGGACGTCGAAGACTATCTGAGCGCGGTGCAGATCGCGTCCCGCCAGGCGGCGGCATCGAACGATGTCGCGCAGCGCAGCGGCGAACTTGCGGTGAGCCAGCAGCGCAATTTCGCGGCGGGCACGTCGAGCCGCATCGACATGCTCGATACGCAGTTGACGCAAGTGCAGGACCGCAAGACCGCGCTCGATTACAGCAGCACGGCGCTGCAGAACTCGGTGATGCTGGTGAAAGCGCTGGGCGGCGGCTGGGATGGCCAACTGAAGACGGCGGACTCTTCTGAGAAGTAAAGCGCTGCGTACGCAGCGCATATGACGTGTACCGCTTTGCTCGTGACGATTTATTGGTTCGTCGCGAGCAGGCGCGTTGCTAAAGTCGCGGCAACTCGCTACACGCATAACCATCAGAAGGCCACAACATGAAAATCCGATTCGCCGGCGCAGTCATCATGGGGTTGATGCTCGCCGTCTCCAGCGCGGCGCACGCCGACCGTCTCGACGACATCAAGAAAGCGGGCGTGCTGCGCGTCGCGACCTTCGACAGCAATCCGCCGTTCGGTTTCGTCGATCCGAAGAGCAATCAGATCGTCGGACTCGATGTCGACTATGCGCGCGCCGTGGCGAACAAGCTCGGCGTGAAGCTGGAAATCCAGCCGACCAATCCCGCCAACCGCATCGCGTTCCTGAAGTCGGGCAAGGTCGACTTGGTGTTCGCGAACTTCACGATCACCGACGAGCGCAAGAAAGAAGTCGATTTCAGCACGCCGTATTTCGCGTCGGGTACGCAGTTCATCGCGAAGAAGGGTGTGCTGAAAACGCCGCAACAGCTGAACAGCCTGCGCATCGGCGCGGACAAGGGTACGACGAACGAACAGCAGGTTCGTGCGCAATTCCCGGGCGCGACCATCGTCGCCTACGACGACACGCCTTTCGCCTTCGCCGCGTTGCGCACGGGCAACGTGCAGGCGATCACGCAGGACGGTCCTAAGCTCGTCGCGCTGCTCGCGAACGTGCCGGACAAGGGCAACTACGAGATTTCTCCGTTCACAATTTCCAACGACTACGAAGGCGTCGGCGTGCCGAAGGGCGAGACGCGTCTGCTGAACGTGGTCGACGACACGCTCAAGGGCCTCGAAGCGAACGGCTCGGCGGGCAAGATCTACGACGAGTGGTTCGGCCCGACCAGCCGCGCGCCGCTGCCGCGTCTGTTCAAGATCGGCGATCCGCAGAAGAGCTGATCGCGCGATGAACGCCTGGCTGGAACCGAAGTACGTCGCGTGGCTCGTACACGGCTTTGGGCTGACGTTGCTGCTCTCCGCATGTGTGATCGTCACGGCGACGATGCTGGGCTTCTCGCTCGCGTTGGCGCGCAATGCCCGCAGCGGCGTCGTGGCTCGTGCGGCATCGCTCTATGTGCTCGTGTTCCGTAACTCGCCGCTGCTGGTGCAACTGCTGTTCTGGTACTTCGGTGCGGCGACGCTGCTTCCTCAATCCACGATGGAATGGCTGAACGCGCCGCATGCGATTTCGCTGGGTGTGTTCACGCTCGCATGGCCGCCGTTCGAGTTCGTCGCGGGCTGGGTAGGTCTGACCTGCTATGCGACGACTTTCGTCGGCGAAGAGTTTCGTGCGGGCATACGTGGTGTCAAGACTGCGCAATATCAGGCAGCGGCCGCGCTGGGGCTTACGCCGTTCGCCACGTTCCGCCATGTGATCCTGCCGCAGGCGATCCGCATCGCGACACCTCCGCTTGCCGGGCAATACATGAATATCGTCAAGAACTCGTCGCTGACGATGGCGATTGGTCTCGCGGAACTGTCCTATACGTCGCGACAGATCGATACCGAAACGTTCAAGACCTTCGAGGCGTTCGGCGCCGCAACCGCTCTCTATATCGCGACCATTGCAGCGATCGAAGTCGCGTTGCTGCTGTGGAAGCGCCGCAGCGCGCACGCATGGCAGCGGGGTGCGACATGAGCGAAGTCGACTGGCTGCCGACGCTGCGCTATCTGCTGCTCGGCACGTTTCCCCATGGTCCGCTCGGCGGCGCGGCGTTGACGCTGGTCATGTCGGTCGTGTCGGCGCTGTTGTCCGGTGTGATCGGCCTCGCGGCAGGCATCGCCTTGTCGATGACGCGCGGCGCTGCACATCTCGCGCTCGTCGCGATCGTGGGCTTTTTCAGGGCCATTCCCGTCCTGATGCTGATCTTCTGGACGTTCTTCCTGATGCCGATGCTGCTGCATATCGACGTGCCCGGACTCGCGACGGTGGTCTGCGCATTGGCGCTGATCGGCGGCGCTTACCTGTCGCATTCGGTGCAGGCGGGCATCGCCGCCGTCGGCGCGGGTCAAGGACAGGCGGCGGCATCGCTTGGCCTCACCCGTTGGCAGGCGCTGCGCTATGTGCTCTTGCCGCAGGCAGTACGGATCATGACGCCGTCGTTCGTGAACCAGTGGGTGTCGTTGATCAAGGATACGTCGCTTGCGTACATCGTCGGCGTGCCCGAGTTCACGTTCCTCGCGAACCAGGTCAACAATCGGTTGATGGTGTATCCCGTGCAGATCTTCCTGTTCGTCGGTCTGGTTTATCTGCTGCTGTGCTCGGCGCTGCAGTTCGTCGCGACGCGTCTGCTCGATGGCGGGCGGCGTCGTTCTGCCTCCGGCGCTCGCTCGCGCATCACCGGGTTCGCTCATGTCCAATCCGCCGATTCCTGATTCGAAGACTGCTCCCGTTTCGCCACGCCGCCGGATGCTCGGCGGGCTGGCGCTTTCCGCGCTCGTCGCGCCGAACGTGAAGGCGGCGACGCTGTTGCGTCCGCTGAGTGTCGATCCGTGGACGCAGACGCCTGGTGCGCCGATTCTCGACCATCCATACGGGCAACCGTCGCCGCGTGAAGCGAACGTCGTACGCCGCGCAGCGCGCGCGTGGCCGATGCCGGGCGCGGCATCCTCGCTCACGCCGCTCGCGGACCTGCACGGCACGATCACGCCCAACGGTCTCGTCTACGAGCGCCATCATGCGGGCGTGCCGGATATCGATCCCGATCAGCACCGGCTCGTCGTGCACGGGTTCGTGCGCGAGCCGAAGCTGTTCACGATGGACGATCTGTTGCGGCTGCCTTCCGAGTCGCGGATTCATTTCCTTGAATGTTCGGGCAACACCGGGAGCGAGTGGAAAGGGCCGACCGGGTTGCCCGTGCAGATCACGCACGGACTGCTGTCGTGCTGCGAATGGACGGGCGTGCGTCTTTCCACCTTGCTCGAAGCAACGGGCGGACTCGCGACGGCGACGGATGGGCGCTCGCCTAAATGGCTGCTCGCGGAAGGCGCCGATGCTTCTTCGATGACGCGCAGTCTGCCGCTCGACCGCATTCTCGACCGCGCGCTCGTGGTCTATGCGCAGAACGGCGAGCGTTTGCGGCCGGAGAATGGGTATCCGTTGCGGCTGATCGTGCCGGGCTTCGAAGGTAATACGAATGTGAAGTGGCTGCGGCGACTGAAGATCGTCGATGCGCCGCTGGAGACGCGCGAGGAAACCTCGAAATACACGGGGCTGCTGCCGGACGGACGCGCGCGCCAGTTCGTGTTCGAGATGGATGCGAAGTCGGTGATCACGCGGCCTTCGGCGGGGCATCGGCTGACGGTGCACGGGTTCTATCCGATCGTCGGTCTCGCATGGTCGGGGCGCGGCGCGATTCGGCGCGTCGAAGTGTCGACGGATGGCGGCAAAACATGGCAAGACGCGGCGCTCGACGAACCGGCACGCGATCGCGCGTTGACGCGCTTTCAATTGGGCTGGGTCTGGAACGGCGAACCGGCCGCGATCCTGTCGCGCGCGACGGATTCGACCGGCTACGTGCAGCCGACGCGCGAGGCCCTGGTGCAGGCGCGCGGCCTGAACTCGAACTACCACTACAACGGGATTCACCAGTGGCGCGTCGGCGCCGATGGAAGCGTGAAAAATGCCTAAGCCTGTGTTCCGCGCTTCCCGGCCGATTCGCGGCGTGGTGAGCGTATCGTTATCTGCGGCATTGCTGGCGGCGTGCTCGGCTTCGTTGACGGCATCGAAGCAGCCGGCGCTGGACGATCATCTGCGCAAGTCCGCCGATGCGATCGGCACGTCAATCAGCGATGCCGACCTCGCCGTATGGAACATCGACGTCGCGCCCGATGGCCGCGGTCTACCCGCAGGCAGCGGCGATGTCGCGATGGGCGGCAAGATCTTCGCGGCCAAATGCGCGGCGTGTCACGGCGCGAAAGGGGAAGGGCTGATCGGCGATCAGCTGGTCGGCGGACGCGGCACGCTCGCGAGCGCGAATCCGAAGCGCACGGTGGGCAGCTACTGGCCGTATGCGACGACGCTGTTCGACTACATCCGTCGCGCGATGCCGTACAACGCGCCGCAATCGCTCAGCGCCGACGAAGTGTATGCCGTCAGCGCGTGGATCCTGAATCAGAACGGCATCGTGCCCGACGATGCACGTCTCGATGCACATTCGCTGGCGTCCATTCATATGCCGAACCGCGATGGGTTCGTTGCCGATCCGCGTCCGGGACGGCTATAGGGCGACAATGGTGCGGCTTTGAAAGCCGCACCATTAGATTGAGATCAGGCAGTCTGCGCAACCGGCGTTTCTTGAGCCGCGAACTGATTCTTCGGTCGCGGCAGTCCGAGATGGTCGCGCAGCGTATTGCCGGAATACTCCGTGCGGAACAGGCCGCGACGCTGCAACTCGGGCACGACGAGTTCGGCGAATTCGCTCAGTCCGCCGGGCAGCCACGGCGACATGATGTTGAAGCCATCGGCGCCTTCTTCTTCGAACCATTGCTGCAACTGGTCCGCGATGCTCTGCGGCGTGCCGATCACCTGCTGATGTCCGCGTGCGCCGGCAATGCGCAAATATAGCTGGCGTATCGTCAGATTGTCGCGCCGGGCGAGATCGAGCAGCAGCCGCTGCCGGCTCTTGCCGCCATTGGTCTCGGGCAGTTCGGGCACGGGACCGTCGACGGGATACTTCGACAGATCGATGCCGCCCGACATGTTCGACAGCAACGACAGGCCGACGGTCGGATGAATCAGGTTCTGCAACGCGTCGAATTTGTCTTGTGCTTCCTGCTGCGTTCTGCCGATCACGGGAAAGATGCCGGGCATGATCTTCAGATGCTCGGGGCGACGGCCATAGCGCGCGAGCCGGCCTTTCACGTCGCGATAGAAGGCCTTCGCTTCGTCCAGCGTCTGATGTGCGACGAAGATCACTTCCGCCGTCTGTGCGGCGAGTTCCTTGCCCGCGTCGGACGCGCCCGCCTGAATCACGACGGGCCGTCCCTGCGGCGAACGCGCGACGTTCAACGGTCCGCGTACCTTGAAGTGCTTGCCGCGATGTTCGAGCACATGCAGCTTGTCGGCATCGAAGTAGACGCCGCTTTCCTTGTCACGGATGAACGCGTCGTCGTCCCAGCTGTCCCACAGGCCCGTCACCACGTCGTGAAATTCCTTCGCGCGCTCGTAGCGCTGCGCGTGGTCGGGATGCCGGTCGAAGCCGAAGTTGTGCGCTTCCGTTTCGGTGCTCGACGTGACCAGATTCCAGCCCGAGCGGCCGCCGCTCAGATGATCGAGCGAGGCGAACTTGCGCGCCACGTTGTACGGCTCGTTGAAGGTCGTGGAGACGGTGGCGATCAGGCCGATGTGCTTCGTGACGACGGAGAGCGCGGACAGCAGCGTCAACGGCTCGAAATGATCGGCACGCGCCGTGCGCGATAGCGAAGGAAGATTCGTGTCGCGCACGCTGACGCTGTCGGCGAAAAAGATCGCATCGAACTTTGCGCGCTCCGCGATCTGCGCGAGTTCCGCATAGTGCGCGAAGTCGAGGCCGCCAGTCGCGTGCGTGTCGGGATGACGCCAGGCGGCGATGTGGTGTCCCGTTTCCATCAGGAACGCGCCGAGGCTGATCTGTCGTTGATGGGGTCGTGCTTCGCTCACTGTAGTGTCCTTGATCGACGTCGAAAGAACTCGGGTTTTGCTTCGGATGTCACCAGGCTAGACGCCATTCGCCGATGCGCGGTTCATGCATGGTTGCGCTATGACCGTTGCGGGGCGTGTCGTTTGGGGCGGACGCCGGCCGCTCGGTGAAGTCGGCCAGTATCTGCTCGCGCAATTGCACAAAACGCGTATCGCTGCGCTCGCGCGGACGCGGCAGATCGATCTGCGCGATACGCTTCACGCGGCCGGGACGCGGCGCCATCGTGACGACGCGATCGCCAAGGTAGATCGCCTCGTCGACGTCGTGCGTGACGAGAATCATCGTGATCCGTTCGTGCTGCCAGATGCGCTGCAACTCGTTTTGCAGACGGCCGCGCGTGAGCGCGTCGAGTGCGCCGAACGGTTCGTCGAGCAGCAGCACGCGGGGCCGGTTGACGAGCCCTCGGGCAATCGCGACGCGCTGCGCCATCCCGCCCGACAACTGATGCGGATACGCATTCTCGAAACCTTCCAGACCGACGAGCGCGACATGCTCGGCGACGGCCTCGCGCTTTTGCTGCTGCGAAAGCGGCGCGTTGCGCAACGCGGCGAGAATGTTCTGCGATGCGGTCAGCCACGGAAACAGCCGGTGATCCTGAAACACGATGCCGCGTTCGAGCGACGTGTCGCGCACACGCTCGCCATCGACGCTGATGTCGCCGCGATAGTCGCTGTCGAGTCCCGCGACCAGACGCAGCAGCGTCGACTTGCCGCAACCGCTCGCGCCGAGCACGCTGATGAATTCGCCTTGCGCGATATCGAGTGAAATGTCGTCGAGCACGAGCAGCGTGCCGGTTGCCTCGCCCTGTTGCGTGTAGCGTTTGCTGACGCCACGAATGCGGATGCCTTCGGAAACTGTCGTTGTCATATGTGTTACCTGATGAAGTGTTTGCGTCACGCGGCGGCGCGCTCGCGCGATGGGCGAGTGCGCTGCGCGAATACTCGACGTTCGATGCCTCGTGCGAGCGCGTTCAGCGCCCAGCCCGTGAGACCCACGACGATGACCCCGAACAGCACGAGATCCATCCTGAACTGCTCGCTACCGTCGATCAGCGTGTTGCCGATTCCGCTGCCCGCGACGAGCAGATACTCGGCGCCGAGTGTCGCGAGCCACGAGTAGATCAACGCGAGGTAGATGCCCGTGAAAATCGACGGCAGCGCGGCGGGCAAAATCACGAAGCGCGCCATCTGCAAGCGCGAATAGCGGAACGCGCGCGCCACTTCGACATAGCGCGGCGGCACGGCGTGAATGCCGTCGCACGTGTGCGCGGCGACGGGCAGCAGCGCGGCGAGCGAGAGAAACACGACTTTCGCCATGTCGCCGAGGCCGAACCAGACGGAGATCAGCGGGATCCACGCGAACAGCGAAATCTGCTTGAACGTATCGAAGGTCGGACCGACGACGCGTGTGGCGATGCGCGAGAAGCCGAGCGCCGCGCCGAGCAGCAGGCCACCCGCCGTGCCGATCACGAAGCCGCTTGCCTCGCGCGCCAGCGAAGCGGACAGCGCGCGCAGCAACGCGCCGCTTTGAATCTGCTGCCATGCGGTATGTGCGACGTCGACGGGACTGACGAGCAAGCCGCTCTTCACGACATGCAAGGCCGACACGATCCACCACACCGCGAACGCAGCAAGCGGCAGGACGAGGCCGCGCCAGTTGAACGCCGAAAGACGCTTCTTGAACGCAGCGCTGCGCGATGGTTTGACGGGCACATCGCAACTGCATGGCGGCGGACCGCTTGCGTTACGCGACGCGAAAAGGCGTGATGGTGACAACGAACGTGCGAAGGACATGACGTGTTCCCCGATCGAATGATTCACTCGCGAAAGGCCGAGGGTTGGCCGCGCCGCAGCCGTGCTTCGAGCGCGTCGAGCAGGCGGTTGATCGCAAAACCGATGGCGCCGACGATCACGACGGAAGCCATCACCAGGTCGAGCTGAAAGAGCTGACGTCCGTATACGATCAGATAGCCGAGCCCTTCGGACGAGGCGACGAGTTCGACTACGACGAGCGCGAGCCACGCCTTCGTGAAAGCGAGCCGCACGCCTGTTGCGAGCGTCGGCACGGCGGCGGGCAACACGATCCGCACGACGCGCTGCCAGCGGCTGTAGCCGAACACGCGTGCAACCTCATCGAGCGACGTGGGCGTGTTGCGCACGCCTTGCATCGTGCTTAACGTGACGGGCACCAGCGCGGCATGCGCGATCAGGATGTACTTGAGCGGCTCGCCGACACCGACGAGCAGCAGCAAAAACGGCAACCAGCCGAGCACGGGAATCTGCACGAGCGCATTGAACGCGGGCAGCACGTAGGCTTCGACGGTACGCGACAGACCCAATGCGGCACCGATCAGCAGCCCGGCGAGCGTGCCCACGCCGAAACCGACGAGAACCCGTTGCAGGCTGACGAGCGTGTGATGCACGAGATCGCCGCTCGCCGCGAGTTCACGCAGCGTGTCGAACACCTGCTGCGGCGGCGGAAGAATTTGCGGCGCGATCCAGCCGCGCGCGCAGCCGACGCTCCACAGCGTGAACAGCGCGGCGGGCAGCAGCCACGGCGCGAGATGCCACGCGACGGCTCGCACGCGCCGCTGTGAGGTATCCGATGCGCCGCTTGCCGTGCTGTGCGTGGCGCGCTTCGAGATTGCTGACCACTGGTCTATCGCCTTGCTCATTGCGGCCTCCGTCAACCGAGCGGTTTGCCCTGCGCGTCGTAGCGCGTCCAGTAGTGTTCGAGCGACTGCGCGCGCAGCGCGTTGTCCAGGTAGCGCGTCTCGAACCAGCCGTCGACTTCGACGGGCTGGCGGATCAGCTTGAGCTTGAGCGCATCGCTCGCCACGGCCTTGTAGCGCGCGACGATGAACGGATCGACGAGTGGCGAATTGCGCGACTTCAACGGTTGATCGGCGAACTCGGCCTGCCACGATGCATAGCTCACGCCGCTCTTCGCCCATAGCTTGAAGAGCGCGTCGCGGTTCGCTTCGTCGGACGACCATTGCGCGCCTTTGACGAACGCATTCACCACCCGTTGCACGATGTCGGGATGCGCGCGGTCGAAGTCATCGAGCACGAGCAGATGCGACTGACGCGTGAATTGCGGCCCGTCCTTTTGCGATTCGTAGATGATCTTCGCGAGACCCTGGTCGCGCAGCTTGTAGAGGTGATAGTCGTTGACCGACGCGTCGATGCCCTTCGACGACAACGCGGCCAGCGAACTCGCGGAATCGAGATTGATCACGCGCAGGTCGCGTTCGTCGAGCTGGTTGGCGGCGAGCACGTTGTCCGCGACGAGTTGCAGATTGGTGCCGCGAAAGATCGACACGCGCCGGCCCTTCAGATCTTTCACGGACTGCACGGACGAGTCGGGCGGCACGGCGATCTTCACGCCGACGCGCACGCCGGATTCGAGCAGGATGCGCGTCTTGAGTCCGTTCGCGCGACCCAGCACGGAAGGCAGATCGCCCTGAAACGCGAAGTCGAGCGATTTGTCGGCGATCGCTTCGTTGACGGCGGGGCCCGCGCCCTTGAAGAACAGCCATTCGACTTTGATGCCGTCGGCGGCGAATTCCTTTTCGACCAGTTGCAATTGCTGCACGGTCGCAGCGGGCGAGCCGCCGAACGTGGGCGGATCGCCCGCGCCTTGTTGCGCGACGCCGATGCGGATCACGGCGGGTTTGTCTGCGTGTGCTTGCGGCACGGTGAAAGCGAGCGCGGTCGCGAGCAGAACGGACTTCACGAGCGTGAAGGTACGTCGGATTCGATTGGCCATTGAATGAGTGTGGATTGCGGTCGGGAGAGTGGGCAGCGCAAGCAGCGGAATTTCAATGCGCAAGCGGTTTGCGTCCGGTCACGAAGATCATGCGGCGCGTCAGTTGCAGGCCACGCGGTCCGCGATGCGCTTCGAGCGCTGTGGCGAGGCGCTCGCGCAACCGTGCGATATGCGGTTCGTCCAATGACGACAGGAAGTTGCCGAACGAGCTTGCGCGGCTGAACGTCAGCACGTCGTCGACGTTATCGAAGGCATCGTCGAATGTGCGGATTTCGTTGAGTGTCAGTTCGAAGCCCACCGACGACAACAGGCTTGCGGCGCTGTCGCGCGTGAGCTTGTTCGGCGCGCCGATCTCCGCGCGTGGCGACTGCGGGTCATCGACGATCAGCGTATGCAGCACGCGATGCAGATCGTGTGGCACGTCTGCGGGCATCGTCGTGAAGCCGAGACGGCCGCCGGGCTTGAGTACGCGCCACGCTTCGCGCAACGCTTGCGGCTGGTCCGGTATCCAGTGAATCACGCTGTTCAGATAGACCACATCGAAGTGCGCGTCGGCGATATCCGCGAGTTGTTCCGCGCGGCCGACACGCGCCGCGAACTGCCCTTGCGCGCGTTGCAGCGCACGCTCGACGCGCAGCGGCAACGGATCGATGCCGAGTACGTCGCCTTGTACGCCGACGCGCTGCGCAGCCGATTCCGTCAAGCGCCCCGTGCCGCAACCGATGTCGAGCACGCGCTCGCCTTCACGCAGGCTGAGCGCGTCGAGCAGTTGCAGACCGTGGTTGAACTGGCGGATGCCGAGACGATCGTATTCATCGGCGAGCGTGGCGGAATCGAGTTGCAGGCTGGGAGCTTTCGACATGGGAATGAGCGGAGTCGTCGTTGTTGAGCGCTCATTCTTGTCGACGCAACACGTCAGGACAAGGAAGCAATCTTGCTATCCATATGCGTCACGGTGCTTTCCTGCGACGCTCGCGCGCGCCGTGTTCGTTATCGCGGACAGATCGATGCATGGATGAATGACGCAGACGCTGTGTGCCGCAAATGCGACGTTTGCGTGCGTTGACGGATCAGTGGTGCGGAGACGGCGCGTTATGCCCTTTACCCGAAAAATTCAGTAACGGCTTGCTGCAATGACAACTGCACTCGAATTCGACAAGCGCGGCGACGCTCCCCTGCATGCAATCGTGCAATTCCTCTGCAACGCGCGTGTCGACGCCGAGGCTACGAAGCTTCTGCACGCGTCTCCCCTGTGCATCGGCGAGTTCGATACTGCGGCGGATGCGCTCCTGACACGCACCTTCGCGGCAGACGTTTTCGTCTTCGTGCGCCTCTGCGTCTTCGGAGATCCGACCCACGCCGTCGAGCAGTTCCAGCAGTTTCTCAGGAGGGAATGGTTTGCGGAGCATCGCAACGACGGGGACGGATGGTGTAGTCACCATCGCCGACATCAGAATGACGGGCACTTTCTGAAAAGCAGGCATCGATCTGATTCTGCGTACCATATCGGGGCCATTCATCGTAGGCATCATGACGTCCGATACGATCACCTGCGGATGGGTCACGAATGCCAGACGAACCGCTTCCCTGCCGTCGTGCGCGATGGTGACGTCGTGGCCCGCGCCGTCGAGCACCGCGCCGAGTGCGTCACGCACATTCGCATCATCGTCGACCAGTAATACGCGGCTCATCGAAATATTCCTGGGTTCGATGAGTGCATATGTGCATCGCGTATTCCTGATTCGCGAGTCCCGTTCGTGCCGCGTGAAATCCCGATGCATCGGCGGCGCGACCACGCTTCGCCGGTATCGGCAGAAGGTAATTTGTACCCTTTACCCACCGAACGACATGTCGTGTCGGCATCCGCAAGACGTGGTACGGCAAATGCTGTGCGCTCAGTTGGCCAACGCCTCGCGTTCGAGTTCGCCAAGCGGAATGTGGCGCACATCCCGGCCTTTCACGACGAATACGACAAATTCAGCGATATTCTTCGCATGATCGCCGATTCGCTCGAGCGCTTTCGCAATGAACAGATACTCGAGTGCGATGGAAACGGTGTGGGGCGACTCGCTCATCTGTGTCACGAGCCTGCGGACGAATGCGCGGAAGGCCTCGTCGATGGCCTTGTCGTCTCGCACGATCTGCGCGGCGGCGACGGCGTCCATGCGCGCGAACGCATCGAGCACGCGGTGCAGCACGGACGCCGCCATTTCGCCGGAGCTGCGCAGTTCGGCCAGCGGGATGACAGATGTGCCGCCGTTTTCGTCGATGCGCCGCAAACGCTTCGAGATCTTGCGCGCTTCATCGCCCATGCGTTCGAGATTGGTCACGCATTTCGACATTGCCATCAGCAGACGCAGATCGCGTGCGGCAGGCTGCCGGCGTGCAATGACGCGATGGATCTCTTCGTCGATTTCGATTTCGAGGGCGTTGAGCTCGCGTTCGCTGTCGCGGATTTCTTGAACCAGCGCGGGATCGTAGTCGTCGAGCAGCGTCAGGCAGCGGGTAATCTGCCTTTCGACCATGCCGCCCATGGCCAGCAGATGAGTGGAGAGCATGTTGAGCGCAGCGTCGAACTGACTCGAGAGATGCTTGTCGGACATGATGCGCCCCCTTTGCCGCGCAGGCCGAATGATGTATTGCGGTGTGGTCTCCGGGTGATGTGGTCAGCCCGCTTCCGCCTTGTTGAAAACCGTATATATGGTTTCATGGTAGCGGTGCAAAATTGCATGTGCAAGCGAAGAGACAACTACGCCTTGCTTCTCGTTGCCCGAAGGCCACTATTCGACTGAACCGCAGCTGCTTTTATCTCCAGACGCATGAAGACAGAAGCCAGCCGGAACGCGTCGCTTTCGTACAGACCTGCTGTCGTCTGCGTCGCCGCCTTCCTTTTGGAACACCGCATGCATTCACGGCAGCCAGTTGCGAGCGGTCGTGCCGCAAGCGGTTCGTACCGTCGCCCAATGGCATGTCGATTGCTGAAGCGTTGGCCAGAGTCCAATGCGCTCGCATGACAACCTCATCGACGAACCCAGGGAGCACAAACATGGAGATAACCTATTCATCTTGCACCCTCGGCGTAACGGCAGGCGTCGCGGACGGCAATGTGGTCGCCAATGTGCGCATCTATCGGCCGGGTGCCGAAGACATTTCCGCGGAGACATACGAGTTCCAGGTGCCGGGACACTTCGTGGATGGAAAAGAAGCGATCACCTTCGCAACGGAGTGGGCCAAGGAGTGGATCGACGAGCATTGCGTGTAGACATCGTTACAAGCGCCGCCGGGCCGCCTCAGGTTCCGGAACGTGGGCGTGACGGGTTGCGCATCCAGTGCAAAAACAAAACGGCGCGATGCCGCGTGAACGGCAATCGCACCGTGCGTCGAACGTCGGGATTCGCGCGGCAATGGAGTTCCCGCACTGCCGCGCGATTGTTTCAGCGTTTCAGCCCAGATCGAAGCGGTCGAGGTTCATCACCTTCACCCACGCAGCAACGAAATCGCGGACGAATTTCTCCTGCGCATCCTCGCTCGCATAAACCTCGGACAACGCGCGCAACTGCGCATGCGATCCGAAGATCAGATCGACGCGCGTGCCTGTCCACTTCACTTCGCCCGTTCTGCGGTCCGCGCCTTCGAATACGTCGCGCTCGGGCGAGGTCGGCGTCCATTCCGTGCCCATATCGAGCAGATTGACGAAGAAGTCGTTGGTCAGCGTTTCGGGGCGCTTCGTAAAGACGCCGTGCGCATCACTTCCCGTATGGACGTTCAGCACCCGCAAGCCGCCGATCAGCACCGTCATCTCCGGCGCGGTCAGCGTCAGCAACTGTGCCTTGTCGATCAGCAAGGTCTCGGCGGGCACGCGGAACCTGCCCTTGAGGAAATTGCGGAAGCCATCGGCGACGGGTTCAAGCATGCTGACGGATTGCACGTCGGTCTGATCCTGCGACGCGTCCATGCGACCTGGCGTGAACGGCACGCTGACCAGTTGACCGGCGCTCTTTGCCGCCTGCTCGATTGCCGCGCCGCCTGCCAGCACGATCAGATCGGCGAGTGAAATCTTCTTGCCGCCTGACGCCGCGCTATTGAACTCGCCCTGAATGCCTTCGAGAACCTTCAGCACCTTCGCAAGCTGCTCGGGCTGATTGGCGGCCCAATCCTTCTGCGGTGCGAGCCGGATGCGCGCGCCATTTGCGCCGCCGCGCTTGTCAGAGCCGCGGAACGTCGATGCCGATGCCCACGCCGTCGACACCAGTTGCGAGATAGAAAGCCCCGAAGCCAGGACCTTCTGCTTCAGCGCGGCGATGTCGTTCTCATCGACCAACGGATGATTCACAGCGGGAATCGGGTCCTGCCATACGAGTTCTTCTGCGGGCACTTCCGGGCCCAGATAGCGCGCGCGCGGACCCATGTCGCGATGAGTCAGCTTGAACCACGCGCGCGCAAAGGCGTCGGCGAATTCGTCCGGGTTCTGCATGAAGCGCCGCGAGATCTTCTCGTACGCGGGGTCGAAGCGCAGCGAGAGATCGGTGGTGAGCATCGTCGGCAGCAGTTTCTTCGACGGATCGTGTGCATGCGGAATCGTTGCCTGCGCACCCTTGGCGACCCACTGGTTCGCGCCCGCAGGACTCTTCGTCAGTTCCCATTCATGACCGAACAGGTTCTGGAAGAAGCCCATGCCCCATTGCGTCGGCGTGCTGGTCCACGTGACTTCGAGGCCGCTCGTGATCGTGTCGCCGCCTCGGCCCGTGCCGAAACTGCTCCTCCAGCCGAGTCCCTGGTTTTCGAGTTCGGCGGCTTCGGGCTCGGCGCCGACATGATCGGCGGGACCGGCGCCGTGCGTCTTGCCGAACGTGTGGCCGCCCGCGATCAGCGCGACGGTTTCCTCGTCGTTCATCGCCATGCGACCGAAGGTTTCGCGGATGTCGTGGGCCGCCGCGACAGGATCGGGATTGCCATCGGGGCCTTCCGGGTTCACATAGATCAGGCCCATCTGTACCGCGCCGAGCGGGTTCTCCAGATTTCGCCCGCTATCCGTGCGGCTGGCTTCCTCGCCATGTATTTCCTCGTCGGCGACGAGCACGCCTTCGTCGCTTTCGTCGCGTGGCGCGGCGCCCTTGCCATAGCGGACATCGCCGCCCAGCCAGGCTTTCTCGTTACCCCAGTAGACGTCCTGATCCGGTTCCCATGTATCTTCGCGGCCGCCGGCGAAGCCGAAGGTCTTGAAGCCCATCGTTTCGAGCGCGACGTTGCCGGAGAGGATCAGCAAATCGGCCCACGAAATCTTCTGGCCATATTTCTGCTTGATTGGCCATAGCAGGCGACGTGCCTTGTCGAGGCTGACATTGTCCGGCCAGCTGTTGAGGGGCGCGAAACGCTGCTGGCCGCGACCGCCGCCTCCGCGCCCGTCGCCTGTCCGGTATGTGCCGGCGCTATGCCATGCCATGCGAATGAAGAGCGGACCGTAGTGGCCGAAGTCGGCGGGCCACCAGTCTTGCGAATCCGTCATCAGCGCCGCGAGGTCCTGCTTCACCGCGGCGAGGTCGAGGCTTTTGAATGCCTCGGCGTAGCTGAAATCCTTGTCCAATGGATTGGACCTGCTGGAATGCTGGCTGAGCAGGTCCAGCCGAAGCTGCTTCGGCCACCAGTCGCGATTGGTCGTTCCGCCGCCGGCAGCGTGAATGAACGGGCACTTTGCATCGTTTGACATGCGTCGTCTCCTTGGGAGGATGTCTCCACTCTGTGTTTTACGATGGTGTGGGGCTTCCGTGACAGTTTGCCGGTTGTTCGCGCGGCACGCGGGCGATGCAGGGCGATACGAAGGGCATGTGCCATTCGGCATATCGCGGAGAACCGGCGCAACTGTTCCAATTCACTATATGCGACAGCGGAGCGCAACTGAATTCGAATGCGGCAATGTCGGCAATAGATAGCGGCTATAGGTCCACCGCGCGCTCCCGCGAACTGCACAGGCGAAACTGCATCGCGACACCGGTCGAAGCCTGGACCGGCTGTTGCGCGGCTGATGCGGATGGCGGCGTCAGAGTGGCCGCTGCACGCTGCCGGTCAGAATGGAACTGACCTTGATAGAGGTCATGGATCGTCTATCGAATTATTTGCGATACCCTCCATGAATAAATAGGCATGCAAAATATAAATAATAAGAAAGGAGGTTTTAATGGCGTCAGTGCCAGAGGGGTCGAGCAGTGCCAAACCTGACGGAACAGGACCCAATAAGCCTGCGGACCCGCCCACGAGCCAGGAACTTCCGCACAGTCATCTGGTGATCAATGCCTCGCATCGGAGGCTCATCCTCGTCGGCGACATAACGGATCACTGGGGATTGGTGATTACCGGATCGGATACCGTCAAACTGTTCGGACATGGCATCGTCAGAAAGGGAGATCTGGTCCAATGTCCAATACTTACCCCCTATGCGCACGGTATCAATCAGATTATCGAAGGCGACCCGCGTTGGACTGCCGATGGGCGTCCTGTCGCGATGATGGGGCATCGCAGCGAATGTGGCTGCAAACTGATTGCACACCTCGGTCTGGCATTGGGTTCTGAGGCGCATAAAAAGTACTTTCCACAGGACTATTACCGTTACACCGATCCGAACTATCAGGACTTATACGAGGAGCCTCAGGTCGGCGTCACGCCGGGCCTCATGCCTGGCCAAGGTGGCGCCGCGATCCCGTCTGATGCGGGAGTGCCGGATGGAGATTGACTGCGTGAACCAAACGGATTCGCAAGAAGGCGCCTGGCACGAGCGTTCATGCACGCGCCCGGTCGGATTGGGACACAGCGATACACATTGAGCTTGACCACGCTTGTTGTTACGGCCCATTCATCCAGAACAGGTCGTTGGCGCGAACGATTGATTTGCCTTGAAACCTCACCGTGCCGCTATGCTGCAATGGCCGTGTTTTCTGCGCCGTCGTTCCGCTCTTGACGCCGCCGAGCGTTCCCGCCTCGTCTCCCTGGGTCGTCGGAACAAAACTGGTGTCGAAGACGACAGCTGCGTTTCCGTTCACGTTGACGGTCGTTGTCGTAAGTTGTGCCGCCTGCAGCGATGCGACGACCTGATACGGCACGGGAACAGGGATTCCTCCCAAGGGCGTCAGGCAAACGTCCGGCGCCAGGCTGACGATCAGCCACGCACCGTCCTGGCGTGCAATGAGTTCAGTAGCCATAGTTTCAGGGTCTTCAGAAAATCTTTAGTGCCGGGGCCGCTCTTACGCCGTATCGGGTTCGCGGTGCAGACGGGCTTCGACGCTCCTGACAGCAGACTTCTCGCTGAACTGAAAACGATGCGTTAGCGTCACCGTCATGGTGTCTGTGTCGATCACCAGGGTATCGGTCTTCATGACCAGAGGCAGGCATATGTCGTCGTCGCGACGTAAGAGTACGAGCGGCCAGTCACCTGGCAAGTCGAAGCACAGGTATCCATTCGACGTCGAATCAGGATCGGCGAGGTTCCAGAGTTCAATACGCGCATCGGGAGGAAGTACGTCAATCTGCTGATCCCTCGGCGCACAGTTCCAGTACCCAAAGTCGAAGTCATCGGGCAGCAAGGGCCAACGTTCGTTCTGCCACTTTGCATCGTAAGTGCCCGCCATTTGCAGGCGCGGTACCCATGATCGTCCAACAGCGCCGAACCCAGCCGGAGACTCACCATAAGTTTGCGCAGTGCGGATGAAGTCGTCCGGGTTGGTCGCATCGATTCGATCGGGGTGTCGAATGACGGCAGGCTTCAGAATCGGTCGCTCAAGGAGTGCGATCTGCGGCGCGGGCAGTCGTTCAGGTGGCTTCTCACCTGCCTTTCGCAGGGTTTCGAAATAGCGATTCTCGATCCATCCGCAACCCAGCGGATTCGTGTAGCACACTTCGTTCAGCAGGAACTCGGGGTTGCTACTGTCTTGGGCGTGCAATGGATTACGCACCGCACTGGTTCCGCCGAAAGCATGTTCCCAACGTAGGGGAACATGGCTAGTCGGGCGAGATTCACTAAGACGCCATCCGCCTCGATAGAAAAATTCGCGCGGCCCGGTAATCTGCAGCGCCTTGTCGAGCAATACCTGATTGACGCCATGTCGATGGTCTCTAAAGCCCGCTTGCACGGGATGCGTCCCGCGTTCGGGATAGCGCGCATCCAAAACCGGTCTCAAACCGAGCTTGGCTGGCAACTGGAAGGTCCGAAACAGCGTCTGCAAAGTCGCTTGCGTCGCACTGACTTTAATCCGCGCGCTCCATTGCGCTGCTGCGACACCCTTTGGCGCGTACGCGCTGCCGCGAACAATCACGTCGCATCGCGGCTTGTAGTGTGCGAGATCGCTTTCTTCCCGAATACTGCTCGCGTTGACGGCGCCGTAGTGCTCGTCACGCAAACAAAGCAAAGCCGGTTCCTTCAGGGTCTCCGCGACGAACTTGCCTGCGATATTCGTCGGATTCAGCTTGTACCCGACCTTCACTACGACAACGCGAAATTCATCGTCTGCCAGATCCAGGCCGCTAAAACATAATGCGTCACACGATGTCTGGTTCAGGAACCTCATGTGAATGCTCTCCCAGCCTTACCGGTCACGCTTGGTGGTTTCAGCATCTTTCCAATTAGTTGAGGTCCACGATCGCGCCGCTGATGCCAACATGTTGCGCACCTTGAATACCGATAACCGTACCGCCGATCACGACGTTCCCGTTGCTTTCGAGCGTGATGGAAGCCTGTCCGCACTGCAGGACCAGTTTGTCCTGTGCGATGTAGCTGGCCGTTCCGCCCGACTGCACATTCACCGCTTTGCCCGCATTCATGGCCAACGTTTGCTGTACCGCATGCGTGTGGTTGTTTCCAACCTGGCTGGCCCAGTTCGCGCCCACCTCCAGTTGGTAATTGGCGCCGACCGTTTCATCCCGCATCGCCCCTACCGTGAACATCGCGTCGATGCCCACCTGCACTTCCTGACTGAAACCCGTCGTGATCATCCGGTTGAGACCGACGACCACCGTTTCGTTCATGCCCACCGCCTCGGTCCTGTTCATGCCGACGGCAATGGTTTCGTTCATTCCAACGGTCTCAGTGCGGTTCATGCCGACCTTGACCGTTTCGTTGCAGTCGATGGTTTTGCGCCGGTCATTTCCGACCCAGTGACTTTCGTCGTGCTCGACCTCGATCCGCTGATCCTTCTCCGCATGCAGCCAGACTTCCTCAGACCCTTTGCGATCCTCGAAACGCAGCGCGTTGGCATTGTCATATCCGCCGTTTTTCGTGGAGCGAGTCAATATTCCGCTTTGCGTCGCGTTGCCCGGCAGCGGCCACGGCGGCATCGACTCGGCGTTGTACACACGGCCGATCACGATGGGCCGATCAGGATCGCCATTCTCGAAGTCGACGATGACCTCCGTGCCGACGCGCGGAATGTGGACGGCGCCGTAGTTCGGCCCTGTCCACGGATAAGCCACGCGTATCCAGCAAGACGAACTCTGATCCTTGATGCCCGATCGATCCCAGTGAAAACTCAGCTTGACTCGCCCATACTGATCCGTCCATATCTCCTCCCCGGGCGGTCCCGTGACGATGGCTGTTTGCGGCCCGCTGGTGCGCGGCTTGGGGTAAAGATTGCGTGGTGGCCGAAAAACGGTCGTCGCGGGCTGCGTCACGAACGATGCAGCAAATGAATAGTGACCGGGTCCACTCGTCAGATCCACCTCCGACGCCGCGATCGACGAGCCAATCACCAGGTATTCCCGATTCGCCGTGTCGTGGGGATGACCCGCCAGGCGGAACGTGGTCCCGCAAACGACGTCACGCACATTGCCTGCGCCCCGTTCCCGCTCGCCCAAGCCACGCATCTGCTCCATCCGCCAACGGGCGAACTGCTCGCCATGCGAAGGGTTGGTGTAGTCGCCTGGCCATTCATAGCGCTCGAGGTCGTTGTGCGCCGTTTGCTGGGTGAGCTCGTTCTGCCGGAGCAACACGGCAGCCGGCTTCTTGAAATCGAAGTCGTTGGTGGTCCATCGGCCCGACTGGAGACTGCCGTCCAGATCGAAATGGTCGATGTACTCGCGATCGATCTTGTGTCCAGGCGGGTAGTACCACAGCGTGCGATACGCAGCGCTTTCCACGGGCCGGTGCGCGCCGAGGTGATCGACCAGAATCAGCCGGTGGAACCCATCGCTATGCTCGAAGAACCAATAAATGCCATGCTCGGCCATCAGACGCTGGATGAAACGGAAATCGGTCTCACCGTATTGGACCTGATAGTCGAGTACCGGATACGTCTCGCTGAGCCGCGTCTCGTACGAGTACATGTATGTGTCGAACGCCTGCTCGATGATTTCCACCACCGTCTTGCCCTGAAAGATGCGGAAGTCCGAGCGCTGATCGGTGAGCCACAGCCACGGTTTCATGATCAAACGATAGTGGCTTTGCTGGCTCGTTTGACCGACATAGTGTGCCTGCGTGACGATACCGCTGATCTGTCGTGTGCCCGCGCCGATACGGGATGTACCTGCCGCCCCCGCGACGCCGGGCGTATCGCTCCCCATTCCGTCGAGCTGGATCGAAACGGTAAGTTCCTTGCCGATCATCGATCTGAGATCGAGATTCGCCGCGGCGCGTTCCGGCATCGAGGAGTTGAGGGGAGTGCAGCAGTCGAGCGTATAGGAGTAGATCTCCGACAGAGCCTCTGTGCCCTGAATGCGCCGCAGCAGCAGCGCCGGCTCGCCGCTCGGCGCGAGCGGAATCGCAGCGCCAGCAATGGTGATCGTGTGTTCCGCATAACCCTGAGACGGTGAGCCCGGTTGCTTCGTCGATCGCATGGGCGAACCTGACACAGCAGCGTTCGCACGATTCTGCGTCCTTTCGCCGGACGCTGTCGAAGTCGGAGTGAAGGTGATCTGATCCATCATGATGCGTTTTCCCACTCGGTCAGCAGTTCAGGCGGAATCGCTCTCACCACTTCCGCATAGCGTTTGCCCACGAACTGCTCGGCGCGTCGCAGCAATAGGGGGATTGGACTACTGGGTTCGTTGGCCTCGAACCAGTGCCGCGCTTCACGAATGTTTTGCAACACTGCTTCACGGTCGAGCTGGACGGCGTGCGAATGCGAGCGTTCGGACGTAATCTCCGGTTCGGTCCAGATTGCATCCAATGCCGGCGAGCCAGGTTCGGCTGCATGGAGCGTCGCCGCATCGGATTCGGACACCGCCGTTGCGGCATCGCTGGCTCGACCGGCCATCCCGGTTCCAGAGACCGTGAGGCGATCTCGCGCGAGAAGCCCGAGAATTCGCGTGAGATCCGTCAGGTCTGGGGTGAAACCCTCAAGGCGCTCCCGATTCCATGCGTCGACTGCCTCAAGGTATTCGAGCGCCTTGTGAAACGCGGCGAAGATGTCGGGGTTCTGGACGGACAAGTGATCGAGCTGGCGGCACACCGATTCGATCGGAAGTGCATCGTCGGGGCGCGGCTGGACGAAGGCGCGCTCGACCTCTCGCACGGTCAGAACAGGAGAGGAGGACTGCGAAAGCTTGATGCCGCGAACGTCCGCGAGCAGACCGTTCATATCCGTCAAGACCTGAAGCGCATTCATTCGAATTTCCAACGCGGCTTCGCGGTCGCCATCGACTTCCGGTTGCGGATGAACGGAATCCGGATAGGCACGCAACCATGCCTCCAGCAGCGCCAAACCCTCAACCAGTCCTGCCGCCGAGCGTTGGCGCACGCAGCAGCGCGTAAACAGCACAGCCAGCCGGATGTCCTTGGTTCGATCCATCAACTGCCGGCACTTCCGTTCGATTTCATTCCAGTTGACCGGCTCGGGATCGCTTTTGAAGTCGCCGTATTGCACGTCCATTCTGGCGGCCACCTGCGCGAACAGCAGCACGAACTCGCGGTCGTACTCCAGATCTGCGCCACAGCATGCAGACGGATGAACTGGCGCCAGCCAATCCTGCGTCGCGCCTTCCAACTTCGATTCGATCAGTGTGTTTCCGTAGTCGTCGCTCATCCGGCATCCTCGATACTCGCCAACGGTCAAATCCGGCTACGCCGTGGCGTGCCGGGCTTCATGCACTGCTCCGGTTCGAAGCGCATGCCCACGACGGGCGCGCCATCGGGCGAGTTCCCGAGCCACCCCGACCACCCCAGCTGCTGCGGACCGCCGATCACGGCGGGCAACTCGCGATCAGACCGGACACGTAGTTCCAGTTCCCAGGAAAATTCATGGCCTACGAAGCTGCGCACCCAGTCCACCAGTTCGGGCAACGCCGCGCCATGCGGCGTGAAGCTCAGATAGGTATCGAGCCTCACGGGACCGATCACGATTCGAAACCTGAACTGGCGATCGGGAATCAGCTGCCCGAGGATTGCTCCGTCGCCGATGCATGCGCCCGCATTCTGTTCGCCGAGATGCGACTGTCCATCCCGCGACACGGGCATCCAATGAAACACATATTCTTCGATCCTGACGGGCACGCCAAAATAGTGTTCAAGCGTCAGCCGCAGTCCGTCGGGGTCTCGTGCTTCGCGCAGCACATTGGCAGATGCCGACAACTGCGCGTGCACGGGCAGAGCCCGGTGGGCTAGCTCGTCGAGATCGTGGCCAGTGAGGCTCGCTACATAGAAGGAGAACCGTTCGTCATCGGCACGATCGAGACCGGCAGTAGCCTGCGCCGAAGCCCATGCACGGTATAGAAGCGCAAGGTAGCGATGGTGGAAAACATCCAGGAATCCCGTCAGCGTGCGGTCACGTCGGCTTTCCTCCTGTTCGCGGGCGATCTCGGTCACGTGGATCGGCAGCGGCCCGTTCGGCCCCAGTGTCCCCAGTCCGAACAGGCGCACAAGCAACCGCTCGCCGATTTCGCCGACACTCGCAATCTCCCGGGGCGCAAACGTGAGGCTGGGTTGCTGTCCCAGTCTGAAGGGTTCGGAAGAAGGGCGTGCCGCGGTGCCGACAGAATCGATGCGCGTATCGGCGGCGATGCGGCGCATCAGGGAGAAAAAGCCGAACTCCCAGGGCCGCGCCTGCAACCGCGCAACGAAGTCCGCCGAGAGGGGCCCGTGCTGACGTTCATCGGTAACGGACGTCTTTATCATCACGCGATTCCGCGCGTACCGATACGAACGGGCCAACGCATGATGTGACCACGTTGCATGGACAGCAGTTCGGTTTGCGTGAACGAATTGATCGACACATGCCTTGCCAGGTAATGTTCGAGAATCAGCCCGAAAAGATAGGGGCTCGTTCCGGAGAACCCTCTCTCGTCGACGGTCAGTTGACACTCGATCCCACGCCCGAACACCAACGGACCGTGACCGGGCAGCTTGCGCGCAATCGGGCTGGTTTTCACACCGACAAGACTCTCGATCTGACGCGCGTGCTCGGTGTCGTCGCCGCTCAGAAAGAGCCTCAGCATGTCGCGCAGTCCCTGTCCTCCGGGCCGGTGGTCGAACGATTCGAAGGGCAGGTAATTGAAATTCAGTTGCCGGATCAGACGCCATGCCGCCTCGCCCTCCGCGTATGGCGGACGTGGCGTGCTGGGCGGCCGGATCAGCCCGATGGATTCGACGGGTGCATCGTTTTCCGGCTTCTGAAAGTCATTCACACCGTCGCGCGGCACGAGCATCGGGAGATCGCGATTGGTCAGCCATGCAACGGCGGACAGATAGCGCATGCTTTCGTGGTATGGCGCTTCGTGCTGATCGACGAGAGAAACGAAGGTCTCGGTGCCGATATACGGCGTACGCGTTCCATAACGTCGTGCCGAATCGGACAGGAGCCGACGCTCGCGCCGTACCGAGAAATATCGCCCGTAGTTGCCTTCGTCGTTGTGCAGGGTCTGATAAAGCGGCCGGAATTCAAGCTTTTCCGAACTCTTCGCGACTTGCGCGTACAGTTTCTGAACCGAAAATACCTCGTACTCGAGTGGTGCCTGACGCTTCGGTACAAGATGAAACTCGGTGTTCGCCTCCGACAACTCGATGCGATCCAGTCTCTGCTCAAACAGATTGATGACAGGTGTGCAGAAGAGCGCAAAGCGGGAGGCTTCGACAAGACTCGCCAGCCGGTCCGGCGACCGGCTCAACAGCACCACGATCTCTACTTCCTCGCCTTGCGTCTTCCTTAGGCCGGCAGCCAGACCCGTGAGCGTGAAAAAATAGAAACGCGCAGGGCACGCAAAGTATTCATGCAGCAGGTTGTGTCCGTGGAATTTGGACCAGCCTGGCGGGAGCATTGTCTGGTCGAGTCCCAAGCCCTCGTGCACCACGGCGCCCGATGTCACCACGGCATAGGGGTGCTCCGGCGAGCCGAATCCACCCGGCTCGCCAATAACCGATCCGACTCCCGCCGCATGCACGAGTTCGAACAGGTTCGACGCCACCTGCTCGTCGCCGGCCAGGTAGATCGGCAAATTGTCCAACCCTTCCAGCGCGGCGATCTTCGCGTGGTTCGTGGACCGGATTCGCAGCCGCAAGGCGCCACGCACCTGAACGTTGGACGGCAAGTGCCTTTCGAGTCCGGTAATGTCCGGCGGTACACCCGTAAGCCTGGCGCTCACGATCTTCAGGGGATACAGCACGACGTCCTGCGTCGTCCGGAAGGTGCAGGGCGTGTGTTCGCCGTCGGGTATGCGGGTTTTGAGCGTCATTCCGCGCGCTACGCGAAACCCCGCGTTCAGGTTCCCCTTGGTCTGCGCGGGATACATTCTCACCACGGCCATCGACGGCGTGGGCGCGTCGTAGTTCGGATAAACGACTTCGAGCAACCGCTGGGTAAAGCGCGGAAATTCGGCATCCAGCTTGATCCGCATGCGCGCCGCCATGAAGCAGAATGACTCGATGAGCCGTTCGACATACGGATCGTTCATTTCACCAGCTTGCAAGCCGAGGCGCCGCGCAATCTTTGGATGCGCGTGCGCGAATTCACCCGCGCTTTCGCGCAGATAAATCAACTCCTGGTTGTAGTATTCGAGCAGTCGCGGATCCATATCGATTCAAACCTCGGGCGAGACGATTCAAGCCCGATCGAGATCGAACTGCACCCGGCTCGTTTCCAGGTCGAGCGAACTTTGCACGATGAACTCAAGCGGGTAGGGCTCTATACGGACCAGCCCGCGAATTTCAAATGCCATTCGGCTGTGACGCCCTTTGCGATCGGCGTCGCTGAGTGGAACGAGCTGGATCGACTCCGGTATCAGCCGGGGCTCGAATCGCGCCAGGGCTGACTGGACGGCCGCTTCGATATCCGACCACCGGTATGCAGCCGTGAACGCGCCCGCAAGCGGCGGCACGCCGAAGTTCACCGTCGAACCTGCAGCAAGCGCGTGGCGCTTCGAGTCGATCTGGTCCGTGAGATTGGTCGTATTCAGCAAGTAGGCGATGTCGCGCTGGATGATCTCTCTCATGCGTGCGCGCGTGACGGCATATTCGGCCGGTATCTCGGTCTGGCGATGCGGAGCGTCGTCGCGCAAACGGTCGATCAGAGTCGGCATCAGATAGCCTCCGCTCGCACGCAACGATTGCGGCGTGTTCGAAGCGGCCGCACTGTCATCGAATGTCTTCACAAGCGTTTCCCTCATCACGTTGTCAGTCCCACCGATGCAGCGCATGAACA
This sequence comes from Paraburkholderia sp. Tr-20389, assembly GCF_017104565.1. Classification (GTDB taxonomy): domain Bacteria; phylum Pseudomonadota; class Gammaproteobacteria; order Burkholderiales; family Burkholderiaceae; genus Paraburkholderia. Next base: position 248,896 of record NZ_JAAGPD010000002.1, on the reverse strand, counting down.
GGTTTCTGCATCGGGCTATCGATTGCGGGAGCATGATGCTCACTGCGTGCCAGTTCCGGTGGTACGGGCCAAGGTCGCAGTGTTTCGTCCAGGTGCGGTTCGCGTAACTCGAACAGGCTCAGTATTTCAAAAGGCCCTTCAAAGGCCGGTTCGGAATGTCCCGGCGCACCGCCCGGCACCAGCCGATCGATCAGATCATCCAGCCGCTGCCCGTGCGCGTTCAGCACGCCCAATCCGTCGTCTGGGGTGCGGCTCGTATCGATTGTCGGCTCGGCGCTTGCCGCAGCATGCGCCGCCGCAATGTGCATGCCATCACCCATCCCTGTCGACATGCGATGAGGCGACTTCAATGCCTCGCAGTAGTACGCATGGAGCGATTGAATCAATTCGTCTCCGTCCGGAGAAGACGGCTGCGGACTAATGGGCGCCGCTGTCGTGTCTTCCATGCTCGCCCGCTCAACCGGTCGATCCGGCCAATCAGGAATGCACAAGCGTGCTTTCATCGAAACCGATGTGAAATGAAGACGTCTAGCGGAGAACTGCATTGGGTGCCATAGAAGTCGTGAATAAGCCGCGAGTCATTCGACCACGAATCGCAATGCATTGTCCAGTAATCCTACCTATTCTTATGGACGATAATCAAACGCGCAATCACAATGCTTGAGTTTTTCACGCTGGCAAGTTGAATTGGATAGTGCCACTGCGTATCCTGACGATCCATCATCGGACATCAATCTGATCGCTGTCTATGACGATCTTGCTTCATGTTCCTGGTCAGGCTTTATTTAGTTCGTCGTACTGAGTATTTAAAGCAATGATTCCACGCCACGCGCTATACGGAAAACTCGGAACCACGTTGTTTCGCAGCATCGAATCTGCAACAGCGTTCAGCAAGCTGCGTGGGAATCCGTATGTGGAACTGGTGCACTGTATCCAGCAGATGCTGCAGATCGCCGACGGCGATCTGCACCGCATCGTGCGGCATGCAGGTATCGAGCGGGAAACGCTTGATCGCGATCTCACCCGCGCATTGAAAGCATTGCCGGCCGGGTCGGGCTCGATCCTCGATTTTTCGCATCACGTCGAAACGGCGATCGAGCGTGCCTGGGTCCTGGCGACACTCGCGTTCCAGGATCGTTTGATTCGGGGCGCCTGGCTCATCGCGGCAATCGTGACAACGCCTGAATTGCGGCGCGTGCTGCTGGCGATTTCGCCTGAGTTCGCGAGTATTCCCGTCGATGGGCTCAAAGATGCGCTGCGGTCCTGGATCGACGGCTCGCCCGAGGCAAACGACTTGCCACACGACGGCAGCGACCTGACGCCATCCATACCTGGCGAGGCCTCGAACGCACTGAAGCCACCGACCCGCAACGTGCTGGACCGCTACTGCACGGATCTCACGGCGCTCGCACGCGCCGGTGAACTCGACGCGGTGATCGGCCGGGACGAGGAGATTCGTACCGTCGTCGATGTGCTGCTGCGGCGGCGCCAGAACAATCCATTGCTCACCGGGGAAGCCGGCGTCGGCAAGACGGCGGTAGTTGAAGGACTCGCAATTGCGATCGCCGCGGGCGAGGCCTCTGCGAAGCTTGCCGACACGCGACTGCTTTCGCTCGACGTCGGTGCGTTGCTCGCGGGCGCGAGCATGAAAGGAGAGTTCGAGGCGCGCCTGAAGGATCTCCTGGAGGCGGCCAGCAAGTCGCACGTGCCCATCATTCTTTTCGTCGACGAAATTCATACGCTCGTCGGTGCGGGTGGTCAGGCCGGCACCGGCGATGCCGCCAACCTGCTCAAACCAGCGCTCGCCCGTGGCGCGGTGAGAATGATCGGCGCCACGACCTGGTCCGAATACAAGCGCCACATCGAAAAAGATCCCGCGTTGACGAGGCGCTTTCAGATGCTGCAGGTCTGCGAGCCGGAAGAATCTGCCGCCATCGATATGGTGCGCGGACTGGCCCCGACTTTCTCGCGCCATCACGGCGTGATCGTGCGTGACGAAGCAATCCGCGCGGCTGTCACGCTCTCGCATCGTTATCTCCCGTCGCGCCAGTTGCCGGACAAGGCTATCAGCCTGCTCGACACCGCCTGCGCCCGCGTCGCGCTTTCCCAGCACACGCCACCGCACGAACTGCAGAATACGCGTCAACGCCTGCAGGCTGCCTGCGTGGAATACGGGCTGCTCGAACAGGAGGCGCGCATCGGATTCGAATCCGATCGGGAACTGAGCGGCGCACAGTCGCGCATCGATACGCTCCTTGTGGAACAAAGCGAACTCGAAGCACGTTGGCACACACAAACGGCAGCGGTGCAAGCGCTCATCCGAGCGCGCGAAACAGCGTTGGATGCGTCGTCCGTGGTTCACGCATCGGGATCGGCGCTTGATGACGACTCCGCAGCTGAGCGTCTGCAAGCGCTGCTGGCCGATGTCCGTACGCTGCAGGGTGAAACGCCGCTGGTGTTTCCCGACGTCGATCAGGCCGTCGTAGCGGAGATCGTTTCGGACTGGACGGGTATTCCCGTCGGCCGCATGATCACCGACGAGATCGCCGCCGTGCAAACGCTGTCCGACATCCTCGCCTCGCGCGTGACCGGACAGCCTGACGCGCTCGCACAGATCAGCGAGCGCGTCAGGACGGCTCGCGCAGGCCTTGCCGATCCGAAGAAGCCGCTCGGCGTTTTTCTGCTAGCCGGGCCGTCCGGTGTCGGCAAGACCGAGACCGCGCTTGCGCTCGCGCAAACGCTGTACGGCGGTGAACAAAACCTCATCACCATCAACCTGAGCGAGTACCAGGAGGCGCATACGGTCTCCGGGCTCAAAGGCGCACCGCCCGGATACGTGGGTTATGGCGAAGGCGGCGTGCTGACCGAAGCGGTACGGCGGCGGCCCTATTCCGTCGTCCTGCTCGACGAGATCGAAAAAGCCCATCGGGACGTACACGAAATATTCTTCCAGGTGTTCGACAAAGGCTACATGGAAGACGGCGACGGGCGCTTCATCGACTTCCGGAACACGATCATTCTGCTTACCAGCAATGCCGGGGCGGAGATGATCTCAAGCATGTGCGACCGTGCCTCCCCCGCGCCCGATCACGCCGAGTTGCGCGCCGCGCTGACGCAAGAATTGCTCGGTGTCTTTCCGGCCGCGTTTCTCGGCCGGATCGCCGTCGTGCCCTATCGGCCGCTCACGCACGCGGCGCTAGTGAGCATCGTGCGTCTTCATCTCGATCGTGTGGTGCAGCGTATGGACGATGCACACGCAATCGAACTTGGCTACGACGTCAGCGTGGCCGATTACATCGTCGGTCAGTGCGTCGTTGGACAGACGGGCGCGAGGGCGTTGATCGACTTCATCGACCAGCATGTCCTGCCGCGGCTGTCCGCGCTGTGGCTCGATGCGCTTGCCGCGAACCGTCGCATCGCGGGCATCCGGATCGGCACCGCCGACGATCGAACCACACCATGCACGGCCATCACCTTCGACGTGACCGATACCGACGCGGCAGCAGACCGGTCCGGCTCGCGCCAGCCAGCCCTTACTTAAACACTCTTTTCACACGGAGAAACGCATGTCTTCATTCGACAGCTCCCAGAAGTTCATCGCACGCAACCGCGCGCCGCGCGTGCAGATCGAATACGACGTCGAGGTCTACGGCTCCGAAAAGAAAGTGGAATTGCCGTTCGTGATGGGTGTTCTCGCTGACCTGTCCGGCAAGCCGGGCGAGCCGTTACCGCCCGTAGCCGAACGGCGCTTTCTCGATGTCGATATCGACAACTTCGACGAACGCATGAAGGCGATCATGCCGCGCGTAGCGTTCGCCGTACCGAATACGTTGACGGGAGAAGGTCGGGTGATGGTGGATATGACCTTCGAGAACATGGACGATTTTTCTCCTGCCGCCATCGCACGCAAGGTCAGCGCGCTACGCCAGCTGCTCGACGCACGAACCCAGCTGGCGAACCTGCAGACCTATATGGACGGCAAATCCGGCGCCGAGTCGCTCATCAACAGTCTGCTGACCGACCGGGCATTGCTCAATTCGCTCGCCGCGGCGCCCAAGCCAAAGTCCAACGTGCAAAGCGAGGCTCAGGACGGTTCATCGGGCGAGGCGGAAGCGCCTTCGGACCTTTAACGACTCGCGCCGAAACATACGCTATTCCAAGGAAATCCATGACAGTCGATCAGGCATTTGCCAACGGTGTCACTGCCGCAGCCCACAACACGCAAAGCGAGTTCTCGCAGCTACTCGAACGCGAGTTCCGCCCGAAAACCGACGAAGCCCGCGTAGCCGTCGAGCACGCGGTCCAAACTCTCGCCGAACAGGCCTTGCGCCACGCGATCACCGTCAGCGACGACGCATACGACAGCATCGAAGCGATCATCGCGCAAATCGATCACAAGCTGTCGGAACAGATCAACCAGATCCTGCATCACGAGGCATTTCAGAAGCTCGAATCCGCGTGGCGCGGGTTGCATCATCTCGTGTCGAACACGGAGACCGACGAACGGCTGAAAATCCGCTTCATGGACTTATCGAAGGAAGATCTGCATCGCACGCTCAAGCGCTACAAGGGCATCGCGTGGGATCAGAGTCCGCTCTTCAAGCAGATCTATGAAGAAGAGTACGGTCAACTCGGCGGCGAGCCTTATGGCTGCCTGGTCGCGGACTACTACTTCGACCATACGCCGCACGATGTCGACCTGCTCGCTTCCATCGCGAAGATCGCGGCGGCGGCACACACGCCGTTCATATCGGGAGCATCGCCTTCCGTACTTCAGATGGAATCGTGGCAGGAGCTCGCGAATCCCCGAGATCTCACCCGGATCTTTGCGCAGAACCTCGAATATGCGCCGTGGAATTCTTTACGAAGCACAGAAGACGCTCGCTACATCGCGCTCGCCATGCCGCGTTTCCTCTCGCGCTTGCCGTATGGTGCAAAAACGAATCCCGTCGACGAGTTCGATTTCGAAGAAGAGGTCGGCGGCCCCGACCATCGCAAGTTCGCCTGGTCGAACGCGGCCTATGCGATGGGCGCGAACATCAACCGCTCGTTTAAGCGCTACGGCTGGTGTTCGCTGATTCGTGGCGTGGAGTCCGGCGGCACCGTGGCCGACCTTCCCTGCCACACGTTTCCGACCGACGACGGCGGCATCGATATGAAATGCCCCACCGAAATCGCGATCTCCGACCGGCGCGAGGCGGAGCTTTCGAAGAACGGGTTCATTCCGCTCATTCACCGCAAGAACACCGATCACGCGACGTTCATCGGCGCGCAGTCGCTGCAGCGTCCGGCCGAATACTACGATGCCGACGCCACGGCAAACGCGAATCTCTCGGCACGCCTGCCATATCTTTTCGCCTGCTCGCGCTTCGCGCACTACCTGAAGTGCATCGTGCGCGACAAGATCGGCAGCTTCCGGTCGCGGGAGGAAATGCAGAGCTGGCTCAACGGCTGGGTCATGCATTACGTCGATGCCGATCCGACCAATTCGTCTCAGGAAACGAAGGCGAGCCGCCCGCTTGCAGCCGCCGAAGTCGTGGTCGAGGACGTCGAGGGCAATCCCGGCTACTACCAGGCGAAGTTCTTCCTGCGTCCGCATTTCCAGCTCGAAGGGCTGACGGTCTCGTTACGACTCGTCACGCGCCTTCCTTCGGTGAATCAGGCCGCGTGAGCTGCTGATCCAGCTTGCCAGGACCGACCTGCCGGCTAGCGCCGGCTTCACTTTCCGACCCCAGGAGCCTCAAAAATGGCACAAGACATCTTCATGAAAATCAACGGCATCGACGGTGAGTCGCAGGACTCGACGCACAAACGTGAAATCGAAGTCCTCAAATGGGGCTGGTGCGTTGCGCAGGACTCCACCATGCATACCGGTAGCGGTGGCGGCGCCGGCAAGGCACGTGTGGACGACCTCCAGTTCGAGCATCTGGTCGACCGCGCCAGCCCGAACCTGATGAAGTACTGCCTGACGGGCAAGCACGTCGATTCTGCCGTCCTCTCCGTGCGCAAGGCGGGCGGCAACCCGCTCGAATACCTGAAGCTCACGATGAGCGATGTGATCATCACCCAGGTGCGACCGGCCGGCAGCAACGATGACAACGGGATTCTGGAGCAGGTCCGCTTGTCGTTCGCGAAGGTGAAGCAGGAATACGTGGTTCAGAACGAGCAGGGCGGCAGCGGCGGCGCCGTGACGGCCGCCTATGACATCAAGGGAAACCAGGAACTGTGAGTTGCGTCTAGCGCTCGACATGCGCTGCCCGGTACGTGAATGCCGGGCAGCAGGCCCGTTTTTATTATCGCGGTTCCTGATGCGAATACTTCGCTTCTTCGGCGTCCTGTCATGCGCGCTCGCACTCGTCTCCTGTGCGGGCAACAATCGCTCGCCCATGCGCGAGCCCGTGAAACTCGACATATCGCTTCATGCAATGCATGACGTCAATCCCGACGGTCAGCAGCGTGCTGCGCCGATTGTCGTGCGTCTGTACGAACTGCGGAGCACCGACGCGTTCGCGCAGGCGGACTTCTACTCCCTGCAGGACAAGGACAAGGCAGTCCTGGCTGACGATCTGGTCGTGCGCGATCAGTTCCTGCTGCGTCCGGGCCAGAGCCAAACCGTTACCCGCGCGGCAAACGATGCCACCACTGCGCTCGGCGTGATCGCGGCGTACCGCGACCTGCCGAATTCCGTGTGGCGCACCGTATGGCCGCTGCCTTCCCGGCCCGCCGTCAGTTGGTACAGCCGCGCTCCGCAACTGCGAATCACCGTCGATCTCGACGCAAACGCAGTCAGGATCACCGACATTTCATCGAAAGCTCAATAGATATCTGCACCGTATGAGTTGGTATAACAAGGTTACCTGGAGCGAAGGACTCTTCCTTCGTCCTCAATTGTTCCAGCAGCAGGAGCGCTATCTCGAGCATTTCGTGAACAAGCGCGCAACGCCGCTGTCGCCGTTCTTCTTCGGCTTTTCCCATTGCGAGATCGACACGGAAGCGCTGGCGCTGGGCAAGGTGCTCGTCAAGTCGGCGAGCGGAGTGTTCGGAGACGGCACGCCCTTCGATATGCCTGGCAGCACACCGCCGCCTGCGCCGCTCACGATCCGTCAGGAGCACCTGGAACAGGTCATTTACCTCGCCGTGCCGATACGCGTACCTAATGGCGAGGAAACCACCTTCGACAATCCGACCGAGTCGCTCGCCCGCTATGCCGTATTCGACGCCGACGTGCGCGACGCGAACTCCGTCGGCCACGGATTCCAGGCCGTGCAACTGTCCCGCCTGCGGCTGCGGTTGCTGCCCCGCAAGGAATTGGCCGACGCATGGATCGGTCTGCCACTGACACGCGTGAAAACACTGCGCGCCGACGGCAGTATCGAACTCGACGAAACACTCGTGCCGCCCGTCAGCGGCTTTGGGGCCAGCAAGCTGCTCGCGAGCTGGCTCGGCGACATTCACGATCTCACCCGCATGCGTGCCGACCGGCTCGCCCAGCGTTTGACGGGCGATGACGGCCAGCCCGGTTCCGTCGCCGAGGTCTCGGACTATCTGCTCCTGCAAACGCTCAATCGCTACGAGCCTCTGCTGCAGCATCTGCGGCGTATCCCGACGACTTCTCCAGCCGAACTCTATGCGTTGCTGACGAGCATGGCGGGCGAGTTGTCGACCTACGTGCGTCCCTCGACGCGCAGGCCGCTCGCCACGCATCCGCCGTACCAGCATGAAGAGCCATACCTGTGCCTCAAACCGCTCGTGGAAGATACGCAGTGGCTGCTCAACGCGGTACTCGTCCGCTCGGCGCAGAGTATTGCGCTTCACGACGCAAGCTATGGCATGCGCAACGCCGTCGTCGATCCCGCCGAAATGCGCAGCTTCACCGCGCTCGTTCTGGCTGTATCCGCCCAGATGCCGCCCGATGCGCTGGCTCATCAGTTTGCCACCCAGGCCAAGGTCGCTCCGTCGGAGCGCCTGCCCGATCTCGTGCGCGCCCATTTGCCCGGCATTCCCATACAGGCGATGCCCGTCGCGCCGAGACAGATTCCGTTCAACTCGGGCTACGTGTACTTTGAAATTCTGCGTAACGGCCCGCTATGGGAACTGGTCGAGAAGCATGGCGGGATCGCACTGCACGTTGCCGGTGAGTTTCCTTCCCTGCAACTGCAGTTGTGGGGCGTACGCGGTTAAGCGTGTTCAGCAAGGCTTCACGACAAGAAGCGCCATGCGCAGGGTCAAGCTTCGCGTGGCACGAGCATAGGTAGAGCAAGTATGAATCAGGCAGATGCGTCCCTGTCACCGGGGTGGCGTGACAACCCCATGGCCGGGCCGGCCGTGATGACGCCGGCGGCGATCAAAGCGACTTATACCGATTACCGCACTGGCGATTCCGCGCGGAACATTCCATCCGGCGAGCAGCACGCGACGCGTCTGCACGCCGTGCAGGAAGCGCGCAACCCGCTCCTCGAGGCTGCACGGCCGCTGCTGCGGGCGCTCGCCGAAATGCCGGACACGCTCGATACGACGGAGATCAACGCGCTTCACAGGCTGCTCGAAGAAGAGATGCGGAATTTCCAGCGTCTGTGCGAACAGGCGAATGTACGTCGTGAGCATATGTTCGGGGCTCGCTATTGCTTGTGCACGGCGCTCGACGAAGCTGCGATGCAAACCCCCTGGGGACAACGCGAAACGGGCGTTGAATGGATTTCCCGAGGCCTCGCGACCGAATTTCACGAAGATCGCCACGGTGGCGACAAGATCTATCTGCTGATCGGCCGTCTGATGAGCCATCCGCATGAGCATCTCGATCTCATCGAAGTCATCTACCGGATCTTGAGTCTGGGCTTCATGGGACGCTACCGGCATGAGGCCGATGGCGCGCGCAAGCATGACGCCATCCGGCAACGGCTTCATGCAGAAATCCGCTCGCAGCGCGGCATTGCCGCGTTTGCCCTGTCGCCTCATGCAGGTTCGGACGTCGGGAAGAAGCGGTTGTCGTTTTACGACTTCCCGGTGTGGATCACGTTCGTCGTGCTGGGCGTGATCCTTGCCGCGCTGTTCGCATGGTTCAAGTATCAGTTGCTCGATCGCGGCGCGGTCATCGAAAACCAGATCATCGAGATCGGCAGCCAGACACCGCCTCTGGCTCCGCGGTTGCCGCATCTCAAGGAGTTGCTCAGAAATGAAATCGCGGCAGGTACGGTGAACGTCGACGAAGACTCGCACCATAGCGCCGTCACGTTCCGGGGCGACTCGATGTTCGCGCCGGGCGGGTTCGAAGTGAATGCGTCGATGGTGCCCATCATCAGAAAGGTCGCCAATGAGGTGGCCAAGACACCGGGCAAAGTCACGGTTACCGGCTATACCGACAACGTTCCGATCAGGAGCCGCCAGTTCCCGTCCAACGACGCGCTGTCCCTCGCCCGTTCCACCCAGGTCAAGCAGATGCTGCGGGAAGACGGCGTTGCAGCTGCCCGGCTCGAAGCGATCGGCAAGGGCCAGTCCGAGCCAATCGGCGACAACGCCACGCTGCAAGGGCGTGCGAAGAACCGCCGCGTCGAAATAAACGTCACGCCCTGACCGGCGTGACTCGCCTGATTACCGCTGCGCCCGTAAGGATTGCTGGATGAAGAGGTTGTCGTTTCTCATATCGCGCTGGTTTCTCGCACTACTCGTTGTCGTCGTCCTTGGATTGCTGATCTGGTTTCTCGGCCCGTTCGTGGCGTTCGGCGGGCTGCGACCGCTGTCCGGCATGGCCATGCGGGTAATCGTGATCGTGCTGCTGCTTGCGGGCATGCTGCTGTGGCTCAGGGGACTGCCTGTCAGCATCGTGTTCGGCATCCTGCTCTGCCTTTTGATCTGGTACGCCGCGCCCTTGCTGAGCATCGGGCACATCGAGCCATTTGCATCCGTCGCTGCGCGGGTCGCGGCCGTTGCGTTGGTTGCCGCCTGTTTCGCCGTCTGGGGGCTGTGGTGGCTCTGGCGAAAGATGCGGGAAGACGAAGCATTCCTGAAGAAAGCGCTGGCGTTCGGAACACCCAAGGAAGCGTCGCCCGCTGCGGATCGACTGAAGGACGTCGAGGCGCGCTTCGACGATGCGCTCACGCGGCTTAAAGCGATGCGCACGGGTGCGCGCGGCATGAGCCGCCTTCTCCAGGGCGGCCGCTACCTTTATGAAATTCCGTGGTACATCGCGCTCGGTTCGAGTACGTCGGGGAAAACCAGCGCGCTGCTGAACGCCGGCCTGCCGTTTCCCGTCGATACGGGGACTCAGCGCGCAGTGGGTTCCCGCGTTCGCACGAAGAACGTCGACTTCCTGCTGTCCAACGAGGCCGTTCTGATCGACACGGCAGGTCATTACACGCGCCATGACGAAGGCCCACTGGACACCGGCTACGACGTCACTGCAGGCGACGAAAGCGAGCGCATCAACGCGGCCGAATGGAGCGGCTTTCTGGCGTTGCTGCGCCGGCATCGTCCGCGCACGCCTATCAACGGCGCCGTCTTGTCGATCAAGATCGACGTTCTCACGGCGACCGACCCGGCCGTGCGGGCGACCGAAGCCTCGGCATTGCGCACCCGGCTCGCCGACCTGCGCGCTGTACTCGGCATACGTTTTCCGGTCTATCTGTTGATCACACAGACGGACCGTCTGACCGGCTTTGCTGACTATTTCCGATCGCTCACCGACGAAGATCACGCGCAGATATGGGGTTTCACGCTGCCGTTCGCGGAAGGCCCCGCGCCAGCGGGCTTGTCCTTGCGCTGCGGCGAAGAACTTCGCCAGTTGGCCGCGAGCCTCGCCAGCAACGTCAATACGCGACTCGAAGACGAGTACGACAGCAACAGGCGCCGCCGCCTTGCGGCGCTCCCCGACGCCTTCTCCGCGCTCGTCGCGCCGTTGACCGACCTCGTTTCACAGATCTTCCTCGATTCGCGCTACGACGATACCCAGTCGCACGCGTCGCCACGGGGCGTCTATTTCACCAGCGCGACGCAGGGCGGCGCCACCGTCATCGCCGAGCCGCTCACCATCGTGCAACGCCTCGCGACCGGACTCGGTACGAAGCTCGCCGCGTATCCGCTGCAGCCCGAGGCCAGCTCCGCCTATTTTCTGCGCGATCTCTTCACGAAGGTTGTTTTTCCGGAAGCGCATCTCGTGACGCCGAACCTGCGCTGGCAATATCGCTTTCGCGCACTGCGTCTGTTGGGCCACATGCTTGCTGCCGTGTTGTTCGTATGGCTGATCGCCGGCATGTATGTCAGTTTCGGCAATAACAGCGCGTATCTCGATTCGATCCACCGCAAGACCCAGACTCTGGCGGCGCAGGTCGGGCATTACTATCGCGATCCCAAACCCGACGCATTGCCCGGCATGCTGAGCGACGCGCGCTACCTGCCGGCCCTGAGCGGCCTCGACCTCTCCGATCCGGACGGCAGCTACCGCTATGGCCTGTACGCAGCCCCGGGCGTCGTCGATGCCGCTCATCGCACGTACCTGGCGCTCGACGATAATCTCCTGCTGCCGCGCATCGTTCATCGCATGGAAGACGTCATTTCGCAGTCGATCGCGAACAAAGACGCTCAACGCACCTACGAAGCGCTACGCGTTTATCTGATGTTGTACGACAAGGCGAAGTTCAAAGCCGAAGACGTGAAGGCGTGGGTGATCGACGACTGGTCGAAGACCGACAGCGCATCCATGTTCGGGTACCAGGCATCGATGGTCGAACATGTCGGCCAACTGTTCTCGGGCGAACGCGTCGTGCAGTCGCCGCTGCCACGCAACGATGCGCTGATTCAGGACGCCCGCACTTTTCTCGATTCGACCAACACGATCCAGCGTCTCTACGACCGCGCGAAATCGGCAATGCAAAATGAAGCGCCGGATGACTTCACGGTCCTGCGCGTGATCGGTCCGCAAGCGGGCGCTGTGTTCACGCGTGCGAGCGGCACACCGCTGTCTCGCGGCGTACCAGGACTGTTCACCTACGACGGCTATCACAACGTGTTCGACAAGCGCTTGCGAGACTTCGCCCGGTCGGCTCGCAACGAAGATGCGTGGGTGATGGGACGCTTCTACAACAGCGAGGCAGAAAAAAAAACGGCTGAATTTGCCGATTCCCTCATGGATGTCGACGATCCTGTCGCCGCGGCGATTCGCCGTCTCTACCTGACCGAGTACGTGCAGCAGTGGGATGCGCTGCTCGTCGATATCCGAGCTGTAACGGGGTCCAGTCTGTCGTTCAACCTGCTGGTCTTACGTCAGCTCGCCGCACCCGACTCGCCGCTCACGCATCTCGCACGCGCCGCCGTGCGCGAAACCACACTCACGCGGCCGCCGGGCGGCGACGGCTCCCTTCTCGCCCAGACGGCCGGCAAACTCAGCCAGAAAGCCCAGAGCACGTTCGGCAGCCGCACGGAAGAACACGTCGAAAAGGAAATCGTCGATCGCCACTTCAGCGCGCTGCGTCAGATCGTGACGGGCAATGCGGACGTTGCTTCAGAGCATCCCAACGACGCCGCGGTCAACGTGAAATCCAGCCTCGATGGAATCGTCAGCATGCTGGGCGATTACTACACCACGCTGACGATCTACGACAATGCGATCAACAACAACAGCCTGCCGCCCGCGAGCGATATCGCGACAAAACTGAAAGTTCTCGCCGACACCTTGCCCGATCCTTTCCAGCAGGTTTTGCTGGGGCTTTCGGTGGAGGGCTCGCGCGAAGTTCATCGCGGGGTCGGGCAGTTTCTGTCGCATCAGATGCAGACCGGCGTGGGTGAGACATGCCGCCTCGCTGTGGAAGGCAACTTTCCTTTTTCCCCGGGCAGCACGCGTGAAGTCAGCATCGACGACTTCACGCGAGTCTTCGCGAAGGGTGGCCTGATCGACTCGTTCTTTACGCAGACTCTCGCGCCGTTTGTCGATACGGCTTCCAGACCCTGGCGTTATCGCGCGCTGGCGGGGGCCGCCGATCCCGTGCAAGGCCCCGATCTTGAACCGTTCGAGCACGCAAAGGCGATCCGCGACGTCTTCTTCGACGACCAGGGCAAACAGCTTGCCTGGAAAGCGGGGATTCGTGTCCCTGAACTCGATCCGACCATCACGAGCCTGTCCGTCGATATCGATGGTCAGACCATGCAGTATCAGCATGGCCCGGTTACCACCTTCAATGTCGGTTGGCCCGGGCCGCGTGGCGGGGTTCACGCCGAGATCACGGCGAACCCGCGTATCCGGCTCGACACGTCCACCATCGCTGCGGACGGACCGTGGGCCCTCCTGCATCTGATTCGCAAAGGCGAGGTGGTCCAGACGGCTTCAGCGGGCCGTACGCGCGTCGTCTTCAGCTTCGATGGACGCAAGGCGGTACTGGATATAGCAAGCGCGGCCAGTGTGGCCAATCCGTTGACGAGCAATCTTCTGACGACCTTCCGGTGCCCTGGCTCGTTATCCGTCCCCGGTCTGCCGGACAGTGGACCACCCGCGGGCCTGCCGCCGGCATAGAACAACCCGTCTTCAAAAAACCAAGAGGAATCCGAGTCATGCCGCGTACCAAGTGGACCCCAGAGCGTGTTCAGAACTGGGCTGACCAGAGTTCGACTCCGGGGAGCGACACGAACAGCAACGCGGGTAGCAACGCGAACGCAGGCTCGGGTTCAGGCACGCCGCCAGGCAATACGCTGGGCAATCCCGCCATCGGTCCGATGATCCAGAATGCGCCGATCGGCGAGTACGGTCTGCACAAGGGCGTGAACCTGAAGGCCACCGATCCGGACTGGCGCGAGCATTTCCACGAGATCATGGAGATGTTCGGCAACATACCGGTGATCGGTTCCTTGTTCAACGCAATCAATGCGGGCGTCTATCTTGCCGAGGGCAATGTTGCAGGGGCGACACAGGCGCTCGTGAGCGTGGTGATGGACCTGGTGCCCGGCGGCGGAGAGGTCTCGTCTTCGGTGAAGGTGGCGGAGGATGTCGGCAAGCTGGCAGAAACGACGGGCGTGAAGGTGACCGGTGAAGAGGCGACAAAGGCCGGGGAGCAGGTCGTCGGGAAACAGATGGAGAAACAGGGCGAAAAGCAGACAGGGAAGCAGGAGGGAAAACAGGCGGAGAAGCAGGACGAAAAGCAGGAACAAAAGCAGGACGAAAAGCAGGACGAAAAGCAGCCGGGCAAGGACAAGGAAGAAGACGGCGGCAAGGTGGTTCAGGACAAGAAATCGGCTTGCAAGGATAGCAAGGGCGTGGGCCATCCGGTCAATCCGGTGACGGGCGTCAAGTTCCTGAGTGGAGACGAAGATCTGGACTTCAGCCTGCCTGCCCGACTGCCTCTGCACTGGCAGCGCAGCTATTTCTCGGACCAGATGGGCAACGGCTGGCTCGGTCAGGGCTGGTCCTTGCCGTTCTCGCTGCATCTCGAGCGCGTGGGCGATGCGGTGTGGCTGGTCGATCATCAGGGGCACGAGACGCGACTGCCGACCCTGGGTCAGGGCGAGCGCAGGCGCATGGGCAGCATCGGCTTCGACGTATGCCGCGAAACGAAGGTGCGCTATCGATTCACGTCCACTGACGGCAGCACACAGTATGTCCTGGCATCGCCTGACGTCGGCGGGGATGATCGCGCTGCCGCGCTGCTGCTTGTCGGCATCGTCGACCGTCATGGCAATTGCATGCGGCTGGTGTACGACGATGACGGCCTCCCGGCGATGATCCATGATGCAGTCGGCCGTGTGCTGCAACTGCAGTTCACCTCGATGCGGTTGAGCAACGGCAACAGCGTGCAGCGGCTGCATCGCGTAATGCTGGAGACACGGGCGCTGGTCTCATACGAATACTCGTCTGAGGGCGATCTGACGCGCGTGCGCGATGCCGACGGCCAGGCCGTGCGCGAATACCGCTACAACAATCACATCCTGATCGAACACAGCCAGCCCGGTGCACTCGTTGCGCGCTACGAATATGACGGGTACGGCCCGCAGGGGAAGGTGCTGCGCATGGAGAACAACCTCGGGCAGAGCTGGCAGTTCCGCTATCTGGCGGGCAGGACGGAGCTGACCAATCCGCTGGGCCGGACGGAGTGCTACCTGTTCAATGACCAGCAGGTCGTAGTGGGCCGCATCGATGCCGCGGGCAACATCACGCGCACGGACGTGGACGGGCGGGGCAACCCCGTCAGGGTGACGGATCCGGCCGGACGCAGCCGCCTTGCCACGTACGATGCACACGGCAACATGACCTCGCTTACCGACGCCGCCGGCGCTCGCACCGAGATCCTGTATCACCCGCAGTGGTTGCGGCCCACACAGATCACCGATGCGACGGGTGCGACCACGCGTTTCGAATACGACGCCACGGGCAACCTGAGCCGCAGAACGGACGCGCTGGGGCATGCGACTTCATACGCCTACGACGGGTCGGGTTGCCTCGTTCGCATCACCGACGCGCACGGCAGGCCCCAGCAGTTCGAATACGACCATTGCGGACAGGTCGTCGGCCATACGGACTGCTCCGGACAGACGACCCGCTACGAGCGCGACGACTGGGGGCATCTGCAGTCGGAGACCAATGCTGCGGGCGAGACGAAGCGTTACACCCACGATCGGCGCGGACGCCTGCTGAGGACCGAGCGTGACGGCGCGGGCAGCGAGCAGTTCACTTATGACCTTCATGGACGGCTGATTGAACATGTCGACGCGTTGGGCGCGAGAACGCGTTGGGAGCTTGCCCCGGACGGGTTGCCTGCGGCGCGCATCGATGCGCTGGGGTATCGGCTGGGCTATGCGTATGACGCGGCGCGGCGCCTGCGGCTGCTGGTCAATGAGAACGGCGCGCAGTACCGCTTTACCTATGATGCCAACGGGCGGCTGGTCGAAGAGCAGGGCTTCGATGGGCGTCTGATTCGTTATCGCCACGACGCGGCGGGGCTGACGCAGGAGAAGATCGAACTGGGTACGCACGCCCCCGACGCCGTACCGGACGAAGCTCACCCGGACACCTTGCGCACCACCTATGAGCGGGACAGCGCAGGACGCGTGACCGGGACGACGATCACCCGTGCCGGCGATGGCCGTACCGAACGCAGCGCGTGCCGGTACGACGCTGTCGGACGACTGGTTGCCGCCACCAACGACTGCTGCCGCATCGAGCGCAGCCATGACGCGCTCGGTCAACTGGTCGGCGAGACCTGCCATGTCGACGGCCAGGCCATGAAGCTGACCTACGATCATGACGCGCTGGGCAATCATGTCTGCACCACGCTGCCCGATGGACGCCGGATCAACTACCTGTTCTATGGTCCCGGCCGTGTGCACCAGATCAATGTCGACGGCGAACTGGTCTGCGACTTCGAGCGCGACGCGCTGCACCGTGAGGTGAGCCGCACCCAGGGGGCGCTCGTCAGCTTCTACCGGTATGACCGCGCAGGCCGCTTCGTGGCGCAGCGCTCGCTCATCGCGCCGACGGAAACGGAAGCGGCCGTGTCCGTCATCGCGCGTACCTACGGCTACGATGCGGCGGGCAATGTGCTTGAAGCACATGATTCGGATGGTGGTGTGCGCCGGTACCGCTACGATGCGCTCGGTCAGATGGTGCAGGCCGGCAGCGAGACGTTTGCGTTCGATCCGGCGCATAACCTGTTGGGCAAGGCGGATGCTGCCGAGGTCATGGACAATCGCGTCACGCAGTTCGCGCACATGCACTATGCGCACGATGCGCATGGCAATGTCGTGGAGAAGGCGAACGGGGCGGGCCAACGCGTGCGTCTGGACTACTCGCTGGCGCACGAGATCGTCGGGGCGGACATTATCAGCGGCGACGATGTGCAGCGCGTGGAGTACGGCTACGACGCACTGGGCCGGCGCGTGTGCATGAAGGACGCGAGCGGCGCGACACTGTTCCTGTGGGAATCCAATCGCCTGCTGCGCGAGCTGCACGGCGACCGCAGCTTCGACTATGTGTATGAGCACAACAGCTTCGTGCCGATCGCGCAGATCGAGTCGCATGCAACCCGCGACCACGGCGCGGGCCGTGCAGCGACCATCCTCTACTACCACAGGGACCAGATCGGCATGCCGCTCGACCTGACGGGCGCCGATGGCCGTGTGAAGTGGCGCGCCCGCTACAGCGCGTGGGGCAACACGCTCGATGCGCGCTGTAACGAGGGCGTGCATCAGCCGCTGCGCTTCCAGGGGCAGTACCTCGATACCGCGACGGGGCTTCACTACAACCAGCACCGTTACTACGATCCCGATACGGGGCGCTTCGTGACGCAGGATCCTATCGGCTTGATGGGCGGTGTCAACCCGTATCGCTATGCGCCCAATCCGACGGCATGGATCGATCCGCTGGGGCTGCAGGGCGTGGATATCAACATTCACGCTCCGGGAGTCAACAGCGATGTTGCTGGCCGTATTCCTAACGATCCAAATATCTTTTCCGTTGCAGGTCACGGCTATTGTGACTATCCCGCTCTACAAGAGGGGAGTGGGCGGCCCGTCGGTGCTCAGGAGATGGCAGGCCGCATCAGGAACAACCCGAAATATCGTGAGGGAATGCCAGTTCAGGTATATGCCTGTTATGCCGGCAAGGGGTCCGACTGCTTCGGTCAACAGCTCGCCAATGAACTTCGTTCGACAGTGTATGCATCGAACGGAAGGATGCGTCCAATCGATGGGCCGCAAGTGATTGAAAACGCGGGAGCATGGATCGGATTCAGACCACGGTAGCGGAATGCGACGCGTGCTCGGCGTGCCCTGATCGACAGACGTTGCCCGGATACAACAAGGAGCGAAAGACGCCGCGAACCCCGCAGGCTGGGCGTCGGCAGGTTTGGCGGGGATCGGAAGAGGGCGGATGTTGCTGTTGCGACACATCGCGCTTGCATTATTGAGATAGGGGTTTATACTTAGAACTGTCTCCTCCATGTCTCCTCTTGATATGGATTCGGCCCACCAGCTTGGTGGGCTTTTCTTTTTGTCCCCTCGGTTTGCGCGAACGGCCTACTTCTCACGGGCCGAAGAACGTCTCGCAGAAATGGCCTGGCACACTGCACGACGGCGACTCCGCATGGCTTGTCATGTGTGGCTGGCTCGGCGTCGAACAACCGGCGAACGCGCACGCGAATAACCCGATCAGTCCCAATCGCGCGATGGCATCACGTGCCTCCAGGCTTCGCTGGATGAACGGGAACATGCTGCCTCTCCTGATGAGTCTGACTCGCCCGGACGCAAAAAAACCGGGGCGGCTGCCGACAGCAGCACGCTCCGGTCATTCAACCCATCTTACGCGCTAGCCGTCAATCGCTCCGGCGTCCGATAGTCGGCGAGCAGGCGCTCCTTCTTTTTCGCCGCTGCCTGGAGATTGCGTTCCTTCACATGACCGAAGCCGCGAATATCGTCGGGCAGGCTGGCCAGTTGCAGCGCCACGGCAAGGCGGTCGGACGTGAGCGTCGCGCAAAACTCTTCGACGAGTGCGATGTAGTCCGCGATCAATTGCCGCTCACCACGCCGCTCGGCTGTTTTGCCGAACACGTCTAGTGCCGTGCCGCGCAGTCCTTTCATCCGCGCGAGGACGCGGAAGGCGGGCAGCATCCAGGGACCGAAGCGCTTCTTCTGCAGATGCCCGTGTTCATCGCGCTTCGCGAACAACGGCGGCGCCAGATAGAAGCTCAGCTTGTAGTCGCGGCCCGGCTCGCCTTCGAACTGCTGACGCAGCTTCTCCAGATAGGCAGGATCGGCGTAAAGGCGGGCGACTTCGTATTCATCCTTGTAGGCCATCAGCTTCGCGAGATTCGTCGCGATTGCGCGCGTCAGCGGCAGTTTCGAATCGCCGCCGAATTCCACTTCCTTCGCGCGGATCCCGTCGATCACCCGCCGATACTTCTGCGCATACGCTTCGCTCTGGTAAGCCGTCAACAGCGCTTCACGTGCGGCAATCAGCTTGTCGAGCGACTCGGGCATCTGCATGACGATCGCCTGCGGCGCGGCAGCCGGCTTGACGAGTGCGCGAACGGCGGCGTCGCCATGTTGCGCGATATAACGTCCCCAGTTGAACGCCTGCTGATTCCTCTCGACCGCGACGCCATTGAGTTCGATTGCGCGCAGCAGGCTCGACAACTGTAGCGGCAGCCAGCCCTTCTGCCACGCATAACCGAGCAGCAGCGGATTGCTGTAGATCGTGTCGCCGAGCAGCGTCAGCGCGAGCGCGTTGGCATCGACGAACGCGCATCCATCGCCGATGCTGTCACGCAGTTCCGCTTCCGTCTGCGTGCCGGGGAAAGTCCACTTCGGGTTCTTCACGAACTCGGCTGTCGGCGTCGCGCCGCTGTTGATCGCGGCGCAGGTCACGCCGTGCTGGGTGCGCGACAGCACGTCGTTCGATGCCGACACGATCGCGTCGCAGCCGATCACGAGCCGTGCTTCGCCCGTGGCGATGCGTGTCGCGTGCAACGCTTCGGGTGCGGACGCTAGCTGCACGTGGCTCAAAACGGCGCCGCCCTTTTGCGCGAGGCCCGCCATGTCGAGCACGGTGACACCCTTGCGTTCGATGTGCGCAGCCATGCCGATCAGACCGCCGATCGTCACGACGCCCGTTCCGCCGACGCCCGTCACGAGAATCCCATACGGCTTCGCGAGTGCTGGCAGCGACGGCACCGGCAGCGCGTCGAAGTCGATCTTGCCCGCGCCTGCGCTCTTGTCGCCACCGGCCGCCTTGGGTTTGCGAAGCTGCGCGCCTTCCGCCGTGACGAAGCTCGGGCAGAAGCCGTTCACGCACGAAAAGTCCTTGTTGCACGACGACTGATTGATCTTGCGCTTCGTGCCGAGCGGCGTATCGAGCGGCTCGACCGACAGGCAGTTCGATTGCACCGAGCAATCGCCGCAGCCTTCGCACACGGCGTCGTTGATGAACGCGCGGCGTGCGGGATCGGGATACGTGCCGCGCTTGCGACGGCGGCGCTTTTCGGTTGCGCACGTCTGATCGTAGATCAGCACAGTCGTGCCCGGCACGTCGCGCAGCGTGCGTTGCACGACATCCAGCTGGTCGCGGTGATGCACGTCGACGCCGGCAGGCAGAGCGATGCCCGAGTGATACTTCTGCGGCTCGTCGGTGACGATGACGATGCGCTTCGCGCCCTCCGCATGCACCTGATGCGCGATCTGCGGCACGGTCAGCACGCCGTCGACGGGCTGACCGCCCGTCATCGCGACGGCATCGTTGTATAGAACCTTGTATGTGATGTTCGCGTTTGCCGCGATGGCCGCGCGAATCGCGAGCAGACCCGAGTGGAAGTAGGTGCCGTCGCCGAGATTCACGAATACATGCTTGTCGCCGGAGAAGTGCATCTGGCCGATCCACGCGACGCCTTCGCCGCCCATCTGGCTGAAGGTCTCCGTCTTGCGGTCCATCCACATCGACATGTAATGGCAACCGATGCCCGCGAGCGCGCGCGAGCCTTCCGGCACCCTCGTCGATGTGTTGTGCGGACAGCCCGAGCAGAACCACGGCTTGCGTTCGACGGCCACGCGCGGTTTCGCGGCTTCGCGCTCTTTCGCTTCGATGATCGCGACGCGCGCGAGCATGCGCGCGCGCACGTCTTCAGGCAGGTCCGCACGCGCTAGGCGGCGCGCGATCGCCTTCGCGATCAGCGCGGGCGACAGCTCGTAATGCGCGGGCAGCAGCCAGTCGCCGCGCGGCACCGACCATTCGCCGCCTTCATTGTCGCGCTCGTCGAACTTGCCGTAGATCTTCGGGCGCACATCTTCGCGCCAGTTGTACAACTCTTCCTTGAGCGCGTATTCGAGAATCTGGCGTTTCTCTTCGACGACGAGGATCTCTTCAAGACCCGTCGCGAAGGCGCGCGCATCCTGCGCATCGAGCGGCCACACGCAGCCCACCTTGAGCACGCGCAAGCCGATCTTCGCGCAGGTGTCGTCGTCGAGGCCGAGATCGCTGAGCGCCTGACGCACGTCGAGATACGCCTTGCCCGCCGTGATGATGCCGAAGCGCGGCTTGTCGGAATCGATCACGACGCGGTTCAGCTTGTTCGCGCGGATATACGCGAGCGCCGCGTACCACTTTTCGTCGAGCAGCCGCGCTTCTTGTGCGAGCGGCGCGTCGGGCCAGCGGATATTCAGGCCGCCCGCGGGCATCGCATAGTCAGTGGGTGTGACGATTTCGACACGATCCGGATCGAGATCGATCGATGCCGTGGATTCGATCACGTCCGTCACGCACTTCATCGCGACCCACAGGCCGGAGTAGCGGCTCATCGCCCAGCCGTGCAGGCCGTAGTCCAGATACTCCTGCACGTTCGCCGGATAGAGCACGGGAATGCCCGCCGCGATGAACGCATGTTCCGATTGATGCGCCACCGACGACGACTTCGCCGCGTGGTCGTCGCCTGCCAGCACGAGCACGCCGCCGCGCGCATCGCTGCCTGCGGAGTTCGCGTGCTTGAACACGTCACCCGTACGATCGACGCCGGGGCCCTTGCCGTACCACATGCCGAACACGCCGTCGCGCGTCGCGCCCGGCCACAGGTTGATCTGCTGCGTGCCCCAGACGGCCGTCGCGGCCAGATCTTCGTTGACGCCGGGCTGGAAGACGATGTCGTTGGCCTGCAGATGCTTCTTCGCTTTCCAGAGCGACTGATCGAGCGCACCGAGCGGCGAGCCGCGATAGCCCGAAATGAAGCCCGCCGTGTTCAGGCCTGCCTTGAGATCGCGCGCCTTCTGCAGCATGGGGAGACGCACCAGCGCCTGCGTGCCGCTGATGTACACACGGCCTTTTTCCAGCGTGTATTTGTCGTCCAGCGTGACGTTCGATAGATCGGATAGTTCAGACGTAACGGCTCGATCGGGCGCATTCATGGCAGGGCTGTCTCCGGGGGAATCGTGATTTTTCAGCCGAGTATAGGAAGCCGAATTGGTATCGTAAAATCACAAATAGACAATTCTGGTATTCGAAAATCAGATGGCATTCGATCTCACACTCCGGCAGTTGCGCTACTTCGCGGCGGCAGCGCAAACCGGCCAGTTTTCGATGGCGGCCGCCAACGAGCACGTATCGCAATCGGCGATCACCAACGCCGTGCTGGCGCTGGAAAACGGCCTCGGCACGCGGCTCTTCGAGCGCCTGCCGCAGGGCGTCGTGCTGACGCCGGACGGCCAGGATTTCTACAACCACGCGCGCCGCGTGCTGGATGCCGCGCGCGACGCCGTGCACAAACCGCCGTTTCGTTCGCACGATATGCGTGGAACCGTGCGCATCGCCGCTTCCTATACGGTGCTCGGCTATTTCCTGCCCGAGTTGCTGGCGCGTTTTCGCGCGACGTATCCGTTCATCGAATTCGACCTGCGCGACATGGAACGCGTGGATATCGAGCGCGCGGTGCTCGGCGGCGACGTCGATATCGGCGTGGTGTTGCTGTCGAACATTGAAAAGCTCAACCGGTTCGGCAGCCAGGTGCTGATTCGCTCGCGACGGCAGTTGTGGGTCGCGCCATCGCATCCTCTCGCGCAAGTGGACGCGCCGTCGCTCAAGGACATCGCCGCGCATCCGTACATCCTGATCACAGTGGACGAGGGCGAGCAGTCGACGCTGCGCTATTGGAAGAAGAAGGGAATCGCGCCGAACATCGCGTTTCGCACCAGTTCGATGGAAGCGCTGCGCGGGCTGGTGGCGCACGGCTTCGGCGTGACCGTGCTGTCGGATATGGTGTTTCGGCCGTGGTCGCTCGAAGGCAATCGGATCGAAGCTCGGCCCGTGCTCGATACCGTGCCGCAGATGGATGCGGGCATGATCTGGCAGAAGGGCGTGCAGTTGAGCGGCCCGGCTACGGCGTTACAGCAGTTTCTGATTCACGCGTGCGGCACGTGACAGTCGACATGTGCAAGCGGCCCGTGATGCGGGCCGCTTGCACACATACAGCATCGTTTAGTGCGAGATGCTTTCGAGCGATTTGCCGAGTGTGCGCGGGCCCATCAGACCGATCGCGAGAATGACGAGCGTCATCGCCCCGGCGATGAAAACGAACACGCCGTGGACACCGAATTCCTTCAGCGTGAACGCGATCACGAAGGAACTGAACACCGCCGACAGACGGCTCCACGAATAGACGAAGCCCACTGCACGCGCGCGAATCGCCGTCGGATACAGCTCCTGCTGATACGCGTGATAGGTGAACGAGATGATGTTGCCCGCCAGCGTCAGCAACACGCCAAGCGTCACGATCGCGACGGCCGATGCCGCCTGGCTGAACAGCAGGCCGCTGACGATATTCAGCGCCGCCATGCAGACGATCACATGCTTGCGTTCGAAGCGGTCCGCGATCCAGTAGCCGAGCAGCGGCCCGAGCGGCGCGGCAAGACCGATGATGGTGGTGTACAGCAGGCTCGACGTCACCGTGATGCCCTGCTTCACGAGCAGCGTCGGCACCCAGTTCGCGAAGCCGTAGAAGCCGACCGTCTGAAAGATGTGGAAGACGATCAGCATCAGCGTGCGCTTGCGATACGGCGGCTTCCACATGTCCGCGAAGCTGGCCTTGCGCGGAACGGGATCGGGCGTGCCAGGTTCGGGCAGCGGTTGTCCGTATTGCTTCGCGACTTGCGCTTCGAGGCGCGAGAGCACTTCATCGGCTTCGCGGATGCGCCCTTTGTTCGCGAGCCAGCGCGGACTTTCGGGAAGATTGCGCCGGAAGTACCAGACAAACAGTGCGCTGATGCCGCCGAGCAGCGCGACCCAGCGCCAGCCGTCGACGCCGAACGGCGCGGCGGGCACCAGCAGATACGATAGAAACGCGACGACGGGCACGGCCGAAAAGCCGATCGTCTGGCAGATCGCGAAGGCACGGCCGCGCAGATGCTTCGGCGCGAGTTCGGACATGTAGGTGCCGATGGTGATCAGTTCGACGCCGATGCCCATTCCCGAGATGAAGCGCCACAGGTTCAGGCCGCTTGCGGTGTCCTGAAACGCCATCACGGTGTTCGCCGCGACGTACCAGAGCAGGGACCACGTGAAGATCGCGCGCCGGCCGAAACGGTCGGCGAGAAACCCGCACGCGACGGTGCCGAGGAACAGGCCGCAGAAGAGCGCGGCAATGAAGCTCGCAACCCCTGACGTACCGAACAGGCCCGTCGTGGTGGGCGTGAGGATCCCGCTCTTGACGAGACCGGGTGCGATATAGCCGGTAAAGAGCAGATCGTAGAGTTCGAAGAAGAACCCGAGGCTCAGCAGCAAAATCAGCTTCCAGACTGCGCGTGTCGCGGGAAGCCGGTCGAGGCGCGCCGAAATTTCACCCGTACCGGCGGCGGGGGATGCTTCGGCGCGCGCGGAATGATCGGCGGCGCGTAGATCGGAAGCGCCCTCCAGAGTTGTCATGTCTGTCTCCAGTCTCGTAGTTTTGAATGATCCACAACGTTGCGAAGCCTCGGGCAACCGTCTTCGATTGCCCGAGGCTTCACGGGTACTGCGCCTGCAATTCAGCGAACGAAGCGATGCGCCCGGCCAGCGCGCTCGCCACGACGGTCGGCGGGCTCGCGAGCCACACCTGGCCCGGACCCGAGCGGCCGGGGAAGTTGCGGTTGATCGCGCTGATCGTCACCTCACTCGCTTCGGTCGACGAACCCGGTCCGCAGTTCGCACAGGCGCCGCACGACGGTTGCAGCAGGATCGCGCCCACCCGCTCGAAGGCTTCGAGATAGCCGCGCTGGGCGCAGTAGTCCCTGACGTCGGAGGTGCCGAACTGCAGATAAAGCTTCACATCGGACGGCACGCGCAGGCCGCGCGCTGCAGCCCACGCGAGCACTTCGTGATAGTGGTCGAAGTCCTCGCGTTTGCCCGCCGTGCACGAGCCGCCGTAGGCGATATCGACGTGCGGACGTTCCGCCAGATCGCGCAGCGCAATGCCGTTGCCGGGGTCGCCTGGCGCGGCGAGCATCGGCGTGATGCGGGTGCAGTCGATGGCGATCACGTCCGCGTAGGTCGCGCCCTCGTCGCTGTGCATCCACGGTTCGATCGTGAAGTCGATGCCGCGACGCTCCTTGAGAAAACGCACGGTTTCCGCGTCGGGTGCGACGATACCCGTGAAGCCGCCGAGTTCCGCCGTCATGTTCGTGAGGGTCGTGCGCTCGTCCGTCGTCAGTTGCGACATGGCCGAACCCGCGAACTCGAACACTTTGCCCACGCCCGCGCCGGAGCGGATGGCGGGATCGGCGAGCAGATGCAGCACGAGATCTTTGGCCGTCACGCCAGCCGGAATGGGGCCGTTGAAGTCGATGCGTAGCGATTGCGGTACGGCCATCCGCACCGCACCCGTGACGAACGCGTTCGCCATGTCCGTGGTGCCGACACCGAACGCCACGCATCCCAGCGCGCCGCTATGCGGCGTGTGCGAATCCGTGCCGACGATCAACTGGCCCGGCAACGCGTAGCGCTCCGCCATCATCGCGTGCGAGATGCCTTCCGAGCCTTCGTCGAAGCGGCCATCCGTCTCGGACAGATAACCGTGATTGGTCAGCGCGTAGTCCTGCGCGAACTGCCTGTGCGCCGCCGACAATTCCCGCACGTCGGGCAGCAAACCGTTTCTGACGTGCAGCGCGCTCTTGTGCGAATACGACAGATGGTCTTCGAAGGCGAGCATGCTGTCGGGCTGATGCAGCGACAGTGGTTTGCCGAACGTCGCGTGCAGCATGTGCGTCGCCATGCCCGTGTAGTACTCGTGGATGAAGCGCCAGTCGGCGCGAACGAACACGCCGGCGCCGGGCACGAGTGCTGCGCCTGTGCCTTCCGTGCGAAGAGCGTGACGCTCCAGGATTTTCTGCGCGAGCGTGCGCGGCGCGTTATCGGC
This sequence comes from Paraburkholderia sp. Tr-20389, assembly GCF_017104565.1. Taxonomy (GTDB): domain Bacteria; phylum Pseudomonadota; class Gammaproteobacteria; order Burkholderiales; family Burkholderiaceae; genus Paraburkholderia. Next base: position 223,061 of record NZ_JAAGPD010000002.1, on the reverse strand, counting down.
GGCGACTGCTGCCGGTTCGATCTTGCGCATGTGCTGCGCGCCATAGCGCAACAGGCCGCCGCTGCGCAGGATCGACGCGGACAAGCTGTCGCGCGACGCGACGAGTTCCTCGATGTCGATCGCCTCGCCGCGTTGGATCCGTTCGATCAGTCCGAAGTCCGTCGATGTGAACAGACCGAGGTTATCGGCGTTCTGCCGATAGATCCGTTCGAAGCTCTTCGCGATCACGAGCCTGATGCCCGCGCGAGTTTCCGCGAGCGGACTGTGTTCTCGCGACGAACCCTTTCCATAGCGATTGCCCGCGACCGTCACGCAGAAACCGCCCGCGCGTACGGCGTCGGGGCCGATCGGATTGCGGCCGCCCGTACGAAAGCCGAGATACGGAAAGCGGCCGAGGCGCTCGTCGAAACGGGTGAGCACGCTCATCGGCGTGATCTCGTCCGTCGATACGTCGTCTCTCAGCGTGCCTGCCGACGCTTCCGTCAGGTCGATGCCGCCCAGTTGACGCTCGACCCGCTCTGGATCGTCGCAAAGAAACAGTATCCGGCCCTTCAACTCCAATGTTGCCATCTGATTTCTCCTTGACGGAAATCTAGACGGCGACGGGACCGGAAACGAAGTGCTCGATCGGCAAAGGGGGCATCGCAATTCGCGATGTCCTCGTTAACCCTCGACGAGCGAATCGATCAAGGCCTGCACGGCCTTGAGGCGCGACGACTTTCTCAACGCGTGAACTCTAAGGCTGCGGGTACGCGCCCACGGTTCATCGAGCGGGCGGCGCACGAAACCGCGCGAGCCGGCGAACGCCGACGCCGCGCTCGTCGGCACGATGCCGATGCCGAGCCCGGCTTCGACCATCCGGCACTGCGCATCGAAACTGTTGACCGTCACGAACAGATTGAGCGGCGTGCGCGCGGCATCGGCGCGTTCCTTGAGGATCTGATCGAGCGAACCGCCCGCTTGCAGCGCGACGAGCGGAAAACGGATGACGTCGTTGAACGACGGCGCATCGAGCGCGGCAAGTTCGTGGCCGAGCGGCACGACGACCATCAGCGGATCGTCGGCGAAGTGCCACGACTCCAGGCCGCCCGGTATCTCGCCGCTCGCCGAAATGCCCACGTCCGCGCGATCGTCGACGCAGGCGCGGATCACTTCGTCGCTGATCTGTTCCGTCAATGCGATCTGCACGAGCGGATAGCGAGCCTGAAAAGCCTTCAGGCGCTCGGGCAAGAAGCCGACGATCGCGGACGCGTTCGCATACAGACGCACGACGCCGGCGACTTGGCCACTGAGCGATTGAACCTCGCGTGCCAGCGACTGCAACTGATCGTGAACCGAGACCGCGCGCGTGAACGCGTGACGGCCCGCTTCCGTCAATTCGACACCGGACGGAGAACGGATCAGCAACGCAAGGCCCATTGCCGTTTCGAGGTCGGCGAGGCGCCGGCTCAATGCCGACGGTGCGATGTGATTGCGGCTGGCCGCGCGCGCGATGGAGCCTTCCTGCACGACGGAAATGAACAGCTCCAGGCTGTACGGATCGATGCGCATGCTGCCGGAATCCTTGGAGACTTGCGGGGCTTGTTGTACGGACGTGGCCCATATTAACAGCGGTGCTTTGGCGCGCCGGGTGCGAGCTGGCCGTGCTGAACTGCAACTGCTATGGCGCGGATTCACCAAACTGTACATTGTTGCGGGTATTCAGCGACGCCTAGACTCTTGCATCTGCCGCACTTCGACTTCCATATGATCGAGATACTGGGAAAAGCATCGTCCATCAACGTTCGCAAGGTGTTGTGGACGTGCGCCGAACTGAACCTGAACTTCGAGCGCGAAGACTGGGGAAGCGGATTCCGTTCGACACAGACTCCGGCGTTTCTATCATTGAACCCGAATGGTCTGGTGCCCGTCGTCAAAGATGGAGACGTCGTGCTGTGGGAGTCGAACACCATCATCCGTTATCTCGCCGCGCGCTACGACGGCGCGCATCTTTACCCTGCCGAACCCGTATTGCGCGCGCGAGTCGATCAATGGATCGACTGGCAAGCGGCCGATCTCAACCGCTCATGGAGTTATGCGTTTCTCGGTCTGGTCCGGCAGTCGGCGGCGCATCAGGCGGCGAGCGAAATCGCGCTGTCGATAGACAACTGGACGCGGCACATGCGCATCCTCGAAGGACAGTTGCAGGCAACGGGCGCTTTCGTTGCCGGCAAACAGTTTTCGCTCGCCGATATTCCGATTGGATTGTCGGTCAACCGCTGGTTCGGCACGCCGTTCGAACATCCGCATCTCCCTGCTGTGTCCGAATACTTCGAGCGCCTGAGCGAGCGCCCCGGATTCGGCGCGCATTGCAAAAACGGCTTGCCTTGAGCCGCTCATTCAATCACGCATTCATTCACAAAAGTCCCACTAAAACTCACTTTTATCTAGGGACGCGCGCTCCTTCCTCACATATCGTTACCCCATGGCGACGATACATCGGGCGCTGGTGTCAGAAACCGGCCGCCCGTCACGACTGAGAAGAAGGAGACACCTTGATCGACCCATTCCCGCTTACCCACGCGATCAACGGGCATTCGCATTGCCGCTGATGCAAGCCTGATCGCCGCCTCACTTCGAGTCTCGACATCTGCCGCAGCGCGCGCAGACGTCGCGGCATCGCGTGTCCATTCACGCGTTCGCTTCCATTTCCGCTTTCTGGTTTAGCCAACGGGCAGCGCCCGTCTCGCTGCGCTCATCGCCGCGCATTAGCTAGCACCTGTGCGCAATTCGTAAGCCGCAACTCGCAGTCGATCTCGTCGCGTCATGCCGACGAGCGTCGACCATGACATATCGATCCGGAGACAATGAAAAAACTGGCCCTTCTTGCATCTGCCGTTGCCTCGGCATGCGCGCTCGGCACTGCCCATGCGCAATCGTCCGTCACGCTCTACGGCGTCATCGACAACGGCATCGAATATCAGAACGGCGGCGCGGGCGCCGTCGTCCGCGCTTCATCCGGCGGACTCGCCGCGACCGTGTATGGCATGAAAGGCGAGGAAGACATCGGCGGCGGTCTTCACGTCAACTTCCAGCTGGAGCAAGGCTTTTCCGCAGTGAACGGCCAGGCATCGAATCCCGCCGACGCCTTCAATCGTCTTGCCTGGGTTGGACTTTCCGGCGGGTTCGGCGAGTTGCGCTTCGGGCGGCAAAAGAAGCCCGAGTATCTTTTCCTCAACAACGAAATGGATGCCGTCGGCGTGCAAAGCATCGCGTCGCCGCTGAACAACTTCAACGACGTGACCGTTCGAGCGAGCAACGCAATCACGTATTTCACGCCGACAGCATATGGCCTCACCGCGCAGTTCTCGGTTGCGACGCGCGACGACACGACCAAGCCGTCCAACGGCATCCAGTTCTACAACGCCGCCGCTCGCTGGGTGAGCGGGCACTTCCGTCTCGCAGCGGGCTACGAGCAGCAGGGCAATGCATCCGGTACGTCGCTGCAACGCGTGCTGAGAGCCGCCGCGTCGTACGGCACGGAGGACGCGCGGGTGTATCTCGCGTACCAGTCCGAGCGTCAATCCGACAACAGCGAGAAGCTCGACATCTACTCGCTGTCGGGCTCGTACTCGTTCAGCCCGTTCGACCGGCTCTCGCTGATGTACGGCTATGCACACGACCGCACAGGGCAAGGGAACAACGCGCAGCAGGTGGGCTTGACGTATGCGTACTCGCTGTCCAAATCGACGACGTTGTACACGTCGGCGGGCTTCATCCAGAACCGCAACCAGGCAGCATTTACGCTGAACGGCACCGAGTATTCGGGTATCGACGTCGTGCCGGGCTCCAACGCGAAGGGCGTCATCGTCGGAATGGTGCACCGGTTCTGACGCGGCGGCCTGCTGCCCTGCCGGACACGCCGCGAGCCGGTCGACAAAAGTGCCATTGAATCTGCATTTTGTGTAGGGACACGCGCGCCCCCGTCCAATATTCTGAACCCATCGAGACGCTACGCCAGGCGCCGGGCTGCAGCTTCCGGCGCCGGCGTCGACCCACCCAAGGAGAGGATGTTGACCAGAAAAGTCCCGCTCAAGATCGCGATCGCTGAGCATCCGCATACGTCGGCGATCCGCAACGGTTCCATTCCCATCGAAGGCGTGGACGCGGAGTTCATCACCGTCCAGCCGCAGATCGGCGCGTTCCGCCGCATGGTGCGCGACGTCGAGTTCGACGTGTGCGAACTGGCGCCGACGACTTACATCATCGCGCGTGCCTATGGCGCGCCCTTCGTCGGCTTGCCGATTTTCGTGGTGCGCCGTTTCCATCATGGCGGACTGCTGGTGCGCCATGATGCCGGCATCGAGACGCCTAAGGATCTCGAAGGCCAGAAGGTCGGCGTGCGCGCCTATTCGGTGACGACGGGCGTGTGGACGCGCCAGGTGCTGATCGACGAGTTCGGCCTCGATTCGTCGAAGGTCACGTGGGTGGTCGATGACGAAGAGCACGTGACGCAGCTCAAGCTGCCGTCGAACGTGATTCACGCGCCCGCAGGCAGTTCGCTTGCGGAAATGATGGAGAAAGGCGAACTGTCGGCGGGCTTCGCGGCTGCGGCTGGCATCGGCCGCACGGGCGCGCCCACGGGCGGCTGGAAAGAGGTCGAGGCCGACTATCCGGACCTGCTGCCCAACGCCGCCGAACTCGAAGCCGCTTACTACAGGCGCACGGGCGTTTATCCGATGCACGGCACGATCGTCGTGAAGGACTCGGTGCTGGCCGGGCATCCTTGGATCGCGAAGTCGATTTTCGACGCGTTCGCGCAGGCCAAGAAGGAATGGCTCGCGCGCCTCGATGCGGGGCAAGCGACGGCTGCGAGCGACAAGAAGTATCTGGAGCTGCGCAAGATCGTCGGACATGATCCGCTGCCCTACGGTCTGCAGGAAAACCTCAAGACGATCGAAACGCTCGAAGCCACCGCGTTCAAGCAAGGGCTGACGCCGCGCCGCATGTCGATCGGCGAGCTGTTTGTCGATCCCCGCGTTTGAATCAGGACGGAAGAAAAATGATCATCGATTGCCACGGTCACTTCACGACCGTTCCCGCATCGTTTCGCGCGTGGCGCGCCAAGCAGGTCGAGTTTGCGAACGATCCCGCCAACGCGCCGTCGCGCGACGGCGCGCGCGTCACCGACGACGAAATCCGCGAAGCGATCGGCAACGGCCAGCTCAAGCTGCAACGCGAGCGCGGCAGCGACCTGACGCTGTTTTCGCCGATCGCCGGTCTGATGAGCCACCACCTCGGCAACGAGCGCACGAGCCTGGAATGGGCCGAAGTATCGAACGATCTCGTCTATCGCGTGACGGAACTCTATCCCGACAACTTCGCGCCCGTGTGCCAGTTGCCGCAATCGCCGGGCGCGGCGCCCGCGAATTCGGTGGCTGAACTGCGGCGTTGCGTCGAACAGATGGGCTTCGTCGGCTGCAACCTGAATCCCGATCCGACGGGCGGCTACTGGACGGGTAAGCCGATGACCGACCGCTCGTGGTATCCGCTGTATGAAGCGCTCGTCGATCTCGACGTGCCCGCGATGATTCACGTCGCCGCATCATGCAACCCCTGCTTTCACGGCACGGGCGCGCACTATCTGAACGCCGATACGTCGGTGTTCATGCAGTTGCTGCAAGGCGATCTGTTCAAGGACTTTCCGACGCTGCGTCTCGTGATTCCGCACGGCGGCGGCGCGGTGCCGTATCACTGGGGACGCTATCGCGGCATGTCGCTCGACATGCGCGAGCGTCCGCTAGAAGGGCTGCTGAACAACATCTTCTTCGACTCGTGCGTCTATCACCAGCCGGGCGTCGAACTGCTGACGAAGGTGATTCCCGCCGACAACGTGCTGTTCGGTTCGGAAATGATCGGCGCGGTGCGCGGCAAGGATCCGGCGACGGGCCAGTACTTCGACGACACGAAGCGCTATATCGACGCCTGCGCCGCACTGAGCGATGCAGACCGCGTCAAGATCTTCGAAGGCAATGCACGACGCGTCTATCCGCGCCTCGATGCGCGTCTGAAAGCGCGCGGCAAGTGACATCGGCGCAAGCCTGATGCAATGAGAACAGCATAGAGACAACACTCATGACTTCAATCGTTGATATCCACCCGCACATCATTTCCGACGACGAAGCCAGCTATCCGCCGGCGCCGCTGTTCGGCAAGCGCTCGGAGTGGTCGAAGGAGCGGCCGACCACGGTCGAAACGCTGATCGCCGCCATGGACGAAGCGGGCGTCGCGAAAGCCGCCGTCGTCCATTCGTCGACGACCTATGGCTTCGACAACAGCTATGTGGTCGATGGCTGCGGGAAGTATGCGGACCGCCTCGTCGCCGTCGGCTCGGTGGACGTGTTGCAGCCGGACGCGCCGCAACGCATCCGCGAATGGGTGGAGCGCGGCCTCGCGGGCCTGCGTCTCTTCACGGGCGGCAGCACGAAGGAATTCGACCCGAGCGAACTCGACGATCCGCGTTCGTTCCCGGCGTGGGAACTGTGCGCGGAACTCGGTCTGCCGATGTGCATCCAGACGGGCCCGATCGGATTGCCGCAGGTAACGGCGCTGGCGCGGCGTTTCCGGAAGGTGCCGATCATCCTCGATCATCTGGGGCGTCCCGAAGTGGCCGACGGCGCGCCTTATGCGAACGCGAAAAGTCTGTTTGATCTCGCGTCGCTCGACAACATCTACCTGAAGCTCACGCCGCGCATCTTCGGTGACGTGAAGAAGGAAAAGGCGAGCGCCGAGACTTTCTTTCCGCTCGTCATCGAAGCGTTCGGCCCGGAGCGGCTGGCGTGGGGCTCGAACTTCCCGACCTCGCCGGGCACGCTCGGCGAGATTCTCGCGACGGCGCAGGCGGGACTGGCATGCTTGAGCGACGAAGACCGCGCATGGATCTTCGGCAAGACTGCGCAGCAGCTGTATCCGGCGCTGGCCTGACGCTGCACCGCTGCCGGCTGCGCGCGATGGCGTGCAGCAAAAGCCGGCACGCACAATCAAACAAACGGACGAGACACATGCAGATGGAGACAAGCAAACCTGGGCAGCCAGGCACGGTGAGCCGATGGGCGGTACTCGCGCTCCTTGCGATTGGCGTGCTGGTTTCGTTTATCGATCGCACCAGCATTTCTTCGACGCTGGCCGACACGGGCTTCGTCCGCCATTTCGCGCTGACGGACATCGATCGCGGCTGGATCAACTCGGCCTTCTTCTGGTCGTATGGGCTGTTTCAGGTGCCGATGGGCTGGGTCGCCGACCGCTATGGCGTGAAGTGGCCGTACGCCGTCAGCTTCGCGCTGTGGTGCATCGCGACGGCGCTGATGGGCGCAGTGACGACACTCGCGGGTCTCGTCGTGATGCGGCTGATCGTCGGCGTGGCGGAAGCGATCGTGATTCCCGCGAGCTACCGCTGGATTCGCAACCACTTCGACGAAAGCCAGAACGGACTCGCCGTCGGCATCCTCGCGATGGGCAACAAGTTCGGTCCCGCACTCGGCGCGCCCGTCGCGGCCTGGTTCATCGTCAACTACTCGTGGCAGGTGATGTTCATTGCGACAGGACTGGTCGGGCTGATCTGGCTTGCGCCCTGGCTGCTGCTGGTGCGCAACGACCTGCCGACGAAGGCCGAACTCGCGCTGAAGAACCGCAGCGCGCGCTCGGTGAGCCTCGCCAGCATTCTGTCGAGCCCCGTGGTGTGGGGCGGCATGATCACCAACTTCTGCTACGGCTATTTCACGTTTTACTGCATGACGTGGATGCCCGCGTATCTGGTCGAGCAACGCAATCTTTCGATTTCCCGCTCCGGGCTGTTCACGTTCTTCAGCTTCGCGGGCATCGCGATCGTCGCGGCAGTGGCGGGTTGGGCGGCGGACCGCGTGATCGCCCGAGGACACAACCCGATCCGCGTGCGCAAGGCGTTCACCGTGGTGGGTTTCGTCGGCGGATGCACGGTGCTGCTCGGCGCGTATGCGCATTCCGTCGACATGGCGTTGTTCTGGAACGTGCTGTCGCTGTCGCTGCTCGGCTTCGTCACCGCAAACAACCTGGTGCTGTCGCGCCTCACGCTGATCCCGAAGCAGGCGATCGGTCTCGTGACGGGCGTTCAGCAGGTGGCGACGAGCCTTGCGGGCGGTGTCGCGGCGAGCCTCTCCGGCTGGCTGCTGCACGTGAGCGGAAGTTACGACCTGCCGATGATGGTGATCCTCGGTTTCTTGATGATCGGCGCGACGGCCACGCTGATTCTGTATCGACCGGAATGGGCGCCCAAAGTCACCGAGGCGCACGGATCGCTGCGCGAAGCCTGAGCCTGCACAACACAGCATGGCCGGCACATCCGGCCTTGCGGAACACGTTAATTCACTGAGAACCCTTACATGGCGAAGATCGTATTCGGGATGGCGGTGCCGCATAGCGGCATGCTGGGGCAGGCACCGGAAGACTGGCTCAAGAACGGCGAGCGCGACCGCAACAATCCGGAACTGTGGTTCCGCAATCGGACCTGGACGTATCCCGAACTGGAAGCACACCGCGAAGCCGCATTCGAGAAGTACCTGACACTGGAAGAGCGCACCGCGCGCGCCGCGCGCTGCCGCGTCGCGCTCGACAAGATGGCGGCCGCGTACCGCGACGCGAACATCGACGTTGCGATCATTCTCGGCAAGGACCAGAAGGAGATCTTCACTGACTTCTCGCCGTCGATCGCCATCTACAGCGGCGCGGAAGTGCACAACGGGCCGCCGCAGCGCCCCGTCTATGCACCCGACCGGCACGTGACGCACAAGTGTCATCCGCAACTCGCGACGTATCTGATCGGGCATTTCCAGAAAGAAGGCTTCGATCTGACCGATCTGTTCGCGTGGCCCGACAACGTCTGGATGAAGCCGCTGCCCGAGTATCCCGTGGTGCCGCATGCGTACAGCTTCGTCTATCACCAGATCATGAGCGACGATCCGCCGCCGCATGTGCCCATCATCATGAACTGCTTCTATCCGCCGACGCAGCCGTCGATGTCGCGCTGCATCGAGTTCGGACGCGTGCTGCGCGATGCGATCACCGCATGGCCCGAGGACGTGCGTGTGGGCATCTTCGCGTCGGGCGGTCTGTCGCACTTCGTCAACGACGAGGAGTTCGATCACCGCATCATGAAGATGCTGGGCGAGTACGACTACGACGGCCTCGCAGCCGTGGACGACCGCTCGTATCAGTCGGGCACGTCGGAGATCAAGCTCTATGTGAGCGTGATGAAGGCCATGCAGGAAACGGGTGCCGGGATGACGCTGGTGGACTACGTGCCGTGCTGGCGCACGCCGGCAGGAACGGGCGAAGGCATGGGCTTCATGTACTGGAAAGCCGCCGACTGATCCTCATCGCAGCGATCACAATCACGAGAGAGTAACGAGCATGAGCGACACGCGCCTGAACAGCATCATTCGCGCTTTCGAGTCCGGCAAGCCCGCGTTTGCCGCGTTTTCGAAGCTGGACAAGCAGTCGGCCATCGAGATGAGCGACGCGCCTTATGACGGCATCGTCTTCGAGATGGAGCACAACCCGTACGACGTATCGGTGCTCGGCGATGCCTTGCAGTACATGCTCAACCGCAAGGCGATTGCGGAGTCCGGTTCCGTTGCGGCGCGCGTCACGCCGATCGCCCGCATTCCCGCCAACGGCGCTGAAATGAATCAGGCCTTCGCGAAGCAGGTGCTCGATCGCGGCTGCTATGGCGTGGTGTGGCCGCATGTATCGACGGTGGAGCAGGCCTATAACGCTGTCGCATCGTGCCGCTATGCGCGTCCGAAGAACGCGCCGCTGTACGAGCCGAAAGGCGTGCGCGGCGATGGCCCCGCGAATGCCGCGCGCTACTGGGGCTTGAGCATGGCCGATTACTACAGGAAGGCCGACGTGTGGCCGCTTGCGCCGCATGGAGAAATTCTGGTCGGCCTGATGTGCGAGAGCACGGAAGCGATCGAAAATCTCGACGACATTCTGTCGAATGTGCCCGGCATCGGCTTCATTCTGATCGGCGAAGGCGACCTGAGCCAGCAACTCGGTTATCCGCGCGACTACGAGCATCCCGTCGTGGCCGATGCGATGCGGCAGATCGTCGAGACCTGCCACAAGCACAACGTTGTCGTCGGCAATCCGCATGTGAATGCGAAGAATCACAAGCGGCTGCTCGAAGAAGGGTATCGCTTCCTGATGTCTGCGCCGTTGAAGAGCTATGGCGTGGTCGGCATGGCGCGCGAGATGGCGGGCTATTGAAACATGACGACGACACCCGCTGAGGCGCCGACGCTGCGCACCAATCTGGCGACGTACCCCGTGACGAAGGCGATGAAGGAAGGACGCGTCGCATCGGATATCGTCAAGCTCGACTATTGCGGACCGACGCCCGCGCACAACGGCTTCAAGGCGATGGTGCGCGAGAACGGATTCGACGCAGGCGAACTGGCGATCGTCACTTTCCTTCAGGCCAAGGCGTACGGTAAGCCCTATGTGCTGCTGCCGACGCCGATCTCAGGCCGCTTCCAGCATCATTGCGCGGGCTTCAACATCGACTTCGGTCATCTCGATCCGAAAGATATCGAAGGGAAGAAAGTCGGCGTTCGCACCTACACGCAGACGACGGCGCTGTGGATTCGCGGCATTCTGCGCCACGAATACGGCGTCGATCTCGACAAGGTGAGGTGGATGACGCTCGGCGACGGGCATCTTGCCGAGTATCGCGATCCGAACAACTGCGAGCGCCTCCCGGCAGGTTCGTCGATCCCGCAGATGATGCTCGACGGCGAACTGAGCGCCGCCTTGCTCGGCGAAGACATGCCGAAAGATCCGCGCGTGCGCACGCTCGTTCCCGATGCGCAGGCCGCCGCGAAAGACTGGTTCGCGCGCGAAGGCGTGGTCCCCATCAATCACATGTTCGTCGTGCACGAGGATCTGCCGAAGCGGCGTCCCGACATCGTGCGCGAACTGTACCGGATGATCGTCGAGAGCCGTGCGCTGACGGAAGGCGGCGTGCCCACCGTGTTTCCGCCTATCGGGCTCGAAGCGAATCGCAAGGGCATGCAGTTGGCCATCGACTGGGCGCTCGATCAAAAAATCATTCCACACCGGCTGAGCGTCGACGAACTGTTCGACGACGTCACCGGCAGCCTGCGCTGATTGCGCAAACCAGAACGGAGACGTGGGAGCGGTCGCGCGAGCAGACCGCTCTCCGACATATAACGACAAGGAGGCATTTCGCTGTGTATCTGATTTCGCATTTGAAGAGAGAGCGGCTGGCGTGCAGCGCGGCAATGATCGCCTGCATGGCCATTCCAGCCGCAGCGGCTGCTGCGCAGAGCGGGGATCTGCTGCTCAACCGCATTGGACCCGTGACGTCGGAGCTGTATGTATCGAACGCGGACGGTACGGGTGAACATCGGCTGATTGCATCCGATGGCTTCGACTATCACGCTTCGTTTTCGAAGGACGGACAGTGGGTCGTGTTCACGTCGGAGCGGGACGGACTCGGCGAATCGAATCTGTATCGCGTGAAGATCGATGGTTCCGGTTTGCAGCGGCTTACCGATCACATTGCCGTCGACGATGCCGCCGTCATTTCACCCACCGATCCGAACGTGATCGCATTTGTGTCGTCGCGCAACGGCGATGCGGGATTCGGCACCACCAACATCTGGACGTTGAACATTGCGACGGGTGCGCTGAAGAACGTCACGGGCGCGTTGAAGTTCGACCCGAGCAAGCCGCATAGCTACTTCCGGCCATCGTGGTCGCCGGATGGCAAGTGGCTCGCGCTGTCGTCCGATATCGGCTCCGACTGGCGCGGACATAATCTCCCGGTCGGCTGGGAGCGCACGCAGGAAAGCAGCATCTACATCATCCGGCCCGATGGTTCGGGATGGAAGAAGGTTGCGAGTCATCCCGGCTTCGACGAAGGCTCGCCGTCGTGGTCGCTTGATGGCAAGCGCGTCGTCTTCTATGAAACGCCCGTCGAATCGACGTGGGGCGCGCATCGTCCCGAGGGTATCAATTCTGTCAGCTCGCAGATCGTTTCCGTGGATGTCGGAAACCTTGCGCGATCGGCGTTGACGTCGACGCCCGGCTTCAAGGTGTTCCCGCAATACCTGAGTGATACGAACGTTGCCTATCACGTAAAGGGCGGCGACACGGAGGGCCTCTATACGACAGCGGGCACGTTCCGCTCGACGGCCAATACGGGACTGCGCTCGCCGCGCTATTCGGCGGACGGCAGCAAGATGATCTACGAAAAGGTCACGTTCCGTCCGGCTCGCGCGAATGGCACGCCGCTCTTTAGCTTCGACCGCGCGTGGAACTACCGTTATATCGACGTGTTCCCGCAACTCTCGGCGGATCGCAAGCAGCTGGTGTACACGGAAAAGTCGATCAATTCGTCCATCGCGATCATCAACCCGGATTTCTCCGGCTATGCGCGTATCTACGACCCGTCGACGAGCGGACTCGATGCCGATATGGTGAAGAAGGGACTCGCGGGCGCTTTCCAGCCGACGTGGTCGCCGGACCGGCAATGGGTGGCGTTCGGCGTGGGTGACTGGTTCTTCACGCGCGGCGCGGGCCCCGGCCGTATCGCGCGGATCAAGTCCGACGGCAGCATGAACGGACATCCGGAATTTCTCACGGACGATTCGATCAATGCCGGCTTCCCAAGCTACTCGCCGGACGGCAAGAAGATCGTGTATCGCGTATGGAGCCCGAAGGTGCAAGGACTGCGCATACTCGACGTGGACACGCGCGCCACGACGGTGTTGACCACGGAAGCCGACAATCTGCCTGGCTGGTCGCCGGACGGCACGAAGATCGTGTTCACGCGCAAGCAGATCAACCCGAGCGATCCGAACAAGTTCAACTACGACGTGTTCACGATCAAGCCGGACGGCTCGGGCCTGAGCGGTCTGACCGACGACGGTTCGAACCAGGGGCATGCGGTGTGGACGTGGGATGGCCGCATCGCGTATAGCTCGGGCACGTATGGCTTCAGGGACGAACTCGCGCTGTACGACAACAGCTTTCAGCCCGATGGTCAGAACTGGGTGATGAACGCGGACGGCACCGATCAGCACGCGATCACCGACACGCTGTGGGAAGAAGCGATGCCGATGTACATTCCGAACCCGTGATGCCGCTGCAAGTTTGATAGAAAAAGGGCGCTGTGTTTTCGCACAGCGCCCTTTTTTCATGTGGGAAAGTCGAACGTTCAGCCTAGCCTGAATTGCGAAACAGAAGCACGCAGACGCGCGGCCTGATCGTCGAGCGATCCCGCTGCTGCCGCCGCCTGTTCGACTAGCGCCGCGTTCTGCTGGGTCACTTCATCCATCTGCGAGACGGCGCGGTTCACCTGTTCGATGCCCGTGCTTTGCTCCGTCGATGCCGCCGCGATTTCGCCCATGATGTCGCTCACGCGCGCGATCGATTGCAGGATTTCGCGCATCCGCTCCCCCGCATCGGCGACCTGACTGGTGCCTTCGTCGACACGCACGAGCGAGGTTTCGATCAGCGACTTGATGTCCTTTGCCGCCGACGCGCTGCGTTGCGCGAGCGATCGCACTTCGCCCGCGACGACAGCGAAGCCGCGGCCTTCTTCGCCCGCACGTGCCGCTTCGACGGCCGCGTTCAGCGCGAGGATGTTGGTCTGAAACGCGATGCCTTCGATCACGCCGATGATGTCGCCGATCTTGCGCGACTGTTCAACGATACCCTGCATCGTGCCGACCACCTGATCGACCGCTTCGCCACCGCTCTTGCTCGCCGCCGACGCCTGTAACGCGAGCTGGCTCGCCTGACGCGCGTTGTCGGCGTTGTGCTGCACGGTCGTCGTGAGCTGCTCCATGCTGGCCGCCGTTTCCTGCAGCGACGCCGCCTGCTCCTCGGTGCGCTGCGACAGGTCGGTATTGCCCTGCGAGATTTCGCTCGACCCCGTCGCGATCGATTCGCTCGTCTGCTGGATGTCACTCACGAGTTCGCGCAGTTTCAGCTTCATCTCGTGCAGCGCGTACATCAGACTGTCGCGGTTCGCGCCGGTGAGCCTGATCTCGGCGGCGAGATTGCCCGCCGCGATCTGCGCAGCAAAAGCGGCTGCATCCGAAGGTTCGCCGCCGAGCGTCTTGCGGATGCTCTTCGTCATGTACCAGGCCATCAGGCACACCACGAGAAGAATCGCCGCCGAAATCGCGATCAGGCGCGTGGCCGTGCGCCAGAACGCGGCCTCGATGTTGTCGTAGAAGAACCCCGTTCCGATCCACCAGTTCCACTCGGGAACCGCGACGACGCCTTGCAGCTTCGCTTCGTAATTGCCGTTCTGCGAGCGCTTGATCAGCACGTCGACGAGCGCATAGTGATTCGCCGACAGACCTCGCCGGTACGCGTCCAGATCCGTTTCGCCCGCTATCGCGCCTTTGCCGACCATCCGCACGCCGACCAGTTCGGCGACGGGATGCACGAGCATCAGGCCGTTCGGGTTCATCACCCAGTAATAGCTCTTCTTGTCGGCGTTGAGTGCGTTCAGCGTGCGCTTCGCCGCGGCCTGCGCTTCATCGCGTGTCATCTTGCCGCTCACTTCGAGTTCGCGATACGACTCGACCATGTGCTCGGCCTTCGCGAGCAGGTTCACGGCTTCGGCCTGCCGGTTGGCGATCAGCGCGTTATCGAGTTCATGCAGCGAGACAGCGACGACGCACGCTATCCCCAATAGCGCCGTGGTGACCAGTACGATCAATCGGGAAGAAATTCTCATTGTCTTGAGGCTGGAATAGTTAGGGCTCTGCAAGGTTTATCGGCGGGCCGCGGGAGAAATTGAGTGTCGTGAGGCATCGAAATTCGCCATTTCGCGCTCAGTTCTTCTTATGGCCCGGATGCGCAAAGCGCGGCGATTGCCGCGCTTCGAATGATCAGATGATTGACGGCGCTGCTCCACGCGCCCCTGAAATCGGAACGACGAACGGCAACCCGTGTTGCAGGTCGCCATTCGTCGTGTCGGGCAGGGCTGTCAATCAGAAATGGATTTCGGCCATCAGCATCGGTGCCGACGTGATCGTGCCGACTGTTTCGCTGGTCGGCGAGCCGTACATGTGATGCCAATACTCGTAGCCGACACCCGCATACACCGCGCGAGGATGACCCGCGAACGAGCCGAGGTCCGCGAGCAGCGACACGCGCGTGAGGAATTCCGTTTCCGTCTCGACGCCGAAGCCGTCCTTGCCTTTCGGACCCGTCACGCTGGCGAAGCCGCGGAAGATGAAGGGCACGGGGCCGGCCCTGAACGGAATGAGCCATGAGCTTTCGATATGCCACGCGGTGTTGAAGTGCACGTCGACGCCCGTGATGCCGTTGTGGTTGCTCTCCGTCCGGAACCCTGCCGTCAGATTCAGGAAGCCGCGCGGCAACGCGAATTCGATCGTCGGACCGAATACGAGCATCCGTGCACGCTCCGCATATGCATCGTTCTTCGCGCCGAACTCGAAACCGCCTGTGAGACCCACGTCGCGAATGATGCCGAAGGCCACGGGCTTTCCGAGAATCTTGCCCGCGCTCAGTTCGACGCGGCCGACGCTGTACACCTCCTGCGCACCGCCCGACGACGGGCCGCCCGCTTCCGGGTTCGCCGCGTTGGAGACGAGGTAATCGACGTTGAACGCGTAACTGCCGAACTTGAAGCCGCCTGTCGTCGTGAGGTAGCCGATGTTTTGCACGACCTTGTCATGCACACCCGGATAGTGGAAGTCGTTGCCGTAGCGATAGCCGATATACGTATCGTTCCACGACACGGGCGGCTCGCCGGGTTCTTCGCCTGATTTCAGACTCGGTGCGGTGAGCGGTGCGACCGCATTGGATTGTGTCTGCGGGTTCTGCTGCGTTTGCGGCGGCGGGGAAGCCGCGGGCGCGGTAAATACCTCGGCATGGCCGGGTTTGCTCAGGCAACAGAAGATCGCCGCGCCAACAAGTGACGCGCGCAAAGCTACCGATATGTCTTTCATGTCTCCGTCCGAAATGGATTTGTTATCAACCCCGCGTTGTCCAGCTATCTGGAGGGCGAACAAGGAGCGAGATGTTCGGGGCGTTTTATCAATGCCGGTGAATCGCGAAGCTGTGCCGCGTTCCGAATCTCGATCCGGCCGCACCGTCGACGTCTGGTTAATCGAAGCAACTCCCGGATCAACACAGGAAATCCCGTCGCGGTGGGAAGAAATGCTATTGGATGCATTGCCGTCTGCCTTTACACAAAAATCAGTTTCGCTGGCACTTTTGCGCGGTGTGATATGGCGTCTTCAGCAACGGTTCATTCGCCGAAAAAAATGCCAGCGAATCTGACTTTTGTGTAGGGACGTGCGATCCGGCCGCACCTATTCTTGCTCTCACAAGACCCTGCATCCGGTGGCGGAAGGCTGTATCCGCTGACGGCGAGCGAAGTCGAAAGGAGACAATATTGGCATTCGGAGATCCATCCAGTCTTGCCGTCACTGAGCGCACGCTCATGTCTCATGTCTTCCTTCGCCATGACACCGCGCATGCGTCGAAATCAGCTCTACGAAGTTAATCAACGAACGACACGCACCGTCCCTTCGCCGTGCATGCGCGGAACACGTGCAGATCGTTTCTAAAAACCAGAAGCTGTTCGGAGACAAGATGAAGAGGCTCATTGTTCTGCTATCCGGCGTCGCGTGCGCATGCGCTATAGACGCTGCACACGCTCAATCGTCTGTCACGCTGTATGGCGTGATCGACAATGGACTCGAATATCAGAACCCCGGCACGGCAGCGGTCACGCGCGCGGTATCCGGCGGATTGTTCGCGAGCCGATATGGCTTCAAAGGCAGTGAAGATATCGGCGGCGGCCTGCATGTGAACTTCCAGCTGGAGCAAGGCTTCTCCGGCGTGACGGGCGCAGCTTCGAATTCGGCCGCTGTGTTCAACCGGCAGGCGTGGGTCGGCATGTCGGGCGGTTTCGGCGAGATGCGATTCGGGCTTCAGAACACGCCGCAATACATCTTCATGAACCCCGAACTCGATCCGCTCGCGGTAATGAGCATCGCGTCTCCGATGAACAACTTCAACAGCCTGACCGTGCGCGTCAGCAACGCGATCTCGTACTTCACGCCGACGGTATACGGTCTCACTGCGCAGTTCATGGTTGCGATGCGCGATTCGACGACCAAACCGAGCAACGGCTTGCAGTTCTACAACGCCGCCGTCCGCTATGTGAACGGACCTTTCCATCTGGCGGCGGGCTACGAACAGGCCGCGAACGCAGCGGGGACATCGATACTGAAGATATTCAATGCAGGCGCATCCGTTAAGGTTGGCGCGGCCCGCTTCTATCTGGCCTATCACACGGAGCGGCAAACCGACGACAGCTCGAAGCGCGACGTCTACGAAGCATCGGGTTCGTATCTCTTCGGCCCTGCGGACCAGGTCGCCTTGTTGTATGGCTATGCGCACGATCGCACGGGCCAGGGCAACAACGCGCAGCAGATCGGTCTGTCTTACGAACACTTCCTTTCGAAAGTGACGACTTTGTACGCTTCGGCGGGTTTCATCCAGAACCGCAATCAGGCGCACTTCACGCTGAACGGCACGGCGTACACGGGCGTGACGGTTGCGCCCGGGAACGATACACGCGGCATCACGCTAGGCATCGTGCATACGTTCTGATGCATGGAACAGGGCGCGGCGGACCTTCGGGTAAATCGCAGGTCGCTTCTCATGCAGTCGTATGGGAATATGTATCGTGTGTCCGCGCGCGTGAAGCAATGCCATTTGGGTGCGCGAAGCAGAGCACTTGCATCGCGGTGTTCACGGACAAAACTGGAGACGATGAACCGGCAGGGGCTTGGCCCGCTATGCCGACATGACAATGATGGCCGATACCCGGTCGGCTCGGCCGTCAGAGAGACTTTATGACGTACAGTGCCATGACGAAGGTCCAACCCAAGTGGAACGGTAAAGAGAAGCATGCAACCGTTCCGAAGGTCCGTTTGTACGTCGAGCGCCCGGAAGAGAAGCATTGGCTGGTGCACGTCGGGCATGTCACGGATCGCGGCCGCTGGAAAACTGAGCCTCATGCGCATCCCGCTTACGGCCAGGTGATCTTCGTTCGCAGCGGTCGCGGCGTCATGAACCTGGAAGGTAGCAGCGTGCCTTTCGAAGGGCCCTGCGCGCTGTTGTTGCCGACCGAATGCGTGCATGGCCTCGATTACGAAGTCGACGTCGACCGCTGGGTCGTGACGATCGAAGTCGCCTATCTCGCGCAGGTCAACGCCAAACTTCACGAGTTCATCGAACTGTGGGCTGCGCCCCGCATGATCCCGCTCGCGGATTCGACCGACAACGGCATCGCGTTTTACAGCTTGATTCAACGGCTCAAGGATGAAACCCAGTCCGACTCGGTGGGCCACGTGGTCGGCGCGGAAGCGTTGCTGACGACGCTGCTGCTTATGCTGCTGCGTGAAGCGAGCCTCGATCAGACGACCAGCGAAAGCGCGACGCGCAACGATATCCGGCTGGTCGACCGGTTCCGCAAGCTGATCGATCAGCATTACCGCGAGAATCTGGCGCTGCAAGACTATGCGTCGATGATGGCGGTTTCTCTGGTGCAGCTTCGTGCGGCCTGTGCTTCCGCCACGGAGCAAAGCCCGACCAAGATGATTCACGCACGCATCATCACCGAAGCGAAGCGCGATCTCATCTTCGGCAATATGTCGGTGGAGCAGATCGCATTCGGCCTGGGCTTCGCGGATGCCGCGTATTTCACGCGCTTCTTTCGCAGGGAAGTGGGCCAGGCGCCGAGTCAGTTCCGCGCGACGGCAAGGCAATAGGCGCATTTCGACGTGTCGACGCCGGCGAATCCAAAAATACAAGCGAACCCGCGTTTCGTGCAAGGACGTCCAACACTGAATCCAGTACGCTTGGCCAATTTATCCTCCAGGCTAACCGCTGATGATTCGGTCCCTCCAGAGAAACAGGCTGACGCGTTACGGTTTCGCGGTCGCATTCGTCGCACTGACTGTGTGGACGGGGATGATCGGCGGATGCAAGGGCATCTCCGCACAACGGGCGGATACGCACACCGATCTCGTCTATGTCGGCACGCAGGATAGCCAGATCCACGCGCTGCGCTTCGATCCCTCCACGGGCAAGCTGAACGCGATCGGCGTCGTTGCCACCGGCACGCGGTCGACGTGGGTGACGTCGCATCCGCAATTGCCTGTTCTCTATGCCGTCGATGACGACAACTCGCGAGAAGGCAGCGTCACCGCCTATGCAGTCAACCGTGCAACGGGCGCGCTGACGAAAGTGGACGCGGTCCTCGCGGGCGGCACAGGCACGACCAATCTGCTGCTGGACACGCCCGCCACGACCTTGCTTGCCGCGAACTACGGCAGCGGATCGGTGTCGAGCATCGTGGTGCATGCGGACGGCAGTCTCGGCCCGCTCGTATCGACGGTGAAGGAAACGGGTTCCGGACCGAACCGGCGGCAGGCGAGTGCGCATGCTCACAGTGCTGTGATCGACCCTTCGGGACGTTACGTGCTGGTTCCCGATTTCGGCGCCGATCGTGTGTTCATCTACGGCTTTCAACGCGCGACGCATGCGTTGGCCACCGATGACGAAGCCAGTCCGCATGCTTTCGCAGTAGCGCCCGGCAGTGGTCCACGGCATCTCGCGTTCGGCTCGAACGGACAGTTCGTTTATCTTCTCACCGAGTTGTCGGCGGAACTGATGGTGCTGCGCTGGGATGACACGCAAGGGCGCCTGACTCTCATACAGACCTTGCCCGTCAGCAGCGATGGATTCAAGGGCGTGAAAAGCGGAGCGGAAATTGCCGTGAGTCGCGATGGACGCTTTATCTATGTCGAGAACCGGGCCGAGAACGAACTGATCGTATATCGCGTGAATGGCGAAGCGGGAACGCTTTCGCTGATTCAACGCACGTCGTCGGGCGGCGACAAGCCGTGGGGCTTTGCGATCCATCCTTCGGGGAAATGGATGTTCGTTGCCAACCAGCGCAGCGGCAAGGTCAATGTGTTCGCGATCGATCCCGCATCCGGCAAGCTGTCCGATACGGGGGAGTCGGCGGACATGCCGACTCCCGTCGCGATCGACTTCGTGCGTTGACTGAAGTGTCAGCAGTGACGCTCTTAAGCGTGGCGCTGTGTCATAACTGCACGCGCTGGCCCGGAAAACACGGCCACCTTGTTGAAGAACGGATTCGTCGCCGGTGTGCTTGCCAGTGTTTTCTTCGACAAGATGCTGGGGCTGACGGATCACTGATAAAGGAAGCACGGAGGGGCCGCTTCAGGGCGAATCGCTTCAGATATCTACGGTAAGAAATCAAGGGTGAACCAGTTTCACGCAACTTTGTAGAATCTCGCAGACTCATCTTTGCATGAAGGTACTGTGAGACTACGGATAGCTAAACAAGCGTTTTGTGGATTCGTTGTGCACATAGCGTTTTTCACCGGACTTTTCCTGGCGGCAAGTAAGCCAGCCCACGCTGAATGTCATGGCAAGGAAGCCGTCCAGCATCTGATCCTTCCCACAGCTATCCTGACTGTGCCTTTCAATGCTCCTGTCGGCACGATGCTCGCTTCAGTTCGCGTAGCCGCCGATAGCGACATGCACTTCGCGTGCACGAATCCGCCGAATTCGCGGGCGGTGCGGCTCGCTGCGCGCTGGCAGCCATCGCCGGATATCGCGGGTGTCTACCGTACAGGGATCGCAGGACTGGGCATCCGCATCCGCGCAAAGGGCGGCAGCTTCGCGGGCATCGACGATGCCGCGCGGGATGTTCCCTATGAGGCACCGCTGCCCGGTAATGCGGATAAACTCACCGGCTTTTCCGTGCAGGTCGATTTCATCAAGACGGGTGTCGTCCAGGACGGGACGATAGAAGCCGGTCCGCTGCTGAGCGTGACTGCCGGAGGCGTTGAGCTGGCCGACGTGTCGATGGCGGGCGGCAGCGTCGCCGTCGCCGCGCGGCAGTGCGATGGCTCGCCACGTGCAAGCGGCGCGATCACGACGGGCGTCGGCACGATGGGCAGCTTTTCACAAGAAGCATTGATGTTGAGCGGCGGCTGCGGGGTCGTCGTCAGTGCCGTGATCGAAACCGGCAGTGGCTATCGATTCGGTAACGGAGCCGGGATCTCAGCGAAAACGAATGTGCAGCCGCGCGCACCTGCCGGAAGTTGGGCGAGTGCGCCCGTGGTCGGCGGTCTCGATATGTTCGATCGAACTTCCGGTGGCTGGTCGCGCGACGACCCTGGCGTCGGGTCTATGCAGAACGCAGGAAGGACAATGAACATTCGCCGATAAAGCTTTCGCGCTCGAAACGTTTTCCGACGAGTTAGTTGATCGCGGCTTCTTCCAGACCGGCGGGCAGAGCCTGGCGCAAGTACACACGCCCGGAAGTGTGCTCCTTGCTGTGCCCGATGCGAATGGAAAGGCCGCTCTGTTCGATGTTCAGGTTGTCCGCAAGCGTGCTGCTTTGCGTGCCGGCTGCATTGACGGCCTGCTGATAGCAGGAAACGTAGGCACCCAGCAAACGATCCACAGGCGCAGTCTGCGACTTCTGCTCGTCCCATGCGACGGCGAAAACGTTGCCCGATTGCGATGCGTATTCCTTGACCGTTATGCCCGCGTCCAATGTGGTGATATAGAGCGTATACGGCACATTCGAACGCGTGCGATAGGTGTGCGCGACGGTCACTTTCGCATCGCCATTGGCCTGATAGGCAGGTGAGCCTCCAAGCTCTGCATGGACGTGCATCGTACTCGTCAATCCAATCAAACAGGCAAGCAGGTGCACTGCGTGCTTGGTCATCGCGAACCCCGCGGCGTTAGTTTTATAGTGAATTGTGAACATCGCGTTCATTCGATTTCTGACAACGCGTTGCGACGTTCGACATAAAGTTGAATACGGCTGGTCTCAGCGCGCATAGTACAGCGTCGATGTGACCGATCAATATGGATTACTGGCGAAAAATTTCCCGCGTAACTTTCCTTTTCTTCTCTTCTTCTCGCCGGCACATTCGTCATCAGGACTTTCCTGAGTGAGTTGTCAGGATTTCCGTAATGGAGTTTTAAGCTTGCCGTTTATTTCCAGGCCGGAAAGTGGATATTTGTTTCTCTATGATGCGCAACAGGACGAGTGATATCCGTCTAACGCATCGATCCACCGTTTGACATGAAATCCGCTTTGCTTGATCGGTTGTTGCTGCTGGCGAGAAGTCGCTTTCATCGTGGGCAAGAGAGTCGCCATGATCCACGGCGTACGGTGGTTATTCCACTGACAGTCGATGGATGCAACGTGCTTTACGAGGGAAAGGTGATCCACGAAGCACCCTCGTATGAAGAAGCGATTCTTTATCGCGACCGGCATATCGACGCGTATATGTGAGAGCGCCGACAAGCGCCGGTCAGAATCACATCAACTCGGAAACCGGAATTCCCGTCATTGCGCTGACAGTCAGCGCCGCACTGCGCAACCACTCGAATCTGTCGAGATGCAGGTTCATCAGCGGTTCCATCGTCTTTCGCCGCTGCTCGTCGATAGATAGCAACTCCAGCAATCCGCGTCCGATTGCGGCAACGTCCGAAGGATCATCCACGTAACAGGCTATGTCGCCGGCCGCCTCCGGCACCGACGCGACGCGGCTCGCCAGCACGGGTGTTCCGCAGGCATACGCTTCGAGCGGCGGAATGCCGAATCCTTCGTAATGAGGGACGAAGGCAAGCCCGCGTGCACCGCTGTAAAACGCGGCCATGTCGTCATCGCGAACAAATCCGGCTGGCCGCACGATGTCGACACCGTTTGCCTTGGCTTGTGCGATGCGGGCGTGCGCTGCGCCCTTGTCCCAGCCGTTGGCGCCAACCAGCACGAGCGAATGCGTCCGGTGGATCGCAGCAGGCAGCGAAGCGAATGCGTCGATGAGGTTGACCAGATTCTTGCGCGGTTCGAGCGTGCCGACCGCGAGCAGATAGTCGCCGCATGAAACGCCATATCGCTCGCGCGTCTCGCGCGCAACCGTGGGATCGATGCGGCGATAAACGCTTCTATCGACGGCAGGCGGTGCAACGTGAATCGCAGAAGGATCGACCTGGAAATGATGAGCGATCCGCTGTTTTGTGTACTTGGACACCGCGATGATCGATTGTGCCTGCCGGATAGAGCGTGGCAGAGCGTAGCGCAGCAATTCGACGTTGCCCGTTTCGACGTAGTGAGGGACATCGAGGTGCGCGAGGTCATGGACGACGACAGCCGTTGTGCGTGAACGCATCGGCAGCACCGTGAACGCGGGAAAGTAGTAGTGACCTTTCGGTAGCAATGCGTCCAGCGAGAAGTTCAAACCACGCTTCAGAATCTGATGCGCCAGGCTTTTGGCCAGCGAGCGCAACGGCGCGATGCCCGAGCAGTGCGGTAGCTGCAAAGCGCTGACCCGTTCCATCTGCTTGTGAGGCACGAGTAACGAATACGAGAATCGACCTGCAGCCGCGAGCATGTCGATACCCTGCACGATGCCCGATGCGTAGCGCCCGATCCCGCTGGTGTGCTCGCTGAGCATCGTTCGAGCATCGATCACGAGGTGAGGGCGCGACGAGGACCGCGACAGCGGATTGCAGGTTGCTGCTTCAGCGGTACCACGCATGCCGGATCAGTCTCGCTTCGTTTTTCGATCGGCCGAGTATACGACGCGTGTTACACGCAAGGGCTTACGGCTGTCTTGTCGCATCTTTCCAACTGGTTGCCGCCGGGCGGCAATATTAGCGCCCATCGAAAACCCGCATATGGTGCGCTGAACGTACGCAAACGTTCGATGATCGCGCAGGCACACGTTTGCCTTCTTGTGGCGCGATATGCGCCGCTCGTAAGCTACGCCGCGACTGTGTAATGAGGTCATCCTGATTCCGGTCGCTCGGGGAAGCAAGAGACTGGAATAAGGCCAGGTTCTGTTAAGAGCACATTTCAAATAATTTCATTCGATGAAAGTTGCGATCAAACTGATGTTGATTGTCGGCACGGCGCTCGCCGGTGTCATAGCCATCGCGGCGGTGTCGTTGATTCAACTCGACCACGCGCTGACCGAAAGCCGTACGGCGCAGATCAAGACGCTGCTGACCAAAGCTGAACACCTGGTGCTCTATTACCAGGGGCTCGAAGCAAGCGGCAAACTCAGTCGCGAGGATGCTCAAGCTGCCGCCAAAACGGCGCTCTCGCAATTGAATGCGAACAGCCAGAGCTATTTCTGGGTGACGAATACCGACAGCATCAATATCGTGCACCCCAACCCGAAGCTCATCGGCACGAAGGCGGGCGGCAACAAGACGAGATCCGGCGATCTCACGGACACGCAGGCGTACCGGCAGGGTCTTTCTAAAGATCATTTCGCAATGGTGGACGTGCTGATCAAGCGTTCAGCAGACGGCCCGCTGGAGGCAAAATTGCAAGGCGTGGTTGAGATCCCCGGCTGGCAATGGTGGATCGGCACGGGCTTTTTCTACGACGACATCAACGCGACGTATTGGACGCTTGCCAGAACGCTGATCGCGATCTCGCTCGTGATTTTCATCGCGGTGGGCTGCATGGCGTGGGTGATGACGCGCAGCCTGAAGCGGGAACTGGGTGGCGAGCCGGCGGAGGCGGCCGCGTTTGCTGCGTACATCGCGTCAGGCAATCTGACGGCGAATCTCCGGCTTGCTTCATCGGATCGATCGAGCCTGCTGTTCGCGCTGGGAGAGATGCGGACAAGGCTGATCGATCTGGTGCAGGGGATTCATGGGACGAGTGAATCGATCGCGACCGGCGCGGGCGAGATTGCGCAAGGGAACATCGATCTGTCGCAACGGACCGAGGAACAGGCGGCATCGTTGCAGGAAACGGCGGCGAGCATGGAGCAACTGACTGCAACGGTCAAGCAGAATGCCGACAATGTGCAGCAGGCGAGCGAACTCGCCGTGCTTGCGACCGAGGCGACACGACGCGGCGGTCAGGCTGTCGAAGAAGTCATCACGATGATGCAAGGCATCGCCGATGGCTCGAACAAGATCGGCGAAATCATCGCCGTCATTGAAGGCATTGCCTTCCAGACCAATATCCTCGCGTTGAATGCTGCAGTCGAGGCGGCTCGGGCCGGCGAAGAAGGGCGCGGCTTTGCCGTGGTCGCGGGAGAAGTCCGCGCGCTCGCGCAGCGCAGCGCAACGGCTGCCAAGGAAGTGAAGGCACTGATTCAATCGTCCGCAGTGCGGGTCGATGAAGGCACGACGCAAGTCACGGTTGCCGGGCAACGTATGCATGAGATCGTGCAATCGATCCAGCGGGTCAGCGACATCATGAACGAGATCGCGGCAGCGTCTGTCGAGCAGAGCACAGGTATCGAGCAGGTCAATCGCGCGGTGTCGCAAATGGACGAGGTGACGCAACAGAACGCCGCACTCGTCGAACAGGCCGCAGCCGCTGCAACATCGCTCGATGAACAGGCGGGACGCTTGCGGGAAATGGTGGGGGCATTCCGTCTGCGCTAGTGCGCCGATCGGTCGTCGTCTGAGCGTCGATCGCGTGCACTGCGGTGCGCCCCGCCGAGCGCTAAGTTTTCCATCGGCAAGGTCGTGCCTGCGTCGATCATGTCGGCATAGCTGAAGCGGTAGTGGTCGTGCAGTACCTGCAGGCCACCCGCGCCGTAGCAGAAGTCGGCGAGTGCGATCGTGCGCAGACCGAGCGGATAATAGAGACGCTCCATGCACGTGGTTGGCGCGACATAGTCTGAACCGTCGCCGTCGACGACGTCATCGACGCTGTCGTCACACGACGTCACTGCAAACCCGCAAACGAAAATGGCGAAAACAACGCAGAAGATCGAAGCCCGCATATTGAATGACTGAAGTTGAATCAGCCCTTCAGACAGACCGCTTTGCAAAAAGGTTTTCTGCGCTGGCTTACCGTGGGTTTCGCTGGAAAGACGGCTGATGTGCGTCTTTCCCAGCCAGCGACATCGTCATGCCGAACTTCAGGCGCTTTCCCGCACGACCAGTTCGTAGCCGAGATCGACGACGGGCGACGCGACAGGCTTGTTGTCGATCATCGACAGCAGCAGGTTGGACGCCACGCGTCCGACTTCCGCTCGCGGTGTGCGAACTGTGGTGAGTCGCGGCACGCAATCCGCGGCGCCTGCCAGATCGTTGAAGCCGACGATCGCCACCTGATTCGGAATGTCGATGCCCTGACGGCGCGCTTCGAAGAGCGCGCCCTGCGCGAGATCGTCATTGCCGAAGAAGATGCCGTCGACATCCGGCCGTCGCTGCAGCAACTGGCGGAACAGATCGCATCCAAGCCCGATGGACGAGGGCGCAGGCGTGAGCACTTCGAGTTCGGCGTCGTACAGTCCATTGCGCCGCAGCGCTTCGCGAAAGCCTTCCCCACGCTGCATCATCCGTGAGTCGAGCTGTGCCGCGACGAATGCGTTGCGCCGGCAACCTCGCGCGATCAGATGGTTCGCGACGGCTTCACCTGCCTTCGCTTGCGAGAAGCCGACGCAGTGAACGCCCTCGGCTTTTTCGAGTTCCATGATGTGCACGCAGGGCACGCCGCTCGCCTCGATCAGACGGCGCGCGCTTTCGGTCCGGTCGAAGCCGGTCACGATGAGCCCGCTCGGCGGCGATGCAAGGTAGTGGCGGATCAGGTCTTCTTCCGCGTTGCGCGAGTAGTGCGAATTCCCGATCAGGATTTCGTAGCCGCGTGGACGCAGCACGTTGTGAATCGATTCGAGCACGTCGACGAACACCGCGTTCGACAGCGACGGAATGACGACGGCCACCGTCCCGCTGCGCGACGACGCGAGTGCGCGCGCCGCGGGGTTCGTGACGTAGTTCAGCTCTGCCGCTGCGGCCTTTACCCGTTGCACGTATTCCGGTCCGACGGAACCCACGCCGCGCAGGACGCGCGACGCGGTAATCGAACTTACGCCGGCCAGTTCGGCGACGGCGTCGAGCGTCGGCCGGCCGGTGCTTCGGGTTTTCCTAGGTGTCGAGGTCGCCATGATCGATTTAGGATAGCGCTGTCTCAAGGCTTGCGCAATAGGGCTCGATCAGGAGTGCCCCAAACCGGGGGCGGAACGAGTACCCATATCGCGGCCTTAATTTTTTAGTCTTCCGAGACAGCGCTGTCTCGAACGAAGGAGGTGCATATGATCGGGCACATTTCATCGCTGGTGGTCATGGGTGTCGCGGGCTGCGGCAAAAGCAGCGTCGCTCAGGCGCTGGCTGCGGGGATCGGCGGCGTGCTGATCGAAGGCGACGCCTTTCACCCGCAAGCGAACGTCGACAAGATGGCGCGCGGCATCCCGCTGACCGATGAGGACCGCGCGGGCTGGCTCGACCGGCTCTCGGAGGAAATCGAACGGGTGGTCGGTCGCGGCGAGCGCGCCGTGCTTGCGTGTTCGGCCCTCAGACAGCGCTATCGCAACCGCCTGCGCACCGCGACTTCGTCACTGGGCTTCGTTTTTCTCGATCTGCCGCAGACCGAGGCGCTGCGGCGCGTGGCGCAACGCGAGAGCCATTTCATGCCGGCGTCGTTGGTCGAAAGCCAGTTCGCCACCTTGGAAAGGCCAGTTGCAGAACCGCTGACGCTGACGGTCGACGGCACGCAGTCGCTCGTCAGCATCGTCCGGGAGGCGACGGCGTGGTGCGGGAGCACGCAAACGCACGCGGATTTTTTACAGCCTGCATGAGACAGCGCTGTCTCGACAGATCGAACCAGCCGAAAGACTGGCCGAAAGCAGATTTTTAAAGGAGACCAAGATGGCAAACACATCAGCAGAGACAGGGCAGCGCATTCCCAACCGGCGTTGGGTGATCGGCCTGCTGTTGGGCATTGGCGTGCTCATCAACTATTTCGACCGGATCAACCTGTCGGTGGCGGCGCCGCAGTTGAAGGAGGCGTTCAACCTGTCGCCCGCGGATATGGGGCTGCTGTTCAGCGCGTTCTTCTGGCCGTACGCGTTGCTGCAAGTGCCGGCGGGACTTTTCCTCGACCGCTACGGTGTGACGCGCGTCGGCCGGTGGGGCGCATTCCTGTGGGGCCTGGCGTCGGCCATCACGGTATTCGCGAGCGGCTTCGGCGGCGTGTTCGCGGCGCGCGCGGTACTCGGTATCGCGGAAGCGCCGGGCTTTCCCGTTAGCTCGAAGGCAACGGGCTACTGGTTCCCGCGCAAGGAGCGCGCGCTGGCGACGGCCATCTTCGATGCCGCGGCCAAGTTCTCCAACGTGATCGGCGTGCCGCTGGTCGCCGTCGTGGTGGTGAACGCCGGCTGGCGCTGGGGCTTCGGCGTCACCGCGCTGCTGAGCTTTGCGTACTTCATCGCGTTTCTCCTCATCTATCGCGATCCGAGCAAGGACAGCAAGCTCTCGCCCGCCGAACTCGACTACATCCAGAAGGGCGGCGCGACGCCCGAAGGCACGTCGAGCGCGAGCGTGTTCGGCATGCTCGGCTATCTGCTGACCAAGACGAAGGTCTGGGGTTTGACGATCGGTTTCGCCGCGTATGGCTACTCGTTCTATCTGTTCCTGACCTGGCTGCCGGGCTATCTGGTGCAGACGATGCACATGAGCATCCTGAAGTCCGCAGGGTTTGCTGCGATTCCGTGGGCTGTGGCCACCGTGACCGATCTCGTCGTCGGCGGCTGGCTGATCGATCACCTGATTGCGCGCGGCAAGGACGAGACGCGCGTGCGCAAGGCCGTGCTCGTGACGGGCATGCTGTTCGGCCTCGCGGTATTCGGCGCAACGCAGACGGTCAATCCGGGCTGGGCGATCTTCTGGATCTCCATTGCGCTCGGCGGTCTCGCGGCAGCGGCGCCCGTGGGCTGGTCACTGCCGTCGCTGATTGCACCGAAGGGCGGCGTGGGTACCGTGGGCGGCATCATGAACTTCGCCAACAACCTGATGGGCGTGGCAGCGCCGATCGTGACGGGTTTCATCGTCGGCGCGACGAATTCGTTCACCAACGCGTTCCTGGTTGCAGGCGTCATCCTGGCGGTGGGCATCGTGTCTTTCGTGTTCGTGATGGGACGCATCGAAGCGATTCCCGAGCCGACCGACCGCGACGAAGACGCTCGTCGCGCCACGTCGAAAACGTCGACGCCGGCAGGCTGATCAACGTCAGGCAGGGAGCGGAGCGGACCGCAATAAAAGCAAAATCAGAACAACGAATCAATAACAGCCTCAAAGAGGCATCTGGAGAACATCACAATGAAAAAGAACCGTCAACGACGCCTGATCGGTCTCGCGGCTGTCGCCTCGGTTGCGACGGCTGCGCACGCACCCGCATTCGCGCAGAACAGCGTGACCCTGTACGGCATCGTCGATAACGGTATCGGTTATCAGTCGAGTTCGACGACGCTGGGTTCGACGTCGGGTGGTCACTCGGCGTTCAAGATGATCACGGGCGTGTGGGCGGGCAGCCGCTTCGGCTTGAAGGGCGCGGAAGATCTGGGCGGCGGCACGAAGGCGATCTTCACGCTGGAAGAGGGCTTCAGCGCCAACAGCGGCGCGATGTCGACGAGCAACCTGATGTTCAGCCGTCAGGCGTTCGTCGGCGTGTCGAACGCCACGTACGGCACGCTGACGGCGGGCCGCCAGTACGCGTCGTACTATCAGCTGCTCTCGCCGTACAGCCCGACGACGTGGCTCACCGGCTTCTACGGCGCGCATCCCGGCGACGTGGATGGCCTCGATACGATCTACCGCGCGAACAACACGCTGCTGTACATGTCGCCGTCGATGTACGGCTTCAAGTTCAGCGGATCGTATTCGTTCGCGGGCGTGCCGGGCAGCGTGAACCAGGGCTCGACATGGAGCACGGCGGTGCAGTATCAGCAGGGCCCGGTCGGCCTGGCGGTCGGCTTCTCGCGCATCAACAACTCCACGGCGGGTGGCGGAGCATTCGGCACCGACTCGACGACGTCGAATGCGGGCGCGCAGACGGGCGTGTCGGCGGTGACGAACGGTTATCGCACGGCGCAGGCGCAGCAACGTTTTGCAGTCGGCGCGGGCTACACGTTCAACAGCCAGTTCGATATCACGGCGACGTACACGAACGTGCAGTACATCCCAGGCGCGGGTTCGTCGTTCCGCAATGAGGCAATCTGGAACACGGGCGGCATCGTGCTGCACTGGAAGCCGGCGGCAGCATGGGACTTTGCGACGGGCTATAGCTATACGCGCGCGACGAAGTCCAATGGCATCACGAGCAGCGCGCAGTATCAGCAGTTCAACCTCTCCGAGTACTATTCGCTGTCCAAGCGCACGGGGCTGTATGCGTTGCAGGCGTATCAGCGCGCGAACGGCCAGACGCTCGGCAACAACGGTGCGGGCAACATCATCAACGCGACGGCGACGCTGGGCGATGGCTTCAACTCGACGCCTTCGTCATCGCGCAGCATGGTCGGTGTGGGCGTGGGTGTCGTGCATCGGTTCTGATGCCGGCTGAAGTATTCAACGCATCACGAGGCGCCGCGATTTGCGGCGCTTTTTTTTTGCGTGTGAGTTGTGAGTTAGCTGCGGGTTTGGTGCCGTCATCGCAGGCAGATCGATCGGCGCTATCGGCCCGTTATTGCGACATGACCCACTCGACCAGCTTGTGTGCATCTTCGGCGGACAGCGGGCCGCCGCGTTCGGAAGGCAACGGCATGGCGGTGTCACCCCAATGTGCACGACCGCCCTTTCTTAGCTTGATTTCCAGCATCGCCGTCGCATTGGGTACGCCACGATACCGGTCCGCGATCTGACGGAACGACGGAGCCAGAAAGGGCGCATCCGACGTGTGGCAGAACATGCAATGTTGCTGGTCGACCAGTTCGGTCGGTTCATCGATTCGCGCATGCGCCGCGTCGAGTCCCGCGGCAAAGAGACCTGCGCTGCAGGCAATCAGGATGGACCAGCGGGCGTAGCTCACGGTAAAGCTCCTCTATGGATCTGACGGCGTCGAGCGGTCGATCTTCTCGTGTCGCAGCGTTGACGCGTTCGGCGATGCAGGCCTTACGTTCTATTTATCGTGGCATGGCATCGAGCTACACGCTTGAGGTAAATCAACGGTCTGCGCAAAGCAAAAGCGCGGCGCGCTGTTTCTCGCCGTGCCCGCTAAGATGCGGACCGTTCGGTTGACCTTAATCAAGCAGCGACCCGGGTACAGGGACACACTGGCGTTCATGCAGCGTCGTTGCCGTTCCGGGCAGCCCGCGCATCGTGACTGGAGGTTCATCATGTACGACCGTATCCTCGTTGCGCTTGACGACAGCGCGAGCGCGCAAATGGCGCTCGGCGAGGCGATCAGGCTCGCGAAACTGTCCAGCGGCGTGGTGTACGCGCTGTCGGTCGTGGACCGCGGCAGATGGCCGGCCGAGGCGAACGCACGTTTCGATTTCGAACCTGAGCCGTCCGCCGCGGCAAGCGCTGCCACTCGCATTTTCGAGGAGGCGAACGCGCTCTTCAAAGAATCAGGCGTCAGCGGAAATGTGCGGGCGATCGATGCGTACGGTGAAAGTGTGTCGGAGGTACTGGCGCGCGCAGCTGAAGAATGCGATGCCGATATCATCGTGATGGGTACGCATGGCAGGCGGGGTGCCCAGCGTTTCCTGCTCGGTAGTGTCGCGGAGTCCCTTGTACGCTCGACGGAGCGGCCTGTTCTTTTGCTCCGGCATGACGGTTCTGGCGGGCACGCACAAGCTTGACGCTTCGAGACCTGGCGTCTTGCCTATGCAGTTGCATGGCCCGCGGCCTGGTTCGCGGGCCACGATGTATCAATCGAGTTCCATCACGATTCGTCCATCCACCGTACCTTCGCGAAGCGCGCTGAAGACCGTGTTGATATTCTCCAGACGGTCGCGATGGATATGGGCTCGCACGCTGCCTTGTGCTGCAAAGTCGAGCGATTCCTGAAGATCGCGCCGTGTGCCGACAATCGATCCGCGCACCGTAATGCCGTTGAGTACCGTCGAGAAAATCGGCAGAGGAAAGTCGCCGGGCGGCAATCCGTTCAGTGAGACCGTTCCGCCGCGGCGGACCATGCCAAGGGCCTGCGCGAATGCACTGCGCGATACGGCAGTGACGAGCACCCCATGCGCACCGCCAATTTCTTTCTGAATGAAGGCGGCAGGGTCCGTGGTCGTCGCGTTGATGGCGAGTTTCGCTCCCAGCTTGCGTGCGAGTTCGAGTTTGGCGTCGGAAATGTCGACCGCGACGACGTGCAATCCCATCGCGATTGCGTACTGCACGGCGACGTGTCCGAGCCCACCAATACCCGAGATCGCGAGCCATTGACCCGGGCGTGTGTCCGTCACGCGAATGCCTTTGTAGACCGTGACGCCGGCGCAGAGAATGGGGGCGATTTCATCGAACGCGACGTTGTCGGGAAGATGCCCGACGTAGTTGGGATCGGCGAGTACGTATTCGGCGTATCCGCCGTTGACCGAGTAACCCGTATTCTTCTGGTCATGACAGAGCGTCTCCCAGCCGCTCAGACAATGCTCGCACTGACCGCAGGCCGTATAGAGCCACGGCACGCCGACGCGGTCGCCTTCCTTCACACCCTTGACGCCGCTGCCCACGGCAGCGACGTAACCGACTCCTTCATGGCCGGGAATGAAGGGCAGCGTGGGCTTGACCGGCCAATCGCCGTCGGCGGCGTGCAGATCGGTATGGCAGACACCCGACGCCTTGATGTTCACCAGAATCTGGCCCGGACCGACCTCCGGGACGACGACTTCCTCGATGCTCAGCGGCGCGCCGAACTCTCGGACGACAGCGGCTTTCATGTAGCGGGTCATGTGATGCTCCTCGGAAGAAAGACTCGTGCAGTGTTGCGCAAGCGGACGGCGCGCGATTGATTCAGATCAACGCTCTCTGAGACGACTGCACGGGGCGGCGAACGCATGACGATCGACGGGCGTATTCACGCAAAACACACATTGAACTTGCGATACGTCGAGCCTTGATACATCTCAACCGTGGCTCCGCGCAAGGATCGAAGATAGGAAATGCGCGATGCGTCTTGCGCATACAGGATGCGCTGTGGAGTACTTCGGCTTTCGAGGCTTCTCGTCCTCAGCACGGCGAACGCACGTGCGCGAAAATTTCCACCCTCTCGTAAACCCCTCCCACAGAGTCTGCTTCGCGTAAGAACCGGGTAAGCGGGCGCTCTTAACGTTACACGGAGCGCATCGACACAACGACTCGTCCAAAGCGCATGCGCGCAAGCATTGGATGACGTCCCGTACATGGGAATCCCAGGCACATACGTTCGCCACTCGTTTCGGCTTCGTCCGAACGATGATGGTGTTTATCAGGCAGCGAAAGATATTCATGCAGGAGACGAAGATGGATCTGGAACTCGCAAAGAGAATCAAATCAGGCGCGACGTACCATGAACTCGTGCGAAAACGTTCGAGACTAGGATGGACGCTGACCGCCCTTGTGCTGGTCGTCTACTACGGCTACGTGCTGCTTGTCGCATTCAACAAGGAATTGCTTGCGGCGAAGATCGGCGCGGGCGTGATGACGTGGGGCATGCCGATCGGACTCTTCGTCATCGTGTTCACCGTGGCGATCACTGGCTTTTACGTGCGTCGCGCGAACAGCACTTACGACGAACTCACCGACCGCATCAAACGGGAGGCCGCATGAAGACCCGTCATATCATTCCGGCGAGCGTACTGTTCGGCGTATCGT
Source organism: Paraburkholderia sp. Tr-20389 (assembly GCF_017104565.1). GTDB lineage: Bacteria > Pseudomonadota > Gammaproteobacteria > Burkholderiales > Burkholderiaceae > Paraburkholderia. The sequence goes on along the minus strand of NZ_JAAGPD010000002.1, from coordinate 189,293 downwards.
CAAGCTGCTTTGCCGCCGGCGGCGACCTCGGACAGACGGTCAAGCAGGCAACCAACTGGACCGCGATCAGCATGTTCGTGGTGTTCGTCGTTGCAACGCTCTTCATCACCAAATGGGCTGCGAGGAGAACACGTTCGGCTGCCGAGTTCTATACGGCGGGTGGAGGCATCACCGGCTTCCAGAATGGACTTGCGATTGCGGGTGATTTCATGTCCGCTGCGTCGTTCCTCGGCATTTCGGCTGCGGTTTACTCGAACGGATATGACGGGCTCATCTATTCGATCGGGTTTCTGGTGGGCTGGCCGATCATCACTTTCCTGATGGCCGAGCGGCTGCGCAATCTCGGCCGATTCACTTTCGCCGATGTGGCAGCTTACCGTTTCAAACAGGCGCCGATACGAGCGTTCGCGGCATCGGGCACGCTCGTCGTGGTCGCGTTCTATCTGATCGCACAGATGGTGGGCGCGGGGCAACTCATCAAACTGCTGTTCGGCCTCGAGTACTGGATTGCCGTCGTGATCGTGGGTGCGCTGATGATGGTGTATGTGCTCTTCGGCGGCATGACGGCCACGACCTGGGTGCAGATCATCAAGGCTTGCCTGCTTCTCGCCGGCGCGACGTTCATGGCCTTCATGGTGCTCTGGCAATTTCATTTCAGCCCCGAGGCGCTCTTTGCGAAGGCCGTCGAAGTGCACGAGAAGAAGGCGTCGATCATGGGGCCGGGCAACTTCATCAAGGATCCTGTTTCGGCGATCTCTTTCGGTATCGCGTTGATGTTCGGCACGGCTGGCCTGCCGCATATCCTGATGCGCTTCTTCACGGTGCCGAATGCAAAGGAAGCGCGTAAGTCGGTGTTCTGGGCGACCACGTGGATCGGCTATTTCTACATTCTCACTTTTATCATCGGCTTCGGTGCGATCGTTCTGGTGAGCACGAACCCGGTCTTCAAGGATGCAGCGGGCAAACTGCTGGGCGGTACGAACATGGCGGCGGTGCATCTGGCGAGCGCCGTCGGCGGCAACGTGTTCCTTGGCTTTATTTCCGCCGTTGCGTTCGCGACGATTCTCGCTGTCGTTGCGGGTCTGACGCTCGCTGGCGCGTCCGCTGTTTCGCATGATCTGTATGCGACCGTGTTCAAGCATGGCAAGGCATCGAGTGCGAACGAACTATTCGTTTCGCGCATTACGACACTTGCGCTAGGCATCATTGCTGTCGTGCTGGGCATTGTGTTCGAGAAGCAGAATATCGCCTTCATGGTTTCTCTCGCCTTCGCCGTGGCGGCATCCGCAAATTTCCCCGTACTGTTCATGTCCGTGCTGTGGCGCGGTTGCACGACACGCGGCGCTGCGATCGGCGGCTTTCTCGGCTTGTTCTCGGCGGCGATGCTGACGGTGCTCTCGAAGGCGGTATGGGTCGACGTGTTTCATCACGATAGCGCGCCGTTTCCGTATGCATCGCCGGCGCTCTTCTCGATGGCAATCGGTTTTGCCGGCATCTGGTTTTTCTCGGTGACTGATCGATCCGCTCGCGCGCGCATCGACCAGGCGGGGTTCGAGGCGCAGGCCGTACGCTCGGAAACGGGTATCGGTGCAGTGGAGGGCGCGAGTCATTGACGATTCGCGTAACGGTACGTGTTGAAGATCGTGGATGATCAGACGGTACAGGCTGGAGAGCGAGAGCTTTTGCTTCCGCTATCCGGTCACGCAGCCCGCATCTTCGCGAGTCTGCGAGATCTGTCGAACCGGTTTGCGAGTTTTTGCGATTTCGCGAAAACTCGCCTTCTCTCTAGCGTCGGCGCATGCCCGCAACGCGGGACTACCCTCCGTTTAGCAACCCGAACACCGCCACCCCCGTCGGGGTGCCGACATACACCTTGCCGTTCGCGATCATCGGCGTAATGAACTTGTTGCCCGGGCCGAACTGGTCGCGGCCATTCGCGGCCTGATTGCTGTTGTACAGTTCGGTCGCAAGGTTTGCCGCGTCGTAGGCATGCAGCACAGCGGTATCGCCGTTTTCTACGGCCCACACGATCCCGTTCGCGCTGCTGTTCGCGGAGATGCTCGGCGTCGCGCCCGGCGTGCCGAAGCTCGTCGGCGTCTTGCTGGTAGGCGTCGCAGTCAGTCCGGCGGCGCTTACGCCAAAAGCCTTGATGTTGTCACCAATCGATCCGAAATAGACGGTGTTGTTGTAGTACGCGGGCGCGCCGAATTCCATTCCGACCAGCTCGCCGCCGAGCTGCTGGAAGATGTTGTTGGACCCAGCGTTAAACTTTCCCATCCAGTCGCGATTGACGACATAGATGATCCCGTCCTTGCCGGCCCCGACCGCCAGGTGATGGACCGTTCCACTCGAATCGGTCATGTCCGGCAGCACGAGCGCACCGCCCGAACCCAGATCCTCGTCGGCCTGCGATTCCGTCAGCGTGTTGGACATGACGAAGTAGTCGGTGACTGTCAGGCCGACTGCCGTACCCAGCTTGATGAACGCATTGCCGAAATCGCCGTTCAGCGGGAATCCGCCCGCGTTGAGCGTCGTATCGAACGTGCCATTGGCATCGAGGAAATAAATCGACTGGCCGTCCGACGCCATGCCCGCACCGCTCATCCAGATTGCGCCGGCCGAGCCGTTAGGCGTCAAGTTCAACACGGAAGACTGGTGCAGCGTGTTCGCATCGTAAGAGATTACCCAGCCGTTATACGGCGCGACATCGCAGTGGGAAGTCCAGCCTGTATAGATGTTGCCGTTCAGCAGCAGCAGCGATTGGCGCTCCGCATACTGCCTGGGATCAAAGGTGAGAATGCCCCCCGAGCTGTTTGGGCCGTTGCCGGGGAATGTGGCGTTGATCGTCGTCGGACCGCCGAACAACTCCGCACCCGTGGTGATATCGAGTGCATGGATACGCTGGAAGTAGTGGCCCGATCCATCCTTCGACATGGCAACCACATACATCGCGCCGTTCGGTCCACGCGTGCGATCGATGACGGGTGTCGCGGTAATGCCGATCTGCGGCGAGATCTGGAAACACGAAAGAGAGTCGCTCGGCGTTTCCCCTTGGCCAAGCACGGAGGTCTTCCACAACTGTGCGCCCGTATCGGCATCGAACGCATAGGCGCTGTCGTTTTCGGTCGCGACGAAGAGCACGTTGCGTGTGCTGCCCGCAATCGGCAGATTTGACAGGTACAGCGGCTCGGCATCGACCTTGCCGTCGACGGCGTCGAAGCCGATCTTGCCGAAGCTCGTCGAATTCACGTTCGCCGGCGTCAGCCTGGTTTCCGCTAGTTGCTGACCGGTGCGCGCGATGTCGTTGTGATAGGTGGCGACATCGATCGACAGTGCCGCATTCGCGGTGCCCGAGCCTGAGCCGGAACCCGTCGTCGAGCCTGAGCCAGAACTGGACCCTGCGCCGGAACTGGACGCGCCGCCGCTGTCTCCACCGCCGCCGCTACAGCCGGCGAGCAATGCGACGATCAGCGCTGCGTAAATGCGGCCTTGGCAGCCGTGGGTTTTCATGTGTCACCCCCACCATCAAGCATGCCCCGTCACGATGTAACCCAATTCTTCTTGCGAGGTCGCCGCACAAAACGACATCGTTCATCGCGCACTCCCACCAGCCTTTACATACTTTGCTGTCAGTCGATCGGCGTGGTGTGAATGTTTATAGAGCGTCGTTGAAAGCAGCGTCAGACAAAACGATGGCGACATTTGCCAGTTTTCGCGTGCAGGTCGAAATGCGGCCGCGGGAAATCATCGTGGAAAACAGATGTAAGTGATTTGCGAGCGATTTCGATGCCGCTTTGAACTCGGCTGTTTGCAGTTGTGCCGTTCAGTTTGTTGCGTGAGCGGTGGCCGCGACTACCGCGTCCACGACAACCGAAACATCGGTGCTCCGACTGAAAAAGCGATCTGGCATCGCCCAGTCCTCCACGTCTTCGTTCGAAGCGTATCCAATGACCGTCGGACTCGACCCATGCTCGCGCGCGACCAGCGCGGTCATATCGGCAGCCGACAGCGGATTGCCGATGACGATCACCCGCGGTCGCAATCGCCCCGACGCCGCGCTGGCGCTATCGAGCGAATCGACGCACATGACAATCAGCCCGCGCGTCGCGAGCGGCCGGGCCAGACTGGAGAGCCGCGTTGCGTCACGGTCGAGAAGCAGGACGTCGAGCAGATCGCCCTCCGTGTCGCGTCGCCGGTGGCTCGGTAAGCGTAGTTTCAACGCCCATACGGGCCGCTTCACTTCGTGCCGGAAAACAATCTGACGCCATATTCGCGCAGCGCAAAAGGTGCGCCGGCTCGCCTCGCGAGCCAGCATGGTCTTGCAGTCTGGCAGGTGCACGAACGCGCAGTTTCTGAACCATCGGAGATCGCGGTGAGTATTGCCGGACCAGTGCCTTCCAATCGCGCGATACGGTCCGACGTCGATGATCTCGTGTCCCTCGTCGGAGAGAATGTTCATGGCGGCAGAGACGAACGCTTCGTCCCCCTGGTGATGCAGTTCGCGAACCAATGCCTGGTACCGTTCGAAACATTCACGGGCCACCGGCACCAGTTGATCGATGAAACCGCGCGACGCGAGCAGGAACTCCCCGCCGTACCATCGCGGATTGCGAAGCGATCTGCCTGCCACCGACTCGAGGTCGGCAGCCACACGGTCTGCCCCGTACGCGAAAAATTCCTGATCGGAGATGTCGAAAGCGCCGACTCCCGACATGGCGCAACGCCGAAGCAGGTCGGCGTCTATGCCACATTGGGCGATGATGTCGGTGTCGAGCAACAGCAGGAGCCGGTCTTGAGGTAGCGTGGGCGCGACCTGCTCGAGCAAATCGAGCTTGAAGTGCGAAGCATAAAAGGTCGTCCCTTTGGGTAGCTCCGTGGTCGATCTGAGCAATGTGACGGACGGCTGCGGGCCGGGAGCCAGATGAGACAGATGGGCGTTGAACGCGTCGATCGCGTTAGTGACGACGGTCAACTGCGGCAAGCCCGCTGCCAGCATGCTGCGATTGAGGGTGACTGCCTGCGCTACATAACTGGACGGATCGCAACTGCGCAAGTTCGGACTTCCCGCGCCTTCCTTATCGAGGAAGACGAGTGCATACGGCACTATCCCGGTCTCGGGTCTGCCAACGCACAGTGAATAGGGCGGTGGCCGTGACGGCAGCGTAACGCGCATGAAGTCCTTCCTCGGGGCTGTACGGCACACCCTTTGAGAACGTTCCCATGGTGCCGCGTCAACGAGGGGGCGTTTCGCCAAAGTACCGTATGCGGGCGACACCGACACATTGTTTTTAACGCCATAATGAAATGTTGCACGGAGCCGGCATATTAGGATTGCTGCAAAACCTTGACCACTACCTTGCACGTATGGTCGCGCTTCAGTGCAGTCGACAGTGCGTTATGCGGCTGTGTGGAAAGGCAGCGGCCAGGCTATCAACAGGCCTGTGTTTCTTTCGAGGGCCTTGCGGCATAGTGGTCGCGTTGCGAGGTTCGCCCGACTGCCGCTGAAGTCGCGCCAGATAGTACATTGGCCGGATAGCCAAAGCTTTGAACTTGCGATCTACGCATTCCCGAATGCAGTGACGTATGTCCCAGTGCGTACCCTCTGAAGACGGAGTCAATCATGCTACACAATGTGCTGGCCGCCGCTCCGGCCATGATTCTGTGCCTGCTGCTGCAAGGCGTGGTCGTAGCCATCTGCCTGCGCCGGTACGCTCGCTTCCGGCGCAGCGTGGAGGGTCAGGATTTGTTGTGGGTGGACGTAGTGCTATTGATTACCGTGATGCTGCTGACCTTGCTCTGCAATTTCGCCCAGATGGCAATCTGGGCTGCGCTGTTCATGTTTCTTGGTGAATTCTCCGATTTCGCCACTGCGCTGTATCACTCGGCAGTTAACTTCATCACGCTGGGCTACGGCGACATTGTCATGTCGAAGCGTTGGCGCATGCTTGGCCCAATCGAAGCTGCCAACGGTATCCTGATGTTCGGAGTCTCAACCTCGGTTATGACGGCTGCCGTGATGGATGTGATCAAGTACCATCATGCGCGGTTGCAGAACGAGTAGCCACGAAAAATGCTGCACGCGAGGCTCCGTGTGGCTGGCTGTCCGGCGTTCATCGGCACCAGTACCATCTGCCTGCCCTGACGATGAGGACGTGCCTGATTCCCACAGGGGGCTGAGTCTGGGCACCGACGGGCAACAGGCTGAAGAATGCATCGACGCCACTCGCAAGCGGCACGGTTTATTGACAGCATTTTTATATCCACAAGCCAAAGCTTTTCAGCGTCTTGACGCCCTGCGTGCTGCAATCAAAGCAGGTGAGTTTCACATCGAGAAGAAGATGCTAAAGCTGCTTATCCCGGTGCTTTGCAAGGCGGGTGCGCTCGAAGCGGCGCGTCACGCGGCATTTCTCTTTGCTGAGAAATGCGTTGGGCAGGTCGAGTTGATCGAGGTGCTGGACGAGGTCGGTGAGGGCCGCGCCCTCGCGTTCCAGTCGCGCGCCGCGTTGCGCCACCACGAGAAGCAGTCGATGCGCGACGCGCTGGTGAAGACCTGCGCAGTCCTCGACGACGCAGGCGTGCCCTATACGTGGAAGCGCACTTTCGGGCCGACCGCAAAGACGATCGCCGCTTACGCGGCAATACGCGGCTCCGATGTAATGTTGCTCGACGCGAGCGGACTGGGGCTCTTTCGCCGGTGGCGCGTGCTGGCCGGGCTGTCGCGCCTTAGCCCGGTTCCCATCATGATGCTTCGATGACGCGCGATAGCGCAGTCGGTCGGCACAGCAACAGCCCATCTGCAACGAGATCCGCTGTCACTCCTGCGGCGCAAGAACAAACACAGAAACCGACTGCTTGAGGTGCAACGCCTGTTCCTCGAGCGATTGTGCCGCCGCTGCCGCCTGCTCGACCAACGCGGCATTCTGTTGTGTCATCTGATCCATCTGCGACACCGCCTGATGGACCTGCTCGATGCCGCGGCTCTGTTCATCCGTCGCAGCCATGATCTCGCCGACGATATCGGACACATGTTTGATCGTCTGCTTCAATCGCCCGACCGTTCCTCCGACTTCGACCGCCTGCTGCGCACCTCCCTCGATCAAGGCCACCGATGAACTGATCAGGTCCTTGATCTCTTTCGCAGCGGCGGCAGAGCGTTGTGCAAGATTGCGGACTTCGCTCGCGACGACGGCAAAGCCTCGACCTTGTTCCCCTGCGCGTGCCGCCTCCACGGCGGCGTTCAGTGCAAGGATGTTGGTCTGGAACGCAATGCCCTCGATGACGCCTGTGATATCAGATATCTGGACCGAACTGCTGCTGATCTGCTCGATCGTCCTGACCATCCCCTGCATGGCTTCATTGCCGCTATCGGCCTCATCGGCGGCAGCGGCGGCGAGTATATTGGCCTGTCGCGCGTTATCGCTGTTCTGTCTCACCGTTTGCGTGAGTTGCGTCATGCTCGCCGCCGTCTCCTCCAACGAGGCGGCTTGCTCTTCCGTGCGCGACGACAGATCGCTATTGCCGCTCGCGATCTGACCGGCTGCGACAGTGACGGACTCCGTACCATCGCGGATGCTTCGAACCGAACCGCTCAATTGCAGGTCCATTTTCTTCAACGCATGAAGGAGCTGCCCGAACTCGTCGCGAGCTTCCACGGCAATTCTGTTGCCCAGCTTGCCGCCTGCAATTGCGTTTGCCACGAACATCGCTTGCGTCAACGGTTTTGTCACTGTGCGGAGCAAGTACATGTACGCGCCTGCCGCGATAACCACGCCTCCGCTCACCAACCCGATGGCCAGCCAGAGAATGGATTTGAAAGTCGATTCGCTGACGTCTGTGAATTCCCGGGCCTGAACGAAATTCAACGCGACGTCGTCTTCAATCAGCTTGCTGAGCGAGTTGGATATCTGCGCGTGTTTGTCGATGGCCGCAGAGGCAGCGCTCGTGTCGCCCGATCGGAGCGCAGCGAGTGACGCCTCGGTTGCCGACGCGAATTGTGGCAAGAGACTCTGAATTCCATCGGCGATTTCGCGTTCTTTGGCGCTCGAAATTCCATTCGGATAGTAATGCGTCCAGGCCTTGTTCATGCGCTCTTGCGCTACGCGAATGGCTTCGATGCCCGCCTGAGTATGAGCCGGTTCATGGAAAACCTGGATGCGTCTGAATACGAGGCGAATCTCAAGATGCGCCGCGCGGAGCTCGGATAGATCGCCGATGGGAACCGTATTTCCCGTGTAGGATTCTTTGACGATCGAATTCAACCGCGATACACCGAATACGCCAAAAATCCCGATGGCAACAACGACTATCATGCAAACGCCGAACGCGAGGGCGATCTTGAATTTGACACTCTGAATGAAGGGAGGCATTTCGCTATCCTTACGCCTGTAAATCTGCTCTTTTGTTTGTGGATGATGCTTGCTTTCGGATACTGTGAATGTCGGCACGAATTCCGTCCGGCTGGATAGGCAAAGAAGTCATTCGCGATGAAGAATCTGCTGATATGAATGTAGGGATATCCTGAGCATCGCTTTACGTGTGCCTGTGGCACAGGCGCTTTTCGACGCGAGTCAGGCAGGCGGGCGAGTGCGGAGCCATGTCGCAGGCGTATCGATGCGCTGGTGTCAGCAGATTGTCAGTGCAATTTGACAGCGCTATCCTGCGCGTGATCGATACGCCCAACCGCACACGCCGAGTCATTGCACAGGCGATCGTCAACCGCTTGTCGTGGAAGTCGGAATGAACCGAAGACAGATGTTGGCTGGCTGCGCGAGCGCCGGGATGTGTCTCACCATGGCGCGGGCCGCCTCGGCCTCGGTCGTTGGCATGCGCTCGCCGCGCGTCGTATTCCTGAATCCGGGCGAGCAAGTCGAACGCGCTACGGGCCGGCACTGGCAACTGGTATCGCGGTTCATGACGGCGACGGCTGCGCGCTTCGGCATGCAACTCGAAGTGCTGTACGCGGAGCGCGACCACCTGCTCATGTTGCGCCAGGCGGAGGCCGTCGCCGCGCGAAGCGATCCACCGGACTATGTCGTCATCGTCAACGAGAAGATGGCGGCTCAACCGATGCTCCGCATACTTGCGCGCTCTCCCGCCAAGGTCCTCCTGATTCACAACGACCTCACCGACGCACAGCGTGCACAGACGGGTAACGAACGCGGCGCCATCGCGAACTGGATCGGCACCGTCACGGCCGATGCTTCACAGGGAAGCTTCCGGCTGATGGACTATCTGTGCCGTTTGATTGAGGAGCGTCCCGCTCGCGTGATCGGCATCACCGGCGACCCGATCACGCCCGTTTCCAAAGAGCGGGCACAGGGCGTAGCCGCTGCGCTCGCTCGCCGGTCGCAGGATCGCGTGGAGCAACTTGTCTTTGGTGACTGGAGTTTCGCCGATGGCAGAGAGAAGACCCGCGTATTGCTGTCGCGCTATCCCGACGCAAACATCGTGTGGGCCGCGAATGACTCGATGACGCTCGGCGCCCTCGCAGCCGTGCAGGAACGTCACGCGCAGGTTGTCGTCGGTGGGCTGGGGGCGCTGCCGGAAGCCGTCGAAAGCGTGATGCGCGGCGACCTCGCGGCCATTGTCGCGGGAGACCAGTTCATTGGAGCCTGCGCGATGGTCGTACTGTACGACTATCACCACGGCGTCGATTTTGTGCAGGCGGGCGGCCCGCGCCTGAAGCTCGATTATTTGATGGTGCTGTACGGCCAAAACGCCTCGCGCTACGCCAGGATCGCCTTCGATCAAAACACAGCGCCTGATTTCAGCCGCTTTTCGCGCTATCGGCAGCACGCGGGCCGGTATCACTTCAATCTGCAGATACTGCTCGACTCCGCGTCGAAGGCGGCCTGATGCGCAGCGTCCTTCGTTTACCACCGTGGCTGCTGGGACTGCATACCAAGCTGATGCTATCGCTCGTGTTGCTGATCACGCTGGTCGCAGGCACATCGGCGTTCATGCTGCTCGAACGTGCGCAAGCTCGCCGCCTCGCCGAACTCGAAGAGCGCGCCAACCGGATCGCGGACCTGTTTGGCGAGTCGCTCGCGCAGCCGCTTTGGAACGTCGACCGCGATGCGATCGTGCGACAGCTCAAGGCGCTCGCGCCGAATCCCGAGGTGGTGCGCTTCACCGTCACGGCGACGGGTTACGGCGTGCTCGCCGACGTCAGCAATGCGCCGCAGCCGCCTTCCCAGGAAACGGTGGAACGGGTGCGGCCCATCGAATTCACGCCGCAGGGTGACGCCCCACGCGAGCGGATCGGCGAAGTGCGCGTCGTGCTGACGAAGGCCGTCACCGAACGAAATTTCAGGTTTGCGCGCACGGCCGTTCTCGCGACGCTCGCCCTCATGCTGACCGTGGTGTATATCGCCACCTTTCTGTTGCTGCGTCATCTGGTGCGCGGACCCATCGGGCGGCTGGAAGAGATGGTCGACCGCATCGCGGGCGGCGACCTCGGCGTGCGTTGCACCGTCGAATCCAGCGACGAACTTGGACGTCTCGCCACCCGCATCAACGTCATGGCGGAACGCCTGCGCAACTCGACGGCGTCGTTGAGAGAAAGCGAGCGCAAGTACCGCGGCATCATCGAAAACTCACTGGAAGGGATATTCGTGCTCGACCGCGGCGGCACGCTGCGCGAAGCGAATCCTGCGATGGCACGGTTGCTGGGCTTCCATAGCGTCGAGCGCCTGATGGCGGAGACGGCAGTTTCGCGACCATCAGTTCCGGGCGCAAGGCGCCTGCCGTTTTCCGACGAACAGATCGACCGTCTGTTCTCGCTGCTGGGCGTCGAAGGCGAGGTAGCCGGGCTCGAGATCGAGATGACGCGTGCCGACGGCAGTGCGGTCTGGTGCCTGCTCAACGCGCGTCGTACTCGCCGCGGCGATGAGGGACCTGAGTTGCTCGAAGGGCAGGCGACCGACGTGACCGCGCGCAAGCATGCGATGGAAAGTCTCACGCAGCATCGAGACCAACTGGAAATACAGATTCGCGAACGTCAGCGCACTGAACGTGAACTGCGCGATTCGCGTGAAAAACTCCGGCAGTTATCGGCGCATCAGGAATCGATCCGTGAGGAAGAGCGCAAGCAGATGGCGATGACGATTCACGATGAACTCGGACAACTGCTCACGGCAATCAAGATCGATGTCTCGCTGCTCAGGCTAACGCTGAGCCAAGGGGCAGAGTGGTCGGGCAAACTGGCCGAGATGGGCGAGCTGGCTGAACGGACCATCCGCATCGTGAGGAATGTCGCGAGTCATTTGCGACCGGCCGCGCTGAATTTTGGACTGGTATCGGCACTTGAGTGGCTGGTGCAGGACTATTCGCGCCACAGTACGATCATCTGCCGGTTCACGCTCGAAGGTCTGGAACCCTCTTTGAACGACGATCATGCGACGGCGGTGTTTCGCATCGTCCAGGAGGCATTGACCAACGTGAGCCGTCATGCGCAGGCGTCGCATGTGACCGTTGTACTGCGCGGAGGCGCCGACGGTTTCGACGTTACCGTGAACGACGACGGTATCGGCTTCGACGTGACGGTTGCGACGGAAGGCGGCTCATACGGGTTGCAGGGAATGCGCGAGCGAGCACGCATGATCGGTGCGCAGTTTCAGATCGTGAGCGAACGGGACGTCGGTTCCACCGTGCGGCTTGGCATCCGCCAAGGCGTTGAAGATGCAGACAGGGCTGTCTCGTCAGATGATGGCGTGTGAGAAAGCGTCAGGCTAACGTCGCGCAATATTGTCAGGGCGTAGTTTGTTCAGCACGCGTTACGCGGGCTTGCATTTTACATGCGAGTACTGCGACTTGCGCACGACGGGATCGGGCGTCATCAACGCAGAGCAGGCGAAGCGGGGGCCTTTTTCGGTGGTGGCCGTATAGCTGACGACTCGGGTGCCGAGTGCATCCGGCGAGCCTTCGGCCATGTGCGACAGCGTCACGTCATCGGTCGACGCGAGCCCAAGAACCTCGGTCGTCGCGAGTTGCAGGATCATGACGTCAGGGGCAGGGGATGCACATCCCGCGAGGCCAAGCGTGATTGCCATCGCGACAAAGGTAGTCTGTTTGAACATGAGGAAAGAGACGAACGCGTATCGGATGACTGACGTTGTATCAGCCCTTCTGGGTGGCGTCTCGTCAAAAGCGTTTGAGCTGCCTTACCGTATGTTTCGCATCGTCCGGCGTCGCCGGATTACATCGTCAAGATGCTTCGGGCGCTAAGTAATGCTGTCATCGAAGAGCGGGTCGGCGTGACCGACGTGGACGCGACCGGTTCGCGTCCACGTGCGCCGACATCAGGTCGCCGGTGCGCTCAGCGAGGTGTTGTACGTCGTGCCCGCGATCACCACGTTGGTCAAGGTTATGCCGCTGACGTTACTCGCGAAGATGGGACCCGGCGCGGCCGACGCGGAGGTCGAAGGCGTAGTGGGCACTGCGCCCGTGCACACCGGGTTGCCAAGATTGCAGTTCGAAATGGTAACGCCGCTGATTGGACTCACGGTCGGTACCGGCAGTGCGCCGTTGTAATCGACCGCCTCGGGGCCCTGCATGACGAGCGCCTGAAAGCAGGAGTTCATGCCGGCGACGAAGCCCGCAGGCATCGAGTACGACACCGCGCCCGACACGTTGCTCGCATTCACGTTCGTGATGTTGATGTTGCTGATCACCGAAGGGCTCCAGCGCACCGCGTCGCCGGACGGGCTGTAGTCGCAGTCGAACGTGATCAGACCGCCCTGGCCTGTGGAGGGGTTGGTCGCGAGACCGGCCGTGCCCGTACCCGTGATCTTGCTGATCGCGGCGCCCAGCGAGCCGCCGCCATACTTCCCGGCCAGATTCACGCCGTTGGCCAGCGTGACGCCGTTGATCCACACGTTGTTGATGAACCCGCCGCGGTTCATGTTGCTCTTGAACCGCAGCGCGATGTTCAGCGGATTGCTCGCCCAGTTCTCGTTTTGCATCGTCAGGTTGCGAGCGTAGACGTTGCGCACGCCCGCGCTCATCTCGCTGCCGATGGTCAGGCCGCCGTGGCCGCTTTGCATGGTGCAGTTCTGCACGACGATGTTCTGCATCGGACCGTATTCGGTGTCGAGGTACTTGCCGGACTTGATCGCAATGCAGTCGTCGCCGGTGTTGAACTGAACGTTTTGCACCAGCACATGGTTGCACGCGTCGGGATCGAAGCCGTCGTTGTTCGGTCCGACGCTATCGGCAAACACGCCGTCGATCACCACGTTCGTGCAGTCGGTGGGATGGTGCTGCCAGAACGGCGTGTTCTGCGTGTGGTAGTTCTGCAGGAGCACGTTCGTGCAACCGATGAACTCGACCATGCACGGGCGCAGAAAGTGTCCGTTGCCGAAAATGCGTTTCTCGAATGGCACGCGCAGTTCGGAAAGCGCGGGCAGATAGTTCTGGTCCTGGTTCCAGCCCGTGCCCGTGAGCAGGTCCATCAGCGTAGTCGTCGCGCCGTACTGGTTCGTGAACGAGACGTTGGCCTGCGGGTTCTGGATCTGGGAAGCGGGGAGGCTGGTGAGCGGGACATTGTTCGGATTCGCGTAAGCCTGCGAAGGCGTCGAGGAACCCGCGCTGCCGTAAGTGTTGCTGCTTCCCTTGTAGGTCCACCAGCAGGAGGTCGGCGGCTGGTTGCTCAACTGCATGGGCGTCATGGCCTGACCATTGAGTACGCAGGTGTTGTCGTCGGCAGTCACGGCAATGTTGGTCTGGCGGAATGCGTAGATCGGCGAGCCGAAATTCAGGCAGTCGTTTGCCTGCCAGCGCGTGTGATACAGATTGCCGTTCGCCGTCTTGTAGGGGCCGTTTTTCGCGTAATCGGCCGGGTTCGGGCTGAAATAGATCGTGCAGCCCGATTCCAGATGGAAGTTCACGTGGCTCAAGAGCACGATGGGCCCGCCGCAATACCAGTTGCCGGCCGGCACGACGACCCGGCCGCCACCGGCGCGGCTTGCGTCGACGATCGCGGCGTTGAATGCGGCGCAAGAGTCGTACTGCGTGCCCGTGTAGTCGCATGGCACCATCACGCCTGAGCCTGGGCTTTGCAGGTCGCTGGTGGGATGCGCGGTCTGTTCCGTCCCGCCCGTCACCCATGGAATCTTGCCGCCCGGCCAGGCTGTCGACGTGATCAACGCGGAGGCGGGGAGCGTGCGCGCGCCGTAGCTCGTCACGTGAAACTGGGCGTGGGAGAACAACGATCGGTCTACGTGGGCGAGTCGCCTGAGGATGGCCGTGGCCTGGCCATCCGGGCCCCAGATCGGATCGCTCGCGGGGTGGCCGGGATGCACCGGAGATTGACCTCCGGCAGCGGAAGGGACGGAAGAGATCGAGTCGGCTGCCGCCGCCCCGCGGCTGACCGCGAGCAGGCTTGCCCCTGCAGATGCGCCGGCGAAGGCCATGAATGCGCGCCGACCGCGTGAGGCGGGCGCATTGTTGCGGGCTGCGGGGTGCAGGGGATCGTCTTGGTCATGCGCTGCCATTTGATTCGTTCTCCTGTTTAGTATCGCCGGGGTGGTGAGCTGACCTCAACGGTCATGGGACCGCCTGGCGACGCGGGTGCGAACGGAAGATGCGCGGGTACAGCGAAGAGATCGATCAGGCGCTACTGGCTCGATCAACTCACGGTATTGTTGTCAGACGACATCGTGATCGTCAATCGAATTCAACTAGGGGATGTTCCTGGGTTTTTGGTACTTATGCCGGTATACAGGCAGCTTACAGTTGCGAAATTTGTCAGACGAGCTGGTGAGGCAGCGCCGCTGTGGGAAGGTGCCAACCAAGATGTTGGCCTTGGGCCAGGGCTGAATGGCTCTCGTATCAATCCCCTTCAGTTGCGGACCTCGCGAGGGGAAAGCTGGGAGCTGTCGTTGCGTGGTCATCCTAAGAGAAATGTCGCCGTCGGGACAGGGCGCCGGGCTATCGAGATTACCTGTTTCACATTTCCATCCACCTTCAGCGGCGGATTGCGGCGACAGCGGAAGCAACCGGAAAAAGCGGAAGAACGACCCAAATGCAAATGCTGGCCTTCTGAGAATTTCAATTTAACGATTTGCTTGAGCCTTTGTGCGGCAGGCCGTCAATGAAGAATGTGATTT
Organism: Paraburkholderia sp. Tr-20389; assembly: GCF_017104565.1. Lineage (GTDB taxonomy): Bacteria > Pseudomonadota > Gammaproteobacteria > Burkholderiales > Burkholderiaceae > Paraburkholderia. The sequence continues at coordinate 174,186 of NZ_JAAGPD010000002.1, read as the reverse complement.
GGTTTTTTGGAGTTTGAATAAGTACACATCGCTTGTACGGGAAATGACAACTCGTGATTCACCGTCTTCAGCTGCAGGTTTGTACTCAGCACGGTTGGTGTTGAGATGAGTATCGCTTCGGCATACATTGCTTGCCGGTCATAATTGCTAGTCGATATTAACGGCACGTATTTATTTCCTTTCAATTAAAATGCCAAGCTAGGCAACGGCCAGAAGGTAGTTATGAAGCAAGCGTACGGAGCGGGAATCTATTCCACAGATTTCAGCATCGACGGGAAATTCGTTGTGGTCACGACGCGCCTCGGCGTGGACGTTCTCGATGTGGAAAAGAAGTCAATCGCGTCCCACGATCCGGCCTATACCCCGGAATTTCCCTTGCAATCTTGCGATAAAAATCAGACCGCATTAGCTCAGGATTGCTCCAAGATTCCCAAGGCGACGCTCAGGTGTTGATCCAGACGCGCGCCTGCTCCAACTCGTTGACGTGGAACGCCTTGATATCGGCCTTCGTAAAGAACCGCGCCAGATGCATCGAGGCACGGATCCAGCCTGCATCGGCGACTACGGCAGCGCGGTTGACCTTGCGGGCCACCGAAACGCCGAGCGTTATATCGGTCCACAGCGCCTTCGGCTCGATGCCGGTGAAATGCTCGATGCGTTCGAGCACGCGGGTCTTGCCGTTCAGTTCGAGATCGCCACGCATGCGCTCGATGGCTTCGCGCAGTTCGTGGTCGGTGATTTTGCCTTCGACGGAAATTTCGATGACAGGGGAGTCGGGCTCGGTGTGATAGAGGATCATGGCAATACCGCCTGACGGGGAGACGTTACACGCTCAGGTGCGGATGAGCCTGGCGTTCGACAGCTTCTTCATGGTACCCCTTTTCACACTGCCCGGTCAGGCATGTGTAGCGCCGTTTAGAGTAGCTGATGGGTACGCCCCGCTACCATTTTTCCGCCTCCGGCCACGTGTCGCTGCCTGGTCAACCGTTCGGGTGGAGTAAGAGCAGGGACGGGCGGTACTTCGCGGCGGCGGACATTCGACCTCGTCCTTAGACGGCCATTCAAAGGACCATTCCGGCCAGATAGCGGAGCCACACGACAATATCAGGAGGTCGGTTCGTACTTTCACGCCAATGTTCAGACGTGTTCCGGAGATTGAAGCGGCACGTCATATCGGTGGAAAGCGCAGACGCTTCTATGTATGGGTTTGTCCGCATACGCACGGAGTGCGCTTCATCGCCACGTAGGTTCGAAACATCGGTCGGGCGATGGACGTCGCCCTCGCCCTGACCGGGCAGGTAGGGCAAGTCATACACTGCGGTCCCGGGGTGTACGTCGCGCATGTCAGTCGACATGGCCGCCTGGATCGTCAACAATCGGAGTCGGAGCCTTCAACTGACGCCAAACGATCTTCCGCGTTAATCGTAGCGAAATGATGACGGAGCCTCTTGTGGCATGGGACCAATATGCAGCCAATCACCAAACTCAATCCATACTGGGTACAGCACTTTGTTGCTGGTGGGAATAAGAATGCCAGAGCAGCTTCTTTCTGATTTTTCTCATTAGCCCAATCCTTCGAGCCGCTCCAGCCAGTCCACGACGTTACCATGTCATCGAACAGCGTTGTCGGCGGACCGTTAACGTAAGTGGACGCAAGAACTTCGCCTGAAAACGGGGCCGCCGAAATCTTGGCCAGAAACAGAATCGTCGGGGTTCCGGTTGTTCGGTGACAACGTCAGCACGGTCTGGGAGTCGCAAGATTTAATTTAGATGACGTTCATTTACATCGCCCCGTCGATAAGTGGCGTTACCCTAGCATGAACGGCTATTTCCGGAAAATCTCAAGGTCCGCTCACGGGCGATATCGGTCCGCGGGTCCACAACGTCGTCAAACTCGCACTGGATCACAACTGCCTGCCTGGCACAATTTCCCGATTCAACGTTCGTCATCTTGAACCCTCGATTTCGTGTCGTCCACGCCGACTCGCGGAAGGTGCGGGCTTCGCGGTGTTGGACAACAGAGTTGGCGTTGCGCCCCATTAATAGCTTCACGGGTTGCGTAGCGCCGCATGCATGGTAGGGTATGCATTGCTCTTGCCGCAGGCAGGGTCATTTACTAAAGGAACGTAAACATGAACAAGCAGGAACTCATCGATGCAGTTGCCGCCGGCACGGGCGAGAGCAAGGCCAGCACTGGCGAAGCCGTCGATGCCATCATCGAAGCCGTCACGGCTGCTGTGACGCGTGGAGAAACCGTCCAACTGATCGGTTTCGGCTCGTTTTCGACCGGCGCACGAGCTGAGCGTACGGGGCGTAATCCTGCGACGGGTCAGACCATCACGATTCCGGCAGCGAAGACGGTGAAGTTCACGGCCGGAAAAGCATTCAAGGACGCAGTGAACACTGACTGAGCCGCATCGGCATAACGCTGACATCCTCTCCTCGTGCAGGCAGATGGGGGCATGAAGAAGAAGCCCGCCCGCATCCTGGAGTCTTCAGGATACGGGTGACGTCTGCGCGGGGTTCGAGCCAGAAATACGCGTCGAGGGCCGAGCTCGCGACCAGGCACCCGACCGTGCCATTCTGGCGCGGCAGGCCGAATGCGACGCTATGGCCGTTGGCAAGCAGGTGTGGTGCGAACTCACGCGTCTCCACAGAGAGCTTGTCAACGTCTGATCATCGCGCGTCGAAAGCGATCTTGCATAAGCTGCGCAGGTAGAGGTAGCCGCAAGGCATCATCCGACGTGGAGGTCCATCTCGATTGGTCACCGCTTTTGGGGATGATGGCATTGGGAGGCGTGATGCGAAATCTGTGCATCGTGTTGATGCTGGCTTCCTGCGTAAGCACCTCGTCAAGAGCAGATGGATTTGACGGGCAAGACAACAACGACACGTATCGGCAGTGCGTCGCAAAGTCGGCACGAAGCACTGCCAGCATGCTCGCGTTTCAGGTCATGCAGAATGCGTGTCTTAAGCTTTACCGGCAGTCGTCAGCGCTGAGTGACGCTGAGAAAGGCTACTACGCCTGTCTGCTGCGAAATCTGCTGGGAGTAAATAACGACATCCATGCGCAGATGGCTGCAAAGGCCTGTGGAGAACCTCGGTAAGCGGTAGGCTCAAGAGGCGAGCGTTTCCGCTTGCCCCTTTGGCTTGATTGTTTTTTTGCAGCGTCGACCATTTGATCGGCGTTATTCAGCGCGCGGAAGGCCATTCTTTTCGACAAAGTCATTTGCGCTTTTAATGAACTATGCATTCTCCCGCGCCCCGCGACGACCTTCGTCGGCCTCGATCGCGTAGCGCAAAGTCTGCTCGCACATATTTGAGAGATTGACGCACAGTTGCTTTGCTCGCTCAGAAACGTCGACCGGGAGCGTAACATTGGTCGAATTGGGTGACACGGCGGTTGCAACTGCTAAGCGAACCTCCATGTGGATAAACACCGGAAGGCGGACGGCGATGCGTTGTCGGGAGCGGGACCGTGCACGTGATTGCTGAAACGAGGGGCCAGCGCGTGATCATCGAGTCGGTCGACGAAGGTGCTAGTCACCGTAATCGCATACGCAGGCGCGGCTGCCAATACCATTGAGCGGTGCTTTTGTCTGCGATGCGAGGACCCATGCTTCCATATTGTCATCAACGCGTGCTCGTTGTTCTATGCCTGGTTGCGAGCCTGTGCGCTTGCGGGCGCGTCGTCGTCGAGTCAAGAACAACGGAGCCTGCGCAATCCGCGCTCCCATATCCGCCTGCGCTCGCTCAACGCGCAACGCAGGTGCGCGTTCCTCCGCCTCCGATGGGCTGGTCGTCCTGGAACAGTCTGGGCGAAGGCGTGAGCTATGACGTGATCAGGACCGAAGCCGACGGGTTGGCGGCGCTGAACACACACATTACCTCGGGAGCCCGATATGAGTATGTGAACATCGACGAAGGCTGGTGGCGCTCTGGGCAGCGGGATGAAAGCGGTAATTTCATCGTCGACACGACGCAATGGCCCGGCGGAATGCGGGCCATTGCCCGTTACATCCATGACAAAGGTCTGAAGGCGGGCATTTATATCGATGCGGGCCCGCAAGGGTGCGGCAAGCGGCCTGACGGTACGCATTTCGTCGGCAGCGACTTCGCGCACTACGATCACGATTTCCTGCAATTCGCACAATGGGGGTTTGATTTCGTCAAGGTCGATTTTTGTGGGGGCTTGTCAAAAAACTACGATCCCGAGACAACCTATCGGGCCATTGCGCAAGCGATCCGTCGGGCTCATTCACAAACTGGCCGGCTGATGACGTTCAGCCTGTGCGACGGCGGCATGATACCCACCAGCAAATTGTTTCCCGACTACGGCGAGGGACCGTGGGTGTGGGGTGCTGGGGTGGGCACGATGTGGAGAACGACTCGCGACATCACACCGGACTTTGGTAGCGTCACCTATAACTTGGCCGGCAATTACCACCCGGACGGTCAGCATACCGGCTACTACAACGACCCCGACATGATGGTCGCCGCAATGGGGATGTCGGCTGTTCACGATCAGGCGCACGTCAGTCTGTGGGCGATCGCAGGCGCACCGATGATTCTCGGCAACGATCTGGCGAAGCGGCTCGCTGCCGACACGGCAAGGCTGCTGACAAATCCCGAGGTGCTTGCGATCGATCAGGACGCGCTTGGACTACAAGGACTACTGGTGGCGCAGTCCGGCAGCCAGCAAATCTGGGCGAAGCTGCTGGCCGGAACGGGACAGCGAGCGGTTGTCCTGTTCAACAATTCGACGACGGATGCCCAGATGGTGGTCACGTGGGATGCACTCGGACTCGTCCCGTCATCGCAGGCGTCGGTGCGCGACGTCTGGACCCGGAAAGACCTTGGCCGATTCACGGCGTCCTACACGGCTCCGGACGTGCCCGCCGGAGGCGTGACGATGCTCACGGTGAGCGGAACAGAGACAGCGCCGGTAGCGTGGGAGCCGGGTCCGCTGACCGGGACGGCCACTTACTCGCGCTGTCCAGCCTGCCAGAGTGGGCGGAAAATAACGCACCTCGGCACGGCTTCTTTCCGTGGGAGCGTGTCTACTGCGCGCGGGGGCTTCGTCGAAATCGGCTATATCAACGACGGGGTTCAAACTGCCTATGCGCAACTCGCCATGAATGGCAAACGGCCGACCACGCTCGCATTTCCGCCTACCGGCGGCGACGACGGACGGCTGGGCGCCGTGACGGTCTACGTGCCATATGAGCCAGGGTCTAACACGCTTGCGTTGTCGAATGCGGACCCGTCGATTCCCGCGCCGGACATCGGGTACGTCGTGACAGTTGGCGGACCGGTACCGCTCGCGTCAGCTATTTCGACAGCGCATTGAGAGGTGATCGACCTTCGCCGGAATGAACTTTCGAGTGCGCGATGAGCGCCCTGGCTTCGGCGCTGCTCGAATCGATTGACAGGGCATTACTTGCATTCTGCAAAACGCATTGCTGATTGTCCTGTCCGACGCAACTGCGTGCAGCTTTCAATGCCGCGTCACGAGCCTTTTCACGCGAGACCAGATCCAGTTTCAACAGGAGCGCGTCGCGATTGTCCGGTTGCAGCGAAAGCGCCCAATAGACTCCTGATCGGACTGCGTGCAAATCGTTGTTTTCGAGACCGCCGTGCGCTCGCGCAAGCGCCAGCGAAATCAGCCTGTGATTTTTGCCCCCATTTCCCTTGTCTTCCAGCGTCGAACTTTGCGATGGGACGTCTTCATAGTGCGAATCAGGTGACGATGCCTGAGACGGTCGCGGTGCCACTCCTTCAGGTGTTGTAGCGGGCTTCGCCGACGAAGCGACAGTCGCGGGCGGAACAGCGGCTTTGATCGTCGGGCTTTGCTCCGTCGAGTTCGGATAACTCATGGCATTCGACGTCACGACGCCTTGCACGACGCTTGATCTGGCCCGCTGTTCGCGCGTGTCTGTATCGTCAGACCGGCGCAAAAGTACCGCTCCGCCGGAGATGACGACCGCCGCCAGCAACATCAGCGCTGCGGCCCGTTTCGCGACGCGACGATCGGCCCCGCCGTGTGACGGCGCGCGTAGGTCGCCATAGCGATGACCGGTAATCGTCGGCGAAAACGAGAATGTCGATGGCCACGTCCAGTGGCGCACGTGACGCGAGCCGTTGGCGCGCCCGTTCGCTGCGTGTGACGGTGCGACACCGGGCTTCCGTGCAGCTGCATGTTCGCCGAATGCAAGCCGTGCAGGCGAACCGCAATGGGGGCAGAAAGAGGCCTGCCCCGTTACCCTGCCGCCGCAGCACGCGCAGGTTGCCGAATAAACCGGGCCACGAGCGGTACGATCGTTCACCGTTGAAATCTCCTGCTGGTGTGAACACGCGAACGATACGTCACACGTGAAAATGAGCCAGATAAGATGGCTCCGGTGGTCGATCCGTCCGATACGCGAGGTTGTCTTCACCGCGATGACGCGACGACCAGATCGAAGCGCTAGTCCAATATCGGGCAGCGGCCGACCATCGTCAACCCCGAACGGCAAATTCGCGTCAGCAAAAAGCGCCCATCACTCAGCAATTTGCGCAAACCACGGCGAGCGGGTGCGAGCGCTCCTTTCCCAGAGATGACGATGCGTCACTGGCACGCGTATCCCATCCTGACCCGCCGAAACCAGGCGTTGAGCGGTGTTGCCACTCGGTTTATTGGGTGGTTGAAAGCCGAAGCGAAGGCAGGCAGCGAGAGTGATGCGTGGTCCAGTTGAAGCGCGACTGCGGACTGCCGAGTGGAAGCAAAGCGGCATGGGACGCGAAAGGCCCCAGGTTGGCTAGCATCGCGGTGAACGCGGTCAAGCGACTGTCACGCTTCGCGCCGTAGTCGAGACGTGGCGAGCCTTTGACTCGGTAGGAAAGACCCGCGTGCAGACGCAATCGACGCGGCCGCGCCTTCCCCGAGATCCCACCACACGCCCGCCATGACTGCTAGTGCTTCGCGGGCGACCGACGCAAGCATGTGTTCGTTCGGCGCATGCTGCGAACAGGCTGGATAGGAATGAGGAATCCAGAGGGTCGGCAAGCCGAGCGTCTCCGCGAAGACTGCGTTAGGCACGGTCCCGCCGAGGTTAGGGATGAGGGCGGGGCGCTTGCCGCTGGTGTGCTCGATCGACGTCAGCGCCCAACTGACCCAGGGATGCGTGACGTCGAGACGCGTCGCTTTCGATACCGACGTCACCGTCACCTGTACATCCTCGATCCCGCATTGCTCAAGGTGACGCGTAAGGTGTTGCCCGGCATCTTCCCAGTCCGTTCCAACGACGAACCGCATCTGGCAAAACGCCTTCGCAACAGGAGGAATGGCGCCGACGGGAGCCTCGGGATTACCGGCTGTAAAGGCGAGAACTTCGATCGTATTCCATGCGAGAACCCGTTCCGCGACAGTCAGGTTCGGCTCTCCCCAGGCAGGGTCGATGTAAGGCGCGTTGCTGTCTTCGCCGATCCGGATGTCGGCGATTGCATCGCGCACGGCGGCCGGTATGGGTGGAGGCAGAAGCGCCTCGACCAGCAGCCGCCCGTTGTTGTCGACGATCGACGAAATGGCGCTCGCCAGCACCGTCGCTGGATTTCGAAGAATTCCGCCCCAGTTCCCCGAGTGATGGCCACCTTCGCGCAACGCGACAGTCAGTTCGAAGTTCAACTCGCCTCGCGACCCGAGGAAGACGGTCGGACGCTCGGCGGACACACGTGGGCCATCGGACGCGATGAACAGGTCGCCGGCGAGAAATTCGCGTTCGGTGGCGCACAACGCGTCGAGGCCAGGCGAATCGATCTCTTCACCCGTCTCGAAGATCATCTTCACGTTGTAGCCGAGCTTGCCGTTCCGGGCTTCAATCACTGCAGCGAGGGCGGCCAGGTTGATCGAGTGCTGCCCTTTGTTGTCCGCGATTCCACGGCCGTACCAGCGATCGCCTTCGATCGTGATACGCCACGGCTCCAGCCCCACGCGCCATTGCGCATCGTAGCCTCGCACCACGTCGCCATGCGCGTAAGTCACGACGGTAGGCACTGAATCGCTCTCCCATCGCGAGGCGAGAAGCATGGGCGCTTCCACATCGGAAGGATTGCGCACGCATCGCGTCTCGAATCCGAGCCGCTGGAGTGCCGGTGCGATTTCCTCCGAGAGATACGAAAGCAGCGTTGGCGCACGCTCGGGATCCTGGCTTTCCGTCCGGTACGCCACGCGTCGTTCGAGGTCGTGTAGGAACTCGCCGGAGTCGAAAGCTTTCTCTGCCAGTCTGATGGCTGCCTGCCGGTCGCCTGTCTCGTTCATCGTGTGTTCAAAAGCAATTTGCAGTTGTACGGACTGCGCCGGGCGTTTACTTGCCGGCAAGCGCTACCCGCGCGACTTCCGCGAAATAGCGAGCACCCGTATCGAGAATGTCGTCGTTGAAGTCGTAAGCAGCGTTGTGCAATGGAACGTTGCCGTGCTGCGACGAATCACCGTTGCCGATGAAGATGAAGTTGCCCGGCACAACCTGAAGGAAGGCGCCGAAGTCCTCGGAGATCATCATCGGTTGCACGTTGGCGTCGACGTTTTCGGGACCGGCGACGTTGATCGCCGCCGTCACCGCTGGCTCCACGAACTCGGCACTATTGACGGTCGGCGCGAACTCATGCGTATAGCTGAACTCGCACTCGATACCATTCGTCCGGCAGATACCTTCGCTGATTTCGCGCATCCGCGTTTCGAGAAGGCGCTGAACCTCGGGAAGATAGCTGCGCGTGTCTCCTTTGATCGTTACCGTCGATGGAACGACATTGCGAAGTCCATCGGTGATGAACTCGGTGCAGGAGATAACGGCGGAAAGGCTCGGGTCGAGGTTACGCGAGACCACCGTCTGGAGAGCGAGGACGATCTGGGATGCGACGACGATCGGATCGACGCCCATATGCGGACGCGCGGCGTGCGTGCCTCGCCCCCGCACGACGATCACGAAGTTGTCCTCGCTCGCCATGATCCCGCCGCGACGGGTCGCGAAAGTTCCGGCAGCCATGCCCGGCATGTTATGCGCACCGAAGATGGCGTCGACCGGAAAGCGTTCGAACAGACCGTCCGCCATCATTGCCTTCGCACCACGGCCGTGCTCTTCGCCCGGCTGAAAGATGAATCGCACGGTGCCGTCGAAGTCCTTGCGCTCGGCGAGCAGACGCGCGGCGCCGAGAACCATGGCCATGTGCCCGTCATGACCGCACGCGTGCATTTTCCCTGGAGAGCACGAAGCATAGGTCCGGCCGGGCGCGTTCTCCGCAATCGCCAGCGCGTCCATATCGGCGCGCAAGCCGATGGCTCGGGTGCTATTGCCGGCCTTCAGATTTGCAACCAGCCCCGTCCCGCCGATATGGCGATGCACTTCGAGGCCCAGCGCCGAAAGAATCCGCGCGACATAGTCGGAGGTTCGTACCTCTTCGAAGCCCGTCTCCGGATTCTGGTGGAGGTGATGTCTCCAGCTGCGCAAACTTTCCTGCAACGGGCGATCCAGCGCGTGATCTGTTTCAGCAGTGGCGTTCATCGTCATCACCGTACAGTGCAGCCCTGCATCCACTCGTGCTGCCGTGCCAGCACGGATTGAGCGGACTCGCCGACTAGTTCGGAATAGGTGTTGGGCGCCGTGGCGCCTTCCGTGCTGATAACCAGCACCCGCGATTCCGGCGTCAGCCCGACTGCGCGAGCCTGGTCCGGGTTTCGTGCCAACAGCGTCAGGCCGGCGAACCCGGCAGCTCCGGATTCGCCGACGATCAGCGGCGCGTCCCGTTCGGTGCCGCGTGCCAGTGTCTGCATCGCCTGCACCGCGTCATCGTCTGAAATCGTCATGAAATGATCGACGCACGGCTGAAGGAACTTCCACGCGAGCGGAGACGTTTCACCGCAGGCCAGACCTGCCATCACGGAATCCACCGAACCGGTGGCCGTCGTCGCGTAACCTTTGATCGCGCTCTGATAGAGGCAATCCGCCTGTTGCGGCTCGACCACGACGAAAGAGGGGCGTTGCGCGCCGTAGTGCTCCCACAGATACGTGACGATCCCGGCCGCAAGACCGCCTACGCCGCCCTGCAGGAAAACATGCGTGAATGGGGCTTTCGGCGGCGAGCTTTCGAGTTGAGCAACGACTTCGTCGGGAATGACTCCGTAGCCTTGCATCACATCGCGCGGAATTGCTTCGTAGCCTTCGTAAGAGGTGTCGGAGACGACATGCCATCCGTTCGTCTGTGCGAGATGTGCTGCGTGCTCGACCGATTCGTCGTAGTTGCCTGAAATCCGGATGATCTCGGCGTCGTATTCCGCAATCGACTTTTCACGTTCAATGCTCACGTTGGCGTGCAGCACGATCACACAGCGGCATCCGATGGCCTGCGCGGCCGCCGCAAGCGACTTTCCGTGATTGCCGTCGGTCGCGCTGATCACAGTGAGACCTTCCAGCAAGCCGGCGTAGCCGCCATTGATCAATACGCGCGGATCGAACGAAGCTTCCGAACGCCAGAGGCGAGCGATGAGGCGCATCAACGCGACGGGTGCACCGAGCGCTTTGAAGCTGCCAAGAGGCGAGCGGACCGATTCGTCCTTGAGGCACAGCTGTGCAACCCCGACAGATTCCGCTGCGTCCGGAAGATCCCACAGCGGCGTCGCTATCCGGCTGATCTGATCCCAGTGCGAGAGCCAGTTGCCGCTTTCCTGCGCCGACTTTATGTTCATGACTTCGCGCAGGTCTTCTGGATAGGCGCTGCGGGACGCCCGGGGATTGTTCATCAGCATGGCTGCGTTCTACTCCATTTGAGGTGCCGTCAAAGGCACGCGATGATCCTTGGTTTGCCGAATGAATAGCGTGTGCAACAACGCTCGTCAGACACAATAATATTTCAGCGGGCCGGTAATAACGTCTCTATTTTCGCCCTATGAATGAGAGATTTTCTCGACGTTCCAAGCGGTTTCGATTCTCATGGCGGTCTTTCACCGTTCGAAGAGAACGCGCGGGGAACGTGTCAGTCGCTCTCCACCATCCTCCCTGATGACGACCGTCTCGCTTAGCGCGATCCCTGCCGCTGAGGTGTAGACATGGAACACCATGCCTGCTTCGAGTTTCCAGTCAGCCTTCGGTGTGAAGCAACGATGAAGATCGCTGGTTCGCTGAGTGGTGATCGGCGTCAGGCCAAGCGTGTATCCGGTGATGTTCTCGTAGGACTCCCGCAGGCCGGCTTCGACGACGCCGCGGCGGACGATGCTGTCCACCTCGGAAGCAACCGCTCCCGGTCGCATCGCCTCGATCTGCCGATCCTGGATGTCGGCAAGCAGCTTCGTTATTCGCTTTTGTTCGGAGCTGGCGCCGCCTACCGCGACACAACGCATGATGCGAGCGGAGTATCCCCGCAGACGCGGCAACAGTTCGATATGAACCAGGTCCCCGGATTTCAAAGGACGCTCTGGCATGAATCCGTGCAGCGCATCCCAGCCCGTCGCGACGGTAATCGGGCCGATGAATCCGTCGTCGAAACCTAGCCTGTAAACCTGCGCTGCCGTCTCGGCTGCCACGATGCGAGGAAGCACACCCTCACCGATAGAAGAAACCGCATGTTCCAGCGCCTGGTCGACGAGCGCGGACGCTCGCCGCATCAGCGCGATTTCTTCTTCGGATTTGCAACGGCGCAGATCCCAGAGCGAGCGGTTCAGATCATGAATATCCGAGTGCGGAAGCAGCGCGCGCAAGTCCCTCATCCTTGCCACTGTGAACGAGTGCGACTGACAGTCGACAGCCACACGTCCCAGTGTGAAACCCAGCGACTCGGCAGTATCAATCAGAAGCGGCAGCGGATCTTCCCAGTCGAGAAAGCCAACGATGTGCGTGAACCAGCTTCGTTCCCTGGCGGGCGCCATATCCAGTTTTCTCACCAGCAAAACGGGCTCGCCCGTCGCCGGAACCGCGCATGCACGCCACAGGTTTTCAGTCGTCCAGTAGCCGGACAGCCAGCCCATCATTTCCGGCTCGTCCAGAATCGCGACGTCGATCTGCCGAGCTCGCAGTTCTTGCTGAACCAGTTCGAGCCTGTTGCGGTATTCGTCGATAGTGAAACTAAGGTCCGTCATGCTTCATCTCGCGTCGTGATGCTCAATTGATGGTCCACATCTCGCGTGGCGCGCGAATAGTAAGGACTTCGGCGAAGCCGTCTTCCGTAATGGCGATGTTCTCTTCATGAACGATCATCTTTCCGGGCTCGTACTCCATACCGGGTTCGATCGTGATGACCATGCCGGGCTCGAGCAGTGCCTCGTCCGCTGCACTGTGCGATGGAGGCTCGGTGACTTGCAAGCCGAGTCCGTGACCGAGACGTCCGACGTTGTTCCCGCGCATACCCGCCGCTTCGAGAACGTCCATCATCGCCCTCCAGAGGTCACGGACCCTGGTGCCGGCTCTCGCCGCGTTGATCCCGACTTCGGTTGCGACCCAGACTGCGTCGTGAACCCGGCGAGCGTCGTCGGAGATTTTTCCCACCGCGTAGTTGCGGTCGAAATCGCAGAAATATCCGTCGATGGTGGCGCCAACGTCGATGATGAGCACGTCGCCGTCTTTCAACGCTCGCTGGCTTCCGCGCGCGATGATCTGATCGTATCCGCCGGGCCCCGATGCGCACGCCATGTAGGGAACCGTGTGAGCGCCGCCCTGAAGAATGTTCACCGTCAGATCACGGGCTATCTGCGCCTCCGTCATTCCTGGCTTCGCACGTTCCGCGACGGACGCAAAGGCGCAACTGACGATCCGACCGGCTTCGCGGATCTTCCCGATTTCAGCTTGCGACTTGATGTTGCGCACTTCCCAGATGCACGACGATCCGTCGACGGCCTCAGATTTGAGCAGGTCGCGCAGCCGCAGAAAATCGAGAACCGGCATGCGCAACGCAAACTCGCGACCCAGCTCGAAGCCGATCTTTCCGAAGCGTCGCGGCAGATCGTTCAGTGCAGAAGCGAGCAGAGAAACGCCTTCATCTTCGGGCCGAGGCGAAGGCCAGCTCATGACGCTGCCCGCCACACACTGTTGCACGACGACTTCTGCAATCGACGGGACGATCGCGATGGTCGGGCCGGCGGCCTGAACGATCAGGAACCAGGGGCGAGTGGGGCTTTCCCAGAACTGGCTGTCCAGACCCGTGAAATACCGGAAGTTTGCGGGCGTGGTCAGCACCAGCGCATCCATTTCGGCCTTCCGCATTGCAGCCTGCGTCCGCTCCAGGCGAGCATCGAACTCGCTTGTCGGGAAGGGCAAAGAAGTCATCATGTGTGTACCTGTGGAAGCTGATGGGGGCCGCTATCAGGCCGTGGCCGGGAGCAATTCTTCGCGGCATCCGTTCAGGAAGCGGCCCACGCGGGAATCGCGCGGCATGGCGCGGTACTGCGCGGGCGTCATGTCGTGCGCGACGACGCCTCCCTCCATGAAGAGAATGCGGTCGGACACTTTCATGGCGAAGTCGATTTCGTGTGTGACGATGATCATCGTCATGCCTTCCCGGGCGAGGTCTTCGATGACGCGCAATACTTCGCCGACCAGTTCGGGATCGAGGGCCGACGTAGGCTCGTCGAACAACACGATGGAAGGCTCCATCGCCAACGCGCGTGCGATGGCGACGCGCTGTTGCTGGCCCCCGGAGAGCTGGTGCGGATACTTGTACGCATGCGCACCCATGCCGACCTTGTTGAGCAACTTCAGGCCGTGGCGCTCCAGCATTTCGCCCTTCAGGCGCGAGTGATACTGCGGGGCGAGCGTGACGTTCTCGAGGACGGTCCGATGAGGAAACAGATTGAAGCTCTGGAACACCATGCCGATGTGCAGAATTCCCTCGTGATATGCGGCGCGCGACTGATGCGAGAGCGTGTGATTCGAGAGAAACGGTTTGCTGTTCAGTCGCACTTCTCCATCGTCGATCACTTCCAGTCCGTTGAGTGTCCGGATCAAGGACGTCTTTCCCGACCCCGACGGCCCGATGACGGAAATCACTTCGCCCGTCGTCACTTTCAGATTGATTCCTTTCAGCACGTGATGGCTGCCGTAGTGCTTGTTGATATTGATTGCCTCGATGGCCGGCATCGGCTTCCGGTCAACCGCGACAATCGGCACGACCTTGTCCGAGACGGCAGCGTTGCCGGTATGGACGTCTCCGCTTCGGCGCGTGAAATCCAGACGCTTCTCGACATAACTGAGCAGGAATCCGAAGACGGTAACGATAAAGACGTAGTAGATCGCCACTGCGAGCATGGTCTCCAGAACCTTGAAGTTCTGGGTGTAGAGACGCTCTCCGACCAGCAGGATCTCTTCCAGCGAAATGACGGACACCAGCGATGTCAGCTTGACCATGCTGATGTACTCGTTGATGAGTGCCGGAAGCGCGACGCGGAACGCCTGCGGCAGCACGACGAGCCGCTGCAGACCGAGGTAGCCGATTCCGAGCGCTTTCCCGGCCTCGAGCTGGCCTTTGTGCACGCCGGCCAGACCGCCTCGATGAATCTCGGCGACATACGCAGTCTCGCTGAGCGACATGGCGATGAGCCCCGCCCAGAATGCGTTGGAGAAGAACGAGCCGGTCCAGGGGAAGATCTGCGGAAGGTTATAGACGAAGATCAGCAGCACCAGCAGCGGCAGGCTGCGGAAAAACCAGACGTAGCTACGGCACACCCATGCGACCGGCCGCCATGTGGACTGCTTTCCGAGCGCGAGCAGAAAGCCGGCCACGATGCTGATGAGCCATGAAGCCAGACTCAGTTTGATGACTAGCCACACGGCATTCCAGAAATCCGTGTAGGTCAGTAGCGAGAGCGCGTAATGCCAGTCGAAAACCATGGGGTGTCTCCTGCGATGTAAGCCGATTGCTGTTCAGGAACCTTGATTACTGAGCGGTTCCAAGCGCTTTGGCGACTTCGGCCTCGGTCGGTGCAACGACGTTGTATTTCTTCAGAAGCGCCTGGTATTCACCCTTCGCCTTCATTTGAGCGATCGCAGACTCGATCTGTGACTTGAGTTCGATGTTGCCTTTCTTCATCGCGAGGCCGCACACGACAGGATCGAGCGGACCGTTCGACGTGATCTTCAGCCGCCCGCCGGAACGTTCGACAATAAGACCGGCGATCGAAACGTCTTCGTACTGTGCGTCGATACCTTGCGACAGAATGGCTTGGGCAGTCTCAGCGGACGTTTCGTATTCGCGCACCTGCACGGGCGGTTTGCCTTGTGCGACGCAGGCCTTGTCCGACGCCGCATTGATGTACTTGATCCATGCTGCGCCCTTGATCGAGCCGATTCGCTTTCCGCACAGGTCGCCGACGGTCTTCGGATTCAATCCGCCGGAAGAACTCACCATGAGCGAGCCGCCGGTCATGAAATACGGCACGAAATCGACGACCTTGGTGCGTTCCGGCGTGACATAGAGCGCCGAGGCAACAATGTCGTATCGCCCGCCAGTGACGCCCAGAATCAGATTGGCGAAGCGCGTATCGACGAACTTCGTCGAGTCATTCATGTATGACGCGACCTTGCCGACGAA
This sequence comes from Paraburkholderia sp. Tr-20389, assembly GCF_017104565.1. GTDB lineage: Bacteria > Pseudomonadota > Gammaproteobacteria > Burkholderiales > Burkholderiaceae > Paraburkholderia. The sequence continues at coordinate 158,640 of NZ_JAAGPD010000002.1, read as the reverse complement.
TTCGGGATCGAAGCCTGCCGGCTTGCCGTGGTCGAGATACGTGTGAGGCGGCAGCGTCATGTCACTGCCGATGGACAGAACGCCGGGAGTCAGCGTCGCTGCGGCGTGGGCGGCGCCGCACGCCAGGGTAACTGCTGCCGAAACGGCGGCCAGTTTCAGACAGCCTGCAAACGAACGATGCTTCATGCTGGACTCCATGTGTGTCGCGTGGAAAAGCAAGCGCTGCTGTATCACCTTGAAATTGGAAAGAGGTCTGTCTTGACCTGACCGGCGTGATATAACGCTTGTTGAAGAAAGTTTATTTCGGCATTGAATTTAAAAGTTATCTATTATCGATACTCAAACGAGAAAATTTCTCATGGCTACGCGGCGACCCAATTTCGAACTGGATGACTTCGATCTGAAGATTCTGGAGATCGTGCAGCGGAACAATCAGACGCCACACCGTGAGATCGGCCAGCAGATCAATCTCTCGGTGCCCTCGGTCGCGCGACGTCTACAACGCTTGCGGAGTACCGGCGTGATTGCGTCCGATCGCAGTGTCCTGAATCCCGACGCTTTAGGGGCAAGGATCACAGTCATTGCGCACGTGTCTGCCGAGAACGAAGCCATCGAGCTACTGGATGAGATGCGAGCGAGATTCGAAGCGTGCGAGCAGGTTCAGCAGTGCTACTACGTGACCGGCGACGTGGACTTCATTCTGATTCTTTGCTGTCGGGATATGGCCGAGTACACGGCTTTGACCCGCTCGCTGTTTTTCGCTGAAGGGAACGTCAAGAGCTTTCGCACCTTCGTTGCGATGGAGCGCGTGAAGATAACGCTCAACGTGCCGATCGAGTAGGTGTTCTCGCTGGGTGAGCCAGTAGATCGAATCGGTGTCGCGGAGAGTCCGACTCGGAGGACCGCACCAGTCTGTTAGCTGCCATTGGATGCCTTACTGCGTGACCATCCGAGTTGGGTCGATTTGGTGCGTTGGCCGTCGGACCGGGTTAAGCCGTGGCTTCTTTGACTCGCTGGTCTTCTCAAGCTGCAGATACGAGCGTAGCCCTTGAGAATCGTGCTGTTCATGCGTTGGACATGCCTGTTTGAATGCCGGGCAAGATGCATTCGGGCAGCATGAACCCGGACGTGCTGCAAGTTTTTCCGATGATCGTCGACGTTTCGCGTTTCGATACGCATGCCGGAATCATTGCGTATCGCACGACAGTCACGAAAATAATGAAGGACAACTCATCTAAAAAATTGCTATAACAAGAATGGTTCTGAATCGCAGAATGCCGGATTACGCCTGAACGGAGCGCGCTATGACCGAAACCGGGAAGACCGTTGTTCATGTCATCGATGACGATCCTTCTATGCGTTCTGCGCTCACACGCCTTCTCCAGGCAGCCGGTTATTCGGTGAATTGCTACCAGTCAGCAGGTGAGTTTCTCGTTGCCGATCCTGAGGATCAGGCGGGCGCCATCCTGATCGATCTCGAACTGGGCGGCCCCGATGGGCTTGCGTTACAGGGCGCCCTCAATCGGCGAGCACGCGCGTTGCCCGTCATCTTCATGAGCGCGTTCGGCGACGTCACAAGAGCGGTGCAGGCGATGAAAGCGGGCGCGGTGGACTTTCTGGAAAAACCATTCGAGGCCAAGGCGCTGCTAACGGCGCTTCAGCGCGCGCTTTGTACCCGGAACGCTGTGGAGTCGCCGCCGATGACGCAGAGCGTCTGCCTGGAGGACAGAGAGCAGATGGTCCTGCAACGGGTCGCGATCGGACGGCGCACGAAGCAGATCGCCGTAGAACTTGGCCTGAGCGAAAGAACGATAAAGAGCTGCCGTGCCGAGCTGATGAAGAAGCTGGGTGCCACGTCGTTCCCACAACTGATTCTGAAGGCCGAACATCTGCGTCTGATCTGATGCGAGGACATGTTCTCTTGCGCTTCTGGGCACGGGTCGCCATTTTTTTGGTTGGTCTTGCCGTCATCGTGCCTGCGTGCGCCGGGGATGTCGCGAAGGTCGTATTGCTGACGGGTGCCGATCCCGTGCAGCCGGCGGCGCTGGTTCAGATCCAGGCAGTGCGCGAGACACTCGAAGCGTCGCCGTCAAAAGATGTGGAAGTCTACCTGGAAGCGCTCGACGGTTTCCGCTTCGACGGTCAGGACCTGTCGAACGAATACCTCGCATTGCTGGAGAAGAAATATCGCGGTCAGCACATCGATCTTGTGATCGTGATCGCCAACCCTGCCGCTGATTTTGCGCTGAAGTTCCACTCACTGATCTGGTCGACGACGCCTGTCCTGTTATCGAGTGTGCCGGAGGACTGGCTGCGTTCGCGTACGCTGCCCGACGGTTTCTCCGTTATTCCGTATCGAATCGATGCCGGTGAAACGCTGTCGCTCGCGGCGCTGCTCCAGCCGGATGCAAACCGGCTGATCGTCGTCGGCGGGATCGCGGACGTCGATCGGCGGTTTACGAGCCTCGTCATCGAAGCTGCGCGCCACGACCGCGCACGCTGGCAGTCGTCAGAAGCATGGGAGGGTCTACCGATCGACGAACTGAAACGACGGCTATCGGCGCTCGACACGAAAACGGCCGTTGTTTATACGACGATGTATCGCGATCGGGACGGGCATCGCTACTTTCCATATGAGGTTGTCCCTTCGATTACCAAGGCGTCGGCGGCACCCGTCTACGGCTGGTACGCCGTGTATCTGCAATACGGGCTGACGGCAGGCGCCGTCTACGATCTGGCGGAGAATGGCCGCCGAACGGGGCGTGCTGCGCTCTCTGTGCTGGAAGGGCGCAGCACAGGCGCCATCGGCCTGCCTGCGCTGCCGGCCCGCTGCGTGGTCAACGCAAGCGAGGCGGAGCGTTTCGGGCTCGACACGGCGCGTCTGGCCGAAGACTGTAGCCTTGTTGCGCAGCCGCCTTCCATCTATCGCGAGTATCGCTCGACGGTTCTGCTGTCGGCGGGCGTGCTGCTGGCACAGTCCCTGACGATTGCCGCGTTGCTGATGCAGCGGCGCCGGCGCCGCCGCGCTGAGGCGGAGTCGAGCGCGCGCAGCGCTGAACTGGCTCGCGCCGCGCGTATCTCGACAGTGGGCGAGCTAAGTGCATCGATTGCCCATGAGGTCGGCCAGCCTCTTGGCGCGATATTGAGCAATGCCGACGCCGCGGATCTTCTCGTGCGCGCTTCGACCGTCGATGTAGACGAGTTGCAAGCCATACTCGCCGACGTACGCCGGGATGCATTGCGCGCCAACGACGTCGTCAAGCGGTTGCGCGCCCTGCTTCAGAAGCAGAGTGCGGGGTCTCGCCCGCTATCGCTCAACGCCGTAGTCGACAGCGCGCTCGTGCTGATTCGACCCGAAGCGCGGCGCCGTCGCATTCGCGTGGAGATGACACTCGATCCAAAAGGTACGATGGTGCTCGGCGACGAGGTTCAGCTTCAACAGATCGTGTTGAATCTCGCGGTCAATGCGATGGATGCAATGAACCTTATTGAACCAGAACAACGCATCTTGAGCATCGCGATTGGTGCAGTGGACGAACGCGCGGAGCTTTCCGTTGCAGATCGCGGCGCGGGCATCGATGCGGACGACGTCCGTCGGCTGTTCGAGCCTTTCTACACCAGCAAACCGAACGGCATGGGGCTTGGACTTGCGATCGTTCGTTCAATAGTCGATGCACACGGCGGAGACATCGAGGCTGCTTCAAGGCAGGGCGGAGGCGCGCTGTTCACGGTATGGCTGCCGAGGTTCGCTGACGCTTCATGCGAAAGCGGGATCGCAACGAGCTTGCCAAATGCAGGACCAGGCGACGCATCTCGCGCGTATGCGATGGTCAGACCGGCCACTCATCGCGCCGACCAGGGACACGCGATCTGATATCGCGTGCTGCTCGACACACGTCAGCCGGCACCCGTCAGCGGCGAAACAGTAACCGGCGATGAATTGCCCCAAGGGGCAATCGCGTTGCCCCAAGTCCCTATATCTCGCAACGTCGACATGTACAAGAATCGGTGCAACGACAACGTGTTCGATGTATGGATGCGACACCGCCCCTGATCGTGATACTCGAAGACGATACCGGCCTGCGACGCGCGATCGAGCGCCTCCTGACGTTATCGGGTTTCGGTACACGGACGTACGGGAGCGCCGACGGCCCGGATCTGCCGATGCATGCTTCATCCGCTCACTGTCTGGTCGTCGACGTCCAGTTACCCGGACGATCGGGACCTGAGTTCTATGCGGCGCTGCCCGACCCGCGTCCGCCCGTCGTTTTCATCACGGCATTCGACGGTCCGTCGACGCGGCATGAGTTGTCGCGCGTCCAAAAGTACATCCTGCTGAACAAGCCGTTTCTTGGCAAGGAACTGCTTGAGGCAGTCGATGCGGCAACGGGGAAAATCCCTTGAATCGCCGCCCGCCTGCCGCATAAGCGTGCAGGACGGGCACCGTTCAAAGAACCGGAGAGAAGGCTATGAGTCGATCGGATGACGGAGCAAAGGGCGAAGGACGCAGGACGTTCCTGAAAAACGTGGCCGTGGCAGGCATGGCGACGGGGTTCTCGGGTGTGGTCAGCGAGGCGATTGCGCAAACGGCGGAGCCCGGCTCCACGGGAGCGGGATCGAAACCGGCGACGCGCGCGACGCTGTCATTGAACCAGCAGTACGCGGACTACCTCAGCTTCGCCGATACCCAGGACTTCGAAGACGCGAAGCGCGGGCTGGTCGCCACGCTTCCCGAACCCGTCATCATCAAGGGGCAAGGCGATGTGCCCGCATGGAATCTCCAGCAGTTTGGCTTCGTGAGCGGAGGGCCGGAGAACAACGCGCCGCCGACCGTCAATCCGAGTCTCTGGCGTAATGCCAAGCTCAACATGAACCACGGGCTATACACAGTAGTCGACGGCATCTGGCAAGTGCGCGGCTATGACCTGTCCGTGATGAGCATCATTCGAGGCGACAAGGGCTATATCGTCGTCGATCCGTTCATCACGACGGAGGTCGCATCGACCGTCTGGAAGCAACTCGTCATCCCGCACCTGGGCGACAAACCTATTACGCACATCATCTATACGCACAGCCACGTCGATCATTACGGCGGTGTCCGCGGACTGGTGAGCGACCAGGACCTGCAGTCCGGGAAAGTGAAGATCGTGGCGCCGACCGGCTTTACTGAAGCGGCCGTGGGCGAGAACGTCATTGCGGGCAACGCAATGGGCCGTAGAGCCAGCTACATGTACGGTTCGCTGTTGCCGCGCAGCCCGACGGGAATCGTCGACGGAGGGCTTGGCAAGACAACATCCGTGGGCACCATTACCTTGGCGTTTCCATCGATGTTCGCCGAAAAGACAGGGCAGAAAATGACTCTGGACGGCGTCGAACTTGTGATTTTAATGGCGCCGGAATCAGAGGCTCCGTCTGAATTCATGTTCTACCTGCCGAAGTACAAGGCATTCTGCGCGGCTGAAGACGCGACGCACACGCTTCACAATCTGTACACGCTTCGCGGCGCAAAGGTGCGCGACGGTCTGCTCTGGTCCAAGTATCTGCAAACCGCCCTCGATATGTTCGGCGGTGACGCTCAGGTACTTTTCGCCTCGCACTACTGGCCGACGTGGGGCAACGACCGGATCGTTCCGTTCCTGCGCGCGCAGCGCGACATGTTCCGCTATCTGCATGACCAGACGTTGCGAATGTCGAATATGGGCATGACGCCGCTGGAAATCGGCGAAGTCATCCGCCTGCCGGACAGCCTTGCGAAGCACTGGTATTGCCGTAGCTACTACGGCACGGTCTATCACGATGCTGTCGCGCAGTACAACCTGCGTCTCGGCTTCTTCGACGGCGTTCCCGCCAACCTGCACCGCTTGCCGCCTACGGAAAACGGCAAGCATTACGTCGAATTCATGGGTGGAGCGGCCACCGTCCTGCGCAAGGCGCACGCTTCGTATGACAAGGGCGATTACCGTTGGGTGGCAGAGGTTGTGAACCATGTGGTCTTCGCGGATCCGCAAAACGTCGCGGCGAAGCAGTTGCTGGCGGACGCCTACGAGCAGCTCGGCTACCAGGCCGAGTCGGCGTCATGGCGCAACTTTTACCTCACTGGTGCGATGGAGTTGCGCAACGGTGTGAAAAAGCTGCCCGCGCCGGCGCCTCAAAGCCCCGACACGATTCGCGCAATGCCGCTCGATATGTTTCTCGACTTTCTCGGCATCCGGCTCAATGGCGAGCGAGCGGCCGGCAAAACGGTGGCACTCAATCTTTCGCTGACGGACACCAAGGAGACTTACGTGCTAGGTGTGGAAAACAGCGCGCTGCACTACTCCAGGGGTCAAACGTCAAATTCCGTCGATGCGTCGGTCACGATGACGCGCGAAGACCTGAACAACATCATGCTCGGCACGACCAACATGCAAAAGCTCATCATGTCCGGCACGGCCAAGGTGGACGGCAACAGTCAGAAGCTCGGCGAGTTTCTCACGTGGCTCGACAACTTCGATTTCTGGTTCAACATCGTTACGCCGTGAGGGGCTGCCATGTGCGCCATATGCAACTTCAAGATTGAGTTTGGCGTCGGCCATCCGCTTGCGCTCAGCGTGGCTCTCGCAACCCGAAAGGCGATCGAGGCGGGTCTGGTCGAGCCCCTCGACGTCGCAGAGGGCGCGCTTTCTTCCGCGCGGATGCGGATGTCGTCGGTGGAGTCGCTGAATCTGCTGCAGGCGCGTATAGAAGGCGCACATAGCGAGAACGAACTACTTGCGCTACCTGACTTCTACGTGTTCCTCATCGAGAACGATACGTGGGGCTTTTTCCATGCGACCACCGAAGGCTTCGATCCCGACATCGTTCCGGAGATACCCGACGTTACGAGCGACGACCCGACACAGCGTAGCAATATCCTTGTCACGTCGGAGGCGGGGCTGCGCGCGTGGCTCAACGGGCGTCTGAACGCTGGGATCGCATTGCGCGATTTGCTTGCCTATGTCGACGCCCCCGAACCGTCGAAAACGGCGCTTGTGAAAATGTTCCTTCGCGCTGAAGTTGTCATAGCGGAAGCAGGGTGACTGGATCGCATCATGAGCACGCTGACAGGCAAGATCAAACACGAGTTATGTATGGAAGATTTCGTTGCTCAACCGGCAATTCTGTTCGTCGTGCTTCCTGGAAGTTTCATGGATCGGTAGCATTTGCCGCGCTCGTATTGCCTCGCAGGAGTGCTCGTGAAAACGGTCGCATCCTGAAGCCGGGAGCAGACAATTGGACCAAAGTCCAATGTGCAGTTAAACGCTTCGTGACTAAGCTTGTTGTTCGATGGGCAACTCCGGTGCTGCTTATTTTCCGATGTTCGAGTTCCGGGTCGTATCGCACGTCTATCCCATGCGGTTGGGAATGTCGTTCAGGGGAACCAGAATGCAGCTTCCAACCTTGCTTGCCGGACTGGCAAGACCCGTAACGCGCGCTCCTTTTGTCCTCGTTGCAGCCGGCCTGTTGAGTGTCTCGATCAGCGCCCAGGCGCAGACGGATTCGCAGCAAGTGCAAAAAACCAATATCCTGCTGATCGTGGGCGACGACGTGGGTCGCGGTGCTGCGCCAGCTCGCCAGGCAATCTGCCTGGTGCAACGTCGCTGAGGAATGTATGGCAGCGTTCGTCGACCATCCAGCAATACTCTTCGTCGCCCTGCTAGCGCTTTTTATAGGAGCGGTGGCCTTTGGCGCATTTATCCTCAGACGTGTGCTGCCCCTCCCGACCGATGAGCGGGACGACTTCAACGTGGTACAGACATCAACTTTGACGTTGCTGGCGCTGCTCATCGGTTTTAGTTTATCGATGGCTGTGAGCCGCTATGACACGCGCAAGAACCTCGAGGAAAACGAGGCTAACGCAATTGGTACCGAATACGCACGGGCGGATCTGGCCGACACGCCATTGAGCCGCGAGATGAAGGCCGCACTGATCCAATATACCCGCCTTCGGCTTGCGCACTTTCGGACCAGAGACCCGCAGGAGATCGCGAGTAACGAGAGCAAGACTGCCGACCTTCAGGCTGAGCTTTGGAAAATGGCGGCCCAAATGGCCAGAGCCACGCCAACACCGATTGCTGCCACCGTCGTTACCGGGATGAACGATGTGCTCAACTCGCAGGACTATTCCGAGGCCGCGTTGATCAATCGCATTCCGATCGGCACATGGTGTCTGATGATCGTCATCGCGCTGTTTGGATGTGTAGTACAGGGATATGGGGCGAAAGGGAAGTTGCGCAGAGGTCTGCTCATCACGATCCTGCCGGTGACCGTTGCATTGTCGCTGGCGCTCATCGCAGACATCGACAGTCCGCGTGGCGGGATCATTCATGTGCAGCCCCAAAACCTCAACAGGTTGTTGAATTCTTTAGCTAAGTAGCGATCGGTAGCTTGTCGTGTCTGTGATTGCAAGCTCGCTGATGTGGAGTGTGTCGTGACGTTGCCGGACCTGAATGCGATTGCTTCGGTGCTGCTCAAAGCTGTGGTTCATCGACGACTCGTGACATACAGAAAAATGCACGCCTTGTTCAACAAGGATGTTCCATTGACTGCCCGCTATGAGTTGCGTGTGAACGCGGTCTTGCTATTGAGCGACTGCAGGCAACTCGATTATGGCGCCGTGCTGATGCTGGACAGCGGTCTCCCCGGGGATGATTTTGTCGCACGGTTTGAAAGACCGACGATCGATCACACATCGGCTATGGAAAGCGCGCCTCAGTCATCGCGCGGTCGAACGGCCGTCGAACATGCCGTTTGGTCGCCAAGCGCAATTTTATGAACGTTCGCTGCATACACCCATTCGCGGGCCTGGCGCTCAATGAGATCCATGAAAGCAGGAGGGCCGCTGCAGTAAATCTGTGTGTTGGCATGAGTTGGACTCATTGCGTGGGAACTCTTCTGTGCGAACAGATCATCGGACAGTCCGAAATGGTGATAGACCTTGCCGTGATCTCGAAGCGCATCAAGCGCTTCTCGAAGAACTGCACGATCGGCCGATCGGGCGAAGTTGTGCACCTCGAACCTTTGACCCGCGGAGGCAAGCCGCTTCGCGATTCCCGCGATCGACGCAGCGCCTATCCCGCCAGCAAACAGGATAGATCTCACGCGATCGTCCAGAATGGTGGGCTGGTTCTTTGGAAAACCAATAAACACTTCGTCGCGTTCATTCAACGGAAACCTGGATAGCAGGCTATCCGTTCTGCCCTCAGCTTCGTATCTGGTGCCAACCACATAACCATCTGAATGGGATGAAACGCCGAGCAAGGGATAAATTCGTTCCTTGTCGCCAGCGCTATTCAGACAGAGAGTGATACACGCCCCATCGTTAAACGGCGGAAGTGCCGATCTGGACGTCGTGCGAAGTTCAACGGCATGGTACCCGTTGGCAATTTGCCACTTCCGGCCCACGATGACGGGAATCAGGTTATCGCGCATGTCTCCTCCAATAGGACCTGCATCACAGTTGGAACTCTAGCCGATACCGTGTCAGGGATGGAGATCGGAACCGGATGGTGGTGATACCGCAGTGGTGATCGGGCGTTGAAACCCGCGCGGTTAAAGGCTTTGACCGATTAGTGCAACGTTGGTATTTGCAGAGCGTACTTTCTGTTTAAGCGACTGCTTTCAGGTCGATCCATGTGTGACCGTCTATGCACACGATAGACACCGCGCGAGGTTGGGAAAAGCACGCCGTTCCGACGCTTCGAGTAGATCTTCATAAGCCCGCTTTATCAAGTCATGCGTCGAAACGATTAGACCTCTGCTACGCGTCTGGTCAACACTCTGTGCGTCGATCGGCGGCAAGCAGCGCGATCGTACGCGGGCAGCCCCATGGCTCCCGGTTCCTATTCCTTCAGAGCGGAGACAGATATCGTGGCGAAAATTGTTTGTGTGTTGTACGACGATCCGGTCAACGGCATGCCGAGGCAATATGCCCGTGACACCATTCCGGAAATCACGCGCTATCCGGACGGACAGACCACGCCGACTCCCAAGGCGATCGATTTCACGCCGGGGCATCTGCTGGGGTGCGTGTCGGGCGAACTGGGCCTGCGCAAATATCTGGAATCGAAGGACCATCAGTTGGTTGTGACTTCCAGTAAAGACGGCGCCGACAGCGTGCTCGACCGCGAACTGCATGATGCTGAAATTGTTATTTCGCAGCCGTTCTGGCCTGCGTATATGACCGCCGAGCGTATCGCGAAGGCGCCCAAACTCAAGATGATCGTCACTGCGGGTATCGGTTCCGACCATACCGATCTCCAGGCTGCGATGGATCGGGGCATCACCGTCGCGGAAGTCACCTACTGCAACAGCAATAGCGTGGCCGAACACGTCGTGATGACCACGCTTGCTCTCGTCCGCAACTATATTCCGTCCCACGATTGGGCCAACAAAGGCGGCTGGAATATTGCCGATTGCGTCGAACGCTCGTACGACGTCGAAGGAATGCACGTGGGTACCGTCGCGGCGGGCCGGATCGGACTGCGCGTCTTGCGGCTACTCAAGCCGTTCGACATGAAGCTGCACTACCTTGATCGCCACCGCCTGCCAGAGTCGGTGGAGAAGGAACTCAACCTCACGCATCACACGAGCCTTGAGAGCCTGACCAAGGTGTGTGACGTCGTGACACTGAACTGCCCGCTGCACCCCGAAACGGAACACATGATCAATGCGAACACGCTGAAGAACTTCAAGCGCGGCGCCTATCTGATCAATACGGCACGCGGCAAGCTGTGCGATCGCGATGCGATCGTCGATGCGCTGAAGAGCGGTCAGCTGGCTGGCTACGGCGGCGACGTGTGGTTCCCACAGCCCGCACCGGCGGACCACCCGTGGCGCAGCATGCCGCACCAGGGTATGACGCCGCACATCTCGGGCACCAGCCTCTCGGCACAGGCGCGATATGCCGCAGGCACACGCGAAATTCTCGAGTGCTACTTCGAAGGACGCCCGATCCGCGATGAATACCTCATCGTGCAAGGCGGGAAGCTCGCAGGCGTCGGCGCGCACTCGTACAGCGCGGGCAACGCGACGAAAGGTTCTGAAGAAGCGGCTCGCTTCAAGAAGGCCTGAGTCCTATGACGATCCCGTCCGCCGCTCCTGCTGGCGAGCGCGGGGCCTCGACGTGGCGTGCCCAGGCCGGCAGCATACTGCTCGCCGGCCTGGGCGGGTTCATCGCGCTGGCTCTCGTTGGCATGCTCGCAAATAAAACTGCCCAGCCATGGATTCTCGGCTCGTTTGGAGCAACCTGTGTGCTGTTGTTCGGCTTCCCGGCCAGCCCGTTCTCACAACCGCGAAACATCGTCGGAGGACACGTTTTGACGAGCCTGACGGGTTTGCTCTGTTTGCATCTGTTCGGTTCGGGGTACCTTCCCATGGCCGTAGCGGCCGCGTGCGCTCTGATGCTGATGATGGTCACGCGGACCGTTCACCCACCCGCTGGCAGCAACCCGGTGATCATCTTCGCCGCTCAACCGGGTTGGTCTTTTCTGGTGTTGCCAACGACGTTAGGGGCGGTTGCGCTGGTTGCGATTGGCTGGATCTACTGGACCACGATTAAACGGGGCTCATGGCCACTGCGATGGAATTGACGTGGCCATATAGCCTTATCAATCGCGGAAGGATTGCAACTGCCCGGCTACCCCGAGTCGGCCGGTAGGCAAAGGCGTCATTGAGCGAAGTGCCGACTCTCCGGTTGTAGCAGTATCGCCTGGATAACGTAACGGATCTGCACGCCGCTCGGTGGTCGGCACACTACGGTCTGCCCACATCGCCCACCCAAAAGCGAGATGCCGGCAGGCGACAGCACCGACAGATGTCCCATCCGATAGTCCGCCTTGTCGGGATAAACCAACGTCCAGCAATGTGTGTCCGCACTGTTGAGTGCCGCGCATTCGATCATCGTGTTCATCGTGACGACGTCCGGCGGTATCTGCTCGGGGGCGACAAGTAAAGCGGTGGCCTCAATCGTCTCCACCATCGCCCGCTGCTGCGGTGTCGCCGTTGGCAGATTGATGCACGCTTTCAGTTGAGCCAGATCGCTTTCGGACACGATGCGCTCATTTTCCGCAAACGTCTTCATATCAGTGAGATAGTGGGTGTGGGGGAGCAGCACGATTGCCTCCGGCAAGATTGAAGATTGCAGATGTCTGAGCATCGGCTGTCATCCCATATGTCCAGCCAGGACTCATCGAAAAAGATCAGCCGTGTAGCCGTGGGCGATCGATGCACGCAGCGCACGACCTCCCGGTTCACGAACGCGCCGGGACGCTCATCTGGAAAGACCACCTGCATCAGTGGGGCCAGGCGCCGGGTGACCTCGGCAAAGCTCGCGTACGTAGAAGGCTTCGTGGCACCGAGCCAGTAGAGTAGTGCTGCTGTCGGGTTGCCTGCGTCCCGCAGCACAAAGCGAAGAGGCCGCGCGACTGACAGTGAGGTGAGCGTTTGCATGATGGCTACTCCGCGCTTGCGCGAGCGGTGCCAGGTCCGCGGTCCATGATGTTGGTAACCATGGCTCGCTCGGCCGCTTTTTGCAGTCGGTGATCGACCCATATCCTTCCCCATCGTGTCGCATACCCTACCGCCTCCGCTGCCGTGTAGAAATAGTCCAGGGCGCGAAAGTGACATGGTGAGGCGTCCGAGTGTTCAATCACGAGGTCGGCGGCATATAGATCGATGTTTGCGGGCTGCGCATGGGCTGAAAGGCGGTAGCCCTTATATCTCGAGCAGTAACTCCATTGGGCAACGTGTCGCGCCTGCATATCTGCAGGCTGATTTGCGAACTCGATCGCGAGTGTCTTCCCGGCTTGAACAGCCTGCAACGGATGCTTCGCTTGCGTTCTCATGACTTTCCCAGTTTTCCAGCACGTGGTTAACCCCGCCGCGATCACAGCGCGAGAGCAGGCCGCGCGTTATCAGCGCAACGGGAGGCTGTTGGACGCGACACTCGACTGCAGCGTTGCTGCGCGCTACTTGCTTCGCCAAGGCGCGAAACGATGGCGTCGTGTGCCGTCAGGTCTGGTAGAAGGCCCGGCTCTTCGCTGTTATTCGAAGCGCCGGGCGAAGGGAAGTGCTGACTTGTCCGCGGGAAGAACGCGGCTCCGTGTGCGTTTCACAGTCCCCGGGTCTCGATGTCCGCACGTTTCCTCTTCGGGTAGGCCCCGAGAACGGACACACATCAGGACAGCAAGACTCAGGGGGAAATGCACTGTTATGGCCTCAATTAGGTCGCTCTTAAGCGACCAAGGATGCAGACATCCTCATTAAAGCCAGATTGTCAGGAATTTGCAAGCTTTGAATTGACTGCGCGCATCACGGCTCAGCGTATTCGGCAGCGACTTTCGATCGACATCGGGTCGGTAAAGGCAAGGATGCCGCGCATCGTCGCGAGACGGACGAAAACTTTATCCGGCCATGCCACTGAAACCGATCTGCTGCGGATCGTTGTCGAGCAGATCGACATACGCGGCACCATCATGGGCACGCTCGAAGAGATGAAAGCCATGATGCAGTTCATCATCCGTAACGACATCAAGCCGGAGGTGGGCGCTGTCGTGCCGATGACGGAGGCTCGTGCGGCGATCGCAGCGATGATTGAAGGCCGCACGCGGGGAAAGGCCGTCTTCACGCGATGAGCGCGTGGACGGACGCAATCAGGAGGCGGTTGCGAAAATCGGCTTTGTCGGCGCCGGCGTGATTCGCGGCCTCGCTCGCCTGGCGTCGCGGAATGGCGCGACATCGGTCCGATGATCATGACCGTGAGCGTGATTGCCCCGATAACCCGGGCCTTATCATCGCAAGCAGTCTTGGTGGCGGGCGCCGGATACGCGAGACGAAGGGCGGCGCCCGGCTGCCGATCGGCCCTATGTGAAGCTTCACATAAGGCCGAAGACGCGCCACCTGTCTCCTCTGGCAAGTGCCCGTTACTCTCCGATACGAGAGGCGCACGACCCGGTACCTCGTGCCATCACATCAGCTTTGCGAAGCAACGGAGGAGGGTGTGAGAAAGAGAAGTAATACTTCGCCAGCCACAAGGAGCAAACTCAGCGCAAACGCCTGACCTCGCTCGGCGCAACACTGCCAGAAAACCGATTACCGAAATGGGTTCTCGTGTAGTTAACGACAGCAGCGACCTGATCGTCATCCATCTCATCGCCAAACGATGGCATCCCTTTTCGGCCGTGCAGCACATTGACAATGACATACGGCGCTGTTTCGACCGCAGGATTGCCAGCGAGCGCCGGGTAACGCCCCGCACCTTGCGCCCCTTTTCCATCCAGCATGTGACATCCCGCGCATGTAGCGATGTAAAGCGCTTCACCGCTTTCTTCAGTAAAGCGATATCCCGGCGAAATCGTGAACGCGTGTGATCCGTCTTGCGCCACGGCCTCAGCCCACATCGTCGCGGTTCCAACCAGCAAAACCATCGATAGCGCCCTGAGAATCAGCGTCAAGCTATCCATTGACGATTCTCCGATGTAACCGGCTGATCGCATCCAGTGAAGACAGCACGGCGCCTTCCTGCCATGCCGGGATATGAGAGGCGTGTTCTCCGGCAAGGACGATCCGTCCGTCGATCGCACAGAGATTTGCGTAATGCGCCTTTCTCAACTCTTCCGTCCACGCGGCGAAGCAGCCATTCGTGAACGGGGACCGGCTCCAGCTCACCGCAAAGCCCGTCTGGTACTCGCTCGCATATTGCGGATGGATCTGGCTACCCTGGCTCAATGCCACCGCGATACGTTCGCCCGGCGACAACGCGCCTATTTCGTAGCTGGCGGGCCCCCACATGTAGGCGCCGAGCAGAACCGCAGGGCCGGTCGATCCGTAACCTGTCGCCGGATAGCCGATCGTCGCGATCGGTAGGTCGGTGTGCGTGATGCCGCCGTAAATCTGCTCGTCTTCTTCCCAGAATCGCCGGCCGAATTGCAGCCCGATTTTCACCGACGTCTCGTAGGGCACAGCATCGATCGCGGCAAGCATGGCAGGGCCGACCGCAATGTCGATCTGACTCAGGATGGAAAGCGGAATAGTGCACACGAGCCAATCCGCGTGCGCGTTCCGTTCGGTAGCGGTGGTCGTATCGGTATAGCGCACTGTGACGCCGTGCTGGTCCTGCAGGATGGCCGTGACTTTGGCGTTGAACGCTACGGTGCTTGCGACCTGCGCATGAAGCGCATGGGCAATCCTGTCCATGCCGCCGACCGGCTGGAAAATGCTGCTCTGATAGTCCTGCTCGTTACCTGACGAGAGCCATTGCCACAAACGCGATGCAAGCAAAGGGTCGCGCGGAAGCAGATTCGACGGGACGGCGAGGGGCATCAGGCCACCGCCATGCGGGGTCGCGAAGCCGCGGCGCTCGCTGCTTCGCCGCCCCGCCTGATAGGCGCCATCCCGTTCGAGTGCACCCCATTTGCGCAGGGATTCGAGCAGCAGATGCGCATCTTCGGCTGACAACGCATCACCGAGTGCGTCTTTGCGGATGGCTTTGGAAAGCAGTTCGGCGATATAGCCTTGATAGTCGGTCTGCACCGCGCGGAATCGTTGCGGCTTGCCGTCGAAAGCCTCCGCCGAATGCAGGTAAGCGTTGTAATTGACCTGGATAAATGGTTCGAGGGGCACTTTCAGGCGTTTTGCGTAGTCGAGTACGCCCTGGTGGTGATACGGAATGCGCCACGGCCCTGGATTCAGATAAAGCCCGTCAGCGAAATCGCAATACTGGGTGGCACCGCCGAGTTCCGTATAACGATCACCGCCTCTGACAGTCCACGCGCGACCGCCTGCGCGGTTGTTGTACTCCAGCACCTGCACGTGATAGCCCGCGCGCTTCAACTCAAAAGCGGCGACGAGGCCCGCCATGCCTGCGCCGAGCACGAGAATCCGCGTGCCTTTCGGCGCGCCATCGAGCCGGAGCGGTCCAGCGTAGGTCGAGGAAGCGGCGAACCCCAGCGAGCCCATGCTTTGCATCATGGCGGCCGCCCCGAGGTTCCTGCCGATCAGCGTAAGCAACTGACGGCGACTCATCGCGTTTGCGTTCATTCCCGGCATGAGGAGGTGGTCTCCGCGACTGAAGAGAAAACGATGGCGCAAAGTTAGATATTAAAGGGGTGATCTGTTTCTCGTCATGCGTGCGATTGTCCGGTACGAGGAGCGTCGACTGTGCTTCGCTGGTCGGCTACTGAAGGGGGGGCCTCGAAAAAGCACCGGCATGCGCGGGTTCCAGCTGGCTGGCGCCGCGCTTCTGCCACAATAGCCTTTTGCCGCTTCGCTCACGTGCCGCCGGCGACGCACCTCAACCGACCTCCTCGTAAATGCGCATATTCGGAATCAGCCTTTACGTCATCATCGCCCTGTTCTTCGCGGTGCATGCCGTGCGTACTCAGCAGAACATGTACTGGCTGCTGATCCTGTTTCTGTTCCCAGGCTTGGGCAGTCTGGTGTACTTCTTTGTTATTTACTTGCCCGCTCTGCGCCAGTCGCGTGGTGCGATGGCGGCGACGAAAGCCATCTCGCAGCTTGTCGATCCCAACCGGGCGGTGCGCGAGGCGCGGACAGATTTCGATCGTGCGCCGACCGTCGCGCATCGCATGCGGCTAGGTGCAGCGCTGCTCGATGCGGGAAATGCTTCCGAAGCCCTCGAGCACTACCAGGCGGCAGCCAGTGGGCCGTTCTCATCCGATCCCGCTTTACTCCAAGGGTTGGCGCGTGCGCAGTTTGCCAACGGCGATGCTGCGGCTTCGCGGGACACGCTGGAAACACTGTTCACGGTCGATCCTCTCGCCCGCCGGCGGCCGGAGCCGTCCCTGCTCAATGCGCGTGTCCAGGCGGCGATCGGTGCGCCAGGGACACGCGCTGCGTTCGAAATGGCGCTCGCGAGCGCAAGCGACGCTGCACCCCGTTGCCTGTACGCTGATTGGCTAGTGGCGCAGCCCGACGATGCCGACCGCCAGCGTGCGCGCGAACTTTATGCTGAGATCGTGCACGACGCCAGGCATTGGCCGCGGCACGCTCGCGAACATAACAGCGAGTGGCTCCAACGGGCCCAGGCTGCCTTGAGCCGGTAAGCCTTTAGAGCGGTAGAGCTTCGGCCGAGGCGACCCCTGGAGGAGCGAGTGTCAGGTGTAGACCTATCCGGCCTTCTTTCTCGAGACGACGAAGAGTTGAATGAACAGGGCGTGAGAAAGGGTGAGAACGGCTAATTTTCGGCCATTCCAGTTCATCGGCTGAATCGCCAATCAAGCCTCCGCCAACAGGCGGCGACCTGGCTGACTCATTCGTACGGGACACACTGATGAGCCGTGACGAAATGAACCATGCGTTGAATGTGCGCTTCGTTCTCGCGCTTCGTCAGCTAGGCAGCGACGAAAAAAGCAGTGGCAAGGAAGGCACCGGCGAAGCGGGCGCCGCAGAATCCGGTAGCGGCTGAGCCAACCAGTGTTAGCACTCCGGCGCCCGCCGCAGCCTGATTGATGCGGCCCGGTTGTCAGCGGGCGACCTGGTCATGCGCAGGACTTGTCCGTCCCGTTTCGATGACCATCCGGTGCATGGGCATGCCACCATGCGCACGGACGCCTACACGCTACAACTGAAAAACGTGACCCGCCAGGCGGGTCACGTGTCAGGGTATTGTGCGCGGCTTAGAGCGGCTTGATATTGGCGGCCTGCTTGCCCTTGGGCCCCATCTTCACTTCGAAGCTGACCTTCTGGTTTTCCTGCAATGACTTGAAGCCTTCAGTCTTGATTTCGGAAAAATGGGCAAACAGGTCTTCGCCGCCTTCGTCCGGCGTGATGAAGCCAAAACCCTTTGCATCGTTAAACCATTTCACTGTACCAGTTGCCATTTTGAACCTGTAAATGTTGTAAGTCGTATTCTTGACCGCGATATCGCAGGAGCGATCATCCGGTACGGAAGACTTTGTATCACGCCGGGATGATATCTGCCAATCAGCAGGTCCATGGATGGTACATTTTCTCATTGTTCTCGCCACGGTTCAAAGCGCCATCTCATCATCGAAGCGCAGGGCATTCCGCTCGCGGTAATTCTGACCGGCGCCAACCGCAACGACGTCGACGAATATCGACGTCGTCGCCGGCACATCTTCAGGTTTTCGCTCCGCGACCGTTGAGCATGATGCAGTCCACACACGGACATTTTGGCCACTACCCAACTCGTCGCGAAGGCGGCATCTTCGCCCTCGACCTCGACCAGCCGGCGCAGTTCAGGCGAGCCCCCTGCCGGCACTGCGAGGTAGGTCCCGGTACCGACCGGACCCGTCGCGGACGACCGAATGTGCGTCGAACATGGCGCCGAGCACGTCGTCTTCGGAAACGAGCAACCATCCACGAGCGTCGCCCCACGACGGAAATCGTGACGCCCATGCCGTGGCGCTCTCGTGACAGCGGTTTGATCTCGGCACCCAGTCAGTAGGGCTGGGGGCGATGTACGCTATGGGAAAAGCTTCGTGCCGTCGCCGATACAGGATTGTATGCATCGGTTCGGTCATAGCTCCGCATCCCTATCGTGGCACCACCTTGTGCAAGCTTCGTGATCAGCACCTTTGGCGCGCCAACAGCCTTGCCGCAGGATCGACCTGTCGCTGTCGGTCGAAGGCATCGACTAACCCGGTGCCTGGTGCTGGAGGCGTGCGTAATGCATGTATTTGTGCGGACGGCGCTGCGTTTCGTGGGATCATTCGGGCCGTGCCATGCGGTGAGGTTTCTTGCGCGGTACGGCATCATAGGAGAACGACGATGATCGATGGACTGGTGGGCGGGCGCTTGTACGGCGAGGCGCAGATTCGCACGGGGCAGAATGGCAAACGGTTCGTGACCTGCAAGGTACGGGCGACCAACAATGATGGCGATACGATTTTCGTCAACGTGATTGGGTTCGACGATGACGTGCAAACCGCGTTGCTCGCGCTGGCTGACGCAGATAGCGTCGTGCTGAGCGGGGCGTTGATCCCAAAGGTATGGACGGACAAGAACGGCCTGATCAAGCCTGCCTTGGATATGGTCGCCCACAGGGTCACGACGGCACATGAGGGGCGCCGCGAGGGCGATGCTTGATGTGCTTTTTGAGGCCCGTTACTCACTTCCTTGAGATCGTAGGCTAACCGATCCGCAACGGCCTTCTCGGGCGAGTGAGCGCTCGTGAGGATCCTCGACACACAATTCGATCCCCTCTATGCGAAACGCACGAGGGAATAGTCGGCCATGAACGGACCTTCGATAATCACGTCAGGTCTGTCGACAATCGAGTTTCATGCGCGCGTTCAGCCGCGGCTTCGATATTGCGTCGGGAGAACTGCGGAAATGCGCGCCACGCGTCCCAGCGCATCGACTAGCGAGGAAACGGGCACTGGACCCGAACAGCTGAGCGCCGCGCCGATCAGGCATTCATGAATGGCCGCTTCACGGCCTTTTCATGGACCGATTCAGGTCGATACCGATCCGTGGGTCTACAACGTCGTCAAGTTAGCGCAATCGATCACAACTGTCTGCGATGCACAAAATCCCAACTCGACGTTCGTCGTTTTGAATCCTGTTGCGTCCTCGTGTCTTGTCCAGATGAAACGCCGCATCTGCGTTAGCCAACAGTTCATCCGACCGCAGCTACGTTGTCGCAGGTCGCGATGCCTGGTCGATCGGCACTGTTACATCCAAACGCGTGCAAACCTTCCAGCGCAAGCAGCTGCGCAGCTGCCTGTAATGGCGGAACGAAAACCCCGCGAGACCCTCGCCCGTAACCCCGTTTCGTTTTAAGCACTGAGCGAATTAATCGTAAAGTTTGCCGATTTGAACTAGCGAATGGCGTTTGCGTGGCAAAACTTGCCTGTACGTTGTGAAAGTTGGGTGCCGTGGTAGGTCGGCACCCAAAGGGCGATACAAAGAGGGAGAACAGTGTGCGAGCGACCCGGCTACCGGCGTTCTCTTTCAGCGCGAGCTTTGATTCGAGTGCGGCGACATGGGTTCTGCTGCAGCAGGTGTTGATGCGGGGGCTCGTGGCCGTCAAGTTTCTCGCAATCGGCCGCATTCTCGGGCCGGAGGCAATCGGCAGCGTGAGCGTCGCGCTGCTCGCCGTCGCAATTGCAGAGTCGCTGTCTGATACGGGACTTTCGCAGGCGGTGATCCAGGGACAGGCCGCGCCGACGCACGATGAGCTGGGCGCCGTCTGGACCACGCTCGCGACACGCGGTCTGTTGATCGGCGCCGCGCTCATCGCGATTGCGCCGTTGATGAACAGTCAGTTCCATCTGGGCGGCGCGCTGCTGCTCCTGCAACTCGCGGCGCTGTTGCCGCTGCTGCGCGGCGTCGCGTCACCTGCCTATTACGTCGTGCAGCGCGAGCGGCGCTTTCAACATGTCGCGCTTATCGAGATCTCGGCGGCTTTCCTCGATTGCTGTTGCGGGCTCGCCCTCGCGCTCGCGGGTGCGGGCGCGTATTCGGTGTTGCTCGGGATGATCGTCGGCGAATCGCTGAAGACGGCGCTCACGTGGATCACGATGAGTCCGCGTCCGCCCATCCGGTTGCGCTGGTCGGGCATCGGTCATTACATCGGTTTCAGCCGCTGGATCTGGGCGGGCAGTGTCGTCAACCTGATCCTCAACCAGTTCGACAAGGTCGTGGTCGGCAAGCTGCTCGGTCCCGCGCAACTCGGCGCGTATCAGATGTCGTCGCGGCTCGCGCAGATGCTGCTCGCCGATGCCGCGATTGCGATGTCGCAGTACCTGTTCCCGACTTTCGCCGCACGCCATCGCACCGATCCTCACGCGGCCGCGCGGCTCTTCAAGCGCTATATCGGCTTGATCGCGCTGGGGCTGGTGCTTGTCGTGATCGTGCTGCGGCTGGCGGCGCAGCCGCTGTTCGCGCTGATACTCGGCCCAGCCTGGCTGCCTGCCGTGCCGCTCTTCAAGATCTTCCTGATCAACATGGCGATCGGTGCGCTGATCGCGGTGCTGGTGTCGTATCTGCGCGCGGTCGGCGACGCGAAGGCGACCACGCAGGCGTCGATGATCGAGGTCGTCGTGCTGCTCGCCTGTGTCCCGCCCGCGACGCACTACTGGGGCGTCACGGGTATCGCCTGGTCGATCACGGTGGGGCTGAGTTTCGCTGCGGCATGGATGCTTTACAGAATCGCGAGGGTGCTGTGATTCCGCCGACACATTCGCTGCGTGGCGTAGTCGCAATTTCCTGGTGATAGTTGCAGAGTACAAGACGGAAGGCAGGTCAGTCGTGACGGAACCAGACATCTATCCGAGGGCTGAAAAAATGAATTCGAACCTTAGCAACTTGCCGTTCAACAGGTATCAGTTAAACGTTCATTCGCAGAACGGTGAAGATGGCGTGATCGCTGAGTTGCACAAGCGCTTGGGCATCGAGGTCAGCAATGACAGTTGGTGTGTCGAGTTTGGTGCATGGGATGGCATTCACTTGAGCAACACATTTGCTCTTGTAGAACAAGGATGGAACGCGGTTTATATAGAGGGCGATGAAAGAAAATATAAGGATCTGCTCGATACAGCCACGAGGTATCCGAAGATCGTACCGGTGTGCGCCTTTGTAGCACGATCTTCGACTGACGAATCGTCGCTGGATGCAATTCTGAGGAAAACCACAATACCGCCCGAGTTTTCATTGCTATCGATCGACATAGACTCCTATGACTGTGACGTGTGGGAATCCTTGACAGACTATATGCCCAAAATAGTCGTGATCGAAATCAACTCAAGTGTTCCACCGGGGGTAGTCTGGAGGCATAGCGATAAAACGAGTGGAAACACGTTCTCGGCGACGTGCAACGTCGCACGTCGCAAGGGTTATACGCTTGTCTGCCATACGGGAAACCTGATATTTGTGCGGGACGATCTGGTAGGGAAACTGAATATCGATCAACGCTATATCGACTACCCAGAACTCCTTTTCCAGTTTGACGGAATATGGGTGCCAGAAAACCTCTTCCGTGAACCGAAACCAGCCTTCGCCATTGTCAGGGGATTTGCCACCAGACTGATTCCCAAACAACTATTGCCTGTCGTCAAGAAGACGTATAAGGCCCTATTGGACCGTACGTCTGAGAAAAATCACTTGCATGATGTAACGAGTGGTCTCGATGTCCTTCAGGATAGGAGGCGTCGCTGACTTCCAGCGATGAGCGGTCGAGAATGCGGATAAGGGGCGAAGACCCGGAAATCAGGAGACGAGACAATCATGAACGCACACAAACAGGATGGCGAAGCGCCAGGACTGCACCGGCGCTTGATGCGATACGATCCGATCCTTGGCTACCGGTTCGCACCCGGACTTAAACTCCGGATCCCACATGAAGGAGGTGGATACCTGGTGAAAACCAATCGCGATGGTTTTCGCTGTGATCACCAGGTAACTCCACGCAAGCAAACGGCACATCGTGTCCTGGTTTTCGGCGATTCCTACACGGCGGGCGACGGCGTCAGCAACGGCAAACGGTACACCGACGTGATGGAGCAGCAACTGAACGACACCGAGGTGCTCAACTTTGGCTTGAGCGGCAGCGGTACCGACCAGCAGTATCTCGTCTTTCAACAATATGCCGACCAGATCGATTACGACGCCGTTGTGATAAGCGTGCTCGTCGAGAACATTCAGCGCAACGTCGTTCGCGAGCGTGGATGGGCGGACCGCGCCGGTGAGGCGATTCGCGTGCCCAAACCGTGGTTCGAACTCTCTGATGACAACGGCTTGACATTGAAGGGCATACCCGTCCCGCAGCCCTACAGCGAGAACGATTTGTCGCACCCACCGGGAGGCGGCATGGCTTCGTTGCGCTCGAATCTGCGCAAGATGGTCAACAAGATCGGCCCTGATTTCAAAGACCTCTGCCAACGGATAACCAGGTTCCAGCCGCTTCCAGAGTACAACGCCGCGAGTAATGACGGTTGGAGGCTCATGCAGGCCATCCTCGAAAAGTGGGTGTCAGAGTTGCCCGTACCTGCGGTGATAGCCGTCATGCCTGTCTACCAGTACGTAGAGGAAACGGCGAGCTACAAGAATATTCGCAAACGTTTCGACGAACTCGCGCAGTCGGTTGACGTTCTGGTTTATCACGTCATTGATGATTTGCAACGATACCCAGCCGGGCAGAGACGACAACTGCGTTTCCGTATGGACTGCCATTACACCCCGACCGCGCACGACCTCATGGGACGCGCTCTGGCGAAGGTCGTGGCGCCATTGATCCGAGCCGGCGTGCAGATCGAAAATGGCTCGACCTCGGGTGCAATGTCCGGAATCGTTGACGAGCGGCAGATATCGCGGTACAGCGATCCGGGTAAGCAGGAGCCCGGTGGCGGACGGCCGTCGTCTTCGCAAGGCGTTGCCACGTGAGGGACATATGGACGTTCTCGAAGGGGGCGCAAGCGAAGGAGCGTGGGCGATCGTCGACACTTTGTACTTCGACTCGACCCGGCATCGCTTCGTGCGTGGAGACGTAGAGATCGAAGGTCCGCGCATTGCACGGCTTTTGCCGTCACACGCGTCGCAGTGTGCCTGCGTGATGCCGGGCGATAAGACTGCCTGTCTTCCCGGTTTGATCGAAGCCGACGCTACACCGGGTCTTCAGGATTGGGCCCGATATTCACAGCAACTCGCCGCACACGGAGTCACCACGGCGGGCGTGTTTTGCAGCAGCCTTGCAGATTGCGCAGCATGCTATGGGGCTCACAGCCTGCGCCGCCTCTTCTATGTTGAACTCGGGGAAGACGGCGGCAGCGCCGACGGCACGGAAGCGGGTGTACGTATGCTGGAGGGCATTGTTCGCGCGACGAATTTGGTCGGGCGAGAATGCTTCGAGTTCATACCTGCAGTCGTGCCTGGCGAGGTCTGGTCGGCCGAAACGCTGGTTGTCGCCGCCCGGGTTGCTGAGCGACTGGGAAGGCGGCTCTGCGTCCGGCTCAGCTCAACTGCAGCCGACGCGAAGCTCTTCAAGGAATCGCGCTACATCACCGAGGTAGGACTGCTGTCATACCTGTCGCTGCTGTCACAGGCAACGATCTTCAACCTCTCGCAGCTGTCTCGCCGCGACGTAGCGATGGTGAACGAGTCGTCCGCCAACCTTGTTTGCTCGCCCGGAGCGGTCAGCGAATGGCTGCAGGAAGAGCGCTTTGCGCGCTTGTCGTTGAAGGATCGCGCGCTGGCGTTCTCGATCGACCGGCAAACCGCGGTGCGTGGGAGTCGTTACCGGTCGGCGACGATGCTGTCGTCCGCGCTGACCCACCAGTCAGCCGATTCAGCGATGCTAGGCGACTTCGTGGTCGATGCGCTGACGTCCTCGGTGGCTCGCGCGCTCGGCATAGCCGACATCGGCAGGATAGCGGCGGGCATGAAGGCCGACCTCTGCGTGTTTGATCGGCCCGAGAGTCTTGCCGAGAACAGCGGCAGCTGGGACTTTATCGAACTGATCACGTGCAGCGCGCCGCGCGCTGTGCTGATCGGTGGCGTGCCGATGATGCAGAAAGACATCCCAGCATGCGAGCCGGAAGAAGCGTTCCCAAGGACGCGGTTGTCCACAACCTCGGCTGCCAGCGGATATGCGCGCGCCCAGCACGCCGGACGAATGTCAGGCGCCGGTTCCGCGCAGGAACTCACAGCGAGCGAATTTCGATCGTAGAGGAGGGAGCCATGTCCCGACACGTACTCGGAGTTTCAGCCTTCTACCACGACTCGGCCGCAGCGGTCCTGAAAGACGGAAAGATTGTCGCTGCTGCGCAGGAAGAGCGATTCAGCAGGAAGAAACACGATCCGCGCTTCCCTCGTGGCGCAATCAACTACTGCCTTGAGGAGGCGGAGATCGATGGCGGCGACCTTGCGGCGATTGCGTTCTATGACGATCCTGCGTTGACGGCGGACCGGATCATACGGTCGTCGATCGCATTTGCGCCGGAGTCGGAAGCGTTCTTCACGCGTGCGGTTGGCTCTTTCTTCGCCGTGAAGCCCTATTTCAAGGATCTGATCAAGGAGATGTTGAATTGCGACGTGCCCGTCTACTTCGCGCGGCACCACTATTCACACGCAGCATCGGCGTTTTTCCCGTCGCCATTTGAAAGAGCTGCGGTGCTGTGCGTCGATGGCGTTGGGGAGTGGTCGACGACGAGCCTGGGCATCGGGCAAGGGAGCGAGATTGAAATTCTCAAGGAAATCCGGTATCCGCATTCGCTCGGTTTGCTGTACAGCGCGTTCACGTTCTTCTGCGGCTTCAAGGTCAACAGTGGTGAATACAAGCTGATGGGCCTGGCGCCCTATGGAAAGCCCATCTACGCCGGGACGATCAGGGAGCACCTGATCGATATCAAGGACGACGGCTCGTTTCGGCTCAATCTGGATTACTTCGACTTTCACCGGGGATCGACGCTGACGAACGAGCGCTTCGACCGACTCTTCGATGGACCACCTCGTGTGCCTGAGTCGCGAATCACGATGCGTGAAATGGACCTCGCGGCCTCTATCCAGGCCGTGACGGAAGAGGTCATGCTCAAGATCTCGCGTACTTTGCGCGATCTGACGGGCGCGGCGAACCTGTGTCTTGCCGGGGGCGTCGCGTTGAATTGCGTGGCGAACGGCAGGATTCTGCGCGCGGGAATCTTCGATGACATCTGGATTCAACCGGCAGCGGGAGACGCGGGCGGCGCGATTGGTGCAGCGTATCTAGCCGACTTCTATATGCTTGGCGGGACCCGGCCGACGAGCGATGGCGCCGGCGATTCACAACGTGGAAGCTTTCTTGGCCCGGATTTCAGCGACGACGAGATTCTCACGTTCCTGTCGCAGTCGGGCGCCACATATCATCCGCTGGACGATGTCGATACGGGCGCGGCGACAATCGCCGCCTTGCTTGCCGAACAAAAGATCGTCGGGATGTTTGCCGGTCGAATGGAGTTTGGTCCGCGTGCACTCGGCAGCCGCTCGATTCTCGGCGATCCACGCGCAGAGACGACCCAGTCGCGCATGAACCTGAAAATCAAGTTTCGGGAATCGTTCCGGCCTTTCGCACCAGTCATTCTGGAAGACAATACGGCCGATTACTTCGAACTGGATTCGAACAGCCCCTACATGCTTATCGTCGCGCCCCTGCGGAGTGAGCACCGTCGGGTGCCGAAACCATCGTCTGATCCTGAAGACATGCTGCAAATCGTCAATGCGGTGCGAAGTACAGTTCCGGCCATCACGCACATCGACTACAGCGCGCGAGTCCAGACCGTGGAGAAGGAGGTGAACCCGAGGATGTTCTCTTTGTTGAAGGCATTCCAGGCACTGACGGGGTGCCCGCTGCTTGTCAACACCTCGTTCAATGTCCGGGGCGAGCCGATCGTGTGCACACCAGAAGACGCATATCGATGCTTCATGCGCACAGATATCGATGTGCTCGTGATGGGCAACTACATCCTCTACCGCAACGAACAGACGCCGATCGAATCGGACGACTCTTGGAAAAAGGAGTATCAACTTGACTAACGTTGACCCCGGAAGGCTATTCCGTTCGAAACTGGCAGGGCTGAAGCCGCTGGTCGCGCCTTTTCTACTGGAGAAAACGGACTCCATGTGTTCGTCGTATTTTCTCGACGTTTTCGAGCCGGACCCGATCGTAGTCGAGGAAGATATGATCGATTCGCTGGTCGCAATCTGGCGAGACCAAGGACTGGAAGAGCTCGCGCTGTTCGAGCCCGAGTTGCGTAAGATAGCGAGGGCACTTCGTGCTCCAGCCAAAGAGTCTGACGCGATATCGCAATTCGTCTATGCGATGTATTAAGGCTACATCGCAGGGGCCGTCATCAAGGTCATCTGCATGGAATCATTGGTTGTCGACCGATAGACCCGGCACGGCCGAGGAAACCGTCATACCGTAAGATAAGTCCGCCCGGTATGACGGCACATTTGTCCCGACCTGGACGGGGCGAGGAACCCTTTTGCGGATCATCCCTCGTGTCGTCTCGAGATTGCGAGGAAGGATGCTCAGCGTGGCATATGTGGCGCTGAACTCGCACTCAGTTCATCGCGTACCTCTCGCGCGTCAGGATGGTTTTGGGCGGCAGCGATCACGAGCGCGCGCTCGCTGACGACAGGCAACTGGCCGCGCAATGTGACGACCCCATCCCGAACTTCGACCTTGATCGCGTCGGCCCGTATCTCGGCTGCCACGCGCATTGCAGTGCGAATCCGTGCTGAAACTTCCATCTGAACCTGCCGGTCGCCGACACGAAGTTCATTGCTGATCGACGTGATACCCGGAAGTGGCACAAGAACGTTCTCGGCAAGTTTTTGCTGGTACGACCAATCTACCTTGCCAGAAAGGGTAACGCGCCCGTCGCAAACGGACACCGTAACCGCCCCGGATGGCAAACACGCCCGCCATTTCAGCGCATGCAGAACGGTGTCGCGTATCTCAGCGTCGCTGCGGCGTAAGTGCCTGGGCACTTTGACGGTCAGCTCTCCGGTGACGGAGGCAATACCTTGCACCTCTTCAGCGGCTTCGCATGCCGCGATCCGGGCTGCGTAGGTCGACACAGTGCCTCGCAGGACGGCTCGGCAGTTGCGGACGTCAACGCAAATCGGCTCGTGGCACAAGGAAGGATCGCGGCGAATGTTCTCAACGATGGAGTTCGTGAGGTCACAGTCGCGCGGTGAAATGTTGAAGGTCGCTGCTGTTGCGTTCACGCAAGCCTCCGTTCGTCGAATGGTGTGCCTCTGGCGACTCAACCTCGGGCCAACGGCGTCAACGCTATGTCCTGGCTTGACGGCTCGGCTCGGCGATGCATCGCAAGGTTGGATCGAACTGTTTTCGACTGGTGTTCGAGGTGATGATTGATAGTGACTCACTGGGACATGTCCCTGTTCTTGATCTATATCAATCGAATCCAGATGGACGTGTTCTGGAATCGTCGTCGGGGTATTGGACGGCGGGTACAACTGCACCGCAGATGAATTGCCTTGCGCGCGGATCCGCAATACCAGCACCAAGCTCCTTTTGTCAGGCCCCGACGAATCCACTTCGGAGCTGTCAACGCGCCTGAATCGATGCAAGTCAATGGTGCAACCTAGTCGTCGGAGAAAGATCGAGGCGTTAGGGTGACTCGAGATGAATCATGTACGGCCGTATCAGGATGTCTATCGGGAAAACAGCGATGCCAAATAAAAAAGCCGCCCCCGAAGGGGCGGTTAAAACTGGTTGGAGACCAGAGAAGAATCGTGAATAGCGACAAGCCAATCAGAACCGGTGTCGAATACCTGCCGACACGACGTATTGGCTCTTGCTCGTGGAGGGTGCCGCAGTGCCGTTGATCTGCGTCAGGTTCGTTCCCACCTGATTGTCCGCGCCGATCTGCATCACGCTTTCCGCGTAGAAGTCGGTGCGCTTCGAAAGCGCGTAGTCTGCCAGGAAGCCAAACTGGTTCCAGTGTGCCGCGCGATTGCCCGTTGGCGACGTGCCGGGCGTGTTACGCAGGCCTTGCGAATAGGTGTATGCCGCGCCAAGGCTCAGCGCCGGCGTCATGCTATAACGGGCATTGACCTCGTAGTTGTTGTACCGGACCGAAGCGTCGGCGATGTTGTCCTGATAGCGCGTCTGCGTATACACTGCGCCGATGGTTGCAGGTCCGATCGCATAGCTTGCGCCCGCGCCCCAGGTACGCTGGTTCTGGATGCCCGGGAGGTTTGTCAAGGCGAACGTCGGCAGGTTTTGTACTGCGCCGGCTGTGTTGCCGGAGTTCAACCCCTGGATCTGCAAATAGGCAGCGGCGAGTTGCAGACCGGCGTATTGATAGCCCGCGCCGACACTATAAGCGCGGTTGTTCGCAAAGCCGTCCGCCTGGTTCGAAAACCCGTACAACGCGCTGAGCGAAAAGCCCGCGTAGTTCGCGCTCTGGTACTTGATGGCATTGCTGATGCTGAACGAGGCATCGAGGTTGTCGTTGTCACCGCGGTGTGCAAAGTACGTGCCGCCCCAGGAACCGGCGGCGGAGATCGGGCCGAGATAATCGACAACCGAATCGTACTGCCGGCCGAATGTCACCGTGCCGAAATCGCTGTGTGACAAACCAACGTACGCCTGGCGGTTAAAGAAGCTGTTATTCGCGAGTTTGCCATTGGTCACGTCGAAGCCACTTTCGAGATTAAATATCGTCTTCAGACCACCACCGAGATCTTCAGCGCCGCGCAGCCCCCAGCGGCTTTGCTGGAGATTCCCACCCGTCAGGCCGAACATCGACTTGCCGTCCGTCAGACCTCCGGGCGTGACGGGCGAGCTGCGCGAGGCTTCATTGCTCACCCAGCTCAGACCCGCATCGATGACGCCATAGAGAGTGACGCTGCTCTGGGCGTGCGCTGCGCCCGCGAAGGCGGCGGAAGCGGCCGCGACAATCAAGGTAGCTTTTTTCATGTGTGTTCCGTACTGAGCCTGCCAATTCGAAAGAATGCACTGTCTGCATATGCGAGGTAGCCGCGAGGCGTCGCCTGTCAGTTTCTGCATACGTCGCTCACGGCATGGCGAACTATAGAGCTCGAGCCGATATACTTCTTCAAGATTTAATAAAAAACAGTTTTTAAATAACTGGAAAGAAAATAATTTAGGTCTATAAGTCAATGTATCGGCGAATAAAAGCCGTCCCAATAACGATGGTTTAGTGCGGTGGTTTTGCTATTTACTGCTGTTGCGTCGCGACAACACGGTTGCGCGTGAGTGATAATCGAATTGCCAAAGGTAAAGCGGCGTATTGAATAGCATCGCTATTTTTTGCACATTTAGATGTACATAATTAGACCTACTACATTCGATCATGCTGAACAAGTTGCAGGCAATGCGCATATTTTTGAAAGTTGCTGAGAACAACTCCTTTAGTGGAGCTGCATCGAGTCTCAATCTCTCCAATGCGGTCGTCACGCGCTATGTCGCCCTCCTTGAGGCACATCTCGACGCGCGCCTCGTCAACCGCACGACGCGCAGCGTTTCGTTGACGGAAGTGGGCCGCGCCTACGCGAAAGGCTGTCAGCAACTGATGGAGTTGCTCGATTCGATGGAGTCGGCGGTGACGGAAGGCGTAGGCGAACCGACGGGCACCCTCAAGGTTGCGGCGTCTGCCTCGTTTTCACTGGCGGCGCTTGCGCCGATGCTGCATCGCTACCGGATGCGTCATCCGAAGGTGAAGCTGGACATCACGTTGCTTCACAACACGGTCGATCTTGTCGAAGAGGGCTTCGATGTCGGCATCGTTGCGTCCTGGCAGGCCAACGGTAATACGCTGGTCAAGCGTCCGTTGCTGTCTGTGAGCCCCGTCATGGTTGCGTCTGCCGCCTACATTGACCGGCATGGTGCGCCGACCACGCCCGAGCAGCTTGCAACGCACAGTTTTCTTGCGCCGTCGCGAGAAGTGCATGGCGCCGACTGGTCATTTGCCAGTGCAGATGGACGCGAGGAAAGCCTGAATCTCGATTCTGTGTGCAGAGTCAATAGCCTGATAATGCTCAGGCAACTCGTGCTCGCCGATATGGGCGTCGCGATACTGCCCGAAGACTATGTGACGGGTGACATTGCTAACGGCGCCCTGTCGCGTGTGCTGACACAGTATCGTGTGATTAACGGTCACAAGGAACTTTCACTGGTGTACCCCGGGCGGCGCCATGTTTCGACGAAGGTGCGAACTTTCGTGGATTTCACGCTCGAGTACTTTCGCCGTGATTGCTCGGTCGTCCCGGCGCGGTCCGACGTGATATCGGCCTGACAGCGGCTCGCGGCACGTGCGCGAACTCGGGGCACGGAGCCACTTGTTAGCTGATCGCTTACCGTGGATCGTGACGTTGATGAGGATGGCTCATGTCACAGACAATGAGTCAGCCGCTGGACGCAACTCCAAGGCCCCGACGAACCATACAACTCGTGAACACTACGCCATTGGGTCTTCGCATGTTCGGGCCATCGCGACCAGCTACGGCGGTTGCTATGCGTTAAGCCTGATCGTCAGGGATGCTGAGGCTGCTCGCGCGCAGAGGTAGAAGATAGATTGACCGTGCTGGATATCACGCGCCCCGGAATTGATCGGTGTCAAACGTATGGCGTGCGTCACGGGCAGTATGGAGGCGGAGACCATTAAATTTGCGGAGCCGACATGTCCTCGTCCTCGTATTGGGAACTCGAGCGCGATGTTGCGCATCTCAAGGCTGCGATCTCATTGCTCGAACAGACCAGAGGGTATTTCTCAGTGCGCAGCCCCGTCAACGATCCGGCGTACTGGAAAGCACGCCTGAGAACGGTGCTGGGCAGCGCGGAATGTGACGATGCCATCGCTGCGCAGATCGAGCGTCTGCTCGGACGACTAGACCGGATACAAGCCAAAGTCGACGACGATCGCGGCTCCGGCCACAGAGCGGAGGCTCAAGCCTCACACAGGAGCGCTTAGCGCTCTGGCTGGGCCCACACACATTACGGAAGATCTGCTCAAGCTTATTCGCCCGTCTGCCTTCCCCGCATCGGTAACCGGATCATGTCGACGTGACCGGGCAGATCCCCCGACAATTCGTTTTCGGTGTAGCTGAAATACAGCACGGTCAGGCGGTCCGGATCCAATATCCGAAATACGTGCAAAGTGCTGAAAATCGGATCTGTTGATGCGTCGAACACTTGAGCGCGCCGAGGCAACTTGCCCGTCGGTTCCAGTTTGCCCGCCTGATGACAGGAGACTTCAGCGTCCGGTGCGCGCGTGGTCGGGGCGTTATCTCCGAAGCTGCTCTCGTCGTGCGATTGGGAGACGTAACAGGTAACGCCCTTCAGGAGCGGATCGTCATACGCGGAGATACTGATCTGCCCGCCATACCGATGAGAGTGGGTCGCGATTCTCGCTAATTCTTCTCCCTCGGCGGGGAGTGTTATGCACATGGCCAGCGTTGCCGATCTACAGAGTATTGCAAGACAACGTGCCATGATATGTCTCCCGTTCTCGCCTGGAATCCCGGAGCCAAAACCGATGATGGACGTCTGGCCGGTCAATCCAGCTTACGAGGCTCGATCTTTTGAAGATTGACCGATATCAATGGGCGACTTCGTCGGAACCGCTTTGTGCAAAGCGCGTACGACTGTGATCCGATGCTGAAGGATTAGCCGAGGCCTCAATCGAGGCAACGGCGCCGCGTGGCTTTAAGGGCTTTTGGCCTCAACAGCGGAGAGTGGCAGCAAAACGGTTAGAGCGAAGCCCTGGCCGGGAGCGGTCTGGACGATCACTTCGCCGCTCAAGGCTGCGACTCGTTCGCGCATGCCTATTAAACCGAACGAGTTTGGCGACGGTCGAACATCGTTCCGGCAACCGTGCCCGTTGTCGGCGATCCGCACAATACAATGCGATCCGCTGCTGGCGATCTCCAGCGTGACCCGGCTTGCGCCGGCATGGCGTGCCACGTTGGTCAGCGCCTCCTGAACGATCCGGAACACGGCAGTGGAGCTGTCGTGATTGAAGTCGATATCTTCCGCGTCGATATGCTGGACGACGGATATCGGGTATCGCGACGAGAACCGTTCGACGAACCACTCGATAGCGGGCAACAGTCCGAGATCGTCAAGCATGGCGGGACGCAGGTCGGTCGCTATGCGTCGCACGGAGACGACCAGTTGATCGATTAGCGCATAGATATTGCTCATGTCGGCGCTTGATTTCGGCGCGCCGCCATCTCCGGCGCGATTGCCATTTTTCGCGCATTCGATCTTGAGCGCAGCCAGTTGTTGACCGAGATCGTCGTGCAGTTCGCGCGCAATCCGGGTTTTTTCCTCCTCGCGGGCACGCTGAATGTTTGCTGACAGCCGCTTCAGTTCTTCGCGCGATTCTCGCAATGCTTCGTCGGCCAGTCGACGTTCGGTCACGTCGATGATCCATCCGACCATGCGGTAGGGTTCGCCCGACGGATTCCACAGCGCCTGGCCTCGCGCGTGCATCCAGCGGTACTCCCCCGTCTTTACACGTATCCGGTATTCGATCTCGTAGCCGCATTTTTGCGCGAGGTGCGCTGCGAGGTGCGCCCTGACTCGTTCGATGTCGTCTGGATGGATAAAGTCGAGAATAAGCTGGCTGTCGTCGGACAGTTCATGCCCCTCGTACCCCATGATTTCCTTGAATTGAGTCGACAGATAAACGGCGCCTGTCTGCGGGTTCCAATCCCACAGCCCGGCGCTTGCACCCCTGACTGCGAGTTGAAACCGTTCCTCGCTTTCCTTGAGCGCCATCGCGATGCGATGACGCTCTATTGCATAGCGTATGGCACGGCCCAGCTCCGACGGGTTGATATCCCGTTTCGACAGATAGTCCTGTGCACCCTCCTGAATAGCCTTTAGGCCCACCGACATATCTTCAAGTCCCGTTAGCACCAGTACGGGCAGATCGGTGGCATGCTGCTGCAAGGTTCTGAAGGTGCCGATTCCTTGTGTATCCGGCAGTCCCAAATCCAGCAGCACGATATCGAATTGCATCGATTGAATGCGATCGAGCGCACCGGACAGAAGGGTTGCATGGAACAAGCGGTGCTGAAACTCCAGCACATCAGACAGTGCTTCCTCTATGAGCAGGGCGTCCGTCGGGTTGTCCTCAACGAGCAGGACCTGGACTTCCGGTGGCGCATTCATGATCTGGAGGGAGGCAAAGTCACCACGCCGAACCAGAACTCACTGATTCTGCGCACGACTTCGACAAACCTGGTGAAGTCGACCGGCTTGGTTATGTAGCAATTCGCATGTAGGCCATATGTCCTCGCCACATCTTCTTCTGACTTGGAAGTCGTCAACACGACGACCGGGATGTTCATCAGATCGGGATCTGCCTTCAGTTCCTGTAGAACCTCACGCCCGCTCTTTTTCGGGAGGTTGAGGTCGAGAATGATCAAGCCGGGCCGCGGCGCGTCGCTATTTTTGCCTTCCCGCCGCAGAAATTCCATCGCCGCAACCCCATCCTCGGCTACGTGCAAAGGGTTGAGGAGCTTGTAGTAATCGAACGCTTCACGCGTGATCATGACGTCAGTCGGGCTATCTTCGACAAGAAGTATGTGGATCAGATCGTCAGCTGGCTGAGTCGGCATGCGCTACTCCTGCGGATTGTGCTGCGATGGGATACGGGCTTCAGCTTCCGCCTTCAGGCTAAAGAAGACCGTCGTTCCGACGCCCGGTTGGGACTCAATCCAGATGCTTCCTCCATGCTGCTCGACAATACGCTTGCATAGCGCGAGGCCGATTCCCGTTCCGGGGTAGTCGGCCCGGGAATGAAGTCGCTGAAAGATCATGAATATGCGGTCGAAGTATTGCGGGTCGATACCGATACCATTGTCCTGCACTGAAATCACCCAACTGTCGCCTTCACGGCGTGCACCGATGTCGACGCATACCGCCCGATCGACCTGCCGAAACTTGACTGCGTTGCCGACCAGATTCTGAAACAGCAGCGCCAGTTGAGAAGGAATCGCCATGACGGAAGGCAGTGCATCCCGAGTGATCTGCGCGCCGGACTCCTGCAGCACGACGCTCAAGCTCTTCAGTGCCTGATCAAGTGCGGCAGCACACTCAGTCAACTGCTGAACTGCGCCCGACCGTCCGACACGGGAATAGGAGAGCAGGTCGTCGATCAGCTTTTGCATTCGCGTGGCGCCATCTACCGCGTGCGTGATGAACTCGTCCGCGCGCGCATCGAGTTGCCCTTGATAGCGACGCTGAAGCAGTTGCAGCGGTCCCGCGACGGCGCGTAACGGTTCCTGTAGATCGTGGGACGCCACGTATGCAAACTGTTCGAGATCCTGGTTCGAGCGCGCGAGTTCTTCGGTCCGGCGTATGAGTTCCTGCTCCGCGCGCTTTCGCTCCGTAATGTCGACAATGGCGGCGAGCACGAAGGCTTCATTGGAGGTCCTGACGGGGTTGAGCCCGATCTCTACGGGAAACTCCGAGCCATCCTGGCGACGGCCGTACAGATCACGACCCGTGCCCATCGGGCGCGGTTTCAGGTCATGCAGATAGGCAGCCCGGGAAACCTCATGACCTGCCCGAAAGCGTTCCGGCACAAGTGTTTCGATCGTCTTCCCGAAAAGCTGCTCGCGGTTGTAGCCAAACAGGTTCTCGGTCTGCGCGTTCACGAGGACGATCTTTCCTTCCTGATCGATCATTACCATCGCATTCGGCGCAGCTTCCACCACTTGCCGGAAGCGTTCCTCCAGGCGTCTGCGTTCTGTGATGTCTACGATAGCGGCAAGTACAAATATGCCCTCGGTTGTCGTAACGGGGTTCAGCCCGATTTCGACGGGAACTTCAGTACCGTCCTTTCGTAGCGCAAACAGATCGCGACCGGTCCCCATCGGTCTGCTTCGCAGGTCGCCGTAGAACATGCGACGGAACTCGGGATGCGCGCGGCGCATGCGCTCGGGCACGAGCATATCCACACTGTTTCCGATAAGTTCGTTGCGTGCGTATCCGAAGAGCTTTTCCGCCTGCACGTTAACGAGAACGACGAGGCCTTCGCGGTCGGCCATGACCATCGCGTTGGGCGCGGCTTCGACGACCTGGCGGAAGAGCTCGTGAGTCAAGCTGCTCAGTTGCCTGTTCGGTTCCATTTGATTCCCGTCGTTTAGCGATGCAACCGCCGCACCGACGCTGCCTTGCTGCGGCAGCGTTCGTTCCGTGACGGCGATAACTCATTTATAGCTTACTAACGTACGGAATATGATCGCTCGTTTCTGCCCCAGTGTGTGCCGCCGCCAACTTCACACAGACGGAATAGGCATCCGGATTTTCCCTTTCCCGCGGCGACTGTTTAAGGTAGGGGCCGAGGCGGAACTTCTCTGGTACGCGCGAGTACGCGTGGTGAAGCCGGTTGATACAAGTCAACGACGGCAGTCCGGCGCACGCGATGATGTCAGGGTGACACAAGCGATTGGCAAGGCGCGTTGAGTTTGAACATCGGACGGAGGCGAAGATGGGCATTGGCATGCAGATCGTCTATCTAGGCTTCTGTGGGACGGCGCGGCTGGAAGGCGAGGCTGCCGCGCAACTGGTGCGGCTGGAACGGTACAGCGGACTTCTTTCAAATTGCCATCTGGCAATCGAGCAGATTCATTCGCGGTCGGACAGACCAACCTATGACGTTCGCCTCGATCTGATCACTCGCACACGCGACCTCAAACCCATCGAACATTGTTCGAGCGAAGATGCGGAACAGGCTGTCCGCTCTGCGTTCGATGCCGCGGAAAAGGAGCTTCAGGCGACCGAGAATACGACGAAGCAGCGGAGGCAGTAACACGTCTACGGGAAGACGCAGTTTCAGAGGCCACCCTCGGCGAACACACCGTTCTCCGGGTCCGATTCGGTGTTATCGACACATTGAATGTGCCACTTACCGATGATCGGCGCGTGATGAGCATGGCGGTACCACAACGCTTGCCCCGACTCGCCCTCACTCGGAACGCTGACGGAGCCGAGATCGAGTCCCGTGAGTTCACAGATTGCACGGTCATGGTCGGCGCCATGAATGCGCGTGTTTCCTTTCGGGGACGCCAGGCTTCCCCATTCCGGCAGATCGATCACTGCATGTCCTTCCCGTGACCATTTACGCGATTCGCGGTCGAGCCAAAGAACGGCATAAGCTGCGTCAGCGCATTGAAATGTATCGAGGTGAACGGTAATTCTCATTGGTATCTCCCTGATCGGCAAAGGCGTAAAAACGTTGAAACACTCATTGCGACATCACCCACTCGACCAGCTTATGTGCGTCTTCGGCGGACAGCGGACCGCCGCGTTCGGGCGGCAGTGGCATGGGCGTGTCCCCCCAATGCGCACGGCCACCTTTTCTGAGCTTGATTTCCAGCATCGCCCTCGCATCGGGAACATCCCGATAGCGGTCAGCGATCTGTCGAAACGACGGCGCAAGAAAGGGCGCATCCGACGTGTGACAGAACATGCAATGCTGTTGATCGACTAGTTCGGTCGGTTCATCGACGCGCGCATTGGCCGTGTTCAGTCCGACAGCGAAGAGACCTGAGGTGAAGGCAATCAGGATGGACCAACTGGGATGGCTCACGGTAGACGCTCCTCTTCGATTCTGGTGATTTCCCATTAGTCGACGACGTCCGACAAAGATCGTCGCGGCGAGTGATCGACCTGCGGACCGTGGCCCATGCGCAGCAGCAACTGCGGCATTGCATCGACTTTCAGAAGGCTTCTCAGCGTTTCGCGCAGCGCCGTGACTTCGATAGGCTGATTGAGGTACGACGCTGTCAGTCCTTTGGACGCCGCGAGCAGCAGCATCCGTTCTAGCGCCTGTCCGGTCGCCAGCCACGCTTCGCGGTCGTCGCGTTCCGTGGAGATACCGACAAACAGCGGCGACCCTTCGACAAGCCGCTGATGCGTGGCCGGGGCGCCGGCGCCAACGTCAAACACACGTACGACCGACGAAACCAGGGGCGCCGCGAAATTCAGCAGCCCGCCGACAGCCGCGCCATACGCGGGCATGCCGTCGTCCCGGCGATGTGGATGAATCCAGCTCGCGAGCTCCCGCCGAAAGCGCGCATCGGCGAATTGCGCGTGGTCCGCCTCAGCGATCAACCGAGCAATCGCGTGGCGGGTAGTCTCGGCTTCGACGCAGGTCGCAATGGCCCCTTCCGCGTCGCAGGCGGCGGCCAGATCGGACTGAAGGCGCGGGTCTACGGGGGCGTCGACGAATGGCGCCCGGGTTGTCACGCGGGTCGTCAATGCAGCGAAGAGATTGGCTAGCTCCTTGTCGAGATGACCGTCTCTTGAGACTCGCAACTGAGCAACGATGTCGGGATCGGATTCGGAGGGAAAGACGGTGATTGCATAGGACAGCCCGAAATGGCTCAGTGTGACCCTCAGGTTGAGCAGCGCTGCACCGCAACCAATGAGCAGCTCGCGATCGAACGGGTCGACGACGGGCAACGCCCGCGTGCAATCCGCGCATACCTGAACAGCAGGTCCGTCGATGATGAATCGCCACGGCTGCGTGTTGTGATTGGAGGGCGCGAGAACCGCGTACCGCAGCGCGAATCGCAACTGCTGGTCGAGTGGCGCTCGCGCATCGAAATCCGTTTCGTTCAGCTCCCACGCGGACGGGGTTGTCGCGATGTTCATGTGAGATATTCCTTTGCCAGTACGACGTGCACGTCCTTCGCTTTGTGTTTATCGTGGCATGTCACAGCGACTCATCCTTGAGGCAAATCAACGTCTATATTTTGGCGTTGTCGGCCGGCACGCCTCAGTGCCACCAAGGGGGCTCAACCTGCTTCCCGTCGTGCCCGGTCATACGTTCGCGAGCCCTTCCGGGTCGACGATCCGAACCGTCTTTCCGTTGGCATGGACGAGATGCCCACGCTGAAATTTCGAAAACATGCGGCTCACGGTTTCGAGTTTCATTCCGAGGTAGCAACCGATTTCCTCGCGTGTCATGCGCAAGTGGAATTCAGCGGCCGAGAATCCGCGCGCCTTGAAGCGCCTGGAGAGATTGAGAAGGAACGTCGCCACGCGCTGCTCTGCCGACATGGTGCCGAGCAGCATCATTTGCACGGAATCCCGCGCGATTTCGCCGCTCATCATCTGATAGATGTGATGCTGCATGGATTTCACCTCGCGACAGATGATCTCGAGCTGCGCGAACGGAATGATGCAGACGACACTGTCCTCAAGCGCAATCGCGTCGCAGTTGTGCTGGCCGGCACAGACACCATCGAGGCCAAGCGTTTCGCCCGCGATCTCGAATCCTGTCACGTGCTCGCGACCGTCACGGTGCATGACGACCGTTTTGAACGATCCAGCCCGTATCGCGTAGATGCTCTTGAAAGAGTCGCCGGCGCGATACAACGTGTCTCCGCGTTTAACGGCCTTCGTTGAGCAGATGACTGTATCGAGTTTCGCCAGATCTTCGGCGCTCAGATCTGGCGGCATACAGATCGAGCGCATCGAGCACGACGAGCAACGTGTCGTCCCTTGACGCGGCGAATCGCTGTGTTGCACTGGCCGGATTGGAATGACCGCGGCGGCGCGGCCCGAGACTTGATTGGAAGTCAACGTGTTTGCGGCAAGCATCTTTGTCTCCTCAATCCTCGTCTGCGCGCGCATGTGCGCGGCGACTAGCGATGAATCAAGTATCGGCGCTCGTATCGCAAAAAAGTATCGGCGGTGCTTTAAGAGGAGATAGGAGGTAGGGCAGCAGGACTAGGAATAGTCCTACCAACGTTGACGTCAGAAAGCCTATTTACAGCTCGTCGTCCTCGATGATCTTGTAACGAATCGCATAACGTACGAGTGCGTTCTCATTTGGCAACTGCATTTTCTCGAGTACGCGTGTCTTGTGCGTGCTAACGGTCTTTACGCTCACACATAGTTCATGAGCGATTTCCGTAATGCTCTGACCGGCGACGATTCGTCTGAAGACATCGAACTCGCGGTCCGAGAGCCGCTGATGCGGTAGGGCCTCCACCGGCTCGTTCAGGGTTTGCGCCAGGCGTTCGGCCATCGCCAGGCTGATGTACACACCTCCGCCAGCTATCTTCGTGACGGCGTTGACGAGTTCCACGCTTGCGCTTTCCTTCGTGAGATATCCGGATGCGCCTGCCTTGAATGCGCGCACCGCGTACTGCTGCTCGGCGTGCATGGTCAGCACGAGAATGCGTAAGGCGGGTTGCTCGTCCTTGATCTGCTTGATGAGTTCGATGCCGTTGCGACCGGGCATGGTCAGGTCGAGAACCAGCACTTGCGCTTGCGTAGAGCGAATGAGCGCGATGGTGGTGATGCTGTCCCATGCTTCGCCGGACACTTCGAAACCGCTGGCGCT
Organism: Paraburkholderia sp. Tr-20389; assembly: GCF_017104565.1. Lineage (GTDB taxonomy): Bacteria > Pseudomonadota > Gammaproteobacteria > Burkholderiales > Burkholderiaceae > Paraburkholderia. The sequence goes on along the minus strand of NZ_JAAGPD010000002.1, from coordinate 118,801 downwards.
CTGGAGAATGTGGCGCAAGCCGTCGCGTACGAGCGCATGGTCATCGGCCAACAGTACCTTGATCATGGGTGGGTTTCTTCCTGTCTGACAAATTGCAGGGGAAACTTGACCTTTCTCGCGAAGCCGCCGTCGGTCGCGACGACAACGTATTGCTGCTTCACAGGCGTTGCCTGGCACGATTGATGACCGATATTTTTTATTCTACGCGTTCTTATGTCGCCCGCGTGACTCCAGAAAACAATCGCAGGCTGACTGCGGACGTCCTTCATCTCACCGTTCTTGTGCGCTTACATAAAAACTCTGGCCTCCCGCGTCCTGAGAGACAGGCGTTAATTGGATTGACCTGAGTCAATCAGCGAACCGGGCGCAGTAACACACTGCAATTCATGCAGCTTCGCTGCTGTTTCAGTAGCCCGTGCATCGCGACTGGAGGCTCATCATGTACGATCGAATCGTTGTTGCGCTAGACGATAGCGCCAGCGCGGAGATGGCGCTCCGCGAGGCGGTCAGGCTCGCGAAACAGTCCAGAGGTGTGGTATATGCGCTGTCCGTGGTGGACCGTGGCCGATGGCCGGAGGAAGTGCGCCCACGGTTCGAGTTCGAACCTGAGCCTACAGCCGCTTCAAACGCTGCCACTCGCATATTCGACTTGGCGACTGCGCTATTCCGCGATTCGGGCGTCAGCGGGAAGACGCGGGCGATCGATGCTTATGGTGAAAACGTATCGGAGGTATTGGCGCGCGCGGCTGAAGAGTGCGATGCCGACATCGTCGTGATCGGTACGCATGGAAGGCGCGGCGCCCAGCGGTTCTTGCTCGGTAGTGTCGCGGAGTCGCTCGTGCGCTCGACGCAGCGGCCTGTTCTGCTGCTCCGGTACGACGGTTCGGGTGCGCACACACGAGCATGACCGGTCACGACGCGGCGTCTTGCCCATGCGGATGCCGCTCGCGATTCTTCTAGCGTCTTTCCGACGTGGCAGTCGTGTGACACCGCCGCGATCTACGTCGGGGGCACACCATTATTGCGTCACGTTGGTTGTTGTTGTCGCTCACTGGCGCTCAATGCGACATCAGCACAGGCAATGTCATTGATTCCAGCATGGTCCGGGTTACACCGCCGAACACGCGTTCCCGCGCGCGGGAGTGACCGTAAGCGCCCATGACCAGCAGATCGATGTGCATATCCGACGTCCTGTTGAGCAGGGTGACGCCGGCATTCGCACCGATGTGCGTGCGAGTTGTAGAGAACGATGCGCTCACGCCATGCGTGTCGCGCCACGCAGCGACATCGATTCCCACGGGCGCCTCACGAGCTCCGTCAGCGTGTTGCACAAGGTCGACGGTCACGTAACGGGCGCTCTCGAGCAGCGGCATTGCGTCGGCCACTGCGCGAGCGGCTTCGCGGCTGCCGTCCCAGGCAATCAGGACATTTTCGCCCAGCGCTGGCACAGTGCCCGCGTGAGGAACGACGAGCGCGGGGCGGCCCGCATCAAGGATCAGGTTGCCGACGAAATTGGGCGCGACATAAGAAGCAGCGTCTTTCGAATCGTCCTGACCCAGGATCAGCAGGTCGGCATGACGGGCATGGAGCATCGCGACTTCCTGCGCAGTTCCGCGCGGCGCGCGCCATTCGACGCTGCGGTGAGCCGCCCGTTCCGCAGCACCGAGAAAGCTGTCATGCGCTTTCTGCCGAAGTGCGGTGTGGCGGGCTTCGAGTTCCGCGAACGGGCGGCTTTCGCTCTTCCTGAGCGCGCCGGGAAGCAGGTCGGAGCAAACGGCATAAAGCCCAATGAGATGGGCATCCCAGCGCTTCGCGAGATCGAGGGAAAGCGCGATCCGGGCTGCGCTGTGGCGGCTATCGTCAATGTGGACGAGCAGAGTCTTGTAGCTCATGTCAGTTCCTTTTCGATTGGGATGCCGGGCGCCGCTTCTGAGGTCAAGCCGACGGTACGCGCCGGAATCATCAGGACGGGGCAGGTCGCGCCTCGCAACACGCGTTCGGCGACGCTCCCCAGCACCATCCGGCGGAAGCCCCGCCGTCCATGCGTGCCCATGACGATAAGATCGGCATGCCACTCGCTAGCCATTTCATTGATGCGATGGGCGACGTCCTCTCCGGGCGGAGCGACTTCGACGACGCGCGGCGCACCTGCGATGCTACGTCTTGCGATACGAGCGCTCGCATCGGAAGCGATGCGCTTGCCTTCTTCCTCGAAAGCGTCACGGATGATGGAAGGATCGAAACCGGGGACGTCGTAAGCGATCACGGGCACGTCGATCACATAGAGTGGCAGGACCTGAGCACCGTGCTCGGCGGCGAGGTCCAGAGCGATATCGAGGGCGCGCGATGCGGTGTCGCTGCCGTCAAGTGCGATGAGTATGCGCTTATACATGGCAAACCTTCGACGACTAGTGCGAGAAGAGAACGGGTACGGTCATCGACCGAAGCAGCGTTCGCGTGGCGCCGCCCATCACCAGTTCACGCAGACGCGTATGTGCGTAGGCACCCATTACGATCAGATCGGAACCAAGATCCGCCGCCTGGGACAACAGCACCTCCCCGATGGGCGCGAAGCGTTCGACGTTGACCTCACGCACCTCGACCTTCGCACCGTGACGCGCAAGCGTGAGCGCAATGTCGGCGCCGGGAATACGTTGTCCCGGCGGCTCGTCGCGATCGGCATTGACCGTGAGCAGGGTGACGTTTGCCGCATGGGACAGAAAGGGCATCGCGTCGTGGAGTGCGCGCGTCGCTTCGCGGCTGCCGTCCCATGCGATCAGCACATGCTTGCCGCAATCAGTGAACGAACCGCTCGACGGCATCAGAAGGACGGGCCGGCCAGCCGCCATGATCAGATTCTCGACAAACTGCTCGGCGATGAACGACTCAGGATCGTCCACGTCTGTCTGACCCGCGACGACGAGATCGGCAAGGCGCGCGTAGGGCGGCATCGATTCATTTGGATAGCCTTGCGCCGAGATCCACTGGCCGTCGACTTCCAGCCGGGTCAGCTCGGCATGAAAGAGACGTTTGAGTTCGTCGCACCGCTCCTGCCGTTGGCGCTCGTGTTCGACGTAATAGCTGGCCGTGCCGGCCATGATGAAGAGGGCGTGCGAGTCCGGAACGTATGCCGAAAACACACCCGTCAGTCTCGCCTGGAAACGGTGCGCTAACTGCAGTGCCAGTTCGAGCCGCGCGCGTGCATGCGTGCTGGTATCGAGATGAACAAGAATGCTTTTGTAGCTCATCGCCGTGACTCCCGATGGAAGGCGGATTGACGGGCAGTGCCCGTGGTGCAATCGAGTCTATGACCCGGTCGGCCATGTCCGTTGATGCAGATCAACCGTCCACCGGTCCCCGTCCAGCTTGATACATGTCAATCGCGATGTAGTACGCGCGACTAGAGTGGACATCGAAGCGTGTGCCGACTCACGGACCGCTCTCCATAAGGAGCATGGATCATGAACCGCTTACCGGACGCTGCTGCACCGTTAGAGATTTGCCGGGCCGAACTCGCTGAGCCGATCCGGCTGACGGAACTCGCGGAAGACTGGCGGCGTGATCTGAACGCATTGGAGAGCCGTAGCATCAGACGGGATCGTGATGCCGTACGTCGCATCGAGGCGGCGCTGGCGCAATCGGGCGACTTGTATGCGTTTACGTCCGCCCTGCAGTGCGCGATGCAGGCCTATGCGAACGAGACCCTTTCAATCTGGGGCGACGCTGCGTTGAACACCGCACAGCATCAGGCTCGACTGATCGACGAACTCACGCAACTTTCGGGCGCATGGCGGGTGTTCTGTTTCGCTCCGCTGCAAAAGCTGCCCGGTGCCGATGCCCCTCCGGGAACTTTCAGCGCATGGCTGCGTGCCTGTCAGGACGAAATGCTGAGCGTCGTGCGCTCGTCTGCGGCGCAGTCGCGCGTGCCGGCCAGTACGGTAACGACAGGAGGCTGAGATGAAAACAGACCGTGTGGCGTTCGTCACGGGTGGCATGGGCGGCCTGGGCGCAGCGATCAGCAAGGCGCTTCACGACGCGGGAATCAACGTGGCGATGTCATATTCGGCACGAAACGATCACGTCGCGACATGGCTGATGAAGGAGCGCGACGCTGGCCGCAACTTTCATGCATACGAAGCCGACGTTGCCGACTTCGATTCATGCGAGCGCTGCGCGCGCCGCGTGCTCGACGAACTCGGTTCGGTCGACATCCTCGTCAACAATGCGGGCATCACGCGTGACACGACCTTCGCGCGCATGAGCAAGACCGATTGGGACAGCGTGCTGCGAACGGATCTTGACGGTTTGTTCAACATGACGAAGCCGTTCTTGCCGGGCATGGTCGAACGCGGGTTTGGACGTATCGTCAACATCGGATCGGTGAACGGGTCGCGGGGTGCGTTCGGACAGACTAACTATTCGGCGGCCAAGGCGGGTGTTCATGGTTTTACGAAGGCGCTCGCGCTGGAAGTCGCAAAGCGCGGCGTCACGGTCAACACCGTATCGCCGGGCTATCTCGCAACGGCGATGGTCGAAGCGGTGCCGCGCGAGATCATGGAAGCGAAAATCTTGCCGCAGATTCCCGTTGGGCGTCTTGGACGGCCGGAGGAAGTGGCTGCTCTCGTCGCGTTTCTATGTTCCGATAGCGCGGCTTTCATCACAGGAGCCGACCTGGCCATCAACGGCGGCATGCACATGGAATGACGGCTTCGGGCTCATCGGATTGCACGGTGGCTTCCAGATGGAGATGACACGCATGTCGGAGGCTCGCAGCGCATTTCTTGTCGTGTGCTACTCGCCGCGCAGCAGCAGGGCCTGACGTATCGCCGCCGAAATGCTGGCCTCGGAAGTCGGTGCTCCGGACTCTCGAACGACAGCGGTTTTCAGGTAGGTCGCGGGTCGTGTGATGCTCCTCGGAGAAGGGTACGTGCCGTGTTGTGCAAGCGGACAGCGCGCGATCGATTCAGATCGACGGGTTTCGTCCGCAGAGCCGGAAAATCGGCGTGCCCGTTTGCCTTGCCCGATCAGACACGCAGCGAGCCGCGCAGCGTACCGAAGTCTGTGCGCGGACGGCGATGCACTGGCGAGCTGTCCGGGGTGGAGAAGGTGGGTTTGTCCTGATCGGCATGAAGGGCTTCAGCCAGATCGAGCGGAAAGCGATGCAGCGACGCATTGTATTGAAGCGCCGCATCGTCGTAGCGCTCTCGCGCAGCCGCGATGCGGGCCGCCGACGCCGCAAGCCGCATTTGCAGCGTCCGGAAGCGGGGCGATGTGTCGAGCCGGCGCACGGACTCGCACACGACCATGAGTTGCGAGATCGCCTCCGTCATCTGACGTTGCGCGACATCGAAGCGTTCGAACAACGCGGGCTCGTCCACGACAGCAGGTGTCGCATGCAAGGCTTCGATGGCTGAACGGGCGTCGACTATGTCTTTGAGTGTGGATGCCTCTGCGGGCAGATAGTGGCGGGCGAGGGCGGTGGCCTCGTCGGCCAGGCCGAGACGTTCGTCATAGATCGCGATGACATCGGAGAAAGCTGCCCTGACCTGGTCATCCGCATGGAGCGACGGAGCAATTCCACAGCCTGCCAGTGCATGGAGGGCAAACAGGACGGGGATGATCAGGATGGCTTTCATCATGTCGACCGTGCTCCCGGTGTGTTGTCCATCAGATCGAGCGTAGACGGGTCCGCACATATCGGATTGATCGCTGTCAATCGACTCACATTTTCAGAGGGACATGCTGGATGTCGTTCGCGCGATGCGGACCATGCGTGCAGTCATTGATCAGGATCAGTTGTGACAAGGCGCCGGCCGTTATCTTGAAAGGGTTCAGGAATTCGGTGTGGAGCATAAGACGTGTCGATTCGCGACAGTGGGGAAGCCAGCCAGGCCGCAAGCAACGTTGCGACGGGACGCGTGATTGCAGCGCGCGGCGCCGTTGTCGATGTCGATTTCGCCGGCGATGTGCTGCCGCCCGTCGACACGGCCATGTTCATCTCGACGCGCGATGGCCGACAGCCGATTCTCGCGGAAGTACAGGCACACGTCAGCGACACGGTGGTGCGTGCGCTCGCGCTGCAATCCACGGCAGGGGTTGCGCGCGGCATGCCTGTGCATGCGACTGGCCGGCCGATCGAGGTTCCCGTGGGCCCCTTGACGCTCGGGCGGCTATTCGACGTGTCGGGATCTGTCCGGGATTCGGGCGCCCCGCTGCCGCGAAGCGTCGAGCGTCGTCCGATTCACCGTGCACCGCCGGCGCTGTCCGCGCAACGCGGCGCGACTCGGGTGTTTGCGACCGGGATCAAGATGATCGATCTGCTCACACCGCTCGCGCATGGCGGCAAGGCGGCGATGTTCGGCGGTGCCGGTGTGGGAAAGACCGTGCTGGTGATGGAACTGATTCATGCGATGGCCGAGCAGCACAGCGGGATCTCTGTTTTTGCAGGCGTCGGCGAGCGCTCGCGCGAAGGCCACGAGATGCTTTCTGACATGCGCAGTTCGGGCGTGCTGCCGCGCGCCGTGCTGGTCTACGGACAGATGAACGAGCCGCCGGGGGCTCGCTGGCGAGTGCCGCTGACGGCGCTGACGATCGCCGAGTACTTCCGCGACGAACGCCATCAGAACGTGCTGCTGCTGATGGACAACGTGTTCCGGTTCGTGCAGGCGGGGGCGGAAGTTTCAGGGCTGCTAGGGCGCATGCCGTCGCGGGTTGGCTATCAGCCGACGCTCGCGAGCGAGGTTGCCGCGCTGCAGGAGCGGATCGCGTCGGTGGGCGAGGCGGCCGTGACGGCGATCGAAGCTGTCTACGTTCCCGCCGACGATTTCACCGATCCTGCCGTGACGACGATTTCGTCGCACGTCGACAGCATGGTGGTGCTGTCGCGTGCGCAGGCGGCCGAAGGCATGTACCCCGCAATCGATCCGATCGCCTCGACGTCGATCCTGCTCGATCCGCTTGTGGTCGGCGATGAGCACGCAAACGTCGCCAATGCCGTGCGACGTGTGATCGAGCATCAGCGCGAACTGCAGGACGTGATCGCGCTGCTCGGCATCGAGGAGCTCGGTGCGGACGACCGCCGGATCGTGACGCGGGCTCGCCGTCTGCAGCGCTTCCTGACGCAGCCGTTCTCGGTGACGGAGGCGTTCTCCGGGCAGCCCGGCCGGTCGGTTGCGTTGACGGACACCATCGCCGGCTGCAAGGCGATTCTCGACGGCGAGTGCGATGACTGGCAGGAGAGCTCGCTTTACATGATCGGTGCACTCGACGAGGCGCGTGCGAAGGAAACGCACGGCAGGCAGACAAGGGCCGCCGCCGCTGCCGCTGCGGGCTAAGGAGGTGCGCCCATGACGGACGTATCGCTCAATTTGACCATCGCGACACCGGCGCAGGTCGTGGTCGATGGCTTGCCGATCGCCTCGTTGCGCGCGGAAGACGAAGGCGGAGGATTCGGCATTCACGTCGGACATGAGGACATGGTGACGCTCCTCAGCGCTTCCGTCGTGAGGTGGATCACGCCGGATGGCATCGCGCATTTTTGCGCCGTGGATGGCGGCGTGCTGATCGTGTCGAACGGCGCGGCCGTGTCGATCGCATGCCGGGAAGCGGTGCCGGGCGAGTCGCTTCCACGGCTGGAGGCTGAGGTGCACGACGTACGTGCGGCACAACTGGATGCGATGCGGCGAGCACGTGTCGAGCAGACACGCCTGCACGCTCATGCTGTTCGGCAGATGTTGCGTTACCTGCGTCCACAAATGGCGCGCGGAGTACCCGAATGACGAGGCAGCGGAACGGACACGCCACACCGGACGATCCCGTCGCCAAAGCAGCCCGGCGCGCCGCGAATCGCGACGCGATGGGACGCGAAGACCGGGAACCGTCTCTCGCCGCGCGGCTCGGGCAGATCGGCATTCTGGGTTGGACGATCGTGTTGCCGACGCTTGTCGGCCTCGCGCTGGGTCGCTGGCTTGACCGGCTGATGGGAACGCGAGTGTTTTTCTCAGCGCCGCTTCTGATGCTCGGCGCAGCGATCGGATTCTGGTCGGCATGGAAATGGATGCATCGGCAGCAAAGGAGAGATCGTGATTGATGCCGCTTTCGCTCATCTGCACAGTGCACTGGCGCTGTTCGTCGCCGGGCTCGCAGTCGGGCTGCTGGTGGGCGCAGTGCACTTCGCCTCGCTGCGCAGGAACGCCGCGCTCTTCGTTGCAGGGCGCCCGTTCGGTGCGCTGCTGCTGCAACTGTCGCGTTTCGCGCTGACGGCGGCCGTGTTCGTCGTATTGGCGAAGGCGGGCGTGCTGGTCTTGCTCGGCGGATCGGGCGGCTTCATGTGGACGCGCTGCATCGCGCTCACACTCCGGCGAGCCGAACCATGATCCATTCGCCATTGACCACCGAACCCCTTCTGCATGTCGGGCCGATCGCGATCAGCGCGCCCGTGATCGTCGGCTGGGCGATCGTTGCGAGCCTCGCGATCGGCGCTGCGCTGCTGACGCGCAAGCTGGCCATCGCGCCCTCCAGAGTGCAGGTGGTACTCGAACTGCTGGTCGAAACCATCGATGCCCAGATTCGCGACACCATGCAAACCGATCCTGCCTCGTATCGCCCGCTGATCGGCACGCTCTTCCTGTTTGTGCTGGTCGCCAACTGGTCGTCGCTCGTGCCAGGCGTCGAGCCGCCTACGGCACATCTGGAAACCGATGCCGCGCTTGCCTTGCTCGTGCTGCTAGCGACAGTGGCGTACGGCGTTCGCTCGCGTGGCGTGCGCGGATACCTCGCTACCTTCGCCGAGCCGACGTGGGTGATGATCCCGTTGAATATCGTCGAACAGCTCACGCGAACCTTTTCGCTTGTCGTGCGCCTGTTCGGCAATGTGATGAGCGGTGTGTTCGTCATCGGCATCGTGTTGTCGCTCGCGGGCCTGCTCGTGCCGATTCCGCTGATGGCGCTCGATCTGCTGACGGGCGCCGTGCAGGCTTACATCTTCGCCGTGCTCGCGATGGTGTTCATCGGCGCGGCCGTCGGCGACACGAGGCATCCGGCTGACAATAACCAGAAGGAGCATGCATGAATGTGATCGAAATCATCAGCATTGCCGCCGCGGCACTCGCTGTGTCGTTCGGCGCGATAGGTCCGGCGCTTGCGGAGGGCCGTGCTGTGGCGGCCGCGATGGACGCGATTGCGCGGCAGCCCGATGCTGCGGGCACGTTGTCCCGAACGCTGTTCGTGGGCCTCGCGATGATCGAGACGATGGCCATTTACTGCCTCGTGGTCGCGTTGCTTCTGCTGTTCGCCAATCCTTTCGTGAAGTGACGCGGCGATGAAGATCGACTGGTCGACGCTGGCGTTGCAGACGGTCAATCTGCTGGTGCTGCTGTGGCTGCTGCAGCGCTACCTGTTCCGTCCCGTCGCCAGAATCATAGCGGAGCGCCAGGCCGCGGCGCGGGCACTCATCGGCGATGCGGAAGCCGCGAAGCTCGCTGCCCGCAAGGAACTCGACTCGATGACGGCCGAGCGTGCGCAGCTTGCCGCGCGAAGAGCCGACGCCCTTGCGCAGATCGAACACGACGCGAGCGAGCAGCGCGACGCGCTGCTCGCGGCGGCGCATGAAGACGCCGACAGACTGCGCGCCGAGGCCATCGTTGAAATACAACGCGACCGTGCCGCGTTGGCCGACGAGGCATCCGCGCGTGCTGTCCGGCTGGCCGTCGACATCGCGTGCAAGCTGCTGGCGCGCATGCCCGATTCGATACGGGTAGAGCCTTTCATCGACGGACTCGTAGACGGCGTGAACCGGCTTTCTTCGGCGGCGCGACAGGAGTTGACCGGGGACGCTTCGCTTGAATTGACGGCGCCGCGCGCACTGACGGCCGACGAGCAGCGCGCGTGCGAGGTCGCGCTTTCCGCCGCGTTCGGACATGCTGTCGCGTGGCACACGCGAATCGACGGCACGCTGGTCGCGGGACTCGAACTGGGCGGCCGGCATGGCATCGTGCGCAACAGCTGGCGCGATCAACTGCAGCAGGTTCACAACGGGTTGCTGAACGACGATGCACACGCTTGACGACACGAACGATGGCTGGCTGGCCTGCAAGCGCAGCGCGCTCGCGGCGATCGAGCTGGAAACGCCCGCGATCGCGATGGGCCGCGTGGAGCGCATCGCCGACGGCATCGCTTTCGTGTCGGGCCTGCCCGACGTCGCGCTCGATGAACTGGTCGACATCGAGAGTGGCGTCACGGGCTACGTGCATTCGCTCGACGTGGACGTCGCGAGTGTCGTCATGCTCGATAGCAGCGGCTCCGTGCAGGCGGGCATGCGCGTGACGCCCCGCCATACCGTGCTCGACGTGTCCGTCGGCGATGCGTTGCTTGGTCGCGTGGTCGATCCACTGGGACGGCCGCTCGACGGCGGCGAACCGATCAGAACGGAAAGCCGGTTACCCATCGAACGCCCGGCGCCCGCCATCGTCGAGCGGGACTTCGTCAGCGAGCCGCTCGAAACAGGTGTGCTGGTCGTCGATGCGTTGTTTGCGATCGGGCGAGGACAGCGGGAACTGATTATCGGCGACCGCGCGACCGGCAAGACTTCGCTTGCAATCGAGACGATCGTCAATCAACGACATAGCGACGTGATCTGCATCTACGTCGCGATCGGTCAACGTGCGACGGCCGTTCAGCGCGCGATCGATGCGATACGGCAATACGGCGCGCCCGAGCGCTGCGTCTTCGTGGTGGCATCGTCGGCCTCGCCGCCTGGATTGCAATGGATCGCGCCGTTTGCCGGCTTCTCGATAGCGGAGTTCTTTCGGGATCGCGGGCAGCACGCATTGATCGTCATCGACGATCTGACCAAACACGCGGCCACGCATCGCGAACTCGCGTTGCTGACACGCGAGCCGCCGGGGCGCGAGGCCTATCCGGGCGATATCTTCTATCTGCATGCGCGTCTGCTCGAACGTGCGGCCCGGCTCTCTGCGGATCTGGGAGGCGGCTCGCTGACGGCGTTGCCGATTGCCGAAACCGACGCCGGCAATCTGTCCGCCTACATCCCGACCAACCTGATTTCGATTACGGATGGCCAGATCGTGCTCGACGCGGGCCTGTTCGCGGCCAATCAGCGACCTGCCGTCGACGTCGGCCTGAGCGTGAGCCGCGTGGGCGGGAAGGCGCAATATCCGGCGCTGCGCGATGTAGCGGGCCGCTTGCGGCTCGACTATGCGCAGTTTCTCGAACTGGAAGTGTTCAGCCGCTTCGGCGGGCTCGCCGACACCCGCGTGGTCGCGCAGGTCGAGCGAGGCAGACGCATCCGTGCGCTGTTCGCGCAGCCGCGCTTTAGCGCGCTACGTGGCATCGATCAGGTCGCGTTGCTCTCCGCGCTGGCTGACGGCCTGTTCGACGGCGTGTCCGTCGAGGCGATTGCACAGGTGCGGCAGCGACTCGTCGCATCCGGTACAGCGCATCGGCTGGCGGGTGACACACACGATGCCGAAGCGCTTTCGGCGCCGCTCGACGATGCGCTGCGTCAGCGCCTGATCGATCTCGTACGGGAAATCGTCGAACGCGCGAAACCGGGTTCGGCAGGCGACCTTGCCCGACAGGAGCACGCCGATGACCAGCCGGCTCAGTGAAATCGAAGGCCGGATGGCAACCGCCCATCAACTGGATGCCGTGATCGGCGCGATGCGAGGGATCGCAGCGGCGCGCGAGCGCGAGGCGCAGGCGCGGCTCGCCGGGATACGTTCTGTCGCGGCGACGGTTGGCGAGGCGATCGGCATGGTGCTCGCGGCAACTGCACATCAAGACCCCCACGATTCTCTGCGGGAGCGCCACCTGGCCCCCGTCCTGATCGTGCTTTGTACGGAGCAGGGCTTTGTCGGCGGATTCAACGAGCGGCTGCTGGAGCGCGTCGAAAGCTGGCCGTCGCGTGAGGCGGCTGCTCTGTTCGTGGTCGGCACGCGCGGTGCGGTGCTGGCTGATGAACGAGGACTCGCGTACGACTGGTCCGTGCCGATGGCCAGTCATGCCGACGACGTGATGCGTGTGGCCGGGCGCATCAGCGATGCCGTGTTTGCGCGCTTTGAAGCGCATCCCGCATCGGCGATATGGCTGATACATGCGTTGCCGGCGCAAGGGGCGCAGTTGGCGGTCGTGACGAGGCGGCTCGTGCCGTTCGATTTCGACCGTTTCAAGATTGCGTCACGTGTGCGGCCACCGTTGCTCATGTTGCCGATAGACAAGATGTTGACCGGGCTCGCCGAGCGTTACGTGTATGTCGAGCTATGCGAAGGTCTCATGTTGTCTTTTGCTGCGGAAAACGCGGCGCGCATGACGGCGATGCTCGCGGCGAGCGATCACGTCGGCGAAACATTGAAAGCGCTGACGCGCGAGGCTCGCATCGTCCGCCAGGACGAGATCACCACCGAAATCGTCGAACTCGCGGTCGCGGCGGCTCCGGTGCCGGGGAGCGCAAGCGGGAAGGATGTGTCATGACGCATGCTCCAGTCCTGCTGTGTGCCGCTCTGTCGGGTTCGATACTGCTGATCGCGTGCTCGACGGCATCCCGGGATGCGGCGTTCCGAAACGAGGAGGTCGAACTTTTCCGTGCTCGCCAGGAGGCCAGCATCGCGTGCGCAACGACGGCCGCTTGCGACGAGGCATGGGTGCGAACCCGGACGTTCGTCCAGACACACTCGGCAACGCGGATCGTGCAGGCAGATGACTCGGCGATCCAGACCGCATTTCCACATGCGTTTGGCTTCGTCTATCTCGCGGCCTCGAAAAGCGCCGACGATGCGGGCAATATCGTCATTCGTCTCAAGGCGATGTGCCGGGGCATGTATGACAGCGACGGCGGCGCGGGGCTGCTGTATTCGACCTGCGCCAGGTCGATCGAATCGGCCGAGGCGGAATTTCACGTATGGGTGAAAGGAAACCGCTGACGGTCCCTGCGGTGGCCGCGCGCGTCACCGGGCGGGATAAAACGGCGAACGCTGTTCGGAGTATTCCTACGTCATGACTTCATCGACTACCAACGTTTAAACCCGCGCCGATTTCAATCGAAGCAGGTGCCCTCAATAATGTACTTAACCCGCTGCCGACAAACAGACTCACGCTCGGTCATGGGTGCAGGACGAACGAGGAGCACGACATGAACGGCAATGGCATTTCCCTCAGAGATCTCGTCGACAAATGGCTCGCGCCGACGCGTTCCATTCCCGCGAGGGTGACCCAGATCGGGCGTTTCGGCGCCAGCGGCGTGCGATTCGTTCGTCTGGAGGGCGCGGTGTCGAATGGTCCATTGAGCATCGTTTTCTTCCGGCACGGTCAAGGCGCCTGGGATGTCTTTCCACCCGTGCCGCATACGCCTGCAATGGGAACACACCTTTTCGCTGCGTGATTCGTACGGGTAGCGGGAAGCGGGTGCGGTCGGCGGCTGATCTGTGTCAAGGCCTGCATCGAAACGTAGCATAGCCTGACAGGCGGAGACACCACTTCAACTTGTCCGCCGGACCGCTCTGTCTCGTTGACGGCGTACCGGCCCAGTGCATAGTCCGCTTCGTTCTTCCCATCGCACAATGGCCAATAGCCTCGGCTTCTTCTCAATCGGTGGCGTGGACTCGCACGACAATCCGCGGGCGGTTCGCGCGTGGCATCACATCCGCTGGTTCCTGTGCGCCTGGAGTCTGCTCGCCATCCCGGCTTTCTACGGCGAACTCACAGCAACCACCGATGCAGCGCTTTTCGCCGCTCGCTCGCTGTATTTGTGCATGTTCGCGGGCTTCGCTCTCTCTATCCTTCGTTTGCTGTATCTCAGCAAGAAGCGCAAGACGCTGCTTTTGCACAATCGCCTGGATGTTCTGATCGCCGCTGGCGCGGCGTTGAGTTCGGCTTGGGGCGCGCCGCCGTGGCAGACGGCCGAATGGGTGTTGCGGCTACTGTTCGTGAGCCTCGTTGCGGTGCGGATCGTGTTGTCCCTGCATGAGTTCTTTACGCCGAACCGGATCGTCTGGCTGTTGGCGGCAGGCGCTGCCGTCCTCGCATTGGCGGGCGGGGGCTTCATGTGGCTCGAGCCCAGAGTGCACACCTACGCCGAGGGCTTGTGGCTCGCATTCGAGAGTAGCGCAACGGTTGGGTACGGCGACATCGCACCGACTACACCCGCCTCGCGCGTGTTCGCTGTATTCGTCGTTCTGCTTGGGTACGGCATGCTGTCGCTGGTCTTTGCCAGTATCGCAGCGGCTTTCATCGGAAAAGAGGAACGCGCGCTGCGGCGTGAGATGCATCGGGACATCAAGCATCTGAATGATGAAATCGCCCGACTGCACGGTGAGCTTCATGCGTTGCGTGACACGCTGGCAAGCTCGGCTGTCGCAACTGGCCAGACAACCCGTCAAGGCCAGCGCGAGCAGGGATAAGGCGCGTCCTGAATCACTCGCCGCGAAAACGCGGTACGGGTATCGATCGTTTGGCAGCACCTCGGGTGGACGGCGTTTGCGCATGCGTGACGTCGGGAGAATCCGTCACGGTGGAGTTCGATAAGGTGCTTACTGGCACTTCGATGGCGGATGCGGGCGTAGAGATCCCCGGGGCAGGATGCGGCACGCTCGCCGCCTGCGCGCACGCCGCGATGTCCGAAATGCGCTTGCAATACAGCATCGCCTGGGACGCGCAGGCAGGCAACATCAAGCTTCCAATCGCGGCATATTCGAGCGGATTGCGAACGGCCGCCGCACGCACCCATGTTTCCTGGCAGAGCGCCATCCAGTTTGCGAACGCTTCGGTGTTGGCCAGCGCGAGCGCCTGCATCGTTGCGGAGCCGAAGGGCTCGGGCGAAAAGGTATCCATCCGTGTCTCCTGTTCGATTCGGGAACTGTGCTGTCCCGTTTGACTGTATGACGGCCACGCCTCAATCCGTTGAGGCACGTCAATCGACGGGACGATTCCAGCAAAACATACGCTGACCCTGCGAGACGTGGAGCCTTGATTCAAGTCAAGCGCGTATCCGCGCAAGCACCGAAGATAAGAAACATGCCATGCGACGCGTGATGGAGCGCGGCGAGTCGTGGTGCAGGAATATTTCAAGGAGGCTTTCACCATGTACAAGCAGATTCTGATTGCACTGGACGGTAGCAAGACGTCGGAGCGGGTGCTGAACGAGGCAGTGAAGATGGCGCGCCTCACGGGCGGGAAAATTCAGGCCGTGTACGTGGTCGACAAGACACCCCTGTTCAGTTACGCGGGGTACTACGATCCCATCGCACTCGTCGATGCATTGCGTAAAGATGGCCGCATCACGCTCGAGAAGGCGGAAGCAGCCTGCCGTCAGGCAGGTGTCGCTTGCGATGCGGAGATGGTCGAGACCGAGCGGCTGAACGAGGACGTCGCGACGACGTTGCAACATTGCGCCGAGCGCCTCGGTGCGGATCTCGTGATCCTGGGCACACACGGGCGGCGAGGCGTGCGCCGCATCGTGCTCGGTAGCGTAGCCGAGCGCTTTGTCCGGTTCGCGCAGTGTCCTGTGCTGCTGGTGCGTAGCACCGAGCCGGAACATGGGGAGCAGGGCTGACGCCTGAGGTCCGTCGGCGGTCGACGGCGCGGCAACGTCCTCGTCCGCCGCCCCTAAGAGGAAACGAGATGAAAGGCATCCTCAGGCTCGCGTTCAAGCTGCTCGTCAACGACAGCGCCAAGTTCACGGCGCTGATCGTCGGCATCACGTTCGCGGTGTTCCTGATGATCGAAATGACCTCGCTGTTCGCCGGCATCCTCAACAAGTCCTCGTCTACCGTGATCAAC
This sequence comes from Paraburkholderia sp. Tr-20389, assembly GCF_017104565.1. Taxonomy (GTDB): domain Bacteria; phylum Pseudomonadota; class Gammaproteobacteria; order Burkholderiales; family Burkholderiaceae; genus Paraburkholderia. The sequence continues at coordinate 103,009 of NZ_JAAGPD010000002.1, read as the reverse complement.
GTCGGCGCCAAGATGTGGGTGATGGATCCCGCCGTACAGACGATAGCGAGCAGCATCGGCATGCCGGACTACGTGCTCGACGCCGTGCGCAGCATCGACGGTGTCAAATATGCCGTGCCGCTCTACTCAGGTGTCGCGCTGGTGCGTCTGCGCGACGGCGCGTATCAGGCCGTCACGGTGATCGGCCTGGACGATGCGAGCCTGTTCGGCTGGCCCAAGATGAAAGCAGGCCGGATCGAAGACATCTACGCGGAGAACGGCTTTATTGCCATCGAAGACGCGGAATTCGTCAAGCTGCACAATCCCAGGCTCGGCACGGACTTCGAACTCAACGACCATCGCGGCGTCGTGGTCGGTATCGCGACCGTGACCAGCAGCGGCCTGTTCGGCACGCCGACGCTCTACACGACGTACAAGCGGGCAGTCGAATACATTCCGTCGACGCGCTACACCACGTCCTATATTCTCGTCGAGCCTAAATCGCTCGCGGACGTCGCACATATCAAGCAGGTTGTCGCCTCGCTCGGCTACGTTGCGTACACGAAGAAAGAGTTCATGCAGCGTATCTCGCACTTCTACAAATACGAAACCGGGTTGGGCACGAATATTCTGTTGATGACGGCGATCAGCTTCGTTGTGGGTCTGTCGATCTCCGGCCAAACCTTCTACACGTTCATCCTCGAAAACCTGGAGAAGTTCGGCGCACTGAAGGCGATCGGCGCAAAGGGCCACGAGCTGGTCGCGATGATCCTGTTTCAGGCAACGTTTACCGCATTGACGGGCTACGGACTCGGCGTGGGGCTGTGCGCGGCGTCGATCAGTCTCGTCCGGTTGCGGATACCGGACTACGCGGCAATGATCACCTTTGGCAATCTCGCGCTCGCGTTCGCGATGGTCGTGGTGATTGCAGCCTCGTCGAGCTACCTTGGTGTGCGCCGGGTGCTGCGCATCGAGCCGTTCGATATATTCCGGGGCTAGCCATGGCAGCCATTGCGATCGACGCGCGGGGGCTGAACAAGTGGTTCGGCGAAGGCGACGCGCGCACGCAAGCGCTGTCGGATGTGGCGATGCAGGCTCGCTTCGGCGAAATGCTTCTGATAGTCGGCCCGTCGGGCAGTGGCAAGACCACATTGCTGAGCGTGATCTCCGGCATTCTGCGGCCGGATTCAGGCGCGGTGTCGATCGAAGGCGTCGATCTCTGGCAACAGGACGACAACGCGATCGCGGACTTCCGTCTCAAGCGAATCGGGTTTGTATTTCAGGACTATCACCTGTTTCCTCGCCTTACCACGGTGGAGAACGTAGCCATTCCGCTGATCCTTCGACGTCGCGACTGGGACGATTCGATCACCGAGGCCATGACGTGGCTCGACGTGGTCGGCCTGCGCAACCGTGCTGCGTTGCCGCCTATGAAGCTCTCGGGCGGAGAGCAGCAGCGTGTTGCGATTGCGCGCGCGATCGTCAGCCAGCCCGACATCCTGATTCTCGATGAACCGACGGCGTCGCTCGACGGCGAAACCGGGCGTTCGATCATCGATTTCGTCAAGCACAAGGTTCTCAACGACCATCGCTGCATCGTGATCGTGACGCACGACAGCCGGATTTTCGACTACGCCGATCGCGTCATGCACATGGAGGATGGCAAGCTCAAGACCATCGACGCGGGAGGCGGGAAATGAAACAGCGTCTCCTGTTTCTGCTCGCGTTCGCGGGCTTCGCCGCGAGCATCGTGGCAGCGTGGGTCTACGGTATCCAGCAACCGCCCCAGCCGCCCGTGTTCGATCCCGCGTCGAACCCTTATGCACACGGCGTGTACGCGACGGGCATCGTGGAGAGCGATCAACCCGCCGGCGCGAACATCAATATTTACCCGGATGTGTCCGGTGCGGTGACCAGGCTGGTCGTGCACGACGGCGACACCGTTCACCGTGGAGACGTGTTGCTGGTCATCGATGACGCCGTGCAGCGGGCGACGGTCGCGCAACTCGAAGCGCAGGCGGAGGCAGCGCAATCTCTGCTGGACGAACTGCGCGCGCAGCCGCGTCCCGAAACGCTTGAAGTGGCGAGCGCGCAGGTCGGCGCGGCGGCAGCCAGCCTCAAGATGGCGCAGGATCAGTTCGACAAACAGAAGCATGCATACGAGATCGACCCGAAGGCCGTCAGCCGCGACACGCTCGACAATGCCGCGAATGGAGTCGCCGTTGCGCGCGCCAATCTGGACGTGGTCACGCGGCAGTACCGGTTAATCCGCGCGGGCGCGTGGACATACGACGTGCACAACCAGGAGCGCCAGGTCGAAGCGCTGCGCAAGGCCGCCGAATCTGCATCGGCGCAGCTCGATCGATACACGTTGCGTGCGCCAGCCGACGGCGTGGTGCTGTCGGTGAACGCGGCGCCCGGCGCGTATCTGTCGCCTCAGGGCGTGTATGACACGTATGCGCAAGGCAGCGCACCCGTGCTGGTGCTTGGCACGCCGTCGGACCGGCTGGCCGTGCGCTGCTATGTCGACGAGATTCTGATCAGCCGGTTGCCGGATCTGCATGGATTGAAGGCGCGCATGTTCATACGCGGCACTTCGGTGCAGGCAGATCTGCAATTCATGCGTGTGCAGCCGTATGTGACGCCGAAAATCCAGTTGACGGACCAGCGTACGGAGCGTGTCGACGTGCGCGTCTTGCCCGTGCTTTTCCGGGTGGTCACGCAGCAGCCGACACGTCTGTTTCCAGGGCAGATCGTCGATGTCTACATTGCCGCCAGTTGAGCGCCGCGGGCACCGTACGGTCGCGCGCATTACGCGAGCCGTGGCATTGGCGGCGGGCGTCGTGCTCGCCGGGGCGTGCACGGTCGGCCCGAATTTTTCGCGACCCGCCACACCGCGTGTCGATCGCTACGACAGATCGGACGCGTTGAGCACGGCATCCGAAGGACAACAGCAGACCTTGTCACCCGCCGTTCAGTTGCGCGACGACTGGTGGACGGCGTTCGGCTGTCACGCGATCGACATGGCCGTCGACGAGGCACTGACAGGCAACGTCACGCTGGAACACGGGGAGGCGACGTTGCGGCGAAGCGAACACCTGTTGCGCGCAGGTGCTGGCGTCTTTTTCCCTCAGGTCGATGCACAGGGGGATGCGTCCCGTCAGCGGTTCTCGCCCTTGCGTACAGGCATCGATGCGCCGGCGTCGATCTTCAATCTGTTTACGCTGTCCGCGACTGTCAGTTACACACTCGACATCTGGGGCGGCGAGCGCAGACAGGTCGAGGCGCTCGCCGCACAAACGGAAACGCAACGGTATGCGCTCGTCGCGACCTACCTTACGCTGGCCGCGAATGTCGTCAATGCGATGATCGCCCGGGCCGCTTATAGCGACGAAATCAGCGCGACGCACGAAATGATCGAACTCGTGCGCGAGCAGGTCCACATTACGGAAGTCCAGGTTGCGGCGGGCGCGAGCGCGTGGTCGGCCGTGCTGTCGCTTGAGAACGAACTGGCGACGCTCGAGGCGTCGCTGCCCGGACTCGAGCAGAAGCGCATCGAAACCGAGCATCTGCTTGCGCTGCTTGCGGGGATGTATCCGGAGCAGTGGAGCGCATCGGCATTGTCGCTCGGTGAGATCGCATTGCCGGGCGTATTGCCGCAGACGCTGCCATCTTCGCTCGTCCGGCGGCGCCCCGACATCTTGCAGGCGGAAGCCGCACTGCATGTGGCGAGCGCCGATATCGGCGTGGCTACGGCGGCAATGTTCCCTCAGATCACGTTGTCCGCTTCGGGTGGTTTCGAAAGCGCGGTGCTTCATTCCCTCGGAACACCGGCTGGACAAGTCTGGAGCGTTGCTGCGGGTGTGACGGCGCCTGTGTTTCATGGGGGCGCATTGTGGTTCCAGCGTAAGGCCGCAGTGGAAGCCTACAACGAGTCGAGCGCCGCGTATCGCGAAGTCGTGCTCTCGGCGTTTGCACAGGTCGCCGACGCGCTGCAGGCGCTCGAACACGATGCACAGACGGTCGAGGCGCAGACCCGCGCAGTCCAGGCCGCCGGCGAGGCGCTGCGGCTGATCAAGGAGTCGTATCGCGCGGGGACCGTTGGCTATCTGCAAATCCTCGTCGCCGATGGTCAATATCATCAGGCCCGGATTGCGTGGCTACAGGCCATCGCCCAGCGCCTGCAGGACACGGTTGCACTCTATGCGGCGTTGGGCGGCGGTCTGATTTCCGACTCCTGATCGCTGCCTGCAACGCCCGCGCCACAAGTCAGTGATATCGCGATGTGATTACACCGCCTTCTCGGAGAGGGGCGCGGAGGCGGTGGGCAACTCGCCCCAGCCAATTGGCGCAAAAACGGTGCCGCCCGCCAGTTCGATCAGCTCGGTGAACCGCAGCAGCGTAACGCCTGCCATGACATGAATCTGCGTCCCGTGAAAGTAGCTTTCGGTGCGCAGCCAGGGCGACGCGCCGGTGTTGAGTTCGAGCACGCTTAGCGAGCGACCATTGAGTCCGGACTCGGGCGGGAAAAGCGGGCCGTCGAAAGCGATCTTCAGGATCTGACCGGTGTTGTCACCGTAGGGCAGATGCGCATGAAATTGATACGGCGCCTTGTCCCAACCTTCACCCCACTGTTCATCGAGACCGATCCGGGTGAAATATGCCCACGGCCCGCGCACGAAGCACAGGCGGTAGACGTTGCCCACATCGTCGAGATCGACCCGCAATGTCATCTGTGCACCCCATCCGCCTATGGAACTCGTGAGCCTTCGACGTCTTGAAGACCTCACATCAATCGTTGCATGCGCCGGACAGACGGCATTGATGCAGGTCAACGGGCGCATGGTTGATGTCCGTCTTGCAGACGTTGACGTGTATCAAATGGACGGGCAAGCGTGGGGCTAATCTGGGGTTGTGCTTTTGCGTCCATGTGGAGTCGTTGCCATGCAAATATCGTTTCCTTGCTGTCGCCCTGACTATTGCGCGCGAGACCTCGTGTTGACGTTTCCTGCGCTCGTCGATCACCAGTCCGTGCAATGTGCGATTACGGCAGAAGCGCTCGAAGATCATTTTGGCGCGCGGTCGCTGCGAGAAGAAGACCTGTACGACGCGTTCACTGCGCATCGTCCTGATATCGAGGTTGCCGCCCGGCGGATGCTGAACGAGGTAGGTGGAAATCCGGTTCTGCTGCATAGCGGCTACTTTCGCTTTTGCACATGATGCGGCAGGTATCGGGTACAGATTCGCCGGCGGGCGAAGACATCAGATCAAGTACGGGTTTCCAGAAGGCGGGTTCGTCGAAGGCCTCCGCGGCAACGGTGGTGTCGAAGGCGAGGGTCCGCGCCATTTCGTCGGATCTCAAGGGCTCGGCAGTGTTGAGTTGCAGTGACAGCGTGGATGTATCGGCGTCGGAGGCATCGCGACGGTTGCGCTGACGTGTGACGATGCGCTCCGCCAGGATGTTGGGAGCGGCTTGAAAATCCAGCACGCGCGCCCGCACGCCAAGGCGTTCCGCCAGCGCGAAAAAGGCACTGCGATGGTCATGCTCAAGGAACGTCGCGTCGACGATCACACTGTAGCCCGCCTGTAGAACCGACGATGCGAGGCGAAGCAAGTGGTGGTAGACGGCGTGTCGCGCCTCGTGTGTGTAGTGCGTTGCGTCGAGGCGGGTATTCGCCGCGGGTGTGGACTCCAGACGCTTGCGTTCGACGTCGCTCGACAGACATACCGCGCCGCTCAGAGCGGCCAGAGCGCGGCTGGCGACGGATTTTCCCGATCCAGAGAAGCCATGACACAGCAGCAGGACGGGCGGCGGTTTACGCGTCTCGGCCGTGGCAATCTCTATGTAGCGTGCGGCGTCGCGCGCTGCGGCAGCGGCTTTTGGGTGCGAGCCGCACTGACCGTACAAAGAGGCCACGAGCGCACGAACCAGCGCACGATATACGACGTAGAGCGGCATCAGTTCGAGTGCCGCATAGTCGCCCGTTACCTCAAGCCACCTGTTCAGCAGCCGGTTCGACAGACGGGTTCCTGCCCGCATCCGCAGATCCATGACGAGGAATGCAATGTCGTTGGCGATATCGATCCAGCGCAGCGCGTCGTCGAAGTCGATGCAATCGAACATCGATACCTCGCCGCGCCAGCGCATCACGTTGTCGAGGTGCAGATCGCCATGACAGGCACGTACGAAGCCGTCGGCACGACGCCTGTCTATTGCGTCCGTGTGCTGCGCGAGTTGCCGTGCGCACCAGATGCCGATTTCACGCAGAGCCGGCTCATTGCAGCCTGCCTGAAGGGATGCATTGACCGCGTCGACTTGAGCCTTGAGTAACGCGGTGCCGCCGTACCGTACGAGAGGCGCGTCTCGCGGTGCGTGCCGATGCCAGGCAGCAAGCCTATCGGCCGCACGGTCGACATCGCGCGGCGACAGCGCTCCGCTTCGGGCGAGACTGGAAAAGAGCCCGGATTCGTCAAAGCGCCGCATCTTGACCGCGTGTTCGACGGCGCGGCCCCTCGATTCGAGCGTTAGCGAACGTCCGCGGCGCATGATCGGGTGCACGCCGAGATAAATCCCACGCGCGAGCGGTCGGTTCAGACTCAGCTGGGCTTCGCAGCAACGCCGCCGGGTTTCGGGCGACGTGAAATCGGCGAATCCCGGCGCGACGGGCTTGATGATCTTGTAAGCGAAGCGGCCCGCGAGATACACGATCGAGATATGCGTTTCTATTCTGGTGATCGCGCCGGCCGGATGGCGATAGATGCGCGCTCGCTGCATCGCCGAGTCGACTCCGCGAACCTGGCGTTGCGCGGCTCGAATGCGGTTTGCGCCATGCTGTGTGCTGGAATCCGTTGAACGGGTGCGCCGTCTAATCGGCCTGCGGCTGAACGGTTGGATCACGCCTGCCTCCTGCTACGGGTTGGCCTGTCTTTGTCTTGCCTGATAGGCATGCTCGACGCCGCGTCCTCGACCTGACACCAGAAGCCGCACAGAGCGGGATGGACGGCATCGCGCCAGCGCGGTCCGGTGAAGAGGTCATAGTGATTGCAAGCAGGAACGGTTATCTGCCGGTCGCGCGGTGGAGATGAAGTGCCGCACAATGTGTGCGCGCAGTGCGTCTGGCCGGCGCCGGTGATGTCGTCGAGTTCGCCTTCGACGGTGCACAACGGTATGCGGCAGAGCGCGTTCGGTTCGACGTGCCGGCCCTGAACCCACCATGTATTGCGCGGCAGCCAATGCGCCTGGAAGACGATGTGAAGGATGTCGAGGAAGTAGCGTTCCGCCATGTCGAGTACGGCTGCGTATTCGTTCAATGATCGCAGCGCCCGGGCGGCGGCGCGCATGTCACCTGTCAGCCAGTTTGTCCAATAGGCCGATTCAAGACGGACGTGCCGTTCCGGATGCGCCGCGAAGATGGCGCCCTGCTGGATGAATCCGGGATAGACGCGCCTTCCTGCGCCGCGATACAGCGGGGGAACGACGTCGATCACATGGTCGCGAAACCATGTGAGCGTGTGCGATGTGGCGAATCGATCGATGACGGTCGGGCTGATCCGGGTATCGATGGGCCCGCCGATCAGCGAGATGCTGGCGAAGGGCACAGCGCGCACGCTTGCGAGCAACGCCGCGGCGGCGAGTGCGGGTACGGCTGCCTGGCAAACGGCGACGAGGTGTATCGGAGGTCCGTGTGCACTGGCCGCAGTCATGAAGCGTTCGAGTGCAAGCACATAGTCGTCCAGCGACAAAGGACCGGCATCGATTGGCACATCGCGTGCGTCGGCCCAGTCGGTAACGAACACGTCGCGCTCCTGAAGCAGCGTCTCGACGGTTTCGCGCAACATGACGGCGTGATGACCCGCGAGCGGCGCGCAAAGCATGACGGGCCATTTGTCATCAGCGTGAGGCGCAGTACCGTTCCGCGTGAACTTGCGTAGCGTGCCCGTCGGCAGGGAATCGACAACGGTTTCTTCGATGTCTATCCTGTTTCCTCTGTGCGTCACAGCGCGAATTCCAAATGACGGAGCTTGCCCGTATGCGCATGTCGACCTGAGGAGCCAGTGACTGAACGCATTCACCGCGACACCTGGACCCGTCGCACGTGCTTGCGTCGCCATACTCCAGACTTCCCCGCACTGCATTTGACCCGCAATCGTGCGAGCGAGGCGCCGCTGTGCATCGATGAATGCGTACCACATCATCGCCTCCGTCTGCTGTCAGTAGCGCAGAGAACGCTGCCGCACCGGCCAGAACGCATCCGTATTCATGGCGGCCTCGCCCGATATCAGCCCAGATTTCAGTTGATCCTATCGCACTTCGCGTGGCGCAAAGGTCGAGAGCTTGCGGAGCGATTGCATGCGATCTGGCACAGCGAGGCATAACGGACGACGCGGAGCGCGCTGCGACACAACGCTCATGCAAACTCCCTGCTCCAGTCCCCGCGACCTGCACCATCGGCGCGATTCTTCGCAGGATGCACGATCATGCAATCGGTGGTCAGCAGGAGCGACGCGACCGAAATGGCGTTCTGCAAGGCGGTACGCGCCACCTTCACGGGATCGACGATGCCTCGCTCAATCATATCGCCATAGTCGCCGTGAGCGGCGTCGTAGCCGAACGCATCGCTCGCTTCGGCGACGGCGTGTACGACGGCCTGAGCATCCGCGCCGGCGTTTTGCGCGATTTGCCGCAGCGGCGAGGCAAGCGCGTCGTACACGATCCGTGCGCCGATTTTTTGCGGCTGTGTCTCGCCATAGTGTTCGAGCACCCGGCGCGCGCGCAGCAGCGCGACGCCTCCGCCCGGCACGAAGCCTTCCTCGACGGCGGCGCGCGTCGAATGAAGCGCGTCTTCGAAGCGGTTCTTCCGTTCGCGCAGCGCGGTTTCCGTTGCGGCGCCGACCCGGATCACGGCGACACCGCCAGAAAGCTTGGCGAGGCGCCGGTTGAGGTTCTCGCGCTCGTATCCGTCCGCGCTTGCGTCGATGCGTTTTTTCAGTCCGGCTATGCGATCCGCGACGCGCGCATGATCGCCGCTCCCTGCGACGATGGTCGTCGTGTCGCGCGTAATTTCAATGCGCCGTGCCGCACCGAGGTCCTCGAGGGTGGCGTTTTCGAGTGTGCGTCCCGCCTGCGCCGAGATGACGGTTGCCCCAGTCAGGGCGGCGAGATCCCCGAGTTGCTCGGTGCGGCTTTCGCCGAAGCCGGGCGAGCGGATTGCACAGGACTTGAACGTGCCGCGCAGATGATTGACGACGAGCGTTGCAAGGGCTTCGCCTTCGATCTCGTTGGCAATGACGAAAAGCGGTTTTCCTGTTCCCATGACGGCCTCGAGCATGGGCAGCAGTTGCGGGATCGACGAGATGTTCATATCGCACAGCAACACGCGCGGTTCTTCTAGCACTACGTTGCGTTGATCTTCGCTGAGAAAGAGGGGCGACACGAGACCCCGATCCAGCAGCGATCCGTCGACCGTCTCGAGTTCGTCGTCGAGTTTGGAGCCGTCCTCGATGCTGATCGCGCCTTCCTTGCCGACGCGTGCGACTGCGTTGGCTACCAGCGCGCCGATGGTCGCGTCGCCGCTCGCGGAAATCGTCGCGATCTGCCGCATTTCGTCGACGGTCGAACACGGTCGTGCGAGCCTGTGGAGTTCCGCGACGACCTCTTTGCCTGCGTCCTCGATGGCGCGCTTGAGCGCCATCGGATCGTGCCCCGCCGTCACGCATTTATTGCCCTCGACGACGATCGCCTGTGCGAGTGTCGTGGCTGTCGTCGTGCCGTCGCCTGCGATTTCGCTCGTGCGGGTTGCGACCTCACGTAGCAGTTGCGCGCCCATTTCCTCGTACGGATCGGAGAGGTCGACGGATCCCGCAACCACCACACCGGAGTTTGCGACGAGCGGCGCGCCTGGAACGCGCTCGACGATCACATTGCGGCCGCCGGGGCCGAGCGTGACCTTGACAGCTTCAGCGAGCGCGTTCACGCCGTTGAGCAGCAACTGCCGCGCGTCCTGATGAAATACAAGCGTCCTGTGTGACACGGCAGACCTCCGCGAGCGTTGGCCGATAGCGCATTCAGTGCGCAACGGTGATGGACTGTCTGCCTATTTAAGTCGCCGCGGGCGGGAGGCCGATTGATCTGCATCAATCGCTCCGGGGCGATGGCGGCAGAACATCATGAAACCGGACACGCCACTCCTCGTCCCCGAGAGAGACCATGATGCCCACACAGCGTCCTTCGCGCGATGCGCGCAAATCGCCTCGATGGCTCGACCTGGTGAGTATCGCGCTCACGATGTTCTTCGTGATGGCCGTTGTGCTGCAGTTCCTGACGGTGCAAGGCATGACGACGGAGATCGCATATAGCGACTTTCAGCAGCTCGTTGCCGCTGGGCAGGTCGCCGACCTCGAAGTGACCCCCACGCGCATCACCGGTACGCTCAAAATGCCGGGCGCCGCTTCGCTACTGCCGGCCTCCGACGCCACAGCCGTGAACAGGAACGGCGAGCCGTGGCACTTCACGACGATGCGCGTCGCCGATGACCGCCTGGCTGGCACACTCACCGCAGCGGGCATCCGCTATTCGGGTGGTGTCGACAGTGCCTGGCCGGGCATGCTGCTTTCCTGGGTCGTGCCGTTGCTGATGATGTTCGTCGTGTGGAATCTGCTATCGCGGCGCGCGGGCGGCTTACAGCAGTACACGAAGATGGGCCGTGGCAACGGCCATATTCTCGTGCAGAACGAAACAGGCATTACCTTCGACGATATCGCTGGAATCGATGAAGCCAAAGCGGAGCTCAGACAGATCGTCGCGTTTCTGCGCGACGCCGAACGGTATCGTCGGCTCGGCGGCAAGATTCCGAAGGGTGTGCTGATCGTCGGCGCGCCGGGCACGGGCAAAACACTGCTTGCAAAAGCCGTTGCGGGCGAAGCAGGCGTGCCCTTCTATTCGGTGAGCGGCGCCGGATTTGTCGAGATGTTCGTCGGCGTGGGCGCGGCCCGCGTGCGGGATCTTTTCGAGCAGGCGCAAGCGGAAGCGCCTTGCATCATCTTCATTGACGAACTGGATGCGCTCGGCAAAGTGCGCGGAGCGGGCCTGACTTCCGGCAATGACGAGCGCGAGCAGACGCTCAACCAGTTGCTGATCGAAATGGACGGCTTCAATTCCAATTCGGGCGTGATCATCATGGCGGCGACGAACCGCCCCGAAACGCTCGATCCCGCATTGCTGCGCCCCGGCCGGTTCGACAGGCATATCGCCATCGACAGGCCCGACCTCAATGGCCGCCGTCAGATTCTCGCGGTGCACACGCGCCACGTGAAGCTGGCGGACGAAGTCGATCTGAGCGAACTCGCGTCTCGCACCCCGGGCTTCGTCGGCGCGGACCTCGCGAATGTCGTCAATGAAGCCGCGTTGCATGCCGCCGAAGCCGACAAGCAGGCCGTCGATATGTCCGACTTCGATGAAGCAATCGACCGCGCGATGACGGGCATGGAACGCAAGAGCCGCGTGATGAACGCGCAGGAAAAGATCACGATCGCGTATCACGAGGCCGGGCACGCGCTAGTCGCGCGTAGCCGCAAGCACTGCGATCCCGTCAAGAAGGTGTCGATCATTCCGCGCGGAGTCGCCGCGCTCGGTTACACGCAGCAGGTACCGACCGAAGACCGGTACGTGCTGCGCGAAAGCGAACTGCTCGACCGGCTCGATGCACTGCTCGGGGGCCGGGTCGCAGAAGAACTGGCCTTCGGAGATGTTTCGACTGGCGCGGAAAACGATCTGGATCGTGCGACGGCGATGGCCCGGCACATGGTGAGCCGCTACGGCATGAGCGGACGCATGGGGCTTGCGACGATCGGCGAATCCATGAACCAGTTCGCCGTGCCGGGTCTCGATGGCTGGCGTGGTTCGTCTTGCAGCGACGACACAGCGCGTCTTGTCGACGAGGAAATCCGCCGGATGCTCGACGATGCACATGAACGTGTCAAAGCCACGCTCTCTACCCAGCGCGCGACGCTCGAGCGCATCGCCCGGTTGCTGCTCGAGCGCGAAGTGCTCGATCACGAGATGCTGCAACGCGCGATCGACGGTGCCTCGAAGACGGGTGAGCCAACCGAGGTCAAGCCCACTGAAGCAGATGTCGATGCCGGACAGGACGAGGAATCGTGTTCGGGATGAAAGCCTTCACGCGCTTGGTGTCGACGGACGTCTTGCGCCGGAGGGGACAGTGCAGGCACTTTGCCTTGGGGGCGACGTTTCACGCTTGCATCACACAAGTGCGATTGACATGAATCAACGGCGCGGTGCCGGGTGCGGCTACGCTGAAAGCGTGACTTCACGATGCAGCAAATCGTGAAAGCGGGATGGCAGTCACCATCTTCCATCGGAGCAGGAGCGATTCGATGAAGAGTGACATGCGATTGAAGAATCGCGTTGCCGAGGCCGTTGGGCCTCAGACACGCTGTTAGCCGGCTATCGAGGTCGGACAAACGGGGCCATGTCCTGGCCTGCTTACCTGAAGGAGAAGTGCAATGAGCAATCTGACGCGTTTTGATCCGTTCTCGCTGGACCCGGTCGTTTCGGATCTGTTTCAGGGTTTCTTCCGGCCCATGCGGTCGATGGCGACTCCTCAGGACGCCGAGCTTGCGTCAATGAAGATCGACGTGACGGAAAACGATGGCGCCTATACGGTGAAGGCCGAGCTTCCGGGCCTCGACAAGAAGGATATCGACGTGCATATCGACGGGCGGATCGTGTCGATCAACGCGAAGGTCGAGCGGAACAAGGAAGAAAAGGAAGGCGAGCGTGTGATCCGGCGCGAGCGGTATTCGGGCGCGTTCAGCCGCTCGTTCTCGCTTGCGGGCGAGGTCGATGACGCCAATGCGACGGCCGAGTACAAGGACGGTGTCCTTTCGTTGAGACTGCCGAAAAAGGCGCCAACCGACCAGAAGCGCCTGACGATCGGCTAATGGGAGCAGGGTGCGTCCTGGCTGTCATGGCGCGCTTTCGACGGTCTTGGTGTCGCGAAAAAATACGCAGTGAACCGATCTACGGAGGCGTGGGGAGTGGGAGACGGGCCTGAATTTCAGGCCCGTTCCTTTGTTGGCGCTATGAGAGAGGATTCAGCAGGCCCGGACGCGCATGGTTATGCGCTGTCCGGCGAGAAGAAATGACGTCAGTCCGCGAGCGAGGTCAGCGTCGTGCCCGGCGCGCCGACCGTTTGCGCAAGAATGGGCAATTCGTCCTCGTTCAGCTTCAGCGCGTCGCTCAGCAGGCGATGATTGATCCAGCCGCGCACGACGCACCCCAGTCCTTCGGAGGCGCAATACAGCGACACGTTCTGTGCCATTGCGCCTGCCGCGACTGCGGAAAAGATATCGCGCTGCTGGGGCGCCATGTCGAGCAGACGCGACATGTTGACCACGTAGACCAGGTCGAGCGGTGCGGCACCGACGAAGTCCTGATACCCCGTCAGATTGCGCGCATCGCTTGCCTGTTTCAGGACGAGCCGATGCGCGGGCGCATCGTATCGATAGACACCATTCGGCATCACGGCGTAGAGGTCGATTTCATTGAATGCGTTCGCCGATGGCGCGGTACGGCCTCGTTTGAGCGGCCGATTGATGCCATCGGCAGCCCACAGCAGTGCGCCGAGCGTGGCCGGCGCAAGCGGCGCATCGGAGAACTCGCGCGTGCTGGCACGTAACGCAAGGGCTTTCATCAGCGGCGCGCCTGAGGACATGTCCGGTTTCGGCAGTTCGATAACGGCAGGGCTGTCGCCCCGGGCATGAGCCGGCGCACGACCGTGCGCAGGTTCGTAAGTCAGCAGTTGCGTGTCGCTCATGATCGACTCCTTCGTGGATGGATCGATGCATTCGCCCAGGCGGCGCAAGTGCATCGCTTCCAGGATAGAGGCGGCCTGAAGTGCGACCGTTGACTTCAGTCAAGCGCATTGCGATGTGGATTGTCTTGCGACTTTCCAGAGCGCGGGTCTGCGGAAAAGACGCGTGTCAGGTTAACGCGGGGAAGACCCGCACGCTTGATCTGTATCAGTCCCATCGTGCAACCGCTGGCCGAAGCTTCTTTGTGATGGCACGAGCCACGATTCACATCGAGGAGATGCGTGATGAAATCAGACCGCCAGTTGAGGAAGGAAGTCGAGGATGAACTCGAGTGGGACCCCGCCGTGACAGCGACGGACATCGGCGTGGAGGTGACGGATCGCGTGGTCACGCTCTCCGGTCATCCTCCCAGCTACGCCGAGAAGCTCGCCGCTGAAAAGGCGGCGCACCGTGTGGCGGGCGTCAAGGCTGTCGTGGTGGATATGCAGGTCCGGCTGCCGCAGAAGGACGAACGCACGGATGAAGACATCGCCAGTGCCGTACACGATATCGTGCACTGGACAGTCGGCCTGCCTGACGATTCCGTGAAGGTGCAGGTCGAACGAGGGTGGGTCACGTTGACGGGCACCGTGGACTGGGCGTACCAGGCTCACATCGTCGCGCGCGCGATCAGCCATATGCGCGGCGTGCTCGGCGTCATCAACCGCGTTGAAATGCGCGGCCATGTCGCGTCGGAAGACATCGGCGCGCAGATCGCGCAGGCGATGCAGCGCCATGCGGAGCGCGAAGTCAAACACATCGGTATCGAGGTCAAGGACGGAACCGTCACCCTGACAGGCAAGGTCGGCTCTTACGCTGAACGCGCCGTCGCGCGAGGGGCCGCGTGGAGCGCGCCGGGTGTTCGTGCCGTGGTCGACGATCTCGTTGTCGAATGACATACCGTCGCTCGCCGGCGCGCCTCTCCGTAGTCCGCGGCGGCGAAGCAAAAGGAGGCTGTGATGACCTTGTCGGGAAACGTGCAGGAAGGAGAATGGTCAGTGAACGTGCAGACGGAAGAAGCCGAAGACGGGGGATATCGGTCGACGATCCATGTCAGGCATTGGTCGCCGGACGGTGACTTCGAACGCACCTTTCGGCAGGGCAAGAAATGCAGCACGGAACGCGACGCCGTACTGGAGGGATTGCGCGAAGGAATGATGTGGATCGGTTTGAAGATGGCACGGACCATCAAGGTGTGAAAGTTGCGGGTCTTTTTCAGGCTTGACGCAGGTCAAGTGTTCGAGTCCATGCCCGCGTAACGTAGGCATGGGTCACTAGCGCGATCAACCGAACGACGATGGCAACACTACCTCTCACGGCCGACGACAAGCCTCAACCATTGCCGGAGCATACGGCTCGGCTCACGACGCCCACCTCTTCGATTGACCTTTCGCGAGCCAATGCACGGGGCCATGTCCCGATCGGTTGTCACGGAGAGGGCAGTTCTCACCCCGTGCTTACGCGCGACGCGCTTGACCGCGCGGCGCATGCAGGCGTAGCCGCTCTAACGGGCGGCCTGTCCCCGACGTCCGTGGCGCTTGCCTTCATGGACTGGGCGCTGCACATGGCAGTCGCGCCGGGAAGGCTACTGGAGCTTTCTAGCGAGGCCGTATTGGCGAGCGCCGAGGTTGTGCATGGCACGATGCGTACAAACGTGGCCCCTCCAAAGCATGGACACGCGCCCGAGGATCCGCGTTTCGCAGATGATGCATGGGCGGCCTGGCCGTTTCATGTGTATCGAGAAGGATTTCTTCGAATCCAGCACTGGTGGGAGACTGCGACAACGGCCATACCAGGCGTCGAACGACATCACGAGGAACTGGTGCGCTTCCTGGCTCGCCAATGGCTGGACGCGTGCGCTCCCAGCAATTTCATCGCCACCAATCCGGTGGTGCAGCGGGCAGCATGGTCGAGTGGGGGAACAAGCTTTGTCACGGGGACGCTGCACTGGCTCGCCGATCTGCGCGATCTCGTGCAGGGCCGTTCGGGCGACCAGCACGCGCATCCATCTGAATGGCTGCCAGGCAAGCACGTCGCGATCACACCCGGCAAGGTCGTCTGGCGCAGCGAGTTGTGCGAATTGCTGCAGTACGCACCGACGACACCAACGGTGGCGAAAGAGCCGATCCTGATCGTGCCGTCGTGGATCATGAAGTACTACATTCTCGATCTTCAGCCGCACGATTCGTTGATCCGCTATCTCGTCGACGGTGGCTATACCGTCTACGCGATTTCGTGGCGCAACCCCGGCGAGGCATTCCGTGACGTCGGACTCGAAGCATACCTGCGGGAAGGGCTGCTCGCAGCCCTCGCGCAAGTGCGCGAGCGTGACGCTCAGCGGGTACACCTGGTCGGTTATTGTCTTGGCGGAACCTTGCTCGCCATCGCGGCGGCGGCGCTCTTTCGCGACGGCAGAGGAGATGAACTGAAAACCGTGACGCTGCTTGCCGCGCAAACGGATTTCACCGAACCCGGAGAACTCGGGCTTTTCATCGATGCCAGCGAACTCGCGGCACTCGATGCGCTGATGTGGCGTCAAGGCTATCTCGACGGTTCGCAGATGTCGGCGGCGTTCCAGTTGCTCAAGGCGCGGGATCTGGTCTGGTCACGAATGATGAGCGAGTATCTGCTCGGCCGCCGTTCGCAACCGAACGACCTGATGGCATGGAACGCCGACACGACGCGTCTGCCGTACCGGATGCACAGCGAGTATCTGACATCGCTTTTTCTCAACAACGATCTTGCGGAAGGGCGCTATTGCGTCGGTGGACGGCCTGTTGCGCTGTCCGACATCGAAGCGCCGATGTTCGTCGTCGGCACCGAGCGCGACCATGTCTCGCCGTGGCGCTCCGTCTACAAGCTTCATCTGCTCACACACAACGATCTGACGTTCCTGCTGACGGCGGGCGGGCACAACGCCGGCATCGTCTCGCAGCCGGGCCATCCGGACCGGTATTACCGTTGCGCAACGAGAGCAGCCGGAGAGCCGTATCGCGGCAGACAGGAGTTCCTCTCAGCCACCGAACCCGTCGACGGCTCATGGTGGCCGAGGTGGAATGCGTGGCTGCGCGATCATTCCGACGGCGAGGTGGTGGGTCGCGCGATCGTCGACGGACTGGATGACGCGCCGGGGACGTACGTGTTCGAACGATAGCTGCCCGACTGCGCCGCCAGCGACGCGCACATCATAGCGCTTCGAGTTCGACCGTTTGTTGATAGACGGGCACCTCGCACGTCCATCCGAGTGTTTCGGAGATTCTTCGCCGCATCGCGTCCGCCGCTGCGGGCTCGCCGTGTGTCACGAAAGTGCGCACGGGCGGGTCGGTCAGATAAGACAGCCACTGCAGCAGTTCGCGGTAGTCGGCATGAGCCGAAAGCGACGCGATCGACTCGACGTTGGCCCGCACGCGTACATACTCGCCGTGCAACTTGATTGAACTCTCGTGAGCGGCGAGGGCGGCGCCGCGCGTGCCTGCCGCCTGGAAGCCCACCAGCGCGATCGTGTTGCGAGGATCCGGCGCGTACAGACCCAGATGATGGAGCACACGGCCGCCCGTCGCCATGCCGCTGCCCGCGATGATAACCATTGGACCGTGATGCGACGCGATCGCCTTCGACTGATCGACGGTTCGCGTCATGATCGCCACCTTGTCGATCGCCTGGGCCTCGGAGATGGTCAACCGATGTTCGTCGAGATGTTTCCGGTAAACCTCCGTGACGTTCGTCGCCATCGGGCTGTCCAGGTACACCGGGACGTTCGCCATGCGTCCCGTCTCTTTCAGCTTCGCGATGTAATAGAGAATCTCCTGCGCGCGCCCGACGGCGAAGCAAGGCATCACGACAACGCCGCCTTTCGCGAAGGTCCTGGCGAACATCTGCGCAAGCTCGTCCTCCGGATTCGACTCCGGGTGCAAGCGGTCGCCGTAAGTCGACTCGACGACGAGATAGTCCGCGTGCGCCAGCGGTGCGGGTGGACGCATGATGGGATCATGTGGCCGGCCCACGTCGCCTGAAAACGCGAGCACCTTGTGATGACGGCAGATGACGACGCTCGCCGCGCCGAGGATGTGACCGGCCGGCAGAAAACGAAAGCCCAGTCCGTGCTTCAGTTCGACGGGCTGGTCGAAAGCGCACGGCACGATCAGTCGCAGCGCACGCTCCGCGTCCTGCATCGTGTAGAGCGGCAGCGCCGGGTGATGCTTCGAAAACCCGTGCCGGTTCGCAAAGTCTGCTTGCTCTTCCTGCAGCCGTGCGCTGTCGCGCAGCATGATTTCGCAGAGTGCGGCGGTGCCTGGCGTGCAGTACACGCGACCGTTGAAGCCATTGCGCACTAGCAGCGGCAGATAGCCGCTGTGATCGATGTGCGCGTGCGTGAGTATCACCGTATCGATCGAATCGGCAGCGACAGGCAGCGGCGTCCAGTTACGCATCCGCAAATTCTTTACGCCCTGAAATAGTCCGCAATCGACCAGGATGCGGACACCGGGTTCCTCGAGCAGATATTTCGACCCGGTAACGGTCTCGCTCGCGCCAAGAAAGGTGAGTTTCATGAGGTCTCCATGCATGCCGACGTGTTCGTCAATTGCAACTGATTTGAGTTCGAGGCCATTGACTTAGGTCATTTGCCGTTCGGTCGAACTGGCGGCACGAGCGAAATCGCTATGCGCCGCTGCGCTACGGACGCGCTTGATCTGGGTCAATCGCATGCCCAATGCGAGTGTTAGCTTGATGTCAGTAAAAGTTGTCTGTGGAGTTGGCAATGGTCAGATTGATTGCACTGGGATGTGGCTTCATTGCATTACTGGCCGTCGCTGCACTTGCGGTGATGTACTACGTCATCTGGAAGAACGCCGACTGATCCGTCGCCGCTCCCGATTGGCAGGAGGCAAACGCCGATATGCAAATCCCAAAACAGATCATTCTTCGTCTGTCTATCGCTCTCACCTTCGGTGCGGCGGCCATTGCGGTCTCTGCGCAGTCACTGCCCGAGGCGGTCAGTACAAACGGGGTGTTGTACATGACGGGCGGAATCGGACAAGACGAGGCGAAGGCATTTCTGTCGCTCGCACCTCGCTACAGCCTGCGCATGATGTTCACGTCGGCAAACGGCGGCTATCTCGCGGATGTGGATGTCCGGATTGCACAGGCGAACGGAAAGCCGGTTCTCGATACGCGCACCGAGGGTCCGTTCCTGTACATCATGTTGCCCGCTGGGCGCTACCGTATCGTCGCCAATGCAGGGCGATCCGATGTGGGTAAGTGGGTGGATGTGCCGCGCCGTGGCGGCGTGGATCTGCACTTTTCGGTGGAAGAGCGCGCGCGACGCGACACGGACGCGAGCCGCGGAGATTGCCCCGTATCGACGTCTTCCCGGCCGTCTGCGTGAATCGATGAGACGCGAGGACACGGTATCGGGTCTGACGGCCGTCGAAGTGGCCGCGTTGCAGGCGAAGTACGGGCCGAACGTCGTCGCGTCGTCGTCGGACAGGCTGTGGTGGCGCACCGTGCATGATGTGCTCACGGAGCCGATGTTTCTTCTGTTGCTCATTGCCACCGCGCTGTATGGCCTGTTGGGCGATACACCACAGGCGGTGACGCTGCTCGCATTCGTCGTCGCGGTGGTGTTGCTGACCGCCTTTCAAAGTCATCGGACGGCGAGCGTGCTGCGCGCGCTGCGCGATTTGTCGGCGCCACGCGCCTACGTGTTGCGCGACGGAAAGCGTGATTCGGTGTCGGCGGCGCAACTTGTCCCGGGCGATATCGTGTTCGTCGAGGAAGGCGCGAAGGTGCCCGCCGATGGCACGCTGATGGAAGCGCACGAACTCAGCGTCGACGAATCGCTGCTGACGGGAGAGTCCATCGCAGTCGACAAGAGTCCCCACGGCACCGGCGGCATGCCGGAAGGCGCCACGTCCAGTCTGCTGTTTTCGGGGACCATGGTGGTCCGCGGCCAGGGCTGCATGACCGTCACTGCGATTGGGCCGCAAACGCAGCTCGGACGGATCGGCACGCAGCTTGCCGAAGTCAGGGAACCTCCCTCGCCGCTGCAGCTCGAAATCCGCACGTTTGTCAGGCGTTTTGCGACACTGGCGCTGATCATCTGCGCCATGTTGGTACTTGCGTATCGCTGGCGCACCGAC
Organism: Paraburkholderia sp. Tr-20389; assembly: GCF_017104565.1. GTDB lineage: Bacteria > Pseudomonadota > Gammaproteobacteria > Burkholderiales > Burkholderiaceae > Paraburkholderia. Next base: position 83,018 of record NZ_JAAGPD010000002.1, on the reverse strand, counting down.
GCATGGCTCCCCGGCCTGTTAGCGGGTATCACGCTTGCCATCAGCCTCCTGCCCGAGGAACTGCCCGTCATCATGACCGTTTTCATGGCGCTGGGTGCCCGCCGTATCGTGAATGAAGGCGTGTTGACGCGGCGGCTAAGCGCGATCGAGACGCTGGGCCAGACCTCCGTTCTGTGCGTCGACAAGACGGGCACGCTGACGCAGAACCGCATGTCGGTTCGCGCGCTCCATGCAAACGGCGAGGAGACGTGGCTGAAGGATGGCGAACGGTCCATCACGCAGGCGTTTCATGAATTGATCGAGTATCTCGTGCTGGCGAGCGAGATCGAGCCGCTCGATCCGATGGAGCGCGCCTTTCATGAAGCGGGCCACCAGTACCTGGCAAACACGGGCCGCTTGCATCGTCATTGGTCACTCGTGCAAGAGTATGCGTTGACGCCTGAGTTGCCGGCCATGTCGCATGTATGGCGAACGTCCGAACCTGGGGAAAGTCTGGTCGCATGCAAGGGGGCACCCGAAGCGATCTGTGCCTTGTGTGACATGCAGACCGAGGTCGTGGACGCGTTGATGGCGCGCGCGACGCGCATGGCCGGGCAAGGGTTGCGCGTGCTCGGTGTTGCAAAGGCGCGCCATGCCGGGGAAAGTTGGCCCGACGGACAGCGCGATTTCAATTTCACGTTCGTCGGCCTGGTTGGCCTGCTCGATCCCGTACGCCCGGATGTCACGGGTGCGATCGCCGAATGCAGGGCGGCAGGCGTGCGAGTGGTGATGATTACAGGCGACTATCCGTCGACCGCTCGTGCGATTGCCACGGAAGTCGGCATCGACGCAGCACGCGTCGTAACGGGTGCCGAACTCGCCGGAATGGACGATTCTGCGTTGCAGCGCGCGATACGCGACTCGAATGTGTTTGCACGCGTGACACCAGGACAGAAGTTGCGGCTCGTGGAGGCGTTCCGTGGCGCCGGCGAAGTCGTTGCGATGACGGGCGACGGCGTCAATGACGCGCCCGCGCTGAAGGCAGCACATATCGGCATCGCGATGGGTCGCCGCGGCGCCGAAGTGGCGCGCGAAGTCGCGTCGCTGGTGCTGCTTCGGGACGACTTCGCGCCGATCGTGTCGGCCATCCGGCTTGGCCGCCGAATCTACGATAACTTGAAACAGGCGCTCAGCTTTACCGTTGCCGCGCACATTCCGATGGTCGCCGCAGCAACCATTCCGATTCTTATGGATTGGCGGCCGATGCTCGGGCCCGTTCACATCGTCGCGCTCGAATTGATCATCACCCCGGTTTGTTCGATCGTGTTCGAGAACGAGCGGGAGAAGCCCACCGTGATGCAGGAACGGCCACGGCGCGTCGGCGAGAGGCTGATGACCAACCGGATGCTTGCAACCAGCGTGATGCTGGGATGTGCCGTCGGCAGTGTCGTCGTGGTCGCCTATGCGATGGCGTTCTCGCTCGGATTCGATGCCGTTGGCGCGCGCACGGTCGCCTTTCCGCTGCTCGTATTGGGTAACCTCGGCATCATGTTCGGCGTGCGCCTGCTCGCGACGGGCGCGACGTCGCGCCTTCCACGGGATGCGAACCCATACGGATGGGCTGTTGCCGGGTTTGCGGTCATTGCGTTAGCCCTGCTGCTGACAATACCCACGATCGCGACAGTATTCGGCGTGCGTGCGGTGCTGGCTGGCCTGATGTGACGTTAGGCGAGTGATGGAGAAGGCGCGACCGTCATGCAGTATCGGTGAGAAATGCGCCGTGGCAACCGCGACGTCGCCCTGTTCTGCTGTCAGGTCATGGCAGCAGCCGTTGTTCCACTGTCGCGCACGAGCAATACGGGCGTGTCGGCGAGCCGCACCGCGCGGGCCGCGACGCTGCCGACAAGCCAGCGCTCGAAGCCGCGCCGGCCGTGAGTGCCGAGAACGAGCAGGTCGCCTTTCCAGTCCTGAACGTCGCGTACGATTGCGTGAGGGATGTCGTCCCGGTGTATATGTGTCTTGAGCAGTGCCGTCTCCGCATAGCGCCCCTGTTCGGCGCATATCCGCGCCGCCCGATCAAGTGCTGTGCAACCCTCTTCGAGGTAGGCGCTCTCCAGTATGTTGATGGCGTCTCCGTCTATCACATTGCTCGCGCGATCTACGACAAAGATCGCGCGCAAACGGGTATCAGGCGTTGCCAACTGAAGGCCTGTCCGCAACGCCACGATGGAGCAGGCGCTGCCATCCAGCGCGAAGACCACACGTTGGGCGGGCTTGTCCGTTGGAACGCGACTCTCCTCGGGAACCAGCAGCAACGAGCAGTTCGCGCGGCGCGCAACAGGCTCGGACACAGTGCCTTCGACCCAGCGCAGCAGGCCCTGATGATGCCGCATGCCCATTACGATGAGATCGGCGTTCCAGTGCGACGCAGTGTCGAGCAAAGCGTCGGCCGTGTTTCCGCGGTGCATGGAAAGATCCACCAGGCCGAATTCAAGCTTCGTCCCGGCAAACATGGCCTCGATCCTCGCGAGCGCAGCGCGCGAATCGCCCACGATTTCATCTCTTGCAGAGGCGAGAAAGTCTTGCGTGGTTGCGCCGAGTGGAAATAGCGTGCGCGGGTTCTGTGCAACCGTGACGACCCTGATTGTCGCGCGATCGGCGAACAGGGCCTTCGTGTACTCGGCCGCCCGTGTCGTCGCTTCTGAATCGTCGACCGCCAACATGATGCGCTGGAACGCGCGGCCGACGGTTGACTCTACGCTGGATGCTTGCGCCATGATGCTTCTCCGTATCGGGCGAGAGGATTACATCGATTCTCCTTCGAAAAGAGCCCTTTCGATTGATCGTTATCAATTGAGAAGGACGCAGCCCTATCGTCCGATCCAGTGGCTGCACAGCGTCCTGATTGACTTCGATCAACCGCGCGGGATGTGTGCGGATTAGTCTGACCGTGTGAACTGGGTGTTCAGTTCGCGAACGGAAGCACATCAGGAGGACGTTGCCATGAAATCGGACAGTCAGCTGCGTCGCGAAGTGGAAGAAGACCTGGCGAACAATCCGGCTATCGACGCCAACCGCATAGGCGTTGCCGTCGCGGATGGCATCGTCACCCTCAGTGGTCACGTTTCGGACTATGCACAGAAGGTCGCCGCTGAAAAATCGGTACTGCGGATTGCAGGTGTGGTCGCGGTAGTCGCGCATATGGACGTGACGCTTCGCGAAACCGACCAAAGAACGGATGAAGACATCGCGTTGAGCGTGCGGGCCGTGCTCGACTGGATCTCGGGTCTTGAAGAGGATTCCATCAGGATCAAGGTGGAGCAAGGTTGGGTGACGTTGAGCGGTAACGTCAAGGATGGCTACCGCAGCCATATCGCGGAGAAACATATCGGGCATATGCGCGGCGTCACGGGCATCACGAACAACATCAGAATCTCGGGTTCCGCTTCTCCAACCGATATCGAGTGCAACATCCGCAAGGCCATCCAGCGTCATACGGATCGGGAAATGAAGCATCTCGACGTTCAGGTGGACGGGGGAAGCGTCACCCTGTCGGGCCATCTCAGTTCCACGGTCGAACGGACGATCGTGTGGGGTGCCGCGCGCGCTACGGCGGGCGTCAAGACCGTTGTCGATCGTCTTGTGATCGCTTGATGGAACACCGGCCCGGCATCGATGAAGTGACAGGCAATGATTGGAGGCACATATGAACTGGCTGACGGAATACTTCGCACAAGGGACCCGGAAATTGAATCTTTCCTTGTGGGCCTATCCACCGGCGGTGATGGGCCCCGATGGTCCCGTCGTTCAGTCGGCCGCGTTGTGCGCTCCGTATCCGGGTATCGAACTCGTGTTTTCACCTGCGGGGCAAGCCCGGCACGGCGATAGGGCCTACGAGCTTCCTGCACGATACGACAGCACAGGTCCGATCACCGAGACAGCGCCGGCGGCAGCAAAAGACGATGCGAACTTCTTTCGCGAGGTTTCCATTTTCGCGCCCTCGTATCTGAACGGCGAAGCCGTCATCGTGATCAACCGTGCATTCTCGTTCACGCCGCTGTTTGCTGCCGACGGCACGCCCGGTTTCGTCGGCGTGGCTATGCCGGACTCGGACGACTATTTCCGCGCCGGCCAGATGAAGCTTCCGTGGATGTTCGCGGGATACGTCAGCATCTGAGCGGACGGGAACACGCGTGAATCACCAGCGAGGAGTCAGTCCATGAGCAGCAATGAAACGGAGGTCGTCTGGTTCGACGTGTTGCGCCGTACCGATGTGCCGTCCGTAGGTGGCAAGAACGCGTCGCTCGGGGAGATGGTCGGTTGCCTCGCCGGCAAGGGCATCAGCGTTCCACCCGGGTTCGCGACGACAGCCGACGCGTATTGGCAGTTCATCGACGCGAACGGGTTACGCGAAAGCATCTCGACGGTGCTCGCGGAATTCCGCACCAATCGCCGCTCGCTTGCCGATACAGGGGAAACGATCCGCCGGGCAATCCTTCGGGGCGAATGGCCCGCCAACACGACGCACGCCATCTGCGACGCGTATGCCGAACTCGGACGCCGCGTCGGCGTCGATGATCCGGGTGTCGCGGTGCGCTCGAGCGCCACGGCCGAAGATTTACCCGATGCGAGCTTCGCGGGACAGCAGGAGACCTTGCTTGCCATTCATGGCACGCATGCGTTGATGGATGCGTGCCGCCGGTGCTATGCATCACTATTCACCGATCGCGCAATCAGTTATCGAGAAGCGCGAGGTTTCGACCATATGAAAGTTGCACTGTCGGTCGGGGTGCAGCAGATGGTGCGCTCGGATCTGGGTGGCGCGGGCGTCGCGTTTACTATCGATACCGAAACGGGCTTCGACAAGATCGTATTGATCAGCGCGGCGTGGGGACTCGGTGAGAACGTCGTGCAAGGTGCCGTCGATCCCGACGAATATGAAGTATTCAAACCGCTGTTGCAAAACGAAGCCTGTGCGCCGATTGTCGGCAAGAAGCGCGGCAGCAAGCTGAAAAAAATGGTGTATGCGAAAGGCGGCTCACATCCGACGAAGAATGTGCCGACCTCGAAAGCCGAGCGCGCTGCATTCGTCCTCTCCGACCGCGACGTGCTCACGATTTCGCGCTGGGCATGCGAAATCGAATCGCACTACGGGCAGCCGATGGATATCGAATGGGCAAAGGACGGACTGACGGGAAACATCTTCATCGTTCAGGCGCGGCCCGAGACCGTTCAGTCGAGGCGCGAGGCGACCGCCGTCAAGACCTTCCGGCTCAAATCGGCGGGACGCGAACTCGTCACGGGCGTGAGCGTCGGCCAGGCGATCGCTGCCGGGAACGTGTGCGTGATCGATAGCCCCATCGAGCGGGAGCGTTTCATCGACGGCTCGGTTCTCGTGACGGCCGCGACGGATCCCGACTGGGTGCCCGTAATGCGGCGCGCCGCCGGTATCGTGACGGACCACGGTGGCCGCACGTCGCACGCGGCCATCGTCAGCCGCGAACTCGGACTTCCTGCCATCGTCGGCACGGGTAACGCCACGCGGGTTTTGCACGACGAGCAGGAAGTGACGGTGTCGTGCGCGCAGGGCGAAGTCGGACGCGTATTCGAAGGCATTGCGGACTATCAGGTCGACGAGATCGACTTCGCGGCGATCCCGCATACGCGCACCCAGGTCATGTTAAATCTCGCGAACCCCGACGCCGCGCTGCGCTGGTGGCGCATGCCGGCGGACGGCATCGGACTGGCGAGAATGGAGTTCGTGATCAGCAATCACATCAAGATTCATCCGATGGCGCTTGCATGCTTTGACCAGTTGAACGATGCCGAAGCGGCCCGGACGATCGCTGCGATGACGGAAGGGTACGGCGACAAGACGGAATACTTCGTCGACCGGCTCGCCTGCGGACTCGGCCGCATAGCTGCCGTTTGTTATCCGCGGCCCGTGGTGGTGCGTCTGAGCGACTTCAAGACGAATGAATATGCTCACCTGACAGGTGGCAAGGCCTTCGAGCCGGTCGAGGAGAATCCGATGCTCGGCTTTCGCGGCGCGTCGCGCTATTACTCGCCGCGTTACGGCCCGGGCTTTGCACTCGAATGCCGCGCACTGCGCCGCCTGCGAATGGAAACGGGCCTGAACAATGTGATTGTCATGGTGCCGTTCTGCCGGACGCCGGACGAGGCAGATCGCGTCCTCGACGCGATGGCGGCCAATGGCCTCAGGCGTGGAGAGGACGGATTGCAGATCTACGTGATGTGCGAGATTCCGTCGAACGTCATCCTGGCCGAGGCCTTTGCGCAGCGGTTCGATGGGTTCTCGATCGGCAGCAACGATCTGACGCAACTCACGCTGGGCGTCGACCGTGACTCCGCAGAACTGGCATCCCTGTTCGACGAGCGCAACGAAGCCGTCCGGTGGATGATTCGCGAGGTCATCGAACGGGCACATCGTGCCGGAGCGAAAGTCAGCCTGTGTGGCGAAGCGCCGAGCGTGCATCCTGAGTATGCAAGCTTTCTCGTGGAATGCGGCATCGACTCGATATCGGTGAGTCCCGACAGTTTCATAGCAGTCAAGCGGCACGTCGCGCAGGCGGAAGCGGCGCATGGTTCGAGCGGCGACGAGACGCGCGGATCGATGCTTTCTGACATGGTGCGGTAGGGTCTTATCATGATCGACGTTCTTACAGTCACCCTGAATCCCGCGGTCGATTTATCGACGTCTGTCGACCGCATCGTCGGTACGCACAAGTTGCGATGCGAAGCCGCACAGCGCGATCCGGGCGGCGGCGGGATCAACGTTGCGCGGGTGCTGCATCGCCTCGGCAGCGAATGCGTTGCGCTGTTTGCCGTGGGTGGAGTGACGGGCCGCATGCTCACCGAAATGCTCGATAGCGAGAAACTTCGGACTCGCTGTATCGACATCGAGGGAGAGACGCGAGAGAACTTCTCGGTGATCGAAACGTCGACCCGGCGTGAGTTCCGTTTCGTGTTGCCCGGGCCGACTCTCACGCCCGCGGAGTGGCGTGATTGTCTGCGCAGCGTGTCTGCGCAGGTTGGCTCTGCGCGCTTTCTCGTGCTGAGCGGAAGCCTGCCCCCGGGCGCACCGCCGGACGCCTACGCTCAGATCGCCCACGCCGCCACCGTCGCGCGGCCGAACATCCGCGTCGCCGTGGATGCGTCGGGCCCCACGCTCGCAGCGGCACTCGATGGCGGGCACGTCGACATCGTCAAGCCGAGCCTGAACGAACTGCGCGAGCTCACGGCGCTGCCGTTGAACGACGTGGGGGAGCAGATCCAAGCCGCACGCATGTTGATCGCGGAGCGCAAGGCGAGGATGGTCGCGCTCACGCTGGCCGAACAAGGCGCCGTGCTCACGACGCACGACGAGACGTGGTTCATGCCCGCGCTGAAAACGGAAGTCCGAAGTGCAATCGGCGCGGGCGACAGCTTCCTCGCCGGATTGATCTGGTCGCTGGACCATGGAGCCGTCGCGAGCGAAGCGCTCGCATACGCGACAGCGGCCGCCGCCGCGACGATGAAGCAAACAGGTACGCGGCTTTGCGATGCACAAGACGTGGCGCGCGTGTATGCCGAGGGCGAGCGTGCTGTCCGGGCGCAAGATCCCGCAGGCCTTCGCATCGCGCACCGCGAGCCGGCATCGTCGAGGTAGTAAAGCGCTTCGTCGTCACGAACGCGTCGATCCTCGCGTAAAACCAGCCAGCATCGATTCCGTCAACCGAGTCCAAATCGCCGGACAAACCAGGTCTTGGTGAAATGCGTCAATGCGCCGTAGCTGAGCAGTATCAGGAGAAGGGCGGGCCAATATGTCCACGGCAATGGCGTGAATCCGAGCATCCTGCCGACGGAGCTAAAGGGCAGGCTGATTCCCGCGACGGCAACTGCGACGCTCGTCGCTATGAGAGCCGAACTTGCCCGACTTTCCACGAAGGGTACTTTGGCGGTGCGGATGATATGGATGATCAACGTCTGCGTGAGTAGCGATTCAACGAACCAGCCGGTCTGGAACAGGGCCGGCTTATCCCACGCGTCGAATATCTTCAGCATCATGAAGAAGGTCGCATAGTCGAACAGTGAACTGACGGGGCCGATCACAAGCATGAACTTCACGATATTGCCGAGATCCCAACGGCGTGGAACGGCAAGATATTCAGCATCGACGTTATCGGTCGGAATGCTGGTCTGCGAGAAATCGTAAAGCAGGTTGTTGGTGAGCACCTGGATCGGCGCCATCGGCAGAAATGGCAGCAATATGCTCGCGCCCAGCACACTGAACATGTTGCCGAAGTTCGAGCTTGCGCCCATCTTGATGTACTTGGTGATGTTGCCGAACACCTTGCGGCCTTCGAGAACCCCCTCGCCGAGTACCGCGAGGCTCTTTTCGAGCAGGATGATATCGGCGGAGTCTTTCGCGATGTCCACGGCGCTATCGACGGATACGCCCACGTCCGACGCCTTGAGGGCAGGTCCGTCGTTGATGCCGTCGCCCAGGAAGCCGACGACATGGCCCTTGCTATGCAAGGCATTCACGATGGATGCCTTCTGCGAAGGCGAGACTTTGGCGAACACGCACTCCTTTTCGGCCAGATCTGCGAGTTCGGCTGGAGTCAATGCTTCAAGCTCCTTGCCGAGCACGATCCGGTCCACTTCGATTCCCACGTCGTAACAGATCTTTCGGGTGACCCTGTCGTTGTCGCCCGTCAGGATCTTCACCTGCACGCCACTCGTCTTCAGTGCCGCAAGTGCCGCTGCCGCCGTTTCCTTGGGCGGATCGAGAAACGCGATGAATCCAAGCAGCGTCAATTCGCGCTCGTCGGCAACCGAATAAGCGGTCTGCTCGGGCGGCATCTCCTTGTATGCGACTGCGACAACGCGAAAACCGTCCGCGTTGAGCGCGTCGGTAATCTCTTTCGTTGCCGCATAGTGGCTTTTGTCGAGCGTGCCGGTGTCGCCGTCGATCGCGTAGCGCGTGCTGACCGAGAACATTTCCTCGACTGCGCCCTTCGAAATCATGATATGGGCGCCATCGTCCCTCGCGAGGACGACCGACATACGGCGGCGCTCGAAGTCGAAGGGCATCTCGTCGATTTTGGTGAAGTTCTCGTGTGCCTTGAGCTGCTCATGCAATTCAACGTGCTTCAACACGGCGACGTCGAGCAGATTCTTCAGTCCCGACTGGTGTGCGCTGTTCAGGTAGGCATATTCAAGCACCCGATCCGACTCGTTGCCGTGAATATCGAGGTGCCGCTTCAGAATGATCCGGTCTTGGGTAAGGGTTCCCGTCTTGTCGGTACACAACACGTCGAGCGCGCCGAAGTTCTGGATCGCATTCAAACGCTTCACGATTACCCGTTTGCGCGACATGTCGATCGCGCCTTTCGCAAGGTTGACAGTGACGATCATCGGTAACATTTCGGGCGTGAGTCCGACGCCCACGGCAACCGCGAAAAGAACGGCCTCGAACCAGTTCCCTTTCGTGAGACCATTGATCACGAAGACGAGAGGCACCATCACGAGAATGAAACGGATCATCAGCCAGGTGAACCGGGTGACGCCCTTGTCGAAGCTGGTTTGCACGCGCTGCGTCGCGACCACATCGGCGATCCCGCCGAATATCGTCGTCTTGCCGGTCGTTACCACAACCCCGCAGCCCACGCCGCTGATGATTGCGCTGCCCATGAAGCAGATGTTCGCGAGTTCGAATGGCGAGTCGACGGACGTTGTACTGGTATTCGCATTCTTTTCGCACGGCATCGATTCACCCGTCAGCGCCGACTGATTGACGAACAGGTCGCGCGCGGAAATCAATCGAAGGTCGGCGGGCACCATGTCGCCGGCGGAAAGCAGCACGACATCGCCGGGCACTATCTGTTCGATGGGAATGTCGACATGTGTGGGATCATCCCGGCCGATCCTGCGTACGACGGTCGCCGTCGTGCGCACCATTTTGCGCAGAGCGTCTGCCGCCTTGTTCGATCGATGCTCCTGCACGAAACTGAGCGAAGTGCTAAGGAAGACCATCACGCCGATCATGATCGCTGCACGCGGGTCTCCAAGGGCGTACGAGGCCGTGGCCAGCACCAGGAGCAGCAGATTGAGGGGATTCAGCGTTCTGTTAATGAGTTCGCCGATTACCGTGTGGTGCGCGTCGTGTACTACGCGGTTCGGACCCGAGACACGGAGCCGGAGTTCGGCTTCTTCGGCGGACAGCCCGCCTGCAGTGCTATGCAGCCGTGCCATCGCCTCGTCAGCAGACAGTCGAGCACAGTCGGCTAGCGAGCTGACATCCGTAGACTTCTGATGCGCTGCGCTACGCGAGGAACGCCAAAGGCGTTCCAGAAGCGTTGGGGGTGATCGAACGCTGTGTGTGTCGGTCGTCTGCATCGCGAGCACGCTTTCGTCATAGACAATTACAGAGCTTGGTGCACGCCAACCGCGAGCCATTGATATGCGTCAATCTCGATGAGGAGAAGGGCGCTTTTATCGAAGTGTTGAATGCGGGCTTGATGGGACGGTGGCTATTGCGGCGTCCCGTCAAGTATCAGGTTGTACATATCGGCTACGAAACGATGGAGTGACGACACCGAGCCAGTCACGCTCTGATAGGTTTCACGTCCGATCCGCCCATCGAGCATCACGAGCATGCCGGCGCGACGGGCGATAGCGAGGATGGTGTCGTCGGAAAGCACGGATGCCTCAGGCTTCGACGGGCGTCCGCAGGCGACGTTGCACGCGCACTCGCAAAGGTTTTCAGAACACATTTGTGCAACGGCGTCGGATGACATGATCGTTCTCCACAACAGGCCAGGCTCAGTGCGCTCGTCCTTCTGTTCCCGCGTACCTGAAAAGACTCGAAGTCCATGATTTCAGTATCGATGGTCGCGGGCAGAACGGCTATCAGCGCGGGATGAACATGGGTTAGGGATGTGGCGCCGAGCTATCAGAATTTTCCTAGGGGACGACGTCCGGCGTTACCAGCGGTCACGGTTGGGTTCCGTGATTTTCGTGCCAGTGGACGATCGCTTCCCATACGCCTTCAGCCGTCTCGCGGAAAACGAATAGCCGCATGTCGTCCTGCGAGATCATTCCTTCGCTGATCATGAAGTCGAAGTCGATCGCGCGCTTCCAGTACGACTCTCCGACGAGGACGACAGGCAAGGGCCGGATTTTCTGCGTTTGCAGCAGCGTCAAGACTTCGAACAGTTCGTCACACGTGCCGAATCCGCCGGGAAAGAACACAGCAGCGCGCGCCCGCTCCAGCAGATGGAGCTTGCGGATGGCGAAGTAATGCAGCCTGAAGCAGAGCTCAGGGGTGAGATACGGATTGGGCTCTTGTTCGCGAGGTAAGGAAATATTCAAACCAATACTCGGCGCCCCGGAATCGTAAGCGCCACGATTCGCAGCTTCCATAATCCCCGGACCGCCCCCCGTCACGAGCGCAAGGGACGACAGTACGCCGCCGCATCGCGCGGTACCTGCAATGCGGCCTAATTCTCGCGCTACGTCATAGTAGTGGCTTCGTTGAAGTTGAGCTTTCGCTACTTTCAGCGCGTCTAGTCCTTCCGTTTCGCCGGATTTTTCTCGGAGCAGGCGCCGGGCGTGCCGGATTCGCTGGCGCGCGACAGAGGGCGCGGGGATACGGGTGCTGCCGTACACGACTATCGTGTGGTCGATCGCATGGCGCTGCAGTGACTCCTCCGTTTTCCAGTAGTCGAGTTGCAACCGGACGCCGCACATCTCTGGACGTCTCAGGAAGGCGAGATCCTCGTCTGCCTGAAGATAGGTCGGACTTTCGATCAGACCGCGCACGCGCGAAGCGCGTCCCGTTGCGCTGTGCCTGGCGGGGCCCGGCTGGAGACGGCCCGACCCGACGTCCGACTCGACCTCAACGGACGCACTATCGTGAGGTAGGTGATCTTTCATGTAACGATCATGTCTGTGCGATAAGCCTTGGGGCTGCCTCTTATATGCTGCGCAACGGATAACGATGACGAGTACGCGCACGCGGCGAATGGCGTGCTGCGCAAAGACTTCCGCTGTAGTGGACGGAATCGATCGGACTCGCGCGCAGCGCCCTGGCTGGCGGCCAGGTACCGGAGGCTTTCCTTGCTTTTTCCTCGACGGGGCGCGCATGCAGACGTGTCGCTACCGTGGGCCGCAGGACATAGGGTCGCTTCAGACGAGCCGAAAACACGAGGCTGCCCGGCTCGACGCGGCTTCTGTCTTTTCTCGCCACCCGATCCACAAGTCCAAGCAAGGCGACAGCGCTTCCCAAGCGACGCGCGTTCAACGAGCCTGAGGTAAAAGGTTGCCGCTCTTCCACGAAACCACTGGCGTGGTGAATCTCGATGCGGCAATCCGCTTCCGGGCCGGCCAGTTCGATGAAAACATCATATGCGCGCGCGTGGTGCCGATGTTGTCGATAGCGAAAGCAGAACCTGGCTGGATCAGCGAGTCGGCGATGCGGATAACCGGAGTCGATAGGGTGCATGATGAGAGTGACCTTCGAAGGTTGCAAGACTCTGATCCGCCGCTCTACTTGCGGCCCCAGCTACTCATTAAGCGCGTGCGCCGCCTTTTGCGGTTGACGTGTGTCAACGATTAAAGCAAGTCGAGCGAAAGGTGCTCAGGAAGCTACAGGACGTGCGCCAGAAAGCCGTCCCTTGCACAAGAGTCTTCTATATCCGAACTCGCTTGATATCGATCAATTGAAAGCGGCCGCGCCAGTCGAAGATTCGCTTATGCGTTGACGGTTCATGGCGGCCGGATTTCCGGCTGCTTGCCGTTCACGTCACCCTCATGGAGGAAACAAGGATGCGCGCAATCGATGTCATGACCACGTCCGTCGTATTTGCACACCCCGATACGACGGTGCAGGAAGCAGCCAGGGCGTTGGTCGAGAAGCACATTAGCGGCATGCCTGTCGTCGACGACAAGGGCGAGCTGGTCGGCATGGTTACGGAGGGCGACCTGCTGCACCGCGCCGAGATTGGCACTGGGGTGGGCAAGCGTGCGTGGTGGCTGGATTTTCTGGCGTCGACTCGGGAACTGGCGAGCGAATATGTCAGGGAGCACTCGCACAAGGTGAGCGATCTGATGACGACGGACGTGATTACCATAACCGAAGACGCGCCCATTTCTGAAATCGCGGAGTTGCTCGAACGGCATCGGATCAAACGCGTGCCGGTGGTGAAGGACGGCAAGGTGACGGGTCTCGTGAGCCGCGCGAATCTGATCCGCGCGCTCGCCAGCATCATTACCGAGCCGAATGAATCCGCCGTGGCAGATGATCAGGCGATTCGAGAAGGCATCGTGATCGCCCTGAAGAATACCCGGTGGTCGCTGCCGCGCGAAAGCATTCTGGTCAGAGACGGGGTCGTGCACCTTTGGGGTGTCGTCACAAGTGATGAAGAAGGCAAAGCGATTCGCGTGGCAGCGGAAAACGTGCCCGGGGTGAAGGAGGTGAATAGTCACCTTGAATATCCGGCAGTGCTGCCGGGAATGTAGAACAAGTGCCGCGAAACGCTGTGCGACGGGGACCGTAATGAAACACGACCAGACATTGAAGAAAATGGTCGAGCGAATGTTCGGCGACAGTGCACGGATCGATTAGCGCCAAGCTGCCGTTCAGGCAGTTCAAGGCGTCGCCACGCTGTCGGGTTCGATACCCAAAGGCCGGCAAATACACCTCATAGAGGAAATTCTCGCCAAGGAGCGCAAATCATGAATGCATCATCCGAGCAAGTAGTGCCGGAAGCGGCGACGGCCAATGAAATCCGTGCGGTCATCGGGCCATTCGAAGACGACGTCGTGATGAAGATCATGCGGATCAAACCTACCGTCGACGACGTCGGTCGAGCCTATTCGTGGCTCAGGTCGGACGAGTACCTGCAGCGGCACCTCATACACAATTTGCCTGCACGAGCCGCCAATGTTTTCGACATTCTCGTTGCCGAATATCCTGAACTGGGCGACCCCGTGCTGTGAGTGGCTTCCTGCTGTGCCAACGCGAACCCGAACGGTTTTTCCGGCCGCTCGGAGAACCAGACTTGAAGTTGATGACGGGAGGCGCCTGTGAGCAGCATGAGCGCACCAGGCAGGAGTGACGCGAATCCGGTTTCCGGAGGCAATATATCCGGCGAACACCGCTATCATTTCGCCATCGATATCGACGGCGAATTCGCCATCTTTACGCTCGACACGCATGGTCAGGTCGAGACATGGAATACCTCAGCGGAACACATCACGGGATATGGTGCGGGTGAAATCCTTGGTAAGCCGTTTTCCGTACTCTATCCGACGGTTGCGGCTGACGTTCCTGTTCCGTCGGACATCCTGGCCCGAGCGGCGACGACTGGGCGGGCCTATTACGAGGGCTGGCACGCACGCAAGGACGGAACCCGGTTCTGGGCCAGCGTACTCGTCATTGCGCAGCGACGTGAGCAGGGCGATCTGGCTGGTTTTGCAGCCATTACGCACGATTTTTCGCAGCGTCATCTGATGGAGGCGAAGCTTCGCAGAAGCGAGCAGCGGTTACAGGCGATGATTGACAGCGTCGAAGACTACGCGATCTTCATGCTGAGTCCGACGGGTGACGTCACCTCCTGGAATACGGGAGCGCAGCGAATCAAGGGCTATTCCGCAGATGAAATCATCGGCCGCCATTTTTCTGTCTTCTATCCGCCAGAAGCACGGGCAGCGGGTCTGCCCGAACGCATGCTCGAGACAGCATCCACGCAGGGCCGGTCCGAAGCCGAAGGATGGCGTATCAGGAGCGATGGCTCGCGTTTCTGGGCAGACGCTATCATCAGTCCCATCCGCGACGAAAAGGGAGCGCTTCAGGGCTTCGCCAAAGTAACGCGTGATCTGACCGAGCATAAACGGCTGGAACAGCTCGAGCATGTCGGCGAACTCGCTGCGGCGACTGAACGGGCGCGGGAAGAGGAAAAGAAGCGAATCGCCAGGGAACTGCACGACGACCTCGGTCAGCAGTTGACCGCCTTGAAAATGAGCGCCGTCATCCTGCAGCAGGAAATCGAAGCAGGCCACCACACTTCGGAGACAGCTGCGAAGGCGCGTGGCCTGGTCATGCAGACCGACGATACGATGAGCGCGGTGCGACGCATCGCGTCGGATCTACGTCCCACGATGCTCGACGATCTGGGATTGCTGCCTGCCGTAGAGTGGCTGGCGGATGAGTTCAGTCGGCGCTACGGGATCAAGGTAAGCACCCGTTTGTCGGCGGGCGAACTGGAGTTCAGCGATACGGCGGCAACCGCGATCTTTCGCATCGTTCAGGAGGCGCTGACGAACGTGGCGCGTCATGCGTGCGCGACGGAAGTCGTCGTCACCATCGAGTTCGGAAATAACGAGTGTGAAGTCCGTATCGATGACAACGGACGCGGGGCCGCTCCCGCGTCCGGCGACAAGCCCAACTCATTTGGTCTGCTGGGCATACGCGAGCGCGTCCGGCAACTCAACGGTATCGCATGGCTGGGAAATAAACCGGACGGCGGATATCGAGTTGGGATCAAATTTCCGATCGACGCGATCGTTCGCCGCTGATGACTGTTGCATACAGGCAATCTCTGTTCTGCCACGATGGAAATTGAGCGAACCATTTCAATGCACGCGTGCATTCCGGCGACCTCGTATCCGCATTGATACAAGTCAAACGTGGCAGGCCTGCTTCCATGCAGAGATCGAGAACAATTCACGTGCACTTGCGAGCCTCAGAACGCCAGAGCAATCGCTCGAACTCGAACTGGAGAGCGTGTGCAACGTGTTCCTGAATCCAGCCGATCATCTGCATGTGAGGAGCAGACGCCTGCGGATCGACTCGATGCTGGCTCTGTGAAATAAAGCGCCGCGACCCATGAACAGCACCGAGCGTCCGCCGTTCAAGCGGCGGACGCTCGCCTGCCTGCCGCGCGGCAGGCGCCACTCATTCAATAGTCGATACGATCGCGCACGATCGGACAAGTCATGCAATGTCCGCCACCCCGGCCGCGGCCCAACTCGCTCGCCGTGATCGTGATTACCTCCACGCCGGCTTTGCGCAGCAAGGTGTTGGTGTAGGTGTTTCGGTCATAGCCGACCACGACGCCGGGTTCGATGCAGACTACATTGTTGCCGTCGTCCCACTGCTCGCGTTCCGCGGCGAAGGTGTTGCCGCCCGTCTCGACGACGCGCAATTTCGCAAGTCCCAGGGCGTCGGCCACGACATCCACGAATGGCTTGTCTTCGCGGCGGATATTGATCCGCGTCGCTCCCGAATCGCTGGGCCGCAAGGAGAACGCGACGATCTCGTCGACCACCTCGGGGAATACCGTGACGAGGTCCCGGTCGCAGAAAGTGAATACCGTATCCAGATGCATTGCGGCGCGAGACTTCGGCAGCCCCGCCACGATGATGCGCTCGACCGCTCCCTTCGCGAACAGATTCTGCGCGAGTTCTCCGATGGCTTGCCGCGATGTGCGTTCTCCCATCCCTATGAGCAGGAGTCCCTTTCCGATCGGCATGACGTCGCCGCCTTCGAGTGTGGCCATGCCATGATCGCGGTCCGGATCGCCGTACCAGACTTCGAATTCCTTGTGCGCGAAGTCAGGATGGAACCGGTAGATCGCCGTCGCCAGCAAGGTCTCCTGCCGGCGAGCCGGCCAGTACATCGGGTTGAGGCTCACGCCGCCATAGATCCAGCAGGTCGTGTCGCGCGTGAACAGCGTGTTGGGCAGAGGCGGCAATACAAAGCCGGAATAGCCCAGGTATTGCCGGTACATCTTCAGCGCGTTGGACTCGTCGGTATCGGGTATGTCCTCCGCCACGACGCCACCGATCAAAAACTCGGCCTGCTTGCGCGGTTCAAGGCCCTCGATCCATGCGCGCACTTCGTTGGCGAGTCCCACGCCTACGGTGTCGGGGCGGATCTTGCGGTCCAGAATCCACTTAAGCGCTTCGGGGACATGTACCGTCTCGGTCAGCAGATTGTGCATCTCCAGTACTTCGACTCCGCGCTCGCGCATCTTCGTGACGAAGTCGAAATGATCGCGTTTCGCCTGGCTGAGCCAGATGACGTCGTCGAAGAGCAGTTCGTCGCAATTGCTCGGCGTCAGTCGCTGGTGCGCAAGTCCTGGTGAGCAGACCATCACCTTGCGCAGTTTGCCCGCCTCCGAATGAACACCGTACTTCATGGTTTCCGTGGTCATCATGTGTCTCCTGTCATCAGAGCGTGAGGAAACCCTTGTAAAGGCCGAATGCCGCAACCAGTGCACCCATCACGACCGCCGCAAAGACCAGCTTTTCGACAAGGGTGAACACGCGTTGTCCAGTTTCGCGCTTTGCCTTGGCAAAAAGTACGGCGCCGGGCGCGTATAAAAGCGCCGACAACAACACGTACTTGAGTCCTCCGGCATAGAGCAGCCATACGGCATAGATCACTGCAATGGCAGCAATCATCAGGTCCTTGTTGCGTTGAACGGGCTCCTGCTCATAAGTTTCACGGCGCCATGCGACGAGCAACGCATAGGCCGCAGACCAGAAGTAAGGCAGCAGAATCATCGAGGTCGCCAGATAAATCAGCGAGAGGTAGGTCCCTTTCGAGAAAAGCGTGATGAGCAGGAAAGCCTGCGTCAGACCGTTGGTAAGCCACAGTGCATTCGCTGGAACCTTCTTCGCATTCTCCTTGCGAACGAAGCTCGGCATCGTGCTGTCCCGCGCAGCCGAAAAGATGATCTCGGCGCAAAGCAAGACCCACGAGAGCAGGGCGCCCAACAGCGAGATGACGAGGCCGACACTGATCAGAATTGCACCCCAGTGACCCACGACACGCTCGAGTACCCCGGCCATCGACGGGTTTTGCAGCGCGACAAGATCGGGGCGCGACATGATTCCGAGCGACAGCACGTTGACGAGTACGAGAACGAGCAGTACGCCGATGAATCCCATGATCGTCGCCTTGCCGACATCCGTCCGTTTTTCTGCGCGCGCAGAGAAGATGCTCGCGCCTTCGATGCCGATGAAAACCCAGACTGTCACGAGCATTGAGCCTCGTACCTGATTCGCTACGCTTCCAAGTTTTGGTGTATTCAAGCCGAAGAAGTCATTCGTGAAGAAGTGTGCGTTGAACGCAAATGCGCAGATCACGATAAACAGAACGATCGGTACAACCTTGGCGATGGTCGTGACCATGTTGACGAACGCCGCTTCCTTGATGCCCTGTAGAACGAGGAAATGAACGCCCCACAGCAACACGGAGGCGCAGGCAATCGCGACGGGTGTATTACCTTCGCCGAAGACCGGAAAGAAATAGCCGAAAGTGCCGAACAGCAGGACGAAGTAGCCGACGTTCCCGAGCCATGCGCTGATCCAGTAGCCCCAGGCCGACGAGAAACCCATATAGTCGCCAAAACCCTGCTTTGCATAGATATAGACGCCGCCATCCAGTTCTGGTTTTCGATTCGCGAGCGTCTGGAACACGAAGGCCAGCGTCAGCATGCCCACTGCGGTAATCGCCCATCCGATCAGCACCGCTCCCGCGCCGGCGCTGACAGCCATGTTTTGCGGCAATGAGAAGATGCCGCCTCCTATCATCGAGCCCACCACCAGCGCGGTCAGTGCACCGAGATGCAGTTTGGGAGCGGCGGCGGAAGTGATAGACGGACCCGCTTGCGAGCCGGATGCCGGTTGGGATACTGAATCAGACATGTAACCTCTCCTTCACCTGATTGGAATCCGCAACCAGGATCCGTGCTGTTCAACGAATTGAACAGCGACCGTCGTGTGCTGCGGACCAGAATGCGCGCCTGTTCGTCCGACTTATGCCGTCATTTACCGCCGACGGGATGGACTCTTCACGCATACTCAGCATAGGAACGGTCGAAGGTTGTCAGTTGACTTTGGTCAATGGATGGTCTGGGTTTCGAGGTTCAGAGATCGCGCGGAAGAAAGTAAAGCTGTGAATAGCGAGACTTTGCTACGAATGCCTAGTGGTTGAACCATCGATACTGCAATGTCAGTGAGATTGACTTGTAGTTTCCTCCGGCCCTGACCATGAATCCATTCGACACGGCGAGTTTGGCTGACCAGTCGCGCGTAACCGGAAGTGAAAGCGTAAGCCCATAGCGCGCATTGTTTTGAGAGTCGTCGTTCGTGATCCCGTTGACGGAAGTCGCACCGCCGGTATAGAAGCCCACATCGGCAGCCAACCACAGAGCAGGGCGGAACATGTATCCGCCATGCAACTGGAGCACGCCGAGCGGCGCCTGACCACGTCGCTTGCCACCGAGAAACGACGTGTTGTCCGTGAAAAACCAAACGCCTGCTGTTGCTTCCGCGAACCAGTTGCCGAGCGGCTGCGAAATGCCGAACTCCGGTTTGAACGCCCACCTATTGCTGCCAACATTCACGAGATGTGCCGATTCATATTGTCCCGTCGGCGCAATGACCATCAGGCTCGTGCCGACGATGGTGTCCGGTGTGCGGCGCGCGAATTCTTCCGGTGTCAGCGCAGGACCACCAAGAAGATCGATCGAAAGCCTGAAGCGGAGGTCGCCCAGACCGGCGCGATGCACCTGATTGGGTGCGTCGAAGACGTTGCCGGAGATGTCTCCGCTGATGAAAGGCGCACGCAGTGCAAGCGAAGCGGCGCGGCCGGCAAGATTGAATACGTGCACGTATCCAACGGACGCGGAATTGATGTGTGCATGGACATCGCTGATGGGAAGCGACGGATCGACGAGGACCTGCCCACCCAGCCACGAATAGGTGAGTCCAATAAAGTTGGTGCCCACCGGTGCGGGCGAATACGCGCGCGGCTCCAGTTCCTGAGCCGATACCTGTATGACGATGAGGAAAAAGCACGAAGCGACGGACGTTGCGCGCCAGTCGCGCGCGCGGAACGAACACGATGTACCACGAGTTGGGCTTGCGCGTGACTGCGCCGCGAATCGGTAATCAGCTGCCATGGGTATCCTCGGGTGAATCCAGTTTGATACCGACCGCATTCATTCACAACTGAGGCCATCGCGAAGAAATCCGCGCTTATGGTGAATCTTCAGGTTCTCGAAGCGTTGACCTGAGTCAATCTGACGGAGCGCCGCCCGGGTATGGTAAATCGCATACGGGTGGTAAAGCCTGATTGCCATTAGGAGCGATGTGATGGACAAAGCCGTTTCGCACAAGGCAACGCGCAATGCACATACAGCGCCTGTTTCGTATCGAACGCCCGACGAAAGGGCTGCACAAGGACGGCTTGTACGTGAAGCTGTGCCCAGGTCGTCGCAGGCCGGCTGGAAGGCTTCTGAGCGACGCCAGGATCCAATGGAACTTCTCGACATGTCTAACGTTGGACGACTGCCGAGCCTGATTCCTATTCGCTTCGGGCGAATGTCGACTTCTCCGTTTGCGTTCTATCGTGGCGCCGCCATTGTCATGGCGGCCGACCTCGCTGCAACGCCGACGAGCGGGTTGCGCGTGCAGGCGTGTGGTGACGCTCACCTGATGAACTTCGGTGGCTTTGCAACGCCTGAGCGCAACGTGATCTTCGATATCAACGACCTTGATGAAACGCTTCCTGCACCGTTCGAATGGGATCTGAAACGGCTCGCAACGAGTGTCGTTATCGCGGCGCAGCATCTGGAACTGCCGTATAGCGACGCAACCCGCGTAGCGACGGAACTCGTTCGCGAATACCGTGAGCGCATGCACGACTACGCATCCATGCGTGCGCTGGACGTCTGGTACGACAAAATCGATCTGCAGAAATACCAGGACCGCTCAGGCGATCCCGCTGTCATTGAAGCAGTCCGCAAGCGTATAGGAGAGCGGATCGAAGTCGAACGTCGCAAGACCATGCCCGATCATTTCTATCCGAAACTGGTTTCGGAGGAAGGCGGGCGGCCACGTATCAAAGACGAGCCGCCGCTCATCTTTCATCCCACTGAAGAGATCGCCCCGGGTCTTCAGTCGGGTTACGCGGAAGCGATCCATTCATACCGTGAGAGCCTCGCCGAGCATGTGCGCGTGCTGTTCGACAGATTCGAGTTCGTCGATCTTGCACTGAAGGTGGTCGGCGTCGGCAGCGTCGGCACGATGTGCGCTGTCGGTCTGTTCATGGCCTCGGACAACGACCCTCTCTTCTTGCAGGTCAAGGAAGCGCGAACGTCGGTGCTTGAGCCGTATGCGGGCAAGAGCCTGCATGTGAATCACGGAGAGCGCGTCATTGCTGGCCAGCGCATCATGCAGGCGGCCAGCGATGTCTTTCTCGGCTGGAGCCGCGGATCAAACGGACGCGACTTCTATATCCGCCAGTTGCGGGACATGAAGATGTCGGTGGTCATCGAATCACTGGATACCGGCTTGCTCAGGCAATACGCGCGTATGTGTGCGCATGCCCTCGCGCGCGCTCACGCGCGTTCGGGGGATGCGGCAATGATCGCAGCCTATATGGGTTCGGGCCAAACGTTCGATGACGCGATCACCGAATTTGCGACGGAGTATAGCTCCCAAAACCGGCGTGACTATCGTGCGTTCATTCAGGCGATTCGCGAAGGCCGGATCCAGGCGACGACAGTGGAATAGGGATGTGCTAACGCAATGGCGTAGAGGTATGCATCCCTCGTCTCGACGAATCGGATGCGGCAGACAGATTGGTGGAGACATTTCATGTGCACGGTTTTCTCAGTGACGCACAGGACCATAGTAGGCGCACTGCTATGTCTGGTCATCGTCGTTCCGCTCGAAGGATTCACACAGCCCGCTCGCACTGTCACGCCGGGCGACCTGACTACGCCCTCGGAGCGCGCCGAGTTCTGTACAAAAATGCGCGAGGCGCCGACCCATGCGGAACGTCGGGCTGTCGCGCAGAAATGGCACGAACTGCTGGTCTCGCGAGCGAAGGAGCAGGGCGCCGACTTGCCCTACAGCATGGGCAGCCACCATTCGATGATGGGCCATGACGGCGACATGCCGATGGGCATGGGTATGGGCACAACATGTAGCGGTACGGGAACCGGTGCGCAGCTTCCCTCCGCAGCGGGAGGGCCGCCCGTCGAGCGCAGTCTGGGTATCGCATACGTAACGGGTGGCGTGGGCGTTGATGAAGCCGCCGCGATGCGTGCCATGGCGGACCGCTACAGCATGCGCGCCCGCTTCACCGCGAACGGCGGTGAATTCGTCTCGGGTGTCGACGTGCGCATATTGAGCACCGATGGCCGTTTGATCTTCACAGCCACTTCGGACGGCCCCTATCTCTACGCGCAAGTTCCACCGGGACGATACCGGCTCGTCGCGAAGCTGAACGGACTTGAACGTTCGCGAAGCCTCGATATTCCCCGGCGCGGGGGCACTTTCGTTTCGTTGACGTGGCCCAACATGCGACCCGCTAGCGGCGGTTGATGTGTTGCGTGACAGCGGCTCGAAACGGGCTGGCCGGATGGTTGTATTTACGGATCGACCGACCGGGAGGAGAGTGAAATGGCTAAGCAACAAGTCTCAGGCGCCACAACCGTAATCGAGACTCCCGCTACAGGCTGGCGTGCGATCGTTCCGCCAGCACAATGGCTCTTTAACTATCAGTGGCGTTGGCTTCCCGACGATGCAGTCGCCGGTGTGACGCTTGCCGCCTATGGCATACCTGTCTCGCTCGCCTATGCGACGCTCGCAGGGTTGCCGCCGCAATACGGCATCTACTGCTACCTGGCGGGCGGCCTGTTCTATGCGGTGTTCGGATCGTCGCGCCAACTGGCCATCGGCCCCACGTCGGCGATTTCGATGCTCGTTGGTGTAACTGTCGCCGACATGGCAGGCGGCGACCCAGCGAGGTTCGCATCCATCGCAGCCCTGACCGCTGTTCTGGTCGCCGTGATGTGCGTGCTGGCGTGGATTTTCAGGTTGAGTTCGCTGGTGAACTTCATCAGCGAAACGATATTGCTCGGCTTCAAGGCGGGGGCGGCGCTGACCATCGCGTTGACACAATTGCCGAAGCTGTTCGGCGTCAAGGGAGGCGGTGAGCAGTTCTTCGAGCGCGTCGCGATTCTCGTCGGACAGCTTCCCGATACGCATCTCGTGGTACTGATCTTCGGCATCGGTGCGCTCGCTCTTCTACTATTGGGCGAAAAGTTTCTTCCCGGCCGCCCCGTTGCATTGTTCGTCGTGGTGTTGTCGATCGTGCTGCTGACGGTCACGCCGCTTCGCGAGATGGGATTCAAGATCGTCGGCACGTTGCCGACCGGTTTGCCTGATTTCCACTTTCCGGCGCTGCGCGTGCGCGATGTCGACGGCATCATTCCGTTGGCGTTTGCATGCCTGTTGCTGTCGTATGTCGAAAGCGTTTCTGCCGCGCGGGCGATTGCACAAAAGAACGGCTATGAAATCGATCCACGCCAGGAACTGCTGGGATTGGGCGCGGCCAATCTCGCGGCAGGGCTTTTCCAGGGCTATCCGGTGGCGGGCGGCTTGTCGCAGTCATCCGTCAACGACAAGGCGGGTGCAAAGACGCCGCTTTCGCTCGTATTCGCTTCGATCGCAATCGGAGTGTGTCTGCTGTTCCTCACGGGACTGCTCACCAATCTGCCCAACGTGGTGCTTGCCGCGATCGTGCTTGTTGCGGTCAAGGGACTCGTGGACATCCGCGAACTGCGTCATGTATGGCGGGTGAGCCGTTATGAGTTCCTCGTGTCGATGCTCGCGTTTGCCGCAGTCCTGCAGCTTGGCATCCTGAAGGGCGTGATATTCGCAGTTCTCGCATCGATGCTGTTGCTCATCAGGCGCGCCGCACATCCTCACGTAGCGATGCTGGGGCGCATTCCCGGTACGCAACGCTATTCAGATGTCGAACGTCACCCCGACAACGAGTCGGTGCCTGGCGTGTTGATGTTTCGCGTGGAGGCGTCGCTGCTTTACTTCAACACCGAACATGTACGGGCGACGGTATGGGAGAAGATCCGCTCAAATGAGACTCCGATCAAACTGGTGATCTGCGACCTCTCCAGTTCTCCAGCAGTCGACCTGGCGGGCGCACGAATGCTGGCGGCACTGCAAGCGGACCTTGCCAGGAGAGGAATGCTTCTTCGGATCGTGATGGCCCATGCAGGTGCGCGCGACATCCTGCGAGCGGAAGGTCTTGAGGAGCGGGTTGGCCATCTAGGGCGGCGTGTCACTGTGAGCGACGTAGTCGATGCGTTCCTGCGAGGCGTCGACACAACGTCCGTCACGCTGGAGGACACAGGAAAAGGAACGTTGCCGGACGCCACCAGGCTGGCATAGCCCGTGATCGAGCGCGCATCGGGCGCTCGATGTTCCCCATGTGGTAACTGGCGAGGGAGGCTTGCATGGCCTGGAACCGACGATACAGCGTGATCAGCTATGTCCGGTCCTCGCTGTGGATCGTGCCTATTCTTGCAGTGATTGCCGGCATTGTGCTGAAGCGCATTGCCGAATACGTGGGCGCCTGGTTGACTACGTATCATGCGTACGATCTGCAGCACGGATTCCTTGCCGTCAATGCCGACGAGGCACATTCGATACTCGATCGAATTTTTACGCTGAACCTCTCCTGTCTGGTTTTCAGCTTCGGTTCTTTGCTCGTTGCCATTCAGGTGGCGGGTGGACAATACACACCGCGCATCATCGCCACCACCCTGTTGCGCGACAACGTTATCCGATGGATCGTGGGGCTATTCGTATTTTCGCTTCTCTGGACGCACAGGACGATGGCGGAACTGGGTCAATCCGTCGTTGTGCCTCAACTGCAGGTATTTCTGGCAACGATTATCGGTCTTGCTTCGCTGGTCGCATTTATTCTGCTGATCGATTACTCGGCGCGATTGTTGAGACCAGTGAGCCTCATAGGGCGCGTCGCCGATCAGGGATTCGCCGTCATTCGCCACATCTATCCATACGCATTCGATGAAGCCCGGCGGCAATGGGTCTCGGGATCGCAAAAAATCGAGCGTGCAGCGATACAGGAGTCGGCCTCAGCGGCAAACGGCGATCGCGCTTCAAAGGGCGGCGCGAAAAGTCGGCGAGTGGTCGCCTACCGCGGACGTTCCGGCGTTGTCCTAGCCGCTAACCTGCACGGTCTGGCACGGGAGGCTCAACGTCTCGATTGCCTCATTGAGTTCGCAGTTCAGGTCGGCGATTTCATCGCTACCGACGAGCCACTCTTCTACCTGCACGGTGGGAGCGTTGCGGTTCGCGAAACTGACGATCGGCGACTACAAAGCCTCGTTGCACTCGGCTCGGAACGAACGATGGAGCAGGATCCGATGTTCGCATTCCGGATCGAGGTCGATATCGCCCTGAAGGCATTATCGGCTGCGATCAATGACCCTACGACGGCTGTACTGGCGATCGATCAGTTGCATAGGCTATTGCGCGTGGTGGGCAAGCGATCTCTCGCGGACCGGACGGTTAGGGACGACCGCGGGCAAGCACGCGTGCTTTTTCGCACGCCCCAATGGCGCGACTATGTGCATATCAGCATCAGGGAAATTCGCCAATGTGGCGCGGGCAGCATGCAAATCGACAGGCGGCTGCGCGCGATGATCGAAAACCTGATGAAAACGTTGCCCGTATCGCGTCATGAGGCGTTGCTCCGCGAGCTCGAGTTACTGGATGCCGCGATTGTGCGGGAACATATGTTCGATGAGGATAGGGCGCTGGCCAGGATTCCCGACACCCAAGGGCTGGGCGGAGCATCGGAAATGACATCGGGAATCGACAACGAGCATGCGAAAACGAGCGACGTTGGCAGTATCGACGAATGATCTATCGTCGCGACGGACTTAAGGTTCGTCACATGCGGATCGGTTCGCTGCGGCAAGGAAGCGACGATCTCCCTGGCATTCCTTGCGAATGCGACGAAGGGATTCCCTCTATGTCTCGGTTCCCGAGGCCGTTGACCTGAATCAAGCCGCTAGATGTTCGCGTGCGTATCGTCAATGGCAGGTGGCAAGTGACAAAGCAACTGTGTTGCGTGCGCCTTCGAGTCAATGTTTTACCGGAGCATGAAGTGATTCTACGGATCTTCGCGATGGCGAAGAGACACAGCTTGCTGGTCCTCGCCTGGCTAGCGGTACTGCCTTCATTGAGTGCGAACGCTGCTTTTCAGCCCCCTCGCGTCGGCCTACCCGAAACGGGGGCGACCGTGATAGCCCGGTCGACCTCCCGAGGGGACAGTCTGGACGACATGCTGAGTCAAAACGGAATCGTTCCGGGCTCTGAGAAAGCGCGAGTGCTGACGGCGTGGTTCGACGTGATCCTGCGAGATCCCGTTATCCAAACCCGTTTTCCTGGTGGTGCGCGAGCGCTTCAGAAAGTCTTTTTCGACGAAGGCAAGCGGGAAGCGCTGATGTCGAGCGGGCTTGCGCGCCTGACGCCGAACGAGCGTCTGGATTACCTGCAACTGTTCACGCGACTGCTCGACGAATTGGTTCCCGTCAATTGCTTTGGTCTTGTCGATATGACCGCGGTGATGAATCGCATCACGCTGGCCCAGATGTCCGATACAGATACCGCGCTCTATCTGCGACTGCTTTATAGAGTGTTGGTGAGTAGTGGCTCGGACATTCCCGTACGACTTCCGACGCAAGAGGAATACGACGCGGCCGTGGAGGAACTGTCCCGCGCGATCGTCATCGAGCTGGATGCGGATCCCGCGAGCATGGATCGGTATGAGCTGTACATGGTGCATCCGTCTCAGGCGACGCCATCGGATGTGTGCTGGACCACAAGGGTCACGTTGCATGCGATCGCAAAGATGTCTGAAACAGAGCGGGACTTCGTACTGCTGCCTGCTATAAGCGGGGCCACTGTGGAACCATTCAAGAATCCAGCCGCCGAGCAACCCGCACAATCGCCGCTTCCTTTTCGGAACCGACCAACTGAAAAGTCGATACATTGAATTGCGACGGGGGCCCAATCAGGGCAAACAACCGAGGCACTCATGCAATGACGATACGTTGCGACCGAAGTTCTTGAAGGGCGACTACGAATATTAGTGAGGCACAACATGGAATTCCTGCTTCTAGCCGCGATCTTCCTCACATCGAGTGGATTTCTCATCGGCGCCGCTGTGGCGCCGGCCCCGCAAGCCGCCATGGTACAACCAACCGCTGCCGTGCCGGCAGAGGGCGCCACCATGACACCACAGCCGGGCCCGCACTTGTCGGGGCCGAACTCTGAATCCGGTCAACGGAAAGGCGAGTGACCGGGACAGCCGCATAAACGCGTGGATGCGTTTGAGTGGTGAGATGGCTCGATGTAGCGTGGAGTGGGTCAACCAACCAGTGGGGCTATGGTCTGTTCGAACGGAGGTTGAGCCATGAGCATCCAATGGTCAGTAAGGTCTTTTATCGGCATTACTGTTCTGTTGTCGACAATGGGCGCGACAGCGCATATCTATGGGCAGAGTCAGCCGCCTCCCGCTCTCGAACAATCAAGACAATTCTCCGGCAGTAGTGTGACTAGGGCGAGAGCTATCGTCTTCGGGATCGATGCCTTACGCAATAGCGTTACTCTCGTTCAAGAGAACGGTGATCCGGTGGACGTCGTGGTGGATCCGTCAGTAGGCGATGTGACTTCGCTGAAGACGGGCGATGCAGTCGCGATCACATACAGCCGGGCTCTTCTGCTTCGCGCGGTAACGACGTCGTCGAATGGTATTCGAGAGCGGATAGACAGTGGATTCAGCACCGCTCAATCTGTAGGGTCGTCGCTGGCGGTGCATCGGGTTGAAGTGGTGGCGACTGTCGAAAAGATTGATTACACAAAGCGCCAGTTGACGCTGCGCGGTCCAACCCGGACAGTGACGTTGGAAGCCTCATCCGACGGTCTTCTGAATGGGCTCAACGTAGGCGACAGTGTACGTGTCGATTTCGTCGAGGCTACGGCGATTCGAATCTCTCGCGATGGCGTGCCGCTGCAGTGATCGATCGATTGGTCCGATTGCTCTTTCCCGCTGAAGCTGCCACATACAAGCTTCGCAAGGTGACGGAACGAGCAAACATGACGTGGATCAATTTGCATGTTGAGTCCGCTCGTACGATGAGTGCTAAGTCGAAGATGAATGTGCGACTGTCGATCCGCCGATCTCCGGATTTCTCGAAGTAGCGGCCGAATCAATCCCGAGAAAGAGGCACCAAACCATGAGTCACTACCTGGGCCTGGGACCGAAGAGGACCGATCATGCGGTCCCGTCCGCTGACGATATCCTGCGAGATACCCAGAATTTCTCGCTGGTTCTGGGAGGGCCGCTCTTTCAGCTTCTGCGCCGCACGCACATGGCTGACGATGCACTGGAGCTGGTGCGCCAACGCGTTCTCGTCATCACACTCGTGGCCTGGCTGCCGTTACTGGTGCTCGCAACACTCGAGGGGCATCTGCTTGGTCACAGCGTGGCCGTACCGTTCCTGCTGGATCTGGAAGTTCACATTCGCTTCCTTGTCGCTGTGCCGGTTTTAATCATCGCCGAGCTTATCGTGCATCGCCGCCTGCGCCCGATCGCACGTGCGTTCCTCGACCGGAAGATCATTCCTGATGTCTCGGTAACGCGGTTCGATGAGGCGATCAGGTCGGCGTTCCGTCTGCGCAATTCAGTCGTTGGAGAACTGCTTCTGATCGCTCTGGTGTACGGCGTCGGTGTCCTCGTCGTCTGGCGCCAATACACCGCCCTTCAAACGACGGCGACGTGGTACGCAATACCAGGTGCCGGCGGCTTGACGCTCTCGCTCGCCGGATTCTGGTATGGCTACGTCAGCGTGCCGATATTTCAGTTTCTGCTGATCCGTTGGTACTTCCGGTTGTTTATCTGGACGAGGTTTCTCTGGCAGGTATCGCGTATCGAGTTGAACCTGGTTCCCACTCATCCCGATCGTGTCGGTGGCCTTGGGTTTCTCGCCAACACCGTCTATGCGTTCATGGCCCTTCTTGTCGCGCACGGAGCAATGCTGGCTGCTCAAATCGCAAATCGCATCTTCTTCGCGGGGGCCGCATTGACGGAATTCAAGGCGGAGACGGGGGCAATGGTTTGCTTTCTGCTGTGCCTGGTGTTTGGTCCGTTGCTGGTCTTCGCGCCTCAGTTGGCTCAGGCGAAGCGGAGGGGCCTGAGTGAATACGGAGCACTGGCGCAACGATACGTGCGCGAGTTCGACGACAAATGGCTGCGAGGCGGTGCCTCCGCCGGCGAGGCCTTGGTAGGGAGTGGCGACATCCAGTCGCTCGCGGATCTCGCCAACAGTTTCGATGTAGTGCGCAACATGCGAATTGCGCCCATTACCCGGGATGCCATCGTGCGCCTTGCGGCCGCAGTACTTGTGCCGATCGTACCGCTGGCGCTGACCATGATGTCACTGGAAGAGTTGCTGAAGAAACTGTTCGGGCTGGTCTTTTAAGCTTTTGCCCGGATTATCATGCGTCGCCATATCTTGCGGGACCTGCCATGAAGCGTGCACTTGCCTGGGACGAGGTCGAGGCTCGTCAAGCGATCCGACTGGCTGCTTACGACCTCTCACGAAGTGGTATGTGCGAGGGATGGCGTGACGTATGCCGTGTGCTTCGTGTGCGCTTTGACGCCGAACAGTTGGCAATGATGTTCGAGAACCCTCTCAGCCGACTCGATATTGATCAGCGTTGTTACCGCGCGCGAAATCCCGGCAGCGCCGACAACGCGTTACCAGCCGATACATCACTCATCGGGAGAGGTGCAGAGAAACCGCGCTGGGCACGGAAGCATCGGGCGGCAGATCGAGAGACGCAAGAAGGGGGGCATCTGGCGGCGCGAATCCTGGAGGTACTGGGAGGCGATAGCGAACGCACCGCAATGGAACTCGCTGAAGGCCTCGGAGTGCGCCGTAATGAAGTGTTTATCGCCGTACGGAGAATGTTAGCCGACGGGGATCTACAGATCACGAGATACGTAGCCGCGAAGCGTGGCGGTCGGGGGGCGCGAGTGTTCGCGTTAGCTGCCGGCATCGCGCGGAGAAAGGATGACGAACATCTCGCACACATGCCTTTGTGGCCGGCCGATCCTGTCGTAGCGACAGCACTTGACGAATCGTTCGCCGTAGATGACCGTGCGGCCGATCTGACGGGCTGACATCCACGGTTTTGCACCTGAGAGCAAGCGTCAAAGGTTATTCTCGGCGGCAGAGCAGACGATTCACTCAGGCGGAGTATCGATTCAGCTGGTCGTGTTCGTGATGCCTGTTGAAGGGACGAGCGGGCATGTGATGGATAGAAAAACCCCGCGAGACCTTGATCTGGCGGGGTTTCCCGGAATGAAGCGGCAATTGCCGGAATATCTTTTGGTGCTAGGGCGGGAATGAAAAAATCCTTGCTTTCGCGTGCCAACAGGTGAACGGGCGGCCGTTGGTAAAGAGCGGACCCGAGAGATTGATTCGGGGGAAGTCGGCCAGTCTCCCTCGTTTGCCTCCCGACTGAATAGGGAGCACTCCGCATTGGAACTACAGACATCGCGAGAGCATCGAGCAACGTTATGCCTTTTGTGCGGCGAAATCTAACCCACGCTCGCGAACGGCATCGAGGCTATTTCTGCATAGCTCATCGCGATGAGCGGTAGCGCTGCCTCGTCTTGCGCTTGGACAACAGTGCTGGCTCACGGCGAGCGGCTAGACCGCAGGTTGAATCCTGCTTCGGAATTCGCCGATGCGCTCTCCTTTGTCGCGACAGGCGCCACACTCCCGCGATTGATCACAGGTCATCGCATTTGAGCGAGCACGGAAAAGCTGATCTCGTCAATGCACATTAGCGGATGCGGTTCAGATTCCCTCTATGTGCCCGGCAGCGAGCACTGGTCCGGTGGGTTGCCCAGTTGGAGATCCGCCATGGGGCTCGAGTGACACGGCAAGCGAGGTCTGCGGCCCGAGATTCTGAAGCTGCGCCTGCGCGACATGCACGACCGTTGGGCGCTGCGTGTCGATCACACCGAGCGAGATTGGCTTCGAGCCTTGCGGAATCATCCACAATTGCGTCGACTTGGTTGCCGCAATCGCAATGCCACGCAGCGGCACGACGACGATCTGCGCATTTTGCGAATCCACGGTGGCAGTCCAGCTTGGGCCCACACCCTGAGGCTCCAGCGTTGCGACGAGGTATTGCGCGCCCGCTGCGGGAGCGGCGGCGTTGTGCAATTGCACGGTACGCGTCAGCACGATCGCCAGCGCGCACGCCGCGACGACCGACGTCAACCCCGTCCAGCGCCAGAACGACAGGCTGTGCCACAATCCGGCGCGACGCCCGGCCCGTGCCCATCCCAGCTGAGATTGCATACGATCCCAGACGTGGGCCGGCGGGACCACGTCTTCCAGATCCTCCGTCAAAGGCATCAGACGCGATTGCCAGCGCGCCAGCGATGCCGCCATGCCCGGTTCCTGCTGCAGCGCAAGTTCGATCTCGCGGCGCTCGCTCTCGCCGAGCACGCCTAGTACGTACTCCGCGCAGCGCAGATCGTTTTCGTCGGAAGAGTGGGGTGTATTCATCGTTCAAGACACGCTTTCAGTTGCATCAGGCTGCGCCGGATCCAGCTTTTCATGGTGCCCAGAGGAACGCTCATGCGTGTGGCAAGTTCAGCGTAAGAAGACCCCGTAAAGAACGCTTCCCTGACGGCATGCCGCTGCGCGTCCGGCAGGGCTTGCAGACAGCGTTCGAGCCGCTGCCTCTCCTGGCTGAGTTGCGCGAGGGCGGCAGGTGTCGGTGATTCGTCGACGATCTCTTCAGCAGAGGTTTCATCGAGCGGTTGCGTGTGGCGGCGCCTGATGCGATCGATTGCGCGATTTCTGGCTATCGTGCCAAGCCAGGTGAGTGTGCTCGAAAGTTGCGGATTGAACGTTGCCGCCTGGTTCCATGCCGTGACATACACGTCCTGGAGTGTGTCTTCCGCCTCTGATCGGTCACGCAGTATCTTGATGCAAATGGCGAAGATTTTCGGGGACGTCCGGCGATAAAGCGTTTCGAACGCAGCCCGATCGCGCAAAGCGACGGCGGACAGCATACCGTTCAGATCGTCGCGCGCGGCGGTATCCGCGGACTTGGGCGCGCCCGATGGTTCACGTAAATCCTTTGGCTGCCTTGAGGACATGTTCCACCCGGGCTGACTGTGCGACGTACGCCTTCGTGCGCGTAGTGTATCAGCGCAATGAGTGGCGAACGTCCTGTTACCAGCGAATAGTTGCAAGAGCATCAGGACCTCGGATCGTCTCGATCGTCGAATTGCTTTCCTTTTTACGCGCCTGCACGTGTCGTGGATGCAAAAACGGTCAGGGATACGGGAATTTTGCCCAACAGCCTGGACTGATGATAGTCAGAATTGCAGCATTCGATGCGGACGAAGCATGTCTTGCCAAGACGATCGGACTGCAGATGATCCCGGCAAAAAATATAGTTGTAGCGCGCTGCATCCGCCCGCGAGTTCGCGTCGTATTGCAGTTGAAGACGCGACCGTTGCCTGCCAGTGACAAGTCCGTGTCTCCGTTCATGCCGTGATTTGCATGAGTTGATCTGAACATCGAAAGGAGCAGGGTCATGTCAGAAGCGAAAGCACTTCTCGATACGTTCGACCGGCGTGCCGAGCGTCGCCGGAACCGCCGACAGTTCTTCAGAAACGCCGGTGGTCTTGGTCTGGGGCTGGTGGGCGGCACGATCATCAGCGCATGTGGTGGGGGATCGGGCAACAACGCCGGTGCGGCCGCCGCGCCTACCGATGCAGAGATTCTCAACTTTGCGCTCAACCTCGAATATCTTGAATCGCAGTTCTACAGTTACGCGACCACGGGTGCTGGCTTGCCCGCCTCAATGACCACGGGCGTCGGGACAATGGGGAGTGTGATTGCCGGCCAGCAGGTACCGTTTCAGGATCCTGTTGTCAAAGCCTACGCGAACGAGATCGCAAAGGACGAGCGCGAGCATGTCACGTTTCTGCGTAGTGCGTTGGGCTCGGCGGCTGTCGCGCAGCCTGCAATCGACATCGGCGGCACGGACCCGAACGGCGCGTTCTCGAACGCGGCGCGTGCTGCGGGACTCGTCGGCGCAGGAGCCGCATTCAACCCCTACGCTAGCGACAACAACTTCCTGCTGGGCGCATTCATCTTCGAAGACGTGGGCGTGACTGCCTACAAGGGCGCATCGCCGTTGATCACGAACAAGACGTTTCTCGAAGCGGCGGCGGGCATACTTGCGGCCGAGGCGTATCACGCGGGCCTCGTGCGCACGACGTTATATGCAAGAGGTATCGACATGACGAGCCTGGTGTCGGCGGCCAACGCGATTTCGGCAGCACGCGACGCCATTGACAACAATGGCCACGATGATCAGGGCATTTCCGGCGCCACAGCCGATACATCGAACATCGTCCCGTTAGACAGCAATGGCCTTGCGTTCAGCCGCAACTACGCGAACGTGCTGAATATCGTGTATCTGACGAGCTCCGCGGCCATGAAGGGAGGGTTCTTTCCGAACGGTGTGAATGGCACGCTCAATATGAGCGCGTGATTTCGCATTGCGTCGGCTGGCGCAGCGGGCGGTGTGCAGCGTTTCGCCCGCTGTTTTTTGCACGCCGTCTTGCGCGCAACAACGACCAGGGACCATCCATGAACAGAATCGCTGTACGCACCGCAGTGCCCGCATCGCTCTCCGAGCGCTCGCGAACGACGATGCGTGCGGCGCTCGACGGTGCACGCGGCGGTCCCCGCACAATGCTCGCATTTGCCGGTCCTGCCATCGTCGCCTCGGTCGCCTATATCGATCCCGGCAATTTTGCCACCAACATCCAGGCGGGTGCGGGCTATGGTTACGCGCTCCTGTGGGTCGTCGTGCTGTCAAATATGATTGCCATGCTGTTTCAGTCGCTGTCGGCAAAACTGGGTCTGGTCACCGGGCGCAATCTCGCGGAGTTGTGCCGTGACCACCTGCCGCACCGTTGTGTGATCGCCATGTGGATGGTCAGTGAACTGGCTGCGATGGCGACAGATCTTGCCGAATTCACGGGCGGTTCGATCGGCGTGTCGCTGCTCTGCAGGCTGCCCATGTTGCCGGCGATGGGTATCACGGCCGCTGTTACTTACAGCCTGTTGCAGTTCGAGAAGCGCGGCTTTCGTCCACTGGAGCTCACGATCGCGGCGCTCGTGGGCGTGATCGGGTTATCGTACCTCGCGGAACTGACGTTGACGCAAGTAAGCTGGCGCGCGGTCGCACATCACGTCGTTACGCCCGCCATTCCCGACAACAATGCGTTGACGCTCGCGGTGGGGATCGTCGGTGCGACCGTGATGCCGCATGTGCTGTTTCTGCATTCCGGGCTGATGCAAAGTCGCGTGTCGGCGCGCAACGACCGCGAGCGTTCGACGTTGCTGAAGTTTTCGAATCTCGAGGTGGTCGCAGCACTCGGCGTGGCAGGTCTCATCAACATGGCGATGGTGATCATGGCATCGGGCGCGTTTCATCAGGGAAACCCGGACATTGTCAGGATCGAGACGGCGTGGCACACGCTCACGCCACTGCTCGGAAGCGCCGCAGCAGGATTGTTCCTCGCCGCGTTGATTGCCTCCGGCATATCGAGTTCGGTGGTCGGGACGATGGCAGGGCAGATGATCATGCAGGGCTTCGTGCGTTTTCATACTCCGCTCTGCGTTCGAAGGCTGGTGACGATGACGCCCGCGTTTGTCGTGGTCGCATGCGGAGTGGACGCAACACGCGCGCTGGTATTGAGCCAGGTCGTGCTGAGTGTCGCGTTGCCCGTTCCGATGATCGCATTGGTGTGGTTCACCTCGCGTACAGCGGTGATGGGGCGTTTTCGCAATCGCATGGTCACAAACGCGGGTGCGCTGATTTGCACGGCAGTCGTGCTGGGCCTGAACATCGTGCTGATCGTGCAGTCATTTCGCGGCTGAACGCAACAGTCTTGCACGGGCTAACGACGCGGCAAACCGCGCCGAATCGATTCAATTCCGCGACATGGCCTCCGCAACGGCATATGGTTTGCGGCACATTTGCCGCAATGCATCCACGCGCCTTCTTGGCGCGTATAACCTGCCAAATAGAAGTCTTGCCAGCTCGCGTTACAAGGAGTCGTCGATGTCGCCCGTCGTCGCTGCGTCTATTGCGTTCGTGTTGCTCGTCGCGCTGTTCGCGGCCTTCTGGGTGTGGCAGCGGACGAGCGCGAACGCCGGCATGATCGATCCGATATGGGCTTTCTCGCTGGGCACGATCGCGCTGTTCTATGGGATCGCGGGCAACGGCGATCCGCTTGCCCGCGTGCTCGTCGCGATCGGCGGCGGCATCTGGGGCGCACGCCTCGGCTGGCATTTGTGGCGGCGTAACGCGGGCAAGCCGGAAGACCCGCGCTATCACCAATACCGCGAGCAGTGGGGCGCGGACGCGGGGCGCAAGATGTTCTGGTTTCTCGAACTGCAAACTGTCATCTCTCTCGTGCTGTCGCTTGCGTTCGCTGTGCCTGCGTGGCGGGCGGACAGACCTTCCGCCGCATGGGTCGCGATAGCGGCGCTGATCTGGTTCGCGTCGGTCGGCGGCGAGGCGATTGCGGACAGCCAGCTCAGGCGCTTCGTCGCCGATCCGGCGAATAGGGGAAAGGTGTGCCGCGCCGGCCTGTGGCGCTACTCGCGGCATCCGAATTACTTTTTTGAATGCCTGCACTGGGTAGCGTATGTCGCGCTTTCGGTCGGCTCGCCCTGGGTATGGTTGACGCTGATTCCACCCGTGCTGATGGCATGGCTGCTGATGAAGCTGTCCGGCGTGCCGATGCTCGAAGCGCATCTGGTCCATTCGCGTCCTGGCTACGCCGAGTACATGCGTGAGACCAGCGCGTTGATACCGTGGCCGCCGCGTCGCGGCTGAGTACTACTGATTCCCGGCACGCATTCCACTCAAGCGAACGGTGCACGCCATGTCATTCACGGTAACCCGGCCTTCAATCGACAACCCGAAAAACGCCTGCGAAGACTGGCTGATCCATGCGTGCGAGCGCGGCTGGGTGCCGGATCGTCTGATTCGCCTCGGCATGCGCCGGCTGATGCGGCAGCGTCTGATCGAAGAAGGTGCGTTCGATCATGCGCTTCGTTCGCAACGGTTCAGCGCGCTCATCGACGAGTTGCGCGCAAGTCCCGTCGCAATCGAGACCGACGCCGCGAACACGCAACACTACGAGTTGCCGTCGTCGTTTTTCGAGGCACATCTGGGTCCGCGGCTGAAGTATTCGTGCTGCCTCTACCCACGCGGCGACGAGACGCTCGAACAGGCGGAGCAGGCAATGCTCGCGCTCTACGCAGAGCGCGCGCAGATCGAAGACGGTCAGACCATACTTGACCTCGGTTGCGGGTGGGGATCGCTCGCGTTGTGGCTGGGGATGCGTTACCCGCGAGCGCGGATCGTGGCCCTGTCGAACTCGCGCGGTCAACGTGAATTCATCGAGGCGCGAGCAGCGTCGGCCGGCATCACGAATCTGCGCGTCGTAACGGGCAACGTCGTGCAGTTCGAATTCGAAGATGGGTTGCGCACCGGCTATTTCGACCGCGTGCTATCCGTCGAGATGTTCGAGCATATGAAGAACTATGGGTTGCTGCTCGAACGTATTGCGCGCTGGATGCGCCCCGACGGCAAGCTCTTCGTCCATATCTTCGCGCATCGGACGATGGCCTGGCATTTTCAGACCCGCGATGCGACGGACTGGATGTCGACGTACTTCTTCACGGGCGGCACGATGCCTTCGGAAGCGCTGTTGCAGCACTTTCAGAATGACCTGCGCATCGACCGGCAATGGTGGATCGGCGGCGCGCATTACGCGCGCACGGCAGAGCACTGGCTGGCGAATCTCGACGCGGGGCGCGCACAGGTGATGCCCGAGCTCGGCCTGGCCTATGGTGTGGAGAGCGCGGCACTGTGGTTTCAGCGCTGGCGGATGTTTTACATGAGCGTGGCCGAACTCTTCGGCTACGCAAACGGCAACGAGTGGGGCGTAGCCCACTACCTGTTCGAGAAGCGGTGATGGGATGAAAATGCCGACGTGGAATACG
The DNA here is from genome assembly GCF_017104565.1 of Paraburkholderia sp. Tr-20389. Taxonomy (GTDB): domain Bacteria; phylum Pseudomonadota; class Gammaproteobacteria; order Burkholderiales; family Burkholderiaceae; genus Paraburkholderia. The sequence continues at coordinate 45,984 of NZ_JAAGPD010000002.1, read as the reverse complement.
CGAGCTGTATGTTCACTGGTTGCTGTCGCGGCGGCGGCCTTTGCGATGTCGGCATGTTCGCAATCGCCGGCAAATCCCAATCCGCGTGCCGACGCGCCGCTGAGGCCCGCGAACGTCAATCTGCCGCGCTACATGGGCCGCTGGTATGTGATCGCGATCATTCCGTATTTCCTCGAAAGCAAATACGTCGGCAGCTATACGGACTGGTCGCTGCGCGAAGACGGCAAGATCGACGACCGCTACACCGCGCATGCGAAGACGTTCGACGCGTCGCCGTCGAAGTTTCATTTCGTCGACAGCGTGGTGCCGGGCAGTGGCAACGGCGAGTGGAAGGTGCGTATCGTCTGGCCGGTTCACGTGACGCAACTGACGCTTTACGTCGATGACGATTATCGCTATACGCTGCTCGGCGTTCGTGACAAAAGCCTTGGCTGGATTTTCGCGCGTGAACCGGATGTCAGCGACGACGTCTATCGTTCACTGCTCGCGCGCCTCGATGCGTTGGGCTTCGACGCGTCGCGTTTTCGACGTGTGCCGCAGCATCCGCAGCAGATCGGCAAGCCCGGCTTTCTGCCGCCGGCTAAGTGACGCCTGAAGCGGGCCGCATTCTGAACGCGGCTCACGCGGCGGCAGTGAGCACGAACTGCCTGACGTCCGTGCGCTGTTCGGCGAAACCTGCCTCGCAATACGCAAAATAGAGCCGCCAGGTGCGAATGAAAAGATCGTCGAAGCCGAGCGCGCGCACGGCTTCGAGGTTCGCCTCGAAGCGCTCATGCCAGCATCGCAGCGTGCGCGCATAGTCGCTTCCGAACGATAGCGACTCGACCGACTCCATGCCCGCGCGTTTCGCCGCGAGCCGAAAGTGTTCGGCGCCCGGCAGCATGCCGCCCGGAAAGATGTATTCGCGGATGAAGTCGCTGGAAGAACGATAAGCGGCGAAGTGCGAGTCGTCGATCGTGATCGACTGGACGAGCGCGCGCGCGTCTTGCTTCAACAGGCGTTTCAGCGCAGTGAAGAAGGTGTGCCAGTAGCGTTCTCCCACGGCCTCGAACATTTCGATCGACACTACCGCGTCATAGATACCACGCAAGTCCCGATAATCGCGCAACTCGATCGAGACGAGATCGCCGAGTCCGGCTTGCGCCACGCGCTCGCGCGCCCATTCGTACTGTGCCCCGGAAATCGTCACGCCATGCACGCGGATACCCAGACGGCCGGCGTGCAGCGCGAAGCCGCCCCAGCCGCAGCCGATCTCCAGCACGCGCATTCCGGCACGCAACTGCAACACGTCGACGATGCGCTGATATTTTGCCGCCTGGGCATCGTCGAGCGTCAGGTCGGCATCGCCCCCGAACAGCGCGCTCGAATAGGTCATGCTCGGGTCGAGCCACAGTGCGTAGAACGGATTGCCGAGATCGTAGTGCGCGTGCACGTTACGCTGGCTGCCACGCCGCGTATTCGGGCGCAGCCAGTGCCGCAATCCATAGAAAAGCCGTGCCGGCATGCTGCCCGCCACGGTGCGCGGCAACGCAGCCTCATTGCGGATGCCGAGCCTCAGCAGCGCGACGATGTCGGGCGTGTCGAGCCACCGCGCACGGTACGCTTCGGCAAAACCGATGTCGCCTGCCAAAAGGATTGCGCGACACGCGCGCCAGTCTCGCAGGATGAGTTGCGCGCCCGGATGAGCATGCGGGTCGCCGAATACGCGTTGCTGGCCGCCGGGCGTCGTCAGAACGAGATGGCCGACGCACACGCGGCTCAGCAACGCGAGAAACAGCCGGGCAAAAGCAGACGCACCGCCCGCGGCATAGAAGGCGCGCTGAAGCGTCATGGTCACGATTCCTCGTTGGTTGTTGTTTGATGAGAGTGAGGCGATGGCGGTTGTCTGCCGTGAAAGGGCACCTTTCTGAGCCACAGGTGCAGCGCCTGCCAATGAATGCGCACGATCACGCCGACCGTGAGAAGCGGTTGCCGTGCGAGCGCGCGCAACGCACTGGCGCGTGTAAGAGGGTGTTTGTCGAGCGAAATGGCCGTGCGGATCAGGAGCCCTTGCGCATCGTGATAGTCGATGGAGATCGAGGATGCGTGCGCACTCTCGCGGATGCGGAAGACATAGTGGCCTTCGACGCGACAAAACGGAGACACGTGCAGCGTCTTCGTGCAAACGAGTTGGGTATTCGCGTCGACAGGACGGTTGTCCGCTGCTTTGAGCACATACGAATGGCGCTCGCCGAATGTGTTGCGCACCTCGGCGAGCAAGACGCGCAGATTGCCGTCACGGTCGTGACAGAGCCAGAAGCTGACCGGGTTGAACGCGTAGCCGAATATGCGTGGAAAGGTTTGCAGCCAGATAGAGCCGCCGTCGAGGTCGACGCCTGCGTCTGCGAACTTGCCGTGTATCCACGCGAGCGGATCGGTGCCGTCGCATGCGCCATAGTCGCGCCTCATCAGACTCAGCGGTCGAAGACGATCGACGCCCAGCCACCAGCAATCCAGTTCCGGAAGCCTCGCGAGATCGCATCGAATGCAGAACACGGGATAGACGAAACGGTGACGCACGGGGTGCATCCGTTCGTGAGCAACGTGACCAGACAGCAGCCATGCTGCCTGATTGGATGATGTCCCGTTCATCGCACGGACCATGCGGGTTCGACGCCGAAGTCGCACGCAACGCGCAGCGCCGACTTCAGCCCGTCCTCATGAAAGCCATAGCCCGCCCATGCGCCCGCGAACCACGTGCGCCGCACGCCCTGCAACGAAGGGAGGTGAGTTTGAGCAGCAACGGCCGCGCTGTCGAGCAGCGGATGATCGTAGTCGAAGCGCTTAAGGATCGTTTCGTGTGAAGGCGGTCGTGAAGGATTGAGCGTCACGATTACGGGGCTCCTGAACTGCAACGGCTGCAGACGGTTGATCAGATAGCTCACGCAGACCGGCCGCATGCTGTTTGCGCCTTGCGACACATAGTTCCACGCGGACCATACCCGCTCGCGGCGCGGGAGCAATGCCGCGTCGGTGTGCAGCCACGCGACATTGGGTTGATAGCGAATCGCACCGAGCACACCACGTTCGTCCTCGCCGGGGTCTTCGAGAAGACGCAGCGTATCGGGCGCGTGCGTGGCGAGAACGACGGCGTCGTAGCGCTCCCATCCTGATCCACTCGCGATCAGGACGCCATCCTGCGTGCGGCGCACCGCGAAGACGGGCGCGTTCGTCCGAACGTCGTCCAGTGTGGCGACGATCCTGCGCACGTACTCGCGTGCGCCGCCTGCGACTGTTTTCCAGCGTGGACGGCGATTGACCTGCAGCAGTGCATGGTTCAGGCAGAAGCGCAAAAAGGTCGCGGCGGGGAAGCGCAGCACGTCGGACGTCGCACACGACCAGATCGCGGCTGCCATCGGCAACAGGTAGTGCTGCCGGAACGGTGCGCCGTAACGTCCTTCCGTCAGCAGGTCGTCCACCGAGCATCCGCTGGCGGCCGCCGCTGCGAGATGCGTTTCAGCCGCCGAGTTGAAACGCATGATGTCGCGCAACATGGCCAGGAAGCTGGGCGAGAGCATATTGCGCCGCTGCGCGAACACGGTGTTCAGATTGGTGCCGGCCCATTCGAGCCGGCCATGATCGAGCGAGACGGAAAATGTCATGTCGCTTTCGTGTGACTCGACGCCAAGCTCGTCGAAGAGGGCGATCAGGTTGGGATAGGTGCGATCGTTAAAGACGAGAAAGCCGGCATCGACGGGATGGGTGAGGCCGTCCAGTTCGACGTCGACGGTATTCGTGTGGCCGCCGGCATAGCCCGACGCTTCGAAAAGGGTCACGCGATGGCGGCGGGCGAGCAGATACGCACTCGCGAGCCCGGCAATACCGGCGCCCACGACAGCGACGCGACTGCCGGGCGAAACTGGACAGGTGGCCGTCTGCACATCCATTGCGCGATCTCCCTCAGCGACGGGCCGATAGCGGACGATGAGACCGGCGGCGCGTCATACCCTTTGTACGCACGGCGACAGCCGACGGATGCAGCCGCGCGGCGGGATCTCCCTGATCTGCTGCCATTGATGCGAGTCGCGCCGGGTGCAAGGTGTCGCGCTGACATTAAGACTCTTTGAACCGTGAAAAATATAGCCGGATATAAGGGCTGGAAACGGGACAGAAATAGGACGCTGACTGATAAACCGCCGGTTCAGTCAACCATAATCAGCTTCGGCCCAGCAGGGGGAATCGGTCAACAGACGTTGAAAGGTTTGAATACCAATGGCGCGTAGAGTGTGAGCATCATGCGATGCACACGGCGGTAGATGGGCAGAGTCGCATTAACTGAGTTGTTTCTCGTACCTCATCCGGCACACTGGTTCGATCGACTTCGCTGTAGCCGCGATGTTCGAAAAGCGCTGCGCGGTCGTTGGCAAGAGCCACAAGGCCGCATAGATGCGCGCCTCGGCTTCCCGTTCGATCGCATGAAGCAGAGACGTGCCGAAACCCGTTGCTCACAGATGCAAATCGACAGCCAGCGACCTGAGCAACGCATCCATTCGCAAAGGTTCCAGACAGACGCTTCCCGCGATGGCACCCCCTTCGTCGGTGGCAACGAGAAACCTGGATAGCAGTACAGCCGTGACGTCGAGGGCTTGCGAGGAGGACGAGTTTGAACTTGCCGACCGTTGACGGCATAACGCGCAGGAAAGCGAGACGTTCGGATAAATGCCGAGCGCTAAAGTCTTGTCTTTGCCAGCGAACCGGTAGTTCATGCGCCAGCATTTCGCGCCGGACTTACCGAGTTGCAGCTACATGCGTCCGCCGTCAGCCAGGCGGTTACCGACTCCCTGCGGGTTATAGCGGGCATTTCTGACTTGGGCGTCGGTAAGCGGCTGGTGGTATCTCCAAGGCGGAAGGAGCGGAATCTCGCCCGATACCAACAAAAAATACCACCAGAAACCCGCGGCTGTCGAAGGGACGAGCGGGCATGTGACGGAAAGAAAAACCCCGCGAGACCTTAATCTGGCGGGGTTTCTTGGAATGAAGCGGCAATTGCCGGAATATCCTTTGGTGCCCAGGGCGGGACTCGAACCCGCACGCCTTTCAGCGCTACCCCCTCAAGATAGTGCGTCTACCAATTCCGCCACCTGGGCAAGGGGACGCAATTGTAGCGACTAACCGAACGGTTTTGAAGAGGTGTCGATTGGAAGTTGTAGCCTTGCAGGTTCGACGGCTACGAGCGCTTGCGCGTAGAACCTGCATTGCCTCATCCCGTTCGCTTCGTGCGTTCTCGCGCTTCTTTCAGCCGATGTTCTCGACGGCCACGTCAGCCCGATCGCTTTGCGCGGCGTGGCTGCGAGGTCCTGTGATCCCAAAGTGCTGCGCGAGCGTATCGACGACGTTCTCCGCCATGCTTCGGCGCGTTTCGTTCGTTGCGGAGCCGATATGCGGCGTCAGCACCACTCTACGATCGCGGATCAGCGCGTCGGGAACAAGCGGTTCGTGTTCGAAGACATCGAGCGCGGCGCCCGCGATTTTGTTGTCCGCCAGCGCGGCGATCAGTGCGGGTTCATCCACCACGGGACCGCGAGCGATGTTCACGAGAAACCCGCGCGGCCCCAGCGCATCGAGCACGGCCGCATTGACGAGATGATGCGTCGCCGGAGACAGCGGACAGGTCAGGATCAGCATGTCGCAATCGTGGGCGAGGCGGACGATGTCGTCGTAGTAGGGCATCTCGACGGGTTTGCGCGAAGGGCCGAAATACGCCAGCTTCGAGCCGAATGCTTGCAGCCGATAAGCGATCGCCGAGCCGATCGTGCCTAGTCCGACGATGCCGATCTTCATGCGCGAGATCGACCGTCCGAGAGGATACTGTCCCTGCTCGGGCCAGACACCCGCGCGAACGAAGGCGTCGGCGTTGACGAAATCTCGCGTGACGGCAAGCGCCAGACCGACGGCCGCATTGGCGACGTCTTCGGCAAGAATGTGCGAGGTGTTTTCGATCCGGATGCCACGCGTCCTGGCGGCTTTCACATCCAGGTTGTCGAGGCCGGCGCTATAGCTGGAAATGATCTCCAGGGAAGGCAAGGCATCGAGGAACGCGGCATCGATCTTCGTCTTGCGCAACGCGATGCCGCGTACCCGATGGCCGTGTTCCGCAAGAAACGCAGACGCGGCGTCAGGATCTTTCGGCAGTTCGAGCACGTTGAAGAGCGCGCGGAGTTCGGCCTGGGTCCACTCCGGCAATTCGGCTGCGTTGAGGATGACTGGCTTGAGCGTGTCGGCTTGTTGCATAAGCTGTGTTCCATGAAGAGCGCCCGGCGTATCGGCACGCCGGGCCTGGTATGTTGCATCGATTACGGCATGATCGAATGTCGATCCTGCTTCAGTTCATCTTCACGCGCTGGATGTTGCCCATGAACAGCAGATAGACGACGGCAGCGACAAGGCAATGCGCGGCCACGAAGTAGAGTCCGACCGTGTAGCCACCCGTCGCCTGCACGATGTAGCCGAAAGCGATCGGCGTGACGATACCGCCGATGTTGCCCACGCAATTGAAGATCGCGCCCGCAAGGCCCACTGCTTCGCGCGGTGCGGTATCGCTGACGATGGCCCAGGTGCCCGCACCCGCAGCCGCGCCTTTGCCGAAGAAGGCCAGCGTCATGAGTCCGACGATCACGGCATTGCTTTCGGTGAAAGCCGACAGCACGAGGCAGCAACCCACCAGCATGCCGACGATATACGGCGTCTTGCGCGCCCACGATACGCTCCAGCCGTGGCGGATCAGCATGTCGGAAATCACGCCGCCGGCGATACCGCCGAGAAAGCCGGACACGGCGGGAATCATCGTCGCAAAGCCTGCTTCCATCACGTTCATGCCGCGTGCCTGGACCAGGTAGATTGGAAACCACGTGATGAAGAAATAGCTGAGCGCGATCGTGCAGTACTGGCCGATGTACGAACACCACAGCATCCGGTTGCCGAGCAGCGTGCGCGCCATCGCCCACGATACAGCGGGTCGCGATTGCAGTTCGTGTTTCGAGTCGATATCGATCATTGCGCCGCCGGCGACGATGTGATCGAGTTCGGCACTGGAGACGCGCGGATGATTGCGCGGCTCGTGCATCACGACAGCCCACAGTCCTGCCGCAGCAATGCCGATCAGGCCGAGCGCAATGAACGGCGCGGGCCAGCCGTATTTTGCCGTGAGCCAGCCCGCGAACGGCGAGAAGATCGCGACGGCGAAGTAGGACGCCGACGCGAACAACGACGTCGCAAGCCCCCGCTCTTCCTTGGGAAACCACATGACGGCGACGCGCCCGTTGGCGGGAAAGCTTGGCGCTTCGATCAGGCCGAGCGCGAAGCGCAACGCGAACAGCAGCGCGAGCGCAACGGAGAGATCCGACGTGACGTTGCCGATGAAGCCGACCAGCATCGTTGCGATCGACCACAGAATCAGCGTTGCACCATACATCTTCTTGGTGCCGAGCCGGTCGAGCAGCAGGCCGCCGGGAATCTGCCCGACCACGTACGCCCAGCTGAACGCCGACAGCACGTAGCCCAGCTGCACGTGGTTCAGTCCGAATTGCTTCGAAATGCCCGGACCCGCGATCGACAGGATCGCGCGGTCCGCATAGGCGACCGTCGCGAGCAACAGGATCGTCGCGAGGATCGAGTAGCGGGTGCGCGTCATGCGTTCCGACGCGGTGGATATATACTCACTCGTTCGGTGTGAAGCCATCGATATCTCCTCCTTGGTGCCCCTGAACAGGTCGCAAGAATGGGAACGCGAACGACATGCAGCATGTGCGAATGCCTGTCCGGTTCTTTTAGGTGTGTTTGTGTTTTGCATTAAACCGGCGGCACCCAAGACCGTCAACCTTGATTGAGTCAATCAACGTGAAGAACTGGATGACACAGGAGGAGGCGTGCGAGGCGCTCGGCGTGCGCAAACAGACGCTGTACGCCTATGTCAGCCGCGGGCAGATCGAAGTGCGCTGGGACCCCGATCACACGAGCCGCAAGCTCTACCGTTCGTCGGATATATCGGCGCTGATGAAAAAGCGCGACCTGGGGCGGGCGCGTAAGAACATCGCGGCAAGCACGATGGCGTGGGGCGAGCCGATCATCAATACGCACATCTCGACGATCGTTCGCGGACGTCTCTATTACCGAGGAAAAGACGCAATTCATCTGGCGGCGACGGCGACGCTGGAAGAGGCCGCCCAACTCTTGTGGGACTCGCTCGAACCGCCTTGCTTTCCCGCGTTCGAGGCGTTGGAGATCGACGGCCCTGCCAGAGCCCGCGTCTTCGCAGCGATGAGTATGGCGGCGGCTCGAAGCTGTTCAGGCAGTGCGCGCGATGTCGCCGGCATGCATGCCGAAGCGGCTGAACTCGTGGGCCGTCTTGCCAGCGGCTTCGTCGAGCTTCCAGCGGATGAAGGGCCGCTGCATCTGCGTATCGCGGGGGCATGGCGTGCCGGGAAACATGCGGATCTGCTGCGTCAGACGCTGGTGCTGCTTGCCGATCAGGAACTGACGAGTTCGTCCTTCGCCGCGCGTGTGGCTGCGTCGACGGGCGCGTCGCTCGGCGCCTGCGTACTGGCGGGTCTTGCCGCGTTTTCCGGACCATTGCACGGCGACGCAATCGCGCGCGTGTATCGGCTGCTCGACGATGCGCATCGCGCGGGGATCGAGCAGACAGTGCGAAGCAGGCTGGCCGAGAGCGCTTCGTTGCCTGGCTTCGGACATGAACTCTATCCGCAGGGCGATCCGCGAGCGGCTTATCTGCTGTCGATGTTGACGCCTTCGGAAACGACGGGCGAGCTGATCCGTTGCGTCGATCGGCTGACGGGCAAGCAGCCGACCATCGATGTGGCGCTTGCCGCGCTCGTCGAGCATTGTCAGCTGCAACGAGACGCGGCGTTCGCGTTGTTCGCTGTTGCGAGGAGCGTCGGTTGGGCCGCGCATTCGATCGAACAGATGATGGGCGGAACGCTGCTGCGGCCTCGCGCGCATTATGTCGGTCCCGCTGTCGACGAAGGTGAAGGCGTCGAAGGTTGAAGCATCATTTGTTCGGCAACGCATAGGCGATCACGTAATCGCCGAGCTTCGTGCCGAACGAACCATGTCCGCCCGCCGCGATCACCACATACTGTTTGCCGTTCGCTTCGTAGGTCATCGGGGTGGCCTGGCCGCCGGCGGGAAGCCGCGCGCGCCATAGTTCTTCACCCGTGTCGGTGCTGTACGCGCGCAGGTAGTTGTCGGCCGTCGCGCCGATGAAGAACACGTGTCCCGCTGTCGTCATCGGACCACCGAGCATCGGCATGCCCATCTTGAACGGCAGGGGAACGGGCGCGCTGTCGCGCACCGTGCCGATGCGCTTCTTCCACACCACCTGGTTCGTCTTCAGATCGAGCGCGGCAACGTAGCCCCATGCCGGTTGCTTGCACGGCAAGCCGACGGGAGACAGAAACGGATTCAACGTCACGCCAAAGGGCACGCCGTATTGAGGCTGGATGCCTGTCTCCGTCCCTGTGCCGCCTGAGCCGCTAGCGGGCGGCTCGATCGGATTGTTCGGCCCGCGCGGGATGAGCCTCGACACGAACGGCAACGCGATAGGATTGGCAATCGCAAGCTGCCGGTCGGTATCGACGGCGAGGCCACCCCATTCGAACATGCCCAGATTGCCGGGGAAAACGAGCGTGCCCTGCTCGGACGGCGGCGTGAACGTACCTTCGTAGCGCAGCCGGTGAAACATCACGCGGCACGCGAGCTGGTCGTACATCGTTGCGCCCCACATGTCGGCGTCCGTGAGGTTCTTCTGCGGACGGAATGTGAGCTGCGAGAACGGCTGCGTCGGCGACACGTGGTCGCCTTTGGCCGCGCCTTGCGGTACGGGCTGTTCGGGCGCGGGTACGATCGGGGTGCCCGTGCGGCGGTCGAGCACGAAGATGTTGCCCGTCTTCGCTGGCGTGTAGATCGCGGGCACGACGTTGCCGCTGCGATCGGTGATATCGGCGATCGTCGGTTGCGCGGGCAGATCCATGTCCCACAGATCGTGATGGACGGTCTGATAGAACCACGCGAGCTTGCCCGTCGACGCATGCAGCGCGAGCAGGCCGCTCGCGTAGCGCTCGTACTCCGGTGTGCGATCGCCGCCCCAGATGTCAGGCGTCTTCACGCCCATCGGCAGATAGACGAGGTCGAGCTTCGCGTCATAAGCAGCGGGCGCCCACGAATTCGGCGAGTTCAGAGTGAACGCGTGCTGGTCGTCGGGAATGGCGTTCGGCGTGTCCGAGCCCGGATCGAAGGCCCATACGAGGCGTCCCGTTTCGACGTCGAAGCCGCGTATCGCGCCCGACGGCTCGTGGTTCGAATAGTTGTCGGTCACGGCGCCCGCCATGACGATGATCTTGTCGGTCACGACGGGCGGCGACGTCGGTTCATATTGACCCGGCGTCTTTACCGGTTGCAGATGCTGCAGATCGAGATCGCCGTTGTTCCCGAAGCCGGCGCAACGCTGTCCCGTCACAGCATCCAGTTCGAACAGGTGGCCGTCGTTGACGGGCAGGATCACGCGGCGCGAACACGCGGACAGCGCGCTTTGCGCGGCTGCGCCTTTCGCCGCGGCGGCGGCCGCTGTCTCGTGATACGACACGCCCCGGCAGGTCACGTGCTGGAAGCTCGGGTCGGGCTTCAGGCCGGGATCGAAACGCCACTTTTCCTTTCCTGTGGCGGCATCCAGTGCGAACAGAAGCTGATGCGGCGAGCACAGATAAAGCATGTCGCCGACTTTCAACGGCGTCACTTCGTTGGTGATCTCAACGGGATCGTTGGGGCCTTTCTTGTCGCCCGTCTGGAACGTCCACGCGACCTGCAGATCCTTCGCGTTGTCCTGGTTGATCTGCGTGAGGGGCGAATAGCGCGTGCCCGCTTGCGTGCGGCCGTATGCCGTCCAGTCGCCGGGATGCGAGTCCGCCTGCGTCAGCGACACGGCCGCGTTTTCCGCGACCTTGCCGTTGATTTCCTGTGGATCGTTGAACGCGGCATAGGCGAGCGCAACGCCCGTGAGAACAAGGCACACGACGAGCGCAGCGGCCCCGCGTCGCGCCGATGCATCGAACAGCCGGTACACGAACGGCAGCAGTAGCCAGATGCCGAATAGAACGAGAATGTCGGTGCGTGGCGCGAGCGCCCAGAAATCGAAGCCTGCTTCGAATACGGCCCATATGACAGTGCCGATCAATAGCAGCGCATAGAGCAGCAACGCGAGCCCATTACCGCGATGAATCATCCAGGCGACAGCAAGAAGAATGATCCCGGCAACAATGTAATAAGGCGACCCGCCTATCGCGACGAGCCAGACACCGCCGATCAGCAGATAAAGCCCTGACAGCATGGCAAACAGAACGCTGAGCCATCGTCCGATACCCGATGGTGACGTATGCGCTTTGCTCTTGTCGTTCATGGTGTAAGCCTCCTGTTACCTGCTTCACTGCGTCGAACGTGCGTTTGCGATGCTTAAACCCTTAAGGCAGTAGCAACGCGCGGGCCTGATCGCGGTGCAATCCGGCTTGCAAACGCCGAATGGAAAAGCGAATTCGCGGCTTGGAGCACTTGCGCCTTTAATGATGGTTCATGTCCCTTAAATCACGCAAACGTTAGCGCGCATAAAATGCGCGCGGCGACGTCGGATTCCTGTCGAAATCGGAAAAACCCAAGTATTACAGCGGATTACATGTGATATCGTTCGGACCTCGCGCGTTCGATACTCGCGCATCATTTCACCCTGGCCCTAAAGGCCGCAGTTGAATCGGCCGGATCTCCGGCGAACGCAAATTAATGCAAGTCCAAAATGCCCGTCGCTGGGCGCCCCGAGGGCCTCGGCGATGGATTGCCGCCATTGCCGCGCTATTCATAGCGAGTGGTCTGCGTCTTCTGTTGCATCCGTTGCTCGGCCCTGTGATGCCGGGTACTGCATTCGCCATCGCGGCAGTGCTGATCGAGTATTACTTTGGCCTTGCACCGGCGTTGACGGTGATGCTGTCCGGCCTATGCATTGCCGACTATCTGTTCGTGCCGCCTTATGCCGTTGTGAGCGTCGTCGATCGCTCCGACGTGCTGTTCGTCATCTCGTATCCGCTCGTTGCGCTCGTCGTCATCACGCTGGTGGAGCGGTTGAGGCGCGCGCAGTTTCGCGCCGAACTGGTCACGTCGGTTGCACAGTCGCGCTATGAGATGCTGCTGCGCCACGACAACGACCGGATGCTCGCGCGCCGCGCCGTCGATGAAACCCACCGCTTGTTGCGTCATCTGTCGCAACACAGCAATTCGTTCGTGCTGATCCAGGCACTCGAGCGCACGCCGGACTGGTCCGGAAGCGCCGATGCCGGTGCCGCGACGGCTGCTGCAAGCGCGGCACATGTCTTCGCGCTGCCGCCTGCGGAGATCGCGCCCGGTCCCCGCTTCGACGACGTCGAACCGGAAGATGCACGTCGGCTCTCGAAGGCATTGCGGCCGGGCCGGCATCGCGTGCGGCTGCGCAGGTCTGCCGCGAACGCGCATGCCATGCCGTCGGGCGCGCACGGTGCAACGGGCGACGGCGCCACGCAGCTCGTCGACTGTGTGTGCGAACGATTCACGACGCACGCGGGCGATTTCCTCGTGCTGCGCATCGGCGACTGATACACATGAAAACCTCAGTCCAAACGATCTTCAACGAAGGCGATAGCCACGCTGTGCTGATGTTGCACGGCCTTTCCAGCTCGCCGCTGGAGTTGCGGTACCTCGCACGCTTTCTGAGCGACGAAGGCTTCACCACTTGCGTGCCCGTGCTCGAAGGCTATACGGCCGGCTCGCGGGAACAGGCGATGGAGCAATGGCTCGACGCGGCAACGCGCGAATACGACGCGCTGGCCGAGCGCTACGAACGGGTGTCGATCTGCGGGCTGTCGATCGGTGCGGCGCTCGCACTCGCGCTCGTGCATCGCCGCCCGCAGGCGCAGGCCGTCGCGCTCCTGTCGTTGACGCTCGCCTACGATGGCTGGGCGATTCCGTGGTATCGCTTCCTGCTGAACTGGGCGTACTACTCGCCGCTGCGTTCGCGCTACCGCTATCGCGAGTCGGCGCCTTATGGGCTGCGCAACGACGCGCTGCGCGCCAAGATCGCGCGTGCGATGGAGCGCGACGACTTCAGCGAAGTCGGCCCGTCTACTATCTCGCTGCCCGCCTTGCACGAGGCGAGCCGGCTTGCAGCATGCGTGCGTTCGCAAGTGCGCGGCATCCGTAACGACTGCCTGATCGTTCACGCCATCGATGACGAAACATCGAGCCCGCGCAATCCGCGCTTCGTTGCGTCGTCGATCGGCTCGACCTTCTTGCGCACGATCTGGCTCGACGATTCGTATCACATGATCACTTCCGACAACGAGCGCGAGATCGTTGCGCGCGAAACAGCGTTGTTTCTGCGCGAAAGCGAAATAACGAGCCGCACTGGCGACGCGGGCGGCAAGCCCGTCGTTTCGAAGGCGCTCGCGCGGCGCCTTCGGCAGCTTGCGGCAATGGGCAAAGGACGCGCGTAATGACGAAGCCGGTAATGTTCAACGCGGCAAGGGGCGTATGCGCGGCGGCTGCGCTTGCGCTGGCTGTTCAATCGAGCGGCGCACTGGCGGACGATCTGCCCGACACGACGGTTTCGCCTGCTTCGTCGGCTACGGATTCGCCGGATAGCACTGCTCAAACGAAGCCTGCCAGCAAGTGGAAGATCGCATTCGGGCCGGGCGTCGTGATTACGCCGCTGTATCCGGGCTCGCGCGAACTGCGTGTGTTTCCTTATCCGGCGCTGGACATCTCCTACGATGACCGCGTCTTCTCGCAAGGCCCGGACGTGCTGGGCGTGAACGTGATCCGCAGCGAGAACTATCACGTCGGCGCTTCGCTGAGCTTCGATTTCCAGTCGCGCCAGGAAAAGGACGATCCGCATCTGCATGGCTTGGGCAACGTCGACGGTGGCCCTAAACTCAGGCTGTTTGCCGACTACACGGTCTGGGCGTTCACCGGCTCCGTCGCGCTGTATCAGGACATCGCCGGGCATGGTCAGGGCAAGACGGTCGTGACGGATCTGTACGCGTCGCTTCCCACAGGCGGTTGGCTGTTTTCCTTCGGCCCCGGCTTCACCTGGGCGGACGCGCTGTACACGCGCACCTTCTTCGGCGTGTCTAGCCAGCAAAGCACGGCCTCGGGCCTGCCCGCGTACAACACGGGCGCAGGTATCCGCGACGTGCATCTGAACGGCTACGTGAGCTACGACTTTTCGAAGCACTGGGTCGGCTCCGTTGCGGTGACGCTGGGCCGTTTGCAGCACTATGCCGCCGCAAGTCCCATCACCGAACGCAGAAGCGAACTGAATACGCTCGCGTCCCTGAACTATCGATTCTGATCGTATGTGCTGAGGCAGGCGCGGACGCATAGCGCTCGTATGCAGCGATTCGCGGCACGCTGCCGCTATGCACGCCAGAGCGAAGCCTTTGTCCTGAGCGTTTCGATCGCGAGATCGAGGAACGCGCGCACTTTCTGATTCGCGTGCTTGCCTTCGCGATGTACCACATGAACGGGCAGCGTCGCTTGCTCGTAATCGGCGAGGACGACACGCAACGAGCCGTTCGCCAGTTCCTGCGCGATCTGATAGGACAGCACCCGCAACATCCCCAGGCCCGCCACTGCCGCCGCGATCGCCGAGTCGTTGGTGGTGGTCACGAGGCGCGGCTGGATCGGCATGATCAACGGCTTGCCGTCGACACGGAAGCGCCATTCCGGCGCAGGCGTGAGGCCGGTCGCCTGAATCGCGACGTGCGATGTGAGATCGTCGGGATGTTGCGGCACGCCGTGCGTTTCCAGATAGGCGGGTGATGCGCACAGCACGCGCCGAACGTGGCCGACGGCGATCGCCTGCAATGAAGAACTCGGCAGCTCGCCGATTCGGATTGCCACATCCGCGCCTTCGTCGACGAGATTCACGATGCGGTCCATGAACCAGCAATGCATGCTGACGGAGGGATAGCGCGTCAGATAGTCCTGAACGATGGGCGTGATGTAGATCTTGCCGAACAGGACGGGCGCCGTCACCGTCAACTGACCGCGCGGCGTGGTGTTGGCGCCGGCGGCGGAAAGCTCGGCGGCTTCGACCTCTGCGAGGATGCGGCGGCAATCTTCGAAGAACGTCGCGCCTGCATCGGTCATCCGCACGACGCGCGTCGTACGCGTCAACAGACGCACGCCCAGATGTTCTTCGAGTTCCGTCACCACGCGGCTGATGACCGATGGCGACACGTTGAGCTTGCGCGCCGCAGACGCGAAGCCTTCCGTCTCCACCACGGTCACGAAAGTGGTCATTGCCTGGAGCCTGTCCATATCTGAAGAGATGAACGCAGATGTCACAGAAGAAGCCTGTCGACGGACCGCGGATGAAGCCTCGGCAGGCAAGGTGGCGTCAAGCATAGCAGCGTTCCGCGCAGTATCGTGTGCAGCGGTCCTCACAGATCGAGCAGCAGACGATCGCCGCCGCCCGTTTCGGGACTGGCGGGAACGGCGCAACAGATCAGTGCTTCATCGTCGGGCACCTGGAACTCAGGCGCGATAGCGTATGCCACGGCGCCTTCGACGATGCGCGTGCGGCACGTGCCGCAACTGCCGCCTCGGCAGCCGAACTCGGGATTCAGTCCGCGCGCTTCCGCCAGATCCAGCAACGATCCGCTGTCGGGGCTCCAGCGCGCTTCCTTGCCCGACTTCACAAACGCAACGGGCACAGGCTGGTCCGCCGCGACGCGTACGGGGTCCGTCGCCGCAGCGGCGTCTTTCCTGCGTTGCAACCCGGAAGGACCGAACGCCTCGGCGTGAATGCGGTTGTCGGCGACATTGAGATCGCGCAAGCCGTCGTACATCGACTGCATGAATGCCGTCGGTCCGCAGAGATAGAAGTCGTAGTCGTCGAAAGGCAAGGTCGCGCGCAAGAGGTCGATATCGATCCGGCCCGCGACGTCGAAGTCTTTCTCTTCGCGCGCACCGTCGGTATCGGTCAGCGCACGCACCACTGTCACTGCGCCATTCGCGGACACGGCGAGCCGTTCGATCTCTCGGCTGAACGCACGCTCCTTCAGCGAGCGCGCCGAATGGAAGAACCATGTCGGACGCACACGCCGCTTGCGGAGCCCTTCGTAGACGACATGCCTGAGCATCGCGAGCATCGGCGTCACGCCGACGCCGGCCGCAAGCAGCACGGCAGGGCGGCGCGAAGCGGCGTCGATTGTGAACTGGCCTGCGGGCGCGCGCGCTTCGACGATGCTGCCGATCTTCAGCGTGTCGTGCAGATGCGAAGACACCGATCCTTCGCGCTTCACGCTGATCCGATAGAGGCCGTCGGCGGGCGCGGTCGACAGCGTGTAGGTTCGGATGCAAGGCTTGTCGTGAGCGGGCAGCGTCACGCGTATGGGCAGATGCTGACCGGCTTCGTGTGCAACGAGGCCCGCGCCGTCCGCCGGTTCGAGATGGAACGAACGGATCACCGAACTTTCGTCGACGACGTTCGTCACCTTGAACGGCCTCCACGCATTCGCGAGTTCGGCGGCCTTCAGGCGGCTGGCTGCTTCGTCCCAGCTGCCCGTCATCAGCGAATTCGGCGACCAGCCGTTTGCCTGAAACTTCCAACGCAGCGGCAGCGCGCCTGCGCGATAGACGATGCGCCTCGGCGTGAAATGCCACAACCGTTCCGCGCCCTGAAACGCCGCGATTTCCGGGGATTCCAGATCGACGGACGCATCGCCCGTCAATTGCAGCACGTCGCCCGTTTCGAAGTCGGCGAATACGAGTCCGGCGCGCGGGTTGACGAGGAAGTTGCCGAGCGTGGCGAAGAACAGGTTGCCCGCAAAGTCGGGGACGGTCAGCCTGCCGTCGTCGCCGATGCGTACGAAGCCCGCCTTGCCGCCGCGATGCGATACATCGACCTGACGGTGCTCGCCATCGCCCACGTACGACGCGACGAAAAACGTGTCCGCTGATTCGATCATCGCGCGCGCACGACCGCTCAAACCGTCGACTGCAGTGGGTGCGATATCGGAGAACACAGCGGGATCGCGAATGAATTCGAAATCGCGAGCCTGAATGTACTGCGGGCAATTGCCGAAGCTTTGCGCGACGGCGACGTCGAAACCCTGCGCCGTCCGGTTTCGCACGAAGCCGTTCATGCGATTGCGCCGACGCGTATGCAGCTC
Source organism: Paraburkholderia sp. Tr-20389 (assembly GCF_017104565.1). Taxonomy (GTDB): domain Bacteria; phylum Pseudomonadota; class Gammaproteobacteria; order Burkholderiales; family Burkholderiaceae; genus Paraburkholderia. The sequence continues at coordinate 28,741 of NZ_JAAGPD010000002.1, read as the reverse complement.
GATGCCGAGCAGACCGATGGCCGCGCCTTCATCCAATCCCGATGCGGCGGGGTCGTGCGGATCGACGGCAAGGTCGACGTGCAGGACCTTGCCGGTCGGCGAGTGCATGAAGCCGGGCTGGCCCGCAACGAACGTCGCCCACGCATCGCCGTCATCGGCGACCGCGCCGGCAACGATGAACGGCAACTGCCGATAGAACGTGCGATGCTGGTCCGGCATATAGTCGCGCACCACCCGGCGTCCGACCTCCCGCATCTTCTCGACCACGCCGACCTTTTCCTGCAGCGCGACTTCGCCCGCATGCCAGAGCGACCCATGGTCCGTCGATACCGTGTTCATGATCCGTCTCCCGAGCTTGGGGAAGAGGGAAGCCACGCATTGCGCTTCCCGACGACTACGGTTGATTCACGCGATCAGCCGTTGGCGGCGAGTCCGACAGGCGTCTTCTGGAACTCGACAAAGCCCGGCAGCGCTTCGATACGGCGCAGCCACGCGTCGACGTTCGGGTAGAAGGACAGATCGACGTTGCCTTCGGGCGCACGCGCGATGTAGCTGTAGAGCGCGACGTCGGCAATCGTCGGATGATCCTGCGCGATGTATTCGCGCCCGGCCAGCTCTTCGTCGATCAGCTTGAGGATGCGATGCGCGCGCGCAATCAGTTCCTCGGCGTTGTATTTTGCGCCGAATACCGTGATGAGTCGCGCGGCGGCCGGGCCGAACGCGATCTCGCCCGCCGCGACGGACAGCCAGCGTTGCACGGCCGCTTCGAGCGCGGGCGTTTGCGGCAGCCATTCGGTCTTGCCGAACTTGCGGGCGACGTACACCAGAATCGCGTTCGAATCGGCGATATTGATGTCGCCGTCGACCAGGACGGGCAGCTGTCCGAAGCGGTTCAACTGCAAGAATTCGGCCGATTTGTGCTCGGCAGCGGCCAGGTCGACTTCGACCAGTTGATGCTCGATGCCGAGCAGCGACAGAAACAGCCGCGCACGATGCGAGTGGCCGGACAGCGGATGGTAGTACAGCTTCATGGCGATTTCCTTCGGTCGGATGTGACTGGGATATCCAGATCACTCGAGAACGAAGTCTAGGGATGTGCCGCTTGCAGCAGAATCCCTCGCCAGGTCAATTCATACTTCTCGAAACGAGAACGGTGACCACCGTGGCCTCAGGCGCCCAGCTTGAAGAACCCGACCGTCGCGTTCAGATCCTTGCCCTGCGTGCTGAGCGATTCGGAGGCCGCGGCGATTTCTTCCACGAGCGCCGCGTTCTGCTGGGTCGATTGATCCATCAGCGAGACCGCCTGATTGACCTCGCCGATCGCCCGGCTTTGCTCGCGAGCGGAATCGGCGATTTCGCTGGTGATGGTGGCGACGTTGGAAATCGCGTCGGTCAGTTCGGCGATCGTCTTGCCCGCGAGGTTGACCTGTTCGGCGCCTGCCTCGACGTTGCCGACGGACGCTTCCAGCAAAGCCTTGATCTCTTTGGCCGCGCTCGTCGAACGCTGGGCGAGGTTGCGCACTTCGGCTGCGACCACGGCGAAGCCCCGGCCGCTCTCGCCCGCACGCGCGGATTCGACGGCGGCGTTCAACGCCAGAATGTTGGTCTGGAACGCGATGCCTTCGATCATGCCGACGATGCCGACAATGCGCCCCGACTGCTCGACGGCGGTATTCATCGTTTTCGCCGCCGCCGACACGGCGTCGTTGCCGCGCCGCGCCACTTCCACGGCGCCCGAAGCGACGGCGTTGGCGTTCTTCGCCTGATCGGCGGTGCCGCGCACGGTGCCCGCCAGTTCTTCCATGCTGGCCGCCGTTTGCTGGATCGATGCCGCCTGTTGCTCGGTTCGGGACGACAGATCGAGATTGCCCGCCGACACTTCGCTTGCGGCGAGTTCGAGATGACGGCTGTTGGTCATCACTTTCAGCAGAACGCCATGCAGCTTTTCGACGAACGCGTTGAACTGCTTCGCGAGATGACCGACTTCGTCGTTGCTCAACTGCGGCAGACGACGCGTCATGTCGCCGTCGCCGGCTGCGATTTCATGCATCGAGTTGGCGAGATTACGGATCGGATCGGTCATCCTGCGTCCCAATGCGACCATGATCAGCACGGCCACGACGAGCACCAGCAGTCCCATCGCGATCAGCGTCCATGTGAGGCGATTGGCAGCCGCCATCATTTCCGACGCGGGTACGAGCGCATAGTACTTCCAGCCATTTTTTGGCGACGTATAGACGAACGACTGATACTCGACGCCGTCCATCTGGATGCGGACGAGTCCGTCGGCAGCGCTCGACAGTTGTTCGTAGCCGCCGCCCAGGCCCTTCAGTTCCTTGAACTCGTGTTTCTTCTCGCGCGGATCGATGAGCACTTTGCCGCTGCTGTCCGTCACGAGCAGATAACCTGATTTGCCGAACTGGATGCCACTGGTGAGCCGCGCAAAGTCGTCGAGTGAAATGTCGCCTTCGAGTACGCCGAGAATCTCGCCCTTGCTGTCCTTCACGACGCGCGCGAACGAAATGATTGCGCCGCCCGAACCCGCCGCACTGAGATACGGCGCAGGACGCACGACGCGGTCGGGTGCCGTCATCGCCAGCTGATACCAAGGACGCACGCGCGGATCGTAGTGCTCGCCGTTGAGGCTTTCGATCGGCCATTGCACGTAACCGCCCCAACGCGTGCCGATGTCCAGATAGCGCATGTTGGGATGCGTATCGCCGAAATCCTTGAGCAACGCGAAGATCGTCTTTTCGATTTCGCCGTTCTTGTCCGGCGTCATCTGGCCGCCGTGATTCAGATAGTCGGTGATGCTCTGATCGGCTGCTTTCAGTTGGGCGGTTTGCGTGAGATACGTGAGGTTCTGTTCGACATCCTTGAAGTTCACATCGAGCGATTCGTCTGCCTGGACGATGCGCGCGTGACTGGACTGCTCGAACTCGTCGACAGCCTGGTGACGCACGTTCAGTGCCCCGACCGAAGTGAGAAGGAGAACCGTGACTGCGAGTGCAGCGCCCGATGCCGCGCTGAACTTGAAAGCGATCGAACCCGTAAGCTTCACCATGACCTCTGCCAATGTCGAACTGCGTCCCGATAACGTCTCGCTTGCGTGCTGAAAATCAGTCGATGCGCGCCGAGGATTACGTTGGTTGTCGGCTGATATCGTGCCGCCTTGAGCAGTTCCGGCGAGGGAATCGATAAATATTTTTCGCGACTTTTCCGGTGTCGTTTGAGGTCGAAAACGTGTCGCTATTCCGATGATGCACACGCAACGAGTGGTTTAGAAAATGCGCCTCAAACGGCTGCGCTCGCTTCGTGCAGAAACGGCGTGATGTTGCGCATCGCGCGCGCGACGTAGTCCTCTTTTTCGCCGACGGGTGCGACGTAGTGAATGGCGTTCGCCGCCGCGTCGATACCTTCGAGGCGCGCAATCACCCATGCCGCAAGATAGTGCGAAGCAAGACATCCGCCGGCCGTCGCGACGTTGCCACGCGCAACGAACGGCTGATTCAGCACGTCCACGCCGGCTTCTTCGACCCAAGGTTTCGTGGTGAGATCGGTGCAGGCGGACACACCATCGAGCAGCCCCAGTTTCGCCAGCACGAGCGTGCCGGAACACTGCGCGCCCAACAGCTGACGCGACGGATCGAACTGCATCTGCGACATCAATGCGGGATCGGCGACGACATCTCGCGTCAGCTTCCCGCTGCCGACGAGCACGGCATCCGCTGCATTCGCTTCACGCAAGGAAATCTGCCCTTCAATGGTCACGCCATTCATCGATGTGACACGCGTTGCCGGCGTTGCAATCGACACGCGCCAGTCCGGCTTTCTGATGCGGTTGAGAACGCCGAGTGCAATGAACGAATCGAGTTCATTGAAGCCTTCGAACGTCAGAATGGCGATATGCATGATGGTCCTCCCGATGAGGTGTGGGGTGAACAGATGCTAGGCGCAGGCAGCATTACAATCAAATAATTGTCATGGATACATCTGCGTATGGCTCAACTCCGGTACAAGGCGCTCGTCGATGCGTATGCCGCGGATATCCGCTCGGGCAGGCTGCCTGCGGGCACGCGTCTGCCGACGCATCGTGAGCTTGCTGCGAAGAATGGCCTCGCGCTCGTCACGGCGACGCGCGTCTATGCCGAACTCGCGGCGATGGGCCTCGTCAGCGGCGAGACGGGACGCGGTACGTTCGTTCGCGAGATTTCTTTGCCGCCCAGGCAAGGCATCGATCAGTTCGTGCTCGCGGCGGGCATGGTCGATCTCAACTTCAACTATCCGGCGCTGCCCGGTCAGGCCGATCTGTTGCGCGCGGCGTTGCGGCAACTCGCTGCATCCGGCGATCTGGAAAGCCTGCTGCGCTATCAGCCCCACGGCGGACGTCAGCACGAGCGCGCGGCTGTTGCCCGGCATCTGGCGTGCCGTGGGCTCGACGTGGGTTGGGAGCGGGTGTCGCTCGTGAACGGCGCGCAGGCCGGGCTGGCTGCGACGGTGATGGCGTTGCTGCGTCCCGGCGACGTGGTAGCCGTGGACGCATTGACCTATCCTGGCTTCAAGGTGCTGGCCGACACGTTCGGCCTTGAATTGGCGTCTGTTCCAGCCGCCGCACAAGGACCCGATCTCGATGCACTCGAACGTCTGTGCAAAAGCCGCCGCGTACGAGCCGTGTATGTGATGCCCACGATGCACAATCCGCTCGGCTGGGTGATGAGCGCGCATCGTCGCAAGCAACTGGTGTCGATTGCGCGCCGGCACGGGCTGCTGATCATCGAGGATGCGGCTTACGCGTTCCTCGTCGACAAGCCGCCTGCACCGCTGGCCGCGCTTGCGCCTGAGACGACCGTCTACGTGTCGGGATTATCGAAGAACGTGGCGACCGGGTTGCGCGTCGGGTTCGTCGTTGCGCCGCCGGAGTCGATGAAGGCGATCGAACAGGCGATCCGCGCGACGACCTGGAACACGCCGGGCGTGATGACCGCGATCGCCTGCGCGTGGCTGGACGATGGAACCGTCAAGCGGCTGGAAACGGAGAAGCGTCGTGACGCGAAGATCCGCCAGGCGATGGCCGCCGACGTGCTTGCCGGCCTGCGCTGCGTTCGTCATCCCGCATCGTATTTCGTGTGGCTTCCGCTGTCGGAAGAAGTGCGCGCCGATCAGGTTGCCGCAGCACTGATGCGCGAGCACATCTCCGTTTCGACTGCCGAGCCATATGCGACTTCGCATCATGTGCCGCATGCGGTGCGCCTCGCGTTGGGTTCCGTCGAACTCGATGTGCTTCGCGAATCGCTGAGAAAGGTCCGGCAGGTGATCGGCAGCTACACGTATTGACGACCGGCGTGCCGCTTTCGCTATGCACGTTCCCGGACTAGCGCCAGACGCTTCTTCGACGGTTGGGTATTTCCGGCCGCACGTATCAGGCTCAGCGCTTCAGCGCGCGTCGCGACGCACGGGCCCGAGCCGAGCAGGGGCTTGCGAGCCGTCTCGCGCAATGCGAGCACGGAGACGATGCCGATTATCGACGCGCCCATCAGGTAGTACGCAGGCATCATCGCGTTGCCGGTGCGGTCGACGAGCCACGCGGCGACGAGCGGCGTCGTGCCGCCGAACAGCGATACCGACACGTTGAAGCCGATCGCCAGCGCGCCGTAGCGGATCTTCGTCGGGAAGAGGGCGGGCAGCGACGACGGCATCACACCCGTGAACGTCGACAACAATGCGCCGAGAATCAGCAGGCCGCTGAACACGGGCAGCACGGCGCCCGTACGGATTAGCAGCAGCGCCGGAATCGACAGCACGAACAGACCCACGCAGCCGAGCAGCATCACAGGCTTGCGGCCGATCTTGTCCGACAGATGGCCCGCGTAGAGCGTCATCGGCATCATCAGCACCATCACAGCCAGCACGAGGAACAGACCGTGCGATTCGTTGAAGTGCAGTGTCGCCGACAGATAGCTCGGCAGATACGACAGCGCCATGTAGTCGGTCACGTTGAAGATCAGCACGAGGCCGACGCATTGCAGCAGCGGCTTCCACTGCTGCGCGAGCAGTTCCATGAAGCTCTGCTTCGGACGCGACTTCTCGTCGGCTTCACGCGCTTCCGCTTCTTTCTTGAACGCAGGCGTTTCTTCGAGCTTCATCCGGATGTACAGGCCGACCAGACCCAGTGGACCCGCGATGAAGAACGGCACACGCCAGCCCCACGACAGCAGTGCTTCCTGCGACAGCGAAGCCGTCAACACGGCCACCGTACCCGCACCGAGGATATAACCGACCAGCGTGCCGAACTCGAGGAAGCTGCCCGCGAAGCCGCGACGGCGGTCCGTCGCGAACTCGGCAATGAAGGTCGCCGCACCGCCGTATTCGCCACCTGTCGAAAAGCCCTGCACGAGACGCGCGACAAGCAGCAGCGCGGGCGCGAAAATGCCGATCGAGCCGTAGCTCGGAATCAGACCGATCGCGAACGTGCCGACGGCCATCATGATCATCGTCATCGCGAGTACGCGTTGCCGGCCGATCCGGTCGCCGAGCGGCCCGAACACCATGCCGCCGATCGGGCGCACGAGGAACGCGGCCGCGAACGTGCCGAAGGTCGCGATCAACTGCGCCGACGGGCTGCTCGACGGGAAGAACACTTTGCCGAGGGTGACGGCGATGTAGCTGTACACGCCGAAGTCGAACCATTCCATCGCGTTGCCGAGCGCCATGGCGCCGACGGCACGCTTGAGCAGTGAGTGATCAACGATCGTAATGTCGTCAAGCGTGAGGGATGCGCTCGAAGAATGGCGCCGTGTGGTGCGCGCTTTCGACTGGCTCAATTGACACACTCCTGAGTGCTTGGCGGACCCGCGACATGCGACAGGCATCAGACCGGGCATAGGCCGGTCAGGTCATCGGGCGCCAGTGGGCTTCGGAACGCCGCGTCATCGAACGATGCGGACACGAACCGCAAGCGGCCGCGCGACGTCAGGCAAAATCATCGAGTAGAGTGTGCTGATATGCGGGGCGCCGGGTTGTCGCTCATGCGCCTGGAAACCGGCGGAAAACGACAGCGCTTGTATTTCAAGGCCAAAACGTAGGTGTCGAATCATATGCATATCAGACTTGCGACAGCCGACGACGCAGATGGAATCGCCACGGTTCACGTCGCAGCCTGGCGAGCCGCCTACGAAGCGTTGCTGCCGGTCGCGTACCTCGCCAGGCTCGATCCGCACTCCCGTGCGGAAAAGTGGAGAAGCGCGCTGCTTGCCGGTGCGCCGCGCGTGCTCGTTGCCATTGTGAACGACGCAATAGCGGGCTGGGTCGCGTTCGGTCCTGCACGCGACGCAGACCTCGATGCGCGTTGCGCGGAAATCGAGGCGATCTACGTTGCATCGGCATGCTGGAATCGTGGTATCGGCACTGCGCTGATGACGGCCGCGTGCGAAATGCTTCACGTCGAAGGTTATGCGCATATCGCCCTCTGGGTGCTGAATGACAACGCGGCAGCATGCGCCTTCTATGCACGGCGAGGATTCGCGCGCGATGGCTTCGCCAGGAACATCGAGATTGGCGGCGTATCGCTGATGGAAGTGCGCTTGACGCGCGATATCGTCATCTGACTTGCGAACTCATCTCATGTCGCGATTCGCGAGAGACGCGCATGCTGGCATCGCTCTTGCTCGCGATTTCGTTTCGGAGGCTCGTTCTTAGACCGCGCCCCTTGGATCAGCACGTATGCGCCTTTCGATCATGTAAAGGAGGGAAACGGTGAATGGTCGTTTCGACAAAAGGGCGCTGGCGGGCTGCATCGTGATGGGCGGTCTGGCGCTCGGGGCAGTCGTGCTGCATATCGAGTCGAACGCGCTATCCGACCTCTGGCCGTTCCATCACGATGACGTTTCGGCGACGGACGATCCGCAGAACGCGCCGCCTCCCGTCAATGATGTGCCGTCTGTCGTCGCGTCTCGCGACGACACATCCGACGCCGACATCGCCTTCGTCCTTCAGTCGGTCAGCGACAATCTGCAACGCAACGATCTGACGGCTGCAAAGGTTCTGCTCGATGAAGTGCTCGCGGTCCACAGCGATCTTCCGCAGGCTTTGGCGCTTCAGCAGGAATTGCGTGCGCGCGAATTGAAAGCGGCGCACACGACGATGCTTGCTGCCGTTGCCGACAACGTCAATACGCAGCCTTCCGTCGCGGGGGAGACAGGCGGAACGGATCGTACTCAGGAAAGAACCGCCCGAACCAGGCAGGTTGCTTCGCACGGAACGAGTCATGTGAAATCGCTGCGGGGTCAGCGCAAACATATGGCCGTCGTTTCGAACGGACGGCCGAAGACGCGCGCCGAGGTCGTCGCCGAATTGCGGCGTGCTCGCGTCAATGGAACGATGCCGAACTTCGGTGGCCGCCAGCGTTAGCATGCGAAGGGCGGCGCGCCGAAGCTCGCTGCGTCAGCGGAAGTTGGTCCGCGCGAGTTCGACGATTTCGTCGCCGCGTCCGTTGAGAATCGCGGAAGCCCTGGGCGGGGGCCAGCTCGATCTTGGGCGGCATAGCGAGCCTGCTTCGCTGTCACGACATCGACGACGGCCCGTGAGTCGTGCGCGAACGCTGCCTTCAGTGCAGCGCCCACCTGCTCCGAGATCTCGACACGAATGCTGAAGATGCCCGCACCGTTGGCAATTGCGGCGAAATCGGTCTTGCTGAGATCGACGTTCGTGTCGAGATAGCCGCTCGCCTTCAGTTCCATCGATACAAAACCGAGCACGCTGTTGTCGAAGACGACGACCTTGACCGGCAGCCTTAGCTTGCGCGCCGAGCGCCTGCGGCATTTCGAAAAATGCACGCGCCATTCGAATTGGCACATGCATACATGGCGCGTTTCAGCGACGGGGCGTCTCCAGAAGTTCCTTGAGGCGAGTCAGTCCGGCGCGGTAAAGCGCTTCATAATGCGCGGCGAGCGAGTCCGCTTCGTTCGGATCATTCGGCTCGAAACGGCTTGCCCATGTCACCGTCGTCCGATGCGCGTCGAGTTCGCGCAACGACAGCGAGGCCGTGTAATCCGTCACAGGATCGGGGCCTTCCAGAATCGTGTAGAGATACTGCATGCGCTCGTCGCTGTGATCGAGCAGTCTTTCGACGATCGATGCGCCATTGATGGCTTCGAGATGCCGAACGCGTCCGTCGTCCGTCAGTCGCGATGCGGGGACGAGTTCGAGCCAGCGGGGCAAGCCGTTGAAGTCGCCGACCACCGACCACACCGCTTGCGCAGACGCCGCAATTTCCACTGATACGCTGACGTTGGTCATATGCGTCTCCGCAGCATCAGATAACGGGCGTCGGCGCGTACTGACCGATGACACCCGCCGACTTCAACGCGCTCCACAGTTCGCCGGGAATCGTCTGCGCGGCAAGTGCGCGATTTTCCGCGATGCGCTCGGGTCGGCTCGCACCTGGAATGATGCCCGCCACGGCGGGATGCGCCAGCGAGAACTGCAATGCGACGGCGCGAATGTCCACGCCGAAGCGGGCGCAGATGGCCTTGATCCGCTCGACGCGCTCGATCATGGTCTGCGGCGCCTTCTGATACTCGTAATGCGTGCCGCCCGCCAGCAGGCCCGAGTTGTACGGGCCGCCGATCACGATCCCGAGCCCACGCTCGGCTGAAGCGGGCATCAGCTTTTCGAGCGCCGCGGCGTGATCGAGCAACGTATAGCGGCCCGCCAGAAGAAAGCCATCGGGATCGGCCTGTTCGAGTGCAAGCACGCACGGGTCAACACGATTCACACCGAGTCCCCACGCCTTGATGACGCCTTCTTCACGCAGACGCGTGAGCGCTTTCGCCGCGCCCGACATCGCGACGGCGAACACATCGCGCCATTGCTCGCCGTGGAAATCGACGGCCGGGTCGTGGATCCACACATAGTCGAGGCGATCAGTGCGCAGACGTGCGAGGCTCTCTTCGATCGAACGCAGCGTGCCCGATTCCGTGTAGTCGTAGACGATCCGGTTCGGCAGCCCATGCTCGAAGAGACCGCCTTTTTCGCCGAGATCGCGCTGTGCGGTCGATTCGTGCTCGTCGAGGATCAGGCGTCCGACCTTGGTGCCGATCAGGTACGCATCGCGCGGAAAAGCCGACAGCGCTTCGCCGAGCCGAAGCTCTGCCAGGCCGGCGCCATAGAGCGGCGCGGCGTCGAAATAGCGGATGCCGCTGTCCCAGGCGGCGCGTACCGTGGCGATGGCTTCATCGTTCGGGATGTCGCGATACATGTTGCCGAGCGGCGCAGTGCCGAAGCCGATGTGTGAGGGGATGTCGATTCGCATGATGTTCCTTTGTTGCATGTTGCGTTTGCAGCGTCCGTTCAGTCCCATACGGGGGCAAGACCTTCGGGACTCACTTCGCGTCCGTTGCGCTCCAGCGCGGCGATTTGCGCCATGTCGTCGGCCGTCAGCACGAGTTGTTGCGCGAGCAGGTTGCTCGCGAGGTTCTCGCGCTTCGTCGACGACGGGATCACCGAGTAGCCCCGTTGCAGCGCCCAGGCGAGCGCGACTTGCGCGGGTGTCGCCTCGTGACGCTTCGCGATCTGTCCGATGACGGGATCGTTCAGCACCTTGCCGTACGCGAGCGTCATGTACGACGTGACGTGAATGCCCTGTTCAGCGAGGAATTCGACAAGCTTGCGGTTCTGCAGATACGGGCTCAGTTCGATCTGATTGGTCGCGATGTTCTCTTTGCCGACGACGGCGATGGCTTGCTTCGTCAGATCGATATTGAAGTTCGAAATGCCGATCTGGCGCGTGAGCCCTTGCGCCTTCGCATCCGCGAGTGCGCTCATGAATTCTTCGAGCGGCACGCCGTTGTCAGGCGCGGGCCAGTGAATCAGCGTGAGGTCGACGCGATCCGTGCGCAGTTTCGTCAGGCTCTCCTTGAGGCTCGGAACGAGCTTGCTGCGTGAGTAGTTGTCGACCCAGATCTTCGTCGTCAGGAACAGCTCGTCGCGCGCGACGCCCGATGCAGCGATCGCTTCGCCGACTTCGGCTTCATTGCCGTAGATCTGCGCAGTGTCGATGGTGCGATAGCCCAGTTCGAGACCGCTGCGCACGGAGCCGATAACGACCTGGCCTTGCAGGCGAAACGTGCCGAGGCCGAATGCGGGAATGGAATGCATGGTCATGTTCTCCAGTTTGAATGCGTTCGAATGCGAGTTAGTGCGTCACTGCGATGGCTTCGGCCGTGCGCTCGGGTATGCCCGCACGGCGATCGAGGCGGCCGCTCAAGGCTGTCAGCGCGAAAGCGAGCAGCGTGACGACGGCGGCGATCCATGGCGTGTGGTGCAGTCCGAGATGCGCGACGATCACGCCGCCGAGCGATGAGCCGCCCGCAACGCCAAGGTTGAACGCAGCGATGTTGAAGCCCGATGCGACATCCGTTGCCTGCGGCGCGACCTGCTGCGCCTGCTTGACCACATAGACCTGAAGGCCGGGCACGTTGCCGAACGCGACAGCGCCCCACGCGAGCATCGTCAGGACCGCGAGCCATGCGTTGTGCGACGTGAACGTGAACACGAGCAGCACGGCCGCGAGCAGCAGGAAGATGCGTTTAAGCGCCTTGATGGGGCCGAGCGCATCGGCGAGCTTGCCGCCATACACGTTGCCGACAGCAACGGACACGCCATACGCAACGAGCACCAGGCTGACCTGCGACGGCGTGAATCCCGCGATCTGTTCGAGAATCGGCGCCATGAACGTGAAGGCGATCAGCGAGCCGCCATAACCGACGGCCGTCATCGCGTACACCAGCAGCAGGCGAGGATGCGCAATCACGCGAGCCTGCTGAAGCAGCGGCGCAGGGCGTTTGTGCGGCAGGTTGTTCGGCATGAAGAGCAGCGCGCCGAGCATCGCGATCACGCCGAACAGCGCCACTACGAGGAACGTCGCGCGCCATCCGAAGTGCTGACCGATGAACGTGCCCAGCGGAATGCCGGCGACGAACGCGACGGTCATGCCGCTGAACATCGTCGCAATGGCGCTCGCGGACTTGTCTTTCGGCACGAGCGTCGTCGCGATGATCGAACCGACCGAGAAGAACACGCCGTGTGCGAGCCCCGTCAGAATGCGGGCAATCACGAGCGATTCGTACGAAGGCGCGCGCCACGCAACCAGATTGCCGATCGTGAAAAGCGCCATCAGCGCAATCAGCAAGGTCTTGCGCGGCACGCGTCCCGTGAGGGCAGTCAGGAGCGGCGCGCCGACGGCGACGCTCAACGCGTACAGACTGACGAGCAGTCCCGCAGAAGGAAGATTGACGCCGAGGTCGGCGGCGATCGTCGGGATGAGTCCGACGATCACGAATTCGGTCGTACCGATTGCAAAGGCGCTGAGCGTGAGCGCAAATAGGGCAAGTGGCATGGTCGTCTATCAGGAAGCTTGAACGGATGGACGCAGTGTGCCGGCTTTACTTTTGCAGAAAAACTGGTCTATAAAGGAAACACTTTTGATTTCAGATCAAGTATGAAAGTTACCCTCGACGAATTGCAGACCTTTGCGACGGTGGTCGATACGGGCTCGATCACGGCCGCAGCCGAACAGCTGGAGCAGACCGTGTCGGGTGCGAGCCGCACGCTGGGCCGGCTGGAGGAGAAGCTGCAGACCACGCTGTTACGCCGGACCACGCGACGGCTGGAACTGACGGAAGAAGGCAAGGCATTTCTGCAGAATGCGCGCGAGATCATCGACGCCGTGGAGAACGCCGAAGAACAACTCGCGGCGCGGCGCGAGCGGCCTTCGGGGCGTTTGCGCGTCGATGCCGCCACGCCGTTCATGCTTCACGTGATCGTGCCGCTCGTAGCGGGTTATCGCGAGCGTTATCCGCAGGTCGAACTGGAGTTGAACAGCAACGAAGGCATCATCGATCTGCTCGAACGGCGTACCGACGTCGCCATCCGCATCGGCAGACTCAAGGATTCGACGCTGCACAGCCGTCCGGTGGGCAGCAGCCGTATCCGCGTGCTGGCGACGCCGGAATATCTGAAGGCGCACAGTCATCCGAAACGTGTAGAGGATCTCGAGCGACACTCGCTGCTCGGATTCACGCAGCCCGAGTCGCTCAATATATGGCCGCTGGTGGGTGCGGACAACGAGCCGTATCGGATCAATCCGTCCGTCGCGTCGTCGAGCGGCGAAACGCTGCGGCAGCTCGCGCTTGAGAGCACGGGTATCGTTTGCCTGTCGGACTTCATGACAGGCCGCGACCGTCGCGAAGGCAGGCTCGTGCAGCTCTTCGCGCGTCAGACGCAGGACGTGCGGCAACCCATCAATGCGGTCTACTATCGCAACACGGCGATATCGGCGCGTATTGCTTCGTTCGTCGACTATCTGGCCGAGGCCGCGAAGACCACCGAATTCGCGCGCTAGGCTGCAACGCCGGCTCGAACGCCGCTTCGGGTTCGGCGCACTTCCACTATCTCCTCTTCATCCATTGCCGATTGTTGTCCTGCGGACAACACGGTGAACGCATGCGCAGTGCTTCTGGCGTGCAGTGCCGCTACCTACAATCCGTTGCGTCGATAGCCGTACAAGCGATGTTTCCAGCGTCGAACGGATGCGGCTCGCTACGAGCCGGGCGCCCGTCGTCGACTTCGCAACTCTCGAATTGAAGGCAAATATCATGTCGCAGAAGATCTTGATTGTGGGTGCCGGCTTTGCCGGCGTGTGGGGCGCGCTAGGCGCGGCTCGCGTACTCGACGGCGCCGGCGTGCGGAGCAGCGACGTCGAAATCACGCTGATCTCGCCGAAGCCAGAATTGCAGATTCGTCCGCGGATGTATGAAGCCGAGCCGCAGAACATGGCTGCACCGCTGCTGCCGCTGTTCGACGCGATTGGTGTGAAGTATGTCGAGGGCAGCGTCGACGCAATTTCCGTTCAGGACAAGACGGTCAGCGTCGTGGCCGCCAATGGGCAGACGCACTCGCTCGCATATGACCGTCTGTTGCTGACGAGCGGCAGCAAGCTGAGCCGCCCGCCGATTCCGGGTCTTGAGCATGCATTCTCTGTAGATCGCATCGAGGACGCAGTGGAACTCGACGCGCATCTCGACGCGTTGGCGAAGCTGCCGGCGTCGACGGCACGCAATACGGTCGCCGTGGTCGGCTGCGGCTTTACGGGCATCGAAGTCGCAACGGAATTGCCGAAGCGCCTGCGTGAGAAGTTCGGCGACGACGCGAATGTGCGCGTCGTCGTGATCGGCTCGCAAGCCGAGATTGGTCCCGATCTCGGACCGAATCCGCGTCCATTCATCGCCGAGGCGTTCGAGTCGCTGGGCGTCGAGACCGTGCTCGGCTCCGGCGTGGTGTCCGTCGATGCGGAAGGCGTGCGCACTGCGTCGGGCCAGCGCATCGAAGCAGGCACGGTGATCTGGGCGGGCGGCATGCGCGCGAGCCCGTTGGCTGCACAGGTGTCGTCGCATATCGATCCGCTCGGCCGCGCCGAAGTGGCGGCGGATCTGCGCGTGCCGGAAGCGCCTCACGTGTTCATTGCGGGCGACGTCGCACGCGCACTGACCGACGACGACGGACACTACGCGCTGATGTCGTGCCAGCACGCGATGATCATGGGCCAATTCGGCGGGCACAACGTGGCTGCGGACCTGATCGGCCTTCCGACCTTGCCGTATCGTCAGCCGTTCTACGCAACGTGTGTCGATCTCGGCGAGTGGGGCGCCGTCTATTCGGAAGGCTGGGATCGGCAGATGAAGCTGACGCATGCCGAAGGGAAGGCGCGTAAGCAGATGATCAACACGAAGTGGATCTATCCGCCCGCACCGACTCGCGCAGAGGCATTGGCAGCGGGCAATCCGGAAGCATCGTTCGGCTAGGACGTTGCGTTGCATGCAGTGGTGGCGCGTGATCGTCTCAAGGGGCCATCACGCGCTGCTGCTCATTCATTTTCTCTCGGAACGCATCATGAGATTCAACGTCCTTTTACGAGCGGCGCTCTGCTCGTCGCTGTTGCTGTCTATCATGCCGTCCATCGCCGTTGCCGAGCCGTTCGCGATCAAGGTCGATGGCCTGAATCGCGGCTCGCTTCACATCATATCTGCAGCGCCCTTAACGTATTGGCGAGAATCATGTCGAGTGCGTTTCTCGGCATGACGCCACCTTTTTGCAGCGGCCGGAACACGGGGTCGCCGCGCCGAACGGCCACGCCTGTGAGTCCGCAGATCCCGGACGTACGGGCAAAGCCGGCGCGCCATGTCTGATCCTCGAAACGGCCGAGCGTCGAATCGCTCCATGTAACCAGAATCGTGCAAGTGGTTTGCCATTCAATGCGCCGGATCGACGAGGCATTGGCCATCGCGGCCGTCGGGTTCGGCTGTACGACGAATCGCGGACGGTCATGCAACCTGCCGACAATCTGACTCCACGGATCGATTCTGTTCATCTTCAGCCTCTTTGCGTCTACGCAGGCTGAATCGTAGGGTGAAGCATGAGGGTGCAGAAGACTCGCGACGGGGAGCACGGTGTTGCATCGGGAACATCAATTGAACCGCCGTGCGTAGAGGGCAAATGCGACAAGAAGATGATTGCCTTCCAGAGCGACATTTCATTTTGCTGAATACCGTCTATGTTTTTATCGTGTGTTTTCCTTAATGCGCTTTCGCCTCGAAGCGCCCACGAGTTTTCAGTACATGCTTGAAGGAGACTGGGTTATGAAGATCGTCATCATCGGCGGCACGGGTCTGATCGGCTCGAAGACGGCCGCCATTTTGCGTCAGGCGGGGCACGACGTGGCTTCCGCCTCGCCCAGAAGCGGCGTCAACACCATCACGGGCGAAGGGCTCAACGAAGCTCTGGCGGGCACGGAGGTGGTGATCGACCTGTCCAATTCGCCGTCCTTCGAAGACAAGGCCGTGCTGGAATTCTTCGAAGCCTCCGGGCGCAACCTGCGTTCGGCGGAGGCCAATGCGGGCGTTCGGCATCATGTCGCGCTATCCATCGTCGGGACCGACCGCACACCGGAGAACGGCTACTTCCGCGCCAAGGTCGCACAGGAAAAACTCGTCGCGGCGTCGGGCATTCCGTACACGATCGTCCGCTCGACGCAGTTCTACGAATTCCTCGGCGGAATCGCCGATTCGAGCGTGGACGGCGATACCGTGAGGCTCTCGCCGGGCCTCTTCCAGCCGATCGCGGCCGATGACGTTGCCGGCTTCGTCGCCGACGCCGCACTCGCTGCGCCGCGCAACGGCACCGTCGATATTGCCGGTCCCGAACGCGCGCCGTTCGATGAAATCATCGCCCGCTATCTGAAGGCGGTCGGCGATACGCGTAGAGTCGTGCGGGATCCCGAAGCTCGCTATTTTGGCGGTCTCGTCGACGAGCATTCGCTCGTGCCGCTGGGCGAAGCGTTGATCGGGCGCATCGGGCTCGACGAGTGGCTGCGTCGCTCGCAAAGCAAGACGTGATGCCGTCGAACCGTCAGACCGGTTGGTCCGGCATGCTGCCGATCCGTCTGCCCAGTTCCTCCGCGCGCCGGCACACGGCTTCCATCAACGCCATCGCGCTGCGCGAAGGCGGCGAGAACTTCGAATAGACGAAGGTCGATACCATTTCGAGGTTCTCGACGAGCGGCCGCACGATGCAATCGACGTTGCGTGTCGCGAACTCGTCGACGATCGCAAGCCCGAGGCCGCCGCGCACGAGCGCGAGCGCCTGATCGGCGCGCGTCACGTCCACCACGGAGGTCAGTTCGACATCGGCCTGCTGGCACGCGCGAACGATCATCGTGCCAAACGGAATGTCGCGCCGGAACAGGATCATCGGCTCGTGCTTCAGGTCCGCTAGCGCGATGCGTTCGCGGCGGGCCAGCGGATGATCGGGCGGCAACGCGCACACCATGTGGCCGCGCATGAAGGGCACGGCTTCGAGATGCTCGTGCTCGATCGGCAGCGACGTCACGGCGACGTCGACGGTCTTGCTCAGCACTTCGAGCGGCATGTCGGCCATGAGCGCCGTATGCCAGTCGACGCTGAGTCCCGGCAACTGACGTTTCAGTTCGACGATGGCAGGCGCGACGACGGCGGGTGCAAGCGACGGGCTGCACGCGACGCGCAACAGACTCGCTGGTCCAAGCGCGAGAGCCCGCGCGAACTCGTCGACGCGCAACGCCGACTGATAGACCTGCTCGACTTCGCGAAACAGCGCCTGCGCTTCCGCCGTCGGGATCAGGCGGCCCTTGGCGCGTTCGAAGAGTCGCAGGCCAAGCGTCGTCTCGGTGTGCGCCACCAGCTTGCTGACGGCCGGCTGCGACACATACAGCATCTTGGCCGCCGCGTTGATCGAGCCCGTCAGCATCACCGCACGAAACACTTCCATCTGCCGCAGCTTGAAACGCATCGCTCTTCCGTGACCCTTGCCGGGTATTAACAAAAAGTTATAGGGTAGCGCAAACGGAGCATACGACAGCGAAACGTCGAGCCATTAGACTCTTCGTGCCGCAAGCCGCGGCGATCCGGACACGGAAACATCTGATGAGCGTATTCGACGAAGACAAGATCGACTGCCACTGCCATATCTTCGATCCTGTCCGCTTTCCCTACCGCGCGGACACGATGTACCGGCCCGCGCTTCAGGAGATCGGCACCGCCGCGCAGTTCGTTCGCGTGATGGACGCATACGGCGTGCGACATGCATTGCTCGTCGGGCCGACGAGCGGCTACCGGACCGACAACCGTTGCCTGCTCGATGCGCTGGAGCGCTACGAAGGCCGCTTTCGCGGCATTGCCGTCGTCGATAACGCGATCGGCCGGGGCGAACTCGAAGCGCTGCATCGCGCGGGTGTGGCAGGCGTGGCCTTCAATCCGGCGATGGAGGGCGTCGATCTCGTGCTCGACGCGGGCCCGCTCTTTGCGTCGCTGGCGGATCTCGGGATGATCGCGCAGATTCAGGTCTGCGGCGATCAGATGGTCGCGCTGGAACCGTGGCTCGCGCGGCAGGAAGCGCGACTCGTGATCGATCACGGCGGCCGGCCCGATATCGATGCGGGCATCCTGCAGCCCGGCTTCCAGGCGCTGCTGCGGCTCGCGGACAGCGGCCGCGCGAGCGTCAAGCTGTCGGGCTGGCAAAAGTATTCGCGGCACGCGCATCCGTATGAGGACGCATGGCCCTTTGCGCATGCGCTGCTTCGCGCATTCGGTCCGCAACGCTGCGTGTGGGGTTCCGACTGGCCGTTCTTGCGCGCGCCCGAGCGGCTCGACTATGGACCCTTGCTGACACTGTTCGAACAGATCGTGCCGGACGCGGCAGTCAGGCGTCAGATTCAGTGGGAAACGCCGCGACAGCTGTTCGGTTTCGCTGAGCAGTGATGTGCGCTGTGGTGCAGGCAGAACCATAAATTCAAATCCATGAGGGAGAACTCACGCTTGGAACACATCGTCAATCGACATGGCCTCGACATGCCGAAGCTCGGCCTCGGCACCTGGCCGATGCTCGGCGAGGACTGCACGCGCGCCGTCTTGCAGGCGCTCGAAGTCGGCTATCGTCATATCGACACGGCCACCGGCTATCAGAACGAAGATGCCGTCGGCGCCGCACTCGCCGCGACGTCCGTGCCGCGCGAACAGATCCACGTGACGACCAAGGTCTGGTGGGACCAACTCGAACCGCAGGCGCTGCGTGCGTCGTTCGAGCGGTCGCTGCGCGATCTGCGCAGCGATTACGTGGATCTGTTCCTGGTCCACTGGCCGACACCGGACATGAACCTGCGTCAAACGCTCGATGTGCTCGTCGATCTGAAAGAGCGCGGACTCGCGCGTGCCATCGGCGTGGCGAACTTTCCGTTGCCGCTGCTGCGCGAGGCCGTCGAAACGATCGGTGCGCCGCTTGCGGCCATTCAGGTCGAGTATCACGTGACGCTCGGTCAGCAGAAGCTGCTCGATTTCGTGCGGCAGCATGAGATGGCGCTGACGGCCTATAGCCCGTTGGCGCGCAACCGCGTGTCGGAGATTCCCGGGATCGTCGCGATTGCCCGCAAGCACGGCGTGCTGCCGACGCAGATCGCGCTTGCCTGGCTGCTCGAACAGCCAGGCGTTGCCGCCGTGCCGAAGGCGGCTGGCAAGGCGAATCAACTGTCGAACCTGGCGTCGCTCGATGTGCGGCTCGACGATGAAGATCGCGCGACCATCGCGGCGCTGCCGAAAAACGAGCGCCTCGTGAGCCCCGCGTTCGCGCCGCAATGGGACGAGGTGGCGTGATCGGCGGCTAGAAGCGGTCGATCATCCCGAACTGCACGCCTCGCACCGACGCGCCCGGCCATGACGGTGCGAGGCCCGTGACGTTCACGCCCTTGAGCGTGAACTCGGCCTCTCCGCGATTTCTCAACCAGCCTGCGCTCGCATAGAGCAACACGCGCTTCGATAGATCGTATTCGCAGGCGGCGCTGAACTGGTCCGCATTGTCGCCGCCGCCCGAGCGGTCCCGCAGATACGCGTAGCCGATCGACGCGCGAAAGCGTGCATTGACCGCATAGCGTGCCGAGACTGACACGCCGTCGTTGTGATAGCGCGGCGTGCCGCCATCGCCGTTGAAGAACGACACGAAGCCCGTGAGCGGTCCGTACACATACGACACGCCGCCGAGATTGGCACGCAATGCGCCGTCGCCATGCGTCTGCTGGTGTGCGTACGACACGCGCAACGGGCCGTCGTGCCACGCGAAGGTTTCGATATGACCCGCGAGGCCGTTGCCGTCGCCGTCGGCGGGATCGCGCAGCATCGCCATCACAGTCGTCGAGAAGCCGTGGAATTCGGGCGACAGATATGTGATCGCGTTGCTCGCGTACGGCGTGATCTTCGACAGATTGTTGAGCCCGGACGCGATCGTGCCCGCGCCGAACGCGTCGAGTTGTCCTTTGAACGGAATGTAGATGGGCGAATACTGACGGCCGATGCGCACGGTGCCATACGGCGTGCCGGCGCCGACCCATGCCTGGCGATTGAAGATCGTATTGGCGACGGCCAGTGAGCCGTTGCCCGAGCTGAATCCATTCTCCAGATCGAACAGGATCTTCACGCCGTTGCCGATATCTTCCGCACCGCGCACGCCCACACGCGAGCCGCGATAGGCACCCGAATCCATGCGCGCGACGTAGCCTGCGCCGGGGTTCGTGATTTCGATGCTGGTATCGAGCGCGCCATAGAGCGTGACGGACGATTGCGCGTGCGCATGCGTGGCAAACGCGGCCAGCGCGATGGACGCGAGTAGAGAACGTTTCATGAGGGAAGGGGAGAGCGGCAAGCGGCGCGCGTTTCGCGACGCGAGAACGCGCCGCTTGCCAGAAGATGATGCTGTGATGGAAACGCACCCGGACGGATGCGCTTCAGCGTCGTGCGATGAGCGTTACTGCGGCAGCGCGTAGGCGATCACGTAATCGCCGCGATCCGGCGACTGGCGTGCGCCGCCCGCCGAGATCACGATGTACTGCTTGCCGTTGATCACGTAGCTCATCGGCGTGCCCTGGCTGCCGACGGGCAGACGCGCCTTCCAGACTTCCTTGCCCGTCGAGCTGTCGAACGCACGCAGATAGTAGTCCTGGGTCGCAGCGAAGAAGACGAGGCCGCCGCCCGTGCTCAGCGAGCCGCCGATGGTCGGCATGCCGATCGGGGTGGGCATGTGCATCTGCACGCCCCACAGGCGCGTATCGCGAACCGTGCCGAGCGGCACTTGCCACGCGACGCTGCGCGTCTTCAGATCGATGGCCGTGAGGCTGCCGAACGGCGGCTTCTGACACGGAATGCCGAGCGGCGAGAAGAAGCGGTCCTTCGTCACCGAATAGGGCGTGCCGCCGAGCGGCACGGCGCCCATGCCTGCATTCACCGCTTCGTTGCCGTTCGACTGGCCGCCGCGTTTCTCTTCCTTCACGAGATGGACCCACAGCCCGAGGCGCATGTCGTTCGCGAAGATCATCTGCGAGTTCGGATCGTACGACAGACCGCCCCAGTTCATCCCGCCGAGCGAGCCGGGAAAGCTCAGCGACGTATCCGTATCGGGCGCGGTGAACAGGCCGTCATAGCGCATGCCGTGGAAGACGATGCGGCACATCATCTGGTCAATGGGCGTCATGCCCCACATGTCCGCGCCCGTCAGCACATTCGCGCCGATCTGCGGCATGCCGACCGACAGGGGCTGCGTCTTCGCATACGGCTCGCCGGGAATGGTCGCGGACTTGACGGGTTGTTCGACCACCTTCGTGAGCGGCTTGCCCGTCAGCCGGTCGAGCACGAACAGCTGGCCCATCTTCGTGCCGACGATCAGCGCGGGAATGTTCTTGCCGTCGACGGGGAAATCGACGAGCGTCGGTTGCATCGGCACGTCGTAGTCCCACAGGTCGTGATGGACCGTCTGGAAGTGCCACTTTTCAGCGCCCGTGGTCGCGTCGAGCGCGAGAATCGACGCGCCGTACTGCTCGTCGAGCTCAGTGCGCTTCACGCCCCACAAGTCGATCGCCGCGCTGCCGACCGGCATGTACACCGTATTCGAGGTGGCGTCGTACGACATCGGCGCCCACACGTTCGGCGTCGAGCGCACGAACGTCTTGCCGGGTGCGGGTGCATGCTTGTCCTGCGGATTGCCCGGATCGAATGCCCATTTCATTGCACCCGTCATCACGTCGAAGCCGCGAATCACCCCGCCGGGCATGTCGAGCGACACGTTGTCGGCGACCCGGCCGCCGACGACCACCGTCGTGCCCGCGACAGTCGGCGGCGATGTCAGTTCGTACAGCGGGCTTGCCGCGCTGCCGAGCCCCGCCTTGAGGTCGATGATGCCCTGCTCGCCGAAGTCCGCGCAGAGCTTGCCCGTGTCCGCGTCGAGGGCCACGAGCTTCGCGTCGATCGTATTCATGTAGATACGGCGACGGCATGCAGCGTGTTCGTCCGGCAGCGCGACGGGCGTGACGGGCGTCGAACCCGTGACTGCGGGCTGCTGAAGCGGCTTCGTTGCGTCGAAGTACGCGAGACCGCGGCAGCGCACCCAGACTGTCGTCTTCGTCGGGAATTCGTGGCGCCACTTTTCATGGCCGTTCGCAGCGTCGAGCGCGATCACCGTGTTGTGCGGCGAGCACACGTAGAGCGTGTCGCCGATCTGCAGCGGCGTCTCCTGGTCTTCCGCGCCGCCGCCCGACGGGCTGACAGGCACGTCGCCCGTATGGTAGGTCCACGCGACCTGCAGGTTCTTCACGTTGTCGCGATCGATCTGCGTCGCGCCTGCGAAGCGGTCGCCGCCGGCCGAGTGCCCATAGGCTGACCAGTCGCCCGTACCGGCATCGTGTTTGCCCAGCGCCGCCGCCGATTCCGTGCCGAACGTGCCGTGCGGAACGAACATGCCGTACACGAACAGCGCGTTGCACGCGAGCAGCACGAGACCCGCGGTCCACGCGGCGCCCTTCGCGGGGCGCAGACCTGCGAAGCCGCGCAGCATCGGATAAACGGGCGCGAGCAACATGCCGATCATCGTGAACATGAAGATGCGCGCCTGCAGCGGCCAGAAGTCGAAGCCACTTTCCCAGACGGCCCACAGCACGGTCGCCACGATCACGATCGCGAAGATCACGCAGGCGGCGGGTTTGCGGCGCGCGAGCTGAATGCCCGTTGCGCAGACCGCGAGGCCCATCAGCAGGTAGTACCACGTGCCTCCGCGGGCGATGAGCAGCGCACCGCCGATCGCGAAGTACAGGCCGAGCAGCAGGCCGATTGCGCCGGCAAGTATCAGGCCGACGCGGGCGGCCGTCGATATTGGCTTGGTTTCAGGTTGCTTGGACATTGCTTGTCTTGATGAATACGCAAAAGAGGGGCACATGCGAACAGTCCATCAGGGACTGCGCAAACGCGTGCACCAGATCGAGAAGTCGACGCACGATGGCGTCCATTCGTAATGGCTCGGGCTGCGGAGCCGTCCCGTCAGGGGTCGGTTGGGACGTTCGCCGGGCGGGGCGCGACGAATGCGAAGGGCGTAAACGCACCGATCGAGGCGCTGTGATTTGCACCGGACTAACCAGTTCGTACATTTTAACGCAAAACGCGGCAAGGTGACGCACAGGCCGGCACGGAGGTCGCGCGAGCTTGCAGGAGGCGTTGCTTTCCCAACGAGAATACCGCGCATGTCGAACGAGTGGAGTGGCTCGTCTGGTTGATTCAGGAAAGTAATTCTTCCGGGTCAGATAATGCGTCTTCGTTAGCTTGTAGTTAAGCAATCGTTTGCGCAGTATTTAAAGCGAAGCCAATCTAGTGATTCAGTCGGTTCAGCACATTTCTAACCGAATGTATTGCGTTGGTTTCAACGCGTCTGAAATCGCACAAAGGCTTGTCGATTAGAGGGTTACGTCCATATTCGGTGAGGCAAACGTTTGTCTTCGATGTGATTTCTAGCAATAGCGGACGAGCTTGGATCTTTTTAACTTTCAGTCCGAAAATTCGAATGAAAAGGATGAACAATTTCGTTGTGAATTATTCATCGAAAGTACTCACTGTCACGTAAAGTACACAGAGAAATATTAGCGTGCAGGGTTTCTTCATCGACTGGCTCGCTTCGCCATGCATCCAGCGTTTTCGCGCTTTAGCCGTTCGTCTGCACAAGGAGACCCGCGCTCTGCTGGCGACCTGTGTCAGGAGGTCCCCGCCGTCGATGCAGAGGATCCCAACTCGCGCGTGATGGAAATCTTCTCTGCGCGCAGCGATATGAAAAGCCTCGCGGTGATCGAGAGCGGCAGGCCGATCGGCCTGATCAACCGCGACATCTTTCTGTCCCAGATGAGCAAGCCGTTTCATCGCGAGCTATACGACAAGAAGAGCTGCATCGCTTTCATGGACAAGGAGCCGCTCGTCGTCGACGCCGGCATGAGCATCGAAGCGCTGACCTTCAAGACCGTCGAGGTCGGTGAAAAGGCGCTCGTCGATGGTTTCATCGTGACGCGCGACGGCCATTTCGCGGGTCTGGGCAGCGGTCTGCAACTACTGGGCGCGGTGGCCGAGATGCAGGCGGAGAAGAATCGCCAGATCATGCAGAGCATCGAATACGCGAGCGTGATCCAGCAAGCGATGCTGCGCGCGTCGCGCGAGACGCTGGCAGAACGTCTGCCCGAAGCGGCGCTCGTGTGGGAGCCGCGCGATGTGGTCGGCGGCGACTTCTATCATTTTGCTGCGTTTCCGCATGGCTGGTTCGGCGCGACAGCGGATTGCACCGGCCATGGCGTGCCGGGCGCCTTCATGACGCTGCTCGCATCGGCATCGTTGTCGCAAGCGCTCGAACAGATTGGTCCGCGCGACCCGGCTGCACTGCTCGCAGCCGTCAATCGCAACGTGAAGACCTTGCTGGGCCAGGTGCATAGCGCGGCTGAAGTGCCGCAATCGAACGATGGACTCGATGCCGCGTTCTTCTGGTTCGATGCCAGAGAAAACCAGTTGCATTTTGCCGGCGCGAGGATCGCGCTGCACATACTCGCGCCGGACTCGGACCAGTTCGAAACGATCGCGGCGGACCGCATGGGTGTCGGTTACGTTGACAGCCTCGCCGACTACACGTGGCAGTTGCGCAAGATCGCGGTGCCGCGCGGCAGCCTGCTGTTCATCTGCACGGACGGTCTCATCGATCAGATTGGCGGCCCGCGCAGTATTTCGTTCGGACGCCGCCGCGCGCTCGATCTGATCCTGGAGAACCGCGACGAATCGCCTGCCGCAATCTGCGAAAAGCTGCGGCGTGCGCTCGCCGAATGGCAAGGCGTGCAAGCACGCCGCGATGACCTCACCCTGTTTTGTGCCCGCATTACCGACCAATAAGCATGTCTCAACTACTCGAACAAGACCGCGCTTTTTTCGACCTGGCGCAGCGGCGTAACGTGCTCTTCTATCACAAGGGCTATTTCTCCCATAACATCGTCGCGGCGATGGGCGAGGTCGTCAAGTTGCAACTGGAAATTGCAGGCGTGAGCGGACCGACTCGCCGCAAACTGTTTTCGTCGTTCGTCGAACTGTCGCAGAACATCGTCCATTACTCGTCCGACTCGTTGCAGCCCGGCAACGAAGGCGGTGGCTCGATTCGCGAAGGCGCAGTGTGCATCACCACCGAAGGCGAACGGCATCTGATGATGTGCGTGAATCCTGTCGCGACGGATGACGTAGAAGGTCTGCGCAACAAGCTGGAGCCGCTGCGCAGCATGTCGGTCGAAGAAATCAAGCAGGCCTACAAGGTCTCGTTGCGAGCGGACACGCCCGAGGAGAGCAAGGGCGCGGGTCTCGGTTTCCTGACGATGGCGCGCGATGCCAGCGCGCCACTCGAATTCGCTTTTCATCCGCGTGCCGACGAACCCGGAACCACGCTGTTTTGCCTCAAGGCCATCATCTGAGTATAAAAGGCACGAGCTATGGACAATCTCTACATTGCCGCAACGGCGACGTCGCCGGAAGTCGATTTCAAATTCGACCAGCATCAGCTTTTGCTCAGGGGCGAGTCGTATCCCGAGAACGCGGCCGCGTTCTACGCGCCCATCATCGAACAGTTGCGCCAGTACCTTGGCGAATCGACGGGCGCCGTCATTACCGTCGACGTCGTGCTGACCTACTTCAACAGCTCCAGCACGAAGATGCTGTTCAGCGTGTTCGACGCGCTGGACGAGGCTGCGCAGTCGGGCAGCCGTGTGCTGATGAACTGGTATCGCGATGAAGAAGACGAAACGATTGCCGAATTCGGCGAAGAACTGAAAGCCGATTTCCACGCTATCGAATTCACTGACCGCCCTGTCTCTCACCAAGGACAATAAGGTGCCCCCGATCTCCACGTTGTACGCGCCTGTCAGCGACGCGCCCGATCTGTTCCAGAACGAGAACGAAGCGCTCGAGAAGGCGCGCGCGATCCATGCGGCTGCCGACGCGGATGCGGACGACTATCGTCAGTCATTGGCGGAACTCATTGGGCACTATGAACGCCTGATGCGCGAGACGCGCCGGTTGATCGGCCGCAGCGATCGGGCCGAACGCGAAATGCAGGCGCTTGCGCAGCAGCTTGCGCATCGTGCGACGCATGACGCGCTGACGGGCGTGTTCAACCGAAGTGCTGTGATCGAGCGGACGACGAAGGCCTTGCGCCACGACAGCGCCGTGATGATCATTCTCGACATCGACGAGTTCAAGCGGGTCAACGACGATTTCGGTCATCCGGCAGGCGATGCCGTCATCATGGGGATCGTCGAATGTCTGCGGCGTATCGTGGGCGAGCGGGGCTTTATCGGCCGCGTGGGTGGAGAAGAGTTCACTGTGCTGCTGCCCGCGCACGAACCCGCTGAAGCGCTGCGGCAAGCCGAGAAGATGCGCGAAGCGATCGGCCGTCAGGTTTTCGCATCGCCTGTGGATCGACGCATCACGGCCAGTTTCGGCGTCAGCGCGAATCCGCCCGGCACCGATTTCGACACCGCGTATGGTCTCGCGGATGCCGCGCTCTATCGCGCGAAGCGTGGCGGGCGCAACAGGGTGGAATTCGCCAATCCATAAAGTGTCGATGGCGAAAGCGCCCGCCTGCTTTTGCCTATGTCAGCGCGGGCTGTCGCTTGTAGTTGTTGGTTCTACGATGGCGCGGGCACGTCGCAAACCGCAAGCGAACCTGCCTTGCTGCTTTCTTTAAGGTGTGGTTTTAAGGCGTAATGCAGTAGCGTAAGAAAGCGCGCCATTGCCGCATGCGCGTGAGTGCAGTGCGCATGGCGTCGCGGTATTGGCACAAGTCGACATCATGCAGCACAATCGTGTCCATCCGGCGACATCTGTCACGAGGAGCCTTCATGTCGATATTGATACTGGGGTTGCTGATTTTCCTGGGCGGTCATTCGGTCCGCATCTTAGCCGAAGGGTGGCGCGAAGCGACCATCGCGCGAATGGGCGCGAAGAACTGGAAAGCGGCGTATTCGGTCGTGTCGCTGATCGGACTGGTGCTGATCATCTGGGGCTACGGAATCGCGCGACGCGAGCCCGTCGTGCTCTGGGCGCCGCCCGCATGGGCGCCGCATCTCGCGGGGCTCCTGACGCTGTTCGCGTTCATTCTCTTTCCCGCGGCGCATGCGCCGGGCAATCACTTCAAGTCGATCATCAAGCATCCGATGACGGCCGGCGTCGGCTTCTGGGCGCTCGCGCATCTGCTGGCAAACGGCACGTTGAACGCCGTCGTGCTGTTCGGCGCCTTTCTCGTTTGGGCAGTATTCGACTACGCGGCGGCTCGGCGAAGGGATCGCGCCGAAGGCGTGGTCTATCCGAATGGGGCGCTGTCACGCGACGTGATGCCCGTCGTCGCGGGTGCCGTCCTCTGGGTGGCGTTCGCTTTCTTTCTTCACGGCTGGCTGATCGGCGTGAAGCCGTTCGGATATTGATCTACTCGATCGGAGAAGCGAACACCAACGCCTTCTCGAGAAAGTTCGCGGTCTTAGCCGGCGTCGACTCGATGCGCGACGCCAGCGCGAGACGAATCGAAATGGGACTGCCGAGCACGTCGGTGTACACGACACCTTCGACCTGAATCTGGCACACGGAAGCCGGCACCAGCGACACACCGAATTCCGCCGCGACCAGATTCACGACGGACGACAACTGCGGCGCCTGCTGCCCGGCTATCGGCTCGAATCCCGCCTCTCTGCACGCGCCGACGATCACGTCGTGCAGCGTGGGGCTCGCTTCCCGCGGCAGCATCACGAAGGGATCTTCCGCGAGCGCGGACAGTGGGATCTTGCGTTTCTTCGCGAGACGGTGCGTGGCGGGCAGCACGATCTTCATCGGCTCGATTGCGATGTGATGGAACTGCACGCCGGCGGGCGACTGGCTGCCGAGACGCACGAAGGCGACATCCACGCGGCCGTTGTCGAGGTAGGAGAGCAGTTGCGCCGTGTTGCCTTCGGCCAGCGTGAGTGTGACGTTCGGATAGGCCTGCCGGTATGCGCGGATCAGCTTCGATACGACAGGATTGAAAGCCGCCGAGCCGGTGAAGCCGATATTGAACTGCCCGATTTCGCCGCGACCGGCGCTCTGCGCCTTTTCGACGGCGAGGCGCGTGTCGTGCAGGATGCGCTTGGCATCGGCGGCGAATGCCTCGCCCGCCTCCGTCAGGACGACGCCATGCCCCGTGCGGCGGAACAGGCGCACGCCCAGTTCGTCTTCGAGCGCGTGGATTTGCTGGCTGAGCGGCGGCTGGCCGATGCCCAGCCGCTCGGCCGCACGCGTGACATTGCGTTCTTCGGCGACGGCGAGAAAGTAGCGGATATGACGCAGTTCCATGCGATATCTGTAAAAGCTATTTCAGAAAGACGCGATAGATATTGGACAGTATAACAGTCCCGCGACAAAATATCGCTATCGCGCGGTCCGCCGCCTGGAAGTCTCCCCGGATAACGTCCCCTAACAAGCGTCAAGAGGAGAAAGCAGGACGCGTCGCGCCTGTGATCGTTTCTTTTGAAATGCCGAAAGGGGTCTATTTGTGGCTGACACTTTGAAAAAACCGAGGCCGGAATTCCGGAACATCGGTATCGGACAGATATTGACGGCATACCGTCTTCCGCTGGCGGGACGCGTGTCGATTCTGCACCGCGTGAGCGGCGGACTGATGTTCGTCTTCCTTCCGTTCCTGCTGTACCTCTTCGACCAGAGCCTGACCTCGGAACTGAGCTTCGAGGTGTTCAAGGGCTTCCTGTCCAACATCCTCGTCAAGCTGATCACGCTGGTGCTGGCGTGGGCGT
>NZ_JAAGPD010000037.1 GCF_017104565.1 Paraburkholderia sp. Tr-20389 | reverse complement strand
CGCTGGCACTGCTCGTCGAGGCGCTGGCCGCCCCGCTGCTCGCGGTCGCATTCGACGCGCCGCTGGCAGCCGCCGCAGCTCCGTTCGCATTCGGCGCTTTGCCCGGCGCCGGGCCTGCGGCCGGACCGGCCGGCACGGCGACCATCTTCACTGCATCCGGCGATGACACCTTCAGCGGCTGCCCGATATGCAGACGCGCGGACGACTTCAGATGATTCCACGCGACGATCTGCTTGACCGTCACGTTATGGCTGCGCGCGATGCGAGCCAGCGAATCGCCGCGACGCACCTTGTAGATCACGGGCGGCACCGGCTGCGCGACCATCTGCGGCGCGGGCGCCGCGGCAGCCGGATCCGTTGCCGTTTGCGCGGTCGACGCCGCGTCGCTGTTCTTCGCGTCCTGCTCGCCGACATGCGCGCAGGCCCCCAACATCAAGGCGAGCGTGAAGCTCGCGAAACCGGCCCAGGTTCTGTCGAAACCATTCTTCGACATATGCTCTCCCGCATTATTCGTTTATAGAGCGGATGCGCGCTTCGCCCGGTCAGCGGATGTCGCAGGACACCCGCTGACGGCGCGCAGCATGCCGCCTCGTTGCGGCCTCAACCGTCCGGCTCACCGCCGGAATTCCCCTCTCTTACGGAGCCGCGTCAAACGTGATGCGATCTTCCGCTAAAGGGGTCGGATTAGCCTTTTAAATCCAAGCCGCATTGTAAAGTGCAGGCACCGGAAAACGCTTCCCGTGAACACTTCGATACAAATTACCGGCTGTATTGCCTGCACGATCGCGCCCGGATCGACAATCTTTCCGGCGCGTGTCATAACACCTGCTCTTTGTCATATCGGCAGGGAACGCGCGAAACTTGAGACGCGTGCGCCGTGGCAACCCCAATGGAGACAACGATGACCGCCGTAGCCGAATCGAAAACGATCAGCGTGGCGATCGCGCGCGACTGGCGCGAGGTGTACGCGTTCATGGAACATCCGTTGTCGTTCGCGCAATGGGCGTCGGGGCTCGGCAAGCCGTTGCGCGGCGCAGGCGAAGAGTGGACCTTCGAAAGCGCGGACGGACATCCTGTAACAGTACACTTCACGCCGCGCAATCCGTATGGCGTGCTCGATCATCGTGTGATCACCGGACAGGGCGACGAGATCTACGTGCCGATGCGCGTGATCCCGAACGGCAACGGCGCCGAAGTGCTGCTTACCCTGTTACGGACGGCAAGCATGAGCGACGCGCAGTTTGCCGCCGACGCGCAATGGGTCGAACGCGACCTCGCCGAACTGAAGCGCTTTCTCGAGCAGCGATGACGCCGGGCGCAGGCCGGCTTCGTTCAGGCGCGAAGGATCGTCACACCTGACGCTTCGAAAGGCGCGGTTGTCGACTCGGGCGTGTCCTTCTCGACGATGATCGCGCTCGCCGCGTCGATGCCCGCAATCATGTATGCCGACGCGGCATTCAGTTTTTCCGACGATGCCAGCACCACCGTCTCGGCTGCCCGCGCGACGAGCGCGCGCTTCACATACGCTTCCTCCAGATCGCCCGTGCTCAGCCCCGCTTCGGGATGGACGCCCGTCACGCCCATGAAGTACAGATCGGCGCGGATGTGGCCGAGCGCTTCGATGGCGGCCGCGCCGACCGTCACCATCGAATGGCGGAACAGCCGCCCGCCGATCACGACGACTTCCAGCGCCTCGTGCTCCGCCAGTTCGACGGCGACGCTCGGACTGTGCGTGACGATGGTCGCGCGCAGGTCGATGGGCAGATGGCGCGCCAGTTGAATGGCCGTCGTCCCGCCATCGACGAACGCGATCTGGCCCGGCGCGATCATCTGCGCGGCCGCCCGGCCGATCGCCGCCTTCGCCTCCGATCCAATCGCCCGGCGCCCCGCGAGATTCGCCTCCGCCGGCGACGCGGCCAGTGCGCCGCCGTGCACGCGTTGCAGCTTGCCCTCGGCGGCAAGCTCGCGCAGATCGCGGCGCACCGTGTCCTCCGACACGCCGAAGGTGTCGCTCAGCGCCTTGGCCAGCACCTGGCCATCGCGCTTGAGCGCGTCGAGAATCAGCTTCTTGCGTTGGGAAGTCAGCATCCAGTTAGTCCGAGATTGATCCGATCATGAGATTGCACGAATTTTCTTGATTCTGCACGAAACTGCACGATACCATGCTCGGACGATGCGGCCAATCGGCTGCGTCCTTACCCGGTCGCCATTGCGCGATCGGATGGTGAATCCGAAACAGGGAACGCTCATGAGCGAAACGGCTGACCGCGTGCGTATCGTCGATGTGCAGGTGCTGTCCGACGACTGGTACGTACTGAAGAAAACCACCTTCGATTACCAGCGCGCCGATGGCAGCTGGCAGCGGCAAAGCCGCGAAACCTACGATCGCGGCAACGGCGCGACGCTGCTGCTTTTCGACCCGCGCCGGCGCACGGTGGTGCTGACGCGGCAGTTTCGCCTGCCGGCGTTCGTCAACGGACACGAAGGGATGCTGATCGAGGCACCGGCAGGATTGCTCGAAGCCGCATCGCCCGAAGCGCGGATTCGCGCGGAAGTCGAAGAGGAAACAGGCTATCGCGTGGAGTCGGTGCGCAAGGTGTTCGAGGCGTTCATGAGTCCGGGCTCCGTGACGGAGAAGCTCTACTTTTTCGTCGCCGAATATGATGCGGCTGCGCGTGTGAGCCGCGGTGGCGGCGTCGCCGACGAAGGCGAAGACATCGAGGTGCTCGAATTGCCCATCGACGATGCTTTAACGATGATCGCGCGCGGCGAGATCATGGACGGCAAGACCATCATGCTGCTGCAATACGCGGCGCTTCATCTGTTCCTGCAATGACGTGTCGAGGCGACGCAATCATGTTGCCGGGATGATAAAAAAACCCGTCGGGCTTCACATGAAGCGCGACGGGAAATGCGTGGAAATCCGACGACACGAAGGTCGTTTGCAACCTGACGCGATCAGAACTTGTGACGAATCGCGACGCGGAACGCGAGCTGGTTCGACGTCGACGACGGCGCCTGCGTGCCGAGAATGAACGCGTTGTCCATGATCGAGTTGGTCTTGTCGCCGGCAACCTTCTGATACTCGCCTTGCACGTAGAAGTCGGTGCGCTTTGAGATGTTGTAGTCGGCCATCAGACCCACCGAGTGCACCTTCGGCTTCACGCCGCCCGTCGATGCATCGTAGTTCTCCAGCGTATAGACGTACTGGCCGCCGACATAGAACGCAGGCGTCACCTGGTACTTCGCATTCACTTCGAAGTTCTGGAAGCGCAGGCGGTTCAGCGTCGAGCCGGGAGCGACGATCGCGCCCGGATTGCCGAGGTAGCCGTTGCCCGTCGGGTTGTGATAGTCCGAGTTCGTGTACGCGAAACCGGCCGTCGCCGAGCCGAACGTGTAGTTGATGCCCGCGCCGAACACGCGCATGCGCTGCGCGAAGAAGCTGGCGTCGTTGGTCGCGATCGCGCCGGCCGACGTTGCGCCCGTGTTGTTCGCCTGCAAGTAGGCAGCCGCGAGCAGCAGACCGCCCGTCGCGTACTGGGCGCCGAAGCTGTATTGACGATTGTTGGCGAAGTTCGTGTCGTTACTGAAGCTATACGTGCCGCCGAACTGGAAGCCGGCGATGTCCGGGCTCGCGTACTTGACCGTGTTGTTGACGCGGAACGAGTTGTCCGTATTGTCGTTGTCGAACGGATGCGAGAACAGATAGCCCGACCAGTTGCCGTTCGACGTGGTCTGCGCGAGATAGTCGACGACGGAATCGTACTGACGGCCCAACGTGACGGTACCGAAGCGGTCGTTCGACACGCCGACGTATGCCTGACGGCCGAACATGCGGCCACCCTGCCCTGCGCGGCCGCTATTCAGGTCGAAGCCGCTTTCGAGCTGGAAGATCGCCTTGTTGCCGCCGCCCAGGTCTTCCGCGCCTTTCAAGCCCCAACGGCTGCCTTGCGCGTAACCGCTTTGCAGCTCAACGACGCTGTGGCCGCCGACGCTGTTCGTGTAATTGATGCCTTCGTCGATCACGCCATACAGCGTGACGCTGCTTTGCGCGAATACGGGAGCGGCGAACGCGGCCGAAGCAGCCAGCGCAATGACCTGTTTCTTCATTGGAGATCTCCTATTTTGGTAGATATATGTTGATTTTTCGTGCTGAAATAATTTTTTGTTCGGCATGCTTACTAGTTAGCAAGCTTCTTGCCTTCTTGCTTGCAAGTAAGTTCGATTCGCTGTGCATGCAACGGACGAGATGCTGCCCGAGCGCCATCGCCCAGTCCAGTTGAAGTCGGTATAGCCGGGAAAATCGTTGTGAAATGCCCACGAATGGTGCATCAATTCGCGGGATTGAATGCGTCTGTCAGATCAATTCGAAGAATCGCCCCCTCTCTATCGACGCCGGAACGTTTGTCAGGGGAATCAGATTTGTCCGATTGGTCGCGTGGAAACGTCTTCGTATCCTCTGCGCCTCTATGTGGGGCGTGCTTAAAAGAATGACAAAGCTTCGATCGGGAACGTTCGTCAGCAATGCTCAAATGCGCGCGCCAGATACGCTGATACGCAGCAGGGAGGCATTGATGAAAACAACTCGGTACAACGCTTCACGCAGTTCGGGCCACAGTGTTTCAGTTCACGATTTTTCACACGATACGCACTTCGTTGGGATCGCCGTATTCGACGGCTTCTCGATGTTGCCGGCCGCCGAAGTCGTCGATGTATTCGACAAGGCGAATCAGGTTCTGGCCGCGGGGCCTGGTGGTCTGCCTTGTTACCGGACCGCCTTTCTCTCCGATCGCGGGGAATGTGTATCCAGCTCAGCGCAGATCGATGTGCTGACGCAGACGGTCAGCCAACTTCCCTCTCTGCGCGTGCTCTTCGTTGCGTGTGGAGAATTGACGTCCGAGCGCACGAAAGACGTCCGATTCAACGACTGGCTTCGCGAAGCGGCCTGTCAGGCCGACGAGGTATGCGCAATTGGTAATGGCGATTCGTTGCTCTCTGCGATCGGGGTGGCAGGTAGGCAATTCGATGCCAGGAAACAGACTGGTGTGTCTGGCGACTCATCGCTCAACAGTGCCGCCGGTCTTGGCCCGCGGTCGGCCGTGCGCCAGGCGCTCGAACTCGTACGACAGGACTTTGGTGTCGGCGTCTTGCGCCGCGTGCTGGAGTTGATTCCCGACACGGGCTTGCCTGAATTCAATGCTATCGCCCGCGATAGCGCGAAGTCGATCAGGGACAAGATTCACGAAAGTGCTCAGTGGATCACGCGCAATTGCAATAAGGCCATTTCAGTTACGGTCGCGGCGCAAACGGCTGGGATGAGCGAGCGTTCGTACTTGCGACACTTTAGGGCTGAAATGGGTATCAAGCCTTCTGAATATTTGCGACGCGCGCGGGTTGAGTTGGCTGCGAGCATGCTGGAATCGAGTGACTTGCCGGTGGACAAAATCGCCCGGCGGTGCGGGCTGACGAGCGGGGAATGTCTGGCGCGGTTGTTTCGGCAGGTTTGGGAGATATCGCCGACGGAGTATCGGGGGCGGGTGCGGAAAGCTCATGAACCGCGTGACAGCGCAATACGTTCGGCGAACATCGACCGGAATCACCTTATGACTAACGCGACACACACTTAGAATTGGACAAGAACGTCTAGAAGCCATCTCAAGAACCGATATGTGGTCCACCCTCAGCAATCTCGGCGACGCAGCGCTTACTCTGCCTCTCGCGCTTACGTGCGCAGCATGGTTAACCATGTCATCGGCCGGATGGCGCTCCGCAGCGAATTGGCTTGTGTTGCTCACCGGCGGGGCATTTGTCGTAGGCGTAAC
The DNA here is from genome assembly GCF_017104565.1 of Paraburkholderia sp. Tr-20389. Taxonomy (GTDB): domain Bacteria; phylum Pseudomonadota; class Gammaproteobacteria; order Burkholderiales; family Burkholderiaceae; genus Paraburkholderia. Next base: position 117,454 of record NZ_JAAGPD010000037.1, on the reverse strand, counting down.
AAAGGTGCTTTACGCGGGCTGCGGATTGGAGATTCGCGCAATCGACTTTCGCGTCATCAGCGGACACACAATGCTCGCGTCTGCAGTATGGCCCGCAACACTCGTCATCTGCCTGACAAATTCTCGCGACAACAGCACAAAGCTTGGGTTTGCGCTTGGCGTGCTGATAGCCGCGATGATCGGAACGGCACGTGTGTTTGATAACGCACACACCGTTTCCGAGGTAGTGGCCGGGTGGTGTCTAGGTTCACTCGTGACGTTCACCTTTCTCCAAATGACGATGCAGCCCGCGTTGCAGGGTCGTCTGCGAGCTCTTGCAGCATTGACGATCTTTGGCGTGTCAGCCATTGCGTACGGGCATCACGTACCTATTCAGGAAGCGATCGAATATTACTCGCCGTTTCTTTGTGGGCGGTGATCCACGATCGCGTGTCAAATCCAAATCAATTTTCTATACCAATGTCCCGGAAATTTGCGATTCGATTGAAAGTGATGTAGTTCGAATCATGCTGGGAATGCGCGCCTGCGTCTCCATCATCAAACGATGTGCGCACAACTGCGACAATATCATTTCCATCGAACTGCCAATCAGCGTATTGGAATCCATGATTACTCCAATCGTTATGATGTAAAACGACACGTCGAATGCTCCAATTACGGAGATCCCGAGACGCAACAAGAGCCAGCGTATTTCGTGCTCGTTCGTAATTGGAACCACCGTATCCCGCGTCCACCGAATTGGTTAGCGACCAATAAAGGCCGGACCGCGAATCAAAACGTATCGTGAACTTCTTCCCTCCTCCCGGCATATCTGCGAACCCACTCTCAGGATCAAAAGTGGCTTTAGTGCCGTCTGGACTGACGGACACAAGCGCAACCTTCTCTGGCAAGTCGTTAAAATAAACACGCAGCACATTTACGACCGCGTCATGCGATGTAACGACTGCATTTCCTTCCAACCATCCTCTAAACCTTCCATTAAGCCACTCCGCATTTGGTCTCAACCGGTTTGTGAACTTCCAATTCCGTCCGTCGAGAAGATTGCTATCTATGGGAGCCGACATCATAAAGCTCCAAATGCCTGTAGGCTCTACCGATTCCATACTGCGCCAGATGCGACCATTTCCCACAACGACTGGGACAGCAGCGGAAAAATACTTTCCTTCATTGCTGAGCATGCCCGTGCCAATATCGCGTGGAACCGACCAAGATCGACCACCATCGGCCGACCTGCGAATACAGGGCAATCCCGAGAATCCACTCGTTCCAACGATATACAATAAGCCGTGATCCACAAAGAGAGAAGACCAGTACTGACCATTAACGTCGACCAACTTCTTCCACGACCGTCCTTCATCCCTAGATTCATACAGTGATTCGGTGTTCTGCCTTGACCCGGGACCGAACGTATCATGTGCTACGACATACGCTCCATCCGGCAATATCGCGATTGCTGGTGATCCAAGATAGACCCCCGTACGTGCAAAGCTGTGTGCGATCACGACGCCGGGGGGGGTTACATCCGCCACCGCCGACTGAGTTGACGTCACCAATATCGCACACGTTACAGCAATTCCCAAAAGAACAGCCCGTGCATATTGTTTCTGAAATAAGCACACCCCAGGCTTTACACCTCTAAAATTTACCATTTTTCAACTTGAGACGTTCTTAACCTACCAACCAAAAAAACAACTACACAAACTGCCGATACAGATTCATAATATTTTCTGTAAGAAAATCGATTGGATGCCCCCCATATAACAACGACTGAGTTTCCAGATTTTTTACCAATCCATATACTGAATAGCTTAAGAATACAAAAATAACCCAAACTTTTAACAAACCCTGCCGTACGCGTACTAGCATACAGGATAAATATACAAGCGCTATAACAAAAAAATATATATATATTCGCTCAAATACCTTTGCTTGACCGTATGCAAAAAACAGTGACAACCCTGAAACATCAACAGCAATCAAACAATTTCGCGCAGAAAGACGAGTATGATTTGGAAATAGACCCGGTTTTTTTCGACAAAGAAGCCACAAAATGTTGCTTACGGCAAGAATTCCCATTGCGAAAATTGCCACCCCCAATACACTATAAGAATCCCAATTATTGTAAATACTGATTTTTGTGGACAGGTATGAATCACCTCCGTCCAACAAAGACACAAAGTCACCAACCCCACTCGCTGCAACTAATATTACTAGCGCAATAGCGAAAAAACAAAATATAATAATTTTATTGAAATACCTTAGCACCACATAAGGCAGACAAACTAGTAAAGCAGGTATGTGAGCCGCACCGGCAAGAACCATATAAAGTACCGATTTTCCTCTTTTCTTCGCAAAAATCATTGCAAATATGAAAGGAAAGGCCATCGCTTGGCGGATCAAGTTTCCATAGGTTCCAAAGAACGACGATGACGAGATGAAAAGAACTAAGAATATAGGGATCATCCGATACTCTCCTCGCCACAGCACGATCAAAAACAACGAAAAATATACGACGAATATTAAATAGAACGCCAAATCGCTGAATCCAGCCAGCGACGATGCAAAATAAATAGATAAAAATGAAATAATCTCAGGCTGACGCATTAGATACTTCGCAACCCCTACCGAATGCATCGTACGCATAAAATCAAGGTACTGTAACTTGTCGTTACCACCGTCTTGAATGGGTAGTTTAAGAGCGATCAGAGGGCCAAGCGAGACAATTGCGCACATGCAAATGAAAGCAACGAGCATTCGATCAGGTGATCGAATGCCCGCGACGATACAAATAAAAATAAGAGCTATATAAAATGACGCAAAAGGGAAAAGAAAAAACAAGATAACAATTAAAATCAACGGAACGACGCTGCGCATCGGCGAAGTTGATCTAAGATAATCAAACGAATATTTCTTCACAGCTCTAAAAAATATGAAATAACTTCAGATCGGGACATTGTGCGCACCTCTATTCCAGAGCAATCGGTAAACTTAAAATCAAATGCCATCATTCGATTTACTAAACCTATGACGTAAATCGTATGATCAAGCATCGTCTATTCTCATAGCAATAGCTACCGATTGAGACGTTAGGAAATGAAAATTGCGATGTTCGTGAAGCATGATTCGAAGCTATAGACAAATTGCCGTCATAACCCGCACCTACTTCTTGAACACCCCAACGACGTCCGAGCATTCAAAGACCAACAACGCGCCGATCTTGCGCTCGTCCATCAGGATCAACGCATCCTCAACCCGTGTGCCGACCGGGACCATCACAGGATCAACCGACATCATGTCGCACGCGCTTTTGACGAACAACGCATCCCCGAAAGCCTGAATCGCACGACGTAGATCACCGTCCGTCACAACTCCCCATCCCGTTTGTCTTCGGACGATTGCGAGCCCGAGTCGTCCGCGAGTCATTGTTCGCAATACCTCTACCGCGCGCGTGTCCTCCGTGACGATCGGCAACTCGGTGCTAACCATTTCATCCTCGACCTTACGCAAAAGCCTTCTTCCAAGCGACCCACCGGGATGCAGGCGCGCAAACCCCTCGGGGCGAAAGCCACGCGCCTTCATCAACGTCACAGCGAGCGCATCGCCCATTGCCAAGGTTGCTGTCGTCGACGCCGTCGGCGCAAGCTGGAACGGGCACGCCTCTTCTTTGACACCAATATACAGATGACAATCGGCTGCCTTTGCAAGCGTCGATTGCACATTTCCGGTCAGTGCTATCAGGTGGTTGCAGTTATTCCGCAAGAATGGAATCAACTTGATCACCTCGTCTGTCTCTCCGGAGTTCGAGATCGCCAAAAACGTGTCGTCCGGCGTGACCATACCCAGATCGCCGTGGTACGCCTCTCCTGGATGCATAAAGAAACTGGGGGTGCCGGTGCTTGCCAAGGTGGCCGCGATTTTGCGTCCAATGATTCCCGACTTCCCCATACCACAAACCACGACTCGGCCAGTAGAGTTCAGTATTCTTTCCACTGCGCCATTAAATTCAGCGTCAAGCCTGTCGGCAACACCCAAAAGCGCTTCTGATTCGATCTGAAAGACGGCTCGCGCGGACTCGATATAGTTCAATGCTTGCATGATTTGCGAATCCAGATTAGCTCGCTTAAAATTTCATGAAATAACGTAACAGCGATACACCGCTTATTGAATCTCAACCGTTGGCAAACTCTTGACAAGGTCATCGATTGCTTTGACATGCAAGAGAAACGGTTCAAGCAGATGAAGCGGCAATGCACTGGGGCCATCGCACCGTGCACGGTCCGGATCCGGATGGGCCTCCAAAAAGAGCCCGCTCAGCCCCACAGCCATACCGGCGCGTGCCAACTCAAGTGCCTGGCGTCGCCGGCCGCCGGACGCCGCACTTGCCGGTTCACGCCGCTGCAGGCTATGTGTGACGTCAAAAATGACAGGGCAATCGTCGCTCGCGTCCCGCATCTCCCGAAAGCCAAGCATATCGACGATCAGGTTGTCATATCCGAAAGAACTGCCTCGCTCGCAGAGAATCACGTACGGGTTTCCCGCCTCGTTGCATTTTCTGACTATGTGCCTGATCTGCGAGGGACTCATGAACTGAGGCTTCTTTATATTGACGGGTTTTCCAGCGCGAGCTATGGACACGACCAAGTCGGTTTGGCGAGCGAGAAACGCCGGAATCTGCAACACATCCACCACTTCGGACACGGGTTTTGCTTGCCATGCTTCGTGCACGTCGGTGACGACGGGAACATCGAATCGCTCTTTAACTTTACTGAGAACCTCAAGTCCTTCGTCAAGCCCGATACCTCGGTATGAATGTATGGACGAGCGATTTGCCTTATCGAAAGATGCCTTGAACACGAAAGGTATCTGAAGCTTATGCGTGACCTCGACGAATGTTTGACACGCTTCGAGTGTGAGATCAAGATTTTCGAGCACGTTTAACCCGCCGAACAACACGAATGGCAGCGTGTTACCGACGACTATGCTCGGTGCGATGGCGATATTCATTGATGTTCCAATTCCAAAAATAATAGATGCAGCCTCTTAAGTTCGAGTAGCGACAACACGGCCTAGATAGAGCGGAATCAGAACTTCGAAAAACCGATCTTCCGAAAACCGCCTTCGCGCTTCGCACCGGCCTCGGTTGGCGAGATCTTCTCGCCATACGTCGTTATCCGAAATATTTTTTATTGCGTTAATTGCCTCGATCTCGTTATTGAAGACCACGCCGGTCACGGCCCCACGTACAACGTCCACATTCCCAGCGCACGCGGAAACGACCACGGGTAGTCCCGTTAGCATCGCTTCAATCACCGATACGGGCATCCCTTCCCACGATGCCGTCGATAGGTAAATGCTGGCCTGCTCCAGATTCCGAATGACATCTTCACGACTAACCCACCCGGTAACACGAACGCCCGCATCGACGAGTTGCTGCTTGAATTTCTCCTCGCCGTCTCCGACCCAGACAAAGCGTAAATTACTGTCGCGAAACGTTGAAGCGATACGTGCGAACAGTTCAGGATTCTTTTGTCGCCGAATGCCTCCGACGGTGACAATGCACCGGAACCCTGACGAGGCACGGCCACATTGGTGAAGCGAACCGTGTTCTGACGTCCATATTTCCGATACGGCGTTCTCAACGACTACTGCACGTTTCCGCAAATAAGCCCATACTGCGTGGCACTCACTTTCAGAACATGCCACATATACGGCCTTTCGCATGGACGCCAAACGCTCCAACGCAATATATGTGGATCTTGCAAACCGCGAGATATCCTGGCGCATGAATGCGATGCAATGCGGGCTGTATAAAATGATCGAACGCCTGCACGAGAATAGTGTCGCCAATCTGCCAAGAAAACCTGCCACCGACGAGTGAAGATGAATGACATCGGGCTGTATCTCGACTAACGTAGCTCGCAGCCGTGCAATTGCAAAAAACAAGCCGCGCCCCTGCATCTGAATATGCTTGAGTATCACCCTATTGTCGAACATCGTTCTAAGTGCGTTGGGTGTTTCATCCCTGATCGAATAGACCACATGCACTTCATGCCCGTCGTTCGCAAACCTGTTTGCGATCAGGCAAACCATCGACAGCGTACCTGTTGCGCAGGACTCCAAGACTTGAACAATCTTCATAACGCGCTCTCAGCGCGTTCAATCCGTCGCGCGACAGTCGTGCCGACCGCGTCTCGGATGTGCACAAGAATGCCGGAATCTTCGATTACTGCCGACCACGCAATCTGTCTCAACTTGTGAGGTTCATTCTGTCTTATAGTTAGAGAAGATTCGTCGAGTGGCAAGCTATCGAAGATTGTTCGGCCCGCCATGAGTGCATGAATCCCGAATTCTTGAGAGGCAGTTCTGTTCGACGGTGAGTCGTTGCAAATAATCTTTTTACCAAGCGCGGCATACTCCAAGAGTTTTGTAGGAGTCTGAAAGCAGTGCGGACGATGATAGGGAAAGTAGCAGATAGCGTACTCAGATCGTCGGACAATACGCAACGCGTCCTTTTGTAGAACACGTCCCACGAAAGTCAACCCTTGCGTATCCTTAAACTCATCGTAAATCGCAGGTTCGGGGCGTCCGACCAACACGAACTGGTTCTTTCGCTTCCAAGGTGAAGCCTGCCATGCAGCAAGCATGCTTATCGAAACCACGCTCCCTACTCATTTCACCGATGTAACAGAATCGGCCGACGCTCCTCTTGTCTATAGCATCGTCACACTCGTCGTCAACGAGATCGAATATCCAATCCGGCACACCCATCGGCAAAATTACAGACGGAATATCATCTCCGAAATTCATCGCATCGCGCATTTGTACATTCTGAAAAGCCCTGAGATTCGGCGTGGCGTTCATTGCCCGCTTGACCCAATCCTTGCAGGCTGCAAAAGGCCTCACCGAAAGCGAGCGATAGTCGTGAATGATGAACCGTGCTTCGCCATGCGTACGATAGAAACCCATGATGCACCAGAGTACGCATTCATCCTTGAACGGGAATCGTGAATATTCGTTACTATCGCCGTCAAAAACCTGAAATCCCCGCTTGACGAGCACAGCAGAATACGCGCTAATCTCTGGGTAGTTGGCCTTACCCGAATGCAGAATGAAAACTTTCACTTTCGCTTATCCTTTTCTACTGCGCGAGCTGGAACGCCAACGGCTACAGCGTGCTCGGCCAGGCTGGATAACAGTACAGCCCCCGCACCGATGCGGGCGTTGTTTCCAATCTCTATTTCGCCCAGTGCAATGGAATTGGCACCAAACTCGACGCAGTTTCCAATAATCGGGGCACCCGTGTATGTGCCATCGGCGCGCATAATATTCCCGATCGTCACTCCATGACGTAGCACGCAGTAGTCGCCAATCACCGAGTATCCGTTAATAACAAGGCCAAAACCGTGATATATCGTCAAGCCTTTTCCGATTTGCGTTTTCACCGGAATTTCAATTCCCATTATCCAGTCGCATACCAATGTATAAAATACAATAACAGGCGCCCCAAGGATCAAGGTTAATTTATTCCTAGAGGCCAAATAGTTCGCCATCCTGAATAATAAAAGAACGAATCGAGACTTAACGAACGAATTACACCTATGATCCTCAACTATCAAACGTAGTGTGCCTCTTATCGTAACGCTCATACGTCGCCCCCAATCGAAAATGTTCGCCTCGCGGCCCACCCGTCAATTGGATCGGTTCCGAAATAATCGATTCCATCCACCAAGAATCCGTGGATATACTTCATCAACCGGTCATGATCGAACTCTTTGTATAGGCAACGCCCCAAGGCTACAACCCGTCTTTCATACAACATCGCTTCCAGACCAACGGTTGAGTTGATTGTTACAACAACCGATGCATATCTGACTAAATCCACAGTTGCAGTGCATGCAATCCGAAAGTTGTGGATTTTTTGGAGGTGTACGATTTCATCGATTTGTGACCTATCGTTCTCCGCAGGATGAATCTTGACGATCAGATCAAGCCCCTCCTCTTTTGCCAACTTGAGCGCGATCAAGATCGCCTGAAGATTATTGACATCCGAATGCAGTCTGATCTGCGTATCACCCGATACCTGAAGAGGCAAAAATATATAACGTCGCGAGATGAGTTCTTTTACGTCTATTTCCGTTATTAGCGAGGGAAGTCTCGCTCCATTGCTAGCCCGCGTTCGGTCGAGTCGCTTTCGACCAACGCCACATGTCAAAAACTTCAACGCGTAGTTAAGTAGCGAAAGAGATTTTCGCCTGATCAATGTCCGTGATTGAGGGAGCGGTTGTCTTTTATATTCTTCATATTCCTCTATCCAGCGATTGTGATCCGCTCGATCTGGCAATGGATAACCATCTATGATGGTCGGGTTTTTAGCGATTGTCGAAAGCGCATTTACCCCTGAATCGTCGACAAACAATTTTCCTGGTAGATTTGATAGCTCTAAAAACCGCGTTCGCACGCCGTATTTCGCACATGCCTGGCTAACGACCCTACATACCAATTGCTGTCCATTCCACATCACACAGCGCTCAATGGTGCCGTCGCTAAAAAGTTCCGACACAGCGGCAAACGTCGCCATCGAGTCCACGCGAGCAACGCTTACGTCAATCTGTCCGTTCAAGACTTCGATAGAGCGCTCAAACGCTGATGCGTCATATGTAGAGACCTGACGAATCCCAACATCGCGCCGAAGATAGACCGAGCGATGCCCTTCGAGTCGGAGCAAAAGATGAGCAAGAGGCTCGCTCGTGATAAAGACGAAATCGCATTCGTCCTCGATCGGCTTCACGAGACGACGAATGAAATAGAAGCGCTCAAGCGAATCGACTACGACGGCAATCGTCATCAACGGCTCTCAGAATAGAATAGAAAATTTCACGCCACTTTGCGCAAACGTAATGCACTGCACTTCATTACCTGATATGTCAACGCGAGTCCGACTAGCATCGTGACGACACCCGCGAACGAGAACGCTCGGACGCTTGAATGCGGAGAAAAGCTCAATATATGAGTGGTGTATAGCGTTGAACTCAATACAAGAGCAGATCCAAACTGAAACAGAAAATCAAGCCGCTGTTCTCTGGTAACCAGAAATATCTGAGAAAGTGGAACGTAAATCAGTTGAACCGCAAAAAGCGGTACCAAGTCGTAAAAGAAATCGCTTGCCCCACGCCAACTTGTACCGAAGAAGATGCGCACCAGTGACGAAAAAAGCAAAGCGCTTCCCGCTCCGTAAGCGATTGCAATCAGGACGAGAAATTTTGCGTAGGTCATGAATACCCGATGCAGAAGCATATCTGCATCGCAGTGCGCCAAGGCGCCGATTGCATCACGGCGAAACACGCTGCCGAGGCTCTGTCCAATCAATGAGACAGGAAAGAAACCCAAGCGATAGGCAGCCGCAAAATATCCCGCACTTTCCGCATCAAACCACTGCGGAATAATGATCGCAAGCGAGTACGTCAGAACTGATCCGCAGATTGTGGATGGAAGAATGAAGGTTGCGAAGCGACGATTTTCCGAGAAGAACGCAAGACCGATCTGAGCCCGGTAACCGTGACGTCTGCCGTGGAGCAGAACACCAGCCAGCGACAATACCGTGAGCAAGACGTTTATGACGGAGTACGTCCGAAACACATCTAGGCCGTGTAGAGTTCCAGTCCATCTCTCCGTCAGGAGACACAGCAGGAACGAACCATTTATGGCCAGCCGGCTTGCGGCGATTAGATCGTATCTGCGAAAACTATTCAAATAAGAACTCGTCGCCTGCTGCACAAGAAAAGCGAATGCGTAGCTTTCCACGGCAAGAAGTTCACCATGAGACATGGCGAGTGTTACGCATATGGCGACGACCATCACCGTCGCACTAAACACGGTTACATTGACGAGTGCATTGAACGCGTAACGCGGACTGTCCGATACACAAGCGAGCTCGTATCGGAACCCCAGCAGCGTTCCCGCAAATGTCCCGCACGCGAGTAGATAGTTGAAGTGCCCCAATACCGCTGGTCCCTGAGAGCGCCCGATTAGAGAAACGCAAAGAAACAGCGAAATTTGGCCCGCGACCACGCCCGCGAGCGATATGACGGAATCCTTCAGCCGTATCATTTTCTGCAACTCGCTACGCGTCACGTTCTGGGCCGTATTCGTACGCGACGTAGCGATAGCTACCGTACTTTGAGCCGTATCCGTACAAGCCGAGTTTTGGATTAATGCCATTGAACACGACGCCGTTCAGCTTGATGCCGTTCTGCGCCAGGCGTTTGTCGGATTCACTAATCTCCCCAAGCTTCGTCGCGCCTGAGAAAGCGACCAGAAATATGGTTCCCGCCAACGCGGCGAGCGTACAGGCATCAGAAACTGCCAGCACCGGCGGCGAATCGATGATCACAATGTCGTAGCGTGCAGACAACTCCTTGATCAATCCGTCGACCCGGCTGTTCAGCAACAGCTCCGATGGATTCGTCGGACGATTTCCGGTGGAGATGAAATCAAGTCCCGGTACGACGCCACAGTGAATGGCGTCCTCAAGCGAAATGCTTCCGCTGATCGCATCTGAAAACCCGCCTTCACGCGAGTATCCCAGGTATTCGTTGAGTCGTCCTTTACGGATATCGCCATCAATAAGCAGTACGCGCTTACCGGCCGTTGCAAGTACGGCAGACAGATTGGCCGAGACGAAGCTTTTCCCGACGCCCGGCGCCGATCCTGCTATCAGAACCAAGTTGTTTTTGGCTTCGAGCATCGCAAACTGCAATGCCGTTCTGAGACTGCGAAGGCTCTCGATTGCTGGATCGTCTGGAAACGCGAGCGCCAGCAATTCGCCTGCTGCACCGTTCCTTTCTGATTTATTGGAAAGGAGAACTTGATGCGAACTGAGTGGCACCGTTGCATAGACGCTCAGTCCAAGGCGACGCTCAATCTCTGATGGGTCCGTAATCCCTTTGAACAGATACCAGCGAGAAATAGACCACCCGGTACTGAATAGCAGGCCAAACATCAAAGATGCGATGATCACCAGTACTTTTTTAGGCTTGACGGGGACCTCCTCAATCTCTGCCGTGTCGACGAGTCTGATGTTTCCGACCTTGCCCGCACGTACCAGTTGCAGCTGTTGCATGTTGTTCAGCAACGCCGCGTACATGTCCGTATTAACCTTCACATCAAGCAGTAAGCCGACCGACTCCCGTTGGAGATCCGGCAGGCGACGGATTTGAGCGTGTGCGGAATCCCGATACGAACTCAGCGATTCGATTTGCCGGTCTACCGAGACAACATTCGGATTGTCACGCGTGAAATGGGTAAGGAGTTCGGCGCGCTTTTGCTGCAACTCGAGCAAACGCGTCTGTGCGTCCGCGTTTTGAAGCAACGCCTGCTTGGCCTCTTCGCTTAGATCAACGGTCCCTCGCTCGTTTTGAAATTTCGTGAGCATGGTTTCCGACTCGCTCAACTGTGCCTTCAGTTGCGGCAATTGCCGCTTCAGAAAATCCAGCGATTGCGCAGCAGCTTCCGACTTTCGCTCGACATTCTGCTGAACGTATTGCGAACCAATTTCGTTGAGAACGTCCGCCAGCCACAGCGGGTCAGTATCCTGCAGGCTCGCTACGATGACATCCGATTGCTTGACCTTCTCCTGCACGTCCAGGTGATCCTGCAAGTCCTCGATCGTTTGCAGACGCGAATTTCGCACGAGCCTGAACGCAGCGCCGGTCCGGGCGGTTACCGACGACACAAGCAGTTCCACTGGACCGCTCACGCTGTCAAAGCGTTCGATCGAGCCGATTGTGCCCTCAGCACTCTTTTGAAGGTCGTCCCCCGAAATTCGATAGTGCTTCGGGTCAAGTAAAGTCAGCTTGAATGCATCGCCTTCGATCTCGTGCGGTACATTGAAAACAGCGACATCGATACTCTCTTGCCCCCAAACATAGCCACCTATCCCAAAGACACCCGGATCTGTCAGTCCGTTGTTGTGTCGCGCGACCCAACTGCCGATTATGGGAAAGCGTAACGGCTTCGCGCTGATATAAAGATGCAATTTATCGACTGCGCGCGACACCACGAGCCGCGAAGCAAGAACTTGCGTTTCAGCCGCCGCTGACGACTTGATGTCGAACAGCGACGAAACATCGCCTAAAAGGCCATCGGCCGGCGCCGTGTCAGGAGTACCCTCAACTTGGGCCATGATGTCCGCTTGGTAGACTGGCTTTGCAAGGAGCGCGTAACTGACACCCAACAACAGAAATGCGGAGACGATTACCAGGATCGTCCATTTGGTTTCCAGGAGGATGTCGAGGATCGCAACGACATCGCTGCTCCCATCATCATCCCGATCATTTGAATTACGAGTTCTCAGGGTCTCTTCGTTCATCATACAACCGGATATTCCTTGCAACAGCGCCGCCCACATCACTCGACCAGAGCATGTAGGCGGCGTTGACGCTTCTATATTTACAATGTCTTCAATCGCGTCTGCCAATCGGCGACGCAGACTTCGATGAGATGCGCGCAGCGCTCGAAAACGGCCCGCGGCTGACGAAACGGATCGTCTACATCGATGTTCCGATGCTCGCCAAGACGGAAGATCTTTCCGCGCGCGAGGGGATATTCGCGTTCGATCAGTTCACGCTGCCTGCGGTCCATCACAAGAATGAGGTCGGCGTGGATGCAGTCTGGCAAACCAAGTTGACGACCTCTATGTGCGTCGATGTTCATGCCGCGTGCTTGCATGATCTCGCGCGCGAATGGCGCGGCAGGCGCGCCAACCATAGCGTTCCATCCCGCCGACGTGACCTTGTGACCTCCCGGCGTCACACTCAGCAACGCAGCGGCCATCGGACTGCGGCAAACGTTGCCTTCGCACACAACAAGGATCTTTTCAATCATTTGGTGACGATAGCGGCGGTAAGTCCGGCATTGATCGCAGGCAGTAGCAAACTCAACACGCGGCTGAAACGTACTAGACCGTTACCGTCGACATACACGATGTCCTTGGGTTGGAGATCAAACTGATTGGCGAGTACCATCGCGACAGGCGAAGTGGCGTCGAGATGGAAAACTTGAGGCTCTTTCCCTTCGCCGCCTCGGATCACATAAAGCTGAGCGGCGTCCGCGGATGCCGAGTTCAAGCTACCTGCCTGCGACAGCGCATCGCTGAGCGTCAGCTTGCCACTTTTCATCGGTACCGCGGATAGAGGCTTGTTGACTTCGCCCATGATGAAAACGCCGCTTTCGTCCCGTGCCGGTACTCGCAGGACATCTCCGTTTTGCAGAACGATGTGCGAGGGGCTCTCGCCACGCGCCGTCATTTCCGTCAGGTTAATCTCGTGCTGAACCCCATCACGCACCAGCGCGATGCGACTTTGATCCGCCGTCGATGCGAGGCCTCCCGCACGGCCGATCGCGTCATATAGTGTCATCGGAATGTCGTTGATCTGTTGTGAGCCGGGCGCGTGAACTTCTCCCTCGATGAACACTTGCTTTGCACGAAACGAAGCAATCCGTACCGTCACCTGCGGAGACTGGTAGGACTTGCTCAAGGCCTTGACCAGGATCATCTGGATTTTCTCGGGTTGCAGGCCAGCAACCTGAATTCGACCGACGAACGGAAACTGAAGCGTGCCGTCCTGATCAACGACAAAGCCCGGTGGAGCATCCGCTGCGCGCGCGCTCGACTGCGACTGCGTACCCAACGCCGCCGCAAGTTCCGGATGATCCCATACGGTAATCTGCAGCACGTCGCCCGCCCCAACCGTATACGCCCCGTGCGCCCTTGTCAGCCCGGTCCAATCGAGCGATGCCTTTCGTGCATCCTCGCGTAGACGTGTGATCAACGCGAGGTTGATATCAGCAATCGGGACCTGAAGTCTGTCATCGTCAGTCGACGCGCTAGACGTACTCACCGGAAGAGTCGCCGGCTGTTGCATCCTCATGCCTGGCGCCACACCGCAGGCAGACATCGTCACGCACACTGGAAGCATGGCGATCAAGATGCCGACTCGTCGCATATCGAACGCACATCGTGGCATGAAACGTTTTGCCTGTTTCAACACATTCATCTACAACCTCATAACCCGCTTTGTTACTAAAACTTCGACGCATCAATAAGCGCCTGAACCTCGGAACACCACACCCACGGTCCGGAAGAGAATCCAAAGATCGCGGCGCAAAGACAATTCCTTGACATAAGCAACATCCAACAAGACCCGTGTCGAATAGTCGACATCGTTCCGCCCACTCACCTGCCACAGTCCAGTCATCCCGGGTTTCGTCATCAGATAGTAGGAAGCGTTGTCGCCGTAGCGCAGCAGTTCCTCCCGGACGATTGGACGCGGACCAACCAGACTCATTTCACCCTTGACGACATTAAAGAGCTGTGGCAACTCATCCATACTCGTCTTGCGAAGCAGACGCCCGATCGCGGTGATGCGCACATCATTTTTAAGCTTGAACTCGCGCTCCCATTCGGCGCGCGCCACCGGGTCTCGCTTGAGTAATTCCTCGAGAACCGCGTCCGCATTTGCCACCATCGACCGGAACTTCAGGCAGTTGAATGGAACGCCGTCACGCCCGATGCGTACATGCCCATACAGCACCGCCCCACCGTCGCGCCTTACCACAACGGCGATTACAAGGAAGAGCGGCAACAGCAATACGATCAACAGCGACGCAACGACGACATCGAAAATTCGCTTGGCGACACGCCGAACCACGCCAGCTCGACCAGTTGCTCTACCCACCATCCGAACGACGCTTTTCATTTAGTTATCCATATTGTTATTAAGCTGCCATCCCCGACGGAAACCGGTTTCCGCATGGGTGTTTCTATTGCCAGATCAATTACAGGGCTACCGCCCGCCCCCCTCATGAGCATGACCAGTCGACGACCGGCGAGATAGTGACAATTGCGGTCGCAAGGTTACCGAGGCCACCCCCGTCGTTCCGGCCAATACTCGAACCGTTTTCGCCAACCCGCACATTATTTGAGACTCAACACAGACTCCCTACACACTCGGCGCCCCTCATCGCGATGCATTTTTCTCGCGAAAATGCAATGAGGGTGAACTCTGAGAGATAATGTCGGTCAATCAATGGGTCCCAAGTGCGCAACCAGCACCGTCCCGCGCACAGGCAGCAACTGCGCCAAAGCCCCCCACCATTCCCGCTTCACCGAAACCGCGCTGCGCGCCACCCGCGCACCGTCTCGGGGAGGCGTTTTGCTGAAAAAGCAGAAAAAGCAGAAAACGCATGCAGACATCAAAAAACCGTCTGATCGAGCTGGACTTCTTCCGAGGTCTCGTTCTTTTATTTATCGTCGTCGACCACATCGGCGGCAGCATCCTGTCGCGCGCCACGCTCCACGCGTACGCGCTGTGCGACGCGGCCGAAGTCTTCGTCTTCCTCGGCGGATTCGCGACGGCCACGGCCTACGCGTCACTCGCCAACCGTCACACGGAGGCCGACGCACGCAACCGTTTCTTCAAGCGATCACTGGAGTTGTACCGCGCATTTCTGGTCACGGCCGTCCTGATGCTGGTCGTGAGCGCCGTCATGAGCGCCTTCAGCATCGACGCGCCCAACATGGCCACGACCGATCTCGACGACATGATGGACACGCCTGCCGCCGTCCTGCGCGACATCCTGCTGTTCCGTCGCCAGCCGTATCTGGCTTCCGTCCTGCCCATGTACGCGTTCTTCGCGTTCGCGGTGCCTATGATCCTGCCGCTCGCGCGCAGCAAGCCGTGGCTGCTGCTCGCGGGCAGCCTTGCCGTATGGGGCATTGCGCCGTCGATGCTGCCGCACCTTCCCGTCGCGGAAAATGCGCAATGGGACTTCAACCCGTTCGCATGGCAGCTGATGTTCGTGCTGGGTGTGATCGCGCAGACACAGCCTGTCTATCAGCGCACGAGCGCGCATCGCTACGGCTGGCTGGTGACGGCGCTCGCGTGCGGCATCGTCGCGGCGGCCGCCTGGTTCAAGCTGTTCGTGGAAGTGACGCCGCTCGACAGCAGCCTGAAGCAGAATTTGTCATGGCTGCGTGCAATGAATTTCCTCGCGATCGCGTGGCTCGTCGCGAATATGGTGCGCCTCGGCTGGGCGAGGGAGATCGCGCAGCGCCTGCCCTGGGTCGGGCTCGTCGGGCGCAAAGGCCTGCTGTGCTTCGTCGCCGGCACAGTGATCTCGCTGGTCGTCGACTCGCTGCTGTACACGGCCACCGACGGATATCTGAACGTGCCGCTCGGCCTCGTCGCCGACGCCGTCGCCATCGGCTCGCTGTTCGCCGTCGCCAAGGCATCCGTGCCGATCTCGCGCGTGTTGACCCTACGTCTGCGCGGCTCCGGCCCCGCCTGAGCCTTGCGATCAGGCCGTCAAATCGGCCCCGAGCCTGACCGCCCCGGAATCCCAGACGCAGCAAGCAAGAGCGCGGCTCAAAAGGCTCAGCGCTCGATCCACTCGGTCCACAGCACCATCAGCACCGTCATCAGCGCAGGGCCGACGAACAGGCCCAGCAGACCGAAGGTCTCCGCGCCGCCAAGAATCCCGAACAGCACGAGCAGGAAAGGCAAGCGCGCGGAACTGCCGATCAGCACAGGCCGCACGAAGTGCTCGGCGACAAACGCGACGACGAAGCCGAACACGGCAAGACCGATCGCCGGAATGAGCGCGCCTTGCTCGACGAAGATCCACAGCGCCGCGCCGCAGAACACGACCGGTGCACAAAACGGCAGCATCGCCGCAATCGCCGTGACGAAGCCAAGCAGCGCGGCATGCGGGACGCCCGTCAGCATGTAAGCCACCAGCAGCAGCGCACCCTCGCCGATCCCGACCACCACCAGCCCCGACACCGTCCCGCGCACGGCCGCCGCCATCCGCTCGAACAGATGCATGCCGTCATAGCCGAACGCGCGCCGCACGCCCTTCATCAGCTCGCAGGACAGCTTCGGCCCCGCCTGAAAGATCACGAACAGCGTGACCAGCATGAACGCGAACAGCATCAGCGCATGCGCGGCGCGCGCGCCGAAATGCCGCCCGAACGTGACGACGGCCCCACCGTGCAAGCTCTTCATCGCGGGCGAATCGCGCAACGGCTGGCTCAGGTTGTCCTGCCACCAGCTCCCGATCTGCGCCGCACCGAACGGCAGGTGCTGCACGAAGTCCGGCACAGGAATGCCGTTCTCCTGCACGCCGCGCGCCCATTCGATCACGTCGTGCGCCTCGGACGCCGCCTGCGCAATGCCGATACCGACGGGCAGCAGAAACAGCAGGCCGATCGCAATGGTCAGAACGGTCGCGATCAGCGTCGACCGCCCCTTGAAGAACTTGTGCTCTTCGATCCGGTGAAACGCCGGCCACAGCGCAATCGCGATCACGCAGGCCCACGCAATGGCAGGCACAAAATCGCGGATCACCCAGATCGCCAGCGCCACCATCACGGCATACAACGCGGTCGACGCGATTCGCTGTACCTTGCGGCGATTCGGCAGGTCGGCTTCGGATGGAACGTCGGGCGGGCGCTGGTTCATGTGACCTCGTGAACAGGTTCGATGCGCATTCAGCAATGGCGCATCGCTATGATGATGCAGGCAAAAGCCGTCCGCAGATGCAAGCACACGGGATGCCGCACCCCGCTAGTCCGGCTGCCGGGCCGCCCATCTTATAGGATGCGGCCCGCGGCCGGATCACCCCGCCAATGATCCCGCCCTTTTCTGCTTTTCATACAACAGTTCGTTGCATATTTGCGCGCAATCGATCCGATCGCCCGCAAATCCGCTTTGTACCGTTCCCGTACACAGCAGCCATCTCATTATTGCGGAATCGGGAACAGTGTTTCTACTCGGACACAATGGCTCTCACGCGCGCGCGGGACTAAATTCGGCACACCACAACTACGGAGCCGACCATGACGACCTTGGAGTGTTTACCGTTGACGGGCGCTGACGGGTTGCGCATCGAGATTCTCGAGCACTCTGACACGACGCTGGTGATCCGCTGGATCGAACCGGGCCGCTGCCACTATGGCGAACAGCGCTGGCGCCGCCGCTCGGCGCATACGTCGGGTACCTGCGCCGTTTCGCGCCGCAAGATTCGCCGCGGCGACGCGGTCTTCAAGCCCGCAGAACGTCCTGCCCCCGCAAACGCCTCCGCGATGATCGCGGCCGAAGTGCTCGAACACGCGCTCGCCGCATAACCAGCATTTCGAGCAACAATCGATCTTCGACGGATCAGTACAGTTGGAGCGGCAGTCAGCTTGCCGCGTGCTCGACGAGAAAGCGGCACACTTCGCGATGCATCCATTGCACGCCGGGGCTCGTCGCCAGCGCACGCCACGATCCGTGGACAAGACCAGCGCCGACGGGCGCGTGAGCCTGCCCGCCCGCCGCGCCGATGCGTTCAACGAACACGCGCGCATCGTCGCGCAACGGATCGTGCTCGACGCCGATTGCCAGCGTCGGCGGCAATCCGTCGTAGCGCAACGCTTCGAGCGGCACGGTCCACGTGCAATCGGACCGACCGCGCCAGTACAGCGCGCCGTAGCGCCGCACGTCGGCAAGCGTGAGCATCGGCGCATCGGCCTCCGTGTCGCGCGCGGGCAGTTGCGGTTCGACGCCCAGCATCGGATAGACCAGCGCGAGACCGCGCACGCCTGGCACACCCTCGTCGCGCAGCCGTAGCGCGACGCTCGCGGCCAGCGTGCCGCCCGCACTGTCGCCCGCGAGTTGCAGCGAGCGCGGCAGCGGACCGAACGGCAAACTGCCGTCGAGCGCAGCGCGCGTCACCGCCAGGCAATCGTCGTGAGCGGCGGGCGCGGGATGTTCGGGCGCCAGCCGATAATCGACGGCCACGACGCACAGTCCCGTATCCGCGACGATGCGCGCAGTGATCAGCTCGTGACTCGCAAGCGAGCCGACAACGAACCCTCCGCCGTGAAAGTACAGCACCGTGCCCGACGCGCGCGCGTGGTCGGTCGGCGCATACAGTCGCACCATGAAGGAGTATCCGCCCATGGGCGACGTGAACAGCGCATCCCGAGTCGTCACACCGTCGGGCAGCGGCGGCGTGAACGCTGCCGCCAGTCGCTCGTACATCGCGCGCTGCTCAGCAGGAGTCGACTCGCCGCGATCGGCAGGATAAAGACTTTTCGTGCGTTCAACGAACGCAACGATCTCAGGCTCGAGCATGGCGCGTGCTCCGCTTATCAGTTGCCCAATTATCCACGCAGATGCCGGCCTTCTTTAGGTGCGCGTCTGGCCCGGCAAACCGATCACACGCCCTGCATAGCGGGCGGCAGGCAGCGCCGCCTGAGCCTCGACCAAAGCACGCACGCGCGCCTCGACATCGGCGTCGAAGGAGGCGGAACTCGGCCCGCTCGTATCGACGTGCAACAGCATCTGCTCGCCCGCTGCGACGGGCTCTTCACCGTCGCCGGCGAACATTTCGAGGTACAGGTGCATGCGCTTCGCGTCATGCGCCAGCACGCGCATCTCGGTCCGCACTTTCGCGCCCTCCTTGATTTCGTGCAGATAGTTGATGTGCGCTTCAAGCGTGTAGATCGAACGGCCGCGCGCCTTGCGCACTGCGTCGTCGAGGCCGATCTGGTCGATCAGCGCATCGGTGGCGAAGCTGAAGATCAACATATAGAACGCGTCGCGCAGATGGCCGTTGTAGTCGACCCACTCGGCGCGCACGACGTCGTGATACGCAGGCAATTCCGCATGTCGCGGCATGGCGAATGTCTCCGTCGCTTTGAATGGATACCTTGCGCGTGCGGGATATCGGCTCCGATGCCCCACACGCGCTGATGATACGCGACCTTATTCGTCGGCCCGCAAGCCATGACGCGCTTTCGTTTCCGCAATCGCGGACAGCACGTTCGTGATGCACTCGTCGCGATAGCGTTCGAGCTGCTTGATCGAACGCGGACCGACCTGCTCGGCCGTTCCGTCGACCACGCGATCGATCAGTTTGTCCGTCAGCTTCGGCGCAACCAGCTTCGTCCACGGCAATTCCAGCGCGGGCCCGAACTGCTGCATGAAGTGCCGCATGCCCGCATCGCCGCCCGCGAGCGTATACGTCAGGAACGTGCCCATGAACGACCATCGTATGCCCGCGCCAAAACGGATTGCATCGTCGATCTCGCCCGTCGTCGCGACGCCTTCATCGACCAGATGCAGCGCCTCGCGCCACAACGCTTCGAGCAGGCGATCCGCGATGAAGCCGGGCACTTCCTTGCGCACATGCAGCGGCCGCATGCCTAGCGTGCGATAGATCTGCATGGCGGCATCGATGGTCGACGACGCAGTCCGCTCGCCGCCCAGCACTTCGACGAGCGGCAACAGATACACAGGGTTGAACGGATGCCCGACGATGCAGCGCTCGGGATGCAAAGCCCGCGCGTAGAAATCGGTCGGCAGCAGGCCCGATGTCGAAGAAGCGATGATCGCGTCGGGCTTCGCGGCACGGCTGATCTGATCGTGCAACGCAAGCTTCAACTCCTCGCGCTCCGGCGCGCTTTCCTGAATGAAATCCGCCTCCGCGACGCACTCCTCGATCGTCTTCACGAAGCGCAAGCGCTCCTGCGATGCACCCGGCGCCAGTCCAACGCGTTCGAGCGCGGGCCATGCATTCGCGACGTTGTCGCGCAACTGCTTCTCGGCGCCGGGCCCCGGGTCCCACGCGACGACGTCCAGGCCGTGCGCGAGCGCGCGCGCCACCCAGCCGCTGCCGATCACGCCCGCGCCGATTGCAGCCCATGTCTTGATGTCGGTAATCACTGCCATTGCCGATGTTCCTCAGAAAATATTCGAAGCGTTCAATACCGTTGGTTCGATCAGGCGAACTGTTCGACCGCGCGTCTTTCGAGCAACCGTTCGCCGCGCGCGGGTAGACCGAGTTTCTTGCGACCTTCCGCCGGCGTCAGCGCACGGCCGCCGAGCCGTTCGATGATCTCGACCGCACGCGTCACCAGTGATCCATTGCTCGCGGGCACGCCCCTGTCGAGCCAGATGTTGTCTTCGAGTCCGACGCGCACATGACCGCCGAGCAGCATCGCCTGAGCGAGCATCGGCATCTGCATGCGGCCGATGCCGAAACCGGCCCAATGCGCACCGTGCGGCAGGTTGTCGACCATGGCCTTCATCGTCGTGGTGTCGGCGGGCGCGCCCCAGGGAATGCCAAGGCAAAGCTGAAACAGCGGCGGCGCATCGAGCAGACCTTCTTTCAGCAATTGCTTCGCGAACCACAGATGCCCCGTATCGAAGATCTCCAGCTCCGGCTTGACACCCAGTTCCTGGATTCGCTTTGCGCCGGCGCGCAATTGCGCGGGCGTCGACACATAGATGTAGTCGCCGTCACCGAAATTGAGCGTGCCGCAATCGAGCGTGCAAATCTCGGGCAAGAGTTCCTCGACATGCGCAAGCCGCGTCAAGCCTCCCACCAGATCGGTGTTCGCACCGAAGCGCATTGGATCTTCGCCCGGGCCGATCTCCAGATCGCCGCCCATGCCCGCCGTCAGATTGATGATGACGTCCGTATCGGCGGAACGAATGCGGTCGACGACTTCGCGATACAGATTCGGATCGCGGCTGCCACGGCCCGTTTTCGGATCGCGCACATGGCAATGCGCAACGGTTGCGCCGGCTTTCGCGGCTTCGATCGCGGCATCGGCGATCTGTTTCGGCGTGACGGGGATGGCGGGATGCTTGCCGACGGTGTCCCCTGCACCCGTGACGGCACAGGTCACGATCACTTCATGGTTCATGCGTGCAATTCCTCGTGCAATATCTGCTAGCGGTTGGATCTGAAGAGTCGCAATGAAAAAGTACTCTTCGTATTCGAATGTCAAATTTCAAAGACCGAGATAAGCCTTCACTGCCGGCAAGCCATCCTTGCCGTCATACGTCTTCACGCCCGCCAGCCATTCATCGAGTACTTGCGGGTTCTTTTTCAAATAGGCTTTAGCGGCTTCGGAAGGCTTCTCCTTGTTCATCACTGACTGCATCACCACGTTCTCGAGCTGCGTGGTAAAGCGCAGGTTGCTCACGAGCTTGCCGGCATTCGGGCAACGCGTCAGAAAATCAGGCGATGTCAGTGTATAGACGCGCGCTTCGCCATCGTTGGGACCGAATACGCCTTCGCTGCCGCTCAGGTACTTCATGTCGATCTGGATGTTCATCGGATGCGGCTGCCAGCCGAGAAATACAACCCATTTCTTCTCGCGCACCGCACGGTCGACCGTAACGAGCATGCCCGCCTCGCTCGATTCGATCAGCTTGAATCCGCCGAGACCGAACTGATTGGTCGCGATCATTTTCTGAATCGCGGCATTCGCGCTGCTGCCCGGTTCGATGCCATAAATCTTTCCGTCGAGTTCCGCGCGGTGCTTCGCGATATCGGCAAAGGTCTTCAGCCCTGCGTCGTATTCATAGGTCGGCACGGCAAAGGTCGCCTTCGCACCCGTCAGATTGGGCGGCTGCAACACGTTGATCGATTTCGCGTCGACGAACGGCGCAATCGCCTTTTCCTGCACCGGCCACCAGTAGCCGAGCGACACGTCCAGTTGCTTGCTCTTCAAACCGGCAAACGAAATCGGCACGGAGGCCACCGTCGTCACCGGCTGATAGCCCAGTCCCTCGAATACCGTCGACGCGAGCGCCGTCGTCGACGTGATGTCGGTCCAGCCGATATCCGCGAAATGCACGGCACGGCAGCTCGCCGGATCCTGCGCGAGCGCGGGCAACGACAGTGCGGCCAGAAGGCCGGCAAGACATGCGGAAACAGCCTGGTTGATCCACTTCATGACGATCCCCTTTGAACCGGCTCGTAATGGTTTTGAACGCCCGCGACGCGGGCGACGAATGAAACGACAACGACGTGATGTGCATTAAAGGTACAAATCCATATTCCGGCAAAATCGACCGCCAGCGACCCGTTCTTGCTCGCGAGCGACCATGAGGGAAAACCAGCATGCGGCACTACGCCCGGTGAAGGCCGCGCGAATGGTGCGCTGCGCCATGCGTCGCGCCGATTATTGGCGGCTTGCCGGCTTGCATGCTGCTTGCTACGCTCGCCGGATTCGACGAATCCGGTCGACCTCACTCCCGACGATCGAGCGATGCCCGAAGACATTTCGTTTCTGCTGCTGCCCGGCTTTTCGGCCATCGGCTTCATGTCGGCCATCGAGCCTTTACGCGTCGCGAACCGCTTTCGCGAAGATCTGTACCGCTGGCACATCTTGAGTGTGGACGGCGCGCCCGTCACCGCGAGCAACGGTATTTCGCTGAATGCCGAAGCCGCGTTCGGCGATGTGCATCACGCGTCAACGGTCTTTGTCGTAGCGGGCTTCGAGCCGCTCGCGTGCTATAGCCGTGCGCTCGGCGACTGGCTCAAGCGGATGGATCGTGCGCACGCCACACTAGGCGGCATCGACACGGGTGCGTTCATTCTGGCGGAAGCGGGACTGCTGCGCGCCACGGACAGCGTGACACTGCATTGGGAAGCGCTCGCCGCGTTTCGCGAGCACTATCCATCGGTGCAGGCCAGCGACGAGTTGTTCGAAATCGGCGAACGGCGCATTACCTGCGCGGGCGGCACCGCTTCGATCGACATGATGCTCGACCTGATCTCGCGCAATCACGGCGCCGCGCTTGCTTCAGCGATATCCGAGCAATTCGTCGTGAGCCGCATCCGTCAGCGGTCCGATCATCAGCGCATGGAAATCGCCGCGCGCTACGGCGTGCACAACCGCAAGCTGATTCAGGTGATCGGCGTGATGGAACAGAACATGGAAGAGCCGCTTGCGCCCGCCGATCTGGCGCAGGAAATCGGCGTCACGCGCAGGCAGCTCGAACGGCTCTTCTGCTCATCGTTGAAGGACACGCCGACGCATTTCTATCTGCAATTGCGGCTCGATCGCGCGCGTGAGCTTTTGCGGCAGACGGACATGTCGATTACGGCGATCTGCGTCGCATGCGGATTCGAATCGCCTTCGCATTTCTCCCGGACCTATCGGGCGCGTTTCGGCGCGAGTCCGCGCAGCGACCGCAGTCCGCCGCATCACGGGGCGGGCGGCAGAACGCTTTCGACACGCGAAGCCGCCGCACCCTGACTCGCCGGATGGTTCTTTAGACCTGCTTCGCCCGTTGCGGGCAAAGCAGATGGGTGCAAGTACTCGATACGATCAGAACGAGTGGCGCATGCCAATGCGGACGTCGGCTTGCGTCGTCGTGGTGGACGGCGTGAAGCTATAGCCGATCACCGCATCCACGCCGCTCGAAGCCTTCAGATAGTCACCCGAAATATAGACATCCGTCCGCTTGGAAAGCAGATAATGCGCGCCGAGCGAGCCCTGATTCCAGTGGTGCCCTTCGAAATTCGTGTACTGGTAGCCGCCGATCACGCTGAACGCCGGCGTCACCTGCCAGCTGGCGCCGCCTTCGCCGACCTTCATGTGCGACGTGACGCCCAGGCCCTTGATCGTCGTATAGGTGAAGTTGCCCATCAGCGTCACGTCGCCGATCGCGTAGCTCGAGCCGATACCGAACGTGCCCTGCTTGTCGACGGGGAACGGATTGCTCGAGAAGAGATCCGTTCTTGCGCCCGTTGCCGGATCGACGGTGACCGTCTGCTGGCCGAGGAACGTGTGCACGCCGAGCATCGCATACGGATCGAATGCGTAGATGCCGTGCGGATTGTTAAGTTGCGTATAAGCCGCGCCCGCCGTGAATGCTCCGTTGGCATAGTGCGCACCGACGCTCCATGCGCTGTCCTGATGGAAGTCCCCCGCGACATTGCCGAACGAATACATGCCGCCGAACATGAAGCCCGCGAATTCATTCGACAGGAACTTCACCGAATTGGGCAGACGGTCGCCATTGAAGCGGTCGAAGTCGCCCTGGTGAATCGCGTAGCCGCTCGCCCATGCCGAGACGTTGTACAGGTACACCATCTCCTCCGTCATATCGAGCTGATTGCCGAACGACAGCGTGCCCCACTGGTTCTTCAGGCCCACATAGGCCTGACGGCCGAACAGCGTGCTGCCGAAGCCCAGCTGCCCATTGCCGAGGTGAAACCCGCTTTCGAGCACGAATACCGCTTGCAGTCCGCCGCCGAGATCTTCCGTGCCTTTGATGCCGAAGCGGTTGCCGTACGAAATGCCGTCGTCGAACTTCACGACATGCGAGCCGCCCGTGTTATTGACCCACGTAATGCCCGCGTCGAGGATCCCATACAGCGTGACGCTGCTTTGCGCATGGCTCGCGTTCGAAACTCCGGCGAGCGCTAGCGCGACGCCTGTCAGTGCTGCGGCATTCAGCTTTTTCATCGTATCGTTCTCTCTTGCCTGGCTATGAGGGAATAGGAATGCGAAGCGCACTCCGCGGCGTGTGCAATTCGCACCACGATGAAGGCACAGTACAAATCCATTTTTCATTCGACTCGACCAGACACGACACACATTGGTCTGATAGCGACACGACTGCAAAAAGAAATACACGTGTCACAAATGAAAAGCGCGCGGCCCTTCGGCTCCGCGCGCTTTTTGAAGTACTTGCAATGACGCTTTAGTGAATGCCGAGTTGCGCCTGAACAGCCTGCAATCCGTCTGCTCCGCTCGTGGTCGTCACGCCCTTGAGCCATGCATTTAACAAATCGGGATTACCCTTTAGCGCAGTCAATGCCGCTGTATTGATGTCCACCTTGTTTTGCAGAACGTTCGCAATGATCTGGTTCTCCATGTCGACATTGAACGTCATCTGTTGAAACAGCTTCGCGAGATTCGTGCACTGCCCTGCAAAACCCGGACGCGTCACCGTATTCACCGTCGCGCCGCCGTAGTTCGGCCCGAAATACGCGTCGCCGCCAGACAGATAGGTCAAGTGAAATTTCGTGTTCATCAAATGCGGCTCCCACGCAAGGAACACGATCCACTGCTTGTCCCGCACGGCCCGCTCCACTTGCGTCAGCATGCCCGTCTCGCTCGATTCGACCACCTTCCAGTCACCGAGCCCGAACGCCTTGTCCGCAATCATCTTCTTGATGTTCTGATTGGCGGGTGCGCCCGGCTCGATGCCATAGATCTTGCCGTTGAACTGATCCGCATGTTTGACGAGGTCGGCAAACGAATGCACACCGGCCGCCGCCACGTAATCCGGCACGGCGAGTGTGAATTTCGCGTTGGTCAGATTCGCGTGCAGCACGTCGATCGAGTGTTCGTCAACGAACGGTTTGACGAGCGGACCTTGTGCGGGCATCCAGTTGCCGAGAAACACGTCGATTTGACCTTTTTTCAGGCCCTGATAGGTGATCGGCACCGACAGGTTCGACACGTTCTGCTGATAGCCGAGTGCTTTCAGCAGCACACCCGCCACTGCATTCGTCGCGTCGATGTCGGTCCAGCCGGGATCGGCCATGCGCACCTGCGTACAGCTTTGCGGTTCGGCGGCATGCGACGATCCCGTCAAGGCCATGCCGAATGCAGAAAGCATCAACGCAGCCTTGGCAAGCGAACTTCTCCAGCGTGTGTTCATCGTAGGGCTCCCGTATCGAGTTGTCTTCGTTACCAGATTGATCAGCGCGAGACGACGCGCGGGTAACGCGCCATCGCTTCGAGCGTATCGAGTTCGATGTGATTGCGCATATAGCGCTGGCTCGCATCGTTGAATGGCTGCCAGTCCCATGAGCGGATCGTGCCTTGTGTCGTCGCCTCGAAGTGAAAGCGGCGGCGGCGCTGGCTGGCGAGCACAGCTTGATGCAGTGCGGGAATATCCCAGCGCTGCGCGATCTCTTTGCGAAAGGCTTCGACGAGCGTCGCGGCTGCCGGATCCTGCGCAAGATTGACACGTTCCTGAGGATCATTCGCGAGATCGTAAAGCTGGTCCGGATCGACGGGCGTGTGAATGAACTTGTACTGGCCGCGCCGGATCATCAACATCGGCGCAATCGCGCCTTCAGCAAAGTATTCGACGATGGCTTCGTCGTGGCCGCCGTCGTTGTGCAGATGCGGAACGAGACTGTGTCCATCGACGGTATCGGGCCACTCCGAGCGGCGCGCTCCCGTTGCCATTCCGACCAGCGTGGGCAGAAGATCGACATGCGATACCGACGCCGCCACGCGATGCGCGTGAAACTGCTTCGGCGCGTGCACGATCAGCGGCACGCGCACGCCGCCTTCGAAGCAGGTCATCTTGTACCAGAGGCCGCGCTCGCCGAGCATTTCACCGTGATCCGACGTAACGATGACAATCGTATCGTCGGCGAGTCCCGTTGCCTTGAGCGTGTCGAGAATCGCGCCGAATTGCGCATCGACATACGATAGCGCGCCGTAATACGCGTGCCGCGCATCGCGGATCTGTTGTTCCGTTGGCGGCGTGAGGTCCGCTTCGTAGACGTCGCGCAGGCGCTTCGAATGCGGATCGCTTTCATCGCGCGTGAGCGTGACGCGCGGCATGTCGATCTCTTCATCGCGATACATATCCCAGTACTGCTGCGGTATCGCGTAAGGATCATGCGGATGCGTCAGCGACGCGACCACGCAAAACGGCCGCGCGTCGCCGCCCGCCGAGCGCTCGCGCACGATGTCGAAGAGCTTCTGTCGCGTCGTGTAGGTGACTTCGTCGTCGAAATCCAGCTGGTTCGTACGCACGCACGGTCCCGCATCCAGCACCGAACTCATGTTGTGATACCAGCTGGGCCGCACGTCCGGGCGATCCCAGTCCGGCACCCAGCCGAAATCCGCGGGATAGATGTCGGTGGTCAAACGCTCTTCGAAGCCATGCAACTGGTCCGGGCCGCAGAAATGCATCTTGCCGGAAAGGATCGTCCGATAGCCCGCGGCACGCAGATAGTGAGCGAACGTCAGTGTTTGCGCAGGCAATTCGGCGGCGTTATCGTAAGCACCGATTGCAGCGGGCCGTTTGCCCGCCATCATCGAAAAGCGGGCCGGCGCGCACAGCGGGCTCGCGCAGTACGCGGAATCGAACACGACGCCTTCTTTCGCGAGCGCATCGATGCGCGGCGTCAGCGAGACCTGATTGCCATACGCACGCAATGCGAACGGCGTCATCTGATCGGCCATCAGGATAAGGATATTCTGCTTTGTATTAAGGCTCATGGACGGGGCGGATTAGAATCGTACGGTTACGCTTCGAAGCGCGGTGCTCGCAACAGTGCGGAACGCCGCGCATTCACTTCACTATTGCCGCTCATTAAAACGTTGTGAAGGCGGCGTGCGCTTATCGGCCCATAAGGGGATCTTATGCCGGGACCAGACCGTCTTCCGCCGATGCAGGCTCTATCGGCCTTCGAATCGGCCGCGCGACTCGCGAGCTTCACGGCCGCCGCGCGCGAGCTCGGCTCGACGCAGCCCGCCGTGAGCCAACGCATCGTGCAGCTCGAAGAAGATCTCGGCGCGCCGTTGTTCGAGCGCGGCCATCGCGGCGTGACGCTCACGCCCGAAGGCGTGCTGCTGTACGAAGCGGTGCGCAGCGGGCTCGACACGATCCGCGAGGCCACCTCCGACATCCGCGCGCGCCGCGCCACGGGCGCATTGACGATACTCACCGACGCCGGTTTCGCCACTTACTGGCTGATGCCGCGTCTTGCACGCCTCAAAGCATCGATGCCCGGCGTCAACGTGAAGATCGTCACATCGCAACTCGGCTACGACCCGCACCGCGATCATGCCGACATCGCCATTGCATTCGGCGACGGCCATTGGCCGCCCTGCACGTCCACACGCCTGTTCGCCGAAGCTGTCACGGCCGTGTGTTCGCCCGCCTTCCAGAAGCTGCACCCGGCCGTGCATACGGCCGCCGATCTCGCCGCACTGCCGCTCCTGCACGTGCAGCCCACCGAGCCCGAGCGCTGGCTCGCGTGGAATAGCTGGTTCGCCGCACACGGCCTTGCCGCGCCCGAAGAAAGCCAGGGCATGATGTTCAACAGCTATTCGCTCGTCGTGCAGGCCGCGCTGATGGGCCAGGGCGTCGCGCTCGGCTGGACGCCGCTGACCGACGAACTCGTCGCGACGGGTCAGCTCGTGCGTCTGCTCGACACGCCCGTGACGACCGAGCGCGGCTACTACCTCGTCTGCCCGCCTGCCCGCCCCGCGCCCGCCGCCGTGCCGCTGTTCCGGCGCTGGCTTTTCAACGAACTGGTGGACGCGAGCGAGCACGCGCACGCCTGACGTTCCGATACTACGAGCACGGCGCTTCGGTTCTATGCGCGCGCAAATTGGGCTGATTTACTTGATCATCCCGCTTGCCGCGCCACGCTGCGCTGCACGACCACTGGCGCGGCCATGCGGGAATCCCATATCGAAGACAGAGGACCGCATGCCCGCCACCGATCGCCACCAGCAGTTCGCGCTGACCCTTTCCTGCCCGAGCGCCGCCGGACAGGTCGCCGCCGTCGTCGGCTTTCTCGATCGGCATCACTGCTACATCGACGAGCTGACTGTGTTCGACGACGACATCAGCGAGCGCTTTTTCGTGCGCTGCGTGTTTCATGGCGTGGGTAGCGCGCCCGACGCTACGTTGCATATCGACACGCTACGCCACGAGTTTCGCCCCATTGCCGCCGACTTCGACATGACATGGGCGATGCACGACCTCGAGACGCGGCCGAAAGTGCTGATCATGGTGTCGAAGCTTGAACACTGTCTGGCGGACCTGCTGTTCCGCTGGCGCATGGGCGAGCTGAAGATGGACATCGTCGGCATTGCGTCGAATCACCCTGATTTCGAGCCGCTTGCCGCGCAGCACGGTCTGCCGTTCCATCACTTTCCGCTGACGCCCGAAACGAAAGCGCAGCAGGAAGCGCAGATTCTCGACCTGTTCGAAACGAGCGGCGCGGAACTGATGATCCTCGCGCGCTACATGCAGATTTTGTCCGATGAAACGAGCCGCGCGCTCGCGGGCCGCGCGATCAACATCCATCACTCGTTCCTGCCCGGCTTCAAGGGCGCGCGGCCGTATCACCAGGCGCATGCGCGCGGCGTGAAGCTGATTGGCGCGACGGCCCACTTCGTCACCGACGATCTCGACGAAGGTCCGATCATCGAACAGGAAGTGCAGCGCGTCGATCATTCGTATGGTCCGGAGCGCATGCTTGCCGTGGGCCGCGATGTCGAGTGCATCACGCTGGCGCGCGCGGTGAAGGCGTTTGTCGAGCGCCGCGTGTTCATCAATGGCGATCGAACCGTCGTGCTCTAAAAGCACAAGCCGCCGCGCTGCATCGCAGACGCGGCGGCCAGCATTCAGGCGATGCTCACAGAAACGGCTTCGCCAGATGATGCGAGAACCACACCACAAAAACGGCTAGCAGCAATGCGCCGTACGGCAGCACACCGCGCAGGCCGGCAGGCCGCGCGCCGCCCTTCCACTCCATGTCCTGCTGCATGCGCGCCGGAAAGCGCCCACGGTCCTGCCAGTAATGGCGGAACATGAACACGGGCACGATCAGCAGCATCGCGATCAGACCGTTGCGCATCGTCCCCTCGCCTTGCATGTCGGCGCCCGCGCCGATGAACGCGAGATCCAGATAGCCGCACAACGCACCCGCTGCGAGCAGCCACGGCGGGCAGCGGAACGGACGGTCGGCATCCGCGCGATCCAGCCGGTGAATCCAGCCCGATTGCAGATTCAGGAACACAAAGATCATGTAGCAGACGTTCGAGATCGACAGTACCGTCATGTAGTCGGACATCAGCAGCAGGATCAGATTGAAGCCGAGATCGGTCCACATCGCGCGCGTCGGCGCGCCGTGCTCGTTGACGTGCGACAGATACTTCGGCAGCCAGCCGTCGACGGATGCCTGATACAGCGTGCGCGACGAACCCATCATCGACGTCATCACGATCAGCAGGATGGTGAGCATCAGCATGACGACCACCACGTCGAACACGATCGCGCCGCCGCCCACCATATGCGCCATCGCAGCCGCCACACCCGTGCCGTCGGCGATTTTCGGATCGAGCATACCCTTCGTGCCCAATACACCCTGGAACGCGAGCGGCACGAGCGTCATCACGAGCAGACACGCCATGCCGGACCAGAAGATTGCCTTGACCGTGTCGGTACGCGGATTGCGGAATTCACGCGTGTAGCAGACAGCCGTCTCGAAGCCATACGCGGCCCAGCCCGCCATGAACATCGCGCCGAACGCCATCGTGATGCCCGCGCCGTTCCATGAGCCGAATGTCGCTGCCGTTACGTTGCCTTGTGCGTCGTGTCCGAGCGGCAGCAGCGGCCACAGATGCGCAGCGGGCACATCGCCCGTGACGAACGGCACGATGCCGACGATCAGCAGCGGCGCAAGCGAAGCAATCCCGAGAATGCGCTGCGTTTTAGCGGCTTTTGAAGCGCCGCTATGCTGCAGCTTGAAGGTGATCAGCAGGAAGATCGCCGCGATGATGAACGTCGCGTTGATGCGCAACGACAGCCCTTGCTTGATGAAGCTCAGGTCGAGCAGTGTCAGACGCCATGTGTTGATCGCGGCGTCGGGTGCATACAGACTGGAGAGCGCGTAATTGGCGGCGAGGCCCGTGCCCAATGCGAGCATGGGCGACCACGCGAGCCAGTTGCACCACACGGAAACAGGCGCAATGGTCTTGCTGTAGCGCACCCAGGCCATCGCGCCATACACGGACGCGCCACCCGACTTGTGCGGGAAAAGCCCTGAAATTTCAGCGTAGGTCGCGCTTTGAATGAGACCCATCAGGATCGCTGCGACCCAGATGGCCCACGCGGGTTGACCGATCGTCGCCGATACGCCGCCGATCGTGAACAGCACGCCGCCAGGCACGCCGCTCGTCACCCAGAATGCGTCTTTCCATGTGAGGCCGCGTTGCAGCGCATGGCCTTCATGTGCGGCGCTGTCGCTCGTACCATTGCTCGAGCCTTCGATACTGCGCGAGCGCAGTCCTGTCTGATCCATCCAGAGTCTCCCTTTTTAGAAAGAGCCTGCGCGCTGGCTGGAACACAAACAACCGGTGACACGGCGATGCGGATGCGCGCGCAGCGCATTCGCATCGCCATTAAAACCCTAATTAGAACGCGTTAGAGAAGGACGGTTATTGTGCTCCGCCTACCCAGCTATTCACGCGGTCGCCGTGTGAGGCGATCCACGATCCGGCTGCGTCGGCAGGCTTGGCGCCGTTCTCCGTCGCCAGCATGACGCTGTCGATTTCGCCCGGCTTCCATTGAAATTTCTTCAGAAACGCGACCACTTGCGGAGCCTTTGTATCGAGGCCCGGATTGACGACGCTATCCACGTGCTCGGACTCGCCGTACACCTTCTTCGGGTCTTCGAGGAACTTCAGCTTCCACTTCGCGAACATCCAGTGCGGCACCCAACCCGTGACGATCACAGGTTTATTGGCATTCATTGAGCGAGCAAGTTCCGCGGTCATTGCGCTGCCCGAACTCGGCATCAGTTGATAGTCGAGGTTATAGGCTTTGATTGCCTCGCTGGTTTTCTTCATCACGCCCGCGCCGGCGTCGATACCGACGATACGGCCCGAGAAGTCGGCCTTATGCGCCTGCAGGTCGCTGATGCTTTTCTCGGGTACGTCGGCGGGCACAATCAGACCGATCTTCGCGTCGGTATAGTTAGCTCCCAGGTCTTGCACCTTGCCCTTGAACTGATCCCAGTACGCGCCGTGCGTGACGGGCAGCCATGCCGACAGAGTCGCGTCGAGATCGCCGCGCGCGACGCCCTGCCACATGATGCCGGCTGCGACGGGCACGAGTTGCACCGGATAGCCGAGACGTTTTTCGATGATCTGCGCGGCGACGTTGGAAGTGGCGACGCTGTCGTCCCAGCCTTCGACGTAGCCGATCTTGATGGTGGGTTTGGTATCTGCAGCCGCCGTGCCGATCGCGGTCATGGTTGCGATCAGTGCCCCGCACAACATCAGTTTTTTCAGGTGCTTCATGGTCGATCTCCTTGTGGCCGCAGGTGCGGTGTAGTTTTAGAATCGCTAACCAGAAAGTCGATGGTGGTCGGGTTTGCGACGGGTTCTTGTCTGTATGCGACTTGGGTTTTTTCTTCTCTGCGACGCAGTCGCCGTTTAAGGTTTTGTTTGTCTGCGACGCAGTCGCAGTTCCTGGTTTTTCGCTGGCATCCGCGTGATGTTGTCTTGTTTCAGGCGTTGCCCCTGTGCGGGGCGGCACCTACTTTTCTTTGCAGCGGCAAAGAAAAGTAGGCAAAAGAAAGCCGCTCACACCGCCAATCCTTCTTCTTGCCTGCGGGCCCCCTACGGGTCCCGCACTCCACACGGCAACACACCTTTTAACGCCCGTTGCCAGCGCGCTAACAAGCGCATCACCCACTCCAGCAACCCGTAGTTCAGCCAGCGGCAGCGAGTCGTCTGCGCCGCCCAGGTGGCAAACTGTGTGTAGGTTTTCGCACCACATGCATTAGCGATCCTACGACACCAATCCGCTTTTCAGTCCGGAGTGGTGCACTTCTATCGCGACGGCCTACACACAGTTTGCCGCCTGGGCGGCAGTGGACTTCCTGGTACCGCGGTCCATGACGCGGGCATGTAAAGCGGGTGATGCATTCAGTTAGCACGATGGCAACGAGCCGAGATTAGTGCGCTGCCATTTGAAGCGCGGGACCCGTAGGGGGCCCGCAGGCAAAAAACAAGCGCTAGCGGTGTGAGCGGCTTTCTTTTGCCTACTTTTCTTTGCCGCTGCAAAGAAAAGTAGGTGCCGCCCCGCACAGGGGCAACGCCTGAAACAAGACAACATCACGCGGATGCCAGCGAAAAAAAAGGCGCTCGCCAGCAAAAAAACCAGTAGCGATACTACGACACCAATCCGCTTTTCAGTCCGGAGCGGTGCACCTCCGTCGAGACAGCCTACACACAGTTTGCCGCCTGGGCGGCAGTGGACTTCCTGGTACCGCGGTCCATGACGCGGGCATGTAAAGCGGGTGATGCATTCAGTTAGCACGATGGCAACGAGCCGAGATTAGTGCGCTGCCATTTGAAGCGCGGGACCCGTAGGGGGCCCGCAGGCAAAAAACAAGCGCTAGCGGTGTGAGCGGCTTTCTTTTGCCTACTTTTCTTTGCCGCTGCAAAGAAAAGTAGGTGCCGCCCCGCACAGGGGCAACGCCTGAAACAAGACAACATCACGCGGATGCCAGCGAAAAAAAAGGCGCTCGCCAGCAAAAAAAAACCAGAATGGCGACTGCGTCGCAGACAAAAAAATCACTTCTCAACAACAAGATCGCTCAACGGCTTGCTACAACACAACAACACCATCCCCTGATCGATCTCACGCTGCCGGATCCCACCGTTGTGCTTCATATCCACCTGGCCAGAAACAAGCTTGACCTTGCATGTGCCACACATGCCCTGAGTACATGAAGCCGGCAACCGAACCCCGGCCTGGCGGGCCGCATCGAGCACATGTTGCGTCGAACCACATTCAATCGACCGATTGCTACGAGTAAAGCTCACCGAAAAGGTCTGCGTACCATTCGCAGCATGGCCATCAGCCTTGTGCTCGGCCTCGAGCACTTCCGCCGCAACTTGCGGCTCAGCCTCGATCAAGGTCTCGAACGAAAAACTCTCCTCGTGATACTGCTTGCGATCAAAACCCGCTTCATCGAGCAGATCGCGCACCGCCTTCATATAAGGCGCAGGTCCGCAAGTGAAAACCTCACGCTCCATGAAATCCGGCGCAATCAGCTTGAGCAAAGGCAGCGTCAAGAACCCGGTAATCCCCGGCCAGCTGGTCCGTGCACCCACCCGCTCACAAACAAAAGAAGTTCGGAAGTTCGCCTGATTCGAAGCAATCAGATCCAGTTCCCGGGGAAAGATGATGTCGTCAGGCGTACGCGCGCTATGCACGAACACGATGTCGCGGTCCTCGCTCAGCTCGTGGTGCGCACGGCTCATCGACATCAGCGGCGTAATGCCCGACCCCGCCGACAAAAACAGATACTTGCGCGCCGGATGCCGCGCGCAGGTGAATTCGCCCGCAGGGCCCAGCACGCGCACGCGCGCGCCCGCCTGCAGGTTGTCGTGCAGCCAGTTCGATACCTTGCCACCCGGCACGCGCTTCACCGTAATCGAAATGGTGTGCGGGCGCGTCGGCGACGATGAGATCGTATAGCAGCGATTGATCGTCTCGCCCTCGATGTCCAGTTCGAGTGTAATGAACTGACCCGGCTCGAACACGAACGCACGGCCTTCCGGCGAACGGAAGAAAAAGCTCTTCACGTCGTGCGTTTCCTGACGAACCTGGCAGCACACGAGCGTCTCCTCGACATCGCTCGTCCAGCGCGCCGGCAACGCGCTCCAGAATTCGGGCTTCGTCACGCGGCTTTCGACGGGTTCGAAGGTTGCTCCATCGCGCATCATTGCTTGCTCCACTTGCCGCCAGGCATCCGGTCGGTGTTGTCTGAAGGCTCGGTCAAACGGCCTTGATGTTGAACGTGCGCGGCTCCGAAGCCGAGCTGTCGATGTGCGCAGCCACGCGCCGCACATACCAGTCGCTGAACTTCTCGACCAGCCCTTCCGTGAACGGCGAGTACGGACCCGGCTCATACGCGCTGCTGGACGCGCCGCGCTGCGAGAATTCGACGAGCGCACGGTCCTGGTCGTTGGTCGCGTTCCATACGGCCGTCAGGTTGCTCACGTCGTAATCGACACCCTCTTGCGCGTCCTTGTGCACGAGCCACTTGGTGCGCACCAGCGTTTCACCCGCCGACAGCGGAATCACCGAGAACGTCACGATGTGATCGCTCATGAAGTGATGCCACGAATTGGGCTGCGTCCAGAACGACAGGCCGCCAAGGTCGGCTTGCCTGAATTCGCCCAGCAATTTCTTCGACGCGACCTTCGCGTCGAGCGTCTGCGATTCGCCGCTGCGATCGAGCGGCAGACGTTGCGTGCGGAAACCCGTCACGTCCGACAACCGATCGATCTCGACGGACGGCAGATCCATCTCTTCCCATTCCTTGGCCCGCTCGATGCAGGTGCGCTCGAACGCGTCCATGCCTTCAGCGTTCGCCGGCGAGCGCTGATAGCCGAAGCCGTATTCGTAGAGGGAAATGGTCAGCTCCGGATGGTTCGCGACGCAGTGGTAGCACTCGCGGTTGTTCTCCATCGTGAGCTTCCAGTTGCCTTTCTCGATGATGTCGATCTGCGCGGCGATCTTGCAGTTCGGCAGATCGTGCGGCAGCAGATACGGCTCCATCGCGGCGCGCATCACGGCGAAATCGACGGGCGGGTTTTCCGCGAGGCAAACGAAAATCAGGCCCGCCAGGTTCTCGACATGCACGCTCTTCAGGCTGTGCTTGCAGCGATCGAACTGCTCGCCCATGTGCTCGGCGAACATCAGGTCGCCCGACAGGTTGTATGTCCAGCTGTGATACGGACACACGATATTGCCGACGCTACCCTTGTCCTCGTTGCACAGGCGCGCGCCACGATGGCGGCACACGTTGTGGAAGGCGCGCACGTTCATGTCGTCGTCGCGCACGATCAGGATCGAATCGCTGCCGAGTTCGACGGTCACGTAATCGCCCGGCTCGGGAACGTCCGGCTCGACGGCGACCTGAATCCAGTGTTGACGGAAAATCGCATCCATATCGAGCTTGAAGATTTCTTCGCTCAGATAGAACGGTGCTTCGAGGCTATGTCCCTGCTTGCGCCGATCGACGAGCGCCTGAATGTCTGCCGATACTTTCATGTGTGCTCCGGGTTTGCGAGGCCGTGTGGGTGCGGCGCAAATCAGTAATCGATGAGTTGATGCTCGCGCAAATAGGCAAGTATCACTTGTGCTTTTTCGACCGAAGTCCCTTCAATTACGACGCTGCCGCCGCGGCTTTCCGTGGTCGTCGCAGACAGCATACGGGCATGGCCCGAACGCTTTTCCGCCGCGGCGAACCGCACCGGTTTGCGCGTGACGGCCGCGATCTGCCATTGCGCGGCTTCCGTATCGGCGACTGCCTCCGCGCGTCCCGGCTGGATCGAGCCCGCGCGCAGCCGCGCGTACGCATAACGCGGCGTCACGCTGGCCAGCGGATGCACGGCGACGACAGCGGGCAGCGCGACCTCGACGCGGCGGCGTACACCTTTCGGCAAGAATTGCCGCACCGTCGCCCGGCCGCCTGCCACCGTCACGTCGACGGCCGTGCCGGCGAGCGGAACCGACAGCGCATCGGCGAGACGGTAAGGCAGCATGCCGCTGTCGAACGCGCCTTCCGCGCAGGTGCCCGTCAGCACGAGGTCGTATCCTTTGAGCCGCGCCGCAAGCAGCTTCACGGCATCGTCATTGGCGCCGCAGGTCAGCACTTCGACGTGTTCCGCACCCAGCGCCAGGTAGTCTTCGAGTGCGGGATTACCCGGATCGCCCGCATGCAGCACGTCCAGACGCGCCGCGTGCTGGCTCGACAATTGACGGCCGATTTCGAGCGCGGCGGCATCGTTGCGGCTATAGCGCGCGACGCCGCTGACGGGATGCCTGCCGACCGACACGAGCACTGCGATTTTTTCGAGCTTGCCGTTCATGCCGCGACTCCTTCGACGATCGGGTTGGCAACAGGCGCAGCGGCACCGCCGCGTCCAGAACGCGCACGATCGATCTCGTCGATCAGCGACGCGATGGTGGCCTGCGTATCGCCGATGATCGTCAGATTCGCGCGCTTCACGATAGGCGCGCTGCCGTCCAGGTTCACCGCGATCACATGACGGCAATCCTTGATGCCCTGCAAATGCTGCACGGCGCCAGAGATGCCGAACGCGATATACACGCTCGCTTCGACGGTCTTGCCCGTTGCGCCGATCTGCTTGTCGCGCGTGAACATGCCGTTGTCGACGGCCACTCGGCTCGCGCCGATCGCCGCGCCGAACGTGCCCGCGAGTTTCTGGAACGCCGCGACATCCGTGACCCCATTGCCCGCCGATACGATGAAATCGGCCTCTTCCAGCGCAACCTGAGCCGCGTCGATTTCCTCGATGCCGAGATCGCGGTACGCACCCGTCGATGCATCGTTCGTCTGCGCGAGAGCGGGCACGTCCAGCCGCTCGCCTGCGCCGACGAACGGCAGCCGCGTATCGACCGCACCCGCTGCCAGCAGAATCACATCGGGCAGCGCGCGTGTTGCGTAGGCCGTCTTCGCCTGCGCATAGGTCGACACTTCCTTCGCGTCGATCTGCACGACGTGCGTCGCGATGCTGGCGCCCGCGAGCGCGGCGTAGCGGCGGCCGAGATCGCCGTCGCCCGTCGCGTTGTCGGGCATGAAAATATGCGCGGGCGTGAGTTGCGCGACACAGGCCGCGACGGCCTGCACTTCGCGTTCCGGTGCGAACGTGCGTCGATCGAACGACGGCAGTTCGATCACCTTGTCGGCGCCGAGCGCGGCGGCATCATCCTTCAGTTCGCCGAGCACCAGCAGCGCGACTTGCGTCGTGGCGTCCGCGATCAGCGCGGCGGCGGCCAGCGCCTGACGAGTGTGATCGTCGAGCGCGCCGCGGTCGCTGTGTGCGACCACGAGCAGCGTGCGTTGCGGCGCCTGCGTCGTGCGCAGCGTTTTAGCGGCACCATGGCCGTGCGCGCCCGCCTGCAACGCATGGTCATACGACGCGCCTGCCACATGCTCCGCGCCGAGCGTGATGCGCTTCAGCCCTGCCGCCGTGATGACGAATGGCCGGCGCGGATCGATACGTTTGATGGTCGTATTCATCGTTCACTCCAGCGCTGCGGCAACGAGTTCGGCCACATCGAGCACCTCGGGCCGTGGACCGACCACGCCTTCGAGCATCGCCGTGCAGTTCGGGCAACCCACCGCGACCACGTCCGCGCCGATCGAGCGCGCATCGTTGATGCGGATATCGGGAATACGCTGCTTGCCGGGAATATCCGTCAGCGGCGCACCGCCGCCACCGCCGCAGCAGCGGCCTCGTTTACCGTTCCGTTCCATTTCGACGACCTTGATGCCGATCGTCTTCAGCAGTTGGCGCGGCGCTTCCGTTTCGCCGTTGTAGCGGCCGAGATAGCACGGATCGTGATACGTGATCGTCTTGTCGTTGAACGCCGCGATGGCTTTCGGCGACAGCTTGCCGCTCGCGACCAGTTCCGCGAGGAACGTCGTGTGATGCAGCACGTCATAGCGGCCGCCGAGCGCGCGATACTCGTTGCGCAGGCTGTGCATCACGTGCGGATCGGCGGTGACGATGCGCTTGAAGTTCAGCGCGGACAACGTGCCCATCATCTGCTTCGCCATGCGCTGGAACGTCGCTTCGTCGCCGAGACGGCGCGCGACGTCGCCCGTATCGGTTTCCTGCGCGCCCAGCACCGCATAGTTCACACCTGCCTTGTTCAGCACCTTGACCAGCGAGCGCAGCGTACGCTGATAACGCATGTCGAACGCGCCTTCGCCCGCCACCAGCAGCACGTCGACAGGCTTGCCCGGCTGCGCGATGGGCGAGCTCAGATCGACCGACCAGTCGTAACGCGCCGCCTTGTCATAGCCGCCCATCGTGCCCGTTTCGCGCAGATTCGCGAGCACTTCCGGGCCCTTGCCGGGAACCGTGCCGTGCACGAGCGTCTGGTTGCGGCGCATATCGACGATGGCATCGACGTGCTCGATCAGCATCGGGCATTCGTGCACGCAAGCGCGGCAAGTCGTGCACGACCACACCGTATCGGCTTCGATCAGGCTGGAGATGATGGGACGCTGCGGTTCGCCGCCATGCTGGCCGACCTTGATGCCGGGCGTCGGGCTGCCTGCATAGGCCGAATCCGTTCCGCCCACCATGCCCGTCACGAGGTCCTGAATCAGCTTCTTCGGATTCAGCGGCTGGCCTGCCGCAAACGCGGGACAGGCCGCTTCGCACTTGCCGCATTGCACGCATGCATCGAAGCTCAGCAGCTGGTTCCAGCGAAACTCGACGGGCTTGCCGACGCCGTATTCATTCTGTTCGAGCACGGGCGTCTTCAGCGCCGTCGGCGGAACAGCCTGTTCCTTGCGCACGTCGCCTTGCGCCGCGAAACGCTCCTGACGCGGATGGAACGCGAGATGCAGCAGCCCTGCCAGCGCGTGCTTCATCGGACCGCCGCGCGCTGCGCCGAACGTCATCGCGAAGGCACCTGCCGCGATCAGCACCGCGAAGATGATCGCGAGGCCGCCCGACATCGCCGATGCCGGCAACAGCGTGTACAGCAGCAGACCGAGCGCGAACGATCCGAGCAGCCAGGGCAGCGTATTCCACGGACCGCGCGACAGGCGTGCGGGCACGTCCTTCGCATGCCGGCGGCGCCACACGAACACGGCACCCACCAGCATGATCAGCGCGGCCAGAAAGATCAGCCGGTCGAGCCACGGCGAATAGATCGCGAGGCCGTAGTTCAGGAAGACCAGCGCGAAGGCGGCAATCGCACCGCCCGCCGTCGCGACGTGCGTCTTCGCGATGTACGGATCGCGCGCCACGACATGATGCAGATCGACGAAATAGCGCTTCGGAA
Source organism: Paraburkholderia sp. Tr-20389 (assembly GCF_017104565.1). Lineage (GTDB taxonomy): Bacteria > Pseudomonadota > Gammaproteobacteria > Burkholderiales > Burkholderiaceae > Paraburkholderia. The sequence goes on along the minus strand of NZ_JAAGPD010000037.1, from coordinate 76,982 downwards.
TGGTCAGCAGGTTCGTCCAGCCGAATGCGCCGGCTGCCGTTGCCCGTCCGAGACGCCAGTATGCCGCCCGTTTTGCGACCGCAAACGCAAGGCCGGCGACGGATACCCACAACAACGCGGTGATGAGGAACGCCGGGCTCATCGTCAGAAATCCTTGCAAAGACGCAGCGCGTCATAGATCGCGCCGTGGATGTTGTGCATCGAGATGCAGTCGCCGACACGGAACAGCAGGAAGCGGCCGTTGCCGAGTTCTTCGGACAGCGACGGCTGCGGCTCCGAAGCGAAGAGCTTGTGCACGTCGACCTGACCGCGATTCACCGACTCGTTCTTCAGCTTCCAGTACAGCCCGTCGTTCGGCGTGCTGCCGTTTTCGATGATGACCTGATCGACGGCACGCTCTTCCTGTTCTTCCGTGTACTCGTTGCGGATCACGGCGATCTTCTTGCCGTCTTCCTCATACACGCGGTCGAGCCAGTAGTTCGGCGTGTGAATCACGCCTTGCGCATAGAGGCGTCGATAGAAGATCGGGAACGTGGTGCCGCCGACGTCGTCGGCCACCTTCACGTCCGGTGTGACGATTTCGACCTTCGAGCCGCGGCTCGAGATGAAGTCGGCCACACCCGCGCCCGCATGCGTGCTCACACCGTCGTAGACCAGCACGTTCTGGCCCGGCTCGACCTTGCCCGACAGGATGTCCCACGAACTCACGGCGTGCCCTTCGGCGACGCCCCATGCAGGCACTTGCTGCGTGAAGGCCGAACCGCCCGTGGCGAGCACGATGATGTCCGGCTTCTCGGCGAGGATCATCTTCTCGTCGGCTTCGACGCCCATGCGGCGATCGACGCCAAGACGCTTGGTTTCCATATCGAACCAGCGCACGATGCCCGCCATCTGCTCGCGCTGCGGCGCTTTGGCGGCAAGCATGATCTGGCCGCCGACGGCATCGCTCTTCTCGAACAGCACCACATCATGGCCGCGCGAACGCGCGACGCGTGCCGCTTCGAGTCCGGCGGGACCCGCGCCGACCACGACCACTTTGCGGCGCGGCCCACGCGTCTTTTCGATCACATGCGGCATCGTCGCTTCGCGCGATGTCGCGGCGTTCTGCACACACAGCACGTCGAGGCCGTTGTACTGGCGGTCGATGCAGTAGTTCGCACCGACGCACTGCTTGATTTCGTCTTCGCGGCCATCGCGGATCTTGATGACCATGTGCGGATCGGCGATCTGTGCGCGCGTCATGCCGACCAGGTCGACCATGCCGTTTGCGAGCAGACGCTCCGCTTGCCCTGCATCGCGAATGCTTTGCGCGTGCATGATGGGCAACTTCACAACGGATTTGATACCGGCCGCGAGGTGCACGAACGGCTCGGGCGGCAACGCCATCGGCGGCATGCAGTTGGCGAGCGTGTTGTGCGTATCCGCGCCGGACCCGATCACGCCGATGTAATCGATCAAACCCGTTTCGGCCATCGCCTGCGCGATTTCCTTCAACTGCGTGTGATCGAGGCCATCTTCATGGAACTCGTCGCCGCACATGCGCAGGCCGACGCAGAAGTCCTTGCCGACGGCTTCGCGCACCGCCTGCAGCACTTCGACGCCGAAACGCAGACGGTTTTCGAGCGAGCCGCCCCATTCGTCGGTACGAAAGTTCGTGCGCGGACTCCAGAACTGGTCGATCAGATGCTGGTGCGCAGCCGAAATCTCGATGCCGTCCATCCCCGCATCTTTCACGCGCTTCGCTGCCGTCGCGAAGTCGCCGATGATGCGGCGGATCTCTTCCACTTCGATGATCTTCGCGTTGCCGCGGTGCACGGGCTCGCGCACGCCGGAAGGCGTCATCAGATGCGGCCAGCTCTCGCCATGCCATGCGGAGCGGCGGCCCATGTGCGTCGCCTGAATCATGATCTTCGCGCCGTGCCGGTGCATCGCTTCGGCGAGACGCGACAGCGGATCGATGACCTTGTCCGTCGACAGGTTCACGGACTTCCACCAGCCTTGCGGGCTGTCGATCGAAACCGGGCTCGACCCGCCGCACACGGCGAGGCCGACACCGCCCTTGGCCTTTTCCTCGTAATAGCGGATGTAGCGGTCGCCGGGCAGGCCGCCCGGTTCGGCATACACCTCCGCGTGCGCGGTGCTGACGATACGGTTGCGCAGCGTCAGCTGGTTGAGGGTCAAAGGTTTGAACAGATTGGGGTAACGCATTGCAGGCGACCTCGGGCGGTGTTCAGTTCAGGCTCTAATGTGATGAGCAGTGTGTCAGTGAGCGATCGGCGACACTTCGAATACACAGTGATCGTGATGCTCGGCTGCGCACTGCACTTCTTTCGACTGCGCGCGCGGCGCGCTCTTGCCGCCGTCAGTCGTGTCGTTCACCCAGTCCATCGCACCCGCGAACCAGCCGGCGAACATGTAGCACAGCTTGCCTTCCTTGCCCGGCTGCGCGAGCACGAACGACGAGTGATGCAATTCGATCTTCGCGCGCGCCGTCGACGGATCGGCTTCGACGATCTTGAAGAGGCCCCAGCCGCGTTGCGAAAGACGGTTCAGGTAGTGCTCGAACACGGCCATGCCGCTGATGCCGTGCTGCTTCGCTTCCTTGTCGCACCAGTGATAAGCGGACTTGTAGCCGGCCTTGTAGAGAATCTCCGCGTACGCTTCGAGGCCGAGCGCTTCTTCGACGGCCGTGTGATTGTTCGTGAAGAAGTGGCGCGGCACGTACAGCATCGGCAGCGCGTCGGTGGTCCAGACGCCCGTGTTCGGGTCGACGTCGATCGGGAGTTCCGGTTGCATCGCGGGGGTTCCTGTGCTGTATCTGTAGGTTGATTTAGACGTTCCAGACTTCGCCGAAGAAGCGCATCCAGTTGTCGCCCATCACTTTCTTGATGCGCGACTCGCCCCAGCCCGCCCGCTCCATCGCGGCCGTCAGGTTCGGGAATTCGCCGATCGTGCGGATGCCTTCGGGATTCACGACCTTGCCGAAGTTCGTCAGACGGCGATAGCGGCCCTTGTCGTGCGTGATCCAGTCGAAGAATTCCGTGCTATAGCCTTGCGTGAAGTCCGTGCCGATACCGACCTTGTCCTCGCCGATCACGTCGATCACGTATTCGATGGCTTCGAGATAGTCGTCGACGGTCGCGTCCGGACCTTTCTTCAGGAACGGCGAGAACATCGTCACGCCGACGAAGCCGTTGGCATCGGCGATTTCTCTCAGCTGCTCATCCGTCTTGTTGCGCGGATGGTCCTTGAGACCCGACGGGCAGCAGTGCGAGTACGTGACGGGCTTCTTCGAGCAGGCGATCGCATCGGACGACGTCTTGGCGCCGACGTGCGAGAGGTCGACCAGGATGCCGACGCGATTCATTTCCTGAATCACTTCGCGGCCATAGCCCGACAGGCCGCCATCCGCTTCATAGCAACCCGTGCCGACGAGGTTTTGCGTGTTGTAGCAAAGCTGCACCACGTTCACGCCGAGTTCCTTGAACACTTCGATATAGCCGAGGTTGTCCTCGAACGCGTACGAGTTCTGGAAGCCGAAGATGATGCCCGTCTTGTTCTCTTTCTTGGCGCGCAGGATGTCGTCCGTCGTGCGCACCAGCGTCAGGATCTCGCTGTATTCGCGGATCTGCTGTTTCATTTCCGCGATGTTGTCGATCGTCTTCTGGAAGTCTTCCCACACGGAGACCGTGCAGTTGACCGCGGTGACACCGCCCTTTCTCATGTCCTCGAACACCGAACGCTCGAACTTCGAAATGTTCAGACCGTCGATGATGATGCTGCTGTCGTGCAGGTTGCTCATGGTTGACTCCGTAGCTGTGGGGTTTTGACGGACCGTTCGAGGCGGCTCAGTAGATCGGGAAGCGTTCGCACAGCGCGAAGATCTCGCGGCGCACGCGCTGCTCGGTTGCAGCGTCGCCTTCGGGCTGCGTGCGCAGTGCATCGAACACTTCGAGAATCATCCGGCCGACATCGCGGAACTCGGCGACACCGAAGCCGCGCGTCGTACCTGCCGGCGTGCCGAGACGAATGCCCGAGGTCACCGTCGGCTTTTCCGTATCGAACGGAATGCCGTTCTTGTTGCAGGTGATACCCGCGCGTTCGAGCGCCTGTTCGACCTGCGTGCCCTTGAGGCCCTTCGGGCGCAGATCGACGAGCAGCAGATGGTTGACGGTGCCGCCCGTCACGAGATCGACGCCGCCGTCCTTCAGCACTTCGCCGAGCGCTTGCGCATTGGCCAGCACGTTGTCGATATAGGTCTTGAAGCTGCCTTCGAGCGCTTCGCCGAACGCGACCGCCTTGCCCGCGATCACGTGCATCAGCGGGCCGCCTTGCAGGCCGGGGAACACCGCCGAGTTGATCTTCTTCGCGATGTCTTCGTCGTTGGTCAGCACGAAGCCGCCGCGCGGACCGCGCAGTGTCTTGTGCGTGGTCGACGTCACGACATGCGCATGCTCGACGGGATTCGCATGACGGCCCGCCGCGATCACGCCCGCGATGTGCGCCATGTCGACCATCAGCTTCGCGCCGACGCTGTCGGCGATCGCACGGAAGCGTGCGAAGTCCAGCTCGCGCGGATAGGCGGAGAAGCCGGCGATGATCATCGACGGCTTGTGCTCGTGCGCGAGCTTTTCGATCTGATCGTAGTCGACGCGCATCGTTTCGCGGTTCACGCCGTACTGCACGGCGTTGAACCACTTGCCGGACAGCGCGGGCTTTGCGCCGTGCGTCAGGTGGCCGCCCGCGTCGAGCGACATGCCGAGGATCGTGTCGCCCGGCTTGGCGAGCGCGAGCATCACCGAACCGTTCGCTTGCGCGCCCGAGTGCGGCTGCACGTTGGCGAAGCCTGCATTGAAGAGCTTCTTGATGCGTTCGATCGCGAGGGCTTCGACTTCATCGACGAATTCGCAGCCGCCGTAGTAGCGCTTGCCGGGATAGCCTTCCGCGTACTTGTTCGTCAGTACCGAGCCTTGTGCTTCGAGCACGGCGCGCGACACGATGTTTTCCGACGCAATCAGTTCGACTTGCGACTGCTGGCGTTCGAGTTCCTTGAGGACCGACTTGCGCACCGATGCGTCGCGCTCGGCGAGGGACTGCGAGAAGAATGGGTTGGCGTTCGACATGGCTTCCGTTCAGTTGACCGTTGATGACCGAAAAGCGAAAGAGAGTGCGTGGCCCGGCGTCCTTGATCCCGCGCAATCCCTTGCCTGGACTGGCTTTGCACTACCTCCAGCGATGGCTCTATTCTTGTCTTTCGCCTGACCGGTCAATTTACGATTTCAGACGCGTTCTTTGCCTTTTCCGCCATGCAAGTCCGTTTTGGACAAGTGATCGCTCGTGCTAATCGGCGGCTTCAATGCAAAGAATTGAAGCTAAATAGAAATGGTGCATCGCAACGTCGATCGACTCGGGTACATCGGATGCAGCACCGTTCGGGCGCGCCGCAGGCTCATTGACAGTGCGAAAAGTGCACAGCGCAGGTGCGCCGGCGCGAATGCACTGCCGCAAACCGTTTATCCAGCCAGGGTTTAGCCGTATGGCATGCTTGTTGCGCTCGCTCGCAGAATAAGAAAGGCCGTTCCCCACGCGGCTGAAACAGAACATCGAGCTGAAGGAACGCCCGAACCATGTCGCCCGATCGAACCGCGTCGTTGTCTCACTTCGCGTTCATGCCGCTGCCCAACTTCACGATGATCGCGTTTACGAATGCGATCGAAGTGCTGCGCATGGCCAACTACCTAAGCGGGCAATCGCTCTATCGATGGTCGATCATCAGTCCGGACGGCGGCTCCGTTACGGCGAGCAATGGTCTTTCAGTCGACACGGGGCCTGCCGAGTGCGTCGGCACGCCGGACATCGTGTTCGTATGCGGCGGCATCGACGTGCAGCGCGAGACCACGCCCGAGCATCTGTCCACGCTGCGGCGCTTCGCTCGCGCGGGCGTTGCGCTGGGCAGCCTGTGCACGGGAACCTATGCGCTCGCGAAGTCGGGCTTGCTGGCGGGTTATGCGTGCGCGATTCACTGGGAGAACATGTCGGCGCTCAAGGAAGAGTTTCCCGACACGCGTTTCCTGAAAGAACTGTTCGTGATCGACCGTGACCGCGTGACCTGTACGGGCGGCGTCGCGCCGCTCGACATGATGCTGAACCTGATCGCGGCGCGCGTCGGCACACCGCGTGTCACGCAGATTGCCGAGCAGTTCATCGTCGAGCATGTGCGCGACAACAGCGCGCAGCAGCGCATGCCGCTGGTGGCGCGGCTTGGCTCCGCCAACAAGTCGTTGTTCGAAGTCATTGCGTTGATGGAGAACAACATCGAGGAGCCGCTTTCACGCGAGGAACTCGCGCGGCTCGCGAATATGTCGCAGCGGCAGTTGCAGCGTCTGTTCCGCGAGCATCTCGGTATGACGCCGACCCACTACTATCTGACGTTGCGGCTGCGCCGCGCGCGTGAACTGCTGCTGCAGACGGATATGTCGATCATGCATATCACCATGGCGTGCGGGTTTCAGTCTGCCTGTCATTTTTCGAAGAGCTATCGTGATGCGTTTGGGACCGCTCCTACTCGGGAGCGGAGGAAGCAGGTCGCTCCGTTGGCCCATCCTGTGATGGGGGTGCTCGCTGGCTCGCCGCTTCACGCTTGAGGTTTGGTTTTTTTTGTTGTCTGCGACGCAGTCGCCGGTTTGGTTTTTTTGCTAGCGAGCGCTTTTTTTTCGTTGGCATCCGCGAGTTCATGTCGGTGTTCAGGCGTTGCCCCTGTGCGGGGCGGCACTTACTTTCTTTGCCGCCGCAAAGAAAGTAAGCAAAGAAAGCGGGCTCACACCGCCAATCCTTGTTCCTGCCTGCGGGCCCCCAACGGGTCCCGCACTTCACCCGGCAACACGTTGTTTTGCACCCGTTGCCAGCGCCTTGAACCGGCGCATCACCCACTCCAATCACCCGCAGGCAGCCAGCGGCAGCGATTCGTCTGCGCCGCCCAGGTGGCAAACTGTGTGTAGGCTATCGCACCGCATGCGTTAGCGATCCTACGACACCGATCCCGCTTTTCCGTCCGGAGTGGTGCACTTCCATCGCGACGGCCTACACACAGTTTGCCGCCTGGGCGGCGGTGGGCTTTCGGGTATCGCGGAACGTGACGCGGGAGTTTGAAGTGGGTGATGCGAATCGACGAGCGCTGGCAACGAGCATGGATTAGCGCGTTGCCGCGTGGAGCATAAGAACTGTCGGGGGCCCGCAGGCAGGAACCAGCGCTGGCGGGGTTAGCCCGCTTTCTTTGCTTACTTTCTTTGCGGCGGCAAAGAAAGTAAGTGCCGCCCCGCACAGGGGCAACGCCTGAACACCGACATGAAATCGCGGATGCCAGCAAATACCAATCCCCAACCGCAAAAAACCGGCACCACCGCGTCGCAGACAAAAACCTTGACGCACGCGGTTTGCACGCAACCGCGCCCTGCGCTAAGGTAAGACCTGCCCGCGACGCCAGGGCGCGTCGTCTCTCACAGAGAAACCTCATGGCCGACACCGACAACGACCTGTCGCAACTCAACTCCACCACCATCGCGCCGCAGCAATTCTCCCTCGACGTACTCATGGAAAAGTACGCAAAGGGCGATGAACGCACAGCCGACGACGTCTACCGAAGAGTCGCACGCGGCGTCGCCCTCGCCGAGCCAGAAGCACTGCGCCCAGCAATCGAAGCCCGTTTCGTCGAAAACCTCCAGAACGGCGCGCTCGGCGCCGGCCGCATCATGAGCGCCGCAGGCGCAGGCATCCAGGCGACCCTGATCAACTGCTTCGTGCAACCCGTCGGCGACAGCATCCAGGGCGTCGACGATCAAGGCCTGCCCGGCATCTATGTCGCACTGCTGCAAGCAGCCGAAACGATGCGCCGCGGCGGCGGCGTCGGCTACAACTTCTCGGCAATCCGGCCGCGCGGCGCGCGTGTGAAAACAACAAGTTCGTCGGCGTCGGGCCCGTGCAGCTATATCGACGTGTTCGACGCGTCGTGCCGCACCGTCGAAAGCGCAGGCTCGCGGCGCGGCGCGCAAATGGCCGTGCTCGATTGCACACACCCCGATCTGCTCGAATTCATCGAGGCCAAGCACTCCAAAGGCCGCTGGAACAACTTCAACGTTTCCGTCGCCGTCACCGACGAATTCATGCAAGCCGTCGAAAACGACGCGATGTGGCAGCTCGTGCATCGCGCGGAACCGACGCCCGCATTGCGTGCGGCCAACGACGTGCGCCAGCGCGACGACGGCATGTGGGTCTACAGCGAACGGCGCGCGAAAGAAATCTTCGATCGCATCATGCGCTCGACCTACGACATCGCGGAACCCGGCATCGTATTCATCTCGCGGATGAACGACGACAACAATCTGCGCGCCGTCGAATCGATCCGCGCGACCAACCCGTGCGGCGAACAACCGCTGCCGCCCTACGGCTGCTGCAATCTCGGCCCGCTGAACCTCACGCGCTTCGTGCTCGATCCGTTCGCTCAGCGGCACGGCGGCAAGCCATCGTTCGACTGGGACGCACTCGCGCAACGCACGCGCACTCATGTACGTTTTCTCGACGACGTGCTCGATGTCACGCTCTGGCCGCTCGACCAGCAATACGATGAATCGCGCGCGAAGCGGCGCATCGGCGTGGGCTTCACCGGGCTCGGCGACACGCTCGTGATGATGGGCCTGCGCTACAACTCGCAGGAAGGCCGCGATTTCGCGGTGCGCATCGCAAAGCTGATGCGCGATGAGGCGTATCGCGCGTCCGTCGAACTCGCGCGCGAACGCGGCGCGTTCCCGCTCTTCAATGCCAAGCAGTATCTCGAAGACGGCACCTTCGCATCGCGCCTTCCCGACGACGTCAAGGAAGCAATCCGCACGCACGGCATCCGCAATAGCCACCTCCTTTCCATCGCGCCGACGGGCACGGTCAGTCTCGCGTTCGCCGACAACGCGTCGAACGGTATCGAGCCCGCGTTCTCATGGACCTATACCCGCATGAAGGTGATGGCGAACGGCAGCCGCGAGCAGTTTGCCGTCGAAGATCATGCTTACCGTCTGTATCGCGAACTGGGCGGCGACGTCGGCCATCTGCCCGACTACTTCGTCAGCGCGCTCGAAATGTCGGCGCGCGATCATCTGGATATGATGGCGGCCGTGCAGCCGTACATCGACACGTCGATTTCGAAAACCGTCAACGTGCCCGCAGACTATCCTTTCGACGCGTTCGAAAATCTCTATTTCGATGCATGGAAAGGCGGGCTGAAAGGACTCGCGACATATCGCCCGAACGAAACGCTCGGCGCCGTGCTGAGCGTCACGCCCGAACCCGCTCCGATGGCCGACGATGCACTCGCCGAAGTCGATCTCGACCCGCTGCGCATCGCCATCGATCATCGCCCCAAGGGCCAGTTACCCGCGATCATCGAGAAGGTCGAGTACCTGACGGCAGCGGGCAAGAAGTCGCTGTATCTGGCCGTGTCTTTCATCGAAGTGACGGGACGCGTAGGCGGCGAAGAAGTGACGATCGAGCGCCCCATCGAGTTCTTCATCCCCGCCGGTCAGCGCGACGAATCGCAGCAATGGATCACGGCGACGATGCGCTCGCTGTCGCTGGCCGCGCGAGGCGGCTTCGTCGCGCGCAATCTGCAGGACTTACGCAAGGTGTCGTGGGATCGAGGCCAGGTCAGGCTCGGCGACGTGCAGCGGCTCGACGGCCACCGTTCGCCGCGCTGGCACGATTCGGAAGTCGCCGCCCTCGCCTATGCGCTTCAGCAGATTCTGCACCGCCGTGGCTTTCTCGATGCAGAAGGCAACCAGGTGCCGTCCCGCCTTCTTGCTCATCCGCCGCGCGACGACGCGAATCTCACCGCTTCGACTGCGAACAATGCGCTTTCCATTGTCGAAGGCTCTGCGGAAGAAGCACGCAGCGCTCAGGAACTACGCACGATGCATGGCCGCAAATGCGGCAATTGCGGTGCCAATGCCGTGATTCGTAAAGACGGCTGCGACTTTTGCACGGCGTGCGGTGAAATTGGCGCATGCGGATAATCGCCCGCAGTTTTTACCTGTCAGAGTCGTTCGTCAATGATGCAAAGCGAACTAAACTGATTTATTCATGCCTTAATCGGTGAGGGTCTCAATGGACCGGGGGTGGCCGGTAGGGTGATCGACTACATCGTTGGCAGGATCGGATTGATTGCGCGCCGCAATCCAGTGCTCTGGATTGTCGGCGCGTTATTGCTTCTGAACGGCGCGATGTCATTTGCCAAACGTCCCGTTCACGCCCTACCCAAAAGGCATTATTCGACATCCGTTCTCTTCTATTCGTATCCCGTCGCTGCATCACCGGCGTACACGCCGTTTCGCCATGTACGCCGCTATGTGGTCCAGAACGCGATGCAATGGAGTGCGGTGGCTTACGGACTGCCCGATAGCAACAACATCGCGCAAGGCAAACACCGCTTCCGTTACGGGCATGCGCCGGGTGATCCCTACCTGGCCCCGCTCGACGGCGCTCAGGCCGGCCGTTCGCCCTTGCCCGCCTATGGCTTCGGCCTTCCGTCCGACCCGCAGGGCGTTCCGTCCACTGCCGCCAGCGATGACGACGACTGGAGCTTCAGGGCCAATCCGCTTCTGAACCTCAATCACGCGCACGAGCGCGGCGCGACCTTCTCGATTCGACACGACTTCTGAAGCGCGGAACATCCATCGCGTGAATAAAAAAATGCTGCGTGCCTCGCGAGAGGCAACGCAGCATCGTCCAGGATAAGGACAGAGGAGACTTCGACCTGCTACCAACGCATGACGAACCAGCCGGTTCGGATCACGCGGCCTTCAGCAAACCATGCGGATCGAGCACGAACTTGCGCGGCGCGCCGCCATCGAACTGACGGTAGCCATCGGGCGCGTTCTCGAGCGAAATGACCGTCACGTTGACGATATCCGCGATAGGCAGACGGTCCCACAGAATCGCCTGCATCAGATTGCGGTTGTACTTCATCACGGGCGTCTGACCCGTGTGGAACGAGTGCGACTTGGCCCAGCCGAGGCCGAAGCGGATCGACAGGCTGCCCTTCTTCGCGGCGACGTCGACGGCGCCCGGATCGTCCGTCACATAGAGGCCCGGAATGCCGATCGCGCCGGCAGGCTTCGTGATATCCATCAGCGAATTGAGCACCGTGGCGGGCGCTTCTTCGCGCGCGCCGCTGCTGCCGTGGCCGTGTGCTTCGAAGCCGACGCAATCGACGGCGCAATCTACCTCGGGTTTGCCGAGAATCTGCGCGATCTGCTCGCCGAGTGTCGCATCCTTCGACAGGTTGACCGTCTCGAAGCCGACAGCGCGAGCGTGCGCGAGACGCTCTTCGTTCATGTCGCCGATGATCGTGCAGGCCGCACCCAGGATGCGCGCCGATGCGGCCGCCGCCATGCCGACAGGGCCCGCGCCCGCGATGTAGACGGTCGAACCCGGCTTCACGCCCGCCATCACCGCGCCGTGATAGCCCGTCGGCAGGATATCGGAGAGACACGTGAGGTCGCGGATCTTTTCCATCGCGCGGTCGCGGTCGGGAAACTTCAGCAGATTGAAGTCCGCATACGGAACCAGCACGTATTCGGCTTGCCCGCCGATCCAGCCACCCATGTCGACGTAACCGTACGCGCCGCCCGCACGCGACGGGTTCACGTTCAGGCACACGCCCGTGTGCTGCTCCTTGCAGGTCTGACAGCGGCCGCATGCGACGTTGAACGGTACGGACACCAGATCGCCGATTTTCAGCGTCTCCACGTCGCGACCGACTTCGATCACTTCACCCGTGATTTCGTGCCCTAAAACAAGGCCGACTTCAGCCGTCGTGCGGCCGCGCACCATGTGCTGGTCCGAGCCGCAAATATTCGTCGACACCACTTTCAGAATCACGCCGTGGCCAATCGCGCGGCCGCGCGGATCTACCATCTTCGGATAATCGATCGGCCGCACTTCGACCTTGCCCTGCCCCAGATACACGACACCGCGATTGCTGCTCATCGTCTCGTCTCCATGTTGGTCTGCATGCGCGAAAAGGCGCTGAGTCGAGGTTAGTCCTTTTGCCCCGTGCGCCAATGTTCAAAAACCGACACGCGTTTTCCCGAAACCGACAAAGCCGGTCCAGACCGTTTTTGTTGATTGATCGTTCAATAAAAAAAGACTAGAGTGACGACTTTCGAAAGTGCTGCGAGTCACCATGCCCAAAGTCGGAATGCGCGAAGTGCGTCGCGCGCAACTGATCGACGCCACCTTGCTCACGATCGACCAGTCCGGTCTGTCGGGCACGACGCTCGCTTCCGTCGCGCAGCGCGCCAACATTTCGACGGGCATCGTCAGCCACTATTTCGGCGACAAGGACGGTCTGCTCGAAGCGACCATGCGCCATATCCTGCGCGATCTATGGGCCGCCACGACGCGCCGCCGCATCGCAGCAAAAGCACAGCCGCGCGCGCGCTTGCGCGCAATTGTCGCGGCCAACTTCGACGTGTCGCAGGTGAGCGGCCCTGTCATGAAGACCTGGCTCGCGTTCTGGTCCGAGAGCATGCACGAGCCCGCGCTGCGCCGTTTGCAGCACGTGAATACGCGGCGGCTCTATTCGAACCTGTGCGCCGAGTTCGCCAGGGAATTGCCCCGAGCTTCGGCCCGGCGCGCGGCCAGCGGCCTCGCCGCGATGATCGACGGCCTGTGGCTGCGCGGCGCATTGTCCGGCGATCCGTTCGACACCAAAGCGGCGCTGCGCCTCGCCAACGACTACATCGACCTGCTGCTCGCGCAAAGCGCCGCTTGAACGTCGCTTGAGCGTCACTTGAGCGCCGCGCAAACCAAAACCGCATTTCAAGGAGAAACCCGGATGTCCGCATACGGCCTGCAACGTCTCTACATCGGTGGTGAATATGTCGACGCCACTGGCGGCGTCACCTTCAACACCTTCGATCCCGCCACGGGCGAACTGCTCGCCACGGTCCAGCAAGCAAGCGAAGCCGACATCGAGCGCGCCGTGCAATCCGCGCGTGAAGGCCTGCGCGTGTGGGCCGCGATGACGGCGATGCAGCGCTCGCGCATCCTGCGTCGCGCGGTCGAACTGCTGCGCGAGCGCAACGACGAGCTCGCCGAACTCGAAATGCGCGACACGGGCAAGCCGATTGCGGAAACGCGCGCGGTCGACATCGTCACGGGCGCCGACGTGATCGAGTATTACGCCGGTCTGGCAACGGCAATCGAAGGGCAACAGATTCCCTTGCGTGCGGAGTCGTTCGTCTATACGCGGCGCGAGCCGCTGGGCGTGACGGCGGGCATCGGCGCATGGAACTATCCGATCCAGATTGCATGCTGGAAGTCGGCGCCCGCGCTCGCTGCCGGCAACGCGATGATCTTCAAGCCGAGTGAAGTCACGCCGCTGTCGGCATCGAAGCTCGCGGAAATCTATCTCGAAGCGGGCGTGCCCGCCGGCGTGTTCAACGTCGTGCAGGGCGACGGACGCGTGGGCGCGATGCTGAGCGCGCACCCCGGCATCGCGAAGATCTCGTTCACGGGCGGCGTGGAAACGGGCAAGAAAGTGATGTCGATGGCCGGCGGTTCGTCGCTGAAGGAAGTGACGATGGAACTCGGCGGCAAGTCGCCGCTGATTGTGTTCGAAGACGCCGATCTCGACCGCGCCGCCGACATCGCCGTGACCGCCAACTTCTTCAGTGCAGGACAGGTGTGCACGAACGGCACGCGTGTGTTCGTGCATCAGTCGGTGCAGCAGGCGTTCGAGGCGCGCGTGCTCGAACGCGTGAAGCGCATTCGCGTCGGCAAGCCGTCGGATCCGTCGACCAATTTCGGGCCGCTGGCGAGCGCCGCGCAACTGGACAAGGTGCTCGGCTACATCGAAAGCGGCAAGCGCGAAGGCGCGCGGCTCGTGACGGGCGGTGCACGAATCGTCGAAGGCGATTACGCGCGCGGTCAATATGTGCAGCCGACCGTCTTCGCCGACTGCCGCGACGACATGAAGATCGTGCGCGAAGAAATCTTCGGGCCTGTGATGAGCATTCTGAGCTTCACCGACGAAGACGAAGTAATCGCGCGCGCGAACGACACGATCTATGGTCTCGCAGCGGGCGTCGTGACGGAGAATCTGGCGCGTGCGCATCGCGCGATTCACCGGCTCGAAGCGGGCATCTGCTGGATCAACACGTGGGGCGAGTCACCCGCGGAAATGCCCGTGGGCGGCTACAAGCAATCGGGTGTCGGGCGCGAAAACGGCATCACGACGCTCGAGCACTACACGCGCATCAAGTCCATCCAGGTCGAACTGGGCAAATATCAGCCCGTGTTTTGAGGGAGCGCAGCATGGCAGCGAAAGAGTACGACTACATCATCATCGGCGCGGGATCGGCGGGCAATGTGCTCGCCACTCGCCTGACGGAAGACCGCGACGTGACCGTGCTGCTGCTCGAAGCGGGCGGGCCCGACTATCGCTTCGACTTTCGTACGCAGATGCCCGCCGCGCTCGCGTATCCGTTGCAGGGCCGTCGCTACAACTGGGCCTATGAAACGGACCCCGAGCCGTTCATGAACAACCGGCGCATGGAATGCGGACGCGGCAAGGGTCTGGGCGGTTCGTCGCTGATCAACGGCATGTGCTACATCCGCGGCAACGCGCTCGACTACGACGGCTGGGCCGAACGAAAAGGCCTGGAAAACTGGACCTATCTGGATTGCCTGCCGTATTTCCGCAAGGCTGAGACTCGCGATGCCGGCCCGAACGACTATCACGGCGGCGATGGTCCCGTGCATGTGACGACCAGCAAGCCCGGCGTGAATCCGCTCTTCGAAGCGATGATCGAAGCGGGCGTGCAGGCGGGCTATCCGCGTACCGACGACCTCAACGGTTACCAGCAGGAAGGCTTCGGCCCGATGGACCGCACCGTGACGGCCAACGGCCGCCGCGCGAGCACCGCGCGCGGCTATCTGGATCAGGCGAAGCCACGCCCCAATCTCACGATCGTCACGCACGCGACCACCGACCGGATTCTCTTTAGCGGCAAGCGTGCGCAAGGCGTCGTGTATCTGGATGGACAGGCGCAGATCACGGCCCACGCGCGGCGCGAAGTGCTGCTGTGCAGTGGCGCAATTGCGTCGCCGCAGATCCTGCAACGCTCGGGCGTCGGCCCTGGCGCATGGCTGCGCGAGCTGGACATCCCCGTCGTGCTCGACCTGCCCGGCGTCGGCCAGAATCTGCAGGATCACCTCGAGATGTACATGCAGTACGAGTGCAAGGAGCCCGTGTCGCTCTACCCCGCGCTGCTGCTGCGCAATCAGCCCGCCATCGGCATCGAATGGATGCTGAAGGGCACAGGGATCGGCGCGAGCAATCATTTCGAAGCGGGCGGATTCATCCGCACCCGCGACGACGATCCGTGGCCGAACATCCAGTATCACTTCCTGCCCGTCGCGATCAATTACAACGGCACGAACGCGATCAAGATGCACGGCTTCCAGGCACACGTCGGCTCGATGCGCTCGCCAAGCCGTGGACGCGTGAAACTGCGTTCGCGCGATCCGCGCGAGCATCCGTCGATCCTCTTCAACTACATGGCGGAAGCCCTCGACTGGCGTGAGTTCCGCGACGCGATCCGGATCACGCGCGAGATCATCGCGCAGCCTGCGCTGGATCGCTTCCGCGGCCGCGAACTGAGCCCCGGCGCCGAGTTGCAGAGCGATGCGCAGATCGATGCGTTCGTGCGGGCCCGCGCGGAAACGGCCTACCATCCGTCGTGTTCGTGTGCGATGGGTTACGACGATATGGCCGTCGTCGATGGCGAAGGACGCGTGCATGGACTCGAAGGCCTGCGCGTGGTCGATGCGTCCATCATGCCGCGCATCACGACGGGCAACCTGAACGCGCCGACCATCATGCTCGCGGAGAAGATCGCCGATCGCATTCGCGGACGCACGCCGCTCGCGCGTTCGACAGCGTCCTACTACGTGGCGAACGGCACACCGGCGCGCGGCGCGAAGCATGCTGCGCCCGCACCGGCGCGGAGCGTGGCCGCACATACGCATTGAAGAATACGTGTGCGTCATCGCGAATGACGCACACGTTCCATCCCAATGCCGAATCTGTTCTATATGACGGATTAATGGCGGCGTCTACTGGACTGAACCGGCTTCGCTGACACAGCCGGCTTCTTCCACCCTCCACCCGGGGACGCCATGCCGACCACCGCTTCCGCCAAACGAGCCAGCGCTGCCGCGCGGCTCGAACGCCTGCCGTTTTCGGGCTATCACCGCACCATCTTCATCATCATCGCGATTGCGTTCTTCTTCGACTCCGTCGATCTCGGCACGATGACGTTCGTGCTCGGCTCGATCAAGACGGAGTTCGGTCTGTCGAGCGCAGCAGCGGGGCTCGTCGCGAGCGCAAGCTTCTTCGGCATGGTGCTCGGCGCCGCCGTCGCGGGCCTGTTCGCGGACCGCTTCGGACGCCGCCCCGTGTTTCAGTGGAGCATGGTGCTGTGGGGCGTAGCGTCGTATCTGTGCTCGACGGCGCAAAGCGTCGATGCGTTGATCGTGTATCGCGTGCTGCTCGGCATCGGTATGGGCATGGAATTCCCGATCGCGCAGACGCTGCTGTCCGAGTTCGTGCCGACGGCTTCGCGCGGACGTCTCGTCGCGTTGATGGACGGCTTCTGGCCGCTGGGCTTCATCACGGCGGGCTGCGTGTCGTTCTTCGTACTGCCGCAGTTCGGCTGGCGCACCGTCTTCGCGCTGCTCGCGATTCCCGCTGTATTCGTGCTGATCGTGAGGCGCATCGTGCCCGAATCGCCGCGCTGGCTCGAACATCGCGGACGTCTCGCGCAGGCCGACGCCGTGCTCGACACCATCGAGGCGAAGGTCATGAAGTCCAAAGGACTGCGTTCGCTGCCCGCGCCGTCGCTGCTCGCCGATTCGGCCGCTCCTTCGAAGCACGGCGCATTCCGCGAGATCTGGAGCGCCGCCTATCGTCAGCGCACGATCATGGTCTGGGCATTGTGGTTCTTCGCGCTGCTCGGCTTCTACGGACTCACGTCGTGGCTCGGCGCCCTGATGCAGCAAGCGGGATTCGCCGTGACGAAATCGGTGTTCTATACGGTGCTCATTTCGCTTGGCGGTGTGCCGGGCTTTCTGTGCGCCGCGTGGCTCGTCGAGCGCTGGGGACGCAAGCCGACGTGCATCGCTTCGCTGATCGGCGGCGGCGTGATGGCTTACGCGTACGGCCAGACCGCGATGCATGCCGACAGCGTGACGCTGCTGATCTGCACGGGCCTCGCGATGCAGTTCTTCCTGTTCGGCATGTGGGCCGTGCTCTACACGTACACACCCGAACTCTACGGCACGGGCGCGCGGGCCACGGGTTCCGGCTTTGCATCGGCGATCGGCCGTGTCGGCTCATTGATCGGTCCGTACGCGGTCGGCGTCGTGCTGCCCATCTTCGGACAGGGCGGCGTCTTCACGCTCGGCGCGCTGTCGTTCGGCGTCGCGGCGCTTGCCGTGTGGGCGCTCGGGATCGAGACGAAAGGCCTCTCGCTCGAAACGCTCGTGTCGCATGTCGACGACGATGCGTCTGCGTGGCGCGTGACCGCCGACGACGCGCGCTGATGCACGCACGCCGCGCCGCACAGCGATGTCCTTTCCAGTTGCTGTAACGGGCTTTCCCGCGCGTAAGCCTGTTACAGCGTCAGCATCGCGGTGGCGCGACGCAGTTTCGCGCACACGTCGCGCGCACGGCGCAAACCGCCGCCTTTCGTTATTGTCAGACCTGTAACGGCGTAACCTGGTGAAACACGTCCGTAGTCAAACTGTCGTGCGGTCCGATTAGCATGTCCGGACTGATCGCTCACTTGTCTACGGAGGTGTCCCGATGTTGAGCCCTCACGAACTCGCGACGCTCATGCTGCTGAGTAGCAGTGAACGCCGTATCGAATCGCTCGACCCGGATGTGATGGCTCTACGCCGCTATGAACTCGTCGAAGTGCACGAACTGCACGGCGGTGTTGCCGCGTTGCAGATCAGCGCGCGTGGACGCGCTCTGCTGAAACGGCTCGGAATGGATGCCGCGCGCTGAGTGCCTTCAGCGCCGGCGCGGACGCGCGGCGCTATTCGAAGCAGTGCCCTGCTGCCGCTCGCTCACCAGGTTGAACATGCTCATACGCACGGTGATGTGCATCGTATTCGACGCGAACGATGGCAACGGTTGCCGCGCGGATTTCGTTTCAGGCGCAAAATGCGGGCCGCTGTCGTGGACCTCCGCACCTTTCGCGTTGACGGGTATATCCACGGATGCAGGATAGTCGACGACCGCTTCGTCGGCCGTCACGGGCAGTTCCGCGTCCGCCAGGCTTTCCGCCAGCACAGGCACTTCCACGCCGAACACGCCATCGGAGAACGCAGGATCGCCGGTGCGCGTGGCCATCACAGGTTCGAGCCGGGCCTGTTCCACGGCCTCGTCCGGCGAACCCGCGGAGACGTCGATCCATTTCGGCAGATCCGCGAGATCGACGATCGTGAGCCTTCCGCCATAGACAGCGCCCGTGTCGATGTTGATCACGTTGTCCTTCGCGGTGACACCCGACACGGGCGTATGGCCCACGATCACCGCCGTCACGTTGTCGATCCGTCCCGGCGCATGCATCTGCGAACGCACGCTGTTCGTTGCCCTGTCCAGCAGGTTGCGCAAGGTGTTGCGCGACGGCGCGGGATGCGGCTGATAGGTCTTCCAGCGCGTGCGCGACCAGATCGCCTTGCGGCGCATCTTGCCATCCGCCTTTTCACGTTCGATATCGACGACCAGCCGGTTCCAGTCCGACACGGGCGAATCGGCGTGCACGATACCGACTAGCCCATGTTCGGTTTCGATCTCGATCAGATACGGCAGCGAAGCCATATACGCGGCGATCGCGTTCACCCATTCGCGATCTTCCGCCCGATCCAGCAGCCAGTTTCCGCCATTGCTGAGCAGCGAAAAGGCCTGTTCGTCGCCGGCATGCCAGCGCACGATCACATCTTCGTGATTGCCCTTCACCGACCTGATGTCATACCGTTCGACGGTTTCGAGCAGGGCATCCGACTGCGGCCCGCGATCGACGAGATCGCCGACCGCGAACAGACGGTCGCGTTGCGGATCGAAATTGCGCGCTTCCAGCTCCGCGCGCAGTTGCGCGAAGCAGCCGTGTATGTCCCCGACGACGAAGTCACGTCCCGAGTCGTTACGCGAGTAGCGGTGAACGGCGCGATAGGGCTCTCTCATAGTTCAGGAAGTACGGAAAACGGCAGTGGACGGAATAAAAAAATCCGAAAAAAAATCAAATGAAACAAATAAAAGAACAGGGCAGGTACGCTGATGAAGCGTGAACTGCGTTGTTGAAGCCAAGCATAGCGCGCAGAAAGGGGAAAAGGTGTCACACAAAAAAGGTTTGTGTAACCGTTCGTGAGGCGCGGTGCGGCCAGCATTCCAGCCGGCGCACGGGCACCTTTTCAGCCGCTTACGCGGAGTCCATCCGCAGTGCGCCGGGCGTCGCCACGGCGCGCCTCGCGTTCGAGGCCAGCATGCGCGCGAGCAACACCTTCGAAATGTGCAGTTCCATTGCCGCCGCATCGAGCCGGCCCTGATTTCTCGCGACGGCCAGTTCGATGGCATCCCATTCGGGAATGTCATCGGATCCGTCGCCGGATGCCCGCATCATCGGCATGCTGGCAGCGTGTTCGAAACCCAGGTCCGTCGCCGTGATGAGCGGCCCGTTGTTCGCGACGATCGCGTGCCGGATGCGATTGATCATCTCGCGCACGTTGCCGGGCCATGTGTGCGCATCGAACGCTTCCCACGCGCACACCGAAAAACCTTGCACGTCGTGACGGGAATCGGAACGGAAGCTCTTCAACAGATGCGCAGCGAGCAGACGAATGTCGGGCCCGCGTTCGCGCAGCGGTGGAATCGCAATCGTCGTGGGCGAAAGCGACGCAAAAAGACGCGCGTGCAGACGATGCTCGTCCGCAGCGCGCTGCAAGTCGATATGTGTCGAGCAGATGATGCGCACATTGCGTGCTCCGCCACCGAGCAGGTCCGCGAGTCGTTCTTGTGCCGCAAGCGGCAGTTCGCAGATGCCGTCGATGTACAGCGAGCCGCCCTCCGCCATGTTCAGGCGAGAACGCTGATTGCCCGTTTCGACTTTAGTCTCCCCTACGCCAAATATTTCCGCTTCCACGCGTTCGGGCGCATACGCTGCGCAATCGATCGAAACGAACGGTCCTTCGCGGCGCAACGAACCCAGATGAATCGACGCGGCCGCGAGCGCCTTTCCACTGCCCGATTCGCCGACGATCGTCACCGGGCGCTCGTGTTCGGATGCGGTCCGTATCGCCGCGCGCACGTCGCCCATCGCAGCGCATGCACCGATCATCGCAGGCGCCCCGCTGTTCGCGTTCCTGTGTTCGCTCGCATCGGCCGCCGACATCTCATACGCGCGATCCAGTTCCTGCACGATCGTTTCCGCCGCTGCGGGCAGGCGGATATAGCTCACGCAACGCGTACGCACGATACGCCCGATCTCCGGATCGTTGAGATGCGCATTCGTGACGACGGCGACCCAACTGATCGCCGCGCTCGACCGCGTGAGTTCGTCGACTTCGTTCAAATCGGCGGGAATGTTCAGCGAAGCAAATTCGATCAGACCGGCGGCGCGATCATTGGCGAGCAACGCGGCGCCCTGCCGTGCGCGGATGTCGATGCTGCGGATGCGCCATTGCAGCGACGGAAGATTCCCATCGAGACAGGCACGCTCCGGGTTGCAGACGTGATAGAGCCGTTTCAGATTTAGATTCATGGTGTGATCGGTTAGCCCGCCTCGATTGATCGAACGATTGCCGACTGCGCCCCCGTTAAATGCTCGCGATCGGTGACTCAAAAGTAGCGGAATAGCAGATGCATCAATACGACGGGTTGTTACCGTTTGAAAACATCTCGACGCAACGGCAGGCAGCGCAATTTGCGGGCGGGAAGTCGCGAGCAAGCACGTGAGCCGCGCCGCTAAAGCGACAGAAGAGAATCGGCTCGAATGCCGCACAATGCGCCACGGTTACGCGAGTAACGATCCTTTACATTCGAAAAAAGCGACTGTGGTGCAAGGAACACAGCGGTAATTTGTGACGAGGCGAGCGCAGTACTTGTTCCCCATTAGGCGGATATATAACGAGGAAAATACGGCTCGCAAGGCGCAGCGGAAAGAAGGAATCGGTAATGATGAATCGGTGAGCCTGCATAGCGCAGTGCTTACCGACGGCTGCCGACGAAAAGGGCGCATAGCATAGCGCGCAATTCTTAAGCAACGCTGATGCGAAAAACGCAAATTCGCACACAACGATGCAGCGTGTCAGCCTTACTGCACAGACATAATGGTTTAGCAGTCGTGCAACGTTTGTTTATTTGTGGCCGCGCGTCTTAAGCAAGGCTTCAGTGTCTCCGCGAGACAATGATGGTCTCTCAGGTTCCGGCAGCATGGCCCTCGGAATTGGCCGGAATCTTTTCGGCCGACCTTTCATGGTCGGCCATTTTTCAGCTCTACGATCCAGCGATCAGGCCTCGCTGAAACTCCAGCTTCCATCGACATCGATCACCGTCTTCACTGAATTGGCCAGAAAACAGGCGTCGTGAGCGAGATGATGCAGATGCGCAAGTGCTTCGTCGCTGGGCGCTTTCGAACCCGCAAACGCAACGGCAGGCTTCAGCACGACGCGCGTGACCACCTCCTTGCCCGCGTCGTTTTTCGCCATCGTGCCTTCGGCTGCATCGCGATACGACGTGACGACATAGCCTTGCTCCGCCGCGATCGAAAGAAACCACAGCATGTGGCAACTCGACAGCGCTGCAACGTAGGCCTCTTCCGGATCGACACCGGCGGGATCGGAGAACGGCACGCGCACGACGTGCGGCGAACTCGATGCGGGCACCACCGCGCCGCCGTCGAACGTCCATTGATGCGCGCGGCTATAGCGGTTGTCGGTGAACTTGCTGCCGTTGCTGTTCCATTCGATGAGCGCCGTATGTTTGGCCATGCGACAAAGCTCCTCTGTATGAGCGATACGATCAGATGGGTGTCAACACGTCTTCGCCCGCGAAGTGGCGCGTAGCGTTGGTGATGAAGTTGTCGACGGAAGCGCCGATCGCTTCGGGCGACGTGCCCGCTACATGCGGCGTAAGCACGACGTTCGTCAGATGCAGCAGCGCCTGCGGCGGCTGCGGTTCGCCCTCGTACACATCGAGGCCCGCGCCCGCGATCACATCGTTGTCAAGCGCATGCGCGAGCGCAGCCGTATCGACGACGCTGCCGCGCGACACGTTCACCAGAAAGCCCTTCGGCCCCAATGCTTCCAGCACGTCCCGATCGATCAGATGATGCGTCGACGGTCCACCCGGTGTGGCGACGACGAGATAGTCGCTCCAGCGCGCGAGTTCGCGCACGTCGTCGAAGTAGCGCCACGCGACGCCGTCGCGTGCTTTGCGGTTGTGATACCCGACATCGATATCGAAGCCCTCTGCGCGCCGCGCAACCTTCCGGCCGATATTGCCGAGGCCGATCACGCCGAGCCGTTTGCCGGACACGGACGGCCGCATCGGCAGCGCATCGCGCCAGATGCCATCGCGTGTCGCCCGGTCGCGTTGCGGCACGTCGCGCACGACGGCGAGCAGCAGCGCCATCGCATGATCGGCAACGCAATCGTCGTTCGTGCCCGCGCCGTTCGCGAGCACGATGCCGCGCGCACGCGCATGCTCCGTCGCAATGTTTTCGTAGCCTGCGCCAAGTGCGCTGACGAATTCGAGTGCAGGCATGGCGTCGATTTCCGCCGACGTCAAACCCGTCGTGCCATTGGTCAACACAGCGCGAATCGCAGCGCCGTGTGCCGCGACGGCTTCTGTGCGTGCATCGTGTGTCGGGGCGTAGTGCAGATCGAACGATGCTGCGACGCGTGTGCGACTGTCGTCGCCAAGGGGAATCAGTACGAGCAGGGAAGGTTTCATGACATCGACGCGAGCGGTGAATGAGCAAGGCTGCAACGAAGTGCGGGGAACGCGCAGTGTAGCAACAAGCCCGGCTCGCCGCAGCGCGTCGCGCGATGATTGCGTGAGCCGTGCCGCCCGCCTGGCGATTGCGTCGGGATCGCGTCGACAGGCGCCACGATGACGCCGGGCCGGCCGCGCGAAGCGCAACGACCCGCTCGCCCCATTCACGTTCGATGCATCAGTGCGCAGCGCCCTTCTCGCTGTCGAGATGCGCCATCTGCGCGGCCGCATAGCGCTCGCCCGCTGCTGCGCCCTTCGGCACCGCTTGCTCGATGGCCGCGAGTTCGCCCTCATCCAGCTTCACGTCGAGCGCGCCGAGCGCTTCCGTCAGCCGGTCGCGCCGCCGTGCGCCGACCAGCGGCACGATATCGTCGCCTTGCGCGGCCACCCAGGCGATTGCGATCTGCGCGACGGAGACGCCCTTGGCATCCGCGATCTTGCGCAGCGCTTCGACGAGCGCCAGATTGCGGTCGACATTCTCGCCCTGGAAGCGCGGGCTCATCGCACGGAAATCGCCCTTGCCCGCCGCCGCGTCCTTCTGCCAGTGCCCGCTGATGAGTCCGCGCGACAGCACGCCGTAAGCGGTCACGCCGATGCCGAGTTCGCGCAGCGTCGGCAGGATCTCGTCTTCGATGCCGCGCGAAATCAGCGAGTATTCGATCTGCAAGTCGCAGATCGGCGTGACGGATGCCGCCTTGCGGATCGTCGTCGCGCCGACCTCGGACAGCCCGACGTGCCGCACATAGCCCGCCTGCACCATCTCCGCGATCGCGCCGACCGTGTCTTCGATGGGCACGTTCGGATCGAGCCGCGCCGGACGATAGACGTCGATGCGATCGACGCCCAGCCGCTGCAACGAATACGCGAGGAAGTTCTTCACGGCCGCCGGGCGCGCGTCGTACGCGGTCCAGCCGCCCGCAGGATCACGCATCGCGCCGAACTTCACGCTGACGAGCGCGTTGTCGCGCCGAGATGCCGGCGCACGCTTCAACGCCTCGCCGAGCAGGATCTCGTTGTGCCCCGAACCGTAGAAGTCGCCCGTATCGAACAGCGTAATGCCCGCTTCGAGCGCGGCGTGAATCGTCGCGATGCTCTCTGCGCGGTCGGCCGGGCCGTACATGCCCGACATGCCCATGCAGCCGAGGCCGATTGCCGAACTGGCCGGGCCTGTCTTGCCAAGTTGCAGTTGCTTCATGTCCGTTCTCTCCGTGGATGTTGAAGCGCAGTATCCGCGCAAACCGACCGTGCGATAATCCGCCTCAATCCGAATGCCCCGTGCGGAAACCCGAACAATGGTCGAACCCGATCTGGCCGATCTGAAAGCCTTTGTCGCCGTCACGGCCGCGCGCGGCTTCCGCAACGCGGCGTCCACAGGCGGCGTGTCCGCCTCGTCGCTGAGCGAAGCCGTCAGGCGTCTCGAGCAGCAGTTGGGCGTGCGCCTCTTGAACCGGACCACGCGCAGCGTCACGCCCACGGAAGCCGGCCAGCGCCTGTTCGAACGGCTCGCGCCTGCGTTCGGTGAAATCTCGACGGCGCTCGACGCGATCAACGTGTTCCGCGACAGTCCCACGGGCACGCTGCGCCTGAACGTACCGTCGATCGCCGCGCGCGAAATCCTGCCCGCGCTGCTGTCGCGCTTTCTCGCGGAGCATCCCGGCATCACCGTCGAGGTGGCGTCGAACGACACCTTCATCGACATCCTCGCGGCGGGTTTCGATGCGGGCATCCGCTACGACGAACGCCTGGAGCGGGACATGATCGCCGTCCCCATCGGCCCGCCCATGCAGCGCATGATCGCGGCCGCGTCGCCCGGGTACTTGCAGCAGCACGGCGAGCCCCGCCATCCCGACGAACTGGTGCGGCACGCGTGCATCGGCCATCGCTTCGAAAGCGGTGTGCTGGCCGTATGGGAGTTCACGCGCGGCGACGAGACCGTGCGGATCGTGCCGAACGGGCCCATCGTGGCTTCCGTGATCGACATCCAGCGGCGCGTGGCCGTGGACGGACTCGGCATCGTGTATTCGTTCGACGAGTTCCTGCGTCCCGCGCTCGACGACGGCACGCTCGTGCCGATCCTGCACGACTGGTGGCAGTCGTTTACCGGGCCGCGTCTGTACTATGCGAGCCGCGAGCACATGCCCGCGCCGCTGCGCGCCTTCGTCGATTTCGTGTTGCGCGACAATCGCAGCCGCGACGCGGCGTGAAGTAAAAAGCGCGATTCAGCGCCGCTTGCCATACTTCTTCCAGTAGCCGAACGTGTCTTCGTGACACTCGATGTCCAGTTCAGCCACGCGTGCATGCATGCGCTCCTGTGCGTCCTGCACCGCGAGGTTGTAGATCACCGGGCCGATTTCCTCGACGAAGAACGCGAGTAGCGCACCTGCCTGGATATTGCCGATCGGCTCGTCCATGTTCTCCGCGAAGTAGCGCTGCAACGAAGCGATTGCTTCGTTGCGCACGTCCTTGTCCAGTTCGATTGCCATGCGTGTTCATCCTCGTGTTGCAGCGTGTTGCCTGCATCGGGCGATGCAGCACTGCGGATGAAACAGCAAAGCGGCGCGTCCCGCAAGGGGCGCGCCGCTTTCAGCCGAGGTTGCCGTCTTCAGCTATTGATGAACGCGAGCAGATCGGCGTTGACCTTGTCGGCTTCCGTCACGCACATGCCGTGCGAGCCGCCTTCGTAGATCTTCAACGTCGCGTTCTTGACGATCTTCGCCGACAGCTTGCCGGCTGCGTCGATGGGCACGATCTGGTCGTCGTCGCCGTGCAGGATCAGCGTCGGCACGTCGAACTTCTTCAGGTCTTCCGTGTAATCGACTTCCGAGAACTCGCGGATGCACTGATACTGGCCGTGAATGCCGCCCGCCATGCCCTGGGCCCAGAACACGTCGATCGTGCCTTGCGACACTTTCGCGCCCGGCCGGTTGAAGCCGAAGAACGGCACCGCGAGATCCTTATAGAACTGCGAGCGGTTATCGGTGACGCCCTTGCGGATGCCGTCGAACACGTCCATCGGCAGGCCGCCCGGATTCGCTTCCGTTTTCAGCATTAGCGGCGGCACCGCGCCGATCAGCACCGCCTTCGCGACGCGCTTCGTGCCATGACGGCCGATGTAGTGGGCGACTTCGCCGCCGCCCGTCGAATGGCCGACGAGCGTCGCGCCCTGGATGTCGAGCGCGTCGAGCAGCGCGGCGAGATCGTCGGCGTAGGTGTCCATGTCGTTGCCGTTCGACGGCTGGTCCGAGCGCCCATGACCCCGGCGATCATGCGCGATCACGCGAAAGCCGTTCTGCAGCAGGAACAGCATCTGCGCATCCCATGCGTCGGCATCGAGCGGCCAGCCGTGCGAAAAGACGACGGGACGGCCCGTACCCCAATCCTTGTAGAAAATCTGCGTGCCATCTTTTGTGGTGATCGTGCTCATCCGGTTTCGCTCCATTGGGTGTAGACGCATCGCGCCGCACTGCGGCGGGCGGGTTGATCGCTGGACAAAACGGCAGGACGGCGACACGCAGCACATCGAGCCGTTCGACTCGATGCACGCGCATACATCTCGGCCGTCCCTTCGATTATCGACGGCCATGTTACAGCGCGATAAAACATCCTTCAGATGAGGTGCTTTCGACGCGGACCAGCGAGCAAGAGCGCTTCAATGTGCTTCCCGCGGCTTCGCACTCGCGACGCGCGTGTCCTGCGCCACGAGGGTCGGCGCGGGTATGGTGGCGGTGTCGCTGCCCGTCTCCATGTCGTTGTGATGCGAGACGACCGCCCTGACGCCGGCTTCGGCGGCCGGCGTCGCGACATAGGGAACGAACGCCGAAATGGCGACGACGATCAGGTAGGTAAACATGATGCATCCCCTGCAACCAGCGTCGCTGCGGTGCCCGTGTTCCCGGGCAGCAGGATGGTTGCGTTTTGCGAGGCATGAAGGGGCGCACCGGCATGCCGGCGCGCTGCAGACTGATCGTCGCCCACACGCGAATTGCGTGTACCCTCCGAACAGCATCCAGTGACTTGTATGAAGCTTTGCACCGATATCACCGACGACCGGTTAATTCGATTCGTAGGGCATGGATATGCGAAAGTCAACTCGACGATCGCGGCGTGCGCGGCACGCGCTACGTGATGGCGGATTCGCTCGATGACGGCACATCCGTTACCCGTGGTTCTGTTCGGCGCGTTCGACCGGCACAACTTCGGCGACATGCTGTTCGCCCATGTCGCTGCAAGCCTGCTCGCGGACCGGAGCGTGCGCTTCGCGGGTCTCGCGGCACGCGATCTGCGCGCGCAAGGCGGGCATCGTGTCGAAGCGCTTCGACCGTGGCACGAACGTGCGGTCGATCTGCTGCATGCCGGCGGAGAGATTCTCGCCTGCGACGCGTGGGAAGCAGCTGTGATGCTGCAATCGCCGGAACACGCGCAGCGGCTCATCGCATCGCGGCAGCACGATCGCTTCGGATGGGCGCAACGCGTGCTCGGCACGCGCGAGCGTGCGCCGTATGTGGTGTCGAAGCATGAATTGCCGAGCGCCGTGCGCGTGCTATTCAATGCGGTCGGCGGTGTCGCGCTCGACGTTCGCGACGCGGCGTTGCGCGACGAAGTGCTCGCCAAACTCGCGCGTGCCGACGACATCAGCGTGCGCGATTTTCATACGCAGGCGCTGCTCGCGAAGTTCGGAATCAACGCGCGGCTCGCGCCCGATTGCGCCGTGCTGGTCGCCGACCTGTGCGGCGACACGATACGCGCGCATGCAAACGAAACGGCGCTCATGCAACTGCGCGATGCCGCACCGTCCGGCTATCTCGCCGTGCAGTTCAGCGCCGATTTCGCCGACGACGCAACGCTCGCGCGGATCGCCGCGCAACTGGACCTCGCGGCCGACGCGCATCGCCTCGCCGTCGTGCTGTTCCGCGCCGGCGCGGCGCCGTGGCACGACGATCTGGCGTGTCTGGAGCGCACGGCCGCGCGCATGCGCGCGCCTCACGTGCACGTCTTCCGTTCGCTGAATATCTGGGACATCTGTGCGTTGATCGCGCACAGCCGCGGCTATATCGGCAGCAGCCTGCATGGGCGGATCGTCGCAATCGCGCATGCGCTGCCGCGCATCAATCTGCTGCGCGACGAAGACTTCGCGCGGCCATGCAAGCAGATCGCTTTCGCGCAAACATGGGAGGACGCGAACGCGCCCATCGCCGTGCGCGTGAACGAGATCGCGGATGGCATCGACGCCGCGATGTCCGTCGAGCCCGAATGCCTGACGCACACCGCAGAACGACTCGTCACGCTCTGCCGCGCCGGATTTCAAACGACGGCTTCTCATCTGCGCTGAACCTCGCGCCATCCGGCACTCAAGCTTTGGCATGCCGCGCGGCCGCCATCACTTCGCGTTTCGTATCGAGAATGTGCCGCTCGATCAGCGTCACCACTTCGTCGACCGCGCGCCGCTTGCATGCATCGACGATCTCGTAGTGATCGCGCTGCACGTCGCCCTTCTCCGTATCCAGCGACATGCGCAGATGCGGATAGCGGTTCGTCGTGCTCAGGCAGTACTCCTCGATCATCTTGCGCAAACGCGCGTTGTTGGCGGGCGCGCACAACGCGAGGTGGAACTGCCGGTTGCATTCGGCCCACTCGGCAGGCGTCGTCGCCACGTCGTACGACGCGAGGATGCGCTTCATCGCCTCGATATCCGCCGCCACCATGTTCGGCACCGCGAGTTTCGCCGCGTACGTTTCGAGCGCGGCGCGGATGTCGAGCAGTTCGCAGATCTCGGTCGTCGACATCGCGATCACGACCGCCCCGCGATTGACCTGATAGCTGACGAGCCCTTCCGCCTCCAGCTGCCGGAGCGCTTCGCGCACGGGGATACGGCTCGCGCCGAAACGCTCGGCGAGATTTTCCTGGCGCAGCTGGGTGCCGGGCGGCAACACGCCGCGCAGGATGTCTTCGCGCAACTGGTCGCGGATCGTCTGGGGCAGCGAACGGGTGTCCGCCTTGGCCTGCTCTGTCGTCATAAATGAAGAAATGGTGGGGAAGCCGGCCGAGCGCCGGCCGACGAAAAAAGTTGTCGTCTATTTTATGTGCTGCTAGGATTGGATCCAATTTACTAACTTATGGATACATTCAGGTCAGACCTGAATCCGATTTCTCCCTTTCCGAGGTAGTCATGGCAGTGGTCGAAGCGCCCAGAAACGAACCGATATTAGCTTATCCGCCCGGCTCGCCCGAACGCGCGGCGTTGGCCGCCGCGCTTGCGCAGCAGGCGGGCGAGGCCGTGCAGGTGCCCGTGGTGGTCGGCGGAAAAAGAATCGCAGGCGGCGTTGCTCGTGCGTTGACCAGCCCGCACGAGCATCGGCGCGTGCTCGCCGAAGTTCATCAGGCGAGCGCGGACGATGTCGCCGCCGCCATCCGCGCGGCCGCCGATGCGCAGCGCGAATGGGCGCAATGGTCGTTCGAGGACCGCGCCGCCGTGTTCCTGAAAGCCGCCGATCTGCTGAGCGGCCCGTGGCGCGCCAGACTGAACGCGGCGACGATGCTCGGCCAGAGCAAGACCGTGCAGCAGGCGGAAATCGATTCCGCGTGCGAACTGATCGACTTCCTGCGCTGGAACGTCGCCTTTGCCCGCAGCCTGCAGACGATGCAGCCCGTCTCGCCCGACGGCGTGCGCAACGCGCTCGACTATCGGCCGCTGGAAGGCTTCGTCTATGCCGTGACGCCGTTCAACTTCACGGTGATCGGCGGCAATCTCGCGTGCGCGCCGGCGCTGATGGGCAATACCGTGCTGTGGAAGCCCGCCGCGACGGCCGCGCTCTCCAACTATTACGTGCTCGAACTGCTCGAAGCGGCGGGCCTGCCGCCCGGCGTGATCAATTTCCTGCCGGGCGAGGCGTCGACGGTGTCGTCGGTGGCGCTGGCGTCCGAGGCGTTCGCGGGGCTGCATTTCACCGGCTCGACGGCCGTCTTCGATTCGCTCTGGCGCGCCGCGTCCGAACGGCTCGCGACGTATCGCAGCTATCCGCGCCTCGTCGGCGAAACGGGCGGCAAGGATTTCGTGCTCGCGCATCCGTCGGCCGATGTGCCCTCGCTCGTGATCGCATTGCTGCGCGGGGCGTTCGAGTACCAGGGACAAAAGTGCAGCGCGGCCTCGCGCGCGTACATTCCGGCGTCGCTGTGGCCCGCCGTGAAGGAACAGCTGCTCGACCAGCTCGCCACCGTCAGCATGGGCGACGTCGCCGATTTCTCGACGTTCATGGGCGCGGTGATCGACCGCAACGCATTCGACCGCATCGCGGGTCATATCGGCCGCGCGCTCGATGCGGGCGATGCGCACGTGATCGCGGGCGGCGGCTGCGACGACCGCACGGGCTACTTCATCGAGCCGACCGTGATCCAGGTCGACGATCCCGCCTGCGTGACGATGCGCGAGGAAATCTTCGGGCCGGTGCTGTCGGTGTACGTGTATCGCGACGAGGCCTGGGACGACGTGCTGAAACTCGTCGATACGACGAGCCCGTATGCGCTCACGGGCGCCGTGTTCGCGCAGGACCGCGCGGCCATTGTCGACGCGGACCGCGCACTGCGCTTCGCGGCGGGCAATTTCTATGTGAACGACAAGCCGACGGGCGCCGTCGTCGGCCAGCAGCCGTTCGGCGGCGCGCGCCGCAGCGGCACCAACGACAAGGCCGGTTCGGCGCTGAACCTGATGCGCTGGGTATCGCCGCGCACGATCAAGGAAACGTACGTGCCGCCCACCGACTACCGCTACGCGCACATGGCCTGAGCGCCTTTCTTTCGCTGTACCCCTGCGGGACGGACGCCGCGCGACAGGCGCGCGGCGCGAGCCGTCCTGCGTCCAACACAAACGTGAGGAGAAGACCAGATGTCCCAACGCATCGATGTTGTCAGCCGCCGCCGTCCCCTGTTCGCGCTCAGCGCGATCGCCTGTGCGCTGCTGGGCGGCGCCGCGTTCGCGCAGGAGCCGCAGGAAGTGAAGATCGGGTTCGCTGCGCCGCTGACGGGTGGCCAGGCGCATTACGGCGCTGACTTCCGCAGCGGCGTGCAACTGGCGATCGAGGACTTCAACGCGACGAGCCCCGTGATCGGCGGCAAGCCGGTGCGTTTCGTCCTCGACGCCGCCGACGACCAGGCCGACCCGCGCCAGGGCACGACGGTCGCGCAGAAGCTGGTCGACGACGGCGTGGTCGCCGTGCTCGGCCATTTCAACTCGGGCACGTCGATTCCCGCTGCGCCCATTTACGCGCGCGCCGGCATTCCGGAACTTGCGACGGCGACGGCGCCCGCGTACACGCGCCAGAATCTGCCGACGACGTTCCGCCTCGTCACGTCCGACTCGCAGCAGGGCAGCGTGCTCGGCGCGTATGTCGTGAGGGATCTGAAGCTGCGCAAGATCGCGATCGTCGACGACCGCACGGCATATGGCCAGGGTGTCGCCGAAGAGTTCGCGAAGGCCGCGAAGGCTGCGGGCGCAACGATCGTCGCGCAGGAGTTCACCAACGACAAGGCCGTCGATTTCCGTTCGATTCTCACGCATATCAAGTCGTCGGATGCCGATGCGATTTTCTATGGCGGTGCCGATACGCAGGCTGCGCCGTTCCTCAAGCAGATGAAGACGCTGGCCATGAAGGCGACGCTGATCGGGCCGGACATGATTCATTCCGACGAGTTGCTGAAGATTGCCGGTACAGCTGCAGAAGGGACCCTCGCTTCGTCGGGCGGAAGTCCGCTGGAACAGATGCCGGGCGGCAAGTCGTATGTGGAGCGCTACAAGAAGCGCTTCAACAAGGAGGTCGAACTGTATTCGCCGTATGCGTATGATGGCGCGATGGCGGTTTTTGCCGCGATGAAGAAGGCTGATTCGACGGATCCCAAGCAGTATTTGAGTGCGCTCAAGGGCACTAATGCCAGGGGCGTGACGACGAATGAACTCGCTTACGATCAGTATGGGGATCTGAAGTACGGCGGTGTGACCGTCTATAAGGTTGTGGGCGGGAAGTGGTTCCCGTTGCAGACTGTGGGTACGAAGTAAGCGTCTTTTTTGTCTGCGACGCAGTCGACGTTCTTGCCTTCTCGGTGTGGGCTTCGCCGGTTGGGCTTTGGCTCTGCCGCTTTCGCTGGCATCCGCGGTTTGCCTTCGTGGTTCATGCGTCGCCCCTGTGCGGGGCGGCACCTACTTTTCTTTGCAGCGGCAAAGAAAAGTAGGCAAAAGAAAGCCGCTCACACCGCCAATCCTTGTTCTTGCCTGCGGGCCCCCAACGGGTCCCGCACTCCACACGGCAACACATTGTTTTGCGCCCGTTGCCAGCGCCTCGAACAGGCGCACAACCCGCTCCAGTCACCCGCAGGCAGCCAGCGGCAGCGACCCGTCACCGCCGCCCAGGTGGCAAACTGTGTGTAGGTTATTGCACTGCATGCGTTCGCGCTCCTACGACACCGATCCCGCTTTTCAGTCCGGAGTGGTGCACTTGCATCGCGATGGCCGACACACAGTTTGCCACCTGGGCTGCCGTGGACTTCCTGGTAATGCGGGCCATGACGCGGGCATGTGAAGTGGGTTATGCGTGAGTTAGCACGCTGGCAACGGGCGCAAACAAGCGCGTTGCCGCGTGGGGTGCGGGACCCGCTGGGGACCCGCAGGCAAGAACACGGGCTGGCGGTGTGAGCGGCTTTCTTTTGCCTACTTTTCTTTGCCGCTGCAAAGAAAAGTAGGTGCCGCCCCGCACAGGGGCAACGCGTGAAGTACGAAGGCAAAACGCGGATGCCAGCGCACGCGCATACCCGGATGCCAGCAAAACCGGCAACTCAAACAACGACGTCGAATTTTCTCCATTGCCACATGGCACCGTAAAATAGCGAGAAAACAGACTTTGGACCCGTCCGTGATGCCCACCCCAACCAGCCCGCGCAGCCCCACCTCCGACGATCAGGAAATGTTCGATCTCGCGCCCGTGGCGCTGTGGCTCGAAGACTTCAGCGGGGTAAAAGCGCTATTCGAAGACTGGCGCTCCCAAGGCGTGACGGATCTACGCGCTCACGTCGGTAACGACGTAACCCGCGTAGCCGAATGCGCAAGCCGCATCCGCGTCATCAAGGTCAACCAGAAAACACTCAGCCAATTCGAAGCCGCAGATTTCAGCACGCTGACAGACAACCTGTCAGCCGTCTTCCGCGACGACATGCTGATCACCCACCTCGAAGAACTCTGCCAGCTGTGGTCCGGCCAGCAACACTTCACCAGCCAGACAGTCAACTACACGCTCGGCGGCCGGCGTCTCGACGTGCTCCTCAAAGGCCAGGTCCTGCCCGGCCACGAAGAGCGCTGGGACCGCGTGCTGGTGTCGACGGAAGACATCACCGAACTGGAAGGCGCTCGCCATCGCGTGACAACGGCCGAACAATACGTGCGCGGGCTGTTCGAATACTCGCCCGTATCGCTGTGGGTCGAAGATTTCAGCGCCGTCAAACGGCTGCTCGACGAGGCCCGCGCCGCCGGCATCACGGATTTCCGCACCTTCACCGACGTCCATCCGGAATTCGTCGAGCGCTGCATGGCGGAGATTCATGTGCTCGACGTCAACCAGCACACGCTGGACATGTTCGCCGCCCCCGACAAAAAAACGCTGCTCGGCCGCCTGCCCGAAGTCTTCCGCGACGACATGCGCCCGCATTTCCGCGAGCAGCTGATCGATCTGTGGGACGGCAAGCTCTTCCAGCAGCGCGAAGTGCTCAACTATTCGCTCGAAGCCAACGAGGTGCACGTGCACCTGCAGTTCTCGGTGCTGCCCGGCCACGAACGCAACTGGGATCTCGTGCTCGTCGCGCTCACCGACATCACCGCACGCAAGAAGGCCGAAGCGTATCTGGAGTTTCTCGGCAAGCACGACGTGCTGACCAAGCTGCGCAACCGTTCGTTCTACGTCGATGAACTCAACCGGCTGGAGCGCAAAGGGCCGTTCCCCGTGACGGTCGTGATGGCCGACCTCAATGGCCTGAAGCGCGTCAACGACCAGCTCGGTCACGCGGCGGGCGATGCACTGCTGCGCCGCGCCGGCGAAGTGCTCGCGAAGGCGATGGAAACACCCTTCAACGCGGCGCGCATCGGCGGCGACGAGTTCGCGATCCTGTTGCCCGGCACCGACGAGCGCGGCGGCGCAGCGATGATCGAGACGATCCGCCAGCTGGTCGATCTGAACAACCAGTTCTATCCGGGCTCGCCAATCAGCTTCTCGATGGGCATGGCGACGGTGCAACGTGGCGAACGCATCGAAGCAGGCGTGCAGCGCGCCGACCTGCTGATGTACGAGGAAAAGCGCGCGCACTACACGTCGCAGGAAGCAGGCAGCGCGCAGAAGTGAGCGGTCCTCTCCGCATGGCGCGCGGCATGCTCAGTTCTTCAGAGGCACATGCACAGGCACGCCATACGTATCGACGATGCGCCTGTCCTGCTCCGCCGCGGAAAACAGCTCCCATTCGAGCCCGTTCACGTCGATGCTGCTCGAATAGCCTTCGACTGTGTCGTCCTCGAAACCGACGTGCCGCAACTGCCCTGCTTTTTCCGGCTTTTCATTGATCGAAAAGTTGAGCAGGTCGGTGCGCCACATTGCGTACTGCCCCGGCACGACCGCCGACGGCGGCTGGCCGAGACGGCGGCTGTAGTCGTCGATCGATGCGTCGAGGTTCGCAACGGCCAATGCAATGTGAAAGCGCTTCATGAACGGGCTCCGCAATGTGGTTGAAGTGACGTGAGTCGACAGCGCGATCATCGTAGCCACGACGCACATGCGTAGCCAGATCAGCAATCATGCTGGTATCGGCGTTACCCGCCTTTACGTTTCCGTCTGACAAGGAGCCGCATTCGATGCTTTCCCACGTGTTTATCGGCGTCAACGATTTCGAGCAGGCGTTTGATTTCTATTCGACGTTACTCGCCGAGCTAGGGCTCGCTTTGAAGTTCCGCGAAGACGACAGGCCGTGGGCAGGATGGATGAAGCCCGGTATCGCGCGGCCGCTGTTTCTCGTCGGCAGGCCGTTCGACGGTCAGCCTGCCGTGCCGGGCAACGGCCCAATGGTCGCGCTGCTGGCAGCGGACCGCCTCACCGTCGATCGCGTGCACGCAACGGCGCTCGCACAGGGCGCCGCCTGCGAAGGGCCGCCGGGGCTGCGCCCCGAATATCACGCGAACTACTACGGCGCGTACTTTCGCGATCCCGACGGCAACAAGCTTTGCGTGTGCTGTCACGACCCTGCATGACAGCACCACAGGGCACGCGCGATACGAGGCTTCAGTTCGTCGTCACGTACTTGCGCGCGGCCGTGACGGGGCGCTGAGGCGGCGGCACGACTGGGTCGAGCGTACCGCGCATGCGCTTGACTTCATCGACGGGGCTCAAGCCGAACAGGCGCTTGAACTCGCGGCTGAACTGCGACGCGCTTTCGTAGCCGACGCGCGCCGCCGCCGCGCTCGCATTCAGCCCGTCCTGAACCATCAGCAGACGCGCGTGATGCAGGCGCGTGGTCTTCACGTACTGCATCGGTGAAGTGGAGGTGACGTTCTTGAACTGCGCATGAAACACGGCGAGGCTCATGCCCGATTCGCGCGCGAGCGTTTCGACATCGAGATCGCCGTCGTACTCCGTATGAATGCGCCGCAGCGCCTTCGCGATGCGCCCGAAATGATGCTGATGCGTGAGTGCCGCTCGAATCGCGTCGCCCTGCACGCCCGTCAGCACGCGATAGCAGATCTCGCGCACGATCGACGGCGCGAGAATGCGCGCATCGAACGGCGACACCAGCGCTTCGAGCAGACGCAACACAGCATCGCCGAGCGGCTCGTCGAGCGGCGTCGAGTAGATGCCGCGCGGCTCGCTGTCGACGGCGCCGTGCGTCTCGTTGAGCAGCATCAGCAGTTCGGCCACCATCGTCAGATCGACGCGAATCGAAATGCCGAGAAACGGCTCGTCGATGCTCGCTTCCGTCTCGCATTCGAACGGCAGCGGCACGGACAGCACGAGATACTGCTGCGCGTCGTAGATATACGACTGCTCGCCCAGATAGCCGCGCTTGCGCCCCTGACAGACAATGACGATGCTCGGCTCGTACATCACCGGGCGGCGCGGCATCGGATGATTCGCGCGCAGAAACTTGACGCCTTCGAGCGGCGCATCCGTCATGCCCTCGGCGGGCGCAAGCGTGCGCAGCAGTTCGACCATGCGCTGCTGGGGCGTGCGCGCCGCGAGCGGCGCGCCATGTGAATGTTTTGTGTCGGACATGATGAAATCCATTTGGCGAAACCATGCGGGGCCAGAGAATATGGCTTGAAATCTAGCATTAAATGGTCTATCGCGGAGGCCGCCAGGAGAATTAGGCAAACCTTCAAGACGTTCAGGTATTCCCTGGGCCACGCCCGGTCCCTAACATGGGAACCCTGTCGCAAAGCCCGCTTCCTGTCCGCGACACCCGTCCATCGCCTCGCACGAGGCATCCGCGCTGCGCGTTGCCCTGCATCGCGCGTTTTGCGCTCCACGGACGGTTCTCACGCCGGACATCCCGCGCGCCACGGCGCACGACAGATTCACCCGCCGCGCTTGCAGGTCGCTTACAGACCGCGCGGCGACTCGCGCAATTGCACTATCGAGCTGGAGCATTCATGACCACGACCTACGCCTATGCCGCAACCGACGCTCAATCGAAACTCGCGCCGTTCGAATTTCAGCGTCGCGATCTACGCGAACACGATGTACAGATGGAAGTCCTGTTTTGCGGCGTCTGTCATTCGGACCTGCATCAGGCACGCAACGAATGGAAGAACACGATTTTCCCGGTTGTGCCCGGCCATGAGATCGTCGGCCGCGTGACGAACGTCGGGTCGCAGGTGACGAAATACAAGGTGGGCCAACTGGTCGGCGTCGGCTGTCTGGTCGATTCGTGCCGCACCTGCCCGAGCTGCCAGGAAGGTCTCGAACAGTATTGCGAGAACGGCTTCGTCGGCACGTACAACGGCAACGACCGTCAGACGGGCGCCGTGACGTACGGCGGCTATTCGACGCAACTCGTCGTCGATGAAGACTTCGTGCTGCGCGTGCCGGAGAACCTCGATCCAGCGGGCGTCGCGCCGCTGCTGTGCGCGGGCATCACGCTCTATTCGCCGCTGCGCACGTGGGGCGCGGGTCCCGGCAAGAAGGTCGGCATCGTCGGTCTGGGCGGCCTCGGCCACATGGGCGTGAAGCTCGCGCATGCGATGGGCGCGCACGTCGTGCTGTTCACGACGTCGGCATCGAAGATCGAAGATGCAAAGCGTCTCGGTGCGGACGAAGTGGTGATCTCGAAGAACCCGGCGGAGATGGAAGCGCATGTGAACAGCTTCGATCTGATCGTCAACACGGTTGCCGCGCAGCACGATCTGAATCCGTTCATCAACCTGCTGAAGCGTGACGGCACGCTGACGCTGGTGGGGGCGCCGGAACACGACCATCCGTCGCCGCAGGTGTTCAACCTGATCATGAAGCGCCGCCGTCTGGCGGGGTCGCTGATCGGCGGCATTGCGGAGACACAGGAAATGCTGGACTTCTGCGGCAAGCACGGCATCACCTCGGACATCGAGATGATCCAGATGCAGCAGATCAATGAAGCATATGAGCGCATGTTGAAGAGCGATGTGAAGTACCGCTTCGTCATCGATCTCGACTCGCTCCGCAAGTAACGGGCAGCAGGACCCAACAGGACCAGATTCGCGCTTCACCCCCTCCTTCCAGGCCGTGCAGGACGGCGGCCTGTCCCTGCTTCCCGCCTCGCATCAGTCATTGCGTTTGCAGTACCGGCGCGCCGTCACCTCATGACGGCGCACGCCGCGGTGTTTTCTGCTGGTTTGTCTTCAACAGGAGAGTTCCGTGATCGACCGTATTCAGGCGATGCGCACGTTCATGCGTATCGTCGATACCAACAGCTTCACCCGCGCGGCGGAGTCGCTGGAAATTCCGCGCGCGACGGCAACCACCATTGTGCAGAACCTGGAAGCGCTGCTCGGCACGACGCTGCTCGTGCGCACGACGCGGCGTCTGAGTCTCACGCCGGAAGGCGCGGCCTATTACGAGCGTTGCGCGCAGATTCTCGCCGATATCGACGAGATGGAAGCGACGCTGCGCCAGACGCTCGACAATCCGAGCGGACGTCTGCGCGTCGAAATGCCGGGCGCCGTTGCGACTTCGATCGTGCTGCCTGCGCTCGATGATTTTCACGAGCGCTATCCGTCGATCGATCTCGCGATCGGCGTGAGTCATCGCAACGTCGATCTGGTCGGCGAAGCGGTGGATTGCAGTATCCAGCTGGGCGAGTTGCCCGATTCGGGCCTGGCTGCGAAGCGGCTCGGGACGCTGGAGCACGTGACGTGTGCGAGTCCTGCTTATCTTGAACGATACGGGATGCCTGAAAGTCTCGATGACCTGTCGGGACATGTTGCCGTGAACTGCATGTCGGCGCTAACGGGGCGCGCGGTCGACTTCGACTTCGATGTCGGCGGCAGTCCGTTGACCGTGAAGGTGAATGGCTTCATCAAGGTCAGCGACGAGCATGCGTATTTGACCTGCGGGTTGCAGGGGCTTGGGTTGATCCAGCCTGCACGCATTGCTGCGCAAGCTCTGCTCGACAAGGGCTTGTTACGTGAGGTTTTGCCGCAGTGGAAGCCGGTGCCGATGTCTGTTTCGGTTGCTTATGTGAAGGGGCGGCGTGTGTCGCCGCGGGTCAGAGCCTTCGTGGATTGGCTCGCTGAGCTGTTCGAACATCAGGGGCATGTCGAGGCGGATTTGTCACGGGTCAGGATGTTGATGCAGGGCCGCTTGCATGCGGCGTGATGCTTTTTTTCTGCGACGCAGTCGCCATTCTGGGTTTTCTTTGCTGGCATCCGCGGTTTCGCGTGCTGGCATCCGCGTTTTGGTGTTGGTAGTTCATGCGTTGCCCCTGTGCGGGGCGGCACTTACTTTCTTTGCCGCCGCAAAGAAAGTAAGCAAAGAAAGCGGGCTAACACCGCCAATGCTAGTTATTGCCTGCGGGCCCCCAACAGTTCTTACACTTCACGCGGCAACGTGCTTGTTCGCGCGCGTTGCCAGCGTGCTAACTCACGCATCACCCGCTTCACACTCCCGCGTCACGGACCGCGTTACCAGACATCCACGGCCGCCCAGGTGGCAAACTGTGTGTAGGCCGTCGCGATCGAAGTGCACCACTCCGGGCTGAAAAGCGGGATCGGTGTCGTAGGAGCGCGAACGCATGCAGTGCAATAACCTACACACAGTTTGCCACCTGGGTGGCGCAGACGGGTCGCTGCCGCTCGGTGCGCTACGGGTGACTGGAGTGGGTGATGCGCCGGTTCGAGGCGCTGGCAACGGGCGCAAAACAAAGTATTGCCGTGTGGAGTGCGGGACCCGTTGGGGGCCCGCAGGCAGGAACACGGGCTGGCGGGGTTAGCCCGCTTTCTTTGCTTACTTTCTTTGCGGCGGCAAAGAAAGTAAGTGCCGCCCCGCACAGGGGCAACGCATGAACACCGACATGAAAAAGCGGATGCCAGCAAAAGCGCAGAGCGAAAACCAAAAGGCGAAGCCCGCGCCGAGAAGGCAAGAATGACGACTAGCGTCGCAGACAAAAAGCAAACTCTACCCGTCCCGCCTGCCAGCCCTGGCACGAGCCTCCCCAACAACTCTAGCCAACGTGCGAGGACTCATCCTCGCAGCGACATCGCGAACATACTCATGATGCCTGGCATCGAGCGGCGCATCGAGATGCTGCGCCTGCAAATACCGGATCAACGCAATCTTGCGATGCCCCAACGCGATACTCTGATCTAACAGAGCAACGGCGGCACGCACATCGCCCGACTCATACGCGCGCCTGAGCAACTCGGACGTCTGCGCACGCGACATAGGGCGCCCTCAGCCCGCAACAACCGAGGTACGATGCACGTCATAATCCGCCCGCGTCCAGTCGAGTTCGACACCGATCCGCCTCGTGCCCTCGCGAATCTTCGGCTTGTACAGCGACAACGTAAGCGCGTCGAGCGCCGGCCACTCGTCGAACGACAACCGCGCGATCTCGACAGCCAACGTCTCCAGCATCCGCGTATGCGGCTTGGCCGAAAGAAACTCGCTCACGCGATTGCAGTACCGCTCATAGTCGATCATCGCGTGCGTGCCCTCTTCCGAAGGCTCGCAGCGATAGGCCAGGCTCGCGTCGATCACGACGGGCTGCGGCGCGAGATGCTCATGCGCATGAATGCCGATGCGCGTCGACACCACCAGCTCGTCGATGAACACGCGCCAGCCCTTGCCGCGCGAACCACGCGCGCCCAAGGCAGGCTCCATGAACGCCGCTAACGGTTCCTCGAACGGCTTCACGACATCAGCGGCTCAGCCGCGTCGAGCATGATACGAACGAAGTAATCGGCAAAGCTGCGGCGCACGACGATCTCATACGCATCGCCGGCAACAGGCACCAGCACGATCGACGCCTTGAAGTAATGACTCTGCGCACACTGGCCCGGCGCAAGGATGCGCGGATGCAGATCGAGCGGACAGCCGCGTGCGATCACGTCACGCACCTTCTCGCCGCTCACTTCGAGCACCGTCCAGCCGCTGCCGATATCGACGGCCGATGCGAACTGCCCCTGCAGCGCCTCGACCAGCTTCTCTTCGGCAACAGGCGCCTGCGCCTGCTGCGAACGCACCAGCCATTCATCAGGACCGAGCCACAGCACGTCGTAGCCGTTGCCGCGCGCCACCGTGTTCGGCTTCGCGGGCGGCTCGCAGCCCGTCACGCTCGCGACGGCATTCACAAACGCCGCGTCACGTACATCGCCGCGCAGGTTCACCAGATCGCAGAACGCCTTCTCGCGCAGATGAAACTTCTTCGACGGCACCGCCGAGTGCTTTTTCACCAGATCGCCGACGCCGGCGAGCGGCGACTCCTGCCACGCCTGGCCCGCCACACGTTGTGCGACTGCCGAGGTTGCGCCCGGTGCATTGTTCCTTGTTTCATTCCACATGTTGACGCACTCCTTCGGTGTCGTAGAAAACGGGGCTGGCGATCTTCGCAGCGATCTGCTTGCCGCTCGACAGCGGGATCGTCACGCTTTGCCCCATCTTGTTCAGGCCGCCCTTGACCACGGCGAGCGCGATCGAACGATTCAGAATCGGGCTGTAGTAGCTCGACGTCACGTGCCCGAGCATCGGCGCCGTATCGCCCTGGAACGGACCCGCGACGATCTGGCTGCCTTCGGGAAGCACGAACTGCGGATCATCGGTGAGCAGACCGACGAACTGCTTGCGGTTGTCCTTCGTCGTATCCGAACGCGACAGCGAACGGCGTCCCAGGAAGTCCTTGGTCTTCGCGACCAGCCCGCCCATGCCCAGATCGTGCGGCGTGACCGAGCCGTCCGTATCCTGACCGACGATGATGTAACCCTTCTCCGCGCGCAGCACGTGCATCGTTTCCGTGCCGTACGGCGTGATGTCGAACTCGGCGCCCGCGGCCATCAGCGCTTCCCATACCGCGCGGCCCATGTTCGCGGGCACGTTCACTTCATAAGCGAGTTCACCCGAGAAGCTGATCCGCATCACGCGCGCCTTCACGCCCGCCACCGTGCCGTTGCGATACGACATGAACGGGAACGCTTCGTTGGCGAAGTCGATGTCGCTGCACACCTTCTGCAAAACCTTGCGACTCTTCGGACCGACCACGGCGAAGGTCGCCCAGTGATCGGTCACGGAGGCGAGGCGCACCTTCATGTCCGGCCATTCCGTCTGCAGCCAGCGTTCCATCCACGTCAGCACGCGCGCCGCGCCGCCCGTCGTGGTGGTCATCATGAAGTGCTGGTCGGCGAGGCGCACCGTCACGCCGTCGTCGAACACCATGCCGTTTTCGTCGAGCATCAGGCCGTAGCGGCACTTGCCGACTTCGAGCTTGCTCCACGGATTCGTGTACATCCAGTTCAGCAGCTTCGCGGCATCCGGGCCCTGAATGTCGATCTTGCCGAGCGTCGATGCATCGAGAATGCCGACGCTGTTGCGCACCGCGAGGCATTCGCGCTTGACGGCCGCATGCAGGTCTTCACCCTTCAGCGGGAAGTACCACGGACGCTTCCAGTTGCCGACGTCCTCGAACATCGCGCCGTTTTCGACGTGCCATTCGTGCACGGCCGTCTTGCGGATCGGGTCGAGCAGATCGCCGAGTTCGCGGCCCGCGAACGTGCCGAAGGTCACGGGCGTGTAGTTCGGACGGAACGTCGTCGTGCCCGTTTCGGGAATCGTCTTGCCGAGCGCATCCGCGAGAATCGCCATGCCGTTGATGTTGCCGAGCTTGCCTTGATCCGTGCCGAAGCCCATCGCCGTATAGCGCTTCACGTGCTCGACGGATTCGAAGCCTTCGCGCGCCGCAAGCAGAATATCGGCCGCGGATACGTCGTTCTGGAAGTCGACGAACTGCTTCGCACCGCGCGCCGCTTCCGTGCGGCTGCCGACGAGCCACAGCGGCTGCAGCGGCGACTCGACGACTTCGGCCACCTGCGGCACCTGCGGACGCGTCACCGCATAACCGATCGACTTGACGGCTTCGACGCCGGCATCGACCGCGAGACGCAGGCCGCGCGCAAGGCTGAATTCGCCCGCCGCCGCGCCGACGCTCGTTTCCGGCTGCATGCCCTTGCCCGGCACGAAGCACGCTTTCGTATCGTTCCAGTGCGCCTTGCCGCCCGACTGCGCGAACAGGTGCAACACCGGGCTGAAGCCGCCCGACATCGCGACCAGATCGCATTGCAGGTCCGCTTGCTTCGCGCCCGTCTTGCCGTTCGCATACGCGACCACTTCCACGGACGTCACGCGCTGCTTGCCATGCGCCGTCATCACGGCCGCGTTGTTCATGATCTTCACGCCGTGACGGCGCGCGGCCGCCTGCAACGCGCCGCTGCCCTGCGCTCGCGGATCGACGACGGTGACGTTCGCGCCGCACGCTTTCATATCCAGCGCGCAGCGATAGCCCGCGTCGTTGTTCGTGAACACAACGGCATCGCGCCCCGGCATCACGCCGAAGCGATGGACATACGTCGACACCGCCGACGCCAGCATCACGCCCGGCAGATCGTTGTTGCCGAACACGATGGGACGCTCGTGAGCGCCCGTCGCGAGGATCACGCGTTTGGCGCGGATCTTCCACAGCAGTTCGCGCGTGCCCTTGCGCATCGACACGGGCTGATGCTCCGTCAGACGCTGCGTCACCGTGACGAGGTTGTGATCCTGATAGCCGAACGCCGTGCTGCGCGACA
The DNA here is from genome assembly GCF_017104565.1 of Paraburkholderia sp. Tr-20389. Classification (GTDB taxonomy): domain Bacteria; phylum Pseudomonadota; class Gammaproteobacteria; order Burkholderiales; family Burkholderiaceae; genus Paraburkholderia. The sequence goes on along the minus strand of NZ_JAAGPD010000037.1, from coordinate 33,555 downwards.
GGATCTTCACGTCGGGCATGCGCGAGAGTTCCGCCTCGATCTTCTCGACCCAGCTCAGCGCCGCATGTCCGTCGATCTCCGTCTTGCACGACAGCAGGCTGCCGCCGAGTTCGCGCTGATCGTCGACGAGGATCACGCGCGCGCCGCTCGACGCCGCCGCATGCGCCGCCGCGAGACCCGTCGGTCCGCCGCCCACGACGAGCACGTCGCAATGCGCGTAGCACTTGTCGTAGCGGTCGGCGTCGAGCACTTCGGGCGCCTTGCCGAGACCCGCGGCTTCGCGGATCTTCTCTTCGTACTTCGGCCACCATTTGGCCGGCCACATGAAGGTCTTGTAGTAGAAGCCCGCAGGCATGAAGCGCGCGAACTTCTGGTTGATCGCCATGCGATCGTGTTCGAGATTCGGCTCTGCGTTCACGCTCGTCGCAACGAGCCCCTGATACAGCTCGATCTCCGTCGCGCGTGCATTCGGCACCGTATAGGCGCCGCGCTCCAGCTGCACGACAGCATTCGGTTCGGCGACGTCGGCCGTGACGATGCCGCGCGGCCGGTGATACTTGAAGCTGCGCGCGACGAAGTGCACGCCGTTCGCGAGCAGCGCGGACGCCAGCGTGTCGCCCTGAAAGCCCTGATACGTGCGGCCGTTGAACGTGAAGGTCAGCGGGATCGCGCGGTTGATGCGCCCACCGGCGCCGAGGCGGTTCTTCTGGCTCATTGCTTGTTGCCCCCTTGAGCATCAGCGGACGTGTTGCCCGTCTTGAACGTGTCGTAACCCTGAATGTTGTACGAGACGGTGTCGCGTGTCGCCATGAACCAGCGGCGGCAGCCCTGCGTGTGCATCCATTGCTCGCGGTGCACGCCGCGCGGATTCTTGCGCATGAACAGGTACTCGCCCCATTCGCGGTCGGTGAGCTTGTCGGTGTCGAGCGGACGGGCAATGTCGGCTTCGCCGCCACAGCTAAATTCGGATTCGGCGCGCGGCCCGCACCACGGGCATTCGATCATCAGCATTGTGTTTCTCCAGTGTCGACCAGAGTTGGCGCTTTAGCGCCTTACTCTGGTCCCATGCAACGCAGTTGCGCGCGTTTAGTGGGCCACGGCAGCAGCGCCGTGTTCGTCGATCAGATGGCCGCTGTAGAAGCGGTCCAGCGAGAACGGCGCGTTCAGCGGATGCGGTTCGTCGTTCGCGATGGTGTGCGCGAACACCCAGCCCGAGCCCGGCGTCGCCTTGAAGCCGCCCGTGCCCCAGCCGCAGTTGAAGTACAGGCCCTTGACGTCGGTCTTGCTGATGATCGGACATGCATCGGGCGAGACATCGACGATGCCGCCCCACTGACGGTTCATCCGCACACGCGAGAACACCGGGAACATTTCGACGATCGCCTGCAGCGTGCCTTCGATGATGTGGAAGCTGCCGCGCTGCCCGAAGCCCGTGTACTGGTCGACGCCCGCGCCGATCACGAGGTCGCCCTTATCGGACTGGCTGATGTACGCATGCACCGCGTTCGACATGATCACCGAGTTGACGACGGGCTTGATCGGCTCCGACACGAGCGCCTGCAGCGGATGGCTTTCGATGGGCAGACGGATGCCCGCCATGTCGGCGAGCGTGGTCGTGTTGCCGGCTGCGACGACGGCGACCTTCTTCGCCTTGATGAAGCCCTTCACCGTATCGACGCCCGTCACGCGGCCGCCGTCGCGACGGATGCCCGTCACCTGGCAGTTCTGGATGATGTCGACGCCCGCCTGGTCCGCACCGCGTGCGAAGCCCCATGCAACCGCATCGTGACGCGCGACGCCCGCACGGCGTTGAATGGAAGCGCCGAGCACCGGGTAACGGCTGTTCAGGTTGATGGTCGGCTCGATTTCCTTGATCTGCGCGGGCGTGAGGAACTCGGCATCGACGCCGTTCAGGCGGTTCGCATTCACGCGGCGCTCGGTGTCGCGCACGTCCTGCAGCGTGTGCGCGAGGTTCATCACGCCGCGCTGCGAGAACATCACGTTGTAGTTCAGGTCTTGCGACAGACCTTCCCACAGCTTCATCGCCTTTTCATACAGCGCGGCCGACTCGTCCCACAGATAGTTCGAGCGCACGATGGTCGTGTTGCGCGCCGTGTTGCCGCCGCCGATCCAACCCTTCTCCAGAATCGCGACGTTCTTCACGCCGTGTTCCTTCGCGAGGTAGTACGCGGTCGCGAGACCATGCCCGCCGCCGCCGACGATCACCACGTCGTATTCCTTCTTCGGTTCCGGGCTTCTCCACTGTCGCTCCCAGTTCTCGTGATACGACAACCCGTTGCGGAACAGACTGAATATCGAATAGCGGCTCATCGTGCAGACCCCTTCGTCGTTGCCTTGCTGGTTTCCATTAGCATTCGATGACGTTCACGGCGAGACCACCGCGCGACGTCTCCTTGTATTTCGTTTTCATGTCGGCGCCCGTTTCGCGCATCGTCTTGATGACGTTGTCGAGCGTCACGTAGTGCTGGCCGTCGCCCTTCAACGCCATGCGCGATGCGTTCAGCGCCTTGATCGCGCCCATCGCGTTACGCTCGATGCAGGGAATCTGCACGAGGCCGCCGACGGGGTCGCAGGTCATGCCGAGGTTGTGCTCCATGCCGATTTCGGCGGCGTTCTCGACCTGCGTCGCCGTGCCGCCCATCACGGCCGCGAGCGCCGCCGCGGCCATCGAGCACGCAACGCCGACTTCGCCCTGGCAGCCCACTTCGGCGCCCGAGATCGACGCCGTTTCCTTGTAGATGATGCCGATGGCGGCCGCCGTCAGCAGAAAGTCGACGATGCCGTTCTCGTTCGAACCCGGCACGAACTTCACGTAGTAATGCAGCACGGCGGGGATCACGCCTGCTGCGCCGTTGGTCGGCGCGGTGACGACGCGGCCGCCCGCGGCATTCTCTTCGTTGACGGCCATTGCGTAGAGGTTGACCCAGTCGAGCATCGACAGCGGATCGCGCAGCGACTCTTCCGAACGCGTACGCAGTTGCACGGTGAGATCGGCGGCGCGGCGCTTGACCTTCATCGGGCCGGGCAGCTCGCCATGCATCTTGCAGCCGCGCTCGACGCATGCGGCCATCGTGCGCCAGATCGCCAGCAGGCCTTCGCGCACTTCTTCTGCCGGGCGCGACGCGCATTCGTTGGCGAACGTCACCTGCGCGACGGACAGCCCGCTTTCGCGGCATACACGCATCAGGTCGTCGCCGGTGCGGAACGGATATGGCACTTCGCCGCCCGCGCGCACGCCGTTCACGCGATCGCCTTCGCGGTTGACGACGAAGCCGCCGCCGACCGAGTAATACTCTTTCTCGACGAGCAGTTGGCCGTTCTCGTCGAATGCCTGAAAGCGCATGCCGTTCGGATGCACGATGCTGCCCGTGCCGCTCATCAGACGGCGGAAGAACGCAATGTGCTCTTTCTCCTCGAACGCGATCTGGTGCTTGCCGAGCAGCGACAGTTGCTTGCCCTTGCGGATGTCCGCGAGACGCGGTTCGATCATATCGGGGTCGATGGTGTCGGGCAGATGGCCTTCGAGGCCGAGCAGCACCGCCTTGTCGGTGCCGTGGCCCTTGCCCGTCGCGCCGAGCGAGCCATACAGCTCGACTTTCACGCGGCGCACGAACGCGAGCAGATTCGCGTCCTCGATATGCGAAGCGAAGCGGCACGCGGCGATCATCGGGCCGACCGTATGCGAACTCGATGGTCCGATGCCGATCTTGAACAGGTCGAAAACGCTGACGTTCATGGAAACCTTGCTCAGTTGAGTGGGCGGAAACGCGAGACTTCCGCAGTGACGCCAGTACACCAAAGCGTAAAATCCGCAGATAGAACAAAAACGGCATCGACGTGGGATGGCGACGCCAGAGCGGGTTTCCACTGCGCTTCCGCGCAAGCCGGTGACGGAAAAACGCAAGTCAGGGCGGCCCGGCGTTCTGTGGATCGCATGCCGGACAGGGGCGCACGCGCTTCGCATCTGAGAAAATCGGTGTCGCAAAAGGACAAGAGGCATGCAGCCGGATCGGCGACGCTAGGGTTATCCCGCGTGCGTGTTGTTTATTCTTATTCGTTGTCGGCCACTGACGACCTTCATGACCATCGTTGATTCACTACCGCTGACTTCCATCGACGCGCTGCCCAAAGAGCGCATCCGCTTCGGCATCATCCTGCTGCCGAACTTCACGCTGACGGCGTTCTCGGGCTTCGTCGACATGCTGCGTCTTTCCGCCGACGAAGGCGACTACAGCAAGCCGGTGCGCTGCTCGTGGAGCGTGATTGGCGACACGCTCGCGCCCGTGCGCGCGAGTTGCGGCATCCAGATCACACCGTGGGAAACCTTCGCCGATGCCGAGCCGTTCGACTACGTGGTCGTCGTCGGCGGGCTGCTGCATTCGGGGCCGCAGGCAAGCGACGAAACGCTGCAGTTCATCCGCGACGCTGCGCGCAAGAGCGCAACGCTGGTCGGCATCTGCACAGGCGTGTTCGCGCTGATGCGCGCGGGCGTGCTCGACGCGCACCGGATTTGCGTCAGCTGGTTTCACTACTGGGATTTCGTCGAACGCTTCCCTGCCGTCAATTCGGACTCGCTGGTCGCGGACCGGCTGTTCGTGATCGACCGGCGACGCATTACGTGCTCGGGCGGACGGGCTTCGATCGACGTGGCGGCAGCGATCCTGCTGCGGCACTTCGAGACGGCGACGGTGCAGAAGGCGCTGCGGATTCTGCTCGTCGGCGAAATGCAGAAAGGCAACGCGCCGCAGCCGCATCCGCCGGGGCTGGAGCCGGCGACGCATCCGAAGGTCAAGCGCGCGATCCTGTTGATGGAGCAGCATGTCGGGCGCACGCTGCCGTTGGAAGAACTCGCTTGCAAGCTGGATTTGTCGCCGCGTCAGCTGGAGCGGCTGTTCAAGGCGGAGACGGGGAAGAGCCCGCAGGCGTTTGCGAAACAGGTTCGCTTGAGAACGGCTGCGTGGTTGCTGACGAGTTCGGACCGGACGGTGGCGGACATCGCTTCGAGCTGCGGATTCTCCGACGCATCACATCTTGGGCGCGAGTTTCGCAAGGAATTCGGCATGCCGCCCGTGATGTTCAGGGAGCAGCGCGGCGGCACGCCCGTTGAAGGTGATGCGGCGGCGGCTTACGAAGAGACCTTTCCGGGGCGGGTGGATGTGTTCTGAGCGCGCCGTTTGACCCGGCGCGAACGGCGACGCGGCGTCGTCGATGTCGCGCGGATCGTCGGCGCTCGATACGAGGCATGCGATGCCAGTCGGCAATGCCTTTTTGCGCGCCGTCAGGCGTCACTCGCGACAGCCGCATGCACGTCGACCGAAGCGCTTGTACGCTTTTGCCAGGGCACTGTTGCGAGCACGGAGGCTGACACCATCAAGCCGCCTCCGACCCAGCCCGACATCGAAAGATGCTCCCCGAGCCACGCGTACGCGAACAGCGCGCCGAACGCCGGTTCGCTTCCCATCAATAGCGCCACGCGTGTCGGGCTGCTGCGCTTGACGGCGAAGTTCTGCGCGAAGAATGCGAACAGCGTGCAGGCAATCACCAGGTAGCCGATGCTCATCCAGAAGACGCCATGCCCGGCGAGCGACGGCAGTGCACGCCATTGCCCGGACGGCCACACCAGCGCGACGACGAGACTGCCGAGCGCGACGGTGCCCGCCTGAACCGCCGTCACCGACAGCGGCGCGAGCGCCGGGTCGCGCATCACACGTTTGGTCACGCATACCATCAATGCGCGGAGCAGCGCAGCGAGCAGAATCAACGCATCGCCGGCCGTCGGAATGAACACGCCGCCGCTCACTAGAGCAGCACCCGCCAGCGACAATCCGACGGCGATCCACTCGACAGGCAACGGCTTTCTGCGCAGCAGCGCCCATTCGACGAGCGGCGTCAGCACGACACACAAGCTGATCAGAAACGCGGCGTTGGACGCTCGCGTCAGCGAGATCCCGAACGTCTCGGCCAGAAAGATGCCGAGCAGCAGCACGCTCGCGCCGAACGTGCCGATGAGTGCAGAAGCCTTGACGTGCCGCAGCGATCGCAATGCCGGCGACAGCACGATGAAGGTCAGCCCAAAGCGCAGCGCGAGCAGCCCCAAAACGGGATAGAACGCGAGCGCGACTTTCACGACCCCATAACTCGTGCCCCACACCATCGCGACCGCGAGCAACATCAGGTCGGATATCCACAGCAAACGTTTCTGATTCGACACGTCGGACTCCCTTTTTCTCATCGAACAGTCCGAATGATCGGGCATTGCGCCGGAAACTATAATCGGGGCTCGGAGAACATCTTTTATGTCTGAGATGCACAAATGCGTCGACCGATGCGAGCACGACAATGAACCCCACTGAGCTTTTTGCGCTGTTGCCCGACATGGCGACCTTTGCCCGCGTGGTCGATGCCGGCAATTTCTCCGAGGCCGCGCGCCAACTGGGCAGCACGCCGTCGACGGTGAGCCGGCAGATCAAACGCCTGGAGGAATCGCTTGGCACGCGCCTGCTGGAGCGCTCGACGCGCAGCGTCCGGGTGACCGATTCGGGCGCGCAGGTCTATCGCTATTGCCGCGACATCGTCGGTGCGGCGTCAGGCGCCGTCGATGTCGCCGGACAAGTGGTCGGCGAGCCGCGAGGAAAGGTCAGCGTCAGTGCGCCGATCGCTTTCGCGCGATCCGTGATCCATCCGCTGATACCCGGATTTCTGCGCAACTGGCCGGACGTGGATGTGCAACTGGTGTTTGCCGACCGCGAAGTCGATCCGTTGCGGGACGACGTCGACATTGTGATTCGACTGACACGCTCGCCGCCGTTGGGCCTCGCTGCCCGGCGGCTCGGTACCGTGCGATGGCTGCTATGTGCGTCGCCGGCCTATCTCGACGCACACGGGACACCCGCCGAGCCGCGCGATCTCGCACGGCACGAGTGCCTGTATCTGGGAGAAACGGTCGACGACAATCGATGGCATTTCCGGCGCGGCACGCAAACCCAGTCGCTGGAAGTGAGGGGGCGTTATATCGCCAACCATGCGGGCGCCCGTCTCGATGCAGCGTTGCAGGACTTCGGCATTGCGAGCCTGCCCGACTTCGCCGCGGCGCAAGCGCTGCGGCAAGGCGATCTCGTTCAGGTTCTCGACGAGTGGGAGTTCGAGGCGCGTCCCTATATGGGCCCCGTCTGGCTGCTGTATCCGCCTAACCGCTTCCTTCCGTCGAAGGTTCGGGCGCTGATCGATTACCTCGCCGACCACTTGCACGACGCTGCGGATGAGTGACTACCCGACCGGCTGAAGAGCGCGGCTCGGTCTGAAAACGAAAAAGGCGAAGAAGTCACCCTCTTCGCCTTTCTCACACTCATGCATCCAGAGGCTTACGACTCCTCCGACCACACCATATTCTCCCGCGCCATCATCGCCGTCGAAGCCCCCGGCCCAAACGTTCCCGCTGTATACCCACGCGGCTTGTCGCCATTGCGCTTCCACGCTTCGATGATCGGATCGACCCACGTCCACGCCGCTTCCAGTTCATCGCGGCGCATGAAGTGAGTGAGCCTGCCGCGCACGACGTCGATCAGCAGACGCTCATACGCTTCCGCGCGACGGCTCGTGAACGCCTGTTCGAGATCGAGATTCAGATTCACGGGCAGCGTGCGCATGCCGCTACCCGGCTCTTTCGCGAGCATCTGCAGCTGGATCGATTCGTTCGGCTGCAACTGGATCACGAGGCGGTTGCCGCAATTGCGCGGACCGCACGGGCTATTCGGCATGATCGAAAACGGCAGATCCGCGAATTCGATCACGATCTCCGACAGCTTCTTCGCCATCCGCTTGCCCGTACGCAGATAGAACGGCACGTTGGCCCAGCGCCAGTTGTTGATGTGCGCACGCAGTGCGACGAAGGTTTCCGCGCGGCTATCGGGCGGCACGTTCGCCTCTTCCAGATAGCCCTTCACCGGCTCGCCGCCGACAGCGCCAGCCGTGTACTGCCCGCGCACCGTATCGCGCGAAATGTCTTCCGCCGTCATCGGACGCAGCGAACGCAGCACCTTGAGCTTCTCGTCGCGCACGGCGTCGGCATCGAGCGACACGGGCGGTTCCATCGCGACGATGCACAGCAGCTGCAGCAAATGATTCTGCACCATGTCGCGCATGGCGCCGGTGTGATCGTAGAAGCCCGCGCGCGTGCCCACACCGACCGACTCGGCCACCGTGATCTGCACGCTGCGGATATACGGCGCCTGCCACAGCGGCCCGAAGATCGCGTTGCCGAAGCGCAGCACCATCAGGTTCTGCACCGTTTCCTTGCCGAGATAGTGGTCGATCCGGTAGATCTGATGTTCGGAGAAATGCTTGCCGACGGAATCGTTGATTGCCTGCGCCGACGCCAGATCGTGGCCGAGCGGCTTCTCGAGCACGACACGCGAATACTCGTCGAGCAGACCGTGCGACGAGAGGTTGTCGCAGATGGTCGTGAACAGTTCCGGCGACGTCGACAGATAGAACACGCGCAGCGCATTCTCGCGCGATGCTTCGGCCAGGCGCTGATATGCCTCGGCCTGGTCGACGTCGACGCGCACGTATTCGAACAGCGACAGGAAGCGGTCCCATGCGGACGAGTCGAACGAGTTCGATTCGATGAACGGACGGCTCTGCTCCTCCATCCATTTCAGATAATCGTCACGCTGCCACTCGCGACGGCCAATGGCCAGAATGCGTGTCTCGGCGGGCAGGTTGCCGTGCGTATGCGCCATATACAGCGCGGGCAGCAGCTTGCGGGCTGACAGGTCGCCGGCGCCGCCGAAGATGATCATATCGAGCGGGCGGTCCGGCGAAGCAGGAGCAGTGGAAGTCGTCATAGCGCGGTCGCAAAAATGAACTGCTGGGAAGAACGCAAGCCCGTCCAGGCCACCCTTTCAGGCAGCGCTTACAACGGCGGGATTGCGCGAGACGACTATGTTGCAACGTTTTCGGTTTGTTTGCACGCTTGCTGACGTGACACGGCACGGACGTTCGTTTCGATTCCGACCTGACCTGCATGCGACGAAACGTAGTGATCGACGGCGTTGCATCGATATCCGAAGGCCCGGATTGCGCCCAACGCCGAACGCTCAGCCCGCGCCCAGCGCAGCGCGAGCGACGCGCCCCGCCGCCAGATCCCACGCCGCGCAGCCGACCGTCTTGAAGACGATGGGCCTGTCGACGGCCGGCCTGTTCGAGAAGGCATCCTTGATGCCCGTCACCGTCGACCAGTCGATGCCCGCCTGGATGAAATCGCCCGCTTCATGCTTCGCGCCAGCCAGATCGTCGACATATAGCGCGCTGCCCGCGAGCGTGCGCGCACCGATCTCGCACATCTGCGGCGTGAACGCGCCGACGCCGATCACGATCCGCCCCGCGCGCGGCGCTTCGTCGTAGACAGCCTGACGGCTCGTCGTCAGCGCGATGACGGTATCGACGGAATCGGGGATCGTCGAGTCGCTCAATGGTTCGAGCGCTCGCACCTTGTCTCGCTGCGCGTCGCAGAACGCCTGCGCGCGCGCCGGCGACGTGCCGCGCACTCGAACGCGCGCGTCCGGGTACAGTTCGCCGATCGCCTGCAGATGGCTCGCCGTTTGCGTGCCCGCGCCGATTAGAAGTATGTCTTTCGGCGCGGCGTGCGACAGCGTCTCGATGCCGAGCATCGTCATTGCGGCCGTGCGGCGTCCCGTGACGGTCGGACCATCGAGAATGAACAGCGTCTTGCCCGTGTCCGGGTCGAACGTCATCACCTGACCGTGAATCGTGGGCAGCGCGCGCTCGCCGTTGCGCGGGCAGACATTGACGAGTTTGTGGATCGCGAGATCGGCGGCCGCGGCGGGCATCGACAGCATGATGCCGTTGTCGTTCAGCGGCACGACGAGCCGCTCGGGACTCGCGACGCGTCCGGCTGCGTAATCGGCGGCCGCTATCTTCAATGCGTCCACGAGCGGGCGAAACGGAATCAGGCGCGCCGTGCCGGCGGCGTCGAAAATCGGCGTGCTGCTCATATCGAAGCTGCTCCCTTGCGCGTTCAGCGCACCAGAAAACCGTAGGTAAGCGGATCGCGTTCATCGACGATCCAGTTTGCGAAACCGCAAATATGCGCGTTGCCTTCGATCTCGGGAATCACGGCGTCGAAGCGATCGAGCTTCGTCTCGGACAACACGCGCCCGCGAAACACCGTGCCGATGATCGACTCGTTGACGAGCGTCTCGTCCTTGCCCAGCTGGCCGCGCAAATAGAGTTGCGCGACGCGGCCCGCCGTGCCCGAACCCGTTGGCGAGCGGTCGACTTCGCGGTCGGCGAACACGCAGCAGTTCGCCTGCGTCGAGCCGGGATGACGCGGCGCGTTGTCGATGATTGTGCCGTAGATGTGATTGATCTCCGGAATGTGCGGATGCCGGACCTCGAACGCCGCGTTCGCCGCGCGCTTCACTTCGGCGCCGAACTGGATCAGCCGGTCGACTTGCGACTCGCGCACATCGAGTCCGAACGGCTCGCCCGACGTGTAGAAATAGAACGCACCGCCGAACGCAATGTCGCCACGCACGATGCCGAAGCCCGGCGTTTCGACGCTCACGTCGCGCTGCCAGATGAACGACGGCACGTTGACGAAGCGCACGCTGCCTGTGTGATCGCCGTCCCATTTGACGAACGCTTCGATGAAGCCGCACGGCGCATCGATACCGACGCGCGTTTCCGGCTCCGTGCGCTCGACCCAGCCGAGCGAGACAGCTGTCGTCGCGAGAGCGATCACGCCGTGGCCGCAGTGATCGCTGTAGCCCTCGTTGTGGACGAAGATGATGCCGAAGTCCGCGCCTTCCGAAACGGGATCGGTCAGGTAGCCGCCGTACATGTCGGCGTGACCGCGCGGCTCCAGCATCAGCGCACGGCGCAGATGATCGGCGTGCTCCTTGAGCCACGCGCGCCGCTCGACGATGGTCTTGCCGGGAATCTTCGGCAGCCCGCTGGTGACAATGCGAAACGGTTCGCCGCCCGTATGCACTTCAACCGTGCTGATCACGCGGTTCAGTTTCATGATGCGATTGCTCCTCGCGAGGATTGGGGTAGCGGTTGAGAGCAGCACATTATGCGTGTGCGGCGCGATATCGCGGTTAAATAGGTTTTTTGTCTGCGACGTAGTCGCCGTTCTTGCCTTCTCGGCGCGGGCTTCGCCTTTTGGTTTTCGCTCTGCGCTTTCGCTGGCATCCGCTTTTTCATGTCGGTGTTCAGGCGTTGCCCCTGTGCGGGGCGGCACGCGGGCCCCCAACGGGTCCCGTACTTCACACCACAACACTTTGTTTTGCGCCCGTTGCCAGCGCCTTGAACCGGCGCATCACCCACTCCAATCACCCGTAACCGGCCAGCGGCAGCGAATCGTCGGCGCCGCCCAGGTGGCAAACTGTGTGTAGGTTGCTGCACCACATGCGTTGGCGATCCTACGACACCGATCCGCTTTTCAGTCCGAAGTGGAGCATCTACGTCGAGACTGCCTACACACAGTTTGCCACCTGGGCGGCGGTGGCCGTCTGGTAACGCAGGCCGTGATACGGCAATGTGAAGCGGGTGATGCGTGCAGCTAGCACGCTGGCAACGGGCGCAAACAAACGCGTTGCCGCATGAAGCGTAGGAACTGACGGGGGCCCGCAGGCAATCACTAGCACTGGCGGGGTTAGCCCGCTTTCTTTGCTTACTTTCTTTGCGGCGGCAAAGAAAGTAAGTGCCGCCCCGCACAGGGGCAACGCCAGCAAACCAGAAGCAAAACGCGGATGCCAGCACGCGAAACCGCGGATGCCAGCGAAAGCCAAAAACAAAAAACCAAACCGGCAAAGCCCGCGCCGAGAAGGCAAAGCTTGGCGACTGCGTCGCAGACAAAAACCGACCCCGACTACAACATGCTCCGCGGCCGCTGCATCGTCCCATCAAAAAACCGCTGCAACCGGAATGCGGAAAGATCCATCGACGGCTGCCCGTCGTCGATCCACTCGGCCATCAGGCGCCCGACGATCGGTCCCATCGCGAAGCCATGTCCGCAAAACCCCGTGGCGATCAGCAGACCGGAAATCTGCGAAGGTGCATCGAGCACAGGAATACCGTCCGGCAGCACGTCGATCAACCCGGCCCACGACTCGACGATCCGTGCATCCTTGAGCGCCGGAAACAGCGCGCGCAATTTCTGCAAGGCTCGCGGCGCGTGACCCCGGTTCGGCTGCGGATTCGGATCGCGCGGATGCAGAACGCGCTCATCGACAGGCACGACGCCCGGCAGACGGTCGCACAGATCGCGCACGAGCGCACCGTTCAGATGGAAGCTGAACTTCTGGCGCTGCGCCCACAGCTCGGGCAAGAACCACTTCAGCGCACGGAAGTGGCCGAACGTCATGTCGACATCGACCTGCATGTCGTCGGCGAGATTGATCGCGCCGTTCGTCCGCTGGCGAATGCCGAGGCCGTGGCCCCAGAACGTCGACGCCGTGACGGCCGGCAGCGGATTCGTACGCATGCACGTACCGCGCACCGCCTGCTGCGGCAACGCAATGCCGAGCGTGTCGAGCAGCCGCCAACTGCTCGCGCCCGCCGCACAAATCACACGCCGCGTGCGGATCGTGCCGCGCTCGGTCACGACGCCCGTCACCGCGCCCGCCGCCCGTTCGACGCCGACCACGCCACAGCCCTCGAAGAACCGCGCGCCCGCTTCCACGGCGCGCGCCGCGAACGCAGCCGCCGCGCGGCGCGGCTCGGCCTGGCCGTCGCTCGCCGTATACAGGCCGCCCAGCACCTTGCCCTGCATGCCGCGCACATGCTGGTCGATCTGCGCGCGATCGAGCACGCGCGTGTCCAGTCCATATTGCTTCGCGACATCCAGCCATTGCTGGAACGACGCCCAGTCCTCGTCGTTGTCCGCGACGTACAGACAACCGCCCTGCCGCCATTCGAGATCGAAATCCAGTTCGCGTTCGAGCTGCTCCCAGATGCGCATGCCCGCCATCATCAGCGGCACTTCGGCGGCTTCACGGCCCTGCTGGCGCACGAAACCCCACGCACGCGTCGACTGCTGGCCCGCGATGCGCGACTTGTCCAGCACGACCGCCTTCACGCCGCGGCGCGCGAGATAGTACGCCGCCGCGCAGCCCATGATGCCCGCGCCCGCGATGACGACGTCGGCTTGATCGGGAAACGGCGTGTCGGCCGGACTCAGGTTGGCGTGCAGCGGATAGGTGGTCGTCATCGGAACGGAAACGGTGCAACGAAACGGTATCGAGGGACAGCATCTTCTCAGGCTCCCCCGCGCGCCGCAATCCCGGCCAAAAACCGCCGGGCGCTGCGTCCGCTCGTCCTTGCGCCTTTGCGCGCCGTCAATCGGTCAGTCGATTCCATCATCGAAATCGCGCCTGAATCCAGGTCGTCATTCGTTTTGCATACCTTTCAACGTTAAAATAGAAAGGTTACGCATGAATCGGACAGGCCTTCGTTAGCAACGGGCGATCGAACTCATTAGAATCGGCAGATTCGTCGAACGCAATCGATCATGCGGACACGGCGCGACACCAGGCGCGCCCGAAGTCTTGCGGTACAGTGGCTGCCCCCGAGGGCAGTCCGTGCGCCCGGCGCGCCGCGTGGCATCGCGCTGCCGCCACGAGGTCTCGTCACATACAACTACTTACATCGACTCACACTTCGCGCATGTCCAACGAAGCCACCTCAACCGATTCGCTAGCCGTCGCCGAACGCGTGCGCGAGTTGATGAGCCGTCACGGCATCGGCAAGCGTCAGCAGACCAGCGAGCTTTGCCGGATCCTCGATTTGAGTTTTTCGCAAGGCCACCGGAAGCTGCGCGGCAACAGTCCGTGGACGCTCTCGCAGATCAAGAAGGTCGCCGAGGTGTTCGGCGAGCCGGCCGCGCAACTGTTCGGCGCGCAGTCGCTCGATCCGGGCATGGTGGGCGCCACCGCGCAGGAAGCCGTGTTCGCGATCGGCTCGATCGAGCTGGCGTGCACCGCGTGGATCGGTGCGCCGATCGAAGCGGGCAGCCGGCCGGAGTTCATTGCGTGGTCGAAGCTCGACCAGTGGCGCGTGGTGCGTCACGACGGCGCGCTCTATCAGAACGCGTACGAAGTCCACAAGATCGAAATCTATCCGCGCCGCGCCGAGACCGACAAGCCGCTGATCGCCGTCGTCGACGACGACCAGGCGTCCGCCGACAACCTGCGCGACTATCTCGAACGCAGCGGCTTTGCAGCCATCGCGATCTACGGGCTCACCGCCTTTGCGGAAACGCTGCAGACGCAGGTGTTCGACGGCGTCGTGATCGACTGGCTGTTCGGCCCGCAGACCTCGGCGGAAGCGATTCGCGCGGTGCGCGCGTCGGAAAACCCGGACGCGCCCATTTTCGTGCTGACGGGCGAACTGCTGACGGGCAAGGCGAGCGAGTCGGAGATCAGCGACATCGTACGCAACTACGACGTCGCGTGCTATGAGAAACCGGCGCGCATGGCGATTCTCGTCGCCGATCTGTCGAAACGGTTGAGCCGCGCATAAGCGCGAGGACGTCAACCTCGCCAGGCAGCGGCGCGGCCGTCAGCCCGCTACCGACGCCCCGTGCCGCGCCGCCAGCGCGCGCTGCACGGCGTTGCGCAACACCTCGTAGTGAACGGGCTTCGTCAGGCTGTCGAAGAACAGATCGGCCTCGGCGCGAGCCGCGCCCTCGGGCGCATAAGCGCTCACCGCGATCACGGGCGTGCGCGCGTCGGCCGGTTGCCCGCTCACCCTCTCCTGATACTCGGCCATGAACGCGTAGCCGTCCTTGTCCGGCATGTGCAGATCGAGCAGCACCAGATCGCAACGCTGCGCAGCCAGCCACGCGTGCGCGTCGTCAGCATTGGCGACGGCGGCCGTGTCGCATCCCATGTGCGCGAGCATTTCGCACAGCGACTCGCGGATCAGCTGGTTGTCGTCGACGATCAGCACCTGCGGACGCCCCTCGCCATGCGCCGCTTGCGGCGCCGCCGACACGCCCACCGGCGCGGCGACCGGCTTCACGGGGATCGTCACCGTGAAGCGCGTGCCCTTGCCCACCTCGCTGTCGACACCGATCGACCCGCCGAACAGGTCCACCAGACCCTGCACGATCGCGAGCCCCATGCCCGCGCCCTCGAAGCGCCGCGTGCGCGACGAGTCCAGTTGCGTGAACTCCTTGAAGATCAGCGGAATCTGCTTGTCCGGTACACCCGCGCCCGTGTCGGTGACGACCACGGTCAGCGCATCGTCGCGCTGTTCGAAATGCAGCGTGACCATGCCGCGTTCCGTATAGCGGATGCCGTTGGTCACGAGGTTGTTGACGATCTGACGGATACGATGCGGATCGGAATCGACGAGCCCGACTCGCCCGCTCGCGATGCCTTCGAACACGAGCCCCTTCGCGCGCGCAGCAGGTTCGTTTTCGTCGACGATCGACACCAGCAGCTCGCGCGGATCGAAATGCTCGTTGCGCAATTCGAGCTTGCCGGCGCCGAGACGCGCATAGTCGGTCAAGTCCTTCATCTGCGCTTCGAGATGGCGCGCGGCCGTCTCCAGCCGATGCAGCACCTTGCGGTCCGCCTCGGAATGAAACGTGAAGCCGAGCAGTTCGATCGACGAGACGATCGCGTGCAGCGGCGTGCGCAACTCGTGGCTGATCATGCCGAGGAACGCATCCTTCGCGAGACTCGCCTCGCGCGCGGCCCGGCTGGCCTGATGCTCGGCATCGAGTGCGGCGTGCTGCTGGTGAATCAGCCGGGTGCGGCGCCGGCCGTTCATCACGAGCAGCGTGGTCGCCGCCGCCGACAGCAACAGCAGCACCAGCCCGCCCGCGAACAGCATCCGGCGCTTCGCGATGAAGTCGGAGTTCATCGCCTCGCGGTCCTGCAGGTCGACGTTGCGGCGGCTCAACGCGAGATCGTTGACTTCCTTCCAGTGCTTGCGCAGTTCCTCGACCATCTGCGAAGCGAGCACGGGCGACGTCGGCAGCGCGTCGAGCGACGGCTGCAGCGCGACCAGCATCGCCGACAGCCCGGCGATCTCCTGCTGCTGGCGCTGCACGGCTTCTGCCTGGGCGGCGAGGCGCTGCGTCGAGCCCGCCATCACGCGCAGCTTCGATTGCAGCACCTGGAAATGCAGCGCGAGCCGAGGATAGTCGCTATCGACGCCCGTCTGGTACAGCAGCAGCTGGCTTTCGAGCCGCGCGTAAGCGATCTGCAGTTGCGCGGCGTCCCAGTAGAAGCCGTCATAGGTGCCCGTCAGCTGCTGGGTCGCACGCGGATTGAGCAGCGTCGAGTAGAGCAGATAGCTGATCGCCGCAGTCGGCGCCGCGAGCGCGGCGATCCAGATGACGACGAGCACGACACGGCGCAGCGGGCGCCGTCCTATTTGACGATGAGAGCCTTGATCTGCCATACGAATTTCGCGTCCGCCGACGCCCCCGCCAGTTCGCCGGGAAACTGGTCGCGCGGATAGATGAGAAACAGCGGCCCGAAGTCGCTGACCTGCAGGCGCTTGCCGTTCATGCTGTACGCGACGATCACGCCATAGCGGCTCGTGTCCGACACGGGAACGGTGTACGTGTAGTCATCCAGTGTATGGATTTCGATCTGATCGCCGTAGGCGCCCACGGTCTTGAGGATATCCGCGAGCAGCGGTCCCGTGAAGGTGGATTTTGCCGTCCACGTCGTCGACGTGGAAATGCTGTGCGCGGGCAGCGCGAGCAACTGCGCTTCCGAAAAGTGAAACTCGCTGTGATCGGCGTCGTTGGTCTTCGCGATCTTGCCCTTCACGTCGAGCGCGAGCGCCGCCGTCAACGGCGCAGCGCCCGCTCCGAACGAAGCAAACGCCAGCGCCAGCACGGACATCAGCGCAAGCACGCGCAACCATCCGTTCTTCTTGTAGTGCACTTTCAGGTCCCTCTTGTGGTCTTGTTGTCGATGTGCCCGCATTGTGCCTGACAACGCCGTCGGACAATAACGACAGCGCCGCTGGCCCTACCCCGACACAGAATCGTTACATGCCGTGCATAATATCGGCTCCATCTCAAAAAAGCCGTTTCGCGGACGCGCGTCCATCCGGCCTACCGCAAAGCGCAACCTCCGTCCGTCATGAAAAAGCCGGTTCTACCGCTGACCTACGAACAGCTCGACCACTGGATCGACTCGCTGCAGCCCGCCC
The DNA here is from genome assembly GCF_017104565.1 of Paraburkholderia sp. Tr-20389. Taxonomy (GTDB): domain Bacteria; phylum Pseudomonadota; class Gammaproteobacteria; order Burkholderiales; family Burkholderiaceae; genus Paraburkholderia. Next base: position 16,329 of record NZ_JAAGPD010000037.1, on the reverse strand, counting down.
TGCTCGAAGAGCGCTTCGCCGCCGCCATCGGCATTTTACGGGGCGGTGCGCCGCTCGCATTGATGGCGTCGCATGCCGTCGGCGTGCCCGTCGCGTTTCTCAGCTACGACCGCCGCGCGCGCCATGTCACGTGGGATTCGGCGCAGCCGCTGCCCGCTCCCGGCTCGAAGGTGCTGCTGTGCGAGGACATCGCGGGGCGCGGCTTCACGCTGGTCGACTGCATCGCGTTCCTCGAACAGCACGGCCTGATCGTCAAGACGCTGACGGGCGCATACGACGAAATCAGCCGCATCCGCCCGGACTACGCCAACGACGCCTCGGGCTTTTTCGCGCTGTTCCCGTGGGAGCGCCAGGCCTACACGGACGACTATCGCGAGGACTGGCTGAAGGTCGAGTCCGGTTCCGCCGGGAAAATGGCGGATGACCACGAATACGCTACCTACGCGATCGATCTGGACGGCATCCTGCTGCCCGACGTGCCGCTGTCACGATATGACGAAGACCTCGCCGCCGCTTTGAACGAGCGCGATGCGCTGCTGCCGTATGAAGTGCTGCCCGACGTCGATCTTCAGAACGTGCGCGCGGTGATCACGGGCCGGCCGCACGCCGATCTTGCGCGCACGCGCGCGTGGCTCGAGCGGCACGGCTTCGGACATCTGGAACTCGTGATGCGCATGCCCGACAGCCACGACGAAACGCCCGAAGGCGCCGCCGCGCACAAGGCGGCCGCGGCGCTTCGTTGCGGCGTCACGCATTTCGTCGAAAGCGATCCCGTGCAGGCACTGTACATCGCGAAGCTCGCGCCGCTGTTGCGCGTGATCTGGTGGGACGCGCTCACGTACAAGGGCACGCTGGTCGCCGCGTCGGCCTGGCACTGAGTTTTCGCGGCGCACGCCGTGATGCGTGCGTTATGCCTTTGCGCGGCGCCTGCCTCGGCCTCTACGCGGCCTGCTCCTTCGCCTCGCCCAGTTGCAGATGCCGCGCGGCGCGCTGCGAAGCGACCACGATCAGCTTCATCGTCGCGCGCGTCGCGCCGACGAACAGCTTGCGCGCGTTGCGTTCGTCGAACGCGTCGAAATCCACTTCGCTCAGGATCACGCACGGCGCCGATTGCCCCTTGAAGCGGTAGATCGAGTCGAGCAGCACGTCGCCTTCCCGGTAGGCGGGATTGCCGAACAGATCGTACTTGCCCGTGAAGCTGCGCAGCCGGTGTGGGCCGAGATGATCGAGCGGCCACAGCACCGAGCCTTCGCGTCCGCGAAACGACAGCACCGCGATGTCCTGCTTGCGAAAGCCGAGCGCGAGCGCCTGGGTGATCGCGCGCTTGGTCGCGTCGATGCAGCTTTCAGGCGTCTGGGTTTCGTCGTAGGTCGAGAGCGAGATGTCGGAGCCGTCGAACGGGCCGCCCGCCGTCAGGCTGCCCGCCAGCGGCACCGTCGCGCCGACCACGTTGCGCAGATAGTCGAGGATGTCGCGCGGACTGCGATAGTTGGTCGATTCGCGCAGCACCGTCCAGCCGGGCAGCGCGACGGGCTCGCGCATATACAGATTCTGCAGCGGATCTTCGAGCCACCACCGCGCGCCGCCCGGCTTCAGCAGACGTTCGAGCGCGGGCACCCACGGCTGCTGGAAATCCTGCCCTTCGTCGACGATCAGCACGTCGTATTGCCAGCGCGCGTCGATCGGCGTGGCGGCAAAAGCGCTTTCGAGCTGGTCGAATACGTCGTTGCTCTGGAAATCCGGCGCACGGCCGCTTTCCCGCACGATCCAGTCGCACAGCTGGTGATAGTTCGCGATCTTCGCCTCCGGCGGCGCGACGCGCGCGATGTGGTCCGCCAGCGGGCGGTTGAAGCACACGTACAGCGGCCGCTCGCCGCGCGCGACGGCGTCCTTCATCACCTGCACGGCCAGCTGTGTCTTGCCGGAGCCCGCCGTGCCGATCACGCGCAGCCGGAACGGCGAGAATTCGAGCCGTCGCGCCCACGTCGCCAGTCCGCCCGCGAGCCGCGTGACGAGCGTGCCCGCCTGCCCGACCAGCGCGCTCGCGTCGGGCGTGAGCGCAAGTTCGTCGGCGAGAAAATGGTGGATCTTCGACGCGCAGGCGAGACGCGGCTCGTCGGCGGGCAGCGCCGTACGGATGGTTTCGATGAGCTTGTCCTTGCGCGTCGCGTCGACGATGCGCGCCGGGTTCACGCCTGCGATGGCCGCGTCCCTGACCACGTGATCCGGGCAATACAGCAGCTCTTCGATGAAATACGTGCCCGCGCCGAAGGCCGCCGTGAAGCGCCGGTGCAGCCCTTCGATCGTACGGGCGAGCGCGATCGCCACATTGCGCTCGGTCTGCATGTAGACCTTGACGAGCCCTTTCGGCGTTTCGCGCAGGAAGCCGGTTTTCTGCTCGACGATCATCACACGCCCCGACGGGCTCACGATCACGAAGTCCGCCTCGCCGAACACGGAGAAACCTTCGTGCAGCCGCGTCCAGTGCACGCCGTGATAGACGGTGTAGTCGCGCGGCAGCGCTTCTTCGAACAGCGCCAGCGTTTCGCGCTCGCGCGCGGCGGCGCCCGTGGTGGCGAGACTCTTCCAGTCGTCGGGGACAATGCGGGCCATGCGCGCCTCGTCAAATTGGGGTGCGCCCATTGTACGCAACGGCTGTAGGGGCTTTTCCAGCGAAAGGAAAGAAAAATCCCGTTCGTGTATCGTGAGTGGTTGAACGCCGCGCAAGGCGCGGCTTGCCAACGTAGCTAGAAGAGAAAGAGGATTACCGGATGATTACAGTCTGGGGACGTGCAAACTCGGTCAACGTACAGAAAGTCCTGTGGGTATGCGACGAACTGGTCCTACCCTATCACCGCATCGACGCCGGCCTGCAATTCGGCCGCAACGACGAGCCCGAATATCTCGCGATGAACCCGACAGGCAAGGTGCCGACGCTCGTCGACGGCGACTATGTGCTGTGGGAATCGAACTCGATCCTGCGCTATCTGGTCACGCAGTACGGCGCATCCAGCCTGCTCTACCCCGAAGAACCCAAGGCGCGCGCCAGCATCGACCGCTGGCTCGACTGGGCTCTGTCCACGCTGCAGCCCGCCGAGCGCCCGGTGTTCTGGGCTATCGTGCGCACGCCGGCGGAGCAGCGCGACGACGCGAAGCTCGCCGCCGACATCGACAATGTCGCGAAGCTGTGGAAGATGCTCGACGCGCAGTTGCAAGGACGCTTCTTCATCGAAGGCGAGAATTTCACGCTTGCGGATGTCGTCCTGGGCGCGTATGCGAAGCGCTGGTTCGGGCTGCCGGGCGTCGAGCGTCCGTCACTGCCGAATCTCGAACGCTGGTATCTGCGGCTCGCCACCCGCTCCGGCTTCAAGCAATACGTCGACTTCGATCTGACCTGACAACATGACCATCTCGCTCTACGCATGGGGCACGCCGAACGGCCGCAAGATCAGCGTCGCGCTCGAAGAAATGGAACTGCCGTACGTCGTCCGGCCGATCAACATCACGAAGGACGAGCAGTTCGATCCCGACTTCCTCGCAATCAGCCCGAACAACAAGATTCCCGCGATCGTCGATCCCGACGGACCGGACGGCCAGCCGATCAGCGTGTTCGAATCGGGCGCGATCCTGCTGTATCTCGGCGAAAAAACGGGCAAGTTCCTGCCCGCCAGCCTGCGCGACCGTGTGCCCGTGCTCGAATGGCTGATGTGGCAGATGGGCGGCTTCGGGCCGATGCCGGGCCAGGTGCATCATTTTGCGGCGCTCGCGTCCGAAGACGACAAGCGCTATGGCCTGAAGCGTTTTTCCACCGAAACGCGGCGGCTTTACTCGGTGCTCGATGCGCGGCTCGGCAAGACGGAGTACGTGGCGGGCGAGCTGTCGATCGCCGACTTCGCGATTCTCGGCTGGGCGTGGCGGCACGAACGCCATAAGGTCGATCTCGCCGAGTATCCGAACGTGAAGCGCTGGTACGACATGCTGTTCGAACGTCCGGGCGTGAAGCGCGGCTTCGAGGCAAAGCTCGACTGACACGATACGGCCGGCACGCGCGGGCACACGGGCGCCCGCGCTATCGATGCGGGATGAACCGTATAATCAGCGGATGAAAAACGCCAAGCCAACTGCGGCCGCCGCCGCTGCCGCACGGGATCATTCGCACGACGCGCACCATGCGCATGCCGCGGGTCACGCCCATTCGCATGATGGCGGCCCGCATCGCGAGCACGCCGACCATGCGCACGGCACGCCCGCTTCCGCCGAAGCGGCGCTCGCGCTGGCCGAAGAATATTGCCGCGAACGCGGCGAAAAGCTCACGCCGATCCGCCGCAAGGTGCTGGAACTGCTGCTGACATCGGGGCGCGCAACCAAGGCGTATTCGCTGCTCGACGACATGCGCCAGATTCACCCGGGCTCCGCGCCGCCCACGGTGTATCGTGCGCTCGACTTTCTGCTGTCCGCCGGACTCGTGCACAAGATCGAGTCGATCAATGCGTTCGCCGTCTGTCACGATCTGACGCAATGTCAGCACGGCATTCTGGTGGTGTGCCAGCAATGCGGCAACGTCACCGAGTTGCATCAGCCTGCGCTGCGCGAAGCACTCGTCGCGCAAATCGAAAACGCGGGATACCGGCTCGCCGGCGACGGAATCGAGCTGAAGGGACTGTGTTCCACGTGCCAGGCGGCGCAAGCCGCCGGCAGCTGAATTCATCCACGAAAGCGCCGCGGTTCGAGCTTCAGGTCAAACCAGCGGCGCGTGCGCCTATCGCATCGTGCAGTAGCGTCACCAGCGCCTCGGGCGGCGCCGGCTTCGTCATGAAATGCTGGAAACCTTCGCCGATGCTGCGCAGCCGGTAGGCTTCATCGGTATGGCCCGTGAGGGCCACTGCGACCGAAGGGGAAAGATCGCCGCGAATCTCGTGATCCCGCAGGCGCTGAATCAGATAGAAGCCGTCCATCGCGGGCAGATCCAGATCGCAGACGACGGCATCGGGCAACGCCCGCACAGCCGCCTCGACTCCCTCTTCCGCATCCGCCACGGCGATGACGTTCGCCCCTTCCGATTCGAGCAAAATCTTCAACGATTCCCTGTTTTGCGGGTCGTCTTCAACGAGCACGATCGTGGCCTGATCGAGCCTCAATACTCCGTTCATCTTGATGTTATGGCTTGAAAATCTGGTTATGCATTCTGACGTGGCCATGATGTAACGCATTGATGTACCGCGCCAGCACCGGCAGCGGAAAACAGTTCAACGTTTCTACTCTCGTATGCACGTTCTTACCAATGGATGACGGACGCGCTGTTCGTCCGTCGATCTACCCTGTTTCGCGAATTCGTCTGCGCGCGCCGTTGCGCGGCGCATGCCCACAACTCGGACTCGATTTTACCCGTCGAGTTGCACGCCACCGTACGCTTGTCCGCTTCGGCATACAGGTTGACGCCAAACGGCACCGCGCCATCTTGACGATCGCGCAAGACGCCTGCGTGAAGGTCCGAAGGCAGACTTGCGAAACGCATAGCATGAAGCACATTGCGTGCCGCTCAGGCTATGCGCGGCATTTTGATGAGAGAGTGGCGTCGCGCCCGGCTTACCGCGCGACGCCGTGCGTCAGCAGCGCGACGGCGTGCCGTGCGATATCGTCGGCCGTCAGCTTGCGGCGCGCGGGATCGTTGCGCCACATCGACGACGTTGCGAGCGGCAAAATCGTCAGACCGATCACCGACAGAAACATCAGCGACGGCTCCAGTTCCGGATTGATCTTGCCGTCCTTCTGCCATTTCTCGATGTACGCGATGCCGGTTTTCTGGTTCGCGTCGCCGAAACGCTCGTGCATGCGCAGCTTGAGCAGGCCGCCTTCACTGATCACCTCGCGGATCCACAACGGCGGAAACCACGGATAGTCGCCCGCCACTTCGACGAGCCGCTCCGCGAGCAGCGTGATGGCCGCGACGGGGTCGTCGGGATGTACCTGAAACGAGCCGCCCAGGCGCGCGCGCAGCGGCAGGAAGCGCTCGTCGATCAGCACGTCGAGCAACTGATCGCGTGTCTTGAAGTAGTAATGCATCATCGCGGGCGTGAAGCCGGCCTCGCGTGCAACCTGCCCGAGCGTCGTATCGACGATGCCCTGCCGCGCGAACAGCGCGAGCGCCGCGTCCAGCAGACGCGCGCGCTGTTCCGGACCGCGGCCGCTGCCGGATGGACGACCCGGTCTGCGCGCCGCAGCCGCCGAACCCGGCTGCGCCCCCGCTTCTTCGATACCAGCCTGCTCCACCTGATCCGCACCCGCTTTCGATCCCGCTTCTGCTTTCCTTGCCATGACCTGTATTTGACGAACGCTGCGATGTCGAATATATTAATCTGCGTGTTAATTAATTTCAAGCCAACTTGAAAGCAACGGGAGTACAAATGGAAAGCCCCACTCTCACTGCCGACGCCATGCCCGCCGCCACCGGGCGTCCGTCTCTTCGCGTGCTGTTTCCCGCGCTGCTGCTGGTGATGCTGCTCGCGGCGCTCGACCAGACCATCGTGTCGACGGCGCTGCCCACCATCGTCGGCGAACTCGGCGGGCTCGATAGCCTGTCGTGGGTGGTCACCGCATATCTGCTCACATCGACGATCGTCGTGCCGCTGTACGGCAAGTTCGGCGATCTGTTCGGCCGCAAGATCGTGCTGCAGACGGCGATCGTGTTGTTTCTGATCGGCTCCGCGCTGTGCGGCGTCGCGCAGAACATGACGCAGTTGATCCTCTTGCGCGCGCTGCAGGGACTCGGCGGCGGCGGACTGCTGGTGATCACGATGGCCGCGATCGGCGACGTGATTCCGCCTGCGGAACGCGGCCGCTATCAGGGCGTGTTCGGCGGCGTGTTCGGCCTCGCCACCGTGATCGGTCCGATGATGGGCGGCTTTCTCGTCGACCATCTGTCGTGGCGCTGGATTTTCTACATCAACGTGCCGCTCGGCATCGCCGCGCTGCTCGTGATCGGCGCCGTGTTCAAGCCGCGTGTGGAACAGGTGAAGCACACTATCGACTACATGGGCGCGGCGTTTCTCGCAGGCGCCCTCACCTGCGTGATCCTGTTCACGAGCCAGGGCGGCACGGTGCTGCCGTGGACGTCGCCGCAACTGTGGGGCACGCTGCTGCTCGCGTTCATCTGTATCGGCGGATTCATCTATGAAGAGCGTCTTGCCGTCGAGCCGATCATGCCGCTCGAACTGTTTCGCGACCGCACGTTCCTGCTGTCGAGCGCGATCGGTTTCATCGTCGGCGTGTCGCTGTTCGGATCGGTGACGTTCCTGCCGATGTATCTGCAGGTGGTGAAGAACTCCACGCCGTCGGAAGCCGGCATGCAGATGTTGCCGATGATGGGCGGCGTGCTGCTGATGTCGATCGTCACCGGACGCATCATCAGCCGTATCGGCAAGTACCGCATGTTCCCGATCATGGGCACGTTCCTCGTCGGCATCGCGATGCTGCTGCTCACGACGCTGAAGCTCGACACACCCGTTCACGTGATGTACGCGTATATGGCCGTGCTCGGCTGCGGACTCGGCATGGTGATGCAGGTGCTGATTCTTGCCGTGCAGAACGCGGTGCCGTTCAAGCATCTCGGCACGGCGACGTCGGGCGCCACGCTGTTTCGTTCAATTGGCGGCTCGGTCGGCGTAGCGGCATTCGGAGCGGTCTTTTCGAATGGCCTGAGCGCGCGTCTGCAAGCGCTGATTCCGCCCGACACCGAATTGCCGCACGCACTCGGCCCGGCTGCTATCCATCACTTGCCGGCCGTATTGCGCGACGACTATCTGCAAGCGTTCGCGGGCGCGTTGCATACCGTGTACATCGTCGCTGCATGCGTGGTGGTACTCGCGTTCGCGCTTGCGTGGCTGTTGAGAGACCATCCGCTGCGCCAGCATTAAAGCACGTCGAAAACGGACAAACGCTAGCAAACGCACACACGTCCTTCCGTGCACGAAATGCGTGCACTCTATTATCGAGGTACTTCACAAATTCACAGGCCGGTCGCGATGCGCACCGGCCTTTTGTTTGAGGGCGGCGTTTCCTATGATCAATGTACGGGTTGCCGCGTTGTATTCGCGTCTATGCAAAAACCCTGACGCGTTATCGTTTTCCCCCTGAAATCAAAGTGTATTTGTCTGCGATAGGTAACAACGTCGATTGACGCGACGAGCGAAAGAAACCATATTGGCACACACAGCGGCCCCGTAAAGAAAGGACTGGGCTGGCCGCTACCCAGCGCATGTGGATCGTAGTTCCGCCAACTGCGAGTTTGCTTCAACTCCGATCCTGAGCATGCCGAAATGGCATCGCATACAACTGGTTGGGGTTAAGCATGTCTGCTGAAACATCACCTGCCCAGGGTTTCCCAACGCCGTGTACTCGTTGCGGCGGCGTGCTGTATCAGCATGTCGACTTCTGCCCGTACTGCGGCGCCGATCACCCCCTCGAACCCATTCAGCGCAAGCGCGCCGGCACGCAGTTGCGGGCCGTCGATACGCAGCCGCCACCGCTCGCCGACATCGCCTCGGACGGTACGGGCATCTCGCCGCTCCTCTCGCCCGACGTACCGATTCCACCCCTCGACGTGCCGTTGCCGCTCTGGCAAGCGGCCGGCCGCTGGATCTTCACGAAGGGCGTCGTGCTGTTGCTGTTCATCTTCGCGCTCGGCTATGCGGGCTATCTGCTGCTGGGCGACCACCGGCAGGACACGGGCAGCGACGAGCCAACCAATAGCGCGAGCACCTCGGGTGGATCGATTTCGCCATACACGCCACCGCAGACGGCTCACAACGCGCCCAGTGCCAACGTGACGAACGTGCCCGTCTTGAAGACACCGGCCGCATCCGTTGCCGTCATCTCGCCTGTCGTCCCGGCAGCGCCGCCGCCACGCGCGGTGCAACACTACCGGAACGTGCCCGACGCATTGCGCGCGGCGCGTACGAGTCTCGCCCACAACAGCCTCGCCGATGCGAAGGCCGCGCTGTCCGATGCCCATGCCATCGAACCGAACAATACGGAAGCAATGCAGATGCAGAGCGATCTGAAGGATCGCGAAAACAAGCGCGACGTTGCGCTCGGCGTGGCGAACACCTGTGCGAAAGACAAGCTGTGGGGTTGCGTGCGCGAGCGCGCATCACAGGCGCTCGCCATCGACACCAGCAGCGTCGAGGCGCAGACGCTGCTCGAACGCGTGATTCTGTCGACGGGCTGGAAGCCGCTGACGGGTGCCGCCGCACCGTCGCCGCGCGCTGCGACGACAGCGAACGCGAACGTAAGCGCGAATGCCAATGCCAACCCGGCAGCCGCCGCGAGCACGAAAGCCGCGCCGGCGCTTCCGCCATTGCCGCCCGGCATGCCAAGCACCAACGCGGCAACAGCGAACACGGCAGCCAACCCGGCAGCCAACGCCCCGGCAACGGGCACATCCACCGGCAACGCGGCGAGCGCCGTCAGCAGCATCGACGCGCAGATGCGCGCGATCCGCGAATCGGGCTGGAAACACCAGCCTTCGTCAGCGAACAAACCGTAGAGCACGTCACGCAATCGAGAAAACGAAGCTACTCAACGCATTGCAATGCCTGATGTAACGGAACATGCGCGTCAGCCGTTGGCGCATGCTGTTCAACACACCATAAGGTAGATAGACCATGCTCAAGACGATACTGACGGGATTGACGGCAGTGGTGAGCTTATTGATCGCGTCGCTGGCCGTGGCAGCCGGAGTCAGCGCGCACTACAAGATCGTCACGGGACAGGAGCGCGGCACCTATATCCAGATCGGCGCGGACCTCGCGAAATACGTCGCGCAGCCGGCCGGCATCGACCTCGAAGTGATGCCGTCGAAGGGCTCCGCAGAGAACGTGCAGCGCATGCGCTTCGAGCCGGGCGTGAAGCTCGCACTCGTGCAGTCGGATGTGTACCAGGCATATCTCGACATGGCGAACTCCGGCAACGCGGACGCCGGAACGACGATCCGCCCGTTGCGCCTCATCATGCCGCTCTACAACGAAGAGATCTATTTCGTCGTGCGCAACGACTCGCCGATGACGACGATCAATGAGATCAAGGACAAGGTCATCAGCATCGGGCCGATCGGCAGCGGCACTGCGCAGTCGGCGACCACGCTTTATCACCTGATGTTCAACCAGGCGATTCCCGACCAGAACGTGCAGAGCCTTTCGAACGAAGACGCGATTGCCGCGCTCGTCGTGAAGAAGATCGACGTGGCTGTGATCGTCGCGGGACAGCCTGCCAAGCTCTTCACCGACATGAATCCCGACCTGCTTGCGCAGATTCGCATTCTGCGCGTCGATCCGGGTGCGGCGGAAACGACGCGCGCGAAGGAAACCTACTTTCCCGCGACGATCCGCCAGAGCAGCTATCCGAACTGGTTAAAAGAGGACGTGCCGACGCTGACCGTGAAGGCTTTTCTCGTCACGTACGATTACGGCCTGCGCGATACGGTGAGCAATCTGAACCGCTTCGCCGATTCGCTGTGCGAGAACTTCGACGTGCTTCAGGAAAAAGGCCATCCGAAGTGGAAGCAGGTGAAGCTCGAATTGCCGCCGCTCACGAAAGGCTGGCAATACTATCCGCCTATCGAACGGCACTTGCGCTCGTGCATCGCGCGGCGCGCGTCGATGCCGGCGGGCGGCACGTCGGCGTCGGTGCAGCAGCAGCCGACGGCCGCGCCCAAGCCGAAACGGCCTTGCTCCGATCAGGAACGTCTGCTTCTGTTATGCGGCAAGTGAGGTCGCGTCAGCGCGACGGCCAGATAAGACAACGCCACGGCGCGCAATGCGCCGTGGCGTTTTTCGTAGTCGCGCGACAGTCTCGGGCTCAGCGCGGCTATTGCACGGACACCATCCCTTCCCATCCGAGCCCCAGGCTCTTCTGCAAGGCGACGTAGTCCTTGATGAGTTGCGCGTCGCTCTGGATGCGATTCTGTTCGGCCGTATAGCGGGTCCGTTCGGCATCGAGCCAGTCGAGCGCCGTCGCCGTACCCGCGCGATAGCGCTGTTCGGTCAGCGTCGCTGCGCGCGTCGCGGACGACTCGACCGTGCGGAGGCTGACGACGTTCTCCCGCTCATGGCCATAACGCGAGAGCGCGACATCGGCATCGCGCAGCGCGCCGAGCACGGTGCTTTCGTACTTCGCCTGCGCCTCGTCGAACGCGGCGCGCGACTGATCGACACGCGCCTTCGTGCGCCCGAAGTCGAATGCGTTCCATTGCAGGTAAGGCACCGTGAGCCAGGTGAAATTGTTCTTGCGCACCAGGTGTCCGGGGTCGGCGGCGCTGAAGGCCAGGCTACCGAACAGCGTCACTTTCGGAAACCAGTCCGCTTCGCGCTCGCCGATCTGCGCGCTCTGCGACGCGAGCCGCCGCTCGGCTGCACGCACATCGGGGCGCCGCCGCAGCAACTCCGCCGGATCGCCGACGGCGATCGACTGCGGCAACGCGGGCAACGGCGCTGACGCATTCAGCATGTCGTCCAGCGCGCCCGGCTCGCGGCCCGTCAGCACCGCAAGTTCGTCGAGCGATTCGGCAATCTGCGCATCGAGAGGAATCAGCGCATTGCGGGTGTTCTCGACCTGCGTGCGCACACGTTCCACGTCCAGTTGCGACGCGACGCCACGATCGCGCCGCTGCTCGGTCAGCGTCAGCACGCGCTCTTCGAGTTCCGCCGACTTGCGCACGATCGCCATGCGCTGCTGCTGATCGCGCAAGCCGACATAGGCGCTGCCGATCTCCGCGGCGAGCTGCACGTGCGCGTCGGCGAGATCCGCCTGCGACGCGTCCGCTTCCGCCGACGCCGCTTCGACCGCGCGGCGCGTGCCGCCGAACAGATCGAGTTCCCAGCTTGCATCGAAACCCGCAAGATACAGCGCGACGGGCCCGCGTCCACCCGACGAGCCGGAACTGCTGCCGCTCAGCGACGACAGATCGGGCTCGCGTGTGCGCAGATACGCCGCACTCGCGCCGACTTTCGGCAACTCGTTGCTCTGCTGCTGCGACAGGCCCGCTCGCGCCTGCCGCACGCGTGCCTGCGCCGCGCGCAGATCGGGGCTGTTGGCGATGCCCGCGTCGATCAGCGACGTCAGTTGCGGATCGTCGAGAGCGACCCACCATGCCGCGACGCCGGGTGCCGTCGACACGACGCCGTCCGGCGCGCGCTTGAAGCTGCTCGCGTGCGTCGTGGCGGGCGCGCCCTTGTAGTCGGGGCCGACCGTGCAGCCTGCAAGCAGCATGGTCAACGCAGCAGCGAACGGCGGAAGCATCGAACCCGCATGAAATAAGCGGCGGCGCGCGGCGTCCGACGAACGGGCGCGCCCCGCAGCAGCGCCGCGCGGAGCGGCGACGAAATCAAATAGCTTCATCACAGATGTCAGTGTCCAGCCGACGGCGTACCCAGTGCCGGCTTCTTGAGAAGAAAAGCGAGTGGAATGCACAACAGCAGCGCGACGGCGAGCACGTAGAACGTTTCGGAAAATGTGATCACGCTCGCCTGCAACTGCATCTGCGCCGCGAGCTGGCCGAGCGCCTGCATCTTCGCGTAGGCCATATCGCCGTGCTGTGAGAAAAAGCCCGCCGCGCTCTGCGCGACATGCTCCTGACCGACGAGCGAATTCGCCGTCACCGATTCGCGGATCATGTCGTCATGAAATGTATTGCGCCGGTCGATGAACGTGCCGAGCAGCGCGAGGCCCACCGAGCCGCCCAGGTTACGCGCCATGTTGTAGAGGCCCGCCGCGTCGCCCGCCTGTTCGCGCGGCACGGCCGCCATCGATGCCTGATTCAGCGGCATCATCGCGAGCACCTGGCCGACTCCGCGCAGCAGTTGCGACCACGTGAAGTCGTCGCCCGCGCTTTGCGCCGTCAGCGCGATGTCGAGCAGGCAACTGCCTGCAAAGCACGCAAGTCCTGCCGCCACGAGCAGACGCGTATCGACGCGCCCCATCAGACGCGGCAGCACGGGCATCATCAGGAACGCGGGCAAGCCCGACATCAGCATCACCGCACCCGACTGCTGCGCGTTGTAGCCCGCCACGCCGCTCAGGAATTGCGGCAGCAGGTACGACACGCAGTACAGCCCCGCGCCGACCGTGAACACGATGAAGATCACACTCGAATAACGCGCGTTGGTCAGGAGCTTCAACCGTACGATGGGTTGCTTCGACACGAACTGCGCCGCAATCAGCAATGCGATTCCGACGACGGCCACCACGCTCAGCCACACGATCATCGACGACTCGAACCAGCGCTCGCGCTGCCCCTCTTCGAGCACGACGGTGAGCGAACTCAGACCCGCCGCCATGCCGACGATGCCGAGCCAGTCGGCGCGCACGAACTGCTGCCAGTTGGTGCGCGCGGTATCGAGCCCGGCGACCAGCAGCACGACGAGCGCCACGCCCACGGGCAGATTCAGAAAGAAGCACCAGCTCCAGTCGATGTTCTCCGCGAGCCAGCCGCCGACCACCGGACCCAGCAACGGCCCGAGCAGCACGATCAGGCCGAACATCGTCATGCCGATCGGCATCTGATGACGCGGCAGCCGCGTCGCGACGATGGTCTGCGCGGTCGGGATCATCGCACCGCCCGCGAAGCCCTGGCCGATCCGGCCGACGATCATCTGCGGCAGGCTATGCGACATCCCGCACATGATCGAGAACAGCGTGAAGAGCGTCGCATTGCCGAGCAGGAAATTGCGCAGCCCGAACACGCGCGTGAGCCACGCGGCGAGCGGAATCATCACGATCTCGGACATCAGATAGCCCGTCGAGATCCACGTGCCTTCCGTGCCCGTGGCGCCGATCTGCCCTTGAATCTGCGGCAGCGCGGAGTTCGTGATCGAGATGTCGAGCGTCGCCATCAGCGCGCCGAGCGCGCCCGCCGCGACGGCCGTCCAGTCCGCGGGGCTCGCGTTCGCGGGTTTGGCCGAGGCGGCTTGCGACTGCGATTGCACGGCGGCGTGCTCAGCCACGGTTGTTCTCGTGCGCGACGTGCGCTTCGTTCTCGCGTTCGATGCGCGCTTCGTTGTTGCGCGCGTCGCGCGTGTCCACGTCGACATTCACCGACAGACCGGGCAACAGCACCTTGCGGGTTTCCGGCCCGACATCGAGCTTGATGCGCACGGGCACGCGCTGCACGATCTTGGTGAAGTTGCCCGTCGCGTTCTGCGCAGGCAGCAGCGCGAACTGCGAACCCGTGCCCGGCGAGAAGCTGTCGATCGTGCCGTGCAGCTTCGCGCCCGGCAACGCGTCGACGCGCAGCGTCACAGGCTGTCCGATGCGCATCATGCCGATCTGCGTTTCCTTGAAGTTCGCTACGAGATAGACGTCCTGCACGGGCACGATCGTCATGAAGCGCGTGCCCGGCTGTGCATACTGACCGACGCGCACGCTGCGGTCGCCCACGCGTCCGTCGATCGGGCTCTTGACCGTCGTGTCCTGCGCATCGAGTTGCGCCTGGCGCGCGCTCGCTTCGGCGGCGGCCAGTTGTGCGCGCGCCTGTTCGATCGCCGCATGCGTCGTCGCGATCTGGCGTTCGGCGCTTTGCAGCGCGGCGGCGTCCGCCGCGCGCGTCGCGCTCGCCTGGCGCTGCGTGTTGCGCAGATCGGCGACGCGTTCGTTCGTCTCGGCGCCCGTCGCGGCAAGCGGCTCATAGCGCTTGACCTGGTCGGCGGCATGCGCCTCGTTCGCGGTCGCGCCGTCGAGCTGCGCGCGGGCTTGCGCGATGGCCGCCTGCTGCTGCGCGAGTTCCGCTTCGCCACGCAGAATGTCGGCGCGGCGCGCAGCGATGGTCGCGTTCGCCTGTTCGAGCACGGCGTCGTACTGACGGCTGTCGAGCCGCACGAGCGGCTGGCCGCGCGTCACACGCTGGTTGTCGCCGACCAGCACGTCGGCCACGTAGCCCGATACCTTCGGCGCGACCGTCATGCCGTCGGCTTGCAGATACGCGTCGTCCGTGCTTTCGATGAAGCGTCCCACCGTCCACCAGTGCGCGCCCCACGCAATGGCGCCGAGCACGGCGACGCCGCCGATCAGGAGAAAAACGCCCTTCTTTCCAGACCGTTGCGCGCTCGCTGCGCGCCCCGATTCCTCAACGGGCAAGGTGGCTGACATGTCGACTCCAGAATTATACCGATCGTTATAATTATTCCAGTTGGTACAATTTAGTCAACAATATTGTTTTCCCGTTCCTTACCTTTTACTGTTCTGGTGTTTTTGTATTCATCCTTCAATCGACGGGACGACTCGTGATAACACGCACACCGAGACACCGCCCCGCAGCGGAAGGCGGCTATCAGCGCGGCGAAGAGACCCGCGCGAAGATCATCGAGGCGGCGCTGGGCCTGTTCGGCGAACGCGGCTTCGAAGGCGCGTCGACGCGCGAGATCGCCGAGCATGCGGGCGTCAACGCGCCCGCGCTCGTGTATTACTTCGACAACAAGGAAGGCGTCTATCAGGCGTGCGTCGAGTACATCATGACGAGCGTCGGCGCCTATTTCGCGGATGCCGTCGCCGCCGCACAGACGGTGCTCGACGGCAAACCGTCCGACGACGAATTGATCGACGCGTTTCGTGTGATTCAGGCGCGCGTCGCCAGTTATCTGTTCACGACGGAAACACCCGCCACGTGGCGGCTCTTCATGGCGCGCGAGCAGGCGGGCCTCGGTCCCGCGTTCAGCGCCGAGCGCCTGAACGAGCGCATGCGCAAGCCGCTGCTGAGCGTCAGTTCGGAAATCATCGGCCGGCTGCTCGGACGGCCCGCCGACGATCCCGAAACGATCATTCGCCTGCTGGCGATCAACGGGCAACTCGTGTCGTTTCATCTCACGCGTTGCACGGCGCTGTCTGCGCTGCAGTGGAAATCGATCGACGGCGAGCGCTTGCAGCAGCTCTGCACACTGATCGATGAACAGAGCGTCATCCTGCTGCGCGCGATGATCGCCATGCGCGAAGCGAACCAGCAGCGACGCAAGAAAAAGTAAGGCGTGGCGATTCGCCAACGCGCACACCTTAACGTCCCTTACAAAGACAGACAGAACGTGACGGACATCGCGCGCTGCGACGGATGCGTCCATCCATATCCGGCGGGCCTTCTAGCTCACTTCCGCGCGTCGGAACGGATACGCCCGCGTGCAACCTTCTGTCGATTCTGTAACGAGGCTGTTAAACGCAACTTGCATTCGATGGGTAAGGTGCGGGCTTCGCACGACGCCGACCATACGGCGCACGCGGAACGCACAACTCATTGAAGGAGCAATCGATGCGCAAGCTCGCGATTCTGGCCGTCATGGCCGCATTGACCGA
>NZ_JAAGPD010000036.1 GCF_017104565.1 Paraburkholderia sp. Tr-20389 | reverse complement strand
ATACGTGTAGATCTCGGGGGGGGCCGGGTCATTAAAAAAAAAAAAAAAAAAAATAAGAGAAAAAGGAGAGTAAAGAGAAAAAACAAGATGGAAGAGGAGAAGAGAGAGATATTAGTGGAAGAGTAGTGAAGTAAGGATACAGATAAGTATATGAAGCAGAGGAGAGGAGAGAATAGTAAATGCATGGAACAGGAGACATAGGATATATTGTACATGAGTAAAGAAGTATCGTGTGGGTGGTATGAGAGAGACTGTAGATACGACAA
>NZ_JAAGPD010000035.1 GCF_017104565.1 Paraburkholderia sp. Tr-20389 | reverse complement strand
TTGCATGGTTCGACCGACTAGGCCTACCCCGTCTCTCCTGACCTCAACTTCCCGAACCGCCCGGTGCGGACCCGCATGCCGGGTGGTGTGGCAGGGGCGTAGCCTGTTGGCTACCCCCTATGCCGATTTCGTTTGATCCCGTCAGAACAGATGGCGGAACAGCCAGTACAGCCCCCCGGACAGTGCGATCGATACCGGCAGCGTCAGCACCCATGCGAGCACGAGACTGCGCACGGTACCCCATTGCAGGCCGGAGCCATTGGCCGCCATCGTGCCTGCGACGCCCGAGGACAACACGTGTGTCGTCGATACGGGCAGTCCATACATGTCGGCGGCACCGATCGTGACCATCGCGACGAGTTCGGCCGATGCGCCCTGGCCATAGGTCAGATGCTGCTTGCCGATCTTCTCGCCGACCGTTACGACGATGCGCTTCCAGCCGACCATCGTGCCGAGACCCAGCGCGATTGCGACGGCGACTTTCACCCACGTCGGGATGAACTTGGTCGCGTGATCCATCTGCTTCTTGAAGTTGTCGATTGCCTTGGCGTCGTCCGCTGCAAACGCGGGCTGCTTCGCTTTTTCCATCAGACGGATCGCTTCGGACGCAACATACATGTTGTTGCGTACGTTATCGACCTTGTCTTGCGGCACGTTCGCCATCGAACCCGACGCGCTGACCTGCTGGCCGATCTGTTCCATCAGCTTCTGCAGCGCGGGCACCGTTGCGGGCGTCATCTGACGCGTGCGCACGTAGTTCTCCACTTCGCTGCGCGGCGCGACGACGGGCGGCACACCTTGCGGCGAATACTTGCCGAGCGCGGCCGAAGCCTGCTGCGAGACTGCGAGGAAGGTTTGCGTTTCGCCTGCGGTGACGGCCTTGTTCAGCGCGTACGCCGTCGGCACCGTGCCGATCAGGATCAGCATGATGAGTCCCATGCCCTTCTGGCCGTCGTTCGAACCATGCGCGAACGACACACCCGTACACGTCAGGATCAGCAGCGCGCGAATCCAGAACGGCGGCGGCTCTTTGCCTTTCGGCTCGGCATACAGCGCGGGCACGCGCACGAGCGCCTTGAGCACCAGCAGCAGAAGCCCCGCGAGCAGAAAGCCGACCAGCGGCGAGAACAGCAGCGATTTGCCGACGCCGGCAGCCTGGCCCCAATCGACGCCGCTCGTGCCATCCGCGCCATGCAGCATCTGGTTCATCAGGCCGACGCCGATGATCGAGCCGATCAGCGTATGCGAACTCGACGAAGGCAGGCCGAACCACCACGTGCCCAGGTTCCAGATGATCGCGGCGATGAGCAGCGCGAAAACCATCGAAAAGCCTGCGCTGCTGCCCACCTGAAGAATCAGTTCGACGGGCAGCAACTGCAGGATGCCGAATGCGACTGCACCGCTCGAAGTCAGCACACCGAGGAAATTCCACGTGCCGGACCACACGACGGCCACGCTGGGTGCGAGCGAGTGCGTATAGATCACGGTTGCGACGGCGTTTGCCGTGTCATGAAAGCCATTGACGAACTCGAAGCCGAGTGCGATCAGCAGAGCGACACCGAGCAGCAGATAAGGCACGATCGAGCCCATGCGCACGGACTCGAGGTCGCCGATCAATTGAAACGCGCAATAGATTGCGCCTGCAACAAGTGCAATCAGGAAAACGGCAAGTCCCAAGTTGCGGTTTTTGGCACTGGAAGCGCCTGTTTGCGAATATGAGAGTTCCGGCATGGCCTGGGCCTCGGGGTGGTCGGGGGGATTTCCGATGCTGCAAGGCCAGTATGTCGGTACGATGACAACTGCGTGACGGATATGCCCCTTAACACTTGTGCTTGGCATCAATGCTTGCCGGCGGCACTGTTGTCGCACGGGAAACGGGACGTTGCATGGACCAGGACGCCGGCGCACAGACGCTAAAATGATCGTCTGGCGTTTGCACGCCCATCGAGAAGCGAGACCAGCTTGAAAAGAAAAATGCCTGCGCTGAATGCGCTCAAAGCCTTCGAAGTTGCCGGACGAACGGGCAGCTTCACGCGTGCGGCGGAACTGCTGAACGTCACGCAAAGCGCGGTGAGCCGTCAGGTGCGCCAACTCGAAGAGCAGCTCGGTGAATCGCTGCTCCAGCGCAGGCATCATCATCTGGATCTCACGGCGTCGGGTCGCGTGCTGCTGCAGGCCTTGCAGCATTCGTTCGACAAGATCGAGTGGACCGTGCGCTCCATTCAGGAGAAGACGCACCTGAACCGCTTGCGGGTCAATGCGCCGCCTACGTTCGCGAGCCGCTGGTTTCTGCCGCGGCTCGGACGCCTGCATACGGAACGTCCCGAACTCGAATTGAGTCTGTCGACCCGGCTCGAGGACAATCTCGGCGAATCGAGCGTGCTCGACTGCGCGATCCGTTTTGGCAATGGCGAATGGGAAGGGCTCGACAATCTGCTGCTGATGAACGAACAGCACATCGCCGTGTGCTCGCCAGCGTTGCTGGCCCGTCAGGCGGGAAATGATGTCATCGATCTCAATCAATTCACGCTGCTGCATGTTTTAGCGGGCGACAACCAGCGTTATCTGACCTGGCAGCATTGGCTGAAGGCGGCAGGTATCGAAGGCGTGGACACCTCAGGCGGTTTCGAATTCGACCTGCTCGATCACGCGATTCGCGCTGCGATCGACGGCCTCGGCATCACGATCGCCGATCGTCATATGATTGCGCACGAACTCGCGAATGGACAGCTCGTGCAGGTGCTGAACGTCCATGTCGACGGTCATCAGTCGTATTGGCTCGTGACGCGTCCGGAGCAAGGCGACCTGCCGCATGTGGCTGTCTTTCGCGACTGGCTGCAACAGGAAGTGTGGCTCACGCAGCGCGGCTTCGAAATATCGGCGGCTGCACCTGTTCCTTTGATCAGCGGCCATTGAGCGCGAGCCGCGTGAATATCCATTGCACCGCTTTTGAATCATTTCGGCCGATTCAATTGCCTCATATCTCTTTGGCCACGTGCTGCCGCGATCACGCATGCTGACTCACCTGGCCGTAGCCCGCAAACGTTTAACATTCGGCGCGGCTTGTGTGAAAACAACGAAAAACGACAGAAGCGTTTCCACTTCGTAAATGGACTAATTGCCCCCTGAATATGCTGGTATCATTTTTATAACAATCGACTACGTTGCATCGGCATCGAAAACTGCAACGGTTGTATCAAAGCTTGGCACAGATCGAGGCTTTGGCGCGCGACATATATTCATACGCGTGCTCTCACTCTCGCAGTCACTTGCTCAGGGATCGATGAAGTTGGCAACGAAAAGCAGGGCCGGGCAAGGGAAGAGCTTCGTCGAGCGCATCTACCGCTTACGCATCGTGGGGTTGGGACTCGGCTTTTTCTGCGTCGCGTCCGTCTTCGCACTTCAGCATCGCGGCGCCGTGCTGTGGTCGCTACTCGTTTTTCATGGTTTCGTCTGGCCTCATGTCGCGCGGCGCGCAGCGCTTGCTTGCGAAGTGCCGTTTCGCGGCGAGCGCCTGAACCTGATGGTCGATGCGATGTTCGGCGGCTTCTGGGTCGTCGCGATGCGCTTCAATGTGCTCCCCGCCGTGCTGATTCTCGCGATGCTCAGCATGAACAACATCGGCGCAGGCGGTCTGCATCTCTTTGCGCGCGGCGTGGTCGCGCATGTGCTCGGTGTGCTGGCGGGACTCGTGACCGTCGGCTTCGTGTTTTCGCCGATGTCGCAAATGCCGACCATTCTCGCGTGCCTGCCGTTCCTCATCATCTATCCGCTCGCGCTGGGCTTCACGAGTTATCGGTTGTCGCTGAAGCTCGCGCAACGCACGCGCGAACTCGAGCATCTGAGCCGTACCGACGGCTTGACACGCTTGTGGAATCGGCGGCATTGGGAAGGGCTTCTCGCCGAAGAGTTCGAGCGTTGCCGCGCGAATCGCTATGCGTCGTGTCTGATGCTGATCGATCTCGACCACTTCAAACGGATCAACGACACGATGGGCCATCCCGCCGGCGACGCGGTGCTGCAGGCGTTCGCCGATCTGCTGCGCAGTCACTTTCGCACGGGCGACAGCATCGGACGTTATGGCGGCGAGGAGTTCGGCGTCGTATTGCCGGGCGCAACGCTGCGCGAAGCGCACACCGTCGCGAAGGTACTGGTGCAGCGCGTGAGGGAAAAGACCAAAGAGGCATCAAAGGAATGCCCGTGCACGATCAGCGTCGGCATTGCCCAGCTGACGGACGATCTGCCCGACTATCACACATGGCTGCAGGAAGTCGATCGCAGTCTCTATCAGGCGAAGGCGACGGGGCGCGACCGGATCGTGGTCGGCGGCCTTGCGCCCGTTCAGGAAGTGGTGCGCAGCTAAGCGGCGTTCGGGCGTCGCAATTGAACTGAATAAAACGCAGGCGAATAGAGCTGGCATCCTTCTTAGCTGGAGGCCGCTCCTCTCGGTGCGATACCGCGCAATGTAATGGCGCGCTTCTGCGGCGACGCATGCGCTCTTTCACGCCCCGATTGCGCTTCGGTATTCGCCGATCCGTTCGAAGGCTCGACGGCGTAGCCACGCCGTTCCCATGCATCGAGTCCGCCTCTTAGCGCGCGAACCCGCGTAAAGCCACGATTGCGCATTTTCTCCGATAGCGCTTTTGCGGTGACGTCGTCGGCGCACACGCAATAGACCACGACATCGCGTGCCAACAGGGCAGCGTCAACTGTGTCCGGCGAGCGAAGATCGAGCGGCACGGCGCCGGGAATGGGTTGCGGCGTTTCTCGCTTCACTTCCTCGGGGCGGGCGTCGAGAACGATGGGCGGTTTGTCGGCACGCATCATTGCGTCGACCTGTTCGGGCGACACGGGTGCAAGCGAGAGCGGGTGTTGCATGCGCAAGCGCTGGAGAAAACGGAATGCCAGATAGCACGCTGCGATGACGAACAGCACATCGAGAATCGTCCAGCCGTGCGCTCGCACTTCGTAGATCAACAGGTTGAGCTGGCGCTCGAAAATGGCGCCGCCAAGCAGCCAGAAGGTTGCCCACGCGAGGATGCCCACTGCGTCCCACGCAAAGAAAATCATCACGCCGACGCGCGTCGTGCCCATCAACGGCGGCGTGATGATCGCGAGTCCCGGCACGAACTTCGACACGGACACGATCGCGGGCCCGAACCGCACGAACAGCGCGCGCGCCTTGCGCATGCGCGTCTCCACGGCCGCCGACAAACGCGCGAGTGTCTGGATCAACTTGCGGCCAAGCAGGCGGCCCGCTGTGAACCACACGCCGTCGCCGATCAGCGCGCCCGCGAGCGCGGCCGTCAGCACATGCCAGAACGACAGGTGTCCATTGGCGATCGCCGTGCCCGCGAGCAATAACACGGGTACGGCGGGAACCGGAATGCCGAGGCGCGTAAGCAGTACGTTCGCGAAAACGACAACTGCGCCCCATGTAGAAATTGCCGACGGATGGAGATCGACCAATTGCAATTTGCTCCTTGCGCATTGCATCGCTTCGTCATGTGGAGTCTGCGTGCGATACGCGCGCATTCATTGTTGCACGGCTAAACCTGTCGCGGGTTGCACTAACGGAAGTCAAAAGCGATACGGCCTATCGCGCCTTCGATCCGATCAGCGTGACGGGAATATCGGTGCATCCCATGCTGCTCGACAGTTCGAGTTCGCGCCATTCGCCATCATGAGATGGTGAGGCAATCAGCGGATCCAGCTGCCTGTCGGTGCGCACTACATTGAAAGGCCAGGAAGGACGCAGCAAACGTTCGTGCACGAGCGAGCCGAGCCAGATCGGCGTGGGCGGCAAGCCATTGCGCTGCGCGACGGCATAGTTGGTGCGCCAGAAGCGCAACACGTCGCGCTCGTCGCCTCGCTCGCGCCGGCGGCTGAACACGAGCGCCGACGGTTCGCCGTCATTGAGCTTGGGCAGCACGGGTAAATCCATCGCGGGTACATCGGGCGATACGAGCGAGAACAGGCTGCGCGCATTGAAGCGCGTGCCTTCGAGCCAGCCCCTGCTGTTCAGCTGCTCGACGATCTGCTGCCGGTCGGCGGACCATTGCACGGTAATCGGTTCGCGGCGGTCGCCTTTCATGTCGGAGCGATAGCAGGGAAACTGCTTCCACAGCGAGTCCATCCATTGTGTTTGCGTCACGACGACGGGAGGGCGCTGACGCACGTGCGCCGCGTCCGGCTGACGCCCAAAGCCGTTCTGCAAGGCGACGCTCACGCATAGCACGATCAGCAGCACGGCGGGCATGTATTCGCGCGAAGGCGGCGTCTCGGGATGCCGCCATACGGCTGTCAGCGCGACCACGGCCACCCACACGGCCGCGAATGCCGCGCCGCCGACGGCATCGGAGAACGCAAAACGCCCCGAATACAAGCCTGCAAACGCGACGGCGATGACGATCAGGCTAGCGAGTGCAGTCACGGCGATGCCCGTCAACATACTGACGCGGCGTGCGACCACGAATGCAAGAAAGCCGTATACGGTGACGCTGGCCGCGACGTGATTGCTCGGAAATGCAAAGAGGTCGGAGGGCGCGGCGGCGGGCGGCGCATGATGCACGATGGCTTGCATCGCAAAGATCAGCAACTGCGAGAAGATCACGGCGATCAGCCAATAGATGATCGTGCGCCAGCGCTTCTCGTAGCCCATCATCACGATCGACGCGACGACCAGCGCGGCGAGCGTCGGAATGCTGCCGAGCGTCGACGCGCGCGCGAGTGCTTCGCCGAACCACGGCGCCTGCGCGGATTGAAGAAACCGATACACCGACACGTCCACCTGGACGAGCGGATCGCCGGCCACGACGTCCTGCATGACACCGAAGAAGACGCCCGCGCACAGCAGCACGAACACCGAAATGCCGATCAGCAGGCCGATCGCCGCACGCTCGGGATCGACGATGCGATAGATCAGCTGCCCATACGGTGCTTCGTGATCGCGTGCCCAGTTCACGATGCTGTTGCGCGATGAACTGGCCCAGGCGCGCGCGTGCGAAACGACTACGCGCATGATCCAGAAGCACAGCCACACGACGGCCACGACGATCGCGAGCGCGGCAACGAGCCGGAACGAGACGGCGCCCGCCAGCTGGATCGATGCACCGAACACGACGCCCGGAAGAATATGCGCGGGTGCCCACAGCAACGCCGATAGCACGTTCATTGCGTAGAAGCGCATGGGCGGCATTTCGAGCATGCCCGCGACGACGGGAACGATGGCGCGCAGCGGAGCGGCAAAGCGCGCGAACACGACGCTCTTCGCGCCGTGTTTATCGAAGTACTTCTGACCGCTCTCGAGCAAGCCGGGATGTGTGCTGAAAGGCCAGAGCCTGCTTATCCTGTCCTTATGGCGGCGGCCGAACCAGTAGCTCATGCCGTCGCCTGCCACGGCGCCCACGATGGCGCTTGCAAATAGCCAGCCGAGATTCAGCGTGCCGGTGCCGACCAGCGCGCCTGCAATGAACATCGCAGTGCTGCCGGGTACGAACGTGCCGATGATTGCGACGGCTTCGAGAAACGCGGCAAGAAACACGACGACCAGTGTCCAGGCGGTGTGGCCCGCAAGCAGGTGCAGCAGCTGGACGTACGCGTGCTCCATCAATTCCTCCCAATGTCGAAGCGGTCGTCAACGAGCACGGCAAAGCGTGAATAGGCGCAAAAGAAAAGCTCGCTGAAAGTTTATCAGTGTCCTCCTGTTGGACGCAGGCGTGCGGCCGTGCAGCAATTGGCGTGCAAAGGAATTAACGTTTGAAAGAGAGTGGTCAGTTTCGTTGCATCGAATGCGATGTCAAAACGCGTTTAAGGCACGGGGCGGGAAAAATCTGATGCATGCCTTAGAACTCTGACTTAACGATACGCAACGCTTTTCTTACTCAAGCTTTAAAACCATAGCGCTTCTAAGCAATTCCATGGCATAGTCCGCGTATGTTATTTAAAGGGAGGCAATAATGGCCACATTGGAAATTCTCCAGGCACGTATAAAGAAACTCCAGACGCAAGCGGAAACGCTCATTGCCAAGCGGGCGCAGGGCGCGTTGGATCAGATTCGCGAACTGATGATCAAGCACGGTCTCACGACCGAAGACATCGAACGGCGAGCCAAAGCGCGACGCGAACGCGAGCGCTCGGAGCGTCTCGGTACAAAAACGGGACGAGCGAAACCGGCAGCGGCGGCAAAGGGCAAGTTGCCGCCCAAGTACCGCGATCCGAAGACGGGTGCAACGTGGAGCGGCCATGCTCGCCCGCCGGCCTGGATCAAGGATGTGAAAGACCGTACCAGGTTCCTGATCGATGCGTCTGCGGCTGGTTCGGAGCCCGCTGTAACGGTCAAGGCTGCCGCAAAGAAGGCGGCTAAGAAAACCGCCGCGAAGAAGGCCGTCACCGCGAAGTCGGCAGGCCGCAAGGTTGCCAAAAAGGCATCGACGGCAGGCGTCAAGACGGTTGCGAAGAAAGCTGCTGCGAAGTCCGCCGGCAAGAAGACGGCAGCTAAAAAGGTTGCAGCAAAGTCTGCCGCACCGACGGTTGGCAAACGCGTAGTCGCGAAGAAGGCCGTGGCCAAGGCTCCCGCGAAAAAGGCAGCAGCAAAGAAGGCGCCCGCTAAAACCACCGCGCCTGTCGTCGAAGCGCCCGTGACGGTACAGACGCCCGCCGCGACGGCCGGCGAGGCTTGATCGCTTTAATTCGACGCTGAAGCAAGAAGGTCCGGCAGTGTTCTGCCGGACCTTTTCTTTGGCACGGCGCTCGACGCGCCATGCCCTCGATAGTCCCTCGATAGTCGCCGCCGGTGCAACGCCGGCTCCTGCGTGGCAGTGAATCTGCCGTGTGCACGCCTGTTCTCCCAGACGCATTTCCACACATTTTCCGCATCCGTCGTCGGATCGTTTGCCGGAAGGTCATGTCGACCCACAAACATGAGTTTTTCGAATGTTTTCGGGTCGAAATACTCGCTTGCGTGACATAAGGCCGCAGAGAAGAATCCGGTTCATGCGCCGGCTGCATGTTTCTCATAGCCGCCGGTAATGTGCTTCGCGCACGCGTCACCAGGTAAAGATCATGCGACTCGACCGGAATTTCGTAAGCGGTCAGTTCGTCGAACCCGCAACCGACGAACTCATCTCCGTCTATAACCCCGCCACTGAGGCGCTGATTGCCAAGGTATCGGGCGCGTCCCGCGAAGAGGCGGTGGCCGCCGTCGAAGCCGCCGCCGCCGCGCAAAAGAGCTGGCGCAAGCTGCCCGCCGCCGAGCGCGCCGCTTATCTGCACAAGCTCGCCGACGCGCTGACCGACTGCGCGCCCGCCATCGGTGCGGCACTCGCGCTGGAGTCCGGTAAGAGCGTCGCCGACGCGACGAACGAAGCGATCTACGCCGGCCAGATTACGCGCTATCACGCGGAGTGGGCGCGCCGCATCGAAGGCGAAGTCATCCCGAGTGATACGCCTGACGAAAACCTCGTGCTGCATCGCGAGCCGATCGGCGTCGTCGCGTGTCTGATTCCGTTCAACTACCCCGTCTATACGTTCATGCGCAAGATCGCGCCGGCGTTGATCGCGGGTAACACGGTCGTCGTTCGGCCGAGCAACAACACGCCGACGTCGGCATTCGAAATCGCCAAAGCCGTGGTTCGCGCCGAATTGCCGGCTGGCGTAGTCAATATTCTCGCGATGAGCCACGCGACTGCGGAAGCCGTCTGCACGCATCCCGCGGTCGGCATGATTACGCTGACGGGCAGCGTCGGCGCGGGCCGCAAGGTGCTCGACTACTGCAAGGAAAACATCGCGAAGCCGTCGCTCGAACTCGGCGGCAAGACGCCCGCCATCATCGAGCCGGACGCCGATCTGGAAAAGGCCGCGCGAGAACTCGTCGGCTCGAAGACCACGCATTGCGGCCAGTTGTGCACCGCGATCGAACGCGTCTACGTGCACGAAAGTGTGCACGACCAGTTCGTCGCGCTGCTGAAGAAGCATATGAGCGCAGTGAAGAGCGGCGACCGCAGCGGCGATGCCTCGTTCATGGGGCCGCTCGTCAACGAAGCCTCGCGTCAGTCCATTCACGCGATGGTTCAACGCGCCGTGGCCGAAGGCGCCACGCTCGAAACGGGCGGCGCGATTCCTGAGGGCAAGGGGTTCTTCTATCCGGCCACGTTGCTGACGAATTGCCGTCAGGACATGGAGATCATTCAGGAAGAAACGTTCGGCCCGATCATGCCTGTCGTGCGTTACAGCACGCTCGACGAAGCGCTGCAGATGGCCAACGACCATCAGTTCGGTCTTTCGTCGGTGCTCTATACCGAGAACTATCGCACGACGATGAAAGTCGCCAACAACATCGAAGCGGGCGAAATCTACGTGAACCGCACGCCCGCCGATCCGTACCAGGGCTTTCACGCAGGCTGGAAACGTTCGGGTCTCGGCGGCGACGACGGCAAGCACGGCATGCTCGAATTCACGCAGACGCGTCTCGTTGTCATGAAGTACTGATCCTGTCAGAGCGCATTCCGTATCGGTCAGCAGTACGGGTGCGCTCTTTTTTCAACCGAAAGAACACGCTGTATTCATAACAAAGATCTGGAGACACGACGGCCACGGTGCAAACCGTGCTCCACGCGCGTCTCTTAGGAGCACTTCAGTGGCAAGCCAATCTCTTCGAACGGATGCTTCGACGCGCCGTTCCGCCGACGCAACCGCACAATCCGCCAACAAGGCACAGCGCTATGTGCAGTTGCTGCTGCTCGTCATTGCAGCCGGCGCGATTTATCCGATTCTTTACCTGCGCCAGGTCTATCAGCCGACGATGCTGGAAGTTTTCCACATCAGCGAAAGTCAGCTTGGCTATCTGTATTCGATGCTCGGCACGATCTTTCTGTTGAGCTATCTGCCGAGCGGCTGGCTGGCGGACCGTATTGCGCCGCGTCTGTTGATCAGTTTCTCGCTCGTCGCCACGGGCCTGCTGGGTCTCGTGTACTCGACGGCGCCGTCGTTCAACCTGCTGCTGATGATCTTCGGCGGCTGGGGACTTTCGACGGGGCTGACGTTCTGGGCGGCCGTGATCAAGCGCGTGTCGATGATCGCCGGTCACGACGAGCAGGGCCGTTTCTTCGGCTTTCTCGACGGCGGCCGCGGACTCATCGAAGCGATGCTCGCGACCATCGCGATCACGCTGTTCGCATGGCTCACGCAGACGAAGGGCGAACCGGCCGCGGTCGGTTTCCGCGTCGTCGTCTATATGTACGCGTTTCTGTGCATCGGACTCGGCGTGCTGCTCGGCCTGATCAAGGACCCGGCATCGCAAGCGGAAACCGAGAGCCGCGCGCAAGCGGCGAAACGCGGCAACGTGATCGCCGATCTGGTCACGCTCGCGAAGATCCCCGAACTGTGGCTCGTCGCTGCCATCGTGTTCTGCGGCTATCAGGTGTTCTGGGCGACGTACAGCTTCTCCGCATATCTGCATGAAGGCGAGATCGGTTTGTCGGTGGTGATGGCGGGCACGATCACGACTCTCAAGCTGTGGATGCGTCCCATCGGCGGGATTGGCGGCGGTTTTCTCGGCGACCGTTTTTCGAAAGTGACCGTGCTGATCATTGCGCTCTTTCTTGCGTCGCTGTCGCTGCTCGGCCTGATTGCCGCGCCGCAGATCAGCAGCCACGTGTTGCTCGTATTTCTCGTGCTGTTCATCGGCGTGCTGACGTACGCGATTCGCGGCCTGTACTGGTCGCTGCTCGATCGTTGCAATGTGCCCGTGCAAACGATGGGTCTCGCTATTGGCCTGATCTCCGTGCTCGGCTATTCGCCCGATGTTTTCCTACCGCTCATCAACGGTTATCTGACACAGAACTATCCGGGCGTGCATGGATACCAGATGTACTTCGGCTATGTGGCCGCTGTGTCCGCTGTCGGCGGCTGCGCCGGTCTCGTGCTGCGCAACATGCTTAAAAAGAAGGAAGCGTAAATGAAAGTCGTCTCGCTCGAAACGCACATCGTCGCCGTACCGCCGCCGCATATCGGCGGCATGTACTGGATCTTCGTGAAGCTCAAGACGGACTGCGGTATTGAAGGCATCGGCGAAATCTATTCGGCGACGTTTCATCCGAATGCGATGGGCCCCATCATCGACGATGTGTTCTCGCGTTATCTGCTCGACAAGGACCCGCACCACGTCGAACGCCTGTGGCGCGAAGCGTATTCGAGCGGCTTCACGCAGCGCCCCGATCTGACGATGATGGGCGTCGTGAGCGGCCTCGAAATGGCGTGCTGGGACATCATCGGCAAGGCGGCGAACAAGCCCGTGTACGAGCTGCTGGGCGGCCGCGTGCATGAGCGGCTGCGTTCGTACACGTACCTGTATCCGAAGAACCGTCGCGGCGAATACGACTACGACGATCCTGATCTCGCTGCCGAATGCGCGGCGGAAAACGTCAAGCGCGGCTTTACGGCGGTGAAGTTCGACCCCGCCGGTCCTTACACCGCCTACTCGGGCCATCATCTGTCGCTCGAAGTGATGGACCGTTGCGAGACGTTCTGCCGCAAGGTGCGGGAAGCCGTGGGCAGCAAGGCCGATCTGCTGTTCGGCACGCATGGGCAGATGGTGCCCGCGTCGGCGATCCGTCTTGCAAAGCGACTCGAAAAGTACGACCCGCTGTGGTTCGAAGAGCCCGTGCCGCCGGGCCAGCACGATGCCATGGCGGAAGTCGCGAAACACACGAGCATTCCGATTTCGGCAGGCGAGCGCCTCACCACGAAGTACGAATTCCACAAGCTGCTGGAAGCGGGCGGCGCGTCGATCCTGCAACTGAACGTGGCGCGCGTCGGCGGTCTGCTCGAAGCAAAGAAAGTGGCGACGCTCGCCGAGGTGTACTACGCGCAGATCGCGCCGCATCTCTACAACGGTCCCGTCGGCGCGGCCGCCAGCATCCAGCTCGCGGCGTGCACGCCGAACTTCCTGATTCAGGAAAGCATCGGTACGTGGGGCGGTTTCCACGCGGAAGTGCTCAAGACGCCGATTCGCTGGGAAGACGGCTACATCATTCCGTCGACGGAACCGGGTCTCGGTATCGAACTGAATATGGAAGTCGTGCAGCAGCACACGCCGTACACGGGCGAACGTCTGCATCTGCAGATGGCGTCGAAGCCCTCCGACGTGAAGGATCTCGCGCCCGCCAAAGGCTAAAGCGCGAACGGCCTCAACGTATTCCACGTATTGGACGCCTGCGGGCGAATAGAGCATGAATTACGACTACATCATCGTCGGTGCGGGATCTGCGGGCTGCATTCTCGCCAACCGTCTGTCGGCGTCGGGCCAGTACTCGGTGCTGCTGCTCGAAGCGGGCCGGGCCGACGATTCGTTCTGGTTCAAGATTCCGGTGGGTTTCACGAAGACGTACTACAACGAAACCTATAACTGGATGTACTACAGCGAGCCGGAGAAAGAACTCGACAACCGCTCGCTGTATTGCCCGCGCGGCAAGGTGCAAGGCGGCTCCGGCTCGATCAACGCGATGATCTACGTGCGCGGCCAGGCAAAGGACTACGACGACTGGGAGCAGGCGGGCAATAGCGGATGGTCGTATCGCGACGTGCTGCCGTATTTCCGCAAGCTGGAATCGCATCCGCTCGGCAACACCGAATACCACGGCGCGAATGGTCCGATCGGCATTTCGCCGATGAAGGATGCCGTGCATCCCATTTGCCACGTGTTTCTCAAGGGTTGCGAGCAGGCAGGCTACAAGCGCACCGACGACTTCAACGGCGCGCAATTCGAAGGTGCGGGTATTTACGACGTGAATACGCGTAACGGTCAGCGTTCGTCGAGCAGCTTCGAGTACCTGCATCCCGTGCTGGATCGCAAGAACCTGACGGTCGAGCGCGAAGTGCTCGTCACACAGGTGCTGTTCGACGCGAACCGACGCGCGACGGGCGTCGTCGTCAAGCAGAACGGCAGCGTGCGCCAATTCACGGCGATGCGCGAAGTGATTCTGTCGGCGGGGGCTGTCGATACGCCGAAGCTGCTGCAACTGTCGGGCGTCGGCGACAGCGCGCTGCTTGCGGAACATCGTATTCCGCTCGTGCGTCATATGCCTGCTGTCGGAAGGAACCTGCAGGATCATCTTTGCGTGAGCTTCTACTATCGCGCGAACGTGGCGACGCTGAACGACGAGATGCGGCCGCTGCTGGGCAAGATCAAGCTCGGTTTGCAATACCTGCTGACGCGCAAGGGTCCGCTGGCGATGAGCGTGAATCAGTCTGGCGGATTCTTCAGAGGCAGCGAGAACGAGGCATTGCCGAATCTGCAGCTCTATTTCAATCCTCTGTCGTACCGCATTCCAAAGAGCAACAAGGCGAGCCTCGAACCGGAACCGTATTCGGGCTTCCTGCTGTGCTTCAATCCTTGCCGTCCGACCAGTCGCGGCTCAATCGAGATCGCGTCGAACCGCGCGGAAGATCCCGCGAAAATCCGCATCAATGCGCTGACGACGCAAAAGGATATCGACGAGGCGATTCAGGGTTGCGAACTGGTGCGCAAGATCATGTCGACGGCGGCGCTCAACGAGATCACTGTCGAAGAGATTTCGCCGGGCCCGCAAGTGAACGATCGCGAGAGCTTCCTGCAGTACTTCCGCGAGCAGTCGGGTTCGATCTATCACCTGTGCGGTTCGTGCGCGATGGGACCGGACGATCAGACCTCGGTCGTCGACGAGCGTCTGCGCGTGCATGGCATGTCGGGGTTGCGGATCGTCGATGCATCGATCTTCCCGAACATCACGTCAGGCAATATCAATGCGCCGACGATGATGGTCGCGGAAAAGGGTGCAGAGATGATCCTCGAAGACGCACAGGCAGCGGCGGGCGCGCAAGCGCTGGAATCGGCGAAGGTGTTTGCTGCTGCGCACTGAACGCTCGAAGATCGAAGACGGCTGAGAACGGCCGCGTGCGGGGAGTACTTCTCCGGCACGCGGCCGTTTTGTTTTTTGGTTCGCTCAGGCAGACTCAGGGAAAATGGCGCGCCCTTGTGTGATGTCGCGCAGCGCTTCGCGGGCGTTATCAATTGCAGTGACGGGCATGCGTATCGTCAATTGCACACTCATGCCATACGCGCTCGCTTCGAGCACGTGATTCTCCTGCTCGATCCAGCGGCGCACGCGTGCTTCGTCGGGATAGCCGATCTCGACTTCCAGCGTCGCAAGCGCGATCCGCTCGACACGCGGTGCGTCCTGTAGCGCCGTTGCAATCGCATCCGTGTAGGCGCGTACGAGGCCGCCCGCGCCGAGCTTCACGCCGCCGTAATAGCGCACGACAGCGGCCAGCACGCCGTCCAGATCGTGATGACGCAGCACTTCGAGGATCGGGCGCCCTGCGGTGCCGGACGGCTCGCCGTCGTCCGACATGCCGGACTGGCCGCCCGCCAGCAATGCCCAGCAGACATGCGTGGCCGCCGGATGCGCTTCGCGCAGACGTCGCAGTTCGTCCATCGCGGCGTCGCGGTCGGCGACGGGGATCGCGTAGGCGATGAAGCGGCTTTTGCGGATTTCGAGCTCTGCCTGGAGCGCGGAGGGAAGAGTGAAGGTCGGCAAGGCGGCGAGCGTCGTGAGGTCGGTTCGGGTCTGGGCCGCTATCTTAGCGGATGGGCATGCGCAGCCCTATTTTGACGCATCCGGAAAGAGTCCTTTGTTAACTTGCGTAATGACGCAACGGGCGCCCTGGCTGATAATGCATCGCATGGCGGATCTAGCTCTGGCTGGGGCGATGCCGGACTCCTCATCCGGCGCGATCCGTCTCCTTCTACGTTCGATCCCGGCCTGTTGCGCGGCGTGTCGTTCTGCGCGCGCCAGTTCGTTGGCGGGTAAAGCGCGAAGCATTTCACTACCCCTTTCGTCAGTGAAGTTCCCCTTGCCTTCTCTTGCGCTACCCATAATAATTATGGGTATATCGATCCAGCCCATTCCGCTCAAGCTAAACGACGCCAACCTCCAACGGTTGATCCGTGAAGCGGCAGCCGATACGGCGCGCGTATTCTTCTGCAAGCACGCGAAGCAGCGGATGAAGCAGCGCAGGATCACGCCGACTCAGATCTACGATTGCCTTCGGCGCGGCGCAGTGTCAGAGCCGGCGCATATGAATTTGCATGGGAGTTGGCAATGCACGCTCGTCTGGCGTCATGCCGGCGACGATGTATCAGTTGCCGCAGCGCTGGAGCGCGACGACGAAGGCGATTGGATCGTAGTTGTCACGGTGTTTTGAGGAACGGCCATGTACCACTACACAGAAGCAGGGCTACAAAACGTGTGGCTGGCAAACGGCTACAACGTAAGGAAGACAAAGTACGGCGAGGCGGTATCGATCGAAGATGCGGATGGACTCCATCGCGCCATCGGGCGCAAGCTCGCGTGCAAGAGCTATCTGACAGGAGCCGAGTTTCGGTTCCTGCGCAAAGAGTTAGATCTCTCTCAGCACCGTCTGGCAGATTTGTTGGGGACGACTGAGCAGACAGTTGCTCTTTGGGAAAAGCGAGGCAAAATCCCGAAGACCGCTGACCGGATGTTTCGTGCCATTTACCTCGAAACGGTAGACGGCAACGTCAAGCTGAAAGAGTTGATCGAGCGTATCGCTAACCGGGATCGCAAGGTTGAAGAAAAGATGATCTTCCAGGACACGGACGCCGGCTGGTTCCCAAAAGCCGCCTGATCGAAACCGCCTCATGGGCGGTTTTTTTGTTTTGGGACCGTCGCAGCACTCGGTAGTGGAAAATGCGGCAGCCCACGCGATAGGGACCCATTGATGTCTCCGCGAAAGTCGCTATGTTTCGGTGAGGTTTCTTTCTAGCAGAGTGCTCATGCGGGCATGCAGTGCTTCAGTCCTGGCGATGCGCATTTCCGCTCCGGTGTTGGTGACGTCGCTCTTGCGATAACGCTTTTGCTGTGACGGCAGCGCGTCTGTAGCGCCCATGAAGATTACGCATGCAGATGCGTCAAGTTGGCAGGAGCCGAGGCGGCGCACAAGGTCTCTCCAGCCACGACAAACAAGAGAGACCTCCTGCACGACGCGCCGCTCAGATCATCGTCCCCTTGATCCGTCCTTCGAAAATAGCGCAGTTGATGCCGAAGTCATCGACGGTACCTGGCCGTGTGCCATCGACAGTCACGGCAACGCTCGCTCCACCGACGATGCGTTTCATCTTTTCCGGCGTCAGTGCGGTCTCATTCCGTTCGAGATCGGTAGGCGCGGGTAGATCCTTGATGATGACAGTGGCTTTCATGGCAGTTCTCCTGATGCGGGTTTGACGAGCACGATTCGGCGCTCGCTTTTCATGCCGCAACGCATATGCCGATTTGAAGCCGCAATGTGCGTCAGCACACATTGCGCTTCAAAAGCGCCGCCACATAAGGGAATAACGCGCGGGGCCGACGTGTATACGCAGGGTTGACCGGGATAGCAACGAGAAAGTGTTGGCGAGGGCCGCACCGCTACACGCGCAGAGTTGGCGGAATAAAACAGACGCGCTGGGGAGTCGGGCGGTTTGCTCTAGCGGGCGTGGACACGCAAGCACATGCCGCCAGCCATCAGGCAAGCGGCATATGACGAGAAGCGAGACAGCTGTTATTTGCGCAACAGGCTCTGCGGCGGTATGCGTTCGTCGACGGGCTGGCGTGCGGCCGTCGGGAAGCCCACGGGATAGTCGACGACGCGCGTCGCCGCCGGCAACGCCTGCGCGGTGACGCCGAAGAAGCGTCCACCCGTTCGTGCGCCGCCGACGATGGCGGTCATGGCCGCGCGATCGAGTTCGACGCTTTCGGGAAGATCCTTGATGATGAGCTTGGGCATGGCCGTTCCAGAAGAAATATCGCGTAGTGCCGTCGCGACCGATGTGCGCTTCGATCGATGACGGCAACGCGTAGGACTCGAACAACCAGTATAGGTAATTCAGGCTCGCTGCGGTGTGGGCTGGCGAGCATTGCGGACGCTGTGCGGAGGCCCCCGGTCCTCCACGACAGCGCGCTGTCACACCAGAGCGTTCGTATTGGCCACAAGCTTCGGGCTGAGGTTGATGCTCGGCAGCTTCACGCCGGGGCCGACGATGCTGCCGTTCAGCGTTTCGACGTTGATGAACTGCGCCTGCGTGATGTTCTGGTTGATGCCGATGTTGACGTTGGCGACGGGGCCGAGGCCCGCGAGCCACGAGTTGCCGGTCAGGCCGGGCGTTCCCGTACCGCCCGACACGGCGGACATTTCGTGGCGGCCGAGCGTGCGCTGGCCGTCGATATCGCGAATCATGATGGACGACATAATCGTTCTCCAAGGAAATAGGTTGGCAGCTGTTTGCCCGGAAGCGCCGGACAAGTGGCGCTCCCGGTCCCCGTCGACTGCGTGTGGTGTCTTACGAAACGGTGACGTTGTTGTTCGCCTTCATCGTCGGCTTGATCGTGGTCGGCAGGTGCGAAACGAAAGCGTTGTTGTTGTCGCTCACGTTGTCGATATTCAGGCCTTGATTTACAAGTTGCTGGGCGCTGACCGTCTTGCTGTTGTCGAAGTCGAATTTGAGGCTGGGGAAGTACGGGTAGCTAACGAAGCCACCGCGAACGGCCTTCATGGCCTTGCTGTCGAGTTGTTCGGTAACGGACAGGTCTTTGATCATCAGTGCGCTCATGACAGTTCTCCTAAGAGGGAAGCGAAGGTTCGCTAAGGTGTTTCGGTTTGGGTTCGAGCATCTTGTCTGCTCGAGCCTCACTAACGCATAGGCTGTGCCAGTCATGCGAGCAGGTCGGCGAAAAAATGCGCAAGCCTTGCTGCACAAGGCTTCGCGATACAGAGGGTGTTTGGGGCAGAGCGCTTCGAGCCAAAGCGGTACCGGAAAGCTGATGGCGAGCGGCCAACTGAGCGCTCGAAGCTGTTGGATGCATCGCGACACATGACACCCGCCGTGTCGCGGGCCAATCCTGGTTTGCGAAAGGCATACGTGCGGGCTACTATCGAACGAGCACATGTAATTGGTTACGACAGGGAAATTCTTCGATCAACGGGAGCTGCAGCGCTTTGAACACATGGCCAGCCTTGCGCACGTGATTCGGGACTTTCAGAGCGGCGCGCTTACGCAGGACGCGTTCGTCGCTCAACTCGACAGCACGCTCACAACGGAAGGTGTCGGCTCGGCTCGTCTGCTCGAAATACTCGGCGAAGCGCAGGTCAGGAAGCCGTTGCCTCCCGATCTCTACGCGGAAGTGCGCCGCCGTATCGAACAGATGCCCGTGTCGCATCTTGCCGCGGCGGGCGGCGAGGAAACGCGCATGCAGACGGTGCCCGAGCATCTCGTCTCGCCGCCGCCGGGCCGCACGAATGACGTGCCCGCCTCGAACCTGGATCAGGTGAAGGGCACGGGCGATACGCTGAACAACCGCTTCGTGCTCGAAGAATGTCTGGGTGTGGGCGGCATGGGCACCGTGTACAAGGCGCTCGATCTGCGCAAGCTCGAAGCGTCGGACCGCAAGCCATACCTCGCGATCAAGGTGCTGAATACGCAGTTCCGCGGCAACCCCAAGTCGCTGATCGCATTGCAGCGCGAAGCGCGCAAGGCGCAGGTGCTCGCGCATCGCAACATCGTCACCGTCTACGACTTCGACCGCGACGGCGCGATCGTCTATCTGACGATGGAGTATCTGTCCGGCAAGCCGCTCAGCCAGATACTGCGCACGCCGGATTTCAAGGGCATGCCCGTTCAGTCCGCGCTGCCGATCGTCCGCGGCATGTCGAGCGCGCTCGCGTATGCGCACGAGCGCGGCTTCGTGCATTGCGACTTCAAGCCCGCCAACGTGTTCCTCACCGACACGGGCGAGGTCAAGGTCATCGATTTCGGCATCGCACGCGTGTTTCAGCGTCCCGAGGAAGAGAGCGATGCCACCGTGTTCGATCCGGGCAGCCTCGGCGCGTTGACGCCTGCGTATGCGAGCCCGGAAATGCTCGAACATCTCGAGCCCGATCCGCGCGACGACATCTACGCGCTTGGCTGCATCACCTACGAGTTGTTGACCGGCCGTCATCCGTTCGACCGTCAATCGGCGACGCAGGCACGCGCGTCGAATCGCCAGCCGCAGCGGCCGGACAACCTGGGCAACCGTCAATGGCGCGCATTGCGCGCGGCACTGGCATTCGATCGCAAGGCGCGTACGCCGACGGTGTCGCGCTTCGTCGAAGAGTTCGGTGCGCAGGAGCGTGCGTCCGCGTCGAAGTCCACGGGGAGCACCGATCGCACCGGCATGCTGATGAAGTCCGGTGTGGCGGGACTCGCGCTCGCGTGCGCGGCGGGCGGCGCGCTGTACTTCTATCGCGCGTCGCGGACGCTCGAACAGGAGAATGCAACGCAGCAGACGAGTGCCGCGTCCGATGCGGGTGGATCACAGGTCGGCGGCGCGACCCCTGTGCAGCCCATCACGCCTGTCGTGCCGTCGAAGCCTGAAGTCGCGTCCGCGCCGCCCTCCAGCACGCCAGCGCCGCCGGCGCCTCCGACACTCGCGGCCGTCACCTCGGCGCTCGCGTCGTTACCGTGTTCGGCGCTCGCCTCGCAGATCCAGGATCGCGCGGTACAGGTGCGCGGATTCGTGCCGCAGCATGGCGAAGCGCAAGTCAACGAGCGTCTCGGAACCCTGCCCGGCGTTGCGTCGACGAAGGTCGACGTGCAGCACGTGAGCAGCGACAAATGCGACGTGCTCAAGCAACTCGGCTCGTACTGGACGCATAACTGGCAGGCGGGACACATCGCGTCGCTGACGGCGCGCATGCCAAATGGCGTGCTCACCGAGGGCGATCCGCTCGTCGTCGATGTCAGGACGCCGGGCTACGACTCGTATGTGAACATCGATTATTACGTGCTCGACGGCAGTGTCGTGCATATGGTGCCGGGGCCGCGCGTGTCGGGGAATCAGGCGCCCGCGAACTACTCGGCAACTGTGGGCAGCGGCGGGGACTGGATCATTTCGAAGCCGTTCGGACAGGAGATGGTCGTCCTGCTGATCACGCCTGCACCGCTATTCGATGCGCCGCGTCCCGAAAGCGAATCGCGTGCGGACTATCTGCGCGCACTCGATGCACGGCTCAAACAGCTTGCCGCCAAATACGGCCAGGACCATATCGTCGCGGACTTCGCGCAGATCACGAGCAAGGCGCGCGCGCATTGAGAAAGCCCGCGCCGATCTGCTCGGGCTTCTCGTCAGATCACGTCACTTGAGTTCTTTCACGACGCGAAAGCCGTCTTGCGACTGACGCACGCTCTGGCTGTACTTGAAGCGCGTCGACGTCAGCATGTAGTCACCGCCTTCGCGCCATGAGCCGCCGCGAATCACGCGCATGTTGCAGCCCGGCGCGTCCCACGCATGGCCGTCATTGGGCGCGCCCTGGTATGAGTTATGCCAGCAATCGCCGACCCATTCCCACACGCTGCCGTTCATGTCGTGCAAGCCATTCGGATTCGCCGCGTAACTGCCCACCGGCTCAGGCGCCTCCTTGTGATACGGATCGCCGCAGTCCTTGCAATTGGCCATGCCTTTGCGCATCGAGTCGCCCCACCAGTACTTCGTCGTCGTGCCGGCACGGTCCGCGTATTCCCATTCGGCTTCCGTCGGCAGACGATACGTCTTGCCCGTGACCTTGCTCAGCCATTTTACGTAGGCCTGCGCATCGTCCCAACTGAGATCGCGCGCGGGTGCGTTCTTCACGGAATTGCTTTCCGTTGCCAGCTTCGGGCATCCGTTGACGTCCGCGCAGGCGTTCCATTGCTCGACGGTCACTTCGTATTTGCCGATCGCGAACGGCGCTGAAATGGTCACGCGATGCGGCGGCTTCTCGGAGGGATCGTCGGAATTGCTGCCCATCGTGAAGGAGCCCGCCGGTAGCGAGACCATCATGGGGCATGCCGCGCAGTCCTTGCTCTCGCCGCCAGCGGCTGCGTGCGCGGGCGCCGGCGTGGGTGCCGGAGCAGGCGTTGCAGCGGCCTTAGGCGCGGCTTGCGGAGCGGGCGCTGGTGCAGGCGTTGGCGCCGCAGCAGCAGGGTGCGGCGGCGCGGATGCGGGCGCCGCGTGCGTCGCAGGCGGCGCTGTCTGCCCGGAGGCCTTGAGCCTGTCGATACGCGCCTTCGCGAGCGTCGCAAAGCGGCCATTCGGATACGCCTTCAAATACGCTTCATAGTCGCTCGCGTAATTGCTGTCCTTGATCGATTCCCAGAATGTCAGTTCATATTGCTCGTTGCTGTCTTTAGGCAAGATGCCGCGGCTGTTCAATGCAACAACCAGGTTCGCCTGATCGTCGGCTTGCATCGGCTGATCGACCGAAGCGAAAACACGCAGGGGTTCCGTCAACGACGACGCGGACCACGGGCGTTGCACGCCGTCTGTTTCTTCCGTGACGCGTCGCGCTACGTGAGCGAACATCGTGTCGACGGGTTCATCCGGCGCACGGTGCATTTCACGCAGCCATGCGCCCGTGAAGATGCCATGACGGGTTCCATCGGCGGCCTCGCCGCCTTGCGCCGTCGCGTATGCAATCAGGGTTTGCGCGGGCAAAGACGTCGTGAGGCGGGCGGGCTCGAATGGTTGCGTAAGACATGCATCCAGCACCATCAGATTGAGTGCATGTGCGCGCGGCGCGGCGAGTGTGTCGAACACGCTCGACAGGTCGATGCTGTCCGTCATCAACGTGGCCGGCGCATGCGTATCGGCGGAAGTGGATGCCAGTCGCGTGTTGGCTCCCGCCTGAAAGCCGTGGCCCGCGAAATAGAACAGGGCGATGCCGCCCGGCTGCAAGCGGCGGCGGAAATCGGCGAGTGCGTCACGCATCTGCTGTGCGCTTGCATCGGTGCGAAGCACGACATCGAAGCCTTGCGCGCGCAACATATCGGCGACGCTTTGCGCATCGCGCGATGCATTGGGCAACGCGCCAAAAGAATAGCTCGCGTTGCCGATCACGAGCGCGACCTTGCGTGTCTCCGTTTCAGTGCGGCCGCTCAGCGCATCGTTTGCAGCAATATGGGAAGTGGCATCGCGCGCGCCGTGCGGCAGCGTTTGCGCGTCGGCTCCTCGCATCTGGAGTGCCCCGATCATGCATACCAGCAGGAGTTTTCGCCACATTTTCAGATCCTGGTTGTTCTGGAAGTTCTGGACAGAACCTCGTCATCGGACGAAGCGGCTCGATCATGATCGTTGCCGTTCGCCATGCAGCCCGACACTCGCGATACCGTTGTCAGGCACCCCATCGCGCAGATCACCCTTACAAAAGATAGCACGCAGTGAGAACGTCAGAAGGTTAACGAGCATGGCGTATCTTTTTGACAAGTTACGTCCTAAGCTAAAACGGAAGCAAGCAGCACAGACCCTCCCTGGGAGATGCGCAATGCAAAGAAGAATAAGGCTCGCGGCTATCGGCGCGCTCTTTCTCGCTTCGGCGCAGGTATTGGCAGGCCCGACGCCTTCGCCGCCCGGCGCGGAGACGTACATCATCTGGCCGGCGGACGGCACCGTCATTACGGGCGGCAAGCTCTGGGTGCGAATGGGCTTGCGCAATATGGGCGTGTGTCCTAAAGGCGTCAATGTGCCGAACACGGGACATCATCATCTGCTGATCGACACGGACCTGCCGCCGATGGATCAGGAAATTCCCTCTGACCGGAATCACCTGCATTTTGGCGCAGGCGAAACGGATGCGCGCATCGAACTGCCGCCCGGCAAACATACGCTGCAACTGCTGCTCGGCGACTTCAACCACGTGCCGCACAATCCGCCCGTCTATTCGAAGAAGATCACCATCATCGTGAAGTGAGCACGCGTGCGCGCATGCGCCTGCATGCCCGGCGCGCACCACGCAAGACGGAGAGCATCAGCCATGATCAGGAACGTTGTTGCCGCTGCGGCGCTTGCCGCTCTCGCTTCGATGAATATGGCGTTCGCCGGGCCGACGCCGGCACCCAAGGATGCCCACGCCTATATCGGCTATCCGAACGACGGACAGGTCGTGCCCGCCAACAAGCCGTTTCGTGTGTGGTTCGGCTTGCGCTACATGGGCGTCGCGCCCAAGGGCGTCAAGTATGCGAACACAGGCCACCATCATCTGCTGATCGACACGGACTTGCCGCCGATGGACCAGGAGATTCCATCGGATCGCCAGCATCTGCATTTCGGTGCGGGCGAAACGGAAACGACGATTACCTTGCCGCCCGGCAAGCACACGCTCCAGTTGCTGATGGGCGACGAAAATCACATTCCGCACGACCCGCCGGTCTATTCGAAGAAGATCACAGTGATCGCAAAGTGAACGAACGTGTGTGCTCAATAGCCGAGTGTTTTAGCGCTGTTTTCATGCATGTTCCCGGTGATGTCTTTAGCAATCCAACAGTTTCGCGTCGAATGTTGGCCGTACGACGGCACCTGGTGGTCTGATCAAAGCCCATGAAATTCGTATGCGCAAATGCGGTCTGACTCACAACCCAATGGCAGCAAGGCTTCGCAGGTTTTTCGCGGTTCTGGCAGGGCAATTGGCACAGCCTATGCGTTAGTAAGGCTCGAGCAGACAAGATGCTCGAACCCAAACCCGAAACACCTTAGCGAATCTTCGCTTCCCTCTTAGGAGAACTGTCATGAGCGCACTGATGATCAAAGACCTGTCCGTCACCGAAGAACTCGACAGCAAGTCGATGAAGGCTGTCCGCGGCGGCTACCTCGCCTATCCGTACTTCCCGAGCATCAAGCTCGACTTCGACAACAGCAAGCACGTCGACGCACAGCAGCTGATCTCGCAGCAAATGAACATCAGCAACGTGAGCGGCAACAACAACGCGTTCGCGGAAGGCCTGGACACGACGATCAAGCCCACGATGACGGCCAACAACAACGTCACCGTGCACTAAGCACACGGCGTTATCCGCGGAGGTTCAGACCAGCCTCCGCGGGCTTCCTCAACGGTACGGAAGCAATCTGCATCACACGTCGTCAAAAAGATCGAAAAGCCAATCGTCCTGTCCACACGACCGCCGCGTCACCGCACGCATTCCACGCCGAACGAAATCCACCGACATCGATAGAGATGCCGCGCTGGAC
Source organism: Paraburkholderia sp. Tr-20389 (assembly GCF_017104565.1). Classification (GTDB taxonomy): domain Bacteria; phylum Pseudomonadota; class Gammaproteobacteria; order Burkholderiales; family Burkholderiaceae; genus Paraburkholderia. The sequence goes on along the minus strand of NZ_JAAGPD010000035.1, from coordinate 101,835 downwards.
GTGCTTTACTTGAAAGGCGCGCTCTGCACGTGCAGTACAGCCGGGAAAGATCGGAGAATATCGTGTCTGCGTTGCCTGATTCGTTCGTCGCCTGCTGTTCGAACTTCGACTCGCCGGCCCGCCGTCACGCGGATGTCCGTCGCGAAGGGCAGCGCAAGCGTTCCATCGTTGCCGTTGCACGCGCATTCAGTGCCGCTGCCGCTTGCGCGGCGTTGCTCGCGGGCTGCGTCGACGTTCATATGGCCGACTACAAGCGTCCCGACACACCCGCCAAGGCAGCGTGGTCCGACAAGACGGGCTCGCTCGTTTCGCCCGCCGACACCATCGTGCCCGACTGGTGGAAAGGCTTCCAGGACCCGTATCTGGATGACTTGATCGCCAAGGCGATTGCAGGCAATTTCGACATCAAGGTACTGGCCGCGCGCATCGACGTAGCGGGTGCGCAGATCGGCGAAGCGAAGGCGGGCGCACTGCCTACGGCGGATCTCGGCGCAGGCGCCAATTTCCAGAAAGTGACGGGACAGCCGTTCACGAAGCAGTACAACGTGGCGGGCCAGGTGAACTGGGACATCGACATCTGGGGCAAGGTCGAAAAGGGCGTGCAGGCGCAAAAGGCCGAATTCCACGCAACGGAAGCCGACTGGCGCGCGGGCTATCTCGAGCTGGTGTCGAATGTGGCGAGCACGTATTTCCAGATTCTCCAGTTCGACGACCAGATCGTCGCGCAACAGAAAATGGTCGACGAGAACCGCACCATTCTGTCGATCTTCGACGGCCAGAGCCGTAACGGCCTGATTCCGAAGACGCAGGTGATGCGCCAGCAGGCAGAGGTCAATCGTCTAACCAAGGATCTGCTCGATCTGCGCCGTTCGCGCAGCCTTGCGAATAACGCGCTGTGCACGCTGATCGGCGTGCCGGCGGGCGAATTCACCGTGCCCGTCGGACACCTGCAGCAGCGCGTGCAATTGCCGCCCGTGCCGGGTGGACTGCCTTCGCAATTGCTGTCGCGCCGGCCCGACATCGTTGCATCCGAATTGCGCGTGCTCGAAGCGTACAACCTCGTCGGCGAAGCAAAGCTCGCGCAACTGCCGACCATCAGCCTGACGGGACATGGCGGTACGGCGAGTTTCGCGCTGTCCGATATGCTGAAGTCATTCACGTTCGGCTTCATGCCGAGCATCAATATTCCGCTGCTGGATCCGAGCGTGCGGGCTCACGTGAAAACGACGGAAGCGCAGACGACGGTCGCCGAGCAGCAATACCGGCAAACCGTGATGGGCGCATTCGAAGAAGTCGAGAACGCACTCGTCAATCTGGATTCGCACAAGCAGCAGCGTGTCGAATTGCAACAGGAAGTACAGCGCCTGAGCGTCGTCAATGAGCAGATGCAGTCGCAATTGCGCGAAGGCATCGTGTCGCAACTGGAAGTGTTCGAAACGGAACGCACGCTGCTTCAGGCGCAACTCGATCTGCTGACGAATCACCAGCAAATACTGTCAGACACGGTACAGCTTTATAAGGCGCTCGGTGGCGGCTGGCCCGCGGTCAATGTGCAGGCTCAAGTGAAGGAATGAAGCGACGCAGCGGAACAAGGCCAAAAGCCACGGCTGGAAAACGCTGGCACGGTTCTTAAAGGAAGGCTCAAGGAACCGCTTGCCGTATTCGACCGCATTAGCCGTACCCATAATTGACTAACACCATGCGTGACTTAAAATTCCTGATTAGCCGCTCATATCGTCAGAGGAGCGGCTGCGTCGAATACGCCTTGGTCGCCGCGCCTGTTGAACGCTCTGTTCGTGTCCACGCTTAGTGATGCAAAGAGATGAATCCCGGCGAAGCTCCGATTGCTGAGATGCGGGCGGCTCTGGACAAGGAGTTCGATGTCCTGCTGCTGCCCGTCTCGCACGCGTCCCTCGGCCCCATCCGCATCGTCGACGATCTGTTCGCGATCGGCCGCAGCGAGGCGCCGTTTGCCGACTATCCGCGCGATCTGATCACGCGGCTTTCGCGGCGTCACGCGCGCATCTTTAGCGAGCATGGCGCGGTCTATGTGGCCGATCTCGACAGCAAGAACGGCACGACCGTCAACGGCATTGCCGTGCGGCAAACGCCGTCGCGCGTGCGCGCCGGCGACGAGCTGTGCTTCGGCGGCGACCTGACGTATCGCGTTGCAATCGAGCCGCGCCCGTTCAGTTCCGCCTCTGCACGCGGCGTACAGCATCTGACGCTGACGCTCGAGCCACAGCGTATCGATCTGGGGCTGGAGCCGATCGACATCAGCGCGTTTCCGTTCCTCGTCAGCAAGACGGACGAGCTTTTCGCGCGTTATAAGGACCGTTATCCGCATCAGGTCAATTACATTTCGCGGCGACACGCGCACATCTTTTTGAAGAGCGGCGAGCCGTGGATCGAAGATCTCGGCAGCACCAACGGCACGTTCGTCAATCACAAGCGTCTCGGCGAATCGGCGGTCGCGCTGCAAAACGGCGACACGATTGGATTTGGCGGCGATTATTTCGTCTATCGGGTAGCACTGGCGAAATCGTTCGAAATCGAGCCTACCGTGACCCAGATGACGCCGCCCGCCGCCGCGCTGGGCGTGCCCGTGAGTGCCGTACCCGCAGCACCTGCAGCACCTGCGATGGCGATGCCAGCCGAAGATCCCGACAAGACGACCTTCGTCGGCGCGGCGCACTCGTTTCTCGACATCTTCTGCGTCGATCGCGCGTTGCAGCGCGAAGACGAAGTCAACGAGAACGCGCCGCCTTTGACGCCGGATGAGTCGACCGAAACGCAGGCAGGCCGTCCGCGCCGCCGCTGGCAACTGGTGATGCGCGAAGTGATGCGCACGTTCGCTGGCGGCGACCGCACGACGGTGCATCGCATCGGCTGGGGAGGTCTGGCGGTGCTTGTCGTCGTCGCAGGCCTTGCCGTCATACTTTACATGCGCGGTGCGGCGGAACGCGAAGTGAAGAACCTGCTCGCGGCGGGCGAATACGAAGAGGCGGCGGATGCGGCCACATCGTCGTTGCGACGTCATCCCCTCAGCGATGCAATCCGGACGCTCGCCAGCGAGGCATTGATGAAGGCGCGCGCGCCCGGCTGGCTGGCGGCGTTGCAGGCGAAGCAGTTCGATCGTGCCGCGGCGCTGATCGAAGGCATGCGCGCGTCGAGCGGGAACAACCCCGATGCGCTCGCGCTCATCGATCAGCTGAAGTGGGTCGGCGACCTGGAGAGTTTCGTCGTCGGCCGTGGCGGTCCCGATGCCCCCATTCGCATCTATAGCGATGAAGGGCGCATCTCCAATCTTTTGAAACGCTGGAACGACGACGCGAAAGGACATCAGCGGATACTCGATCGCATCGCGTCGTATGTGCCCGAATTTACCGAGCCCTATGCATTGGCGATGAGCCATCTGCGCAAGCTGCAAAGCGACGATTCGGTGTACCTCGCCGCGATCGAGCGTCTCAATTCGACCATCGCGACGGAACTGGCGGGTGATAAGCCGGATGCACTGCCCGCCGTGCTCGACGACTATGCGCAGCGCTATCCGCGTCTCGCCGGACTCGACGTGGCGAGAGCAGACCTGCGCCAGTACACGGATATCTTCAACGAAATGACGGCGCGTCACCTCACACCGCTGCTGCCGCTGATGAAACACGCGAACTTCAGGACGCCGCCGTTTCAGGCGCAGTACAGGCAGTTGAGCGAAAGCCGTCTGCCTTCCGCCGATGTGATCGCGAGGCACGACGCAGCGAGCGCCGCATGGCAAAGCGGCGACAGCCAGCAGGCGCTGGCCGCGTTGCAGTCGATGCCGGTCGGTCCGTGGTCCGATGTGATCGCCGCCGAACTCGCGCACAAGAAAGCGCTGCTCGATCAGTTCACCGACCTGCAGAAGAACCGTGGTTCAGGCGATCGCGACGACAAGCTGCTGTCCTTTTACGCCAGTCTCGACCCCGTCGAAGATGCGTACTACGTGCGTGCCGTTCAGGGCGATGTCAACGCACTGCGCGACAAGGCGCTGGCCCGCGCGCAAGACCTGATCAACCGGGCGCAGACAGCGTGGCGGCAGTATCGCGCGAATGGATCGATCGGCGGCACGCAGCGGCTGGAGTCGGGTATCTCCGATGGTTTTCGCAATCAGGCGCGCCTGCTGTCGGGCGCGAACACGTCGGCACAACAGGGCATGCGCGTGTATACGCAACTGAAGGCGCCGCATCCGGACGGTTCGGACAAGTTGCTCGACGACATCGACGCGGAAACGCAATTGCAGCGCCGCTCGCTGCAGGAACTGCGGATGGTGCTCGAGCCGGGCTTGCTCAAATCCAAACTCGCGTTGATTGGAGGCAGTGACGAAAGTGAAGCGCGACAATCACCCTAAGCCGCTCTACGAAGCGCTCGAAGATCACAGCGCCGAGGGCGTGGAGATTCTCACGGCGGAACCCGTGCGCATCGCGCAGGCGCTCGTGCTGGCGATGGTCGGGCTCGTCGTCGCGGGTCTGTTGTGGTCGTTCTTCGGGCGCGCGGACGTGATCGTCACGGCGCAGGGCACGCTCGCGCCGGAATCGGACGTGCGGCGCATCTATGCGCCTATCGACGGCGAACTCACCGACCTGTATATCGCCGAAGGGCAGCCGGTTTCGAAGGGCGACGTGCTCGCGCGGATCAACGCGCGCGGAGCCATCGAAGCGGCCACCAATGCGCTCCAGGCACAGCTGAAACTCGAAGACGCCGAGCGCGAGTGGAAAGAGTTTCCGCAGAAAAAAGAACTGATGGAACGCAAGGCGGCCGCGCTTAAGGATCAGCTCGAAGTCGAAGAGCGTCTGCACGAAAACCGCATTTCCGAAGGGACGACGAAGCTCGCCGAAGGCCAGAAAGCGCAACTGGAAGAAGCGCGCAGCACGCTCGACAACGCGCGCCGCGCACGCGATGCGGCGCGCCAGGAAGCGGACAAATACGCGCGCCTGTTCGCGCAGCCCGGCGGCGGCGGTGTCGCCGAGTTGCAGGTGGAGGCGAAGCGCAATACCTACATGGAAGCGGAAAACGCGTACCGTGTCGCGCAATCGCGACTCACCGAACTCGACTTCAAGCTGAGTCACGAATATGCAGAAGCGAACGCGCAACTCGAAACGAGCGGCCAGCAGGCCACGACGCTGCAGCTTCAATACGATGATTTGATCCGCGACATCACCAGCACGGAAGAGAAGCTGCGCCTGCAATTGCAGACGGCGCGCCTCGTGGCCGAAGCCGCCGCGCGCATCCGCTTCGAGAACATCGACAAGGACAACTTTCTGCTGATACTCGCGCCGACTTCGGGCGTCATCACGGATGTCACGTCGACGCAAACGGGCGACAAGATCCAGGCGAATGCGCCGCTCGGCGGCATTGCGCCGAAGGACGCGCGCCCCGTTCTGAAGATCGAGATTGCCGAGCGCGACCGCGCGTTCCTGCACGAAGGCATGACCGTCAAGCTGAAATTCAACGCGTTCCCGTATCAGCGCTATGGTCTGATCAACGGCACGCTCGCGTACATCTCGCCGGCGACCAAGCCGTCGGGGCAGGACAAGCAGCCTGTCTATGAAGGCCGCGTTCAACTCGACAAGAACTACTACCAGATCGCAGAAAACCGTTATCCGCTGCGTTACGGCATGACGGCGAGTGCCGAAATCGTCGTGCGCGAACGGCGATTGATCGATCTGGGGCTGGACCCGTTCAGGCAACTGGCCGGATAGGTGGACCGTTATCTGAATGCGCTGCATCGCAAGCTTGACCACGAGTACAACCGCCAGCCCGCCTGTTCGTTCGGGCCACCACTAGAGGAGCGGACGAGATGACCGCGATCGTACGAATCGATGATGAAGTCGTGGATGTCGGCGAATTCATACGTCTACTGAAACTCACGGGCCAGTTCGAGAGCCTGATCGAGCAGATGGTGCGCGACAAGCTGGCCGTGCACGCCGCGAAGAAGCACGGCGTGACCGTGAGCGCCGATGAGATCCAGGAGCGCGCCGACCAGTTCCGCCGCGTGCGGGGGCTGCATCGTGCGGCCGACATGAACCAGTACCTCGATACGCTGAAGATCACCCTCGACGACTTCGAGGCGTTCATCACGGACGGCCTGTACCAGGAAAAGATGCTCGACAAGGTGGGCAGCGACGGCGAGATCGAAGAGTACTTTTCGATGAATTCCCCCAAGTTCGACGCGCTGGAAGTAAGCCACATCCTGCTCGACGACGAAGGCAAGGCCAAGGAAATGATCTCGTATCTGCACGACGATCCCGACGCATTCGCCGAGATGGCGCGCGAGCATTCGATCGCCGATACGAAAGATTCGGGCGGCGTGATCGGCAAGGTGTTGCGCGGTTCGCTGAAGCCGGATATCGAGGCGAAGATCTTCAATGCAGGGGTGGGCGATCTGCTGGGGCCGTTCGCTTCGCCGGACCGCTCGTGCTTCGAGATCTTCGCGGTGACGGCGAAGTATCCGGCGCAGCTCGATGCGGATGTCGCGTCGGAGATCAAACGGCTGTTGCGCGAACAGTGGCTGATGACGCGCGCGCAGGAACACATCATCGAAGCGCTCTGACTGACACGCGCTGTTGCCGGGGACCGCAAGCATCATGGATGCACCGCAAACCACGCCTTCCACTGCCGACTTCCTGTCGACGGTCGAGATACTGTCGCCGTTCACGCGCGAAGAACTCGAACGCATCGCGGAGCATGTGCAATCGCGCTTCTATTCGTTTGGCGAAACGGTGTGCAACGTCGGTGATCCGGCGGACGGTCTCTATGTGATCAAGTCCGGTTCGGTGCGTATCTTCACCGAAGAGCACGGTAAAGAGATCAGCATGGGCGTGCGCAAGACGACGGAGGTCTTCGCCGACATCGCGATGCTGCGCGCCTACGTGCATGAATCGTCCGTGCGCTCGTCGGGCAAGACCGAACTGCTGTTCATTCCGCGCGCGGCGATCGAGTCGATCATCGCAGGGAATCAGGCGGCACTCGCATTCGTCGCGAGCTATGTTGCGATCAATTCGGCGGGCGGATTCGTTGCCCAGCTATTCGATCTGCGCGGCAAGCTGAACAAGCAGGAACTGGAAGAGTATGTGCGCAGCGTGGGCGTCAAGCGCGTCGCCGCGGGCAAGGAAATTCTCAAGCAGGACGCGCGCGACGACCGGCGGCTTTATGTGGTGCGGCAAGGCGAAGTGCGCATCGTGCGCCACGAGGACGGCAACGACTACACGCTCGCCACCCTGCGCGAAGGCGAGATCTTCGGCGAGAAGGCGTGCCTGATGCGGCAGGAGCAGACGGCGTCGGCGATCGCGACGACGGATACGCGGCTGCTCGTGATTCCCGAGCGCACGGTGCATTTCATTCTCGAACGCAATCCCAAGTTGCGCGAGGTGCTCGACGAGCGCATCAAGTATGCGGACCGGGAACTGGACCGGCAAAAGCGCATCGAGCAGCGGCGCAAGATGCCGCTGCGACTCGATCTGCACACGAAGCCGGAACTGGGCGAACGGGTGATCCGCCGCTTCGGCCTCGTCGAACAGGCCGAGGAGATGGACTGCGGTGCCGCTTGTCTCGCGATGATCTGCAAGCACTACGGCATTCCGATGACGCTCGGCAAGCTGCGCGAACTCGCGAATGTGACGACACAGGGCGCGACGCTCGACAGTCTGGCCCGCGCGGGTGAATCGCTCGGCTTCTCGGCGCGCGGCGTGCAGTGCACGTTCGATTCATTGCGCGGCTTCGATCTGCCGTTCATCGTGCACTGGGAAGGCTATCACTACATCATCGTGTACGGCGTGTCGAAAGATCACGTGTGGCTCGCCGATCCCGCGCTGGGCTTCCGCAAGCTAAGCCTCGAAGATTTCGAGCGCGGCTGGAGCGGCACCTGTCTGTTGTTCGCGCCGGGGCCGAATCTCGTGCAGCTGTCGGCGTCGCGTTCGCCGTGGCTGCGCTTTATCGGCTATCTGACGCCGTACAAGAAAATCTTGCTGCATCTGTTCCTCGCGACCTTCGTGATCCAGGTGCTAGGCGTGATTCCGCCGTTGATCATCCAGAACATTCTGGACGGCGTGATCGTGCATCAGAACATCAGCCTGCTGCATCTGCTGATACTCGGTCTGATCATTTCAAACGTGTTCTCGCAGCTGATGTCGATGATCCGCGCGTACCTGTCGAACTTCATGGTGCGCAACATGGACTTCGCGATGATGTCGCAGTTCTTCAGGCACACGATGTCGCTGCCGTTCTCGTTCTTTGCCAAACGCAAGACGGGCGATATTTTCGCGCGCTTCCAGGAGAACCAGACGATCCGCGCGTTTCTGACCGAGTCGACCGTGACGACGGCGCTCAATCTGCTGATGGTATTCATCTACTTCGCGATCATGTTCTTCTACAACGCGAAAATGACCTTCGTGCTGATCGCGTTCGTCATCCCCATCATGGCGCTCACACTGATCGCGACGCCCAAGATCAAGAACTATGCGCGTGAGACATTCGCGGCCGCGACGGATTCGAAGTCTTTCCTGATGGAGGCGTTGTCTGGCGTCGAAACGGTGAAAGGCATGGGCATCGAACGGCCCGTTCGCTTGCGCTGGGAGAAGAAGTACGCGAAAGCGCTCGAAGTGCAGTACCGCGCACACGCCTTCAACATTCTGATCGGCTTCATCAGCCAGTTGCTGAACGCGGCGACGACCATCGCGATTCTTTGGGTCGGCGCAAATCTCGTGCTCGCGCGTGAGATGACGATCGGTCAGCTCATTGCGTTCAATGCATTCATGGGCAGCGTGCTGTCGCCGTTGATGGGGCTCGTCGGTTTGTGGAGCATGCTCAACGATGCGGGTGTCGCGATGGAGCGGCTGGGCGACGTGCTGGATATCGAGCCCGAGCAGAAGCCCGAGGATCTGCCTTCACGCGTGATGCTGCCGGACCTGCAAGGCGAGATCGGCCTGAACGGCGTCTACTTCCGCTATGGCGACACCGACAGCGCGTACGTGTTGGAGAACATCAGCTTCGATATCAAACCGGGCGAACTCATCGCGATCGTCGGACGAAGCGGGTCGGGCAAGACCACGCTCGCGAAGCTGCTGGTCGGTTTCTATACGCCGAGCGAAGGCAAGATGACCGTCGACGGTTACGACATGAACGTGATCGACAAGGCGTTCTATCGCGCGCAGATCGGCTATGTGATGCAGACCAATCTGCTGTTCTCCGGCACGATTGCGGAGAACATCGCGAGTGGCGACGACACGCCTGACCGGCGCCGCATCGAGGAAGTCGCGAAGATGGCCGACGCACACGCATTCATTGCGAAGCTGCCGCTCGGCTATGAGCAGATCGTGGGTGAACGCGGCATCGGCTTGTCGGGCGGGCAAATACAGCGGCTGTGCATCGCTCGCGCGCTGTATCACGATCCGCGGCTGCTCGTGTTCGACGAAGCAACGTCGGCACTCGACACACAATCGGAAAGCAACATTCTCAGCAACATGCACGACATCCTCAAGGGACGCACGGCCGTCATCATTGCGCACCGGCTCAGCACGATCATGCGCGCCGACAAGATTCTGGTGCTCTATGAAGGCGCGATCGTCGAGCAGGGGCGTCATGAGGAACTGGTCAACCGGAAGGGCATGTACTACCAGCTCGTCCAGAAACAGCTGAGCGCATGATGAAGATACTTGACCAGCAGCCTGATGAAAGCGGCTCGGCCCTCTCGTATGCGGGGTTGATCGAGAAGATCGAGATCCTGCGTTCGACGCTGCGCTGGTCGTCGCGGCTCGAAAGGGCGGACATCGAAAAGCTCCTGAAACAGGCGAGTTCGTTGCGCGACGAAGTGATGCAGATGTCGCACAAGGAGCGCTTCGTGCAGGCGGCCGTCGTCGAGCCATTGCGCGGCGACCAGTCGCGCGGCGCGCGACGCCAGGCGCTGCTTGCGCGCAGCTTTATCTTCGAGGGCACGTTCGGCGACAATCCGAAACTGCTGGAAGCACTCGAAATTTCGGAGAAGGCCGCGCCGACCGATCTGCCCGTGTTGATCGACGGCGAGAGCGGTACCGGCAAGGAGCTGATGGCAAAGGTCATCCACGCGAACGGCAGTCGCTCGGACAAGCCGTTTATCTCCGTCAATTGCGGCGCGATCCCCGACAATCTGCTGGAGTCGGAGCTGTTCGGGCACAGAAAGGGCGCCTTCACGGGCGCGACAAACGATCGTAAAGGCAAGTTCGAAAGCGCGCATACGGGGACGATCTTTCTCGACGAAATCGGCGAGTTGCCTTTGACGGGGCAGGTGAAACTGCTGCGCGTGCTGGAAGCGCATGAAATACAGCGCGTCGGATCGGACGAACCGATCGGCGTCGACACGCGCATCGTCGCGGCGACCAACCGCAATCTGCGCAAGTTGAGCGAGCAGGGCACGTTCCGCGAAGATCTTTTCTACCGGCTCAGCGTCATTCACGTGACATTGCCGCCGCTGCGCGAAAGGCGCGATGAAATCCCTCTGCTCATTCAATACTTCGGCGATGAAGCGGCGGGCGCGCTGAAACGCCGTCCGGTCAGAATCACGCCTAAATTGAGGGACTTTCTGCTGACGTATGCGTATCCCGGCAATATCCGCGAACTGCGCAACGTGATGTACCGCATCTCGTGTCTGGCGGGCGATATTGCCGACGTCGATCATCTGCCGACGGATATGCGGCCCACGTCACCCGTTGCGGCATCGATATTCGGTGTCGCGAATGAAGCGGCGAACGGCACGGCAAACGTGACGAACCTGCTGTCGCTCAGCGACGCGAAGCGCGCCGCCAGCGACGAAGCCGAGAAGGCCTTCCTGCAACGCGGCTTGCAGGAAGTGGGCGGGACGGTCGCGGAACTGGCGCGCCGCGTCGACATGAACCGTTCGCATCTTCAGATGTTGCTGAAGAAGCACGGCCTGCATTCGAAGGATTTCCGGCGCGCGCACGCGCAAGCGAATGCGCGCAAGGACGACGAGGAAGCGAACGACGAAGCCGACATAGGATGACGCGCCCGTCGCCGGATCGACGTATCAGGGTGCCGGATTGAGCAGCGTTTTGTCTGATGCTTGCGGGTCTTCCGCCTGTACGACGACGGCCGTGATGTTGTCGCGTCCGCCGCGCGCCAGCGCGATATCGACGAGTTCGCCGGGTGCATGAAGGCAATCGACGCTTGCCAGCGTCTGCTGGATTTCGGCGTCCGTCACTTCGTTGCTCAGGCCGTCGCTGCACAGCAGAAACACATCGCCGTCCGCGACTTCGATCGCGTCTTCGTCGAGATCGAGATGATCGGTCGCGCCGACGGCTCGCGTGATGATGTTGTGTGCCGGATGATTGCGCGCTTCCTCATCGGTCAGATGGCCGGACTGCCGGAGTTCTTCCACCTGGCTGTGATCGCGCGTCAGCTGGCGCAACTGCCCTTGCCGCAACAGATAGATACGGCTGTCGCCGGCCCACAGGTAGCCGCAGAAGCGGTCGCACGCGAGCAGCACGACAACGGTCGTGCCGATACGCTGCACCTGCCTGCGGCTCGCTTCTTCACGCAACTGACGGTTTGCGTTCTGCAGGCGCACCCGCGCATCGGCGATGCAATGCTTGATTCCTGTCTGTTCCGGCAACTGGCCGAGTGTCTCGATCACGAGCTGGCTCGCGAGATCGCCGACATCGTGTCCGCCCATGCCGTCAGCCACGGCCCAGCGGCCGTGCTGCGGCTGGTCGAGGCAGGCGTCCTCGTTGATCTCGCGCACGCGGCCCGTGTCGGAGCGCGCTGCGGAAGCCCAGCGGAATTGGCTGATACAGGTCACGGCATCTAAGCCCGGTTCGTACTGTTGGCGTCAGGAGTCACGTTGATGCTCGAGTTGTTGCCGGTGTTGCGAACGTCGACCGTCTGGAACTGGTTGATCATCTGGTTAGCATAGAAGTTGTTCGTGACGTCGTACAGGTTCACGACAGGGCCGACGCTCGGCGTGTCGTGCACATACGGCGTGATCCAGCCGAATACCCACGGCGCGCCGCCGCCGCCGCTGATGGCGGACATGGCCTTGCGATCGAGCGCGAGGTTGTGAGGAATGTCGTCGATGGTGATGGATGCCATGGTGTGTCTCCGGTTGGCCGCCCGTCATGCGGCCGCAATTCAAAGGGAAGTTGCGACATAAGGTGCAAGGGCTGTGCCAATTTGCGGCGCGTGCAGGCACTTTTTCGCGGGCGCTTGCTGGGCGGGCGATAGCGGAAGCACGCGCGCATACGCGTCGCGCGCGAGAGGCGCAACACGTTGGCAGTCGTCCAACAGCGCCGCGCGGCAAGCGATGGGATAGCCAACACATTCCTCTCACCTGCGCGGCTCGCGCGAGCGGCGAAATGTGATGGTGCGTGGACAACACAATCGCCAGAAATTCTGTTGGTCGAATCCCTACACCGAACCCTCGCAGATCACCCGTTCATGGCTAAATTCCAAGATAAATCATGAGCTTAGCGTTCATGGCCCGGTTGATGCAAAAGAGTCTGCAACAGTGTTGGCCTTTTGAATCGGATACCGGGACAAAGCCATGAACCGCAACCTCCAACAATCAGGCAGTGAACAAGGTGCAAATCGCGCGGCAGCCTATGCATCCGCAGATGTCGCGCTCGACGGTTCCAGCGACGAACCCGCACTCGGTGCCCATCTGATCACGCAACGCCGCGGCTACGAACACCACGGCATCTACGCCGGCGGCGGCAAGGTCATTCACTACGCAGGTTTCGCGAAGTCCGCACATCGCGGTCCCGTCGAAGAAGTGGCACTCGAAGCCTTTGCCGACGGTCATGCCGTTGCCGTGCGTCCGCATCCGTTTCCGAAGTTTTCCGGCGAAGAAACCGTGCTGCGCGCCCGCTCGCGCCTCGGCGAAAACAGCTATCGCCTGCTGACGAACAACTGCGAGCACTTCTGCGCATGGTGCCTGCTCGGCGAAAGCCGCAGCGAACAGGTTCATGCATGCCTCACGCATCCGCGCACCGGCGTGCATGCCGTGGTCTGCCTGATCAGCGCATTTGTCGCCAACCGGATGAAAACAGGCCGTGCCGTTGTTAACGCAGCATGAGCATCGAAATTGAACAGTGACGATTGAAGTTCACGGCGCGGAATGCCGTAAAAGCGATCAGGAAAGCGAAGGAGACCACCATGAGCCCGACCGGAAAAACCCTGCACTGGGCAGTCGACAAATGGCTCGCACCGACACCCGCGATGCCCGCGCGCGTCGTGAGGTTCTGCCGCTCGCAGATGCACCGTCGCTGTGTGTGCGTGGAGGCGGTGCGCCCCAACGGCCTGCTGTCGATCTTTTTCTTCCGTCACGACGACGGATCATGGAATGTGTTTCCGCCCGCCCAAGCGCGGCCGGCGATGTCTGCGTGGAGGAATGCGTGATGAAGAACGGCAACCAGGCATCAAACGCCCGTGGCGCGCGTATCGAGCGCCTTGCGCTGTGTGGCGCGCAGGCTATCCGCCAGGCTGGCAGAAACGCCGCCCCGGCACGTGCGACATCACGGCCTCGGCAATTTGAAGAGGCGTGCTCTCGGCAGGCACGACGCGCCGGAAGGATTCAACGTCGTGCCTGAAGGACCATTCGACGAGCCGGTACGAGCGTCCCCACGGATGCTGTATCGGCGGCGAAACGGTGCAGCTGTGAATGGCGAGTGTTTGCGCGCCGTTCAGCGCGCGTAGATGTTCCAGCACCGTGTCCTCGACCATCGTGTGTCTCCTTTCCTGCAAGCAAGCGCGCGATGCTACGGTGAAAAAACGATTCACCCCCCGGCGGATAAAAAAATGCCGCCGATGCTCAGGCGGCTCAACAGCTTTGCATGGGACCCGAGTAAGGCGCTAAAGCGCCAACCCGGATCGACAGCTTTGCATGGGACCCGAGTAAGCCGCTAAAGCGCCAACCCGGATCGGATCGACAGCTTTGCATGGGACCCGAGTAAGGCGCTAAAGCGCCAACTCGGATCGACAGCTTTGCATGGGATCCGAGTAAGGCGCTAAAGCGCCAACTCGGATCGACAGGGGATGTCGAGCCGCATCTTTACAGCAAAGAATTAAACGAGACTTAAGGCAAGTTGCGAGTTCGTCACGGCGCAGACGCTGGCATGGCGGGCGCGACCGTTTGCAACGACTCCACATGCACGGCAGGCAGTTGCGCCCCATGCATCTCCGCTCGCGTGATCGTGCCGTGCACCTTGACCTGCTGGTTTTGCAGCGACATCGCCTGCTCGCGCGTCACGCCTTCAAGCTCGAACACACCGCGCACATCGTAGACGACGGGCACGATGAACGGCTCGTTGCCACGCAGCGCGAGCCGCCCCGACAGATCGACGGGTTCGCCGCTGTGCAGCGTCGCGGCGCAGGCCGCATGCATCAACGCGAGCGCGGCGAGCGCGAAATTTCGTTTGAACGTCACGGGCAACCCCTGCGATGGACTCGATTCATTGAATCACACTCAGTCGACGACGACGGATAGCGTCGTCCCCACCGGCACGCGAACGGTTTCGCTATACGTACCGCTGACACGCGAACGCACGACGGGAAACGTGCCTAGCGCGGCGAGCGTCGCGGGCACGGAGGTCGGCAACGCGCGCGTCGCGCCGTTGTAGAGCGAAGTCGGATCGATGGCGGGCAACGCGAAGCCACCCTCGCTGCGTGCCGGAAACGTGAAGCCGGTAACGTTCGACGACAACGGCACCAGCCCGCTCGCCGCCGCTGCGAAGTCGCGCAACGTCGACGGCACCGTCGCGCCGGCCCGCGCGTTGCCGATCACTTCGTTGAGGATATCGATGGATGCCGTGTGGTTCTTGTTGGTCAGCAACGACTGATAGAACGAGAGCCCGAACTGACGGTTCATGAAGCCGCCGAACGAACCGTTCACCGCATAGGTTTCGCAATCGGTTCCGTACGGCGTCCACGTCGTCAGTCCGCAGTTGTAGCTGCCGTGGCCGCCATACGTCATGTACGTCACGAAGCGCGCGTCGCGGATCGCGTTGTAGCCGGGCACGATCGCGCCGCTCACCCAGTCCTCCATCATCATCGCCGTCATTTCTTCGAGCCACGGCTCGAACGCGTATTGCGCGCCCATTTGCACCGAGCGGCGATAGAAGTTCTGCATGTGCATGCTTTCGTGCGCCATCGTCGTCAGCATCTGGTTCATGCCGTACGTGCCGCCCAGGTAGAGCGTTTCCGAGTCGAGGTAGAGCGAGATCGACTGATTGCTGTATGCGAGCTGGCCCGCGCCCGTCTTGAAGTTGTTGAGCGCCCAGAAGTAGCCGAGCAGGCCGTAGGGCTGGCCGTTGTGATCGAAGTTCATCACGACGAGATCGATTGGCTGATGCGTGCCGTCGATCAGACTCGACTGGTTGTTCGGCCCATACAGCTTGCCGCCGACGCGCACCAGCATGTCATAGATGCCGCCCGCCTGCGCATACTGCGTGATCAGCGAACTGATGATTGGCGGCGAGATCTTCGACGCGCCGATTTCGCCCGATTCGACCCACAGGTTGACGATGGTCCCGTCGGAGGTGGTGGCCGTCTGTTCGAGCGTCGTCGTGCGCGGCGAGTTGTCCGCGTAGTAGAACGTGCGCGTGTCGCCGACCTGCCAGGTGCCGGCGCTGTAGAACGCGCTGGTCGTCGCACCGCTCGTCGCGCCGTTCGTCGAATAGCGCGCGGTTGCCGTGGCCTGCTGGTTCGTCGCGAGCTGCGCCCAGCCCTGGTAGTTGAAATCGCGGATCGCGGCGAGCGTGGCGCTTTCGCTGCTCGTCGTCGAAGACGTCGCCGTTGCCTGCGATTGCGCCCGCATGACCGAGGCCGACATGTTCGCGCTCAATGCAATCGACGACATGGCTTGCGTGCCCGCGCTCTCGTTCGTGAAGACGAGCGTCACGTTCTGCCCGGACAGTCCCTTGATGCTGACGGGCACGTCGATAGCCGATGCATTGGGATTGATCGCTTGCCAGATGCCTGCGCCGCTGCCCGCGTAGGTCGCATCGTCGGTTGCCGAGCAGGCTTCGCAGGCGGCGTGCAGCTTGCCGTCGGCGGCGATGGTCGGCATGCCGCTCGAGGCAGGCGTGCTTTTCGCCGTGTTCGAGACGGCCGTGCTGCCGCTGCCTCCACCACCGCATGCAGTGAGCGCGGCGGCGAGCGTCAGGCTTGCGACGCTTGCCGCTATCGATGTCTTGCGCTGGCTGCCCATCGCAGTGTCCTTCCCGGCGTCGCCGGTTTGTGCGGCGCGGTCGTGCGGACCGGGCCGGCGTGTCAATCGGTGATGTGCGCGAAGCGGACTCGCGAGGTCGACGCACAAGGCGAGACTGACTACGGGAACGCTGGAGCAACGGGCGAGGCGCTTGCCTCTGCTGGAATATCGGCGCTGCGGCGGGCGACTTTAGACACGAAAGCCGCTTAAAAGGAGGGTCAAAACCGCCGTGAACACATCGCGCATGAAATGGGCGTGAGCGCTTTCAACGCAGCTCGGCTGGATGGGCGCATCGCATTCTTCGGTTGATATCGAACGGGAACTTGACGATTCTTTACGAGGGGCCGAATCGCTCGCCAGAGAATGGCCGGCGCGGTGCACGCTGTGCGCGCCGATTCAATACGCCGATCAACTTCCTGTTTCGCCGTCATGCTGCCCACTTTCGATCCGTTTTTGACCTTCCTTCGCCATGCGGTCACTGCGCAGTCGCGCGGCGATGCGCGTGCCCGTGCGCTGTGGCTCGAAGCTGCGTCCTGTCTGCACCCGACGGATAGCGGGTCGATCGACAGGCTCATGCTCGATCTGCTCGAACAGCAGCAGTTCGAGCAAGCGGTATCGCTGGTCGAAGCCGTCGCCCAACTCGAACCGCAGAGCGCGGCGGCAAACATGCGCCTCGGCTATGCGTTGCAGATGGCGAAGCGTGATCGCGAATCGCTCGCGCCCTATCGCCGTGCGCTCGCAATCGACCCTGCGTTTCCGCAATTGCGCAAGAACCTCGCGATCGCGCTGAACCGTACGGGCGCCGCTCCAGAGGAAGAGCGGCAAGTGCTCGAAGCGGCCGTCGCAGCGGACCCGGCAGACCTCGCGCTGTGGTTCAACCTGATGAGCGCGCGGCGCGCATGCTTCGATCTCGACGGATCGCTTGCGGCGGCGACGCGCGCTGTCGAGCTCGATCCGCAGAGCGCGCTCGCGCATGGCAATCTCGCGCAGGCGCTGAAGGAGTCGCAACGCTGGGACGACGCGCTGGATCACGCGAACAGGGCGTGCGCGCTCGCACCCGGCAATGCGTCGCTGCGCACGGGGCTCGGCGTGCTGCATCTGCTGCGCGGCGAATACGCGGAGGGATGGCCTGCGCACGAAGCGCGCTGGAACGATCCGGCGAGCATGCTGACAGAGGGCCGGCCGCTCTTCGGCAAGCCGCAATGGCGCGGCGAATCGCTCGAGGGCAAGACTTTGCTGGTGTGGGGCGAGCAGGGCATGGGCGACGTGCTGCAGTTTTGCCGCTTCATTCCGCTTCTGGCGGAGCGCGTGCATCGCGAGGGCGGGCAGATCGTGTGGAATTCGTTCGCGCATATGGGCGCGCTGTTGCCGCGAAGTCTCGGACAACACGTCGATGCATATTCCGTCACGCGCGATCTTGAATCGTTGCCCGCGTTCGATTTCGAATTGCCGCTGGTGAGCACGCCGCTGATGCTCGACACACGCGTTGAATCGATCCCGCGAGACGTGCCGTATCTGCACGCCGACGCGGATGCGCGCGCGGCATGGCGCACGCGTCTCGCCGATGAAAAGCGTTTGAAGGTCGGGCTCGCATGGACGGGCAGCCTGAATCACGGACGCAACCGCTTTCGCCGCGTCGGGCTGGAGCGCTACGTGCAGGCGTTTCGCGACATCGACGGCGTCGCGTTCTATTCGCTGCAGCCCGGCGCAACGGCCGATGTCGACACGGCGCGCGCAGCCGGACTGCCCATCGCCGACTTCACCCACGAATGGCACAGCTTCGACGATACGGCCGCGTTCGTGAGCGAACTCGATCTGGTGATCAGCGTGTGTACGTCGGCGGCTCACCTCGCGGGCGCGCTCGGTCGGCGCACGTGGGTGCTGCTCGACGTGAATCCCTACTGGACGTGGATGACGGGAAGGCGCGACAGCCCGTGGTATCCGACGGCCACGCTGTACCGGCAGCCGCAATTCGGAGCGTGGCAGCCGGTGATGGAGGAAGTCGCGCGCGACTTGCGCGCTCTGGTTGAAAGCGACGCCTGACGTGGCGCCACGTGTCGACCGTGAGTAACCTCACACATCGGGCGCCTGCGCGACGGCAGAAGCAGGCGCATCGGGCGGCACGCCGAGCAGTTGCAGCGAACCGCCCGTCACCGCGCTGAACACGGGCCCCGCGACTGTGCCGCCATAAAACGCGCGGCCGGCGGGATCGTCGATCATCACGGCAACGACCAGGCGCGGATTGCTCATCGGCGCCATGCCGACGAACAGCGACCGGTAGCGCCCCTTCGCGTACGAACTGCCGACCTGCTTGCGCGCCGTCCCCGTCTTGCCGCCCACGCGATAGCCGTCGATATTCGCCGCGCGTCCCGTGCCGCCTTCGCTCGTCGCCATTTCGAGCATCGAGCGGATGGCGGCCGCCGTCGTGGGCGTCGTCACGCGCGGGTGGGCAGAAGACGTGCGCGTCGGGTCGGCCAGCAGCGTGGCAGGGTGCAGCGTGCCGTCGCCCGCATAGGCCGTGTACACCTGCGCGATCTGCAGGAGCGACGCGGACAGGCCGTAGCCGTAGGCCATCGTCGCCTGTTCGATGGGACGCCAGCGCGCGAACGGACGCACGCGGCCCGCCGCGACACCCGGGAACGTCAGTTCGGGCGCGCGGCCCAGTCCGTATTCCTGGTACTTGTTCCAGATGGTTTCGGCGGGCAGGTTCAGCGCGAGCTTGGCGAGCGCGATATTGCTCGACTTCTGCAAGGCTTCGGCGATCGTCATGCGTCCGTGGTTCGACGTGTCGTGAATCACGGCGGGGCCGATCTTGTACCAGCCGGGCGCCGTGTCGATCATCGTGCCCGGCCGGACGAGGCCGCGGTCGAGCGACAGTGCGACCACCAGTGGCTTGATCGTCGAACCCGGCTCGAACGTATCGACGACGGCGCGATTGCGCAGCTGCTTGCCCGTCAGACGCGAGCGATCGTTCGGATCGAAGCTCGGATAGTTCGCGAGCGCGAGGATTTCGCCGTTGTGCGCATCGAGCACGACGACGCTGCCCGCCTGCGCGCTGTGCTTTGCGACGGCGGCCTTGAGTTGCGCGTAGGCAAGCTGCTGGATGCGCCGGTCGATAGTCAGATGGACGGTTGCGCCGTTTTGCGCCGGCGTGAGCGGGCGCGTGTCCGACACCACACGTCCAAGACGATCGCGGATCACTTCGCGCTCGCCAGGCTCGCCGGACAGCAACTCGTTCGCGGCCAGCTCGATGCCTTCCTGACCGTTGTCCTCGATGTCGGTGAAGCCGACTACGTGCGCCGCCGATTCCCCCTCGGGATAAAAGCGCTTCGAATCCGCGATGCGCGTGATGCCCGCGAGATTCAGCTTGTCGATATGCGCGGCCGTTTCCGCGTCGACCTGGCGCTTGAGCAGCACGAAGCTCTTGTTGCCCGAAACGCGATGCGTGAACTCGGCGAGCGGCATGTCGAGCAGTTTCGCGAGAGGCGGGTATGTGGCTTCGTCGAGCAGTTTCGGCGAAGCCCAGATTTCGTACGTCGCGAGACTCACGGCGAGCATCGCGCCGTGCCGATCGACGATGCGCCCGCGCGTCGCGTCGAGTTCGATGGTGCGCTGATAGCGTTTTTGCCCCTGCTCGACGTAGAAATCCTGATTGACGACCTGCACCCAGAACGCGCGGCCGATCAGCGACGCAAACGCCGCGAACACGAGGATCACGACCAGCTTCGAACGCCACATCGGAAGGCGCGCGACGAGGACCGGATTCTTCGCGACGGGCGCGTACGGATCGTGATTTTTCTTGCGGATCATGAGGGCGAAGCCGGGTGTTCTGATTGCCGGTCCACAGTGAACGTGGACAGATTGTAATAAGAACGTAATCTCGACGCGAGCTTCGCGCAAGGTTTTTGCGCGTCGGGCGACGCTGAAGGCGCGTCAGACGCACGGGCGGCGGGCCGGTTTTGAAAATGCGCGCGCCGTCGCCCGTTCAACTGATGCGTCGTCTCCGACGCGGCGTGTTGACGAGGCGCTCCCAACCGAGCGCCTTCTTTTTGTGTGGGGATTCCCGGCGCGTGAGCGGCGTGGGCGCTCACACGGCGTAGGGCAGTGCGATCAGGCGGGCAGCGAGAAACTCGAAATTGCTTCGCGCAACACGCCGACCTGATCCTTCAGCGAATGGGCGGCTGCTGCGGCCTGTTCGACGAGCGCCGCGTTCTGCTGGGTCACCTGATCCATTTCGCCGACGGCGCGGTTCACCTGCTCGATGCCCGCGCTCTGTTCGCGCGATGCATGGCTGATTTCCTCGAGAATCTCGTTCACGCGACGTACCGACGCGACGATCTCGCCCATCGTCGAACCCGCGTTCGCGACGAGCGACGCGCCTTCCTCGACGCTGCCCGTCGACGTCTCGATCAGTGCCTTGATCTCCTTGGCCGCCGTTGCCGACCGTTGCGCGAGGCTGCGCACTTCCGCCGCGACGACCGCGAAGCCTCGGCCCTGTTCGCCTGCACGTGCCGCTTCGACGGCGGCGTTCAGCGCGAGGATGTTGGTCTGGAACGCGATGCCGTCGATCACACCGATGATGTCGCCGATCTGCTTGGAGCTGTTGGTGATGTCGCCCATCGTGCGGACCACATCGTCGACGACGCGGCTGCCGCGCTTCGCGATATCGGCGGCCTCGCTGGCGAGGCCCGCCGCCGTTGCCGCGCTATCGGCGTTCTGCTTCACGTTCGACGTCATCTCGTCCATGCTCGACGCCGTTTGCACCAGCGCGGCTGCCTGTTCTTCCGTGCGTTGCGAGAGGTCGGTGTTGCCCGCGGCGATTTCGGTGGCGCCGACGTTGATGTTTTCAGTGCCGGTGCGTACGCGCGAGACCGTTTCGACGAGGCCCTTTTGCATCGTGTGCAGCGCGTGCAGCAGGCTGGTGCGGTCGTTGTGCGTGAGCGGCACGGGTGTCGCGAGATCGCCGCGCGCGATACGTTGGGTGGCTTCGACGGCCGTTTCGAGGTCGCCGCCGAGCGTGCGTTTTACGCTGCGCAGCACGAGCACCATCACGACGGTTGCGATGCCGCCGAGCACGAACGTGATTGCGAGCCAGCGCAGCAGGTCGACGTAGAACGCCTTCTGCACGTCGTCCATGTACATGCCCGTGACGAGCACCCAGTCCCACGGCGCGAAGCGCATGGCGTAGCTGGTCTTGGGGACGGGCGTGTCGCTGCCGGGCTTCGACCACAGGTAATCGACGAAGCCGCCCTTGCCTTGGCCGGCGGCGTTGACGATATCGACGAAGAGGTGGTTGCCCGCCGGGTCCGTGAAGCCGGACAGGTTCTTGCCGACGAGTGCCGGTTTGAACGGATGCATCAGCATGACGGGCTGGGAGTCGTTGATGGAGAGATAGCCGTCGGTGCCGTAGCGGATGGCGGCAATCGTGTCGAGTGCCTGCTTCTTTGCATCGGCTTCGCTCATCACGTGTTCTTGCGACAGCGTGTAGTAGCGGTTGACGATCGAATTGGCCTGCTCGACCAGCGTGGTGAGCTGATCGCGGCGGTCGGCGATCATCGACGAGCGGCTTTGCCACGCGCCGAACGCACCGATGAGGACGAGGCCGATCCACAGGATCGCGATCATCGAGGCGAGTTTTTTGTTCAGTGTCATGGTTGGGGTTTGCTATTGCTTTTTGCTTACGCAGCGGCTGAGGTGGTTCTCTGTTTCGCAGCGCGGCGTTTATGGCACTGCTTAATGGGGTTTACGGCGCGTTACCGATAGCGCATAACGCGGGGAAACCCGTAAGTGGTTTTTTTTGCCTGCGGCGCGGGATGTGGCATCCGCGGTGTGTCTCTGTTCGGTGGCAGGCATCCGCGTTTTGCTTCTGGTTTGCTGGCGTTGCCCCTGTGCGGGGCGGCACTTACTTTCTTTGCCGCCGCAAAGAAAGTAAGCAAAGAAAGCGGGCTCACACCGCCAGCCCGTGTTCTTGCCTGCGGGCCCCCAACGGGTCCCGCACTCCACACGGCAACACATTGTTTTGCGCCCGTTGCCAGCGCGATGAGCGAGCGCATCACCCACTCCAGTCACCCGCAGCCCAGCCAGCGGCAGCGATCCGTCTGCGCCGCCCAGGTGGCAAACGGTGTGTAGGTTGTCGCACCATACGCGTTGGCGCCCTCACGACACCGATCCGCTTTTCAGTCCGGAGTGGTGCACTTCCGTCGCGATGGCCTACACACCGTTTGCCACCTGGGCGGCGGTGGACTTTCGGTAACGCGATCCGTGACGCGGGAGTGTGAAGCGGGGGATGCGTGCAGGTAGAACGCTGGCAACGCGCGTGAAATAGCGCGATGCCGAACGAAGTGCAGGAACTGTTGGGGGCCCGCAGGCAACGACTAGCGCTAGCGGTGTGAGCGGCTTTCTTTTGCCTACTTTTCTTTGCCGCTGCAAAGAAAAGTAGGTGCCGCCCCGCACAGGGGCAACGCTAGCGAATCAGAGACATCACGCGGATGCCAGCGAAGCAAAGGCAACGCTAGCGAACCAGAGCCACAACGCGGATACCAGCGAAAAACAGGCAACACCGCGCCGCAGGCAAAAAAACCGGCTAATTAGCCACATTTTTCACCCAAATTCCATCAATTGCCAAAACCAGGCCTCTTGCAGGCCTCTTCAAAGGCGAGCAGAAATCATTTCCGATATAGTCGCCATTTTTGGTCGGCAGACCGACGCCGCGCGCAGCGCAAAACATCCGCGCATAACAGCAGCGCAAAAAGAAAACCGGAGCCACGATGAACGCACGCGAACCCTCTTTCACCACTCTGTCGCGCAGCGCACGCCTGCGCCAGATGCTCACCAGCAACGAACTCGAATTCCTGATGGAAGCCCATAACGGCATCTCGGCGCGTATCGTGCGCGAAGCCGGCTTCAAGGGCATCTGGGGCTCGGGCCTCGCGATCTCCGCCCAGTACGGCGTGCGCGACAACAATGAAGCAAGCTGGACCCAGGTCGTCGATACGCTCGAATTCATGGCCGACGCAAGCGATCTGCCCATCCTGCTCGACGGCGATACCGGCTACGGCAACTTCAACAACGTGCGCCGCCTCGTGCGCAAGCTGGAGCAACGCGGCATCGCAGGCGTCTGCATCGAAGACAAGGTATTCCCCAAGACCAACAGCTTCATCAAGGGTGAAGCGCAGCCGCTCGCCGATATCGATGAGTTCTGCGGCAAGATCAAGGCCGGCAAGGACTCGCAGACAGACGAGGACTTCTCGATCGTCGCACGCGTCGAAGCGCTGATCGCAGGCTGGGGCATGGAAGAAGCGCTCAAGCGCGCAGAAGCGTATCGCCAGGCTGGCGCCGACGCGATCCTCATTCACAGCAAGCTGTCGCGCCCCGACGAGATTCTCGAATTCGCCCGCGAATGGGCAGGCCGCGGTCCGCTCGTGATCGTGCCGACCAAGTACTACAGCACGCCGACGGAAGTGTTCCGCAAGGCAGGCATCAGCACGGTGATCTGGGCGAACCATCAGATTCGCGCAGCCACGTCCGCGATGCAGGCAGTCGTCAAGGAAATCTACGAGAGCCAGACGCTCGTCAACGTCGAAGACCGCATCGCGACCGTCAACGAAATCTTCCGTCTGCAGAACGCCGACGAATACTCGGAAGCGGAGGAGCGCTATCTGTCGTCGTCGCGCGCGGCAGGTTCGGCTGTCGTGCTCGCTGCGAGCCGCGGCAAGGGCCTCGAAGCCGTCACGACGGAGCGTCCGAAGGTCATGCTGCCCATCGCGGGCAAACCGCTGCTGCGCTGGCTCGTCGATTCGTTCAAGAAGCAGGGCGTCAACGACATCACAGTGGTCGGCGGTTATCGCGCCGACGCAATCGATACGGCGGGCATCAAGCTCGTCGTCAACGAGCGTCACGAGCAGACGGGCGAACTGGCGTCGCTCGCATGCGCCGTCGACAACCTGCAGAACGACACGTTGATCTCGTACGGCGACCTGCTGTTCCGCAGCTACATCGTGCGCGATCTGGTGGAGAGCGAGGCGCCGTTCAGCGTGGTCGTCGATTCGACGACGGTCGACGAATCGGGCGCGGCGAACCAGAGCGTGCGCGATTTCGCGTGGTGCTCGGCCGGCGACGATCGCGGCCTGTTCGGCAACAAGGTGCTGCTGCGCCGCGTGTCGAACAACGAAGCCGACGTGAACGGCGCAGCGCCGAACGGCCGCTGGATCGGTCTGCTCAACGTGCGTGGCGAAGGCCGCGAGCGCCTGCAAGCGGTGATGAACACGCTGCGCGCGCGCCCCGATTTCGATTCGCTGGATATGCCCGCGCTGTTGAACGCCTTGCTCGAAGCCGGTGAAGAAATCGAAGTGCAATACGTGCACGGCCACTGGCGCGGTGTGAACGATCTCGAAGACTTCCGCCGCGCAGGCGACTTCGCGCACGAAGCCACGCCGCTCGCGAAGGGCGATGCAGCGGGAGGCGCCGCTCAATGATCGAGGCAGCACAGTTCGTCGAGGCGGCGCGCGAGCGCGGCTTCGACTGGTATGCGGGCGTGCCGTGCTCGTATCTGACGCCGTTCATCAACTACGTGCTGCAGGATCCGAAGTTGCACTACGTGTCGGCGGCGAACGAAGGCGATGCCGTCGCGTTCATCGCGGGCGTGACGCTAGGCGCGCAGAATGGCCGCCGCGGCGTGACGATGATGCAGAACTCGGGCCTCGGCAATGCGGTGAGCCCGCTGACGTCGCTGACGTGGACGTTCCAGCTGCCGCAGTTGTTGATCGTCACCTGGCGCGGTCAGCCCGGCGTCGCGGATGAGCCGCAACATCAGCTGATGGGCCCCATCACGCCGGCCATGCTCGACACGATGGAGATTCCGCGGGAGACGTTCCCGACGGAAGCCGACGCGATCGGTCCAGCGCTCGACCGCGCGATCGCGCATATGGATGCGACGGGCCGCCCGTACGCGCTCGTGATGCAGAAGGGCAGCGTCGCGCCATACGAACTGAAGGACGCTGGCCGCGCCGTGAAGCGCGAAGCGCGCATTGCACGCGATGTCTCGCGTTCGACGACGTCCGACGCCTTGCCGACGCGCAACGAAGCGCTGCAACGCGTGATTGCGCATACGCCGTTGAATTCGACGGTGGTGCTGGCATCGACGGGATTCTGCGGGCGTGAACTCTATGCAATCGATGACCGCCCAAACCAGTTGTACATGGTCGGCTCGATGGGCTGTCTGACGCCGTTCGCGCTGGGTCTCGCGCTCACGCGTCCGGATCTGCACGTGGTCGCGCTCGACGGCGACGGCGCAGCGCTGATGCGCATGGGCGTGTTCGCGACGCTCGGCGCATACGGTCCTTCGAACCTCACGCACATTCTGCTCGACAACGGCGCGCACGATTCGACGGGCGGTCAGTCGACGGTATCGCCGCAGGTGTCGTTCGCAGGTGTTGCCGCAGCGTGCGGCTATGCGTCGGCAGTCGAAGGCGACGACGTGAGCCTGATCGACGAACTGTTCGCGTCGCCGCTGCTCGACGGCCCGCGTTTCGTGCGCGTCGCGATTCGCCGCGGTACGCCGGACGGCTTGCCGCGCCCGACCATTACGCCGCCCGATGTGAAGACGCGCTTGATGCGCCACATCGCCAACGCCGGCTCGAACCAAGGAGCACGCTGATGCTGCTGATGAATCCTGGTCCCGTCACGCTGACGGAGCGCGTGCGCAACAGCCTGCTGCAAACGGACCTGTGCCACCGCGAAAGCGAGTTCTTCGATCTTCAGGACGAAGCGCGTTCGCGTCTCGTCAAGCTGTACGATCTCGACCCCGCGCAATGGAGCGCCGTGCTGATGACGGGTTCGGGCACGGCCGCCGTCGAAAGCATGATCGCGGCGCTCGTGCCGGAAAACGGCAAGCTGTTGATCGTCGAAAACGGCGTGTATGGCGAGCGTATTGCGCAGATCGCGAAGCAGTACGGCATCGCGCACAGCGTCGCGAAGCACGAATGGATGCAGGCGCCAGACCTCGCGCGCATCGCGGCCGCGCTCGACGATGACAAGGCCATCACGCATGTCGCCGTGATTCATCACGAGACGACGACGGGCCGTCTGAACGACCTGAAGGCATTGGCGCAGGTTTGCCGCGCACGCAACGTGAAGATGCTGGTCGACGGTGTGAGCAGTTTCGGCGCCGAAGAAATCGACTTCGCGGAAGGCACGATCGTGGCCGTCGCCGCGACCGCGAACAAGTGTCTGCATGGCGTGCCGGGCGCGGCATTCGTGATCGTGCGGCGCGATGCGCTGGCGGTCGCGGCAAGCCGCACGTATTACCTCGGGCTCGTGCGTCTCGCCCAGTTGCAGGATCAGCGCAATACGCCGTTTACGCCGTCGGTGCATGCGTATTACGCGCTCGTCGAAGCGCTGCGCGAACTCGACGAGGAAGGCGGCTGGAAGGCGCGTCACGCGCGCTATGCAGCGCTCGCCGAGCAGGCGCGCGCGGGGCTCGCTGAGCGCGGTATCGACAGCGCATTGCCGGCTGCTGAATCGTCGGTTGTGCTGCGGGCGTATCGCTTGCCTGAGGGCGTGTCGTATGAGCGCCTGCACGATGCGCTCAAAGCGCGTGGCTTCGTGATCTATGCAGGGCAGGGCGGCTTGTCGAAAGAGCTGTTCCGCATCTCGACGATGGGCGCGATTCATGCGCCGGACATCGACCGCTTGCTTGCGAGTTTCGATGAACTGATGCGCACGGCTGTCGGCGAAAGCGTCGGCTAGACGAGTATTTCGACCGAGTGCATCGCGCGGCGAATGTGGGGAGACTCCATCCACTTCTCGCCGCGCACCGTTTCAATGAAACACTCTATGAAGCAGCGCGACGCCGCATCGGGCGGCTCGCCGCTGCGCGTGATGATGCCGACGAGCGAATCGTCGAGCTGTTCGCGCAACGGCAGCGCGCACAGATCATCGCGCTGTGCGCACAACTCCACCAGGGGCCACGGAAAAATACTGACCATGTCGGTATACCGGAGCAGCGGAACGGCCACCGCCAGCGAGTGCAGATAGTGAATGCTGCGCGGCACGGGCAAGCCATGCTGCGCGAACATCCGGTACGACGCCTGTCCTTCCGTCTCAGGGTCGAGTGCAACCAGCCAGTCGAGTTCGAGCAGGTCCGCCAGCGAGCGGCTTGCCGCATTCGGATGGCCGTTCCGTGCGACCACTGCGCGGCTCGATGCAAACACTGGCTGGTAAGTGAATGCGCCACTCGCCGTGCCGGGTGACTGCCGGCCGATGTAGATATCGAGGCTGCCGTCGCGCAGGCGCGGATTCGCGATCGCAAGCAACCCTTCGAATAGTTCGAGCTGAATCTGCGGCATACGCTCTCGGAAACGCGCGACCGTCTCCGGCAGGAACGTGAGCGCGACCCATGCGGTCACGGCGACGGAAAGTCTTTTGCGCGTATTGCCGCGCAACGCATCGAGCGCCTCATGGGCGCGTGTCATTTGCGACACGATCAGGCGCGCATGCGTCAACAGGGTTTGCCCGCATTCGGTGAACGTGACCCCGGACGACGTGCGCAAAACCAGCTGCATCTGCGTGGACTCCTCCAGCAACTGGAGGCTTTGCGTGACAGCGGCAGGCGATGTCTCGAGCAGGCGCGCTGCGCCGCGCACGCTGCCCGCGTCCGCCACGGCGACGAGCGCGCGGAGCTGATGCGTTTTCATAAGGTCCCCGATATTCCCGTCACCACGACAGGCGTTCAGTGATGCTTGACGCGTTCAGCGATGGTGATCGTTCCTGGAAAGCGTTCTACAGCCTATCTTTGCGTCATCTGTTCGATTTTGCTGCGCGATGTGTTCGGGCGTTCCGGTGTTCATCCAGCTGGATCCGAATGTACTAAACGCTGCACACAGGTAACCGCATGTTTTGACGTGCTGTGTATTCACAGATGCTTAAGCATAGGAGTGCCGTGATGATTCAACAAGGGTCCGGGCCAGCCGCTGACGGTGCTACGTCTGCGCGGGCAGGGTATACGCGCGTCGCCTGGCCGGGTGCGATGTGCAGTCCGTGGGCGGAGTCATTCGCACAACCAATGGATGGCGAACAGGCGTGTCACGCGAAAATCGAATCCGCATTGCAACAAGCCTTGGCGGCTCGCGAACTGTCGCTTGCGTGGCAACCCGTCGTCGATCGCGCAGCGCGTAACACCGTATGCGCGGAAGCACTGCTGCGCTGGAACCACCCCGAGCTGGGCATCGTCCCGCCCGCGCGCTTCGTGCCTGTCGCCGAGCATGCGGGCCTGATCGAGCATATCGGCGACTGGGTGATCGAACAGGCTTGCGCGCAAGCGGCACAGTGGCGCCTGCACGTGGCGCCCGACCTTTGCGTGGCGGTGAACGTCTCGCCGCTTCAACTCAACAGGCGTTTCGTAAGGAAGGTCTCGCGAGTACTGGAGATCAGCGGGCTGCCGCCTTCCGCGCTGGAACTGGAAATCACCGAGAGCCAGCCGATGCTCGATACGCGATCCGTCGTGTCGACGATAGCGGCCATCGCGAACTTCGGCGTCAAGTTCGTCATCGACGATTTCGGCACGGGCTATTCGTCGCTGTCGTATCTCCGGCGGCTTCCCGTGCATGGCCTCAAGATCGACCGGTCGTTCGTGATGGGGCTGCCGTTTGACAGCAGGTCGGCGGCGATTGTGGAAGGGCTCGCGAAGATCGCGCATTCGATAGCGCTCACCGTGACGGCCGAAGGTGTCGAAACGGACGAACAGGCAACGTTTCTGCGCGAATGCGGAATCGACCGGATGCAGGGCTTCCTGTTTAGCCGTGCGGTCGAGCCCGATGATTTTGTCGAGGATTGCCGGACGCGTTCGAGCCGATGCGAGTGAGCGAGGCGCAACGAGTCCGTCAGGGCAAGCGTGCGATCGGTACGCGATGAAGCAGCGTGAGAAGGAGAGTGAAAATGTTTAGAGAAAAAATGTTCGACGCCGAAGCGGCTGTCACCTTGCTGAACAATTGGGCCTATCCGAAGCTTGTCGACGAATTCGACAGTTCTCTCGATGTTCTGCGCGAAGGCAATCTGCCCTTTACTTATGAGCGAGGCTTCGTCGGCACGCCGGGGATCGACGACATCTCGATGTGCATCGCCGAGTCGCTCTACTTTCGCGACGGTTCGAGAGCGTTGCGCGTGACATCCACGCACTGCGCGAGCGGCTGGTCCCAATGGACGGCGTTGCACCCGCTTCCGCAAGGGAAACTGCAATAAGCTGTGCGTTCCAGATCGAAAAAAAGCGCGTCTCACGCCACGGGCACGAGACGCGCAAATCGCACGCACTTGGAATGCAATCAGAAGTTGTGCTTCAGCCCCACCGTGACCGACACTTGCTTGTCGGTCGTCGAATTCGGCAGATTGGGAATCTGCGCGTAATTCACAGCTTGCCCCGTCACAGGGTCGGTGCCGATTCCGCTGCCCGCCGCCTTCTGGAAAATCCCGACGGCGTAAAGCGTCGTACGCTTCGACAGGCTATACGTCGCGCCCAGGTTCACCTGATGGAACTTCGGCGAACCGCTCACATCGGTCTTCATCGAGTTGTAGATATACGCGGCGCCGAGTGAAAGCGCGGGCGACACGGCGTACGTCGCGTTCACCTCGACGATATCGAAGCGCACATCCGAGCCTTGCGGCGACGTTGTGCTCGCGAAGTACTGGCTATCGTCGAGCTTCGTATGCGTATAGACGAGGCCGAACGTCGCCGGTCCGAACGTGTACGATCCGCCCGCGCCGAACGTCTTCAGCGAGTGCGCGTTCTGCAGTTCGCAGTACATCGCCGTCGGATTCGAGCACGCGAAGTCGCCGATATAACCTTGCTCGCCGCCCAGCGCGGCATCGAGCGGATTGTTCAGGTCGAGATAGCCGATGCCGAACGAGAAGGGCGCGTTGTTGTAACTCGCTGCGACGGCCCAGCCGCGCTTTTGCGAGAAGTCGCCTGCGACGCCGCCCAGCGAGTACGTGCCGCTCACCGAGAAGCCTGCAAAGGTCGGACTCACGTATTGCACGGCATTGTTCAGATTCAGCGCGGCGTTCAGGTTGTCGACATCGCCGATATGCGAGCCGAACAGCGTGGCCCAGTTGTTACTCGACGCATACGGCGCAAGCGCATTCGTGTACGAGTCGAACTGACGGCCGAAGGTCAGCGTGCCGTAGCGTTCGTTCGTGAGTCCGACCCACGCGTTCTGGTTGAACAGCGTGCCGCCTTGCACGAAGCTGCCGGTACCCGTATAGAAGCTGTTCTCGAGCTTGAACGTAACGGCCGTGCCGCCGCCGAGATCTTCGCTGCCCGTCAGGCCGAAGCGCGAAGGCGCGGAATTGCCGCCCGTGAACTGGAAGTTGTGGCCGCCGCCGACGCTGCCGTCCGCATGCGTGACCTGCTGGTTGTTCGTGTACGTGATACCGGCGTCGACATCGCCGTATAGCGTGATGCTGCTTTGCGCCTGCGCGATGCCGGGCGCTGCCAGCGTCGCGGCGAGTGCGGCCACCGCCGCCGCGATCTGGCGCGGCGTCGTCGGATGATTCATGTCTCTTCCCCTTTGTCTCTTGTCTCTGCGGTGCGCGTCTGTTTCGAGCGCGGAGGGCGCTGGCCTTGCCGATGCATCGCGCGTCGGCAAGGCATCGCGTGACCCGCTTACGCGTAATTGATCATCACGGACTTGCTTTCCGTGTACTGATCGACCACGGCGCGTCCCAGTTCACGGCCGAAGCCCGATTGCTTCATGCCGCCGAACGGCAGCGCGTTGTCGAGCAGCGAGTGGCAGTTGACCCACACCGTGCCCGCAGCGATGCGCGGGATCAGTTTATGAACGGCCGACATGTCGTTCGACCAGATGCTCGCGCCGAGTCCATACGGCGTGTCGTTCGCGAGTTGCACGGCGGTGTCGATTTCGTCGAAGGGCATCGCAACCAGCACGGGCCCGAAGATTTCTTCGCGCACCACGCGCATCGTGTGATTCGTATCGACCATCACGGTCGGCTCGACGAAGAAGCCCGGCTTGTCGAGCATCTTGCCGCCGGCTGCCGCGCGCGCGCCTTCCGCGAAGCCCGAATCGATATAGCCGCACACGCGGTCGCGCTGTTTCGCGGACACGAGGGGGCCGATCAGCGTGGACGGATCCATGCCCGCGCCGACCTTCAGGCTCTTTGCAATCTGCGCGACGCCGTCGATCACCTTGTCGAACACCTTGCTGTGGATATAGACGCGCGAGCCCGCCGTGCACACCTGTCCCGAGTTGAAGAAGATCGCGTTCGCGACGCCTTGTGCGGCCTTGTCGATATCGACATCGGGCAGCACGATCACGGGCGACTTGCCGCCCAGTTCGAGCGACATGCGCGTCATGTTGTCGAGCGCCGCGTGGCCGATCAGCTTGCCCGTCTGCGTCGAACCCGTGAACGCGATCTTGTCGATGCGCGGATCGCGCGACAGCGCAGCGCCCGCCGTATGTCCATAGCCCGTGACGATATTGACGACGCCTTCCGGGTAGCCTGCTTCGCGGATCAGTTCGCCCAGACGCAGCGCGGACAGCGGCGTGTCTTCAGCAGGCTTCAGCACGACGGTGCAGCCCGTCGCGAGCGCGGGCGCGAGTTTCCATGCGGCCATCAGCAGCGGGAAATTCCACGGAATGATCGCGCCGACCACGCCGACAGGCTCCTTGCGCGTGTACGCGAACACTTCGCTGTCGGGCATGTACGGCATGCCTGCATCGATCACGCTGCCTTCGATCTTCGTCGCCCAGCCGGCCATGTAGCGGAAGCACTGCGCGGCCATCGAGACGTCCAGGCCTTGCGCGACGGTTACCGGCTTGCCGTTGTCGAGCGATTCGATTTCCGCGAGTTCGCGCGCATTCGCTTCGACCAGGTCTGCAAGCTTGAGCAGCAGACGTTCGCGGTCCGTGGTCTTCATCGTGCGCCACGGGCCTGCGTCGAAGGCGCGGCGTGCGGCGGCGACAGCCTGCTGCACGTCGTGTTCGTTTGCTTCGGGCACGCGTGTGAGCACGCTGCCGTCGGCGGGATTGACGACGTCGAGCGTGCGGCCCGACGACGCGTCTGTCCACTCGGCGCCGATCAGCATCTTCTTCGGCTTCGCGAGGAACGCTTGCGTCGCGTCGAGCAGCGTGAAGGTGTTCTTCGTCTCCATGTTCGTTTCCTTTGAATGAGATGTTCAGTAGCGGTCCGCGACGCCCTTGATGCCGCGCTCGTGCAGATCGCGGATCAGTCCGGCGCGCACGGTCGCGACATCGGAGTAAGCGGGGCGGCGGTGCGCGCTGAGTTCGGCGGCTGTATAAGGCTTGAAATCCTTCGGCAGCGCATCGCGGTTCTTCGTCGTGAGCAGCCAGTTCAGCACGTCGGCGAGTTCCTGGTCGGAGAGCGCCGAGTTCGATGCGCCCGGCACGCGCATCACGTATTCGCGTCCCGCGGGCAGATGCTCGAAGTAGCCGAGCGAATTCGCGAGCGGCGGCACCTTGCCGGAAATGCCGCCGCCCGTCGCGGTATGGCAGCCCATGCAGTTGAGCACCCAATGCTGTTGCGCGAGCGATGTATCGCCAGGGCTTTGCGCATTGGCGGGTGAGGGCGTTACCGACGTCGCGGCGCACGCGAGCAGCAGCATCGACACGCGGCGCGCCGCGTCGATCCACAGCGACACAGCCCGCGCGCCGCGCGCGGGCTGTTGCGTGGGTACGCGCTGGCCGGCACGAGACACGCGGGCGGCGTTCATAGGCCGAGTCCCTTCACGACGGCGGCGCGCTGCGTGTGCACGGCGGCGCTGTCCATCTCCTGCGCGCGTGCGGCCTTGATGTCGGCGGCCGTGAACGGCTTCGCGTCGCCATGCTTCGCGTTGAGATCGAACACGACATAGTTCAACACCTGAGCCAGGTCTTCATCGCTTGCGCTTGCGAAGCTCGGCATCTTGAAGTTGTAGCTCTTGTCGTTCACCTTGATCTCGCCGAACATGCCGTGCACGACGGTCGACGTCAGTTGCGCGCGGCCTTGCGCCGTCGTCGAATACTTGCCGGGGTATTCGGTGAGCGGCGGCGCGAGTCCGTCCTGACCTTTGCCGCCGGCCTGGTGGCACACCGCGCATTGCGCGTCGAACATGCCCTTGCCCGCGGGGTAGTGCACGTTTTGCGCGTGCGCGGCGTTCGTCACCGCGAACGATGCAGCCGCCGCGATGCAGAAGGCCGCGAGTTTTCCAGCGTATTTCACTTTCATTGCTTTGCTGCTCCAAGCAGGACCGACACCGAACAGTGATAGTTCGAATTGCCGTTCGCCATACACCAGTTGATGTCGTTGTCGAGCGACAGCTTGTAAAGCGGCTTCTCGCGTTCGTTGCGGTTGCAGAAGCACTTGCCGCACGAGGTTTTGCCGCAGCAGTCGTTGTACGAGACGATGTAGTCGGAGCCGTCGTGCGGATTGCGGCAGGTGCCGATCCACGTGATCGGCGAGGGTGTGGTGCCCGGCGGGCAACTGCTGGACGTGCCGCCGCAGCAGCTGCAAAGCCATCCGTCGATCGCGCAGTACTTCCAGTAGTCGCAGCTCATCGGATCGTCGCTCGCGCCCGATGCGGCCGCGCCGGATGCGCCCGATGCAGCCGAAGCCGCATCGGCTGCATAGGCGGTGCGATCGACGGGCAGCAGCGGCAGCATCGCCGAGCCGACCAGCACCTTGCCGAGCTTCGCCATCGCGCTGCGCCGCGAACTGCGCTGCGCGACGCCGCGTGCCGACTTCTCGAACCATGAATCAAAAACGCCCATGTGATTGTTCTCCGCTCAGGTTTGTAATCGGGTTCGATGCATCAGGCGTGCTGTTCGTGCTGCTCATGGCGATGATCGCCGTGCACGAACTCCTGCAGCGATGCGACGCCGCGTTCCTTCGCTTCGAACAGGCTTTCCAGATGCTCGCGCGTGTTGACGAGACCCTTCGAGCGGACCTTGCCGCTTTCATCGAGCAGCACGGCATACGGCAACTTGCCGATCTGATACGCCATGCCCAGTTCCTGCGACAGCACATACGGGAAACGGTCGAGATTCTGTTTCTGCGCGAAGCGCTGATGCTCGGCGACATCGCCGTCGCTCGCGAGCACGATGTTGACGGGCGTCGACTCGCTGGCTTGCAGCGAAGGAAGCAGCGGCAGCAGCTTCTTGCAGACGGGGCAGGTCGGCGACAGGAAGAACAGCAGCGTCGCTTTGCCTTGTGCGTCGATACCGCCGACCTTCACTTGCTGGCCGCGAATGTCCGACAGTTCGAAGGTCGGCGCGATCGCGCCGACAGCGGGGCCCTTGTCGATCATCAATGCACCGGCGGGCATGATGCGTTCGTACAGGATGCCGACCTGGCGAACGAGAGCGAGACAGATCGCGCCGAGCGCGAGAACGGCGATCCACAGGAGCGCGGTCGAAACGGTGAGAGCGGTTTGCATCATGAATTCCTCAAGTGAGAGAGGCGCGGCACGTTGGCCAGCAGCACATCGAAAGTGAGCAGTGCGCAGACGATCAGCAGCACGGCGAAGAAGAGCGTCAGGTAGTCGAACCACACGATCGATCGCGTCGCCGGCTCGATGAATGCGGTGGCGGCGAGCGCCGCGAGCAGCAATGCGCGCGCGACATGGAACCAGCCGATGCCGCGCGGTGCGTTCTGCTGCGTCGTCGCTTGCGTCGCCGCGAAACCCGAGCAGCCGCAGTCGATATCCGTGTGGCCGCGCAGGATGTTGAACGCGAGGCCCGCGGCGAATGCGAGCAGCAGTGCCGTCAGCACGATTGCGCCGACGATGCGGGTATCGGGGAACAGCAGCGCGGCGGCGCCGACCGTTTCCGCTGCCGCGATGGCGAAGGCGGCGGGCGCCGTCAACGCATCGGGCAGCAGGCGGTAATCGCCGAGCGCCTGACGGAACGCGGCAGGGCGCCGCCATTTGGCGACGGCGCCGAGCAGCACGACGATGGCCGTGCTGGCTTGTGCGCCCGTCGCGAGTACAGGATCGAGCATCATGTCGGCCTCACGGATTGACGAGCAGCGACGACGTATTGCCGACCTGCTTTTCGACGTTCTGCAGCTTGCCCGTGCGCGCATCCATCACGACGAGATCGGACGTGCCCGTCAGACCGTAGAGCAGTGGCTTGTCGTCTTCGCTGACCTGGATCGATGCGACAGCGTCGATCTTCTGTTGCGAGAGGTCCCAGCGCGCGATGCGTTTTTTCGTCTGCAGGTCATACACCCAGATTTCCGTGCCCGGATCCTTGTGCGAGCCTTCCTCGCCCTTGTGCATCGCGACGTAATAGCGATGCAGCCTGGCGTGCACAGCCGTCTGCTGCATGCCGCCCGGACGCCAGCCTTCGGCGCGCTCGGCGTCCGTCAGCAGCGACCACGGCTTGCCGAACACGGGCTTGTCGCCGCGAAAATCGGCGCTGCGCACCATGCCGTGGAAAGTCGTGAACAGATAGCCGCCCTGATACGGCGACGCGTTGATGTAAGCGGGATCCTTGTCGACGTCGATGAACGCATCGGACATCACGCGCTTCGTTTCCTTGCCGTTCGCATCGAGCGTGACGGTGAGCGCCTTGCCGCTTTCGCATAGTCCCGTGAAGCGGTCGTTACCCGACGGATACGCGAGCACGCAGGCGGCCATGTCGACTTCGGAGAGCACCTTCTTCGACGCGACGTCGATCACGGTCACCGATGCGGCGGGCGTGATGTTGGTCACATAAAGGCGCTTGCCGTCCGCGCTGAACGTCGTGTTGTACGGCGAGGGCACGTGCTGGCCGTGCTTCGGCGGAATGACGATTTCGCCCGTGTGATCGAGCGTCGCGTTGTCGGTCAGTTCGACGACGTCGGTGCGCGTACCGTGCGAGCCGCGTGCGAAGTACGTGGTCGACACGTAGCTCGTCTTGTGGTCCGGCGAAATCACGAAGCCGGGTGCGAAGCCCGCGTCGATCTGGCCAAGCAGTTTCTTCGCGTCGGCGTCGTACAGATAGATGCGCGCATCCGTCATCGACGGCATCGAAATGTCGACGACGAACACTTCGTGCGGATGCCACGCGGGCAGCTTCTGCACGGTCAGCTCTTCGGGCTTTTCGATTGCGTGCGCGCTGCCGATGCAGGCCGCGGCAAATGACAGCGTCGCCGCGATGGACGCGGTTCGTCGCCTTATTCTCATGTCGCCTCCAGTTGAGATATGGAATGTGTGAGGCGACTTTAGATCGACGAAAAATCGGGCCAGCGCCGAAACCGGCAACGCGTGCGTGCCGATTTGGGATATTGGTAGTCTCGCTGAAAGGGATGTAGGGCTTGTGTTGGCTTGCGGGCGGTGCGGCTGTTGGGGGTTAGGGTTTGTCTGAGGTGCCGGTCAACGCCGGCTTTTTTGCTCCGAGACGCCCTATCCGGCCGCGGATGTCTGCGCCGCCAACGCTTCGCGCACCGCCGCAATCACGCTGTTCCAGTCGCCCAGGGCCGGCTGCCTGAACAGGCGCGCGCCCGGATACCAGGGGCTGTCCGTGCGATCGAGCAGCCAGCGCCAGCAGGTATCGAAGCGGTTCATGATCCACACGGGCGTGCCCGTCGCGCCGGCGAGGTGAGCGACGGCCGTGTCGACGCTGATCACCAGATCGAGATTGTTCACGAACGCCGCCGTGTCGGCGAAGTCTTCGAACTCGTCCGTGTAATCGACGATCCGTCCGGCGAGTTCGGGGTTGCCGGTCAGCTGCTGCGCAGATTGCCCCTTCTGCAAGCTGTAGAACCGCACGTGCGGTATGTCGAGGATCGGCGTCAACATGTCGAGTGCAATCGAGCGCCGCGCATCGGTCTTTCTCAACTCGGCGACATGCGGACGATTGCCGCCCGCCCACACGAGCCCAACCTTCAGTGTGTGCGGCGCATTGCTCGCCAGGCGCTCGCTCCAACGTTTCGTGTCCGGCTCATCAGGATAGAGATAGGGTGTACCGGCAGGGATGCTGTCTACGCCCGTTCCGAACGCAAGCGGCAGACTGAGCAACGGAGCATGGCAATCGAAGGCGGGCAACGGTTGTCCCTGTTCGATGAGTTCGGTGACGCCATCGAGCGTTCGCAGCAAGCGCATCAATTCCTGCGGGACTTCGAGGATCACCTTCGCGCCCATCGCCGCGACGAGCGGGACATAGCGGCAGAACTGCAAGGTATCGCCGAGCCCTTGTTCTGCGTGCAGCAGGATGGTCTTGCCTTCGAGCGGAAACTGGCCGAGCCATGGCGCTTGTGCGAAATGGCGCTGGGCACCTTGCATCCGGTGACGCTGCCAGCGCCATTCGTATTCCTGCCAGCCTTCGTCGAGCCGGCCCATCTGCAACAGGCAGAGCGCGCGGTTCCAGTGCGCTTCCGCGTGGTCCGGGTTCAACGCGAGTGCGTGTTCGTACGATTGCAGCGCTGCTTCGTGCTGTTTGAGGTCGATCTGCGTGAGGCCGAGATTGCTCCATGCGTCGACGAACGAAGGCGCCAGTTCGAGCGCGCGACGATAGCTGGCCTGTGCATCCAGCGGACGGTTCAGATCGCTCAATGCGTTCGCGCGATTGCTCCATGCTTCGGCGTAACCGGCCTGCAACGCGATGGCCTGATCGCAACGAGCCAGGGCATCGTCCGGACGATCGAGGTCCCGCAGCACACATGCGCAATTGTTCCAGGCCTGCGCGAGCGCGGGCTGCAACGCGATCGCCATTTCAAAACTCGCGAGTGCTTCAGCCGGACGGTCGAGTCCCGCGAGCGCATTGCCGCGGTTATTCAGTGCATCGGCGAACCTGGCCTGCAACGCCAATGCACGGTTCGCGCTTGCCAACCCTTCGTTGAAACGGCGCTGGGCGTTGTACGCGTAGGCGAGGTTCGAGTGAAGCGGCGCCTGCATGCCGTTGATCGCGATCGCCTTCTTCAACAGTTCGATGCCCTCGTCGACGCGCCCCGCCTGCAGCGACAGCGCGCCCAGCAACTGGATTGCGTCGAAGTGTTTGGGCCGCAACGCGAGGATCTCGCGGTAAAGCTCTTCGGCTTCTGAATGCGCGCCGTTCTGCTGCATCGCGATGGCCTGCTGCAGCATCGCGTCGATCTGGCGCTGCTGGTTTTGTGTTTTGCTCATGAGCTGCACAGCTGCTGGGGTTGGGCGACTTGCCGGTCCCGATTATCCCCGAAAAGCGCTTGACACGACCTGCCCCTTCGCGACTGGAAGGACGCTATTTGTTGTTGCCCGCGCCCGTGCCGTACAGGCCGTTGTCGAAGCCTCCGGCGCCCTCGGGTTGGCGCGCCGCCTTCGACTTCGTGTTGCGGCGCTGCTCCGGTTTGGCTTCATGCGCTTGTGGCGTGTTCGATTCGACTGTGTGCGGTGCGGGCGTTTGAGGGTTCGTGCCCATCGGCGCAGTGCGGCTTTCCTGCGGCGGCGAGCCGTTTGGCGCGGTGATCTGCGCATCGGCGAGAGCGGACAGCGACAGCGCCGCGCAGAATGCGCCCGCCGATGAAAGGGCGCGGCGCGAGAGGGATGAAATCAGGATCGGGTACATGAGCGCTTGTCCTTGCAAAATGATGACAAGGACAGCAGTCCGCATGCCTGCATCGAACATCGAGCGCTCAATAAGCGCGTACCGGAATGGAGCGCGGGCCGACGGCCTTATCCGCAGTCGCGGTTCGTCGCGCCGGAAGAAAGCGCCACACCAATAGAACGAGCGCGAGCAGCGCGGGTACCCAGCGGATATCCGTCGCAACAGGTGTCGGATGTGCGTAGCGTGCGTCGGTCAGCGGCGCGCGCAGCGTAGTCGGCGCGACGAGCCGTCTGTAGCCGAAGCCGAGATGCCCCGCCACGGCCTCCAGATACGTCTCCCTGAGTTGCGACAGTTCTTCATGGCTTTCGGCGACGGCGGGTGCGCCGGGCTCGGGACGCACCTGCCTCACTTCGTCCGCCTGCCAGTAGCCGGTGCGCACGCCATCGGCATTGGTCTTCGGAATCGGCGCCGGCTGATCGCCGCCGACGCCGATCAGCCAGCCATGCACGAGTCCCTGCGGTATGTCGCGCACCGTCGTTTCGTTCGGCGCGACGGGCGGCGCTTCCTGGCCGTCGGTGATGAACACGACGTCGGTGTTGTGGGCGAGTTCCGTCGCGGCGCGGATCGCCGAATAGATGCCCCCTTGCGCGATCACGCTGCTGTTTATCCAGCGCATGTTCCCGCCGATCTGATCCAGCGACGAAAGCAGCGCGTCGTAGTTGCTGCATAGCTCGACGGGCGCGACGAGCAGCAGCGAGCGCTGGTTCGTGAACACGCTCCAGCCGATTTCCGAGCCGCACGGCAGGTGCTGCAACGCGTCGCTGATCGCGGCCTTCGCGAAGTCGATCCGGCTCACGGGTTTGCCGCCGAGCGAAACGTCCTCGACATCCATGCTCTGCGTGATGTCGAACGTAACGACGTAGCGGAATACGGGCCTTCTGAATTCGACGGGCGGCATCAGCACGGCCGCGGCAAGCAGCAGCGCGGCGAGCGGGAGCTGCCACCAGCGTCCGCGCAAATAGCGCCGCCACGGCCGCGCGTCGCGCTTCATGGCGGCTTTCACGGCAATTCCTCCGGTGCCGCGCCGCGCACGTTGATGTTGTGCTGTTCCTTGACGTCCTTCGTGTCGTCGGCGGTGTCCTGCGCTTCGGGCGCGAGCCGCAGCGCGCGTTCGAGGTTATAGCGCGCGTCCCAGTTGCCTGGGTCGATGCGCAGCACTTCGCGATAGCGCGCCTTTGCGGTTTCGAGCATCGGCGGCGAGCGCACGGGGCCTTGCGCATCGTCACCGGCGGCTTCGCGCAGATACATGTTGGCGAGGTCGTAGAGCGCGAGGCGGCCTGCTTCGCTCGACGGTGCAACACGCGACAGCTCGTAGTACAGCTTGCCGGCTTCGGCATGCTGGCCCGCGCGCGCGAGCGCGACGGCTTGCGCTAGGCGCACGGCCGGGTCGTTGCTGTCGCTGGTCGACTTGCTCCACTGTTCGCGTGGCTGCGTGCCGATCGCGGCCACTTCGCGATTCGATTCGGCAACGCGTTGAACGCGCACCGCGTAGTATCCGGCGACGAAGGCGCAACACAGCGTCGCCGCGCCGAACATCAGATGGATGGGCAGCCGCTTCATCGCAGGCTCCGTCTTTGCATGAACCACACGCCGACCAGCAGCGCGCAGCAGAACAGGGCCGTCGCGTAACACCATGCGCTGCGGTCCTGCCGCGGCAATCGCTCGACGAACGACACGGGCGCGTTTTCCGTGCGCGCGATATCGCTCATCGCGCGTGCCACTTGTTGCGGGCTGTCGGCCTGATACAAACGATAGGCCGTCGGCAGCGAGAGGAAGAAGCGATGCAGTTCGGCTTCGGGCGAATGATCGGCGTCGGCGAGGCGCACGTGCAGGTCGGGACTGTAGATGCCGCTGCGCAGATAGATGAAGTACAGCGCGACGCCGTTACGCGAGAGCCCGGCGCGGATGTGCTCGCGCGCCACGTCGTCGAGCCGCGCGCCGCCGTCCGATACCAGCACGATCGCGCGGCTGCTGGTGCGCGGACGGCCGTCGAACAGTTCGACGGCGGACTGGATGCCGCGGTCGAGCAGCGTGTCGGGCGTGCCGCGTCCCACGCCCGTTGCGGCGATCGCGGCATCGATCACGGTGCGGTCGCGCGTGAAGGGCACGGCCAGCATCGGGTGCGTGCCGAACAGCATGAACGCGAGGCGGTCGTTCGCGCGTTGTGCGACGAACGCGGTGATGGCATCGCGCGCCATCTGGTTCTTCGTTTCGCCTGCCGTGGGCGCGTCGGCGACGTTCATCGAACCGCTGCTGATCGCCTGATTCATGCTGCCGCTGCCGTCCATCAGAATCAGAATCTCGGCACCTGTACCCGTGATTCGCGTTTGCTCGCCGGAAAATCCCGGTCCCGCGAGCCCGACGATCACGGCTGCGAGCGCGATCACCGCGGCCGCGCGCCAGATGATCGCGACGACACGGCCCGCGCGATCGTGTGGCAGCCACGCGACCCATGAATAAGGCAGCGTATCGATGCTTCGGCGCAGCAGCGGCAGTGCCGCGAGCGGCAGCAGCACGAGCGCCCACGGATAGAGAAAGTCGGGCGGCGTGCTCATCGGTGATGGCGCTTTTCCGCGCGATACAGCGCGCGATACAGATCGCGCAGCGAAAACGGCGTCGCCACGGGCACGTCGCTGAAGAAGCGGTCGGACGAACGCCGGAAGAATTGCTCCAGTTGCGGTTGAAGCTCGCGCAGATGCGGCGCTTTCTGCGCAAGGTCCGGCACCGAACCGGACAGCACGACGCGTCCTGCCGCTTCATCGAGCGCGCGATGCAGACCGCGCCATGCTTCGGGGTTCGCATCGAGTGCGGTGTCGTTCTCGCGGCCGAAGCGCGCCCATGCCTTCGCGAACGGAAGCTGCCGCGCGTCGCGCGCGTTTCGCCAGAGCCACCAGCCGAGCCACGCGACGATCGACACTGCCGTCAATACACTCCATACGATTAACGCGCGTTGATCGTGTGCCGTCGATTCGGGTGCGAGCAGGCGGTCCGGTTGAAGTCCCGCGAGACGCTGCGCATCGGCGATAGCCAATGGTGCGAGCGGACCGATCGACAGCGGACCTGGCGCGACTTCGAGCGTCTTGCCGGACGCGAGGCGCAGTTGCAGCGGTGGCGTCGTCGTGATGGTCGGCCCGCGCGGCGAGTTCATCACCTGATAGTCGAGCACGAGCCATCGGCGGCCGTCGGCATCGGTTCTGAACGACGGCGGTCGGCGTTCGAGCCATGCGTCGACGCGGCCCGTCGACGGCATCACCGACAGTTCGTCGGCGCGTGCGCCCGAATCGAGCAACACCTGTTGCGTCACGATGTCGCCGAGCACGTGACCGAACGCGCGCGGTTGCTGCACGGTCGCCGGTTCTGCCTTGACGTGCGAGCTGATGGCCAGCAACGCGAGCACCAATGCGGATGGCAGGCGTCGGTGTGAAGGCCGCGTTGGGTATGT
The DNA here is from genome assembly GCF_017104565.1 of Paraburkholderia sp. Tr-20389. Taxonomy (GTDB): domain Bacteria; phylum Pseudomonadota; class Gammaproteobacteria; order Burkholderiales; family Burkholderiaceae; genus Paraburkholderia. The sequence continues at coordinate 59,606 of NZ_JAAGPD010000035.1, read as the reverse complement.
GCCGAAGCGCGTCATGCCGTCATCTCGAGAAAGTAGCGGCTGAGCGCTTCGGCATCGAACGCGCCCTGATTGAAGAACGGACGGATGCCGTGACGCGCGAACAGCGTGGCGAGTTGCGCGCGACGCTCGGCCACGGCGCTGTGCCAGCGCGCGCGAACGGAATCGCGCATCCACATCGAGCGCATTTCGCCCGACTCGACATCGACCAGCGACATCCAGCCGTTGTGCGACGGCGGCTCGACTTCGGCGCGGTCCCACAGCACGACGGGTACGACCCACGCATGCGTCAGCGTATCGAGCAAGGCAGGCAATGCGGCGAGCGGCCAATGAAAGTCGGACACCAGAAAGACGAGGCACGCGCGGCCGGCAAGACGCGTGGCAACGTCGCGCAAGCCGCGATCGGGTGAAGGCGCGCGTGAAGACGGGCGTGAAGAAGAGCGTGAAGAAGAGCGAGTCTGATCCGGCGCACAGTCGCGCAACAGCTCCGCCATCAGCGAGCCCATGCCGCGCGCGTGCCGTGCGGGCACGAACAGGTCTTCGCGCGCCTCGCCGTCGAATGCGAGCATGCCGACGGGATCGCCGATACGAAATGCGCTGTGTCCGAGCGCATCGACGAACGCCGCGGCCACCTCCAGCTTCGTGCTGCCCGCGCCGAAGCGCATCGAGGCCGACACGTCGACGACGGCATGCACGGGCACGGCCACGCGCTGCCGGTGCACGCGCACGAGCCATTCGCGCTGCACCGTGCGAACGCTTGCGCGCACATCGATCCGGCGCGGATCGGGATGATCGAAGAGCCGCGTGTGCGCGGCGAACTCCTGGCCGATGCCGACACTCGAGCCGCGATGCCCACCGGGACGTGCGCCCGACACGCGCACGGGCAGCCGGTACTGAAACTCCGCTAACGTATTCACGGCGCGGCGATCCGCGAAACGAGCTGTGCCATCAGCGCATCGGCGAGTTGCTGGCGGCGCAACTCGTAGATAGGCGTGAAGTACACGCGATGGCCGAGCGTCGGCAGCAGCACGCGGTGAATGTCCTCGGGCGTCAGATACGTGCGTCCGTCGAGCCACGCGACCACGCGCGCCGCCCGCAGCAGTGCGCTCATGCCGCGCGGACTCGCGCCTGCGAGGATCAGGCGCTGCATGTCGACGTCATCGAGGGCGATGCCGAATTGCAGCGGGTTTTCGGTCGCGCGCCAGATGTCGAGCGCGTAGCGTTCGATCGCCTCGCTCGCGTGGATCGTGCGCTGGATGCTCGCGGCGATCGCGTTCAGGCGTTGCCACGGCAGCACGTCGGGTGTTACGCGCGCGAGCAGCGCGTCCGTGTCGTGGAAGTCGGGATCGAAGACGAGTGCGCGCCGCGCGGGCGCATCGTCGGGCGTCGACATATTCAGTTCGAACATGAATCGGTCGCGTGCCGCCGCCGCCAGTTCGAAGGTTTCTTCCTTCTCGACCTTGTTGCGGTCGGCGAATACGGTCATGTGCGGAAAGCGGTACTCGCGATCGAACGCGAACACCGAGCGCTCGGCCATCGCGCGCAACAGCAGCGATTGCACCTGCGGACGCGCGCGGTTGATCTCGTTGAAGAAGAAGGTCGCGAGCCGTTCGCCATGCTTGATCAGCGGACCCGGTTCGATGCGCGGCCGGCCCTCGGCATCCACGTACGTGTGATAGACGAGATCGCCCGGCATCAGGTCGATCGTGCCTTCGACGCGCTCGAAATCGCCGCCGATCGCCCGCGCGAATGCGCGCAGGATGGTCGTCTTGCCGACGCCCACGCCGCCTTCGAGCAACACGTGGCCGCGCGCGAACAGCGCGACGTTGATGAGCCGGATGGTGTCGGGCTGCCCGATGACGGCGTTCTCAACCTGATGCTCGATATCGAGCGCGAGCGTGCGCCAGTCTTCGTGTAGCTCTTCGCGGTCCATCGGATTCGCCTCGCTCGGTCGGCAGTGTCGGAAGGTCGACACGGGCGCCGGGTGATTCGACGGCTAACGAGGCTTTTTGCTGGCGGCGCGCGTATCGGCGAGAGCAGGGCGCGCACGGTTCGTGCCAGAGCGATGCGATGGCCTGCATACGCCACCTGCACGGATGGCGTGCGGGAGAATCGCGGCCGGATGAGCGCAGTGTGTCACGCGCGCTGCTACAGAGTGCGCCAGGTTTGGCGTCGCGCGGCGCGTGTTTTGCGCGTGTCCGCAGATGACGGATGCCCGTCGCGCATTGGCGGACGGGCACCCTCACTACGTCAAGGCCTTGTGCTACTGCGGAATCAGCCTCCTTCGGCCGAGATGCGCGCCGAGTCGCTGATGCGCGTCGACGAGCCGTACGGCACTTCCAGCGACGGCTCCGAATGCTGGAGCGCGTAGGCGCGGCGCATCGGCTTGAGCACGAAGAGCGCCAGCAGCGCAGCGATGGCCGCCATGCCCGAGGCCAGCATGAACACCGCGTGCCAGCTGCCCGTCGCCGCCGTCACGATGCTCGTGAACGGCACGAGCAACGCCGCCGTGCCCTTCGCCGTGTAGAGCAGACCCGCATTGGTCGCCGCGAACTTCGGACCGAACGTGTCGCCGCAGGTCGCCGGGAACAGGCTGTAGATTTCGCCCCACGCGAAGAACACGATACCCGTCAGCACGACGAACGCCACCGGGCTCTGACCGAACTTCGACAGCGCGAGAATGCCGACCGCCTCGATCGCGAACGCCATGAACATCGTGTTTTCGCGGCCGATGCGATCCGAGATCCAGCCGAAGAACGGACGCGTCAGGCCGTTGAGCACGCGGTCGATGGTCAGTGCGAACGTCAGCGCGGGCAGCGTCAGGCCGAGCAGCGAAACGGGCGAGTCGTGCAGGCCGAAGTCCTTTGCGATCGGCCCGAGCTGCGCCGTCGCCATCAGGCCGCCCGCCGCCATCATCACGAACATCAGATACATCACCCAGAACACCGGCGCGGAGATCACTTCACGCGGCGTCGCGTTGTGCACGAGGCGCTTCGCAGCGCTCTTCGCGTTCGCGAGCAGCGTGGCGGGCGGCGCGAGCAGGAACAGGCCCAGCAGGAACACGACGATGCCCTGGCCGAGGCCGAACCACAGGAACGTCGCTTCATAGCCGCTGTGCTTGATCATGTTGGCGATCGGCACGACAGTGGCGGCCGAACCCGCGCCGAAGCCGGCCGCCGTGATGCCGGCGGCGAGACCGCGACGCGTCGGAAACCACTTCAGCGCATTGCCGACGCACGTGCCGTACACGGCACCCGCGCCGATCCCGCCGATGGCGGCGGCGATGTACAGCAGCGGCAACGACGATGCCATCGAGTTGATCACCCACGCGACCGCGCACAGCAGGCCACCGCCCACCACGACGGGCTTAGGCCCGTACTTGTCGACGAGATAGCCTTCGATCGGCACGAGCCACGTCTCCGTCACGACGAAGATGGTGAACGCAACCTGAATGGCCGCGCGGCCCCAGTGATACTTCTCGTCGATCGGGTTGACGAACAGGGTCCAGCCGTACTGCATGTTGGCGATCATCGCCATGCAGACCACGCCGAATACGAGCTGCACCCACGGTGATGCGTACCACGACGACGGCCCTTCCTGATGCTCTGTCTTCATCGCTGTCTCCTTTGTCGACCAGCACGGCGCGTCGGCGCCTGCTCCGGTCGCGTGCACGATAGTTGCGAACTTGCCTGCCAGGTATGTACGTACGGGGCCTAAGCGGCTCTTCCGATCACCGATGCTTCAAAATGCATCGCTGATAGATTCCATACGATATGTGATATATCAAGTAAGTCAAGTGAAAGCGTCAGGGGGTTTTCACCGAGTCGAATGGACTGATGAAAGGAATTTGTAGGTGGACTGAGATTAAGCGAATACGCCAAAAAAAAGCCCACCGGCTAGCAACGGTGGGCTGAGGACATGTGCGAGACAGGCGTGTTCGCGACATGCCTTGTCGTTATATATGAAAGTAAAACGTAATGAAAGTTTTTTGTTTGTAAGTGAGAGCGTGGTGAAAATGCGTCGATCGAGGCGAGAAGAGGGCGATGAATTCGAGTCCGCGCGAAAGACGAAACCAGGTGCCGTCGCCCATCCGGCGAGGCGAGGGTTCTCCGGGCCGTGATCGATGGATGGGTGGCATTGCTCTGGAGGCGCAACGCAGGTTGGAGTGTGATAAGGCATCCGAAGTATTTGATGTGAAGTCTTTCCCCCTTGTTTTGCGGGCTAAATCCATCATGATGCGTCGTGCGGCGAAGACGACGCGCTCCACGCAGAATTCTCATTTCGACGCTGGAACATGCTCGAGCAACTTCCGGATTCACCGTTCCTCCGGGCTGCGGGAACCGATCCATCAGTAATAACCCTTCATTGACGCTCGTCGACGCGAAAGGCTAAAGTGTTCGCAATCTGAAAGATTGTGCGACATACGAACACGAGGGCGATGGTAGAGGCTTCATCTCGCCGCAATGCGTGTTTCGTCGCGAAGATGCATATCGTGCCTCGCTTCTGAGGCAATATAGAGTGAGACAGGCGCAGCATGTGCACTGCGTCGCGTAGCTGGAGACAGGTGATGAATCGCACTTCCGTCGTGAACGTCCAGACGTTCATCAATGAGCAGCCGTTCGGCGGCTTCCAATGGCTCGTGTTTTTCATGTGCTTCGTGATCGTCCTGCTGGACGGTTTCGACACGGCGGCGATCGGTTTCATCGCGCCGTCGCTGCTGACCGAGTGGGGGCTCTCGAAGCCGGATCTCGCACCCGTGCTCAGCGCCGCGCTGTTCGGCCTCGCGTGCGGCGCGCTCGGCTCGGGTCCGCTGTCGGACCGTTTGGGACGCCGCTCGCTGCTGCTGACGTCGGTGTTCGTGTTCGGCATTGCATGCCTCGCGTCGGCGTTTTCGTCGAGCATCGGGCAACTGACGGTGTTGCGCTTCATCACGGGCGTCGGTCTCGGCGCCGCGATGCCGAACGCGGTCACGATGATGGGCGAGTTCTGTCCGGACCGCCGCCGCGCGACGGTGATCAACCTGATGTTCTGCGGCTTTCCGCTGGGCGCGGCCTTCGGCGGCTTTCTCGCCGCGTGGATGATTCCGCATTTCGGCTGGCGCAGCGTGCTGATGCTCGGCGGCGTGACGCCGTTGCTGCTCGGCGTCGTGCTGCTGATGAAGATGCCCGAGTCGGTGCGCTTCATGGTGGCGAGCAATCAGCCCGTCGAACGGATTCGCGCGACGCTCGCGCGCATTTCGCAGCAGGCGCTGAACGCCGGTTCGTTCGTGATGACGGAAACCGCGCCGCAAACGGGCAGCAAGGGCCTGGGCGTCGTACTGTCGCGTTCGTACATCGTCGGCTCGGTGATGCTGTGGGTCACGTATTTCATGGGCCTCGTGATCTTCTATGCGTCGATCAACTGGATGCCGATCCTGCTGAAGGATGCGGGCCTCACGCCGAAGAGCGCGACGCTGATTTCCGCGCTGTTCCCGCTCGGCGGCGTCGGCGCGGTGCTGGCCGGCGTGCTGATGGACCGCTTCAACGCGAATCGCGTGATCGCCGTGTGCTATGCGCTGACGGCCGTGAGCGTGTACTTCATCGGGCAGGCGGCGGGCAATGTGGGCGCACTGGTGGCGATCGTGTTCCTCTCCGGCGTGCTGATGAATACCGCGCAGTCGTCGATGCCCGCGCTCGCGGCGGCGTTCTACCCGACGGAAGGGCGCGGCACGGGTGTCGCGTGGATGCTCGGCGTCGGGCGTTTCGGCGGGATTGCGGGCTCGTTCCTCGTTGCTGAACTGACGCGCCGGCACTTCACGTTCTCCGGCGTGTTCGCGACGATCGCGATTGCCGGGCTGGTTGCGTGCGTCGCGCTGCTGATCAAGCAGATGGCAAGACCGCAGGTCAGCGAAGCGGCACCCGGCAAGCTCGAATCGCTGGGACACTGAGAAGGCCGCGTTTTTTCGGGCAAACCCATGCGTTTTACGCGCCCACGATCGTCGAGGTCGTGGGCGCGTTGCTTTTTGCGCCTTCCATTTCAGATTGTCAAATCTCTCGCGCTGACACCGCGCAGGTAAAGTTTCGTGACACCTTGCCGTAAGCACGTTCGAGCGCTGTACGATCCGTGTGCGCCAGGCGAGCACAACGCATCGCGCAGATCGCGTTCTGCGAGACAAGAGTCATGTACAACTATCTGAGACAGGCCGGGGCGCCACGATCCTGGCTCATATCGTGTCTGTTCGCTGCGGCATGCGGGGGCGCGTCGGCATACGTCAATCTGTCGGACGTGGCATGGCTCCGCATGTCCGGTCAGCCGCGCTGGATGTTCGAATTGCACATCGGCGCGGCCGCGCTCGGTGCGTTGCTGATTGCACGTTTCGTCTCCAGCGCGCTGTCCGCGATATTTCGCCTGCCCGACAATACCGTCTACGCGACGGGCAATCTGGCGAACGGATCGGCGATACGTTATCGCGTCGACCTCAAGGAAAACTTCTTTTCGCTCGCCCGCTTCCTTCAGGTGCTCGGCTTCGTGCTGTGTCTGATGGTGCAGGGCGTGACGGTCACATCGGATGATGCCTCGCGACGGCCGACGAACGCCGCGCCTCGTCCTGCACGCACTCACTCGGGCACGCTGTCGACCTGACCATGAAGCCGCTCAGAAAATATCTGCTGGCATGGGGCGCCGTGCTGATCTGCCAGCTCTGTCACGCCGGCGACACATTGCCGACGCCCGATCTGCTGCACTCCGCGGATCGCGCATCCGAACTCGTGTCGACCCAGCAGCAGGCCGCGTACAAAAAGGTGCTCGACGCGTACGAGGCCGCGCAAAAGCAGCGACCCGACGACGCCGCGCTCGCCATCGCACGTTGCACGTTCATCCAGCACTACGCGTGGGCCGAAGATCTCGCGTGGACCGACGTCGCGTCGAAAGATCTGGACGCATGCCGCACTCGCCTCGAAAAGCAGTTTCCGTCGAATGCGGACGCGTTGCTGTTCAATCTCGAGCAGCGCTTCGGCAAGGACGCCACCAGTGTCGGCGAGCCGCTCGTCGCGCGTTCCGCCGGCTGGAGCACGGCGCAGAAAGCGCGCCTCCACGCGTCGCTCTCGCGCGCTTATGCGATGCAGAAAGACGACCGGCGCGCCGGCGAAGAAGCCGTCATCGCTGCGCATCTCGATCCGGCCAGCCCGCAGCTCATCGACGCCGTGCGCTTTCTCGGCACCCACGGCAAGGTAAAGGAAGGCGTTGCGCTGCTGTCGGCGTCGCCGGTCCCGAAGATGGCCTGGCAAGCGTCCCGGCGCATCAACGTCGCCGTCGACGCGCTGACGCCGGCCGCCGCACTCGACGAACTGCGCCGGACCGACGAGGCGGGTTTGAAGATCGACACCTACACGCGCGCACGGGCGCTTCAGCACGCGGGAAACTCGACGGCTGCGCAGTCCGTTCTGTCCGCCGACAAAGCGCCCATCAAGAACGAAACGCCGCCGCTGCGGCAATTGCGTCTGGACGTCGCCTTCGATACGCACGACGCCAACGCCGCCGCCGCCGTCATCGCCGACGAGTATTCGCGCACCCACAACGCGACGCGGCTCGCGTCCGCTTACGCACATCTTCTGTCGTTGAGCCCGGCCGCCGCCTTTACGCGCGACCTGCTTCCGCTCGCCTTCAGTTGCCTGATGACGGTCGCCATCATCGCCTGCTTGCCGGGCCTCCTGATGTTTCCCGTTCACTATCGCGGCGTGGTCCGCTTGCGCAAAGGCGAGGTGTCCGAGCCGCTGTTCGCGGGCATCGGACTCAGGCACGCGTGGTATGCGCTGAGTCTGTTCTCGGTCGTGCTCTGGCTGGTGATGTCGTTTCATTCGGGCACTGCGCTTATCGCGCAGGTGAAGGACAAGGTAGGGCGCGTCGGCTGGCAGAGCGATCTCGTGATCGCTTATGTGTGGACACTGCTGTTCGCCGCTGCCGGTCTCGCATGGATCATGCGGCGCATCGCGTGGCGCGGCCTGTGGGGACGCGGCGCATGGCAGCTGAAGTGGATGCTGCCCGCAGCCGCCGTTCTCAGCATCAACGTGCTGCGCTGGGCGACGGCATCGCACGCCCCGCACGTCGCGGACACGAGCGTCGTGTCGTTCGCGCAATCCATCGTGATCGGCGCGAAGGCAATGGGCTCGTTGCCGCTTGCCGTCGCGATTCTTTGCGTGGCGGTGCCCATCATCGAAGAACTGGTGTTTCGCGGCGGACTGCTGGGTGGCCTGTCGCGGCATCTCGGCTTCCGCTGGTCGAACGTGATTCAGGCGGTGGTGTTCGCTTCGATGCATCAGGATTTGCGCGCGTTCGCCTATCTGTTCCTGCTGGCGCTCGTGGCCGGCTGGCTCGCGAAGAAAACGAAGGGCCTTGCGATGCCGATGCTGCTGCATGCCGTCAACAACGCGATCTTCGTGGCGACGGTGGCGTGAAGGTTGCGCAAGCGTCGCACGGCACGCGATTCGCCTGTCGTCAGTGAAATGAAATGAGGCGCGAGCGTTGGCGGCGGATCCATTTGCCATTCGCGCAAACAGCAGGTCAAGCTCGCCGTCTTTTTTGCCGTTAACCCGGTTGGGCCATTTTCGCGTAGGCTCCCCAGGCGCTTCGCGAGCGATTGCCTGCATAGAACGACTACTGCACTCACCACCCAACGACGGGGAGCATCACCGTGATTCACCGCGGACTCATCGGCTTGCTAAGCGGGCTCGCACTGGCGGCCGCCAGCACTTGCGCCTTCGCGGGCGGCCCCGACTGCACGCGTCCTTTCACGCTTGCGTTGCACGATCATGGGCTGCTCTATTCGCAGGAGACCAACGAGGGCATCGACAAGGATTTCGCCGACGAGCTGGCGCGCCGCAGCGGCTGCGAAATCCGCGTGAGCCTGATGTCGCGGGCGCGTATCTGGAAGGTGATCGAATCCGGCGCGCTCGATTTCAGCCTGTCCGGCATCACCAACGAAGAACGCGACCAGTACGCTTCGTTCGCGTGGTACTTCAGCGACCGGTTCTATCTGCTCGTGCGCAAGGACGCCGGGATCCGGCAACTGTCCGATTTTGCACACAACGATAACTTTCAGCTTGGCGTCATCAGAAGCTTCCGGTATGGTCAGTCGGCCAACGAACTGGTGGATACGCTTGCCGCAGCCAATCGCGTCAGTCAGGCGGGCGGGCTGGATCCGCTTTATCAGGCGCTGATGCGCGGCAGCATTCAGGGGATGATCATCGAGCCGTTCGACTATCCGGCGCTGGATGAGAAACGCATCCGCGACATCACCACCATCATCGAATTCAGCGATCCCGCGACGCCGCACGGTCTCATCATGTCGAAGAAGGCGTTGTCGCCCGAAGAGCGGGACAAGTGGCGCGCGCTCGTCGAAGAGATGCGCGCGGACGGCACGGTGCGCCGCATTTTCAGGAAGTATTTCAAACCTGAACTCGCGGATTCGATGGTCGACTTCACGCTTCCGCGATGAGCCGCGCGCGCCTCGTCCTGTTACCGCTGCTGATTCTGCTGACCGGGTTGACGATCACCTGGTCAGTGTGGGATCACGAGCGTCAGGCCGTGCGGCGCGAACTGCTGTCCGAATTCAATTTCGCGCTGGGCGATGCCGTCAGCCGCGTCGAGCAGCGGATGGCAACCTACGAGCAGATGTTGCGCGGCGTGCAGGGCATGTTCGCGGCGCGCGGCTCGCTCGATCTCGACGCGTTTCACGGTTACCTCGGCGCGGTCAATGCCGATGCGACCATCGCGGGCATGCAGGCGCTCGGCGTCGTGCAATGGGTGCCCGCGCAACGGCGCGATGCGCACCTCGCCGACATGCACAGACGCCTCGGCAGGCGCTACGCAATCGATCCGCCCGGCGAGCGCGAGGGCTACGCGCCCGTGATCGCGCGGGAGCCGTTGTACGCCGATCCCAATGCGCTGATCGGCTTCGACACGTGGGCGAGTCCCGTGCGCCGGCGGGCGATGGAAAAGTCGCGCGACTCGGGTCTCGCCGTCGTGTCGGGCAAGGTGCAACTGGCATCGGATTCGGGCGCCCAGCCCGTGGCCGGCTTCGTGATGTATCTGCCCATCTATGAGCGCGGCGCGCCGCAAGACACCGTCGACGATCGCCGTGCGCATCTGCTCGGCTGGGTCTACGCGGCGTTCCGCATGCGCGACGTGCTGGCGAGTCTCTACGGCGATCAGCCGCCCGGGCTTTATCTGTCCATCTACGACGGCACGCAGCCGTCGGCGGAATCGCTGCTGTACCGCTCGTCGGAGCCGAAGCAGCGCGACGTGATTTCGGCGAACGAATACCTCGTGGTCGGCGGGCACGACTGGACGCTGTCGATGACGGCGCAGCCCGATTTCAAGGCGCGCTTCGGCCACAACGCGAAGTTGCTGATCGCCCTCACGGGCGCGGGGCTGAGCCTGCTGCTCGCACTGCTGGCATGGAGCCTTGCGAGCGGCCGCAGTCGCGCGATGCGGCTTGCGTCGAAGATGACAGCCGAAGTGCGCGAGAGCGAAGCCGAACTGCGCATCGCCGCCGTCGCGTTCGATTCGCTCGAAGGCATGATGGTGACGGACGCCGACGGCACGATCCTGCGCGTCAATTCGGCGTTCACCAAATGCACGGGCTATACCGCCGACGACGTGATCGGCAGGAACCCGCGTCTGCTCAGCTCGGGCCGTCACGATGCCGCATTCTTCCGCGAGATGTGGGAGACGATCCACCGCGTAGGTGGATGGCAGGGCGAAATCTGGGATCGCCGCAAGAACGGCGAGATCTACCCGAAGTGGCTGACCATTACGGCCGTGAAGGCCGTCGACGGCAACGTCACGCATTACATCGGCACGCACTACGACATCACGGAGCGCAAGCTCGCGGAAGAGCAGATCAAGGAGCTGGCGTTCTTCGACGCGCTCACGCATCTGCCGAACCGCACGCTGTTGCGCGACCGGCTGAGGCAGGTCATCGCGCTGAGTGCGCAGAACCATACGCATGGCGCGCTGCTGTTCGTCGACCTCGACAACTTCAAGACGCTCAACGACACGCTCGGTCACGACAAGGGCGATCTGCTGCTGGGCCAGGTCGCGGGAAGGCTGCTGGCGAGCGTGCGCGAAGGCGATACGGTGGCGCGCATGGGCGGCGACGAGTTCGTGATCGTACTGAGCGATCTGAGCCGCAATCGCGACGAAGCCGCCAGCGAAACAGAAGCCGCCGCCGAAAGGGTGCTGGTCGCGCTGTCCAATCCGTACTACCTCGCGGGCACGGAGTTCCGCACGACGGCGAGCATCGGAGCGACGCTTTTCACCGGGCACGAGACCTCGATAGATGAACTGCTGAAGCAGTCCGATCTGGCGATGTACAAGTCGAAGGAAAGCGGGCGCAACGCGATCTGCTTCTTCGACCCGGCGATGCAGACGGTCGTGATGGAACGCGCCGCGCTCGAAGCGGCGTTGCGCCGCGCGATCGATGAAGACCAGCTGCTCGTGCATTACCAGGCCCAGGTGTTCAAGGGCAACCGCGTGACGGGCGCGGAGGCGCTCGTGCGCTGGCAGCATCCGCAGCATGGACTCGTGCCGCCCGCCGAATTCATTCCGCTCGCCGAAGAGACCGGGCTGATTCTCGCGCTCGGCGACCGGGTGCTCGACACGGCGTGCCGGCAGCTCGCGCAGTGGTCGTTGCGCGCGGACCGCGCGCATCTGTCGATTGCCGTCAACGTGAGCGCGCAACAGCTTCGCGAGGACAGCTTCGTGACCAGCGTGCTCGACGCGCTGGCCCGAACGGGCGCCGATCCGAGCCGCCTGAAGCTCGAACTGACGGAGAGCGTGCTGGTCGACAACGTCGAGGACATCATCCGCAAGATGACGTTGTTGCGCACCAAGGGCGTGGTGTTTTCGCTCGACGACTTCGGCGTCGGCTACTCGTCGCTGTCGTATCTGAAGCGCTTGCCGCTCGGGCAACTGAAGATCGACAGGTCGTTCGTGCGCGACGTGCTCGACGATCCGAACGACGCAGTGATCGCGCGCGCGATCGTTACGCTCGCGCAGAGTCTGGGCCTCGGCGTGATCGCCGAAGGCGTCGAGACGCAGGCGCAACGGCAGTTCCTCGCCGACGCGGGGTGTCACGCGTACCAGGGCTATCTGTTCTGCCGGCCGCTGCCGATCGAAGACTTCGAGGCGTTCGCGGATACATTCGATTCGCGGGAGTCCGCGCTCGAAACGCCCTGAGCACCGCCGCCGTTCAAACCTGGCCATTTGGTCTACCTGCTCGACCTTGACGGAGTTGATACACTCTCCGGATTCAACGCGCGCTTCACTCGTCGTGCCGTGTATGTGGGGCGCCCCGTCATCTTCGAGGAAAAGCACATGATCGATCTGCGCAGCGATACCGTGACCCGTCCGGGCAAGAACATGCTCGCCGCGATGACAGCCGCCGAAACCGGCGACGATGTCTGGGGCGACGACCCGACGGTCCTGCGCCTGCAAGCCACGGTCGCCGAGCGTGCGGGCAAGGAAGCGGGGCTGTTCTTCCCGAGCGGCACGCAGAGCAATCTCGCCGCGCTGATGGCGCATTGCGCGCGCGGCGACGAGTATATCGTCGGTCAGGCCGCGCACACGTACAAATACGAAGGCGGCGGCGCGGCCGTGCTGGGCAGCATTCAGCCGCAGCCGCTCGAAAACGCGCTGGACGGGTCGCTTCCCCTCGACAAGATCGTTGCCGCCATCAAGCCCATTGACAATCACTTCGCGCGCACGCGTCTGCTCGCGCTGGAAAACACGATCGGCGGCAAGGTGCTGCTCGCGGGCTATGTCGCCGAGGCGACGCAGCTCGCGCGCGAACGCGAGCTGGCGACGCACCTCGACGGCGCGCGTGTCTGCAATGCGGCCGTCGCGTCGAAGCAGCCGGTCGAGGCGCTGTGCGCACCGTTCGATTCAGTCTCCATCTGTTTTTCGAAGGGGCTGGGCGCGCCCGTGGGGTCGGTGCTGGTCGGCAGCAAGGCGCTGGTCGACGTCGCGCATCGCTGGCGCAAGGTGCTGGGCGGCGGCATGCGCCAGGCGGGCGTGCTGGCGGCGGCATGTCTGTATGCACTGGACAACAACGTCGAGCGGCTTGCCGAAGATCACGACAACGCCGCGCATCTCGCCGCGGGCCTCGCACAGATCGATCAGGTGAAAGTGCAGTCGCAGGCCACCAACATGGTGTTCGCGCAGTTTCCGCAAGAGCACTGCGCGCCGCTCGAAACGTGGCTCAAGGAGCGCGGCATCCTTACGCAGATGCTGTACGCGTCGCGCTTCGTCACGCATATGGACGTGTCGCGGGCGGATATCGATACGTTCGTGACGGCGGTGAAGGAGTATTTCGCGCGCTGATTTTGGGAGGCGGGCGCAATGCCCGCCTCCCTGCTTATTGCTCTTTCGCAGTCACCGTCGTGACTACCGTCTGCGCGCGGTGGGACGGCGCAAAGAGCCGCAAGCCACTGGCGATGCTCGCGGCGCCCGCGAACATCGCGCCCGCTGCCAGCGAAAGCGTCGGACCGTGAGGTCCGGCAATGCTGAAGCTCAGCGCGACGAGCGCCGCGCCCGTCGTTTGCCCGATCAGCCGCGAAGTCGCGATGATGCCGCTCGCGCCGCCGCTGCGATTGGGCGGCGCGCTCGCCATCAGCGCTCGCAGATTCGGCGACTGGAAGAAGCCGAAGCCCGCGCCGCAGATCGCCATGCGGATCGTGATGTCGATCACGGGCGGATGCGCGGGCAACATCGCGAGCGAAGCCATCCCGCCGCATAGAATCGCCAGGCCGATCGCGCCGAGCAGTCCGGGTGGATAGCGGTCCGACAGCCTGCCCGCGAACGGCGCGGCAAGCGCGACGATCACGGGCCACGGCGTCATCAGGAAGCCGGTCTCCACCTGGCTGCGATGCAGGACATCCTCGAAATAGAAAGGCAGCGACACGAACGCGAGCCCTTGCGCGGCGAACGAGCACACGGCCGTCACGGCAGACAGCGCGAACACGGGCAGCTTGAACAGATCGACGGGCAGCATCGGCGCAGGATGGCCGGCTTCGCGGCGCATCAGCAGCGCGCCGAATACGATCGCGATAGCAGCCGCGCCCAGCACGATCGTCGATGGCGCGCGCTGTGCCGCTTCGCCGAGCGCGAAAATCAGCGCGGCGAACGTGATCACGTTCAACAGCGCGGCGATCCGGTCGAAGTGATGCGTGCCGCGCGGCGTGCGCGGCAGTCCCGGCAACGCGAACGACAACGCCAGCACGCCGAGCGGCACGTTGACGGCAAACAGCCACGGCCAGTCGGCGACCGACAAAATCAGCGACGCGACCGTCGGTCCCACAGCAAACGACACCCCCACCACCAGCGCATTCAAACCGACCCCGCGTCCGAGCTGATGCGGCGGATACAGATGTTTGATGAGCGCCGTGTTGACGCTCATGATGGCCGCCGCCCCGAGCCCCTGCACGACGCGCGAGCCCGCCAGTATCGGCAGGGTCGGTGACAGCGCGCAGGCGAGCGAAGCCACCGTGAACACGCCGATCCCGCCGATATAGATGCGCCGGTGCCCGACGATATCGCCGAGCGCGGCGAGCGGCAGCAGCGTTGCGACCATCGCCAGCTGATACGCGTTGATGATCCACACGGATGCCGCCGGCCGCGCGTGCAGATCCGCGGCCATCGCGGGCAGCGCCGTGTTGGCGATGGCGGTATCGAGCGAGGCGAGCGCGACGGAGAGCATGATCGCCGCCATCGCAAAACGGTGACCGGCGGACATGGGCGCGTCTGCGACGCGTGCCGGATTAGGTGTGTTCTCGGACAAGGACAGACTCGGCAACGAACGGGGCGGGGCATGCATCGGCATGCGCGGGATCGCAGGATGATCCGCGCATCCGCTGCGAATGAAGCGATTGTTACAGAGTGGCGCAGATCGTGCTGAGCACTGCGCAAAAAGGGCGGACGTGAAAGGCCCTTGCAAGCGGGGCGAACCGATTGTTCATCGATGCAACTAACTGTCTGCTTCGGCGCGTCCGGACGAATTGAGTCGACGCGGCGGGACAGACTGAGCCGAATCAGCTACACGACGCGAGCAGAATCGACAGCTTGCGGATATGCGCCCTGAATGCATCCGTCATCTCGCGGTCGTGTCCGTCGCTCAGATGGGGCGCTTCGGCCAGTTCGACCTGACCTTGAAACTCGTCGGACACCTTGCGCCGCTCGCCGGGCGGAAGCGCACGTACGAGCGAGACGATCAGCAATTCCTGCGCATGGATGATACCGAGCACGGATTGTGCGTTCATGTCGACCTCCATCGGAGCACGGCGACGCCAGCGGCGCTACAGACGGATCCCGGCGGGACGTAGCGCGACGCCACTGTCTCCGGACCGCCTTTTTACTCATCCATACTAGTGCAAGGAAGCGGGCCGTCTGCACCGGCATCGTGCCCATCTGGGGCATCGCAGTTGCTCAGACAGTTGCTCAGACAGAATCAGGCCGCCCGATCGTGGAACTGCACGGCCGCGCGCCGTGTCTGCATGGTGAGCAGGCTTTTCGAGAACGCAATGGACGCAGACACGGGACGATGCAAAATGTCCTACTCTGCTTATTTATCCACCAGACCGGCCCGCGCCGCACGCACCCACTACGCAAACCGTTCAGCGCGCGCCGCGTCGATTTACCGGAGGCTTCGATGACAGCGGTGGATCTGGAATTCGACCAGCTCAACAGTACCGTCGATGCGCTGCGGCGCTCGATTTCCAACCGCATGATGTACGGCGTCGGCAAGGACGCCGTGACGGCACGTCCGCAAGACTGGCTGCATGCCGCGGCGCTCGCCGTGCGCGACCGGCTCGTCGCGCGCTGGATGAAGACCACGCGCCAGCAGTACGAGCAGGACGTGAAACGCGTGTATTACCTGTCCATGGAATTCCTGATCGGGCGCACGTTCACGAACGCGTTGCTCGCGCTCGGCATCTACGACCAGATGAAGGAAGCGCTCGCGGGTCTCGGCGTCGACATGGAAGCGCTGACCGATCTCGAGCCCGATGCCGCGCTCGGCAACGGCGGCCTCGGGCGTCTCGCCGCGTGCTTTCTGGATTCGATGGCGACGCTCGGCATTCCGGGCTTCGGCTACGGTATTCGTTACGAATACGGAATGTTCAAGCAGCAGATCGTCGACGGCGAGCAGATCGAAACCCCCGATTACTGGCTGCGCGCGGGCAACCCGTGGGAATTTCCGCGTCCTGAAGTGCAGTACATCGTGCATTTCGGCGGACGCACGGTGCAGCGCGACGGTCATGTCGAATGGATCGAAACGCAGCACGTGAACGCGATGGCCTACGACACCGTGATTCCCGGCTTCGCGACGAGCGCGACCAACACGCTGCGCCTGTGGTCCGCGCGCGCGACGGAAGAGCTCGATCTGTCGGCGTTCAATCAGGGCGACTACCGTCGTGCCGTCGATGCGAAGAACATGTCGGAGAACGTGTCGCGTCTGCTGTATCCCGACGACTCGACACCCGCCGGCCGCGAATTGCGCCTGCGTCAGGAGTACTTCTTCGTGTCGGCGACGATGCAGGATCTGATCCGCCGTTATCAACGCACGCACAGCACGTTCGGGCGTTTCGCGGAAAAGGTCGCCGTGCATCTGAACGACACGCACCCGGTGCTCGCGATTCCGGAACTGATGCGTCTGCTCGTCGATGTGCATCACGTGCCGTGGGCGAAGGCGTGGAAAGACATACAGCAGATGTTCTCGTACACGAATCACACGCTGATGCCCGAAGCGCTCGAAACGTGGGACGTGGAGACGCTCGCGCGCCTGCTGCCGCGTCACCTCGAAATCATCTTCGAGATCAACGCCGAATTTCTCAAGCATGTCAGCGAGCATTCGGGCCATGACGTCGACATGATCCGGCGTATCTCGCTCGTCGACGAATATGGACAGCGGCGCGTGCGCATGGCGCATCTGGCGATCGTCGCGAGCCAGAAAGTGAACGGCGTGTCGAAGCTGCATTCGCAACTGATGACGCGCGATATCTTCGCGGATTTCGCGAAGATCTGGCCCGAGCGCTTCACCAACGTCACCAACGGCGTGACGCCGCGCCGCTGGCTCGCGCAGTCGAGTCCGTCGATGTCGAAGCTGATCGACGAACAGATCGGCACGCACTGGCGGCGCGATCTGTTCGAACTCGGCAAGCTGCGCGATCTGCGCGACGATCCGTCGTTCATGCACGCGTTCCATGAAGCGAAGCGCCAGAACAAGCTGCGTCTGATCCAGCGTCTCCAGCATCACACGAAGATGACGTTCGACCCGGACGCGATGTTCGACCTTCAGGTGAAGCGCATCCACGAATACAAGCGGCAACTGCTCAACGCGCTGCACGTGATCGTGCGGTACAACCGCATTCGCGCGCATCCGGAGCGCGACTGGGTGCCGCGTGTGGTGATGTTCGCGGGCAAGGCGGCGTCCGCGTACCGGATGGCGAAGACGGTCATCAAGCTGATCGGCGACATCGGCAGGACCGTGAACAGCGACCCGGTGATCGGCGATCGCCTGAAGGTGGTATTCGTGCCGAACTACGGCGTGAGCGTCGCCGAGCTGATCATTCCCGCGGCGGATCTGTCCGAGCAGATTTCGATGGCGGGCACGGAAGCGTCGGGTACGGGCAACATGAAGCTCGCGTTGAACGGTGCGCTGACGATCGGCACGATGGACGGCGCGAACATCGAGATCTGCGATGCCGTCGGACGCGAGAATATTTTCATCTTTGGACACACGGCGGATCAGGTCGACGAATTGCGCGCGACGGGTTATCGGCCGCGCGAAATCTACGAGCACAACCCCGAGTTGAAGTTGGCGCTCGACCAGATCCGCACGGGCTTCTTCTCACCCGACGACCCGCTGCGCTTCTCGGATATCTTCCATACGCTCGTCGACTGGGGCGATCACTACATGGTGCTCGCCGATTTCGCGGCGTTCGCGAAGGCGCAAGACGAAGTCGACAAGCGCTATCTCGACCGGCAAAGCTGGACGCGCAGCGCAATCGAGAACGTCGCGGGCATGGGGCAGTTTTCGTCGGACCGCACAATCGCCGAGTACGCACGCGATATCTGGAATGTGAAGCCGCTCGAACTTGAGTGACGTGTTCGCACTGAGACGTTGAAAGCGAAAAAGCCGCCGCGCGATGCGTTGCATTGCGCGGCGGCTTTCTGTTTACGTCTTGCGTGATGACTAGCTACCCATCCGCTCGATGTCGCGCGACGCACGCAGACCAAGCTGACCATGCGCGAAATCGAACAGCAGGTCGATGTTCTGCAGCGACATCAGCCCTACCACGATGCGGTTCGCGCCGGGTGCGGCCTTCACGATGGTCGTCTGCGCATCGTTGAAACGATGGGCCCAGTCACCGATGCCCAGCACCACGTCATAGTTGCCTTGTGCGAACGTCATGCGCTCGTCGACCTCGCTGGCCCAGTCGGGTGCCTTGTCGGTTTCGACACGGATCATGTCGGTGCCGCCCGTCGAAAACACAACGGGCGCGCAAAAGCGCATCTTGTTGCCCACCTGCACGCAGCCCACCGGCCAGCGCGCGGAGCCGTCCTTGCCCATCGCGAGCGGGACGAGCGTGAAGTCCTTCGTCAGTGCATTCGACGGACTCAGCACGAGAAACGGACGGTCGAGTTGCGCGCGCACCAGATAACGCTGACCGATGTTCGCGGGCAGCGCGCGCAGCGGTTGCGTGCAGCAGGGGTCGCGCGGGTCATCGGCGCCCACGCCGAGAATGCCCGAGAAGGCCCAGCCGAACTCGCCCGTGTAGCCATCCTGCGCGACGCAGTGCTTGTTGATCTTCAGACAGCTGACTTCGTCGACAGCCTGCACGTCGATATTCATCGGTTTCACGCCGCCGATACTTAACGGCACTGTGACGGCCGCGCCGGCTACTTGTGCATCGGTTGCGAATGCAAGCGTGGAGCGCGCGCCCGCTGCCGGATAGTTCGAACGCGGCAATACCGACGACAGCACGCGCGCGCCGTGCGTGCCCGTGTCGAGCATCAGATAGACGGCCTTGCCGTCCATCTGCACGGGCAGGCCGATCGCCGAGCGGCCGTGCGCATCGCTGCGTTCCGCTCGCAGCGGTATGAGCAGGCCGTCGCGGCCCTGGTTGATGAGGCTCGGCTGCGTCTCAGGCGGGACGGGCGTGCTGATCGGCGTCGAACAGGCCGTGAGCGCGAGCGCGACAAGCGCGCCCGCGAAGCCGGCCATGCGCCGGATGAAATGGACAGACATCGCACACACCTTGCAGAAGTGCGTACCCCGATGACCGCCGCGCAGCCGTTCGGGCTCGGCGGCGCGCGCTGGCATCGCGCGAGGGCACGCGAAATGAGAGGACCGCCGACTCTACGCGTGCGGTCGTCGCTAGCTGCAAAAATGTGTGAACGAGGGGTGCGCTTCGCTTAGTGCTGCTGTGCGATTGAATGTGCGATCGAATTCGTGAGGCAGATCGTGCGCACACGGCCGATGGTCGCGCGGCGCAGCGCGCCCGCCAGCACGCCGACGACCTCGCCGACGCTCTTCGCCATCACGTCGACGCGAAACGTGATGCAGTCGTTGCGTTTGTCCACGGCCATGACGAACAGGCGCGCGCCGTCGCCGAGTGCCGCGAGCAATGCGCTGCGGCCAGATGCAGACGAAATGCCGGGCACGCTCACGTCGATGGTGACGAGCGACAGCACGGGTTGTGTTTCGATGTCGGGAGAAGCAGTGCGGCGCGGAGCGGTGCGCGAAGAAGCGATCACGGTATGCATCGTCGATGCGCCGCCGCTTAGTGGGCGGCGCGGCTGTTGAGACGCGTCCACTGTAGCGGGCGGCGTCTCAAGCGCGTGCAAAAGGAACGGCGGGCGCCGTTAATTTCGTGTAAAGGCGGCGTAGCGCACTCAGTTTTTCGGCGCGGCGGCGGCGCCGAGCGCGTCGCGAACCGTCTGCGCAACGCGTTCGACGAAAGACAGATCGACGCTCGACAACGCTTCGCGTTCGCTGCCGCCCGTTTGCACCATCAGACGGTGCGTGACGTCCTGCGTGATCCACGTGAGCCAGCCGACGACGATCAGCATCACACCCGCCACGATGCCCAGCGACGACGAGAACACTCCGCCCACGATCGCGGCCACTGCGCCGATCACCGAAATCGAGCACGGCACGAGCCTGTTCTTCTGCACGGTGACGACGCGCACCTGCTGGATGTCGCGCAACGGAAAGATCTGGCCGGCCGCCGACAGCGCATTGCGCGTGACCGACACGCCGCGTTCGTTGAAAGGGGTATCCATCTTGACGGGTTCAGGCTGAGAGAAAGGGCGCAGCGTAACAGAAAATGCAACGGCCCTACCAGACGGGCCCGCAACCTCAGCCCAGAAATTCGAGCGCTCCTGTGTTCAGGTCGTACATCGCGCCGGCGATGCCGATCGTGCCTTGCTTCTCCAGTTCCGCGAGCACGGGGCTGTCGCGGCGGATGTTCGCGATGGTCAGTTCGACGTTCTTGCGCGCGACTGCGTTCACGAACGCGTAGTTCGTCGCGGTGCGTTCTCCGCTGTAATCCGTGGCCTGCACGGCCGGCTTGATCTTGTCGAGCAGTCCAGTGAGATTGCCCAGTTCGGCGTTCGCAATGGCGCCCTTGATCGCGCCGCAGGACGTGTGGCCCATCACGACGACGACCTTCGCGCCCGACAGCTTGCACGCAAATTCCATGCTGCCGAGGATGTCGTTGTTCTCGACGTTGCCCGCGACGCGGCAGTTGAAGATATCGCCGATACCGAGGTCCATGATCACTTCGGCGGGCGCGCGTGAATCGATACAGCTGAGCAGCACGGCTGCGGGATATTGTCCCGCCGCGCTGGCGCGCTGCTCGCGCAGATAGTTGCGCGGTTTGCGCTCGCCCTTCTGGAAGCGCGCATTGCCGCGTTTCATGTCGTCGATGATCTGTTGCGGCGTCATGCTGTCGCGCTGGGCTTTCGTCAGCGCATCCGCGTGCGCGGTGGCGGGGAGCAGCGCGGCCGGGACGATGGACGCCAGCGCCAGCGTCCCTGTCAAGCCGAGAAAACGCCTGCGGCCCGGGTCTTCGTCTTGCCGCGGTTCTTCACACTTATCGCACATGATCGGCTCACTGGTTCGCGATGGCACGCGACGGTCCGGCGGCCATGCCGGTTTGGGCGTCGATGCGCCGTGCATCAGTCGAATATAGGCCATGCGAGACCGCGTTCAAGAGAAATGAGTCGGTTGCTCATTGCTTCGGCGCTCCTCTTCGCCCGTCATTGTCTGTACAATATGGGTAACTTTAGATAAAACGTCTACCATGAAGAAAAGCGCTTTGGAGCGGGAGCAGGCGTCGCTGATCGATCAGGTCAAGCAGATCGCAGAAGGTCTGGGGCAGACGTTCGCGCCGTTTTGCGAAGTCGTCGTGCACGATCTGCGCGACCCGCACCACGCGATTCTCGCGATCCACAACAACCTGTCCGGGCGCGACGTCGGCGATCCGGCGACGGAACTCGGGCTCGCGCGCATCGCAGACGACGACTATCCGCAGTTGCTGGCCAACTATCCGAATCAGTTCGGCGACGGCCGCCGGGCCAAGAGTACGTCGGTCGGCGTCAAGGACTCGACGGGCCGCTACATCGCCGCGTTGTGCCTGAACGTCGACCTGAATCTGTTTCGCGGTATCCAGAACATGCTGGAGCAGTTCTGTACGGCGTCGGGCGTCGGCGTGAAAGAGTCGATCGATCCGGCGAATGCGGAAGCGCTGCGCGAGCGTATCGATCAATACGCGATCTCGCTTGCCACTACGCCGCATGCGCTGAAGACGGAGCAGCGGCGAGCGTTGATGCAGGAACTGAAGCAGGCGGGCTTTCTGGAAGTGCGAAAGTCGATGGAAATCATTGCCGCCCATCTGGGCGTTTCTCGTGCGACGGTGTACAACGATGCCAAATAACGTGACATTGAACGCGACATTGCTGCTGCTCAACAAGGACGACGTCGAGCAACTGCTGACGGTCGACGACGTGCTCGCTGCCGTGCAGCGCGCGTTCGTGCTGCATAGCGAAGCAAAAGGGCGCGTGTTTCCCGTAGTGCGCGAATCGCTCGCGACGGGCGGCGTCTTCGGCATCAAGTCGGGCGACGTCCAGGCGGAAGCGCTGCTCGGCTTCAAGGCGGCGGGTTTCTGGCCGTCCAACCGCGCGCTCGGCGGCGAGCCGCATCAGGCAACCGTGATGCTCGTCGATCCTGCGACGGGGCGTCCGCGATGCGTGATCGACGGCAACGCCATTACGACGATGCGCACGGGCGCGGCGGGCGGCCTCGGCCTGCAGCAACTTGCGCGTGCCGACAGCGAAAGCCTTTGCGTGTTCGGCACGGGCACGCAGGCGCGTATCCAGTTGACGTACGCGCTGCATCTGTTGCGCGGCCTGAAGGTCATCCGTTACGTGACTTCGCACGGCGAACCTGATGCCGCGTTCGAAGCGCTGTTTGCCGCGCATTGCGAGGTGCTTCACGCGCCGCAAGCGGATGAAGCGGTTGCGCAGAGCGACATCGTCATCACGGCGACGCCGGGCGGCGGTCCGCTGTTCAGCGCCGACGCGGTGCGTGCCGGCACGCACATCAACTGCGTGGGCGCCGACACGAAAGGCAAGCGTGAATTGCCGGAAGGCCTGCTGGAGCGCGCGCAAGTCTACGTCGACGATCGCATGCAGGCATCGCAGATCGGCGAACTGCAATGGCGTCCCGATGTGCCGAGCGTCGAAATCGGCGCGCTGGTTGGCGGTGCCGTGAAAGCCGGGCGTGCTCGCGACGACATCACGATCTTCGATATGACGGGTCTTGCGTTGCAGGATCTGACCGTCGCGCAGATGCTGCTCGATCGTGCGACGGATGCCGGTATCGGCACGCGCGTCGCGTGGCCGTGGTAGCGCTCGCTTACCAGCCGTAGAACCTCGGCCACTCGGAGAGCGCGCCGTCGCGCGACAGCGCGTGATACGCCGGATGCTGTGCGCCCGTGGCACACGCGTGATTGGGCAGGATGCGCAGCCGCGTGCCGATCGGCAGCGTTGTGGCAATCGCCGTGTTTGGCTCGCCAGTGCGAGAGACGATGCCGTGTTCCTGGTTCGCCGCGCTCATCACATAGCCTTCGAGCGGCACGCCGTCTTCGTTGCACACGATGCCGTAGCCGAAGTCCTGTTGCTGGCGCTGCGTGCCGCGGTCGCGGCTCATCGCCATCCAGCCTGCGTCGACGATCGCCCAGCCCTTGTTCTCCTGATGCCCGATTACCGTGGTCAGCACGCTGAGTGCGATGTCGTCGATCGCGCACACGCCGACGTTGTGCATGACGAGATCGAAGAACACATAGACGCCCGCGCGAACCTCCGTCACGCCGTCCAGATGCCGGGCGGCGAGCGCGGTCGGCGTCGAGCCGATGCTGACCGTGTCGCACGGCAGGCCCGCCGCGCGCAGACGTTCGGCCGCCTGCACGCAGCCGGCGCGCTCCTGTTCCGCGATCCGTTCCAGCGCGGCCGCCGTGTTGTAGTCGTAGCTCGAGCCTGCATGGGCGAGCACGCCGCCCAGCTTCATCCCGCCTTCGTGAAGAATGCGCCCGACGTCGAGCAACAGGTCGTCGCCGGGTGCGATGCCCGAGCGATGTCCGTCGACGTCCACTTCGATCCACACCTCGAACGACGCCGCGTGTGCGTTCCCGAACGCGACGATGGCGTGCGCCGACGACACGCTGTCCGTGATGATTTTCAGGTTGCACCCGCGCCGGCGCAAGGTCATCGCCTGTTCCAGCTTGTTGGGGGCCATCGCTACCGCATAGACGATGTCGTCGATTCCCGCGGAGAAGAACTGCTCCGCTTCCTTCAGTGTCGAGACGGTGATCCCTTGCGCGCCGGCATCGAGTTGGGCCTGCACGACCCGATTGCATTTGGTCGTCTTCACGTGCGGCCGGAATCTCACGCCGAGTGCATTCATGCGCGATTGCATGCGCTGGATGTTTCGCGTCATCGCGTCGAGATTGATGATGGCGGCGGGTGTGTTGAGCGAGGCGAGATTCACGGGGGTTTCCTTGAAATGAGGCGTACGCGCGATGTCATCGACTATAGGATCCGTACGCTATAGTTTGGTTAATGCTCGCTCAACATCTCATTTAGACAAATTTAATGATCGATCTCGATGACATGCGTATGTTCAGGGCGCTGGGAACCGCACATTCGCTCGCGGGTGCTGCGCGGCTGCTCGACGTCACGCCGCCCGCCTTGACCGTGCGGTTGCAGAAACTCGAGGAGCGTCTCGGCGTGCATCTCGCGGTGCGCGAGGCGCGCGGCATTTCGCTGACGGAAGAAGGCACGCGGCTGATGCAGGAGGCCATCGATCTGCTCGAACGCCTCGACACGCTGCCCGAACGGATCGCCGCCGAACATCAGGCCGTGTCGGGAAGCTTGCGCATCGTGGCGCCGCTCGGCTTCGGACGCGTTCACGTCGCGCCGGTTCTCAGGGACTTTCACCTGACCCATCCGAACGTAAAAGCGAGCCTGACGCTTTCCGACAACCCGCTCGCGGACAGCGCAGGTGCCGATATCGTCATCCATATCGGCGAGATGAAGGATTCGTCGTGGGTCGCGCATGTGCTCGCGCCGAACGAGCGCGTCCTGTGCGCCAGCCCGCGGCTCGCGGCCCGACTCGATACGCTCACGCATCCATCCGGGCTCGCGCATCTGCCTTGCCTGTGTCTGCGCGAGAACGACGAGGACGTGTCGCGTTGGCGTTTCGAGCCGGAGCCGAAGGGCAAGGCGAAGCAGGCCAGGCCGGTCACGGTTCGCGTAACGGGCGCGCTGTCGTCGAACGATGGCGGCGTGATCGGCGATTGGGCGATGCGCGGACTCGGCATCATGGTGCGCTCCGAGTGGGACGCGGCTGCGTTGATCGCGAGCGGAAAGCTCGAACGACTGTTGCCGCAATGGCGGATGACACCCGCGCCCATCGTCGCGCTTCTGCCGACGCGGAAAGGCATGCCAGCCAGGGTGCGGCTCTTTCTCGATGCGGCCCGCGCCGCGATGGATCCGCCGCCGTGGCGCAAAGTGTGATTTACAAAATGTATTGACATAGACAATGTGTCTAATCAGAATGCGAAGAATCCGACGGGACTGCTATGCGCCGCTTCACCTCACGCATTGCATACCCTCCTGCTGGCGCCGGCGGCCACGCCCGCGCTGCTCAACTCTCGATATTTCCCATGACCAAGCTCCCTCTGCCTACTTATGACGACGTCGTCGCCGCCTCGCAGCGTCTCGAAGGCGTTGCGCACCGTACGCCCGTTTTGACTTCGCGAACCGTCAACGAAGCGTTCGGCGCGGAAGTGTTCTTCAAGTGCGAAAACTTGCAGCGCATGGGCGCGTTCAAGTTTCGCGGCGCATTCAACGCGCTATCGAAGTTCGACGAGCAGCAGCGACGTCACGGCGTGGTCGCGTTTTCGTCGGGCAATCATGCGCAGGCCGTCGCGCTGTCCGCGCGTCTGCTCGGCATGCCCGCGACGATCGTGATGCCGCACGACGCGCCGCAAATCAAGGTAGAGGCAACGAAGGGTTACGGCGGCAACGTCGTCCTCTATGACCGGTACACGGAAGACCGCGAGCAGATCGGCCGCGATCTCGCGCAGAAGCATGGCCTGACGCTGATTCCGCCTTACGACCACCCTGATGTGATGGCCGGGCAGGGCACGGCGGCGAAAGAACTGTTCGAGGAAGTCGGGCCGCTGGATGCGTTTTTCGTGCCGCTCGGCGGCGGCGGACTGCTGTCCGGCTCGGCGCTGTCGACGCGCGCGCTGTCGCCCGACTGCGCGCTGTACGGTGTCGAGCCCGAGGCGGGCAACGACGGACAGCAATCGCTCCGTGCCGGCAAGATCATCCACATCGACACGCCGAAGACCATCGCCGATGGCGCGCAAACGCAGCATCTCGGCGAGCACACGTTTCCGATCATCCAGCGCGATGTCGCCGATCTGCTCACGGCGAGCGACGCGGAACTGGTCGACTGCATGCGCTTCTTTGCTGCGCGCATGAAAATCGTGGTGGAACCGACGGGCTGCCTGGGCTTTGCCGCCGCGCGCCAGATGAAGGACCGGTTGAAGGGCAAGCGTATCGGCGTGCTGATCAGCGGCGGCAACGTCGATGTGCAAAAGTTCGCCGAGCTGGTTACGTCGAACTGAGGAATGAGTGAAGGGCGGCGCGACTTCTCTGCGCCGCCGACCGCTTCGAACCCGCCTAACCGCACAGCCCCACGTGCGCAGCCATCGACGGCCCGCCCATCCGAGGCGGAAACACGCACCAGCCGCCGTCGAGATGACGAAAGAAGAAGATGGCCCGCGCACCGCGCGTGGTCCACGCTTCGACATGCGCGTAGCGCGTTCTGTCCTTGCCGTGATGCCCGAATCCCACCACCCGGATCTGCCCTTGCGGACCGGGCGCGAGCCATTTCTCGACCTGATAGTGCAGCGACCTGTCGATGGCATTCATGATCAACTCCTGTGGCGCGTCCCGGGCAGTGCGGTGGGATGCTTCAAGAGTAGGCCGGTCGAGTCATTGACGATAGTTAATGTTTTTTATCTTTACCATAATCGTCGATTGATCGTTCTGCCGCGGCTTGCCGGACTCACGGCAAGAATTCGCGCTTGCTTCTAGAATCGTCGCGCGCCCGGCAAGGAGGGCGCGTTTTCTTGACGAACGTAGCTGGCGCGGCATGCGAACCTGGCTTTCCATGTGGCCGTCGCCGGAAGGATGTACCCGACATGGAAGAGGTTTTCACATCGCAATCGTGCGCCGTCGCGCGCATCATGAGTGCGCGCCAGGCGGTGCTGCAGCAATCGGATGAGGTCGCGCGCCTCAGCAGCGGCGACAAGGCGGCGCGGATCGAACGACTCGATCGCCTGTTGTTCGACGTGCGCGCGGGCCGCACATACGACTTCACGATGCCGACCGCGCACGGCGAAGTGCGGATCTTCGTCACGCCGGATTGATCGGGCGGAGTCTCGGCCCAACAAAAAAACGCCCCGCAAAAAGCGGGGCGTTTTCCAGTGCATCTGCGTGCAGGCGAAGCGCGCTGAAGCGCTTCGCGGTGCGACGCAGCTTAGAACTTGTGGCGCATGCCGACGCGGAACGCCAGCTGGTTCTGCGAACCCGAACCCGACGTGCTGAAGTACGACGTCGCCGAGCCGATCTGAGCCTGGATCGGTTGCGTACCCGTCTTGCCCGACGCTTCCTGGAAGATGCCCAGCGCGTACACATCGGTGCGCTTCGACAGCGCGTAGTCGACGCTTGCGTCCACCTGGTTGAAGTGGCCCGTCGTCGCGCCCGTCAGACGCGAGTACGTGTAGCCGAGGCCACCCGTCAGAGCCGGCGTGAACGCGTACTTGGCGCCGCCTTCGAAGTTGTTGAACGTCGTCGATGCGCCCGTGATCGGCTCGAAGTGCGTGTTCGTCCACAGCGCGTAGAGCGTTGCCGGTCCGATGATGTAGCGGCCGCCGAGGCCGAACGTGCGCAGGTCGCGCACGCTGCCCGTCGAGACGTTCGCGATCGTCGTCGAGAAGGCGGGCGTCGCCTGGCTCGGGAAGCGGATGTCCGTGTACGCCGCACCGACGCCGATCGGGCCGTTCGCATAGTTCAGGCCGAAGCTGTAAGCGCGCGACGAGCCGGCGACAGGGTTGGCCGTCGTGCCCGTTGCCGGGGCGCCGCCGAATGCGCCAGCCTGGTTCGAGAAACCGTACATCGCGCCGAACGTGAAGCCCGCGAAGTTCGCGCTGCTGAACTTGACCGCATTGTTGATGCGGCTCGACGTCAGCTGGTCGACGTCGTTGATGTGGTAAGCGTAGTTGCCGGCGACCGTCAGGCCACCCGTCGAATAGTTGCCGCCGAGGTAGTCGGTCGAGAACGAGTATTGACGACCGAGTGTCACCGCACCGATGCCATCCTTCGACACACCCACGTATGCCTGACGGCCGAACAGCGCGCCGCCCTGGCCCGATGCGCCCGTGCCGCTGTTGAAGCCGCTTTCGAGCACGAACAGTGCTTTCAGGCCGCCGCCCAGATCTTCCGTGCCGCGCAGGTCCCAACGGCTGCCTTGAGCAACGCCGTCGTCATACTTGAAGATCTTGTCGGTGCCGCCTGCTGCGTTCTTCGAATGGTTTGCATAGCTGATACCAGCGTCGATGACGCCGTACAGCGTGACGCTGCTTTGTGCGTGTGCGGTGCCTGCTGCTGCTGCAGAAGCGAGTAGAGCGGTGGTAAGTACTTTCTTGTTCAAAGCTTTCTCCGGATTGAAAGATGGCGATCGCGAGCCAAACTCTTGCGGCTGGTCGCGCGACGGGCGCAAATGTAACGAGGAGAAAGGTAAGGAATATGACAGGAAATATTTTTAGTGAATATGTAGTACAAATACGACAGCGTTTGCTTTGCGCGCTAACGGGTTGTGCGCAAATCTGTGCATATGCGTCATAAACGGACTTGTTTAGTTCCGTGCACGAAACAGGCAGTGCTGTGTTCGTTCGAGCGCGGCCCAAAAAAATCGCCCGCACATAGCGGGCGATTTCATTCGACGTGCGGCTGCGTTGTTAGCAGCAAGCGATATCAGGCCGATAGCAGCTGACCTGTGCGGAACGCCTTCGCGCCCGCAATGCGCACGATCTCCATCCCCGCCTGCGCGAAGCGCGACAGGTGGCGCGCATACATCACGCCCGCGACGGTCGATTTCAGCGTGATGACGCGATCGGTCAGCGGATCGATGATATCGGCGATCGGCTCGCCCGCATCGATCCATTTGCCGACTTCCTGGCGATACACGACGACGCCGCTCACGGGCGTCACGATCGGCTCGGTGCCCGCGAGCGGCGTCGCGGCGAATTCGAGCGGCGGCATCGGCGCGGCTTCGCCCGCGATCACACCGCGATGCGTCAGGTATTCGACGATGCCCTGCGCGTCGTGCTCGGCGAACTCATACGTCACGTCGCGCTGGCTGCGCAATTCGACCGTCACGGAGATCGAGCCGTTCGGAATCGGGAAGCGGTCGCCGACGCGCGTGCGCAGTTCCGACCAGCAGAAGCTGTGGATCTCGTCGAACGGGTTGCCGACGGAGTCGACCGCGAGCAGCGAGGCCTTCGAGTCCAGATAGCGCGCGAGCGGCTCGACGTCGGGCCACAGGTCCGGGTTCGTGTAGATGTGCAGCGCCGCTTCCCAGTCGCAATGCAGGTCGAGCACGACGTCCGCGTCGTACGACAGCCGTTGCAGCGCGAGACGCTGCGATTCGATTTCGGTGCGCGGCTTTTGCGCATCGAGCGCTTCGCGCATCGCCTGACGGATGATCGTGCGGTTCTGGTCGGCATCCGCCGTGAGGCGCCCTTCGATCACGGGCTCGATCAGCTCGAACAGGTTATAGAAGTTGCGGTTGAAGTTCTGTGCGGTGCCGGTTTCGAAGCGGCCGGCGAGCAGGCCGAGCACATGCTGGTTCAGGCCGATGGGATTCGCAACGGGCACGATCACGACTTCGCCGCGCAGCTTGCCGGCGGCCTCGAGCGCTTCCAGCTTGCGGCGCAGCGCCCACGACACCAGCATGCCGGGCAGTTCGTCGGCGTGAAGCGATGACTGGATATAGACCTTCTGTCCGCCGCTCGGACCGTAGTGGAAGCTCGTCAGGCTGCGAGCGGTGCCGAGGGTCGGGGAAATCAGCGGATGATTGAGGGTTTGCATGGTCGATGTGGCGCTGCGGACGACGCGCGAAGCGCCCTGTAGTGGCAAGGATATGACTTTGGATTGACTGCTGAAAACGGTGGCGCGCGCAACGAATCTGCGTAACTCGTGTACAGGTCGTGAACAATACGCCGATGCTCGCGCCGTGAATCGTTCGATCTTAGCCCATTTGGGCCGCGCGGGCGACGCTGCGCCGCCGCACGCGCTCCTGTGTACGCGCAACACCGCCGTGAAAAACAAAACGGGCTCCGCAGGGAGCCCGTCCGTGTACTGCCGGATTACATGGCGACTTGCGCGGCGAACCGCGCGTTGCCGTTGCGGGTATTAGCCGCCGTACACGTCGAAGTCGAAGTACTTCTTCTCGATCTTCTTGTACGTGCCGTCCTTGATGATGTCGGCGATCGCCTTGTCGACCTTCGCCTTCAGGTCGGTGTCTTCCTTGCGCATGCCGATGCCTGCGCCTTCGCCGAGGATCTTCTTGTCTTCGAGATCCTTGCCGACGAACTGGAAGCCCGCGCCGCGCGGCGTCTTCAGGAAGCCGATGTCAGCCTGCACTGCGTCTTGCAGCGCTGCGTCCAGACGGCCCGAGATCAGGTCGGCATAGACCTGGTCCTGGTTCTGGTACGGCACGACCTTCGCGCCCTTCGGCTCCCAGTAGGTCTTCGCGTACGTTTCCTGGATCGTGCCTTGCTCGACGCCGACCGACTTGCCCGACAGCGATTCAGCCGTCGGCAGGATGTTCGAGCCCTTCTTCGCGACGAGGCGCGTCGGCGTGTTGAACAGCTTCGACGAGAAAGCAATCTGTTCAGCGCGTTGCGGCGTCATGGACATCGACGACAGCACGCCGTCGAACTTCTTCGCCTTCAAGGCCGGGATCATGCCGTCGAAGTCGTTCTCGACCCACACGCACTTCGCCTTCAGGCGCGCGCAGATTTCGTTGCCGATGTCGATATCGAAGCCGGTCAGCTTGCCGTCGGAGCCCTTCGATTCAAACGGCGGATAGCTGGCGTCGACGCCGAAACGAATGGTGGTCCAGTCTTTGGCGTGTGCGCCGATCGATACGGTAGCGAGCAGGGCAACCGTCAAAGCTGCAAGCAGTTTTTTCACTGATGTACTCCCGGGAGTGGTTCAAGGTGTCCCGCATGCGGTTGTGCCGCTGCGCGACGTTGCCCGGCCGTTGTGCCGGGCTTGGTCTATTCGCCGCTGGCTGGCCAGCAGCGCGCGCCAAGCTTAACAAATCAAAATATTTGCGGTGCTAGTGAAACACCGGATGGCAGAGGAGTATTGCCTCTAAAGGGTGCTTTTGTGATATGGCTCAGCAAGTCGCGTTGAAAGCCTATCGACAGCAGGGGCGATGGCGAACGCAGCCTGTGTTTGGAGCATGCGTTCGCCGCCGCTCTCATGCGGCATTGCGGCAAACGCTTTCGACTCAAAGACTTAGATGTGGTGGATGAGCGTCGAGCCGCATCAAACGATGCGCTCGCCCGCGCGATACGTTGCGCGCGGCACGGGCAATGCATCGAGCATCGTCACACGGACCAGATCGGCGCGCAATCCTGCTTCGATCGCGCCGCGGTCGTGCAGACCCGCCGTGCGCGCCGGTTCCGCCGACACGGTCGCCATCGCGCGCGGCAGCGTCCAGCCGGCCTTGTCGACGAGTTCGAAGGCGGCCGTCAGCAGGCTCGACGGGACATAGTCGGACGACAGGATGTCGAGCAGGTTCGCCTGCGCGAGTTCCAGCGCCGACACGTTGCCCGAGTGCGAGCCGCCGCGCACGATGTTCGGCGCGCCCATGATCGTCGCGATGCCGTGACGGTGCGCGGCCTCGGCGGCGACGCGCGTGGTCGGGAATTCGGCGAGCACGATGCCTTCTTCGGCGGCCTGCTGCACGTGTTCGACGAGTGTGTCGTCGTGGCTCGCGACGGGCACACCCAGCGCCTTGCAGCGCTCGACGATCTCGCGGCGGTGCGTGTCCGCGAAACGCTGTTGTTCGTCTTCGAGCGCGACGAGCGTGGCCGCCATGTGCTCGTCCGTCATCTTGCCGTGGCGTTCCTGGAAGCGGCGCCATTGCTCGCGGTCGTGCCACTGGCGTTGGCCGGGCGTGTGATCCATCACCGATGCGAGACGCAGCAGCGGATGATCCTTGAGCATATCGAACAGTTCGACCACGTCGGAGGTCGCGATCTCGCAGCGCAGATGCAGGAAGTGCTCGGCGCGCAGCAGCTTGCGTTCGGAGAAGCGCCGCAGCGCAGCGGCGCAGCGCGTTTGCGTATCGCGGCCGCGCAAGCCGACGTTCGAGCGCGAGCCGATCGCGAGCGCATCGAATACGGTCGTGATGCCGGCAGCGGCAACCTGTGCGTCGTGAATCACGAAGGCGGCGTCCGTATTCCATTCGACGCCCGGGCGCGGCAACAGATGCTTCTCCAGGTTGTCCGTATGCAACTCGATCAGGCCCGGCAGCAGATAGTCGCCTTCCCAGTCCTGCGCGTTGGCCGCCGACGTCGTGCCGCGCGCCACCTCGCGAATCACGCCGTCCTCGATCTGTACGACGCCGTTGAAAACCTCGTCCCGCGTAACGACGCGGGCATTCTTGATCAGCATGTCAATGCTCCGGATCGGACGATATCAGTGTAATGCGGCAGCGTGACGCTGCGGTGGCTGCAATTCGAGCCTGCGCGTGGCGACCTTCGCGCGCGTGTCTTCATCATGGAAGATGCCGACGATGGCCGCGCCGCGTTCGCGCGCCTCGACGATCAGGCCGGCGACGATGTCGCGGTTCTCGGCGTCGAGCGAAGCCGTCGGTTCGTCGAGCAGCAGCACGGGATGTTCCGCGATCAGGCCGCGCGCGATGTTCACGCGCTGCTGTTCGCCGCCCGAAAACGTCGCAGGCGCGAGATGCCACAGCCGCTCCGGCACGTTCAGACGCGCAAGCAGTGCGGCGGCGCGTGCGCGCGCTCCCTCTTCTTCGACGCCGCGCGACACGAGCGGTTCGGCCACGAGATCGAGCGTGCTCACACGCGGAATCACGCGCAGGAACTGGCTCACGTAACCGACCACGCCGCGCCGCAGATGCAGCACGTCGCGCGGTTCCGCACCCGTGATGGGCAGATACTTCGCCGCTTGCGCGTCGTCGCGGATCGCGATTGCGCCCGTGCTCGCGAGATAGTTGCCGTACAGGCAGCGCAGGAACGTGCTCTTACCCGCGCCCGACGGCCCGACCAGCACGACACATTCGCCGCGTTCGACATCGAGCGACACGTCTGCGAGCGCCTCGATCTGCACGCCGCCCTGGCCGTGCAGCGTAAAGGTCTTGCCGATGCCGACCGCGCGCAGCATCAGCGCGTCGTTGTCGATGAACGATGTTTCGATTGACGTTGTCATCACGTGGTGGACCTCAAACGGGCAAAACGGAAGAGACGAGCGTTTGCGTGTACGGGTGTTGCGGATCGTCGAGCACTTGATCCGTGAGCCCTGCTTCGACCACTTCGCCGCCTTGCATCACCATCAGCCGGTGCGCGAGCAGACGCGCGACGCCGATGTCGTGCGTGACGATCAGCACGGACAGATGCAACGTGGATGTCAGCGTGCGCAGCAGATCGAGCAGGCGCGCCTGCACGGACACATCGAGGCCGGCAGTGGGTTCGTCCATGAACACGAGACGCGGCCCCGTGACGAGATTGCGCGCGATCTGCAGACGCTGCTGCATGCCGCCCGAAAACGCCGACGGCAATTCGTCGATACGCGCTGCATCGAGTTCGACGCGCGACATCCATTGTGTCGCGGTGTCGCGGATCTTGCCGTAGTGCCGCGCGCCGACGGCCATCAACGGCTCGCCGATATTCGCACCCGCCGAGACGCTGCTGCGCAGTCCGTCGCGCGGATTCTGCTGCACGAAGCCCCATTCGGTGCGCATCAGCAGACGCTTGCGCGGCTCGGACAGCGCGAGCAGATCGAGTATGTCGCCATGCGCGCTCGCATAGTGCAGCGTGCCCGAATCGGCGGGCGTGCGCAGCGCGAGTGCGTTCAGCAGCGTCGATTTGCCAGAACCCGATTCGCCGACGATGCACAGCACTTCGCCCGGATACAGATCGAAGCTGACATTGCGGCAACCGTTGCGGCCGCCATACTGTTTGGTGAGCGCGCGTGCGCTCAGAAGCGGCGTCATGCGCGTTCTCCTTCGATGTTGTCGATGCCCTGCGCTTCGCGGCGCTCGTGGCAAAAGTCGCTGTCCGAGCAGACGAACATGCGCTTGCCGGCATCGTCGACGATCATCTCGTCGAGAAAACTTTGCGTGGATCCACACAACGCGCACGCATGATCCCAGCGCTGCACTTCGAACGGATGGTCGTCGAAATCGAGGCTTTTCACGGGCGTATAAGGCGGAATCGCGTGGATGCGCCGCTCGCGTCCCGCGCCGAACAGTTGCAGCGCGGCGTTCATGTGCATCTTCGGATTGTCGTATTTCGGAATCGGCGACGGCGACGCGAGATAGCGGCCGTTGACGATCACGGGATAGTCGTACGTCGTCGCGATGCTGCCGTGATGCACGATGTCCTCGTACAGCTTCACGCTGATCAGGCCGTAATCGGCCAGTGCATGCAGCTTCGTGCATTCGGCGACGCGCGGCTCGAGCCGATAGAGCGGCTCGGGCATCGGCACCTGATAGACGAGGATCTGCTTTTCGGTGAGCGGCGTTTCGGGGATGCGGTGACGCGTTTGCACGATGGTCGCTTCGCTCGTCTTGCGGGTCGTATCGACGCCCGCCGTGCGCGCGAAAAAGCGGCGAATGTTGACGGCGTTCGTCGTTTCGTCGGAACCCTGATCGATCACCTTGAGCGTATCGTCGCGTCCGATGATGGCGGCCGTCACCTGAATGCCGCCCGTGCCCCAGCCGAACGGCAACGGCATTTCGCGCGAGGCGAACGGCACCTGATACCCCGGCACGGCCACGGCCTTCAACAGCGCGCGACGGATCATGCGCTTGGTCTGCTCGTCGAGATACGCGAAGTTGTAGCCTTCGGCGGCGCTGTCGTGCGCGGCGGTTTGCATCGTCGTGTCGGGCGCGTTCATGCCGCTTGCTCCTCAGTGTCGTTGGCATCGGCCGGCGCCGCATGCTTTGCGCGCAGACGACGCACCAGTTCCAGTTCGGACTGGAAGTCGACGTAATGCGGCAGCTTCAGGTGCTGCACGAAGCCCGACGCTTCGACGTTATCGCTGTGCGACAACATGAATTCGACGTCCTGCGTCGGCGAGCCGATCGTTTCGCCGAGTTCTTCGGCGCGCAGCGCGCGGTCGACGAGCGCCATCGCCATCGCCTTGCGCTCCGAATGACCGAATGCGAGACCGTAGCCTTGCGTGAAGGTAGGCGGCACGTCGGTGCTGCCCGCGAACTGGTTGATCATCTGGCATTCCGTCACGTCGATTTCACCGATCTCGACGGCCATGCCCAGTTCGTCCAGTTCCATTTCGACCGCGACGGTGCCGAAGCGGATTTCGCCCGCGAACGGATGCGAGTGCGCATAGCCGCGCTGCGTCGCATAACCCATGGCGAGCAGAAAGCCTTCGTCGCCGCGCGCGAGGTTTTGCAGGCGCGTCGCGCGGCTGGCGGGAAACGACAGCGGCTCGCGCGACAGGTCGCCGGGTTCGGGCTCGCCTGCCGACACGCGCTCCTGTTCGATCAGGCCTTCCTTGTCCAGCAGGGAGACGACGCGCGGCATCGCTTCAGGCTCAGCGTTGTCGATGCGCTTCGTGGTGGACACGCTGTCGTCATCGCCTTCGGCCAGCAGCGTGAAATCGAGCAGACGCTGCGTGTAGTCGTAGGTCGCGCCGAGCATCTGGCCGCCGGGCACGTCCTTGAACGTCGCGGAGATGCGCCGCTCGATGCGCATGTCTTCCGTATCGACGGGCTGCGTGTAGCCGAAGCGCGGCAGCGTCGTGCGATACGCGCGCAGCAGGAAGATCGCTTCGACGAGATCGCCGGCCGCCTGCTTGATCGCGAGCGCCGCCAGTTCTTCGTCGTAGACGGAGCCTTCCGTCATCACGCGCGCGACGGCGAGACGCAACTGCGTGCGAATCTGCGCGACGCTCAGTTCGGCGAGCTGCGTGTCGCCGCGGCGCGCCTTGTCGAGCAGGCGCCACGATGCTTCGATCGCGCGCTCTCCACCTTTGACGGCAACGTACATTAGTTGAGCTCCACGTGGGTCGTGCGCGGCAGGCCGATCAGCGTATCGCCGCAGACGAGATAACAGTCGATGCCGCACGGGAAGAGCGGCGCGAGTTCCGCGCGTTCGCGCCAGAAGCGCTCGGGCAGGCCGGCGGGCGCGATCGTGTGCGCGTGTTCGATGCCTGGGCCGCGCAGTACGACGGGCGCGTCTTGCGTCAATGAATCGACACGAATGATCAGCGTCACCGACTGCTCCGGCGTTTCCGGCTCACCCAATGCGAAGCACGACAGCGGCGGCAGCGTGCTCGCTTCGTGCACATACGCGAAGGCGGCATCTTGCGGTTCGTCGACGAGCGGTGCGCCCGTGTGAAAGCGCAACGCGGAGCCGAGCACGGCGTCGGGCTGCGCCAGCCAGACGGGCGTCGAGTAGTCGCACAGCGCCAGCAGTGCCGCGAATGCGGCCAGATCGGCGCGTGCGTGCGGCAAGCTGTTGCGCGCGTCGCTGCGCGATGCGGGCAGCACGTTGTCGATCGTGCCGATCCGGCCCGGACGCGACAGCGCATCGAGCAGCGTGCGGAACACGGCTTGCGTGTCGTGCACGGGATCGGCGAAACCCGGCGTCAGCGTCGACAGCGCGATCTGCGGAGATTGAGCGGGAGTGTTCATCAGTCGCCTCGGACCATCGTGAAGAATTCGACGCGCGTCGATGCGGCGTCCTGTTGACGTTGCGCGCGTGCCGCCGTCAGTTGAGACGCGAGCGGCGCGATCAGTTGCGCCTGCAAGCGTGCGTGATGCTGCGGCGTTTGCAGCAGCGCGTCTGCAATAGCAGCGAGTTCGGCGCGACGACGATCGCGGCCCAGATGAAACGCGACGCCGACGGTCGTGCCGTCAGCCGTTGCGTCGCGCAGCCGCAGCGTCGCGCGCGTCACGGTCGCTTCCCCGAGATTGAACGCGTCGCCCGTGCCGCCGATGCGTCCGCGCACCATCGCAAGCCCGGTTTCGGGCGGGCGCAGCCAGTCGAACGTGGGCAGCGGGGTGCCTTCCATCGCGCGGTTCAGCGCGGTTTCGAGGTCGGCGCGCGGCGTGCGCGCCAGCACGGCCATCCATGCGCGGCGCGCGGCGTTGGCGGAGTCGGGGGAATCTGAGGACGGAGGGGAAGCGGCGGCAGTCATCGGCGTTCCTGGAGGGTTCCTGGAAAGGGGAAGATCAGTAGCGAGTCCGGACATTTGAGCATCTATTCATCTAAACGTCTAGACGTTTAGAGTTAAGATGTCGCCGTCGTGTGACAGCGGGCGCAGTTTCATATTTCCGCCACGGCTTGCGGACTACAATGCACAGAACGCTTATTTGAACCGAAGGGAATGACAGCACCATGACATCGAACGACGACGCAGCGCCGGGCGTGATGCTCGAACGGGGGGCGGGCGTTGCCGTGTGGCGGCAGATCGAGCAGATCCTCGCGAAAGAGATCGCGGCAAGCGGCTTCGGCGAAGACGGACGTTTGCCGAGCGAAGGCGAGCTGGCGAAGCGTTTCGATGTCAACCGTCACACGATCCGCCGTGCAATGCTGGGTCTCGCGGCGCAGGGGCTCGTCAGTGTCGAGCAGGGGCGCGGCACGTTCGTGCAGCCGGGCGCGATCGATTACACCATCGGCCGTCGCACGCGCTTCACCGAAAACTTGCGTCAGCAACATCATTCGCCGGCGGGCACGATGCTGTCGGCGGCGCGCGTGAAGGCCGATCCCACTGTTGCGAAGGCGCTGGGGCTGCGTGCGGGCGCATTCGTCTATCGCATCGAGTCGCTGCATGAGGCGGACAGCGTGCCGCTCACGTATGCGCGCAACTTCTATCCGGCTGCGCGCTTTGCCGATCTGCCCGATGTGCTCGAACGCGCGGGCGGCATCACGAAGGCGATGGCCGAGTATGGCGTGACCGACTATCTGCGCAAGTGGAGCCGCATCGGCAGCGTGCTGCCGGAACCGGAAGTCGCGCGGCGTCTTGGCATCAACCGGCAGCAGCCGGTGTTGTGGGTAGAGAACGTCGATGTCGACACGGAAGGTACGCCGATCAAATACGGCTTCACGCATTTCGCCGCCGACCGCGTGCAACTGATGGTCGAGCACGATCTATGAGCGCCACCATCCGGAGCGGATGGTCCGCGCAGTCGCGCTTCGCGATCTACTACGCGCCGGCGCGCGCATCGGGCTGGTGGGACGCCGGCTCGACGTGGCTCGCGCGCGATGCCGAAAGCGGCGCGTCACTCGATCCGCATGACGCGCCCACTCTGTCGCAAGCGCTTGAGCAGCTGACAGCGTCGCCGCGCCGTTACGGCTGGCATGGCACGCTGGTGGCGCCGTTCCATCTCGCCGACGACGTGACGGCGGCCGACCTGCTCGACACCGCGGAACGTTGGGCGCAACGACAACAGCCGTTTTCATTAGCCGTCGAAGCAGCCACGCTGGGCGACTTCGTCGCGCTGCGTCCCGCCACGTCTTCAGGCGACGAACAGACGCGCGCGCTCGCCGCGGATGCGTTGCGCGCCTTCACGCCGCTGCGTGTGAAGCCATCGGCCGCGGCTATCGCAAAGCGCATGGACGCTCCGCTGACGGAACGCCAGCGCGAATTGCTCGTCGAATGGGGATATCCCTACGTGCTCGACGAGTTCCGTTTTCACATGACGCTGTCCAATTCACTCGATCATGCCGACGATCGTGCCGCGATCGTCGCGTGGTGGCATCGCGAGGCGCAACGTCTCGGGCCGTTGCCGATCGACGGCGCGGCGATCTTCGTCGAGCCCGCGCCCGGCGAGCCGTTCATGCTGTGGCAACGGCTCGCATTCGCGGCAGAACGGGCGCAGCGGGAGAACGCATGAAAGGCCGCCTGATTTATGTGGTCGGGCCGTCGGGCGCGGGCAAGGATTCGCTGCTGCATTTTGCGCGCGAGCATGTGGCGGGCACGCCGGTCGTCTTTGCGCATCGCTATATCACGCGCGACACGGGGCACAACGAGAATCACATCGCGTTGACGCGCGAAGAGTTCGCGGCGCGCTCGGCGCAAGGGCTGTTCGCGCTCGAATGGTCGAGCCATGAGTTGCACTACGGCATCGGCATCGAGATCGATGCGTGGCTCGAACGGGGCTGCACGGTCGTGGTCAATGGATCGCGTGCCTATCTGTCACGTGCGTTGAAGCGCTATCAGCACCTCGAAGTCGTGCATATTCACGCTGCACCGCACATTCTCGCGGCGCGTCTGTCGGCACGCGGACGCGAAACGCAAGAGCAGGTCGCCGCTCGGCTTGCGCGTCAGGCGCCGTTCACGCTGCCCGACGGCGCGCATCTCACGCATATCGACAATTCCGGTTCGATCGAAGAAGCCGGCCTCGCATTCGTCGATGTCCTGAAAGGTATTGCAAGGAAGCAGCCCGCAGGCGAAGCGATGGCCGACGTGCGGGTGGCGCGTGCGAGCATTAAGTAAATCGCACGCACGGTCGTCTTACCCGAAAGATCACGCGTTGCTATAGTCTGCGGTTTAACGCTGCGCGCGAGACGCAGCGAGTAACCCAGGAGTACACCTGATGACCGACGCCGCCCGCCTGACCGAAATCGCCGACCTCGAACCCGCAGCCGCCGCGCTGCGCGATATTCGCCACCACATCCATCACCATCCCGAACTCGCTTACGAGGAAGTCGCGACGGCTGCGCTCGTCGCCGAAAAGCTCGAAGCGTGGGGCTGGCAGGTGACGCGCGGCGTCGGCAAGACGGGTGTGGTCGGCACGCTGAAAGTGGGCGAGGGCACGCGCAGCATCGGGCTGCGCGCGGATATGGATGCGCTGCCCATCGTCGAACAGACGGGGCTTCCGTACGCGAGCGGCACGCACGGCAAGATGCATGCATGCGGCCACGACGGCCACACGACGATGCTGCTCGGCGCCGCGCAGCATCTCGCGAAAACGCGCAACTTTTCGGGTACCGTGCATCTGTACTTTCAGCCGGCCGAGGAAAGCGGCATCGACAGCGGCGCGAAAAAGATGATCGAAGACGGCCTGTTCGAACGTTTTCCGTGCGACGCCGTGTTCGGCGTGCACAACCATCCGGGCGCCGAGCCGGGCAAGTTCCTGTTCCGCAAGGGCGCATTCATGGCGGCGGGCGACAAGGCGACGATCACGATCGAAGGCGTCGGCGGCCACGCGGCGCGTCCGCATCTGACCGTGGATCCCATCGTGATCGCGGCGAGTATCGTGATGGCGCTGCAGACCATCGTCGCGCGCAACGTGAATCCGGCGCAGCCCGCCGTGGTGACGGTCGGCACGATGCACTCGGGCGTCGCGAACAACGTGATTCCGTCGAGCGCCAAGCTCGAACTGAGCGTGCGCTCGTTCAGCCCGGAAGTGCGCGCGCTGCTGAAGGAGCGCATCACCGAACTCGCCGAAACGCAGGCGGCGAGTTACGGCGGCAAGGCCCAGGTCGACTATGTGGAAGGCTATCCCGTCGTCGTGAATACGGACGAGGAAACCGAATTCGCGATTCAGGTCGCGCGCGAACTGGTCGGCGCCGCGAACGTCGAGCCGAACGCGGATATCCTGATGGGCAGCGAAGACTTCGCGTTCATGCTCGAACAGCGGCCCGGCTCGTTCCTGCGGCTGGGCAACGGCGTCGGCGAAGACGGCTGCATGGTGCACAACCCGCACTACGACTTCAACGACCGCAATCTGCCCGTCGGTGCGGCCTACTGGACGCGTCTGGTGGAGCGCTATCTGGGCCGTTGATGTCGTCGATGCGAACTAGCCGCGCAGCGCGACCATGTTGGACACCGACTGCGCGGCTTTTTGCAACGGTTCGAGAAACGCCTTCACCATTTGCTTCGCGGAGTTGCGCTGCGCGTTG
Source organism: Paraburkholderia sp. Tr-20389 (assembly GCF_017104565.1). GTDB lineage: Bacteria > Pseudomonadota > Gammaproteobacteria > Burkholderiales > Burkholderiaceae > Paraburkholderia. The sequence goes on along the minus strand of NZ_JAAGPD010000035.1, from coordinate 18,801 downwards.
CCGCTGATGTTCATCGCGGCGATGATCTGGCCGCGCCGGTTGCGTATTGGCGCCGACAGCGAAATCAGCCCGCCTTCCAGTTCCTGATCGACGACGGCCCAGCCCTGGCTGCGCACCTGCGCGATCACTTTCTTCAATTCGTCCTTGTCGGTGATCGTGCGCGGCGTGTGCGCGGCGATGCGCGATGCGTCGAGCGTCGCGTCGAGCGTCGCTTCGTCCAGCGCCGACAGCAGTACGCGGCCCATCGATGTGCAATACGCAGGCAAACGGCTGCCGATCGACAGGTTGATCGTCATGATCTTGTGCGTCGGCACGCGCAGCACATAGACGATCTCCGTACGGTCGAGCACGGCCGCCGAGCAGCTTTCGTGGACTTCCGCCGACAGTTCTTCCATGAACGGCTCGGCGAGGTTCCAGAACGGCATCGAAGTCAGATAGGCGAAACCGAGGTCGAGAATTTTCGGCGTCAGGCGGAACAGGCGGCCTTCGGCTTCGACATAACCGAGCGTCTGCAGCGTCAGCAGGATGCGGCGCGCGCCCGCGCGCGTCAGGCCCGTGGCTGACGCGACGTCCGTCAGCGTCTGTTCGGGACGCTCGGCGTTGAACGCGCGAATCACCGCGAGGCCGCGCGCGAACGACTGCACGTACGAGTCGCCCGGTTTGTCGGGAGCGTCCGTTTCGCTGGTGGGAACGGCTTGTGACTCGGATGGGACTTTGCTCATGGCCTGTGTGAACTCGATGCGAAACGTTCGAAACTGAAGTGGGCGGCTGTCAGCCTGCGGAAAGCCGTGACGATAGCGCAAGCGCCGGGATTCGCCAAATTCGGCTTTCCGATGGGGAAATGGGCTGCCGGGCTGCGATGCGGCACCGATTCCTGCCGCCTTTGCCGCACGTTATTGCTGAATTTGACGGCCTGCTAACCCGCGAGCAAGCTTGACAGTCTTTCCGCCCCCCGCCTATTATCGAACCTGAAATGTTCGATAGATGATCGTTTGTTCGAGTATAGAACAAATCTGATTCGCTCGGCACGTTTTTCTGGCGCTGCCCAATGCGCCGACGCCGGCGCCTTCCACGATACGCCGGCCCTCGCCATTACTGGAGACATCTCATGACGGAAGCATTCCTGTGCGACGCGATTCGCACGCCGATTGGCCGCTATGCGGGTTCGCTGTCGTCGGTGCGTGCCGACGATCTCGGCGCCGTGCCGCTCAAGGCGCTGATGGAGCGCAACAAGGAAGTCGACTGGAGCACGATCGACGACGTGATCTACGGTTGCGCGAACCAGGCCGGCGAAGATAACCGCAACGTCGCGCGCATGTCGCTGCTGCTCGCGGGTCTGCCGAAGGACGTGCCGGGCTCGACCGTGAACCGCCTGTGCGGCTCGGGCATGGACGCCGTCGGGATCGCGGCGCGCGCGATCAAGTCGGGCGAAGCCGGGCTGATGATCGCGGGCGGCGTGGAAAGCATGAGCCGCGCGCCGTTCGTGATGGGCAAGGCGACCAGCGCGTTCTCGCGTCAGGCCGAGATCCACGACACGACCATCGGCTGGCGTTTCGTCAATCCGCTGATGAAGCAGTTGTACGGCGTCGACTCGATGCCCGAAACGGGCGAGAACGTCGCGACCGACTACAACATCAGCCGCGCCGATCAGGACGCGTTCGCGCTGCGCAGCCAGCAAAAGGCGGCGCGCGCGCAGCAGGACGGCACGCTCGCGCAGGAAATCGTCTCCGTGACGATTCCGCAAAAGAAGGGCGATGCGATCGTCGTGTCGAAGGACGAGCATCCGCGCGAGACGAGCCTCGAAACGCTCGCGAAGTTGAAGGGCGTCGTGCGTCCGGACGGCACGGTGACGGCGGGCAACGCATCGGGCGTCAACGACGGCGCAGCGGCGCTGCTGCTCGCCAACGCCGAAACGGCGAAGCGCTTCGGCCTGACGCCGCGTGCACGTGTGCTCGGCATCGCGACCGCCGGTGTCGATCCGCGTGTGATGGGCATCGGCCCGGCGCCCGCGACGCAAAAGCTGCTCGCGCGCCTGAACATGAACATCAACCAGTTCGACGTGATCGAACTGAACGAGGCGTTCGCATCGCAAGGTATTGCCGTGCTGCGCGCACTCGGTGTCGCCGATGACGACGCCCGCGTGAATCCGAACGGCGGCGCGATTGCGCTGGGCCATCCGCTCGGCATGAGCGGCGCGCGTCTCGTGACGACCGCGATGTATCAGCTGCAACGCACGCAAGGCCGCTTCGCGCTGTGCACGATGTGCATCGGCGTCGGTCAGGGCATTGCGATCGCGATCGAACGCGTTTGATCCGAGTTTGACAGACGTGCAGATGCATCGTGTGACGCACCGCCGTTGAGCGGTGCATCACACGACATAGCGACATAGAAAGGCTCGTACGGTGTACGAGCCTTTTTTATTGCGCGCACATCGAGCGAAAGCGCGGCCACACTGAGCATTCAACGCGAGCGCGGCGCAAAAATATCCGCACCCAGCGAAGAACAACGTTCGAGCAGACGCACCAGCATGCCGCTCGATTTCACGGGATGGGTCGTCAGCGAAAGACGCGCCGGCACATCGCCGTCCGCGCTGACCCAGACGCGCTCGCCGCGATGCAGACGGAACGTTTCGCCGATCTGCAGCCAGTGGTCGTACGGCGACGCCGCGCGCGTCAACCACACGCGCGCGCCCTGCACGAGAAGCTCGGTGTTCGCCTCGACGCGCCACGACATCGTCGCGCCGGGTTGCACTGCGAAGTGAATGACGACTCTGGGTAACCGTTCCTCTTGCGGACGGGAAAAGCAGAGTGATTCGTCATCGGTGAACTGCTGGCAAGCCTTGTCCATCATGCACTCCGTCAATTGAGCCGGAGGACGGAAGGCACACCCAAAACAAAAGGCCCCTTCCGTTTCCGGCGGGGCCTTGGGATCGTTTTGCCGACTGCTGCAAATTTCTAACGCACACACGCTCCCATAGGCCCGCCGCGATGGCGTGCAATACGGTTTTTAATGACGTAGGCGTTTGTGATGAGCGTCAGCATGCATTCGAGTTTGTCTTGACGTCGATGTGTTGTCAATCGATTTTCCTGCGTGTGTTGCATCTTCATGGGATTGCCCTCGTACTCGAAACAGATGCACGTCGCACGCGCAGATAAAGCAGCGCGCAGCCGGTAATGACGAGCGGCCACAGCAAATACCAGCCGGTGGCGCAACACAATCCGGCGACCGCCACGAGCGCGATGCGTGCGCATCGGTGAGGCCAGCTGCCGCGTGGCAGCAGACGCAGCGCAGCCGCTGTGCCGAGCGCATACACGGTGACGAACGAGCCCGTGGTCAGCAACACGAGCGGCTTCGGACCGACGCCCGCGATAACCACGACGATTAGCGCGAACGTCGCGAGCCCTGCGATCGTGAACAGGCTGCGGCGCGGTACATCGCCCGCACGGCTGCCTTGCGCGAGCCACTGTGGCAGCGCGCCGTCACGGCCCAGCGCCGCACCGAGTTTCGCCGCGCCCGCGAAGTACGCGTTCATCGTGCCGAGCGTGAGCAGCAGCGCGGCGACGGCAGCGAGCATATGCACCTTGCCGCCGAGGCCGCGTGCGAGCAGTTCGGCAAGCGGCGCGCTCGACGTCCCTGCCAGCGGCCCGAGCACCATGACGCTCATCGTCGCGACGCCCATGTACAGCACGCCGACCACGACGACGGCAATGCCCGCGGCCAACGGAAGATCATGCGCAGGGCGTCGGAACTCAGCGGCCAGATGCGTGATGGCTTCCCAACCCGCGAAGCTCCACACGAGCAACGCGGCGGCTGGAAATACCGCGAGCCAGCCATGCGGCGCGAACGGCTGCAGATTCGCGATCTGCGCATGCGGCGCGGACGCGATGACAGCCGCTAGCAGCAGCGCGACGAGCAATGCGGCGAGCACGAGTTGCAAGCGCCCCGATACCGTCAGCCCGAGCGCATTGGCGAGCGTCACGGTGAGCATCAGCACGGCAGCTGTGCCGATCACCGTCCACTCGCCGCCGCCGAACGCTTCGGCAACGTAGGCACCGCCGAACATCGCGGCAGCAGGCGCGCCGGCCGGCACGGCAAAGTAAAAGCACCATCCGACGATGGCAGCGGCCCGCGCGCCGAACGCATTGCGAACGTAGGTGGAGACGCCGCCCGCATCCGGGTAGCGTGCACCGAGCGCGGCGAACGTCGCCGCGAGCGGCGCCGACAACAGCACGAGCGCCAGCCACGCGACGAGCGACGCGGGCCCGGCCGCTTCCGCCGCGAGCGCGGGCAGTGCGATCACGCCCGTGCCGAGCACGGCGCCCACATAGAGCGCCGCGCCTTGCATCACGCTCAGGCTGCCCCTGTGATGCGACACGGCCGCCGACGTGCTCATGCTCGTGCCTCGACCGGCTCGCCGGCGCGGCGCGATGCGAACGGCGATTCGATCTGCGATTGGTGCTGCGATTCTTGCTGCATGTCGCGCCGGTCGACACGCAACGTGCGCCATTCGGTGACTTCACGCGGACGCACGAGCAGGTCGGCGAGTGCCTCGTGATACGCACGCCGGTACGGCCGATGAATCTGCTCGTCATCTGCGTCTTCACGGCTTTCCCAGGTTTCGACCAGCAGCAGACGGCAGGCCGAGTCGGGATCGCGATGCAGCACCGCTTCACGGAAATCGGGTTCTTCGCGCATGGCATCGAGCACGCCGTTCAGCAGCGACATAAAGCGTTCGAGCCTGTCAGGCAAGACCTGAAAACGGACCACGTACGTAACGTGCATATCACACACCTCAATGAATCTTCGTCTATAACTCACTTTATACTCGTCAATAACTGACAACCTATGTCATGAATTCGGAAGGGCGCAAAAAATGGCGACAAGCCGACTCGTTTCGATGCTGTTGATGCTGCAGGTCAAAGGCCGCGTGACCGCGCAGGCGCTTGCCGACGAGTTCAACGTATCGATCCGCACCGTCTATCGCGACATTGACCAGTTGAGCGCGGCGGGCGTGCCCGTATATGCGGATCGCGGGCCGGGCGGTGGCTTTGCGCTGCTCGACGGATATCGCGCGAAGCTGACGGGCATCACGAGGGCGGAAGCCGAAACGCTGTCGATTGCCGGGCTGACGGGCGCGGCGTCCGATCTCGGGCTATCGGAACAACTGCGGGCCGCGCAACTGAAGCTCGTCACCGCGTTGCCCGATGCCGCGCCCGATACGTCGCGCATCGGATCGCGCGTGCATATCGATCCCGTCGGCTGGTATCAGCGGCCGACGCCCACGCCCTGGCTGACGATGCTCGCGGGCGCGGTGTGGGAACAGAAGCGCGTATCGATGCAGTACCGCACATGGAATCGCGCCGACGACAACGAAGGCGTGCGCGTGCGCGATCCGCTCGGCCTCGTGCTGAAGGGCGGCGAGTGGTATCTGGTCACGCGCGTGCGGACGCAGTTGCGCACCTATCGCGTGTCGAGCATCGCGCAATTGACCGTGCACGACGAAACGTTCGAACGTCCAGACGGTTTCGATCTGCGTGAAGAGTGGACGGCGGCCGTCGCGTCGTTCGAGAAGAGTTTGCTCAGGCATACGGCGCGGCTGCGGCTGTCGCCGGAAGGCATGACGCGCCTGCATCGGCTCGGTGCGGCGGCCGTCGAGCAGGCGCAGATCACGCCGCCTTCCGAGCAGGACGGTTGGCAGGAGGTGACCGTGCCTGTCGAACAGTTCGGCTATGCAGCCGAGCAATTACTCGGCTTTGCGGGGCATGTCGAAGTGCTCGATCCGCCGGAATTGCGCGAGCGTTTGTGCGAGCTGGGCAAGCGTATCGCGGCGCTCAACGCGGGTTAGAAGAATTCACGTCAACCGCGATGCGGCCCGACGATTCCCAGCTTCGCAATTCGCCGATACAACGTCGCGCGCGACATGCCGAGTGCTTCGGCTGCCGCGTTCGGCCGCCAGTGATGGCGCGTGAGCGCATCGACGATGCGCGCGCGTTCGTCGTTTTCAAGCGCAGGCGCAGGACGTGAGGCCGCTTCATCGGGCGCGAGCAGCGCGGCCACATCGGGCGAAACGTGCCGCAATTCCACGCGCGTCGAATCGCACACGGCACACGCATAGCGCAGCACGTTGCGCAGTTGCCGGATATTTCCCGGCCATGAGAAACGCGCGAGACGCTCGGCAAGCCGCGCATCCAGCGTGAGCACATGTCCCGCGCTTTGCGCTTCCTCGTCGAACACGGCATGGACGACGTCGAGAATATCGGCGCGTTCGCGCAGCGGCGGCATGTGCAGCGTTGCGCCGCTCAGGCGGTAATACAGGTCTTCGCGGAACGAGCCTTCTTCGACCATGCGCGCGAGATCGCGGTGCGTCGCGCAGATCACGTCGATATCCACACGCACGGGCGCATCGCCGCCGAGCGGCAACACTTCGCCTTCGGCCAGCACGCGCAACAGACGTGTCTGCAGATTGAGCGGCATGTCGCCGATCTCGTCGAGGAACAGCGTGCCGCCGTGCGCCTGTGCGATCTTGCCGCGCGCGCCGCGGCTGCGTGCACCTGTGAACGCACCAGGCGCATAGCCGAACAGTTCGCTTTCGATCAGCGAATCGGGAATCGCGCCGCAATTCACCGCGACGAACGGTTTTGCTCGACGCGCTCCCGACGCGTGCAATGCCTGCGCGAACACTTCCTTGCCGACACCCGTCTCGCCGAGAATCAGAATGGGCAGATGCTTGCCCGCGATGCGCAACGCGACTTCCGCATTGCGCGCGATACGCGAGTCGCGGCTATGCAGAAAGCGGCTGATGGCATCGAGATTCGTATCGGCGTGCGCATCGTGCGCAGTGTGGAATGCATTGGAAGAAGACACGACCGATGCAGCGCGTGCAGGACGCTTCAACGGCGCGCGAATGCGCGCATACAGCACGGCGCCCGTCGCGCGCAGACGCAGCGGCATGATCGTATCGGTACGCGCGACGTCATGCAGATGCACGGCGGACGTATCGAAGATTTCATCGACGTGACGCGGCCCGTTCAGGCCCGCGATGCATTCCTGCGCCTTGCGGTTCGACGCGGCGATGTTGCCGCATTCGTCGAACGCGATCAGCACTTCCGGTTGCGCTTCGACGAAATTGCGGCTCGCGTGGCCGAAGATCATCCAGTGCTGCGCGGTCTGATTGAGAAAGTAGCCGTCCTCGATCAGCGCCGCGCTCTGACGCACGAGCTGAAACACGAGCCGCTGGCTGTCGCGGTTGTCGGGCGACTGCACGGCGGACGCGTCGAGCACGCCGATCAGTTCGCCCGTCGGTGCGAAGATCGGCGATGCGCTGCACGTGAGCGTCGTGAATGCAGCGCGAAAGTGGTCGGTCTTGTGCACGGTGATGGGCGCGAGATCCGTGAGCACGCTCGCGATGCCGCAGGTGCCTTCTTCGCGCTCCGACCAGCACGAGCCGATGTAGAGGCCCGCATGCTTGAAATCGCCGCGCCGCTCGCGGTCGATGCGGTAATCGATCGTGACGCCGTGTGCGTCGGTGAGCATCACGCAGTAGTCGGCCATGCGGATCATGTCGTGCAGCCGCGCGAGGCATTGGCCCGATGCGCGCAAGAACGCCTCTTCCTTGCCCTGCACGTCGCGCAACTCGGCCGACGTCAATACACGCGGCCCGATCACCGAGCCGGGATCGAGCCGGTATTGCTCATACGAACGCTGCCACGACGACACGAGGCGCGACGAATTGGCGGGCGCTGGCAGGCGTCCTTCGATGGCGCCGCGCACGCGGTCGATGTGCTGCGTCTGAGACACGTAAGGCATGGCCGGCTCCGTCGATAACGGTCGATTGAACGCACGGGTCTCTGCGGTCGGACCTTCTTGTAGCACATCCCGCTCGCGCGATCACACTGCATTGCAGCACGCGAGACGCCTGAGACGATCGTCTCACCTCTGCGTGAGACAGCGACGAGACGCTCATCGTTCGATGGCGCCGGGCATGCGTCGGATGGAGTCGCGCTACGTACGCGGCGCGTGACGCGGAGTGCGCCATGTGCACTGCGTCATGCGACGGCGAGCGAGTTGGCGGCGACACCTCGCATGGCGTACGAGAGCCTTTGCACATAAGGCATTGCGCGTTCTGCGCGAGGACATCGACAGATTGGCATAGCTGTTGCAGTAACGCTTGCCACACGAAGCAGCGTTGCAGACGACACGCAACCGGCTATCGACATACCCACAATGGAGACAACCTCAGTGCCATCGCCCATCACCGTCGGCGTGATCGCGAACCCTGCGTCGGGACGCGACATTCGCCGTCTCACGACGCACGCATCCGTGTTCCCGACGGCCGAAAAGGCCAACATGGTCGTGCGTCTGCTCGCGGGACTCGGCGCGCTGGGCGTCGATCGCGTGCTGACGTTGCGCGACCGCACGGGCGTCGCTGCGCTGCTGCTGCGCGCGCTCGACACGCATGCCGCGACGGGCAAGGCGGAGCGTTGGCCCGAAGTCGAATTCGTCGACCTGCCCATCACCGATTCCGTCGCGGACACCCATGAAGGCACGGCGCACATGGTGCGCGAAGGCGTCGAACTGATCGCCGTGCTGGGTGGCGACGGCACGCATCGCGCGGTGGCCGCGCATTGCGGCGGCGTGCCGTTGCTTACGCTGTCCACGGGCACCAACAACGCGTTTCCGGATATGCGCGAAGCCACCGTGGCAGGCATGGCGGGGGCGCTGGTGGCATCGGGCGTCGTGCCGCCCGATGTCGCGTTGACACGCAACAAGCGGCTCGTCGTGCGCTGTGTCGCGGGACCGAATCGCGGACGCGAAGAGATCGCGCTGGTCGATGTGTGCGCGAGCCGTCAGCGTTTCATCGGCGCGCGCGCCGTGTCGGAGCCTTCGGATATCGAGTCGCTCTTTCTCACGTTTGCTGCGCCGGACGGCATCGGCCTGTCGTCGATAGGCGGCGCGTGGGCGCCTGTCGAGCGCACGGCGCCGCATGGTTTGCATCTGACGTTCGCGCAACCCGACGAACACGGCCTCGCGACTGACGAAGGCGTGCCGATTTTCGCGCCCATCGCACCCGGCCGCATCGATCGCGTGACGATGCGCACCTGCGAGCGCTTCGAGGTCGGCGACTGGCTGCCCATCGACGCGCGGCGCGGCACGCTTGCGTTCGACGGCGAGCGCGAAATTGAAATCGAGCGCGACGACCGTTACGAAATCGCGCTCGACTGGAGCGGCCCGTTGACGGTCGACGTGAGCCGTACGCTGCGTTTTTCCGCATCGCGACAGTTGATGCGCGAGATGGCAGGCATATCCCGAAAGCAAATGCACGAGAAATAGAGGGAGCTTCATTCAATCAAGCGGAGCCCACTCCGCAACCGTTGCAGTCACGATCGACTTCATCAAGGAGACACACCATGTCTGTTTCGAGTCAGTTGAGCAGGGAGAAACTGCTGGACGCGTACCGGCTGATGCGCACCATTCGCGAGTTCGAAGAGCGCCTGCACGTCGAGTTCGCGACGGGCGAAATACCGGGCTTCGTGCATCTGTACGCAGGCGAGGAAGCGTCGGCCGTCGGCACGATGCTGCATCTGAACGACAGGGACTATGTGGCGACCACGCACCGCGGCCACGGCCATTGCATCGCGAAGGGCGTCGACGTGCACGGCATGATGGCCGAGATCTATGGCCGGCAGACGGGCGTGTGCAAAGGCAAGGGCGGCTCGATGCATATCGCCGATCTGTCGAAGGGCATGCTGGGTGCGAACGGCATCGTCGGCGCGGGCGGCCCGCTCGTGTGCGGCGCGGCGCTCGCGGCGAAGCTCAAGAAGACGGGCGGCGTGGGCGTGTGCTTCTTCGGCGACGGCGCGTCGAATCAGGGTGTGATTTTCGAATCGATGAATCTCGCCAGCGTGTGGCGGCTGCCGGCGATCTTCGTCGCGGAGAACAACGGCTATGCGGAAGCGACTTCGTCGACGTGGTCGGTTTCCTCCGACAACATCGCGGACCGCGCGAGCGGCTTCGGCATGCCGGGCGTGATCGTGGACGGCTTCGATTTCTTCGCAGTGCACGAAGCACTGGGCGAAGCGATCGAGCGCGCGCGTGGCGGCGGCGGGCCGACGCTGATCGAAGTAAAGCTGTCGCGCTACTTCGGCCATTTCGAAGGCGATGCGCAGACGTATCGCGCGCCGGGCGAAGTGCAGAAACTGCGCGACGAGAAGGACTGCCTGAAGCGTTTCGAGGAGCGCGTGGTGCGTGCGGAGATGTTGAATACCGACGATCTGCGCAAGATCGATTCGGACGTGAAAGCGCTGATCGACGATACCGTGCTGAAAGCGAAGGCCGCACCGCTGCCGACGGAAGCCGATCTGCTGACCGACGTGTACGTGTCGTATCCGTAATTGAACGCAATCATTTTCAGGCAATCAAGGAGACAGACATGGCACGCAAGATCACATATTCTCAGGCGATCAACGAAGCACTGAGTCAGGAAATGGCGCGCGACGAAAGCGTCATCGTGATGGGCGAGGACAACGCGGGCGGCGCGGGCGCGCCGGGCGAGCAGGACGCATGGGGCGGCGTGCTCGGCGTCACGAAAGGGCTTTATCACAAGTATCCGGGCCGCGTGCTCGATACGCCGATTTCGGAAGGCGGCTTCATCGGCGCTGCGGTAGGCGCGGCGGCAGCGGGCATGCGTCCCGTCGCGGAACTGATGTTCATCGACTTCATGGGCGTGTGCTTCGATCAGATCTTCAATCAGGCTGCCAAATTCCGCTATATGTTCGGCGGCAATGCGGTGACGCCCGTTGTGATCCGCACGATGCAGGGCGCCGGTCTGCGCGCGGCTGCCCAGCACTCGCAGATGCTGACCTCGCTGTTCACGCATGTGCCCGGCCTCAAGGTGGTATGCCCGTCGACGCCTTATGACGCGAAGGGCCTGATGATTCAGGCGATCCGCGAAAACGATCCTGTCATCTTCTGCGAGCACAAGCTGCTCTACACACGAGAAGGCGACGTGCCCGAAGAGCTGTACGCGATTCCGTTCGGCGAAGCGAACGTGGTGCGCGAAGGCGACGACGCGACCATCGTCACGTATGGACGCATGGTGCATCACGCGACGGATGCCGCCGACAGGCTCGCGAAAGAAGGCATCAAGGCCGAAGTGATCGATCTGCGCACCACCTCGCCGCTCGACGAAGAGACGATCCTGGAAAGCGTGGAGCGCACGGGACGCGTCGTCGTCGTGGACGAAGCGAACCCGCGCTGCTCGATCGCGACGGATATCGCGGCGCTGGTTGCGTCGAAGGCATTCCATTCGCTGAAAGCGCCCGTCGAGATCGTCACGGCACCACATACGCCCACGCCTTTCGCGGGCGTGCTCGAGGATCTCTACATCCCTTCGGCGGACAAGATCGCCGCGGCCGTCAAGCAGACGCGACACTGACACAGCATCATCACTGCATCAAGCGAGGAACCGAGCAATGTCGATTCACATGATCACAATGCCCAAATGGGGCCTGTCGATGGAGCAGGGGCAGGTCAATGGCTGGTTGAAGTCCATCGGCGACAAGGTGGCGAAGGGCGACGAACTGCTCGACGTCGAAAGCGACAAGATCGCGTCGGGTGTCGAGTGCGCGTTCAACGGCACGCTGCGCCGGCAGGTTGCGCAGGAGGGCGACACGCTGCCCGTCGGCGCGTTGCTGGGCGTCGTGGCGGATACGGAGGAAGCGGATGCCGAGATCGACGCCGCCGTCGAAGCGTTTCAGCGCGACTTCGTGCCGCTCGCCGCGGATTCGGCGGACGCGGGGCCGCAGCCCGAGAAAGCGCAGATCGGCGGTCGCACGATTCGTTTCCTGAAGATCGGCGAAGGCGGCACGCCCGCTGTGCTGATTCACGGTTTCGGCGGCGATCTGAACAACTGGCTGTTCAATCATGCGGACCTCGCCGCGCATCGCACGGTGTATGCGCTGGATTTGCCGGGGCATGGGGAATCGACGAAAGCGGTCGAGTCGGGTAGCGCCGACGAACTCGCCGATAGCGTGATCGCGTTTCTCGACGCTCGCGGTATCGAGCACGCGCATCTCGTCGGTCATTCGATGGGCAGTCTCGTCGCGATGACGGTGGCAGCGAAGGCGCCGCAGCGTGTAGCGTCGCTTTCGCTGATCGCGGGCGCGGGCCTGGGTGACGAGATCAATCGCGAGTACATCGACGGATTCGTGACGGGCAACAGCCGCAATACGCTGAAGCCCCATCTGACGAAACTGTTCGCCGATGGCTCGCTCGTCACGCGGCAACTGGTGGAGGATATCGTCAAGTACAAGCGGCTCGAAGGCGTGAGCGAGACGTTGCAGAAGATCGCTGCGTCGGCGTTCAAGGAAGGCGCACAGCAGCGCAGTTATCGCGACCGCGTCGACAAGCTGGCGCCGCGTACGCTGGTGATCTGGGGCGAGCTGGACCAGATCATTCCGTCGAGCCATGCGCAGGGACTGCCCGGCGATATCCGCGTGCATGTGCTGCCGGGCAAGGGGCATATGGTGCAGATGGAGTCGGCCTCCGAGGTGAACCGCCTGCTCAACGACTTCTTCGGAGCCTGACGATGGATGCCGCGCCGCTCGCTTCATCACACGACAGCGTTACCGCGCTCGGACAACACGGCGTGCGTTCGCGCGAAAAGCTCGCGCGCATTCCCGTGAAGATCGTACCGCTCGAGCGCGGCGATGCGCTGCCGAAGCCGCCGTGGCTGCGCGCGCGTCCGATGATGAGCGAGACGGTGGCGGGCATGGCGTCGATACTGCGCGAGCATAAGCTGCATTCGGTGTGCGAGGAGGCGATGTGCCCGAATATCGGCGAATGCTTTGCGCAGCGCACGGCGACCTTCATGGTCATGGGCGGCATCTGCACGCGGCGCTGTGCGTTTTGCGACGTCGCGCATGGCAGGCCGCTGCCGCTCGATGTCGATGAACCTGCACGGCTCGCCGACGCCGTCGCTGCATTGGGGTTGCGGTACGTGGTGATCACGTCGGTGGATCGCGACGATCTGCGCGACGGCGGCGCGTCGCATTTTGCGCGCTGTGTCGCGTTGTTGCGCGAGCGCGTGCCGGGAATACGCGTCGAGGTATTGACGCCTGACTTTCGCGGACGCATCGATCGTGCGCTCGATGCGTTATCGGCAGCGTGGCCGGATGTGTTCAATCACAATGTCGAAACAGTGCCCGCGCTGTATCGGGCTGCGCGCGCGGGGGCGGATTATGGCGGGTCGCTGGCGTTGCTGCGACGGGTGAAACAGGCGAACGATGCCGTCGTCACGAAGTCGGGGCTGATGGTCGGGCTTGGCGAAAGCGATGAAGCGCTGCTGCAGACGATGCGGGACATTCGCGAGCATGAGGTCGACGTGCTGACTGTCGGGCAGTATCTCTCGCCCTCGACGTTTCATATGCCCGTCGCGCGGTATGTGTCGCCTGAGACCTTTGCTGCTTTCAGAAAGGAGGGGCTGGAGATGGGGTTTCGGGAAGTGGTAGCGGGGCCGCTTGTGCGGTCTTCCTATCATGCGGATGAAACGTTGACGTCGGCGACGCTTTGAGTCTGTGTTCACGCGTTGCCAACCTGCGGGACGGCCGGCGGACTTCAATGCATTCATGAAGCCCGCCGGCACGCGCGATCCGCAAACTGAACGAATCGCGCTTGCGCTTAAGGCTTGTATCCGTCGGTCAGCGTATTCATGAACGCGATGATGTCCTTGACTTCATCGTCGTTCATTGCCGGCTTGTCGCCCAGCTTGCGATCGAAGGGCGCATCGGCGACGTCGATATTCGCGTGATACTTCTCCGGAAGATCGTCGTACTTCTGCGGCTTGCCTGCGGCGTCGAGCGGATAGATCTTCTCGGGACTCGTATTGCGCAAGTTGTAGAAGTCCATCACCTGCTTCAGGTCGTGATACACGCCGTTGTGAAAGAACGCATGGCGTGTCGCGACGTTGCGCAGCGTCGGCGTCAGGAACATGCCGCAGTATTGCGTCAACGAAGCCGCGTCCGTACGGAAGGGGCCGCATACGCCCATGTCGTAGAACTTCGGATCCTTGTTGACGGGCAGATCGCGGTTGCGCGGCACGCCGAGCGCCTCGTACTGCGTGTCGGTGAAGAGCGGCGGCAGATGATCGGCCGTCGGCTTGCTCAGGTGGCAGCCTGCACAATTCGCCTTGTCCGGATCGTTGAACAGGCGCAAGCCGTGCAGTTCCGCTTGCGTGAGACGCGCCTTGCCCTGCAGCCAGTAGTCGTACTTGCTCGTGAAGCGATGGAACGACGGATCTTCGAACTCGTAGCGTCCGACAGCGAACATCGCCTCATCGACGAGCAGATCGGGCTGCTGCATGATCCGGTCGCCGAACAGCTGCTTGAACTGGTCGAGGTACTTCGCGTTCAACAGCTTGTGCACGACTTCATCCGTGCTCTTGTTGGCCATCTCGACGGGGTTCAGCATCGGACCGATTGCCTGATCCTGCAGCGTGCTGGCGCGGCCGTCCCAGAAGAGACCGCCTTGCGGAACGAGCGCGGGCGCGGCAGGCGCGACGCCCGCCGTCTTCGCCGCGCGTTGTGTGCCGCTTGCCGCGGTCGCCAGCTGGTCGAGCGTGACGGGCGCCGCGTCCATGTCGTTCTGATCGGGGCCGATCGAGAACGGCGCCTGGCGATACAGGTACGCAAGCGACGGCGGCGGACGGTAGCCGGCGTCCGTCATATGCGGACCGCCGAGCTGCACGGACAGATCGTTCGGCGGTCCATATGCGTGGTCGGGGCTGTGGCACGACGCACACGACTGCTTGCCCGACGCCGACAGCGACGGATCGTTGAAGATCTGCTTGCCGAGCAGGGCCACGGCACTCAGCGGCTGGCTCGGCGGCACATGCAGAACGATCGGCTGCGGATTCGCGCCGGTGAAATCTTCGACGATGGCGCCGATCGCGAGAGGCATCCGCTCCGGATAGATGGCCGCATAGGCGACGAATGCGACGCAGCCGGCCGCAATGACGGCAACCGTCCAGCCGAGCACGCGCAGCAGGTGGCGTTTGGCGCCGCCGGGGCGCGGGGCGTCGCCGGCAGGCAGTGAGGGCGGCAATGCGGACTTTGGAGAACTCATGGCGATGATGGCAAAAAATAGTGCTGAAAAGACGCCGAGCCAGCACGTTGCCGTGCTGGCTCGACCCACTACGAATTGTCTGGCGCCCCGCGCGTCATGCCGTGCGATGCGAGGTATAGCACGGGGCGCCTGTCACGTCAGTTCGTCGCCGGTGCGGCGGCGAGCTTCGTGCCGAGACCCGGATCGAGGAACAGCGTCGGGGTATTGCCCGTGCCGCTCAGATTCAGCATGTTGCGGATATCGCCGGCCGTTTCGTCGAACGAACCGCCGCCGATACGCTTGCCGCTGAGCCAGTTGTCTTCGATGAACTTGACGACGGACGCCTGCGTGATCTGCGTGTGATCGACGTAGTTCGCCTTCGCCCACGGCGAGATCACCAGGAAAGGCGTACGCGTACCCGGACCGCAGCGGCCGTTGACCGCGCCGCCGTTGATGCCGATCGGCTGCGTCGCGCCCGTGCCCGTGCACTGGCCCTGGCCCGACAGCTGGTCGGCGCCCGTGAAGGTCGCGGTGCCGACCTTCGTGACGAGCGATGTGTCGAACGACGAGCTCTTGATCGTCGGCACGACGTGGTCGTACCAGCCGTCCGAGTCGTCGTAGGCGATCACGACCAGCGTGTTCTTCCAGTCAGGCTGTTGCTGCAGGAAGTTCGTGACCTTCACGACGAAAGCCTGCTCGTCGAGCGGGTCCGAATTGCCCGGGTGGCCGTCGCCGATGGCGGGTGCCTTCAGGAAGCTGACCGACGGGAAATTGCCTGCCTGCACGGCCGCGAAGAAGTCGTCGGAGTCGTACTGGTGGTGAACCGGCGTGGCCGTGTTGTCGAGCGTCGGCTCGGTGAAGCCTATCATCGCGGTCGAGGTCGGACGCTGGTGCGTCGGGTTCGCCGTCGACGTGTAGTACTGGAACCACGCATGGTGCTGGACGTAGTCGGTCGGCGCGCTGCCGAGCACGTCCGACCAGGTCGAGCGCGTGCAGCCCGTCGTGCCGTTCGAGTTGACCGTCTGCAGGTTGAAGCCGCCCATGAAGCCGCCCCACGTGATGTTCGCGGCATTCAGCAGGTCGCCGATGTTCTTGCCGTTCATCATGCCCGTCGGGCCGCTCGTGGTGGTTTGCGCGGCGGCCGTGCAGACGTCGGTGGTCGGGTCGAGGTCGCCGATCATCGTGAAGCTGCCCTGGCCGTCAGGAATCGCGTTGTTGCTGGTCGTCACGGACGCGTTCTTCGGATTCGGCGTCACCGTCACGCCCTGGTTCTGGCCCGAGATCACTTCGATGGCGCCCGGCGTCGACGGACCGAACGTGTCGGTCCATGAGTTGTCATTCATCGCGAAGCTCTGCGCGAGGTTCCAGTACGCGGTCACCGTGTTGCCGTCGAAGTAGCCGAGCACTTGCGCCGACGAACCGAACTGTCCCGTGCTGCCGGCAATGATCGAGCTGGCCGACGTGAAGAGCGGGAACGCGTCCATTTTCAGGTTGTCGTCGGCGAGCTGTTCCGGCGCATACGCGTGGTTCTGGCTCTTCGTATTCGCTTGCGAACGGTCGAGACGGAACGGTTGCGCGGTGGTCGTCGTCAGCGCGGAGCCGAGCGTCGGCGGCGTGGTCGTCTGACCGTTGACCGTGGCTGCGACGATGTTGGGCGAAGTCGCCTGCGCGTTGGGATTGGCGGAGCCCGTCAGCCCGGCTGCGGCGAGCGTGGCGATGTCCGTTTGCGTGCCCGTTGCTGCGCTGAACGACGGCTCGCCTGCTACGTTCTTCGCGCTCGGGTACGTGGCGAAGTAGTGATCGAATGACACGTTTTCACCGAAGATCACGACGAGGTGCTTGATCGGCGTTGCCGTCGTCAGCGCGTCCTGCGCGGATACGGTGGGCGTGGTCGACGTCGAACCATTATGCGAGTTGCTGCCGCATGCGGCGATCGTCAACAGCGCAGCAACGGATATCGCGGTGGGTAGTATTGTTTTGTAAAACATTATTCAGAGGGCTCCAGAATGCCGCTCAGCGCTCCAAGACCGTTACGTGTGGAGTTGCTGGGTTTTTGTAGATGGAATTGCAAGCTCGCTTACAGATGGGTGTAACGCAACGGGATTGAATCATTCTCATATTGCGTAACGGAGAAACATTCCTTACCGACTTATTACATACGCGCTCATTACACTTGCTTTCGTTTTTATTTTTCGTGTGGCGGCGTGCATGGCCAGCGGTAAAGAATCGTCAGGGCAGCAGTAATGGGGCGGGGCGCCTGGATTCATGGTCCAGCGGACTTGCGAGGGCATGCGCGCGCCACCCGGCGCGGGGTATTCATCGGATATTCGATGCATCTGCTTTTCGGTGCAGTGCTGCTTTTGAATGCGAATCGGATGAGATGCATTCGGCTCGGCTGTGAGGTGGCATTCGTTCGTCATGCCGCCACCGATTACTACCCAGCCATGCGCATCACGTGATCGCTGCAAGCCACGAGATGGACCACCGTTCGTTCCGTCGCCATTCCGGATGGCATGAGACCAAGGTCCAATATCCGGCGACGTACGCGAGAGATATTCTTGGTTTGATGTGTTGCTATTCGGGAGTCATGCAACGACTGGTCTCGCGGCTTGTGATGCGCGTGATGAAGACGCTCATGAATGAAGCGCACAAAGATTGATGTGGCACGAGAGCAGCACGCTCTCGCGCCGGACAAGCTTCATAAGCAGTTCACGAAATGGAGGAACGTGATGCGTGCGCACCTCGCTCTCATCGTCTTGCCTTTTTTGGCCGCAGGCTGCAATACACCGCCCATTCCTCCGGGCAAACCCATCGATATCCCCACCGCGTTGGAGCAGGTCATGGTGGGCCTGTGCAATTTCAAAAAGGAACAGGCCGCGCGACATCATGACTGGGGCGCCACGATTGATACGGTTACCGTCGAACTCGATTTGACTGTGGACGGCGCGAGAAATCCCCCTGTTGCGGTGGCGCCCGATATTCAGTTCATCCCGACGGTCAGTTACGGACAAATCATCACGGCCAACAGAGGCAGCAGACTCGCACTCACGATCAAGAATGCGGGTGGTAGCGGCGCGCCGGGCGAATGCGATATGTCTGCGACCGCCAAATAATTCTTCGCGCTTGCTTTGGTGCGTTCGCGCGATGCGATCGGCGGCGCAATGCGCCACGTCGGGACACAGCGTGCGAACGCTACTAGCGCCTTTGCTTCCCTTTGGTTCTTTGCCTGTCCACGACGATTGCCCTCGCCGCGGGAAACGGCTTCCTGCTCGTGCCGCAATCTGAGCTTTGTGTCGACACGGACGGATTCGATCGAGTTGCTTTTCATCAGCGACTCGGTGAGATAGCGCATCAGTTCTTTCGCGCGACACTGCGATGAGCGCAACAGTCGATCGCATGCGCAAACGGCCCCAAAAAATATTTTCAATTTTCGCTTGACGGCCCCCTTGGGGTTCCGCATAATTCGGCCTCTCCAAACGACGGAGACGCAAGAAAGCAGCAGCAAACAGCAGCTTTTTAGCGAATGTTCTTTAAAAACTAACAGCCGATAAGTGTGGGTGCTCGATGGCGGCGCGCGGTGATCTTCGGGTCGCCGGAATAGCGAAAGTAATCGAGTCTCACACGGAAGTAATTGAGGAAGGTTCGAGAGATCGAATCATTCGTCAGTGATTTTGAGTGAGCGACCGGTTTCTAACGAAACCG